>CAYVXJ010000006.1:0-208828 GCA_964454815.1 uncultured Candidatus Cloacimonadota bacterium | reverse complement strand
TCATGTCTGACTAACTGAGCTTTGATTCGGTTCATCAACGCTTCGGTCATGCTATCTCCTTGTTCCAGATGTGATCACTGATCCGGTGCCAGGAAAGCACCACCCTGTATGCTGACAAATCAGGATGTGTAAGGATGAGACAGAAATTGTTCTTGACATAAATGAAGTCATCAAAAATAATTAAACAAGGTTAGGAGATTGTGGTTGCACATTGATCTTTATCAGATTTGGAAGGTGCTTTCACAAGATTATGTAAATGGTGTTACCGTGAAACGCTCGCATTTGCGAAGAGGTTTTTTATGAAAGCTAAAATTGCTCTGATGGTTTTATTTTTAAGCATAATGGGAATTGTTAATGCAATTCAAAGTGAGGGTATAGTCCTCGTAGATACTTTGTACGCTGAGTTATCTCTTACAAATTCGATATTTCACAATATGCAAACAGATACCTACATGTTTTTTCCAAATTACAATTCTCTGGAAATTAGATATGGTAGAAATGGATTTGGAGATCCAGGTATTGTTGAAGCTAGGGCTGTAGCCTCATTTCCGACAGTATCTGTCCCCTTGGGGTATCATGTGCAAAGGGCTGAGATCAGTCTATATTGTATATGGTATTGGGACAATAGCAGCGAATATGTATGGCCTCATTATTATTCAACGCCATATCAAGTTGTGATAGACCACTTACAATTCGACTCAATCTTGCCTGCTGTTTTTGGGCAAACCGCACTTACTCCAGATATCGCAGTTGTACAGGATAGTGCATATATTGGCTGGATCGGGACTGACGTTACAGACTACTATCTTGACGATATCCAACAGTCAAGAGCATATTCTCAATACAGGCTACATTTTACTCCGGGATTTGATGTGTTTGGCTACCAAGCCGATTTAGTGGAGTATGGCAGGGGTGATTGGGGAGTCCCGAGATTTATCCTTACATATCAACGAGATGTTGCCAACTCCGATGACGTATCTCCACCTGTATCAAGCTTGATTAAACGATTGTATCCCTTACCTGTGCGTGGAGTTCTTAACATCGAACTACAAGGAATGCATCGTAGCACAGCCATGATTTACTTGTATGACCTTAAGGGTAGGATTGTCCATGTTTACGATGAGCTGAGCTTCAATTCCGATCCAGCGCATCTTCAACTTCCGGACTGTCCATCAGGAATCTATTTTTTAAAAGTTGAATCTGGACTCAAGAAAGAGATTAGGAGAATAACAATTCTCAAATAATAACCAAAATATAGGAGGAAAACATGAAAAGACTATTAGCTCTGATGGCGCTGATACTATTTGTCAGTAGCTTGGTGGCTAGTTTTGTGGAAGGTAACATCTTGTTTCAAAGTGATGTTCTGATCACGGTAACAGGATACAACTCAGGAATAGTGGTAACCGATCAAATATGGTTTAACGACATAGCCGATGAATATCTGATTTCCACCATAGACACTCTATATACGATTTCATCCGGCGAATTTGAAGGATATTACTACGTCGCAGAATTTGATAAGTCCTTCGACATCGAAGACCTGATTGATGATCTGGAGAAAGAATCTTACATTGAGTACGCAGAGCCAAACCATGAAATGGAGCTATTGGGGATAAACACCAATGATACTTACGCTTCCACATCATGGGGCTTAGAGAAGATCGGCATGAATCAGGTGTGGGCAAGCCAATTAGCCTATGGAGACAGCGTGAAGGTAGCTGTGCTGGATACAGGTATAGATCTAGGTGTAACTCCGTATGGCATTCATCCCGATTTAGATGACAACCTTTGGGACAATGGTAATGGTGTACAAGGCTACAATGCTTTGGGAGAGCTAAACTTTCCCGGAGAAAATATAAACATTCCTCAAGACGTTATGGGACATGGAACACACGTTGCAGGAATAATTGGAGCATCTACCAACAATTCAATCGGCGTGGCAGGTGTGGCTGGAGGCTGGGGGTCAGTCACTCCCGGCTGTACTATAATGCCAGTTAAAATCAGCCAGTCCATGCCATCTACACTAACGGCAGTAATGGGTATCCGATGGGCGATAGCCAATGGTGCAGAAGTGTTAAACATGAGTTGGGGCATGGATGAAGATGTCAGTCATACCCTGAGAAACTTGATTCAGTTTATTATGGGACTGAATCCATCGGTAGTTTTTGTAGCCGCAGCCGGAAATGATGGTGCATATTCACATTTCTTTCCAGCCAGTATTCCCGGAGTTATCTCTGTTGGCGCAACCGGACCTACCGATGCAAAGGCTACCTACTCCAACTTTGGATCTGTTGGTATCTGCGCTCCGGGTGGAATTGGAAATGTCGGAGAGACTACCGGGATTATCTCGACTACTCCCCAAGACGACGGGTTCATATACCATAACCCGCTCTACGCACCCATTCCTTGGGACTGTAGTTATGAGTATGCTACTGGAACATCAATGGCTGCACCGATGGTTAGCGGTGCAGTAGCCCTACTGAAAGATCGATTCCCGGGTATAACCAGAGATCAAATAATCCAAAGACTACAGGGTACGGCAGATGACATAACCCAGATGAATTCCAATCCAATATATATGACATCCTTGGGTACAGGTCGTTTAAACGTTTACCGAGCTCTAACTGAAGAGCATCATCCAACATATAGGCTTAACGCCGTCTCTGTTGCGGATGGCAATGACGGAATCCTTACAACCGGTGAGAATGAGGTCGACCTTAACATAACACTTAAAAACTGGTGGTTGGATGGCTCTGAAGATGTGGTTGGTATACTTACAACTGACGATCCCTATATCACAATAGACTGGAATGAAGGCACTTGGGATAACATGGATCATCTTGATACGGGGGTAAGTACAGGTTTCGTAATATCCGACTCATCTCCATATCCAAGAAACATCAAGTTTGCTTTACAACTTAGTTACGAAAACATTGAAGAAACAGTATATTTTGAATTGCCATGCTATCCCAATCTTAATTCAATGTTTGCCTCAGAAACAGATCGAGTCACGTCGGAACTTGCTGTTTTTGATATGGATAATGATGGAGTTGACGAATTAGCCTTCGGTCTGAAGAGACCGAGTATTGGGGGTTTTCAATAATTTGCTTGTTTGTACAGAAATTCTCAGCTATATATGACTGTAGTTGATGACTCAGTTGAGGCAAAGCCAGCCTTTGGTGATCTTGTATATGGAGGTGATAAGGAAGTTGTATTTATAACAAACAATGTGACTGTATATGCTTTTGATTCAGCATTAATGAACGTTAACTACTTTCCTCATACATTTAATATTTCTGGAAGGATGAAATCGGTTGTTGTAGAAGATCTGACTGTAAACGGTCAAATGGATATCATAGCCAATGGCAACGATCATGATAGTAATCGAGGGTTCTATGTCATGCGACTTCAATATGAATACCCTGGCACGGATTTCGATGACCGAGTTTTTCAATTGAATGCTGGAGAGCAGTTTCTATCAGAACTCGCAGTAGGAAATGTTGACCACAATTTGGACCGAGAGTTTATGGCCATAAAAACGAACATCGGAAACTGGGTGGGCATTGAAAAACGCAGGATTTCTGGTGCAGCAAAGGGAGGATTCCAGATTGATGGTGGTTCGAGCTGGGAGATTGATCCTGGAATCAATTCAATCATTAAGATAAGATCCACAAATCTCCTCTTAATGAAACCTCAATATACTGCTCCCGAAGATCCAGTCTATCACAATCGGCTTTTCTTTGGGGTTGCCATGCAATTTGAACCTGGAATTCCTAGATATACTAGCTATGCTACATACTGTTTTGACTTTTCCAATTCAGACGCAGATGCTGACACAGTATGGTATCATGTAGACGATAGCAGAACACCCGCCAATCAAACTGCACCAACAGATATCGATCCTGGCAAGATCATTGCAGGTGATTTCTACCCCGACAATTTTGGATTGGAACTATTAACAACTGCTTCAGAGGAAGTTATTGATATCGAAACGGGTTACAGGATTAAACATCTGACTAACGATTATTGCCCGGTAAATGGAGGATACTATCATCTAAACCGTAGACCGGCTTTGATAGCTGATATCGGTGCCAACGGTACACAGGATGTAATAGTCTCTAAGAGTAACCAACTTTCAGCATATCAAACAAACGAAAACCCAATCCAGAGTTTTTCTATGAATTTTTTCGCTAATATCAAGTCTCTTGCTATTGGAACTGCAGTTAGCAATGGGGTTAGAGATTTGTACGTGTTGGTTGGGCATGAAGACTCTCTGGGGGTTGCTCTTTACAGGATACCTTTGAGGAATAACATCATCGATGAATCTGAGGAATGGACACAGTTTCAAAACAATGAACGTAATAGTGCTCAGTACTTAACCCATATTCCTAGCCTTATATCTGTTGATACAACCATTTGGCAGGATGCAATCTTAAACCAAGATACAGATATTGATTCTGGAGTAGAAGTTAAAGTAAACTCAGGAGTTGAACTTCGTATTAGAAATAATACTATAATAAAAAATAGGGGTTCGCTTGATTTTCATGGGGAGGAATTACACCCCATTGTAGTAAAAGGTTTATGCCCAACAAATGTTCTTGATCATTGGTTAGGTGTTTCTTCAGGTAATAATTCCTCTCTCGTTCTCAAAGACACCTATCTCTCTAATGCAGAGATTGGCTTGGAAATGTATGAAAATGGGTATTTCAACCTAACCAATAGCACAATTCAAAATAATGAAGTTTCAGTTGTTGCATATAATGCTTTAGTCGATTTCGGTCATGATAGAATTCTTGCTTCTCCTCTCGGCATAGCTTCATATCATGGAGCTGTTCCTTACCTTGCATGGAATGATACTGGGGAGAATATTGTCACTGCCAATGACTACGGTTTGTATGCCCTTCAATCATTGCCATATTTAGACGAAGGGCTTAACAATTTCTTCGAAAACGAGATCTACAATATTAAAACAGATAATGCGAACGGCATAAAAGCCCAGGAGAATTGGTGGGGTTTTTCCGATGAAAACTCAATTAGGAACACATTTAGTGATTACAACGATATAGAATATGGTAATTGGCTAACAATTCCCAATGGCAATGCAGGAAAGCACTATTCAGATGAACCACTCTTCCTGGCCGAAAATGCAAGAATGAACCACGAGTGGGATATGGCAATCCAGTACTACTATCAAGTGCTTAACGATTCTTTGACTAATTCTGATGACTTTCTAGCCCTAAAAGGCAATACTGTTTGTCACTCTAGAATCAATCAAGTGCCCAGTTATATTGGGTGGCTTGACGATAAAATCACCTCTTATCCTGATACCGATGCCTTTAGTAAAGAACTTCTTAATACTAAGGCACTCTGTAGCAGATTAGCCGGAAGTTATCAGGATGCACTTAATCACTATTCTGATATCTTAGATTCAAGTCCTGCAATAGCAGACTCGTGTTTCGCATTGATTGATATGGGATTCACATGGTTGGAAAGCGGAGGTAATCTAAGAACAAAATACGCATTTCTAATGCCACCAACAACAAAAGATCAGATAATGAATGTTAGAAGGATGTTAGAAAACCTTCGAAATCCAAATGCTACTCAAGAGTATGTGGTACCTTTGAAACCAACACTCTATAACAATTATCCAAATCCTTTCAATCCCTCAACAACTATAGAGTATAGCATACCTCAACCTGGACGTGTCAAACTGAGTATCTTCAATATCAGAGGTCAGAAAGTAAAAACCTTGATTGATGGAGATATTGAGAGAGGACAACATCGAGTTGTTTGGGATGGTCGTGATGATGGCAATCGTAGTGTAGCATCCGGAGTCTACTTCATTCGGCTTGAAGCAGCAGGAAAAACAAATATTAGAAAGGCGATGCTATTAAAATAGGATCAAGTAATCATGTATATAAGCCCGGGGCAACCCGGGCTTTTCTATTGGATAACACTTCCAATGATTTGATCTATCCGAGCCTGAATGTCGATTGTTAGTGCTAAAGCTGTAACCATCCGGCAATAATGGATGGGATTGGCAAGGCTCTTGCCCTTTCGGTCTTTTAGGTACTTTTGCAGCACCTGATAGCCTCCGATGTGGTAGTTCCACAGATCTGGTGTAATGCCTTCGAAGTGCTTATCATCATTGATCTGCACGGTGCCCTTGTGTTCATCGTGCTTTATGATATAGCTCAACTCTGCAAGGAGATACTTGAAATACCCTTCGCTCCGGAAGTGATTGATTATGTTCACTTCCACTCCTGCGGTAATCTGAGAAAAGTTATGAAGCTAATCCACTCAGTGGAAGAGATGGGCATAAAACAGCATCTCAGCCAAGTCAACCAAACCGACTTGCCAAAGTGAGGATACTATGACTGAGAAAGAACTGATCCTCAACTTCACTAATCAATACAACCGACCGTTTACAGTCGAAACGGTAGCTTCCCTTACCAATGTGAGTATAAAGTGACAACCCATATTGCAAATTGTGACAAGTACTCTGCAATGTTTCTTAACTGTGTGCAAACGTGTGCAAATGAAAACCACTATTCGAAAGATGTTTTTGTCTTTATCTATGCAATTAATGACAAGATATCTGCAAATGCTGCCAAGATGTAATCGAGTGGACAAATTGCAGTTATAGTGACAGAATTTCTTCATTATGTAGATTGAATTAGGTGGACAAAGAGACTATCTTTGCAGAGCTATTTTACTACTCTACATAGCTATGTGTGATAATGTCCATGTGTCACTTCGTGCAATCAGGGTTGTCAGTTTGTAATGACCCTTCCGGAGATCGGTATGTTCTATGTTTGCGATGCACTCTCAAGCTGCAGCAGAAGGGGATCTGAGCAGATCGAGAGGCTAATAGATATGGCAGCCCAAAGAGGATGCGTAAATAAAAAAAGCTCCGCCGAAGCGGAGCTTAGTATTTGATCGTGAGTATCTCTATAGGTTATTTGACGAGGACCATCTTCTTGGAGACGGAAGTGGTCGAGTCGCTCATTTTGTAGTAGTAGATACCGGATGAGACGGAATTGCCGGCTTCATCAGTTCCGTTCCAGACGAAGCTGTGATCGCCTTTGGCAAGCTTTCCGTTGTAAAGGGTCTTGACCTTTTGACCACGAATGTTGTATATCGCGATCTCGTAGTCTGACGCTGAGTTCTTGTTATTCAGCTTGATGGTTGTCGTGGGGTTGAAGGGGTTCGGATAGTTCTGTTCCAGGTCAAACATTACGTTCGCCGGAACGACGGGGTCATCGATACCTACGCACTGATTTGAGAGTTTCTGCATATAGAGACCGAGGATCTCGGTCTTACCGCTGGAGCGTCCGTCTGCCCACATGGCATAGGCAATATCTCCGACAGTGACAAGCTGAGGATCGTATTGGAACTTGAGTTCGTCACAGAGGACATCACCACCCACAGAACCCACGAAGGAGCCGTCGGTATTCACATACTTGTAATAGATATCGCTTTCGCCGTGGTAGTAATCAGTCCAGGCGGCGACGATGCCGTTGGTCGCAAATCTTGCGAGGGAAGGACTGATCTGCGTGGAGTCTTGTTGGACAAGGAAGGAACCAAGCGGACCCCAAAGCGGGTTTCCGGCATAGCTGTATTTGCTGATCTTCACGTCGTGCATACCGTTGATATTCTCAGACCATGCGAAGGTGACGCCGTTATTATCGGTGGAAATACTGGGTATATCTTGCTCAAGACCATTGTCTGCAAGGTTGACCCCGTTTTGATTCCAAAGTCTGGTTCCTTCGGGTGAGATGAGCTGTCCCCAATAATTGAGGACGAAGTCTTCGCGTATATCACGCCACATGACGAAGAGACCTTGAGTTCCAAGTTTGGCTTTGGGCTGGAGGTTCATGGCATCAAATCCGGAGTACATCGATGTGCGGAGACCTTCGGCAGGCCAGCCGGTCACAGCGGTTCCATCGGGATTCATGCGTTTGACGTAGATGATCTTGGGATCGCCAACTGAATTTGAGCGTTCCCAAACCCAATACATACCTTGCATATCAGCGAGGATGCACTCGGAGAGACCTTGGACAGTGCCGATATCAGAGATGAGGATGCCGTTCGGTCCCCACATCTTCTGATTGTTTTGGATCTTTTGACCGTAGGTCATATAGATGTAATTCGTGCCAACCTGGACTGTTCCAGACCATCCGATATAGAAAGCGCCGTCCACATAGGTGATCTTGGGAGCTTGCTGACGCAGAGGATCGGCATCGGTGATCTCCATACCCGTCTCACCCCAGAGGCGTTCCCCGGTGGGAGAAAGGAGCTGGGCATAGACTTTGGGGTTGGGATTACGCTTGTCTTCCCAGACGACGGCAATATAACCATCGGGAGTGACTACGGCAGCGGGTGTAAGCTGTTCGGCACCGACTGAGGTCGTCACAGGGCGACCGTTCGTCTCCAGCTCGACAGTCCCGTCAGGATTGATGATCTGGAAGTAGATCTGATAGCCAATATTGGCAAAACGTGTGTCTTGCCAGATAGCTACGACGTCGTTGCTGCGGGGGAGAAGCAGGTAGTTTTGCAAAGGAGTGTCTCCGGAGAGACCCCAGAATATCAGATGACCGTTTTCTTCCAGCAGAGGGGCTCCCGCAGCGCTCAAGACTTGGTAGTAAAGACCGACACTGCCGTTACGAACGTCCATCCAATTGATGAATACGTTGTTCCCGGAGAATTTTATCAGTGAACCGGACTGCTCGTGCGGAGCGGTGCAGATGGGCTTTCCACCGGCTTCCCAGAGCACAGAACCGGTCGCGGAGATGTGCTGAGCATAGATGTCGTAATTTGGGGCATTACCATTACGGGTATCATCCCAAACCATATAAGCGCCACCACTGTTGTCCGCGTCCAGACGAACGCCAAACTGAGAGAAATCAGCGTTGGAGATGACTACACCATTGGCATCCCATTGGAGAGCGCCGGCAGGGGAAAGCTTTTGCGCCAGGAGGTCGGCATTGAGGTTATCAAGGCGGAAGTCCTCCCAGACAATGATAAGGTTGTTATCGGAAGTCGTGACCACTCGAGGATTAAGCTGTGGAGCCGCAGAGGTCTGAGAATCGTTGATCACTGCGACGGAGGTAGGCCAGAGGGTCTGCCCGGAAAGATTGATCTTTTGGGCATAGATATTGTCATCGACAGTAGGCTGATCCTTCCAGACGAGGGCAAATTCATTGTTTGCCATGGGTGCCATACGCACGCTGGACTGGTTGCCGGGTCCGGCAGCGACGGTCAGGGGCTGTGCCCAAGCCATCGTACCATTACCGAGGAAACGCTTGGCAAAGACGTCATCATTACCCACGTAAGTATGCGTGTAGGCGACCATAAGACCATCGGAACCATCGGAGAACATGGTGTTTTGGATCTCGTCTCCTGTGCCGTTGGCAATAGCGATCCCGTTTACTGCCCAAAGAGGGGCACCTGTCGAGGAAAGGCGCTGTCCATAAAGGTCTTTGGAAGGATTACGACTGTCTCCCCAAATGATGAAGGCACCACCGGCATTATCAGGCTCGATGTTCAGACCGATCTGAACGCCAAAGTAGGTGCAGACGGGAACACCACCGGTCTGCCACATGAGCTGTCCGGCGTTGCTGACCTTCTGAGCATAGACATTGCCATCGAGATCATCAGAGAAGTCTATCCAGGCGATGATATAGTTGTTATCAGAGGTTCGTGTGATCACGGGGTCCTCTTGACGGTCGGGCTTGCCATCGACGAGCAGGGGAGAACCCCATACCATATTACCGGCGGCATCGACCTTCTGGGCAAAGAGGTCTCGCTCCCCAAGCTTTGTATCACTCCATACGTACACGGCACCGCCATCCGGGCTATCAATACCGGTTCTGAACCATTCGATATTAACTCCCTGGCGGATCGGAATCGCATTATCCCAAAGTAAATTTGCAGATAGCGTAGCCACCATCAGAATGGAGACTATTACAAGGGTTATCTGTTTCACATGGATCTCCTTTTTTATTGTATAAGATTATATAAACGCAAGTTACGAATAATATAGACCAATAGTGCAAGAAACCTTCCAAAATAACCGCAGAATCCAATAATTAGGCAAAAGAAGCGGAAAATCTACGCTATCACTGTCCTCCTGAATAGCGAGTGGAGCCGTTGACTATCGTCTCACGAACCTCAAACTCATGTCCGAAGAATACGAGCTTGGAGAGAATATCGTCATTAACAGGGGTCGCATCAGGCGGACGGAGGAATACGAGGTCTGCAAGTTTTCCGGGGCTGATACTCCCGATCTGGTCGTCCAGAGCCAATACCTGAGCCCCACCAAGAGTAATCCGGAAGAATGCTTCCTCAGGCAAAATGGGATCGGTTGATTGACGGAAATTGGCGAGCTTCGCATGATACGGCATCGAAAGGGTCGTTCCCGCTCCTACGTCGGAGCCATAGGCAAAGGGGATTCCCTTCTCCATGATCCGTCGATAGGGGAACTCACCACTCTTGAGATAGAAGTTTGAATCCGGACAATGAGAGATGAAAGAACCATGGGTCTTGATGAGATCAAGCTCTGCGTCACTGAGGTGGATCGCATGGGCGAGGATGGTTCGGTGAGTCAAAAGTCCGACCTTGGCATAGGCTTCGGTATAGCTGCTGACGTTGAAGAGCTCTTTGACCCAGGCGATCTCGTCGGTATTTTCGGAAAGATGAGTTTGGATCCAAGCCTCGTGCGTCCGGGCATACTCAGCGGTCATGGTCATCAGTTCCGGTGAACAGGTAGGCGCAAATCTGGGGGTAAAGATATATCTGAGGAGTTCAGACTTCTTATCCCACTTCTCAAATAGTGATACGCTATTCGCCAGGCTCTCATCGGTGGTCGAGAGCATCCCCTCGGGCGCATTCTGATCCATCATCGTCATCCCGATAAAGGCGCGAACACCCAGTTTCTCCGCAAGCTCAAAGGCAAGTTCACACGCCCTGGGATAGGGTGCGGTGTAGATCACGGAGCAGGTAGTTCCCCGGTTGAACAAAGCAGTATAGAATTCAGTTGCTATGGCTGCGGCAACATCTTCACTCCGGCTCTGCATCTCTTCCGGGAAGACAAGCTCTTGGAGCCAAGGCAACAACGCCGGCTTATAGGCTCCCCTGATCCTGTATTGGCTGAGGTGAACATGAGTATCGATAAAGCCGGGGCAGAGGATCTCTTCCATCCTGTCTTCGTAGTCCTGATGCAGTCGCGGATCGAAGGGGTTGATATCGATGATCTCAGAGCCTTCAATGCTGATGAGATGATCTCTTAGAAACTCCGTACTATCGGAGCTGAGCGGGTTGAGGATATTAGTTCTTATCTTTCGCATAGTTTACCAATTTGATGCTTTTTACTTTGCCCGTTCCTATACCGAAATGGAGTTCCTGAGCATTCTGGGATGTTGTTCCCTTTGCGCCGGAGAGTTCTCGGACAAGTTTGCGGGTCTTTCCCTGCGAGTCTTTGAGCGTGACTATCACTCTCGCGCCAAAGGCAGGGCTGTTGGGGTGCTTACCAAAGTCAGCTGGTTTGCTCAGGAGCTTGATCTTGCCTTTTCCCCAAATGGGTTTGATGGTCAGGGATCGGTTCTTATTCTGCGTTCGGTTGATCAAGACCTTAGTTCCGTTTCCGCTACCGATGACCAAGTCTGCCTTGCCATTTCCGCTACCGATGACCAAGTCTGCCTTGCCATCGCGGTTCAGATCAGCCGTCGCATTTCCCCAGCCATTGTAGATCCGGCAACCGGAAAGCCAAGTGATGTCCGTGAATGTTCCGTCCCCGTTGTTTCGATAGAGATATGACCTGTCGTTCTCATAAACACTGGTGATAAAGAGATCGAGGTTTCCGTCGTTGTCCGCGTCGAACCAGAGGGGGTCGGAATGCAACTCATCATAGAGGATCCCGGCTTCTTTGGTGACGTCGGTGAATTGCCAATAATACAGCGTATCGGCATCGATGACCCGACTGCAGAGCCCATCGTTCCGATAGAGGATCGAGATGTCCGAAATATCTATGTAGCGTGGATGTGCCAGATTTGCCACAAAGAGATCAAGATCTCCGTCATTGTCGTAATCGCCCCAGTCTGCACCGATGCTATGCCCGTAATAGCCGTTCTTATACTTACCCTGTATGGCAAACAAGGGAGCGACATCGACATAGGCAGAGCCGGTGTCCTTCCAGCAGAAGTTCCGATTCAGACGGTAGTTTGTGACGTAGATCTCTTGCTTTCCGTCATTATCAAAGTCTGCCGGGGCAACTCCGCGTCCTGCTTGCCCGGGATCATGAGTATATTCCGGGGATCTAAAGCCCAAGCTGTCGCTCATATCGGTAAAATACCCGCCTTCGTTTTCCCAGAAATAGTCCGGGAAACCGCTTTGCTGCTGCCATTTCTCGTAGTTTGCCACATAGAGATCGGGATACCCGTCCATCTTGCGATCCACCCAGGCAGCGCCTTCCGTCGGATAGCGGTCGCTGATATCACCGGCTCGTTCTCCTACGGGGATGAAGCGTTCATTCTTTTGATTCTTCATGGGCTGTTCACCATAGAGATCATTATTGGAGGTATTGATCATATCGAGATAGCCATCCCGGTTAAAGTCTGCCCATAGTCCGCCATTAGCATCGAGGTTTTCCAAGCCAATATCATGCGGTTCAAAGGTCTTACCCTCGATATTTTGATATAGATGTGAACCGTTGAACAACGCATCGATGTATCCATCGTTATCCTGATCCCCCAATGCTACCCTGGTATAGCGTTGGTCACTGAGCTTGTATTGTTCGGTCTTGTCCTCAAAAACGATCCCTTGATAACCGGCTATATCTCGGATCCACTGAGTCAGATCTGTCTCTACCATTAGGTCATCGTGTAATACTTGAAGGAATTTGAGGTTATCCTGATCATAACTTTTACGGGGCGCGCCGAGGATCAATGATCTTGTAAAGTACTTAGCTGCCTCAAGGAGATCTTCATTCTTCATGCTGAGGGCAAGGAGCTTGCCTACCCAAAACGATCGTTCAGCCTGCTCTCCTCCGTCATTGTTCGGTATCTTCATGTTTATCAGTGAGTTGATAAGGCTTGTTTCAGATGACGATAGCTTAGGATACTGTTTGATGATACCCTTTTCGTCCCCATACAAGCCCTGAAAGTCCATGATCTTGTAGTAGCCGATTTTTGCCCTCATCAAGCTTAGCTTGTTTTGCCAAGCTTCATCATCATAGACGGTGTATAGCAACTGATGTCGGGTGGATGGATCGGCAGTGCCAGCATATTCAAGAAAGTCATCAGCGTATTGCAGATATGATGAGTTTGTGATTCCGTTCGAGGAGCTTCGCCGAAATGAGGGGCTCGAGAGAAAGATGGCGCATACTAATGCCTGAGATCGGTCAAATCCGGAACTGATGACCTCATTCCGTGATCTCATTTGAAGTTGGCAGTCCTCGATGACTTTCCACATTCCGCTGTAGTCTTTGGCGTTGGACAGATGATATAGATGATAGTACAGGGCTGCTTGTTTCCATTTGGAACGGGGGAAAGTCGCGTAGAAACTCTGGATCATCGATATAGCCAGAGAATCCCTTGATTCGACACTCAGGTCATCGATTATTCCTTTGGCAATGGACTCGATCATCTCATTGTAAGAACTGAGGTGCGGGATCTGATACAGATATTCCGTGCTCTGTTTGTCGGTCAGATAGCTATTGAGCATCAGTGAGTCTGCGGGCTCAGCAAAGACAGCCTTGAAGGTGCCGATACTTTGCTCGTAGGTCAGGCTGTCCTCCACCGTGTAGTCCGAGAGGTCTATCCACTGCAATGCATCCTCAAGAGAGGCATAGAGGGTAGCCAACTGGTAATGACAAGAAGTGGCAAGTGCCAGATCGTCAGCTCGCTGCGCGTATTCCAAAATGGTCTTGATATCGCTCTTGAGTAATGGAGTATCAATCAGCTTTGACTGCATCTCAGAGCTGTGCTTTGCCAAGATACCCATCTGCTCATGATCCAGGCAAAACCTAATATCATCGATAGTTATAGCCATGATATTCAATGATAGGATCGCTAATATGATCGTAAAGTATCTTTTCATAGGGATATCCTTCTGATGATCGCCTCTATATCAGCCGGGGTGAAAGTATATCTGGTATTGCAATAGTGGCATACCGGTTCAATGCCATCGGTCATGGTATTGAGCTCTTCAATGCCCAGAAGCACCAATGCATCGGAGAATCGCTCCTTGCTGCAATTACAGGAAAAGCAGATCTCGCGTGTCTGGGTAAGCGAATAGTCATAATCCTGGATGATAAACTTCTGAATTATCTCGATGATGCTCATTCCCATGTCCATGAGGTCGCTGATATTCGGGGTTTTATTCATCCTATCGACCACAATGTCAGATATCGCGGGATCAGCGGCTGGTAGCTGTTGAATGATGAATCCCCCCGAAGCCCGGACCTTGGCATGCTGATCGATCAGGACGCCGAGATTGACAGCAGTGGGGATCTGTTCGGACTGCATATAGTAGTTTGCCACATCAGTCCCTATATCACCGCTCTCGAGCTCGACGATACCCGTGAACTGGTTCTTTTTGCCGTCTTGACGAATAACCGAAAGTACTCCGGGAAGCAGAGCGCGTCCGACGTTGAAGTTTTCCGCCGGATCGGGGAGAATGAGCTGTGGCTCATTGCAATAGCCTCTGAGATGCCCCTGAGCATTGATGATGACGATCCCGCCTTTGAGAGGAGCTTCGGAATCTATCTTCAGGGAGACATCGCCATATTCGTCTTTGATATCCATAGCTATCAGGGCTGCTGCTGTCGCGAGGCGAGCCATCATTATCGTAGGTAATGGCGTCAGATCGTGCACATCGCGTAGTTGCTGGGCTATACTGGTAGTGTTCGCGGCAAAGATCCTGTATTGATCATTGGCGAAAGAAAGTCTAAAGGTCTGGTCAGTGGACATAGTTTATCCTGATCTTGTTTATTGTGGTTCCGGGAAAGTATCTATCCAGGATCATTTGAGTTGAATTACCGTCTCGGCTCATGCGCAATGCTCCGATCTGGCACATTCCGACTCCATGTCCGGAGCCTTTGCCTTTGAGATGAAGCGTTATACCGGGCGATAATGAGTCCGAAGACGGGTTGGTGATAACAAAGAAAGAGCTTGGGATTCCGCCAAAGGCTTTACGAATGGCTGATTCGCTCTTTAACAACTTCACTTTGTCACCGGAGATCCGGAGCGATACGATCCTACCGGAATGGCTGCGTTTTAATATGTCTATCTTGGATACACAATTAAGTTCACAATTAGTCGCCAGGCGATCGGTCGAAATCGTCGATTCCCAGTAGGTTGCAGCCTTTTCCCAGGACTGTAGTCCGCTAAGGTCGTCTTTGGTGTTGATCCAGCGTTCTGCATCCTGTTCCCTTGTAAGATCAAGGCTGTCCGCAAGATCATTACAGGTGATACCCATCAGATAGTCGATCGGGCTGCCATTCCAGATGCTTGAGGAAGCATCGGTCTTTCCGCCGCAACTACTGTGGTATGGAGTATCGGCAAGCTTTCCTTTGTAAAGAAGCACTTCATCTCTGGTCTCGGATACAGCGCGGAGAACCTTATCGTTCACATCCTTGCTCCCGCGATATACTTGGCAATGTGTGGTCGCACACAGGTCGGCTTTGTCCTGCATATGCCTGGCATACAGGGCAAGGCTCAAGGCGTGGGTTCTGGCAGCGATCGCCTGTGCTTTGAGTGCTTCGAGGGGAGCAGTGTTACCGATCTCTGAGGGCAATACTCCGGCTACATATGAGTTCAGCTCTACGCTCGTGCTTAGGGCTAGTTCATCACCTACGAGATCGAGGAACAGCGTTCCCTGATAAAGCCCGGGGTCGGTTCCGATTTTCAGAAGTCCCTCTGAGATCAGTTCGACCGGCAGCTGGAGATAGTCAGTCCCTTCGTTATGCGTGATCTTGACCGTGGAGCTGATCTCATGATCTTCATAAATGGCAGATACAGGGAGTCCTTGTCTTTGCGCATAAGCCACAGCTTCGTCATAGCGCAGAAAAGTCATCGGAACGGTAGTAAGCCTATACTCGCGACAGATAAGGGCGGAATCAGCCCAGGTAAAGCTCTGTTCATTTGTAGAGTCTGGCTTATGATCTAAGTCGGATAAGGCTGTTTTCGCGAATATCCGATACTGCTTTGTGCCCGGTTCTTGGTCAAGGGTGATCAGTACCTGACCTTTGATCTCTTTTGCGATAAGCCCGTCATTTTCACGTACGATGACGGGGGTAGGGCAATTGAGGGAAAGGGACCTGCTCTTTGCGAGTAGTACCCGAACGTAAAGGGTATCTGCACTTGTCTCTATCCCCTGAAGGCTCAGGAAGGCAGAGCAAAGCGCCAACACCCAGATCAATCTGTTCATTAAGAAATGACGGAACCCGGGGAGGAATCCTTTTCCGGAGTTAAGAGGCTCAAGCCGCTTTCGCCATGAACAGCCAGGATCATCCCTTGAGAGAGGATGCCCCGGATCTTTTTGGGCTCCAGATTTACGAGCATCGCAACAGTCTTGCCGATAACATCTATGGCAGCATAATGTTGCGCTATTCCGGCGACAAGCTCGCGTTGCTCATTTCCGAGATCGATCTTCAGATGCAAGAGCTTCTCTGTGTTCTTTACCGGTTCTGCTTCGAGGATCTTGGCAGTACGAATGTCCAGCTTGGCAAAGTCATCATAAGGGATGAGGTCTTTGTAGGGCTCGTACTCTCTAACTGGCACGGATACGGTCTTCTGATTCAGCTTTTGGATCTGGGCTTCTATGATCTCATCGTCGAGCTTGAAGAATAGCGGTTGGATCTCATCTATCTTGATTCCGGTTGGCAATATTGAATAGGCGGAACTAAACTCGAAATCTCCCTCTAAGGTGAGGATCTGACGAAGTTTCTTCATGCTCTGGGGGATTATCGGATACATGCAGAGAGAGATCTTGTTCAGGATGTTCAAGCAGACCCAAAGTGTTTCTTTGACGTTCTCCGGGTCTTCCTTTATCATTGCCCAGGGCTTGCGTTCATCAAAGAACTTGTTACCTAGACGAGCAATATCCATAATGAGCTTGGTATTCTTTTTCACCTGATAGTCAAAATAGCCTTGTTCGATCTCTTTTATAAGCACGTCGATCTCATTGATCAAAGCACCGGAATCAGCTGAGAGCCGGATATTCTCAAACTTGCCGTCGAAGTATTTCTTGGAGAAACTGACGACTCTGTTTACCAGGTTCCCTAGTATGTTATTCAGCTCCCCGTTGATCTTTTGTTGGAAGTCCTTGAAGCTAAAGTCACTGTCTTTACTCTCAGGGGCATTTACAGCAAGGTAGTAGCGGAGATAGTCTCCGGGGAATACCTTGACGAACTCATCGACCCAAACCGCCCAATCTCTACTCGTAGAGATCTTCTGCCCCTCCAGATTCATGAATTCATTGGCGGGGATGTCGTAAGGGAGACAATACTGCTGCTTCTGTCCCATGAGCATTGAGGGCCAGATCAGGGCGTGGAAGATGATATTGTCTTTTCCAATGAAATGGATCAGCTTTGTCTCCGGATCATGCCAATAGCTTTTCCAAAGCTCCGGTTGTACGATATTCTTCGCCCATTCGACTGTCGAGGAGATATAGCCGATAGGTGCGTCAAACCAGACGTAGAGGACCTTTCCCTCTGCATCGGGGAGAGGAACCGGGACGCCCCAACTGAGGTCGCGGGTAATCGAACGCTCGATCAAGCCTTGTTCCAGCAGGTTCAGGATGAAGTTCCGGACATTCTCTTTCCAGGTATCTTTGGTCGAGATCCACTGGCGGATCTGCTCCGTGAAGTTGTTTAGGTTCAGGAACCAATGCTTAGTGGATCTGATCTCCGGGGTATTTCCACAGATCTTACAAGTAGGTTCTTTCAAGGTAGTAGTATCGTAAATCTGTCCACATGCATCGCACTGATCACCGCGTGCTCCACTTGCTCCACATTTGGGACACACCCCTTCGACATAACGATCCGGGAGATAGCGTTTATCATGGTCGCAGTAAAACTGCAGTGTAGTCTTCTCATTGATGTTGCCGTGTTCATAGAGGTCGGTGAAGAAGGTTTGAGATAGAACGTGATGTTCTGGTCTGGCTGTGCCGGAGAAGTTATCGAATTCGATATTGATCCCGTCGAATGCTTCTTTGATGGAGTCATGATAACGCTTTACCACTTCGGCTGGGCTGATCCCTTCTTTATCCGCGCTGATAGAGATCGGCGTTCCGTGCTCATCGGTGCCGCAGATGTATATCACATCTTCCTTTTGCATTCTTAAGAAACGGACAAAGATATCCGCGGGAAGGTAAGCACCTGCCACGTGCCCCACATGGAGCTTACCGTTGGCATAGGGAAGAGCGCTGGTCACTAAGTATTTCATAGATTCTCCTCGATAAAGACTTTATGCAGGGTAGTTACACAATCTACGAGTGCGGGGGATGGCAGAATAAGCTCTATGGATCTTTCGCTGTGGGTGACTCCTGAAACACCAAAGGGTTGGACGCAGGACAAGACTTTGGACAGGATAGCCGGATCAAGGTTTATCCCTAAGCCCACCAAAGAAACAATAGCAATTGCCTCCTGTTTGTCGATCAATAGAAGACCGTTATCTATAATAAGATGTTCGATCTCCTGAGCATACTTTTTTTCAATGTAAAGGAGTATATTGTCGTTAACGACCTGATACTTGAAGATCTCTGTCGTCCACTTCTCAAATAGTGAGAGGAGGTCAGGTTCAAGGTGGAAAGTATATCGGATTAGGTCATCTTTGTGGGCAATCGCCTGGATCTTGCGTTCTTCCATTGAGTATCCTTTTGTTAAAAGTCTTTCATATGATTCGATGATCGTTCCCGGATTGAAAGTAAAGGAGGACTTTATTTCGACCGGGATCTGGTATTTGTATCCAAACTCCACAGCTCTTGGATGGAGAACTTTGGAGCCACAATAAGCAAGCGCGAGCATCGCACCATAGTCGATATGCTCGATCTTGGTTGCATGAGGTACTATCCTGGGATCGGCTGTGAAGACCCCATCCACGTCCGTGAATATCTCGCAGTTATCCGCATTTAGATAGCAGGCAAGAGCGACAGCGGAAGTATCGGATCCACCTCTGCCAAGAGTGGTGATCTCCTTTGCCGGACTTACACCTTGGAACCCCGCTACGATCACGACCTTACCCTTATCAAGCTCTTCGCGAATTCGGAAGGCATTGACTTCGACGATGTGTGCGTTACCGTGAACAGCATCGGTCTTTATCCCGCTTTGGGAGCCGGTGAAGGAGATTGATTCCAGACCTTCATTGTGTAAAGCTATTGAAAGGAGGGACATGCTAATCCGTTCTCCGGCAGTGAGAAGCATATCAAGCTCTCTTTTGCTGGGATGATCCGAGACCTCATACGCCATCTTGAAGAGGTTGTCAGTAGTCTTCGCCATAGCGGATACTACCAGTACAATGGACTCTCCATCCTTGTGGCTGGACTTGATCTTACGAGCGATGTTCTTGATCAGGTCTATGCTTCCGACGGAGGTTCCGCCGAATTTCTTCACGATTATGGGCATTACTTACCCTTCTTCTTTGACTTGTCGGGAACACCGTCTTTGATATAATCCGCAAAGGTCTTGGCTGCCCCATCCAGTGCACTCTGGTTATCAAGCTTCTCGGCGATCGCTTTCTCCAGATATCCTTTCAGTTCAAGCCTTGCTTCAAACCAAGCCGGAATTTGCGGCTCATAGACAGCTGTCTCAAGCTGGGCAAAGATCGTCTGGAATTGCGGGTAAGTATTCAGGAAATTCTGCATGGTTGCTGAAGCCTTCGCACTCTTACGGACAGGCATATAGCATGTCCTGGCAGACCACTTGGCTGTTTGTTCCGTATCGGTGAACCACTTGATGAATTCCCAAGCAGCTTTTTCTTTGCGCTTGTCACCGCTTTTGAAGATTACAATATTGGCGCCACTCACTGCACTTTTATTAGTTCGGTAAGTAGGCAGAGGCGCAAAGCCCATGGCAAAGTTGATCGGTTCCTGCCGCATGTGGGTGATCGAGACGGAAGAACCTTCGTACATAGCAACCTTACCGGCAAGGAAGTCATTCTGACCTTCATAGCCGTTGACGATATAGACGGTTTTCTGTTTATTCACCAAATCTGTGATGAAGTTCAGGGCTTCAAGCCCTTGCGGACTGTTCAAAGCCGGTTTTCCGGTCTTATCTTGCAGCTCTCCACCTGCTTGGTAGAGCAGATTGATGAATTGCCACTCATTGATAGAGAAGTTTGTCCCATAGTGCTCGGACTTACCGGATTTATCAGGTTTCGTGGTAAGTTTGCGGCAATAATCCGAGAATTCAACCCAGGTCTTGGGAAAGTAGTTCGGGTCCAGCCCGGCACGATAGAACGCATCTTTGTTATAAAAATAGGCACGCACGGACTTATTGAATGGGAAAGACCAGATCTTGCCGTTGAAGGTGTTGGAGTTTAGAAACACGGGATATAGATCCTCAAGATCGGCTTTTGTGAAGTCCTTATCCGCAGCGATCAGAGAGTCCAGGGGAACAAGAACGTTCGCATCTATATACTTGGAAGTCCAGGATTCGAACACTTGCGAGATATCCGGTTGCTTCTTCGCTTGTATTGATGCCATCAGTTTCTGTGACAGGGCTGTATAGCTACTGATCGGGTTTGCCACAACTTCGATGTCTTTATGGGTTTCATTGAAATCCCTGATCATCTCATTGAGCACATCCCCGAGGGGGCCGCTCAATCCGTGCCAGAATGTGACTTTCACCTTATCAGAACTGATCACTCTCCCGCAAGAAGAAGTAAGCAAGGCGAAGATCATGAAAAGAGCTACCAAACCGATATGATACCGTTTAAACTTCATTAGATTCTCCATTGTGCACATGGGTTATATCACAGTATAAAAACACGTTCTGCCAATATTGTCTTGGCGATTCTATCATCAAATATACGATATTCCATTTTGTCAGATATCTGATATTGGTCAAGTTCTTTTACGTTACAGTGGTGCTTTATCGGCGATTCTCCCTATTCCAAATTGGCTCCGAGAATTATTTCCTCGACAAAATCCCTGAATTGAAAAACAAAGCATTATTATGGATAAATCGTATTATTGGGAGATATCATGATAGAAGTAAAGAACTTAGTTAAGGAATTCCCCAAGAAGGATGGAGCGTTCTTTCGGGCTGTGGATGATGTTAGCTTCAGTGCAGGTGATGGTGAAATAGTATGTCTTCTGGGGGCTAACGGCGCCGGAAAGACGACAACCATGCGCATTCTTTCCACTGTATTCAAGCCCAATAGCGGAACCGCAAAGATCCAGGGCTTTGACATCAACACTGAATCACAGAAAGTCCGCGAAAATCTTGGTTTCCTATCAGGAGACACAGGTCTATACAATCGCTTACGTTCACGTGAATTCATCGCATATTTCGGTAGGCTATATGGTCTTGACGAAGGCACGATAAACTCCAGAATAGATCATATGGCAGAACTACTGGACATGAAGGACTTCCTCGATAAGAAGATCGAGTTCCTTTCCAGCGGTATGCGTCAGAAGGTTTCTATAGTTCGCTCTATCATCCATGATCCTCCGGTGATGATCTTTGACGAGCCTACTTCCGGCTTGGATATTCTGACTGCACGAAATATCGTGGCTTTCATCCGCGATTGCCGGGAGAAAGGCAAGTGCGTCTTGTTTTCAACCCATATCATGCGTGAAGCGGAACGTCTGGCAGATCGGATCGTAATGATCCACAAAGGCAGAGTTCTTGCCGAAGGCACTCTCGATCACCTAAGACAAGAGACGAATTGTACGGATCTCGATGATATCTTTGTGACCTATGTGAACCAATCCGATTCTGATACGGAGGTAAAGAACCATGAATTTTAAGAAGGTACTCACCATATACAAGAAAGAACTTGTAGAGATGTTGCGAGACAAACGCACCCTCTTTACGACGATACTGTTACCGGTTATTCTTTATCCTCTGATATTTGTGGGCTTCAGCTCGCTGATGAGTCGTCAGACCGTGAAACTTGAAGAAAAGGGTGCGACCATAGCAGTAGCGGATAGTGTGAACAATCCCATGTCCAAGGCGATAATCGACGAATTGAATAAGATCAAGTATTTCCGATATATCCCCTATACTCCGGCTTCCGAGCAGAAGTACAAGGATAAGGATATAAACTCGATAATTATTATCTCTGACTCGCTCAGTACCTCCGGAACCCGGTTTTACAAAATGTCCGTCAAGTTTGACAAATCATCCGAACAAGGACAGATGATGATCGGTAAGCTCGATAAAGCTGTTCTCGCTGCTGAACAAGGTATAGTCAAAACCGAGCTATCAAACAGAAACATAGACCCTCAACTGGTGGATATCGTCAAGCTAAGAGAGATCGACACCTCTACGGCACAAAAGAAGATGGGAATGATCCTGGGGATGATCTTGCCTTATCTGCTGATCATGCTGCTGATCTCCGGAGCAGCGGTAGTAGCGGCAGACCTCGTCGCAGGGGAAAAAGAAAGGCACACGCTCGAGACCTTGCTTGTTTCTGCAGCCCATCGAAATGAGATCGTCTTGGGTAAATACCTGACGATCATCACTATAGCTTTGATAAACGTGCTCGTGAACCTCGTCTCGCTGTTCTTCTCTGCGAAGTATATGGCTTCCCAGGGGGGTCTTCAGACTGCCGGTGTCAAGATGCCCTTGGAGGGATTTGTCGTCCTCTTCCTTGCTCTGATTCCGCTTGCGACCCTCTTTGCCGCGATCCTGCTCTCGATATCGACCTTCAGCCGAAACATGAAAGAGGCAAGGTCATACGAACAGCCGATCCTGACGGTCTCCATGCTATTGGCTATGGTGAGTTTCTTCCCGGCATTTGAGCTAAACAATCTGATGGCACTTATCCCGATAATCAACATCTCGCTGCTCTTCAAAGCTGTGATGATAGGTGAATATCAGATATCTCATCTGTTGATCACAATAGGTTCGACTCTCGTTCTGGATGTCCTCGCTATCTGGGGAACGATCAAGCTATTCAATTCAGAGAGCATTTTATTCAGGACTGATGATGACAGTAGCATCAAGACGGTCAAGAAGAACAAGGGTACGTTCTTCACCCCGTATTACGGAGTGATCTATTATGTCGTAGCCCTGATCGTGTTATTCTATCTTGGATCATATTTACAAGGACAAGATCTGGGTAAGGGACTGCTCTATACTCAGTTGTTGATCATCCTGTTCCCGGTCCTGCTTACTCTCAGGATCCTCAAACTGGATCAAAAGATTACTTTGCGACTGCAAGCTCCCAGGGTCAAAGAGATCGTTCTGATTCCCTTCATAGCAATCCCTGCTGCCGTACTTGTTTCCTTGCTTAGCCAAGTGATCAACCAACTCTTTCCATTTCCCAAGGAGTATCTGGAGCAGATATCAAAGCTCTTTCAGATGAAGATGCCGGTGTGGCAGCAGTTCCTGATCATTGCCGTTGCCCCCGGAGTATGTGAGGAAGTGCTGTTTCGCGGGTTTTTGATGAGGTTTTTTGAGAAGAATGGAAAGATCGCTGCGGTGATCATCAGTGCATTCCTTTTTGCCCTGTTTCATCTTGACCCCTTCAGATTCTTACCGGTACTTCTGCTTGGCTTCCTGCTCGGTTATCTTACCATCCGTTCCGGATCTATATACAACAGCATGTTGTCCCACGCTATCAATAATGGATTTGCCCTCTTCGTGACTGTGTTTGCAGGGAGCAAGTTCATGAAGCTCTTCTTTACCAAAGCCGATAACTTGAAGTATTGGGTCTTTATCCCGGCTTTGCTGATCTTTGCGCTAAGCATCTACAGCTTCCATCGTATCACTGCCGAAAAGGAGCAGATCTAATGTGCGGCATAGTTGCTTACATCGGGGATAGAAATGCTCTCCCCATAGTCATAGAGTCTCTCAAGCGACTCGAGTATCGCGGTTATGACAGCTCAGGAACAGCCTTGATCCATGATGGCAAGCTCGATGTTTACAAAAAGCAAGGTAAGATCATCGAGCTTGAGAGAAGTCTCCCAGAGCCAGGTTTGTGCACAGGAACGATAGCCATTGCGCATACCCGTTGGGCAACGCACGGTGAAGCGTCTGAGATCAATGCGCATCCGCATACCGATTGCACCGGTAAGCTGGCGATCGTGCATAATGGCATCATCGAAAACTACAAGTTGCTCAGAGAAAAGCTCACAAAACTCGGTCACAGATTTATCTCACAGACAGACACGGAAGTGATCGCGCATCTGATCGAGCAATACCGCAAGACAGAGCCTACGTTAGAGGATGCTGTCCGGATTGCGATGAAAAAAGTGGAAGGAACCTACGGACTGGTGGTCCTGGCCGAGGATGAGCCCGACAAGCTGATCGCCGTACGCAAAGGCAGTCCATTGATCCTGGGTATTGGTGACGGGGAGCACTTCGTCACCTCTGACGTATCCGCCATTGTGATCCATACCAAAAGAGTGATATACCTCGAAGATAATGAGATCGTCGTGGTTGACCGCAACGGCTATGAAGTGACCAATCTGGACAAGACTTCGAAGAATCCCCAGATCTCTGTAGTGGACTGGGATATCTCAGCCATTGACAAGGGAGATTACCGTCACTTCATGCTCAAGGAGATCTTCGAACAGCCCATGACTATTGAGAATGCCTTTCGAGGAAGGATAAACGAGACTCTTGGCACTACCCGTCTGGGAGGACTGAATCTACACTTGGCAGAACTCCGCAAGGTCAAGCATATCCACCTGATCGCCTGTGGAACGTCTTTTCATGCGGCTTTGATCGGTAAGTACATCATCGAAGATATGACCAGGATCCCCGTTCAAGTCGAATACGCTTCCGAGTACCGTTACCGAAACCCAATTATCCTCGACGACACGTTAGTATTTGTGATCAGCCAGTCAGGCGAAACCGCAGATACCCTTGCAGCCCTCAGAGAAGCCAAGGCAAAGGGAGCTACTGTTCTGGCTATTACGAATGTGGTCGGTAGTACAATAGCCCGTGAATCCGACGGAGGGACGTACATCCACGCCGGGAGCGAGATCGGGGTAGCATCCACCAAAGCGTTTACTTCCCAGGTGACGATCCTTGTCCTTCTCGCGATCCACCTCGGCAGGATGAAGCATCTTTCCCCGGTTCAGGGCTTGGAATATATCAGTGAATTGGAGAAGATACCTGCGAAGATAGAAGAGATACTGGCTCAGAACGATTACATCCGAGAGATCGCAGAGTCTATCGTCAATTCATCCAATGCTCTTTACCTTGGACGCGGAGTCAATTATCCAGTAGCCTTGGAAGGAGCTCTCAAGATCAAGGAGATCTCATATATTCACGCGGAAGGCTATCCCGCGGCTGAAATGAAGCATGGTCCTATCGCCCTTATCGATCACAACATGCCGGTAGTAGCGATTGCGACTCGTGACCCCCTGTATGACAAGATCTATTCCAATCTGCAAGAAGTCCGGGCAAGGAATGCCCGCCTAATAACCATTACTAACGCGGGGGATGAGAATCTGCATCAGATCAGTGAACATGTGATCTCCATCCCAGACACACTGAACAACCTGCAACCTTTGCTGACCGTCATACCTTTACAGCTTTTGGCTTATCACGTCGCAGACCTTCGCGGTCTGGATGTCGATCAACCCAGAAATCTGGCAAAGAGCGTGACTGTCGAATAGTTTATTTAGAATAAGATAAATGAGGATATTATGAATTACGATGTGATCATTGTGGGAGCTGGTCCGGCAGGACTAAGCGCTGCGATCTATGCTGCGCGGGGTGGCTTGAACACCGCCGTATTTGAAAGAGCGATCGTGGGTGGACAGATCACTGTCACCAGCGATGTTGAGAATTATCCCGGGTTTGAAGAGCCAATCGATGGCGTGGAACTGACGGACAGAATGAAGAAGCAGGCCGAGAGATTCGGAGCTGTCTTCTATGACGAAGAGATAACCGCCATTGGTTTAGAAGGCTTATGCAAGGTTATTGAAACAGGTTATGACAAATACCGTGCGAAGTCTGTGATATTCTGCACCGGCGCGCATCCCCGCAGGATGAACGTGCCCGGTGAAGAGCGTCTGATCGGGCGAGGCGTATCCTACTGCGCGACCTGTGACGGTGCGCTTTATCGTGACAAGGTCGTTGCTGTAGTCGGTGGGGGAGATTCCGCTGTCGAAGAAGGAATGTTCCTGACCAGATTTGCCAAAAAGGTCTATGTGATCCATAGACGTGATACTCTCAGAGCTCAGAAGATCATCCAGGATCGCGCCTTCAAAAACCCCAAAATGGAATTCATCTGGGATACGGTGATCCAGGAAGTTCGCGGCAATGAAAGAGTCCAAGAGCTTGAGCTTTATAATAGGAAGACCGAAAAGGTCAGTGTCCTCCCGGTGGATGGAGTCTTCGTCTATGTGGGGATCCTGCCCAATAATCAACTCCTGGAGTCACGCGTTGAGCTTGATAGCGCGGGCTTCGTGATCACCGATGAGAATATGCATACCAATATCCCCGGCATCTATGCAGCCGGAGACATCCGCAAGACAGTCCTGCGTCAGGTCGTGACTGCGACCTCAGACGGTGCAATCGCTGCTTGGAGTGCCGAGAAGTGGATATTGGAACATATAGACGAGTTAACCGCTAAATGAGGAACCATGCTCAGCAGTAAAGAGATACGCTCCAGATTTATCCAATACTTTCAAGAACAGGGACATGACTTCGTCCCTTCATCCCCGGTCGTTCCCCAGGACGATCCTACCCTGCTGTTCACCAATGCCGGGATGAACCAGTTCAAGCCCATTTTCTTAGGGCACACAGCCCCTAAGGTTCTCAGAGCTGTAAACAGCCAAAAGTGCATCCGTGCCGGCGGTAAACACAATGACCTCGAAGAAGTCGGCAAAGACGGCTACCATCACACATTCTTTGAGATGCTGGGCAACTGGTCTTTTGGAGATTACTACAAGAAGGAAGCCATCCGTTGGGCTTGGGAACTGCTCACCGGAGTCTATGGTCTTCCCAAAGAGAAGCTCCATGCCTCAGTGCATACTTCCGATGCCGAGGCTTTCGAATTGTGGAAAAGCGAAACGGACATCGACCCCAGCCACATCAGCTATCATGGTGACAAGGACAACTTCTGGGAAATGGGCGATACAGGACCCTGCGGACCTTGTTCAGAGATCCACTTTGACCGTGGTGCAGATTCTTGCGAAAAGCAAGGTCAAACCGGGCACGTATGTGCCGTGAATGGCGATTGCAGTCGCTATATCGAGCTGTGGAATCTCGTCTTTATCCAGTTCAACCGAGATAGCAGCGGTGAACTGCATCCCCTTGCCAGCCAGTATGTCGATACCGGAGCGGGGCTGGAGCGCATTTGCCAAGTCCTCCAGGGGGTGACCTCAAATTACGACACAGACCTGTTCCAACCCATCATTCAGAAGATAGCTCAGCTCAGCGGAGTCAAATACACCGAAGAAACCGGAATATCGCATCGCGTGATCTCAGACCACATCAGAGCTTTGTGCTTCGCGCTTGCAGACGGTGGTTTCCCCTCTAACGAGGGCAGGGGATATGTGCTAAGGCGTATCTTACGCAGAGCATCACGCCATGGTCGTCTGCTGGGTTTCGTGGATTCCTTCCTCTGGAAACTCGTGGATACGGTTATAGAAGTAATGGGTGATCACTTCACAGAGCTGAAAGGCAAAGAGGACTTCATCAAACTGGTGATCAAGACTGAAGAAGAACGCTTCAATAAGACCCTTGATCTCGGCTTGACCAAGTTCAACGATCTGGCTGTAAACGCGGTTGACGGGCTGATAAAGGGCGAAGATGCCTTTGTGCTGTATGATACCTATGGCTTCCCCTTTGACCTGACTCAGATACTGGCTGAAGAGCGTGGCTTGCAGATAGATCATGAAGGCTTCCGCAATGAAATGGAGCTTCAGCGCGAACGCGCCAGATCAGCTTCGAAGTTCAGCCTGGCAGCCACGGATGAAGACTGGATCGAGCTTGCCGAGTATCAGGATACAAAGTTTCTGGGTTACGATACCCTCTTCAGCGAGTCACAGATCCTGAGCTACTACCTGGGCGAGAACGGCTCAGTCGGTCTTCTTTTGGATCAGACACCATTCTACGCGGAAAGCGGCGGTCAGGTCGGTGATACCGGCAGGATCTACAATAAGGAGCTGGAGATATCCATCCACAGCGTCAGAAAGATAAACAGCAAGTATGTCCACCTCGGCACCTTGATCAAGGGTACTATAAGCGACAAAGCCGTCACGGCTGAGGTCGATCACTCTTCCCGAAAAGCTACCGCCAGAAACCACACCGCGACCCATCTCCTGCACAAAGCCCTACGCGATGTGCTGGGTGACCAGGTGCAGCAGAAAGGTTCGCTGGTCAACGGAGATAATCTCCGGTTCGATTTTGCCCATATCAAAGCCATGACCAAAGCGGAGATCCGCAAGGTCGAAGATATCGTCAACGCGCAGATCCTGAGAGATCTCGCGGTGCAGACCGCAGTCACCGATGTCGATACCGCCAAAAAGATGGGAGCAACAGCTCTCTTTGGCGAGAAATATGGAGATTCCGTCCGCGTCGTCAGCGTCGGGGACTTTTCCATGGAGCTCTGTGGCGGTACACACGTCCAAAGCTCCGGTGAGATCGGTCACTTGCGCATCTTATCAGAAGCCTCATCCGCTGCCGGAATTCGCAGGATAGAAGCCGTCACCGGGATGGGTGCGCTCAAGCACGATCAGGAAAGAGAGGACTTTATCGAGTCCATCGCCGATGCGATTTCAACCTCACCGATCAAGATCCCTGAACGTCTGGAATCCCTCCAGACCCGCATCAAGACTCTCGAGGAAGAACTCAGCAGACTATCTGCCAAGCAGGTCTCAATCGCTGTCGATGCTCTGCTTTCCACAGCTACTCCCCTGGGTGAGATCAGCCTTATCGTAGCTGAGCTGGATGCCGATGCTGATATGAAGCTCTACGCCGAAACGCTGCATAGCAAAGCGAAACAGACGGTTGCCTGTCTTTTTGCCGTCAAAGCTGATGCGGTGACCATCCTCGCGGTAGTCACAAAAGACCTAACCTCAAAGTACCACGCCGGGAACCTTATCAAGATTCTCTCCGCGGAGTTTGAGGGCAAAGGCGGCGGACGCCCGGATACAGCGCAAGGCGGAGGAAAGCACCCGGAACGCTTATGCGCGGTTATGCAAAAGGTTCCCCAAATCCTAAACCAATAAATGAAGATACTTATCATCCGTCTCAGTTCCCTGGGAGACATAGTTCTGACCGAACCCTTTGCCCGAGAGCTGAGACGGATCTATCCTGCAGCAGAGATCGACTATACCTGCAAACCTCAGTTCGTGGACATCGTAAAGCACTTTGATACAATAGACAGCATCATACCATATGATAAATCGCTTGCATATCATCAGGCTATCACACACAGAAACTATGATATGGTATATGATCTCCAAACGAAATTCAGTTCATTCCTGATCTGTCTCTTCGCGATTCCGGCAAAGCTCAGCCTCTATCAGAGCTATCGCGACAGACGCCGGATAGTCGTTCGGCAGCATCTCAAACAAGGGATATCCTCGACCGTTGACTCATATCTGAACGCCTTGCCGAGTGATCAAAGACCGAAGCCCGGGACCCAAACTCCCGCCCCTGTGTTGTCCAACGTCGGACGACTGGAGGAATTTCTCTCGGACAGCTCAAAACTCAGGGTCGGGGTCTTTCCCGGAGCCGCGCATCCGACCAAGATGTGGGAGAAAGAGAGCTTTGCTAAGCTGATCAATACAGCCGGCGAAGCCTATGACTTCCATCTCTTTGGCAGCGCATCAGAGAAAGTGATCTGTGCCGATATAGCTCGCGAGACCAAGGGGATCGCTACAGATCACTGCGGTGCCTATGACCTCGCATCGTTGCTCAAGGCTGTGAACTCTATGGATATGTTGATCACCAGCGACAGCGGTCCGATGCATATCGCTGCGGCATTGGGAAAGCCTCAGATCGCGATCTTTGGAGCGACTCATCCAGCTCTCGGTTTTGCTCCCATCAATCCTAAAGCTATAGTCCTCAGCCTCGACCTGGATTGCCAACCTTGCAGCTTACATGGCGCGGAACGATGCCCCAGAGGGCACTTCAACTGCATGAGGGGTATCAGTCCGGAGATGGTGCTCTGCCGTCTGAACGAGCTAAAGTCCCAGTGCTATCCCTATAGATAAGCATGATAATGCTTGCCAATTTCCCGATAACCGGATAACTTAGAAGCATAATGACCATAAATGGAGGAACAATGAAAAAGTGGTTAGTGATCACGCTGTTGATGCTCACCGTCCTTAGCCTCTTCGCGGAGCGCAAGGCGATAGTCATCGCAAACTCCAATTACAGCAAAGTGATGCTCAACAGTCCCGTCAATGATGCGACGGATATGGAAGCTGCCCTTCGCGGAGTCGGATTTAACGTTCTGAGGTATAATAACCTAAAGCTACCGGCGATGACCAATGCGATAAACTCATTTGCCTCCGGCTTGACCGATCAGGATGAGGTCGTCGTCTATTTTGCCGGACATGGAACCAGCTATGAAGGCGCGAATTATCTCGTTCCTGCCGGAGTGAATCTCTCCAATTCACAAGTCTATCGCAAGACAGCATATAGCGTTGCAACCCTGGCGCAGAAGGTATCGGTCGCCAAGACTTCCCTGATCGTCATCGAAGCTTCCAAACAGTGGGCTCCCGATAATGCCAGAGCTATCGCCAAGCCTTTTGTGACCATGACTTCTGCCAATCCGGCAAAGCAGGCGATAATCTTCGCTGCCAGACCGGAGACCGTTGTGCTCAATTCCTATGCCGGGAAAAGCCTCTTCACAACGACCTTCATCAGCAATATTACCGAGTCTGACCAAGATATCAATCAGACCATGAACAAGATCATTACCGAGGTCGCGACAACGACGAGAGGGATGCAGATCCCCTGGATGTCAAACGCGGTCGGAACGGAGTTCATCTTCAACCCCGCCAATTCCCGTTGGCGGTTCAAAGCCTTTAATCTCAAAGACATCGAAGGCGGAGGAAGCATTTCCTGGTAAGCTGATTCTGCAGAATATTCCAAAACAGCAAGGTGAACGCCTTGCTGTTTTCTTTTGCTTAGGACAATATCTGTTCTTTGCGCTGCGCATAACCCACCGTGTCCCGCCAATCAGTTCAAGGCTTATTCTTGACATCTATTGCATTCAGAATCCCCAATAAACTCCTCGATATAGCTCAGCATGACCTAACCCTTTCCAAGAGATTCCCGCGTGATCCCCGCGTGACTCCCGCGTGATCCCCGCGTGAGCACGCGGGAATCACGCGGGCAGTACTCGGGTTTGACGCGGGCAACGCTTGGTAACCCTTAGGAGACTTTTACGGATCATTCAGGTTATCGAAATCCGATCCTATCACGTTGATCAATAGCTCATTATCTATTCCGCTTGGCTAAATGCTAAACCTCAGTCAATCATCATAGAGTTTACTTGTATGAAGTCCAAGATGAGTACAAGCAAAGTACAAGTTGAGTACAAGAAGACTCCAAGCAGTTAGTAGGGATTCAGAGATAGGGAAGAGGTCGCTCGATAGGTGCAAAATGACGTGAATATAGGAAGAACGGGAGAACGAAAAGAGGATTGAGAAGCTGAACGCGGTCTATTTGCCGGAATTCATCTTCTTGATCGTGTCTGAGATAAGCTGGCGGGTAAGTTCAGCGCCTTTTTCGTCGCCGAGATATAGCCGATATTCGAGAATGCGGCGGTAGCACTCTAAGGCAGCGGAGAAGTTCTTTTGCTCGCAGTGGGTATTGCCGATATTGCCCAGAACCTTGATCAGCTCGAGCTTGTCATTCATCATCTCGGCGAGCTTGAGCTTCTGTTCGAGTAGGGACATCGCGGCGGGGAAGTCCTTTCGCAATATCTTGGTATATCCGAGGTTACCCAGAGCGATGGACTCTTCCTTGAGGAAACGGTTATCAATGGCTATTTGCAGGCTTTGGGAGAAGTAGGACTCCGCTTGGTCATATTCCTTGTTTTCGGTGTGGAGCAAGCCAAGATTGCTCAGGGTCTTTGCCCGGCGTTGCGGGTCGCCATTCTCTATTGCCAGATCGAGGCTGATGAGGTGATACTTCTTCGCATTCTCAAGGTCTTTGTTAAACTGGTGCCAGTTCCCGAGATTGCCATTGGCAATACAGAGGAGGAGCTTGTCACCAAGGCTGGTCGCAATGTTTAAGCCCTGCTTGAAGAGGCTGAGGGACTCGTCCATCTTGCGGTCATAGATCGCGGCAATTCCCCGGAAGCGAATGACTTCGAATAGCAGTCGGTCGTCGTGATGCTCGCTAAGTTCGGAGTCTATCTCGCTGACGATCTCCAGAGCTTTTTTCCAGTTACCGGTCAACCAATGGATATCGGCAATGCGGAATCTGGTCCAGAGCTGATCAAGCTTGTTGCTTTGGAGGGGAAGTACCTGTTCATAGAGGTCGAGAGCCTGCTGATTGTTATAGATACGGGCTGCGTTCTCCGCGGAAAGCTTGAGGTAGTATATCGCTTTGTCGGTGTTCTCAGCACGGAAATAGTGGTCTCCCAGAGTGAAGTAGAACTCCGATAGCCGGTCGGAGAATATCCGCTCGATCGCTTCGGCGGTAAGGAGATGGAGCATCTTGCGGTTCTCGTGCAAAAGGGTCTTATAGGCGACCTCACGGGTCGTGATATGCTTGAAGAAGTAGGTCGAATATTCAAAGCCAAGCAGGCGCAGGATCAGGGATTGAGACTCAAGTTTCTGCAGCGTCTGATCGATATCGATATGGTCGTCTAAACGCTCTTCCACGGTGCGGAGGATATCAACGAAGAACTCCTGTCCGATGACGGAAGCCTTGTGCAAGACCATTCTCAGGGCATGCGGAAGCTTGTCAAGGCGGGAGAGGATCATCGCGTGGAGATTGGCGGGAACAGGGAAGTCCTTCAGGTCCCCATGCGGGATCTCGTCGATATAATTACACCACTCTTCGAGAAAGAAGGGATTACCCTCGGAAAGTTCGCAGACTCTGTCCAGGACTTCGGCAGGGATATCGATATCTTTGACGTGCTGGGTGATCAGCCGGCGGATATCGTCCGGAGGTAGAGGGGAGAGGCTGATCTCTGTCAGGCTACTGCTGTGCTTGATGAAGCTCGGAACGGTGTACTCAGTCCTGTACATCAGGATGAAGAGAACCCCCGATGAGCGATTGGAAAAGCGATTGAGGAGGTTCTCCATGACCCTGGTCGAAGCTTCGTCGATCCAATGCAGATCGTCGAAGATCATGACGAGAGCTTTGTGCGTATCTATATTGGCTGCATAAACGCATTCAAAGACCGTCTCGATAGCGTTTGAGAGATGCGAGAGGAGGTCTCCTCCGGTCTGTTTCAAACGCGGGTCATTGGAGCGTATTTCCAGGAGGAAACCGACAAGGCTCTTGACGTCGTCCAGCCTGAGCTTCAAGTCAGCGGGAAGTGAACCGGAAAGCTCGGTAAAACCGCCATCCAGCTTCCTTTGCTTGGCGACGGGGTCTTCATTCACCTGGAGCTTGAAGAGGGTCTCGAAAAGCGAAGTGAAGAGGTTCAGGGGTGAGCGTGTCACGGCATTACAGGCGCCATGAAGGAAACTGGCTCTGTCTTGTCTGGCTTTCTCAAATTCATAGACGAGGCGGGTCTTGCCCAAGCCTGCTTCGCCACGTACACCAATGGAGACTGGCTCAGTGCTCTCTTTGAGCGAATCGAGGGCGGAGAAGAGGGTGTGAAGCTCCTGTTCCCTGCCGATGTAGCCGGTTGCGTGGTTTCGGCGGTGGAGCTGGCTGTCCTGCTTGGGACCGACTACCGTCCAACACTCTATCGGATCTTCAAAGCCTTTTACCTTTACGTCGCCCACCAGGGCAAAATCAAAATTACGCTCGATCAGTTTCTTGGTATCCTTGGGGAGCATGATACTATTTACCGGAGCGTTGGATTCCATGCGTGAGGCGAGATTGACGGGGGGACCATAGACGGTGTAGTCATCGATCTCCTTGCCGCCTACCTTGCCTACGGAGACGAGCCCGGTATTGATCCCGATGCGTAAGCCGAGTGTGAGATCGGTAAAGCCGGGCTGACGGGACAAAAGGGAGTTATAAAGCTGAAGCTGCTGCTGCATCTTTATCGCAGCCATGACGCAGCGTTCGGTATCTTGTTCAGATGCTTCTTTCGCGCCAAAGAGAGCCATTATCCCATCGCCCATGTATTTATCGACGGTTCCGCCATAGAAGACTATGCACTTGGTAAAGATCTTCATGATCTCGTCCATGCGGGAATGGATGGTCTCGGCATCAAAGAGGTTCGAGATGGAGCTAAAGCCCTTGATATCGGCAAAGAGCACCGCGACTTCCCTCAGCTCACCTTCCTGCAGCTTGAGGCTGGGTGGCTTGGCAAGCAGGTCTGCTTCTATGTCAAAGAAGTCTCCGCCAAATATCAGGTCTTTGTCATCCATTCATTTTAATCCATAAAAGTATATGATATTCTCTTGACGTTCATAGAGCGTGAAATTGGCAATCCTGTCAATGACTAAATTCGGGCTTGACACAAAGTCTGAGTTTTTAAAGAGTAGCCTTTGATAGCTAAATCATCAATAAAATATATAGATGGAGGAATCATGTCCGACAAGCTCGTTTACGGAAAGATCAGTAGCCAGGAAGCGATGGAGCTCGAAGAAAAGTATGGAGCTCATAACTATCATCCCCTGCCGGTAGTTTTGGCAAAGGGTGAGGGAGTGTTTCTCTGGGATCCGGAAGGAAACCGCTACTATGACTTTTTGTCCGCTTATTCGGCGGTCAATCAGGGGCATTGCCATCCCCGGATAATTAACGCTCTTACTGAGCAGGCTCAGGAACTGACGCTCACATCCCGCGCGTTCTTCAACAACAAGCTGGGTGAGTATGAAAAGTTCGTCACTGAGTTCTTTGGTTATGACATGGTCTTGCCGATGAACTCCGGTGCCGAAGGGGTCGAGACAGCCCTGAAACTTGCCCGCAAGTGGGGCTATACCGTCAAAGGGATAGAGAAGGACAACGCTATCATCATCTTCTGCGAAAACAACTTCCATGGCAGAACGATCGGTGTGGTATCCGCTTCGACTGATCCGGATTGCTATGAAGGTTTTGGACCTTTTGTCCCCGGCGTCATGAAGATACCTTACAATGATGTCGAATCACTCAAGGCTGCGCTTGAACGTCACGGTAAGAACGTCTGTGCCTTTATCGCCGAGCCTATTCAAGGCGAAGCAGGTGTATTCGTTCCCGATGAAGGCTATCTCAAGAGCTGTTATGATCTCTGCAAACAGCATAACGTCCTCTTCATCGCAGATGAGGTTCAGACCGGTATCGCCAGAACCGGTAAGCTCCTTGCCTGTGATTATGAGAATGTGCGCCCGGATATACTCATCCTGGGTAAAGCCATCTCCGGTGGTGTCCTTCCCGTTTCGGCAGTGCTTGCCGATAAGGACATCATGCTGGTGATCAAACCCGGTCAGCATGGATCTACCTTTGGTGGTTTCCCGCTCGCCTGCGCCGTCGCCAAAGCAGCTCTGGAAGTCGTTCGTGATGAAGACCTCGCCAACAGAGCTTACGTTCTGGGAGAGAAGTTCCGTGCAGCGCTCCGCGCCATCGATCACCCCATGCTCAAGCTGGTGCGTGGTCGTGGTCTGCTCAATGCTATAGTCGTCGAGCCCAAAGATGGCGTCGAAGCTTGGGATGTCTGCGTTATGCTCAAAGAGAAGGGCATACTTTGCAAGCCCACTCATCGCCACATCATCCGGCTGGCTCCGCCGTTGGTCATCACTGAGGAACAACTGGACGAATGCGTTGAGATCATCAAGAGCGTATTTGCCGCTCTCTGATCCGGGCGATCCGTACTCAGAACATCATCAAGTATAGCGTACGAATAAACAGCGTACATCAGAATAACAATGCGGTATCCGACCACAGCAATGGGTCGGATACCGTTATAATATTGCAGGAACAAAATGGAAGAACTAAAAAGCAGTCCGGTAGACTATCGCAGTGGTTTTGTCTGCATCGTAGGTAAGCCTAATACGGGTAAATCCACCCTGATGAACCACATCCTGGGGCAGAAGATCTCCATTACCTCACCCAAACCCCAGACGACGAGATATGCGATCAAAGGGATCTGGAACGAAGAGAAACATCAGATAATCTTTATCGACACACCAGGCTATTTGAAGCCGAGATATGAGATGCAGAAACGGATGATCAAGATCTGGTCGGATGCCTTCAAAGACGTCGATCTGGTGATCTTCATGACTGACGTGCTCTCTTTTCCCAGCGAATACGATCTCGAAGTCCTGGATATCCTGAAGAACTTGCGGAATCAGAAGATCGCGCTGTTCAACAAAGCCGATCTGCAACCTCAATGTGATAAGCAGAAGTTCCTCGCCCAGGTCGAGGGTATCTTTGACTCGGTGCATTTCGTTTCTGCCCGTACGGGTGCCGGAATTCCCGAAATGCTCTCAGATCTTGTCGGGAGGATTCCGTTTCATGGCGCCTACTATGAAGAGGATCAGTTGTCTGATCTACCGATGCGGTTCTTTGCCAGAGAAGTCATCCGGGAAGGGATCTTCCATATCCTGGAGCAAGAATTGCCTTATGCTTCAGCGGTGCTGATCGACAGATATACCGAGGCAACGGACAAAGTCGTCATCGATGCTGTGATCTGGCTGGAGAGACAAAGCCAGAAGGTCATCCTCATAGGCACAAAGGGGCAGACCTTGGCGAAGATAAGACAATATGCCGAGAATCAGTTAACCGAGTTTATCGGAGCTCCGGTGCAGATACATCTGTGGGTCAAAGTTAATCCGAATTGGCGAAAGAAGAACAATTCGCTCAAAGAACTTGGTTTTGATTGATGAAATCTGTTGACATATAATCATTATCACGGATTCTTGCTACGAAAGGTAGTTAGATGGTTTTTGTTTTTATTAAATCAATGATGTTGGGAAGAGAAATATGCGCGTGATCGATAACGAAACAGCCATCTTCGTGGTGGACATTGGGAATACGAACATCGTTTGTGGTGTTTACTTTCAGGATATGCTCGTCTGGCATACGCGACTTCAAAGTCTGCGCGATAGAACCTCAGATGAATATTACAGCCTTATTAAATCCCTCCTTCCCGAGAACTACCTTCAAAAGGTCAAGTACATTGCGCTTGCCAGTGTCGTTCCCGAGATGACCAGAGTCTGGACGCATATGATCCAGAAGTATTTTGATGCTGAGCTCTATGAGATAGACGCGTATAGCGATCTGGGCTTGAATTATAGGGTCGCAGATCCGGGCTTTATCGGGGCAGACCTCATCGTCAATGCTTATGGTGCTATCACTAAATATGAGACAAATTGTATAGTTATCGACCTCGGAACTGCCACTACGATCCAAGTGATCCGCGCCGACGGTACGTTTGAGGGGACAGTCATTGCACCGGGTATCAGAACAGGATCCGCATATCTCTTCGGCAAAGCAGCCCTACTTGCCGAGATCGAACTGATGACTCCTACTAAGCTTCTCGGTACCAATACCAATGATGCATTACTATCCGGGATCATCTATGGACATGCGTTCATGATCGATTCCTACATATCAGCGATCAAAAGACTCTATGCGCAAGAGCTGGATCTCAAGACCATCATCACCGGTGGTATGAGCGACTTGATCGCCCCGATACTATCATTTATCAATCATGTAGATAAAACCCTTACAATGGATGGACTCTTACTGGCTTTGAAAAGACTGATCAGCAACAAGCAAGCCTAAAAGAAGTACATGACAAAGAGAATTCTGGTAATTCTGCTCATCCTGTTGATCCTCGGGATACTTACGGCTTCCGTTTTCTATCCCCGCATATATCTGCCGGGATATTATCCTCAAGTTTACAACCGCTATGACATCTACAAGACAAACAAGGGTCTGAACTTTGCCAAAGTAAAACCCTATCAGGTAAGCTCGATGTATCCAACCCGTACAGAAAAGGTGGACTTGGATCAGGATAAGGTGACCATATCGACAACTGTCGATAGCGAAGATCTCTTACCTCCGATTATCCTTCCTTATGACGAGTATCTTGAGAATCTCAAGCAGCTTATCTATCGCAAGTCATTACTGGAAGCGATCAAAACCAAGCGTCAGACTACACAGTCAACTCAGACTGGGTTGATCGGAGAATTCGTCATTGATCTTCCTACCGTAGCGATGCCTAAGGCTGTGCAGAAGGTTCTCGGTTCCAAAGCCGGCAGGCTCAATCTGGACGGGACGCAAAAGATAACCATCGGTGGAAGCAGTACCAAGCGAAAACGCGTTCCTATCTATGATACGACGAATAACAGCAGATTTGATATTAAGATGGAACAAGAGACAAATCTGAGGCTGACAGGTACAATAGGCGAGAAGATCGGCGTAAACCTCAAGTACAATTCCCAGATGGATGAACAGCTTTTTGACCCGAACAATATAAACGTCAAATACACCGGGGACGAGGACGAGGTCGTCAAGTCCATTGAAGCCGGCAACATCACCCTGTCCTTAGCCGGATCCAGATATATCAGCTATTCTACAAGTTCACAGGGCTTGTTTGGTATCACATCCAGATTCAAATATGGCAATCTGGATCTGTCCTTGATCGCCAGTAAAGAAGAGGGACAAAAGAACACCCAGACCTATATTGGAACTTCTCAAGCCGACTCGACCATTTTCCGCAGTAAAGACTACGCTTCCCGGACGATGTACTACATTGCAGATCCATATGAGCTGTTTGACCTCTATGAAGCAGAGGACATGACCCCCAATGTCCCTCCTGGATATCTGCATAACGCGATCAAGACCAATTCACGGGGAAACTGGATCATCAAGACTCCGGGGCTCTTGCCGGAGAACGGCTCAGTTCGCGTGTATATCGATGACTCAAACGCAAATAACAACGTTGCATCTGCTGTGGGTGATACGATCTATTTTTCCCAGAACGATTACTACGTTCCATACTATGATGAACTCGTCGAAGGGACGGATTTCGTCACAGATTATACTGCAGGGGTCATTCAACTGCTCAGGGCTATCGACAGAAGGACGACCATCGCTGTTCGATACGTTCGCAAAGACGGAATCCCGGTTCCTCTGAACAGCGACACGCAGGACGGTGTCCTACATGCCAAACCCATCCGGAGAAGGAACCAGGAGTATAATCCCTCTGATCCAAACAACGTCTGGCATTATCAGATGCGTAACGTCTATAATATGAACCGGACAAACATCAAGAGTGATGGATTCAATCTTGAGATATACACTGAGAATATCGACCGAACGAGAAACTATAATGTTCCGGACAGCCTTACAGCCGGTGGGATAGTCACGTATAACGATTATCTGAGGATGGACAGTTCCGGCGACGGACTGATCAACGGGGATGACAATACCGTCAATCTCACGACCGGAATGGTCTATATGCCTTTCATCCAGCCCTTTGATCCATTGGGAGACGGTATCGTCTATGAAGAGGAAAATGAGAATATCTATTACGATGATATAGACTTCTTTATCTCTGTAAAAGGCAAGATCGGCCGTGAAGCCATCGAGCTGTCTCAGGGTGGAATACTCAAAGGCAGTGTTCGAGTCTTGGTCAATTCCAAGCTACAGAAGGAGAATCTCGATTATCTGGTTGATTATGACTTTGGTAGGATTACCTTCCTGACAGCAGCCGGCAAAGACCCGGATGCCAAGATCGAGATCGACTATGAGTATCGCTCCACTTTTGCTGTGGCGCAGAAATCACTTGCCGGAGTTCGTGCTGACTGGAATCTCGCCAGTTATGCCAAGCTCGGCGGAACTCTTATCTACAGATCGGAAAGCGTGAGTGATAAGCGACCCAAGATCGGAAACGAGAACATCCAGATGTGGATGGCGGATATCGATGGCAATATCACTGTCAAACCGAAGTTCATTACCAAATTCCTCAATGCGCTACCTATCATCAGCACGAATGCAGAAAGCCGGCTGTCGCTTTCGGGTGAGGTCGCCTATACAATCCCGAGTATCTACGGAGATCCCGACGGAAAGAAGAAAGAGGCATATATCGACGATATGGAATCAATAGTCGATTCTTATCCGCTGGGGGTGACGATCGGAACATGGTCCAGAGGGAGCAAACCCTGGGCACAAAGTTTGGCGAAAGGCAGAACGATTTGGTACAATCCCAAAAATATCCATCGTGAACAGCTTGAAGATCCACTTACGCTGACCGAACGAGAAAAGAAAGAGACGGTGACGGTTCTTGCTCTTAAGGTATTCCCGAATAATCTGGGGATGCCGGGCTCAGGATTGTGGAATTGGGGCGGGATCATGAAGTACGTCGGGAATCAGCTTGACTTCTCACAGAAGAAGTATCTTGAATTGCTGGTCAAGCTGGATGTCCGAAACAACGAACCAATACCCAATGCTACGCTGCACATCGATCTGGGAGATATTAACGAAGACTTCTATACTGAATATGGTGGATTGAACGTCCTGAATAATGAAGACAAGAACAACGACGGTGTACCTACCACAGAGGAAGACGTCGGTCTGGATGGCATAGCCAAAGAGGAGCTGGGAGCTGACCTCAATGATGTCGCCTCAAACGAGATCGATCAGGCGACGGGAGATTACCTCTACCTGAACGGAACGGAAGGCAACGGGGTCTTAGATACCGAAGATCTCGATGGGAACGGTGTTTTGAACCAATTAGACAGATACTTCAGCTATTCAGTCTCATTGGTTGATTCGCTTCACCTCGAGAACATTAATCATGACGGGTGGAGACTCTATCGCATACCCTTAACAGATCCTGAATATTATCAGATCATCAATAACTCATCGACAGGGGTTCTTCCCACTCTCAAGAAGATCTCGTACGCCAGACTGTGGCTTGAGACCGATGTAACCGCTAAGGTCCTGATTGCAGACGCTTCAGTCGTGGGTAATAAATGGCAGGATTTCTATATCAGAACCGATAACGGAGCTATCGTACCCCCGACACAGTTGACCCAATACGGGACGCAGTATCTTTCCGGAATAGTCAATAACCAAAAGAACCGCAGTCATTACACTCCCCCCAAAGGAACAGTGTTCATCGAGGATCGTCGAGAGACAAGCGAATCAGCATTAACGCTGAGTATTTCAAACCTCCAGCCGGGACAGCAGTGTCTTTTAAGACAGAGGCTTTTTGATCCATACAGCCTTCTTTCTTATGATAGACTGAAGTTCTGGGTTTATCCCGAGAACATAGATGCAGTGAGTTTCCGGCCTGATTCTCTCGATGTGATCTTCCGCGTAGGAGCTGATTCGCTGAATTATTACCAGATAACTCAACGAGTTCCGGTCAATGACTGGCAGATCAAGATGTCTGAATCTTCTTGGCAGGAGTATAACTACAGCATTCAAGAGATCAGTGAGCTCAAAGAGAATTATCCAACCGAGCTTGAGGGGTCCATCGACCATGGCTCTTATTCCCTTTCGTTCAAAGGCAGACCTACGCTTACTAATGTTCGCGATGTATATTTCGGGGTCTCAAATCCGGATAGTCTCTTCATCAGTGTACCATATTCAGGTACCGTGTATTTTAACGATCTACGAGTCGCCGATCCCTATGAAGACATCGGGATAGCAAAGCGCTTGACCTTGAATGCCACGCTGGCAGACTTCTCCACTTTGGATGTGGATTACGAAGATAAATCCGAGAACTTCAACCCGACAATTCAACGTGGAAGAACAAATACTTTTACAACGCTCAGATCACTGAATATCACGAATAAGTACTTCCTGAACAAGTTTACACCGAGTTCTTGGAACTTGGATATGCCCTTGAGCCTCAGCCGGGTCTATACCGAGGGTATCCCACGTTATCGTGCGAATTCTGATCTGCTCCGAGAGAACATTGTTGATCCGGCGGACAAAGAGAGAGAGAAAAACGAATCTCTGGTATATTCGGCTGACGTAGCTCTGAGTATGAAATCCGCTCCAAAGAACAAGATATTGTCTTATACTCTGTATCGTACCTCGTTTAGCGCGAGGGTCGAGGATGCTTATCGTCACACTCCAACCACAGAGGATAGCACGCTGACTTATAGAGGTACTCTGAACTATAACCTCAGCATGCCTTCAGATAAGGTGAGCTTCCCCCTGATCAGGAACTATAGGATCGGCTGGTTCCCGACTACCTGGAATAATAGCTTTACTTTCAATGCCATGGAACCGAAGAGCTATAATTGGGAGACCAGAGAAAACATCTCTGCTTGGTATCCCAGAGCCAATACTGCGGATACAAGAGTACTAACCACCGATACCAATATCAATTGGAATCTACTGAGCGACGTCAGTACACGCTTGAGATTGAACACAAAACGTGATCTCAAACAGAGGAACTATTGGAAGGATATCAATCTTGGTAAGGAAACTGAATATTCGCAGGATGCTGAGGTCACTTATAATCCCAACTTCCTGACTAACTGGTTTACTGTCAGTTCGTCCGTGTCTGCCAAATATACTGAGTTCCAGCGGAAACACACCGAGAACACCGAAGAAGGTCTGATAGATGTATATCAGTCTGACGGCGGGACAAATCGCTCTGTGCGTGCTAATGTCACCCTTCAGAACTCCAATCTCCTCAGCGGGATCTATAACAACTGGAAATCCAAGGTCGGAGCCGGTTCCCCAAACAAAGAAGAAGACAAAGGTGGGGTAGGATTTAGCCCTGATAAGGATTCCAAGGGTGATACAGGCAAAGAGGATATAGAGAAAGGCAAGATCGAAGGATCGGACAAAGAATCAGAAGTAAAGGAAGAGGTAAAAGGTGATGAGTTTAAGGAACCTGATTTCTCTGAGCCTGGGAAGGAAGAGAATAAAGAAGAAAAAGATAAACCGGAACCTGAGCCAACCAAGGAAAAGCCCCAAGGACCGGGATTCAATATCGTAAAGGTTCCTTTATACCTATTTGGTCTGGTATCCAAATTCAAGAATATCAATGCCTCCTTCCAAAATACATATAACATGACCTATACCCAGAAGGATGAGAGACCTCCTTTTGCCTTCCAGATCGGTCTACCACATACGGTCGCGGCAGAGTTTCTGGATGCAACGACCAATGACAATACCCTATCTGTTGCTTCGGGATTGGCTTTTTCGCGGAATTTGGACAGTACTATCAGCTATTCTTATACACTAAACAGGCGCTTGTCGAGTGCAAGCAATCAGTCCATCTCGACCACTTTCCCGGACGTGACACTCTCCGTGATGGATTTTGAAAACCTGATCGGGATCTCCAAGTGGGTGAGTGGAAGCAGACTTAATACAGGTTTCCAGTACACTGTACGCCAGAATGGGGATCTTGATTGGCTGGAGCCGAAGCAAGAGACCTACACAACCGCATTTAGTCCTTTGATCGGTTTCACCGGGACGGTGATCAAATCCATGAGCGTCAATCTTAGCTATTCTATGAGTAACTCAAAGAACACTACAGCTATGGATTCATACGATATCATCAAGACAAACAATACAAGATCGATAAACGGATCACTGTCTTATTCCTTCCGAGCCGGTAAGGGATTTAAGATCCCATTCTCAGGGAAGAAGATACATATCAAGAACGAGCTGAGCTCTTCTCTCAACCTTCTCTATGAAAAGAACTACGATGAGACGATAGGAAGAGAGAATACGCAAGTCGATCGAAATACCAGCCGACTCTCGATTACTCCGGGAGCTACATATCAGTTTGATCAGAATATCAAAGGCGGAGTGACCGGAGCATGGGAAGTCACGTCTGATAAACGTCTGGATGACGGAACAAGGATATTCAGACTTGGTATATGGGTAGAAGTGAATCTATAGGGCTATGGTTTTTTAGGTACCCAGCAGTATCTTGATCTTTGTTTCCAGTACGGAGAGGGGTACTACTCCGATCGAAGTATCTATGATCTCATCTCCCTTCTTGAAGACGAGGGTTGGAATACTTGATACATCGAATTCGTCCGCCATATCAGGATGATCATCGACGTTTATCTTGATCACTACGAGATCGGGATAAAGTTCGGCAACTTGGTCTATCGTAGGGCTGATAGTTTTACAGGGGCCACACCAATTGGCATAGAAATCCAAGAGCATAGGATCGTCACTCTTTAAACGATCACTCATATCGGCATCATATTGAAACAGCATTATAACCTCAAAGTTTTGTTTTACTATAGTACAAGGTAATAATGAATCGCTATCAGGCAAGCGGATCTTATCAAGCGGATATGCTGGTCATATGATATGATCCGAGAAAGGGGTGACCTCTCGGTGAGGCATTTCTGGCAGGATCATTAGGAATTCAGCCACACGGTCACGCAGGGTTGATAGTGAAGTCAAGTTCTCTATTATGTAATCCGCTCTATTCATAGCTTTGATGGGATCTATTTGTTTATCGATACGCAGAAGGGCAGTATCAGTATCTATCCTGTCCCGTTCTACGACTCGTTTAATATTAAGCTCACGCGTACCTATGACCAATAGTACAAGATCAAAACAATCATCGAGGTCGAACTCAAAAAGAAGGGGCACTTCAATACAACAGTAGGGGAGATCACAGCCTCTGACAAGTTCATCTAATCTCTGTAAAGTCCATGGATGGATGATCGAGTTTAGCAGCGATAGCTGATCCTGATCCCCGAAGACCAGCCTTCCAAGCTTTCTTCTATCAATCTTGCTATCGGAAAAGACTTGCGATCCCCAAGTATCTTGAATCTTTGATATAATCGCGGGATCATCGAAAGCCGCATGCGAGACATCATCAGCCTTTATCAGGAAAATGCCGGAATCAGCGAGAATCGAAGCTACAGCTGATTTACCTGAACCGATGTTCCCGGTCAAGCCTATCAGAAAAGGTCTATTTACCTGCATCGGAGATAACTTGGAATAGCTCTTCCAGGGCAACACCGGATTGGATCTTACCACCACTGGAAATTGATATCTGCCCTGATTGCTCAGAAACGATGATGACTAAGGCATCTGTCAACTCAGAGATCCCAATACCTGCTAAATGCCTCGTTCCAAACCGAGTGACATACTCGGTCTTTTTGGACAGGGGGAGGACTACCTTTGCAGCCATAATCCGGTTCCCACGGATGATTATAGCTCCGTCGTGCAATACTGACCTGGTGTTAAAAATAGAAAGGATCAACCGAGTGGATATCGTGGCGTCGAGGATCTCACCACCATGGATGAATTCATTCAGATTACGCTTGTTCTCAAGTACTATCAACGCTCCTATCTTTCTAAAGGACATTGAGGAGATCGCATCGATCAAGGGGGATAAATGTGAATCGGCATCTTTGCGACGAAATGAAGTTCCAATATTATGAGAAAGGTTCAGCCTTGTTAGAAGAGAGCGAAGCTCTGGTTGGAAGATGATCACTAATGCCAGGATCCAATAGGATCGCACTGTTCCCAAAACCGACAACAACATCTTGAGGTTTAAGATCATGGCGATAAAATAGAATACAAAAATGGACAGTAGTCCCCAAAGTACTTGGTATGAACCGGACTTCCGCACTATCAGAAGAGCCTGATAGATCAAAAAAGAAATCAGTAGGATGTCCAGGATATCTTCAAAGCCTGGTATCAGAAAGTCCATTTTGCTCCCTTTATCAACTCTGTCATCACAGTAAAAAACTGTTGATGCTCGAATACGTCATGTACTCGGATGATATCCACTTTACTTCTCCAAGCTATGTAGGATGACGCGAGAGTTCCTGCTACTCGTGCCTGAGGTTCAGATGGGCAAATGTCATTGATGAAGCGCTTTCTGCTTGCTCCCAAGAGCAAAGGATAGCCAAGGGATTTCAGCCTGTCAAGATTCTGATGTATCGCGATATTGTGATGCAAGGTCTTACCGAATCCTATACCCGGATCTATTATGATCTGTTCCGGATGTACGTTATTATCGAGGCAAAACTCTATCCTCTCGCGAAAGAAGCTGATGATTTCATCAATAAGATCTTCATACTCTGGCGCATTCTGCATATTATCAGGATCACCTTTCATATGTACCAGGATGACTTTAACTAAGGGGTGTTCACGCAGAAGATCGACAATACGGGGATCGTGTTGCAGGGCGGAGACGTCATTGATATAGCTCAATCCGTATTTTAAAGCTAACAATACTATTTGTGACTTACGTGTATCCACCGAGAAGGGAAATCCGGGATACAGCTCAGTGAAAGATCTGAGCACCGGCTCAAGCCTCTGCGCTTCAATCTCCACCGGAAGATACTGAGAGCCGGGGCGGGTAGATTCGGCTCCAAAGTCTATGATTCTGGCTCCAGCTTCTATCAAGCGCTTAGTTTTTTCCAGTGCATTATCGGGGGTGACGCATTGACCTCCATCCGAAAACGAATCCGGGGTCACATTCACTATTCCCATTATGACAGGGGGTGGGATCAATGATGTCTCTCTCATCCTAACTCGGATTAAATCTAAAAAGTACGGAATACGTTCTCGAGGTGCTGTTCGCGGAAGTGGTCTTGAACGTCCATTGTTTCAAAGCTCTAATCGAAGATTCGTTTTGTGCCTGGGTTCCGCTCTTCAAGACCCTGATGGAATCGAATATGACTTTCATATCATCGCCGATGGAAAACTCAAGCCGTACTTCACCATAATCAGATACTTTGAGATCTGGCGCAACAGTACTTTTGATCGTGACACCATCACTATCGAAAGTGTAGCTATTACCTTGGCCTCCGGAGCCTGGTTTTGTCCCTGGGCGCGCGACTTTACCTCGTGTACCGGCAACCTTTCCCGGAGCAGCAGGTGTAGTAACTTCTTCTTTGCTTTCAAAACTGGGCATCTCGATGGTTCGGCTCTGTTCAGACACTGCGGTACCCTGTTTCTTGATATCCTCTTTTGTTTCTTTCGTCGAACTCTGAGGAACGCTATTAGCTTTATCACCCTCATCTCCGGCTTTCTTCGGTAAGCCGTTCCCTGTAGTTGTATCTTTTACGATCGGTGGGGTGATCATTGATTCATCAAGCTCAAGCTGGAACCACTTGCGGTTTTGGTCATGAGGAACCAAGATAAATGCCATGATCAGTAGGATAAACAGGTGTATCAGGATTGAGATCGAGTAAGGTGATCTGAGGATGGCTTTGTCGATATGGATCATAATCGTGAGCTTTTCTTTTCAGTAGCAATGAAGACTTTTTCAAATCCGGCACTTCGCACTTCATCCATTACATCGATCACTGTCTGAATGGCGATGTCTTTCCCTGTAAGTATTTTGACCGTTTGGGTATCTGAATGATACATACCCTTCAGGGTCTCATACATATCTGTATACTTGATCTTGGATCCATTGACGATGATCGATTTACCACCGTTATATTCTATACTAATAGCCTGATAGGACTGCCTGACGGCGGACTGAGAACCGGGAAGCTTGAATGGTAAGCCTGTCTGGAGTGAGTAGTTCGAGGTTATCAAAAGAAAGATCAATAAGAGAAAGATCACATCTGTCATAGAGATCAGGACTGTCGTGCTTACTCTTTTGTGGGTCGTTTTGATCTTCATTGTCTTACTACTTTAGCGAAGGAAACTTCTTCAGATGATTCACAGCCTGATCTTCTAATTCATGCGCCAAACTTTCGATATTTCCAACGAGATCGTTGTAAAAGATCAAAGCCGGGATACCTACCACAAGACCTCCGACAGTGGTCAACAGCGCTACCCAGATACCACCGGCCAAACTGCTGATATCCATGCCTCCTTGACCTGCTCCCTGGATATTCATGAACACGCGCACCATACCCAAGACTGTACCGAGGAAACCGATCAGAGGTGCGATCGCTGCGAAAGTACTGAGCCAACCCATACCTCTTTCCAATTTGTGCATCTCAAGGGTTGCAACGGATTCCATGCTTTCTTTGACAAAATGGAGATCATCAGAATTTTCCAGATAGAGCTTGGAGAGGATCACGCAAAGAGGGCTTTCGCCATGATATATGCGTAAGACGGATTTGATGTTGTCCAATCTGTCTTGCTGTTTGAGAGCGTTAACCAGCTTGGCATTCAATCTTCTAACTTGAGCAAGATGTCGATATTTATCTATAACAATGGCGATAACCAATATCGAAATCAACAGCAGAACCCACATCAAGCTCCCACCGCGATTGATTAGGCTTAAAACAGTCATATCACTCCTCGGATAAAAGCGGAAAGCTCAGATATACTGAGCTTTCCCATGATATTCGTCACTGAGTATTGTATCATCCGTGTTGCTTCTGGAAGTCTTTCATGAACTCGCCGAGGGCATGAGCAGAAGGCAGGGGAAGAGAGTTATATGTACTGGCTCTGCAACCGCCGACATCACGATGTCCCTTAAGACCGATCATATTTTGTTTCTTCGCTTCGGAGATAAAGAGATTCTCAAGCTCCTCGGAAGGAAGACGGAAAGTGATGTTCATCAATGAGCGGTCTGTCTTATCAACGGTGCCTTTATAGAAGCCTTCGGACGCATCGATGACATCATAGATATAGGCAGCTTTGACAAGGTTGTTGGTATGGATCTTTTCCAGACCACCATAAGCTTCGATCCAGTGAAGGACCAATCCGATCATATAGATCCCGAACGTCGGAGGTGTATTATACATCGAGCCATTCTTGGCATGGATCTGGTAATCAAGCATTGTAGGTAACCCGGGGATTGCCTGCGCAAGATAGTCCTTTTTGACGATGACCACGACGACTCCGGAGGGCCCGACGTTCTTCTGTGCTCCGGCATAGATCAAAGAGTACTTTTGGACGTCGATCGGCTTGCTCATAAAGTTCGAAGACATATCAGCGATCAAGGGTACGTTTGACGGTACGTCAGGATCTGTATGCCATTCGGTACCAAAAATGGTATTATTGGTAGTGATATGTAAGTACGAAGCGTCATCTGATAACGACCACGTTTTCGGGATATAACTAAAGTTCCTGTCTTCGGAAGTAGCGGCGACATGCACTGCCTTGCCGATCTTCTTGGCTTCGGCTATAGCCTTCTTGGACCATTGACCGGTGTTGATATAGTTTGCAGTCTTACCATCAAAAGCAAAGTTCATCGGAACCATCAGAAACTGCATGCTTGCGCCACCCTGCAGGAACAGGACTTCGTAATCATCACCAAGATTGTAGATGCGTTTGACAGCAGCATTGGTCTCATCGATGATCGCTTGGTATTCCTTGCTGCGATGGCTCATTTCCATGACGGAAAGACCCATGCCTTTGTAGTTGAAGAAATCAGCCTGAGCTTCTCTCATCACTTCTTCGGGCAACACAGCCGGGCCGGCGTTGAAATTGTGTATACGCTCCATTTTGATCCTCCTGGAACAGTTTTTTTTATTGGTTCAATGAAAACAAAGACAGCTCTTTCAGGCAAGTCTTTTTTTATGGATGTCTTTTTTATTGACGAAATCCGAACGACTCTGAGCTTGGATATAAGGATAAAATAATGATACATAATATATTGAGAGATTACAAGCTTGTGTTGGCATCGGAATCACCAAGGCGCAAGCAGATCATGGAGTTCGTCGGTCTGACTCCGCTGGTATTCCCATCAAAAGTCGATGAACCGCCTATGAGCGGTGCACCTTATAAGCAGGCGATCTTCCATGCTAAAAACAAGCTAAATGCTGTCCGGCACCTCTTCGATGAAAAGACGCTGATAATTGCAGCAGATACTGTCGTGTATCTGGACGACAGGGTTCTTGGTAAACCGAGCAGCAATGCAGAGATACGAGAACATCTGTTGCATCTATCCGGAAGATCTCACTTCGTCTATACGGGAGTGTGTCTTGGCTTAGGCGAGAGAACGATCTCAGATTACCAACGAACGGTCGTTCAATTCAAAGATCTCACAGAGAGAGAGATCGAGGAATATATACAAACCGGGGAGCCCAAGGATAAAGCCGGTTCATACGGCATCCAGGGTTATGGATCGCAGTTTATAACATCACTAAAAGGCTGTTACTTTAATGTAATGGGGTTTCCGCTCAACCTATTCTACCAAATGCTGGAGCAGATGATCAATGGCTGAACGTATCCTACTCACCAATTGCAACCTCTACTACAATGATGCAATTCACTATGGAGTGCACTTGCTTATCGAGGATCAAAAGATCGTTAACGTTATCGAGGACACTGAAGACCTTCATGTGGATGCCTATAAGTTTGACCTGACAGGCAAATTCGTCTATCCAGGTTTCGTTGATACTCATACCCATAGCTTTGAAGGCGGTCTATACACCGGGGGATTGAACCTCAGCCAATGCAGCAGCATCGCAGAGCTTCTTGATGCAATCCGAAATCACATTGAACGGGCAAATCCGGATACTACTTTGTTCTGCTGGGCTTTTGACGAGAACAAGATCAGGGAGAAACGCTTTCCTTCTGCAGCGGAACTGCGCGGGTTATCGGATAAGCTCGAAATAATCATCCGCCGGATAGACGGTCATAGCTGTGTGATAAATAGTATCCTGGCGGGTAAACTTGATCGCGATCCGGAGATCATACATAGGGGTGGGGATAACGACCATATAGTCCATCACTTGCACCACAACTTAGATGAAGCGAGCATCATCAATGCCTATGATGTTGCCTCCCAACAGGCCCTGAAAGGTGGATTTACTTCGATCCACACTATGGTAGGTGATGCTGAAAACAGCATTACTCACTATCGCTTGCTTGATGGAATTAAACATCAGTTTCCTGTGCGATACTTGCTCTATCCTCAGAGCTTTAACCTTGAGCAAGCACTTGATGCCGGAGCGTCCAGAATTGGCGGATGCATTCTCGCAGATGGTTCATTTGGATCATATACTGCGGCAATAAGCGAGAAATACTTCGGTAGAGAGGGGAACGGCGTCCTTTATCATGACAGCCATTTCTGGATGGATTTCATAACTCAGGCTCATAGGCATAACCTTCAGGTGGCAATTCATTGTATTGGCGACAGAGCGATCAAGCAGATCAACGATGTGTATTTGCACTTGAACAGAACCGATCCCAAAGATCTTCGTCATGAGCTGATCCATATGGAGCTGACTCCGGACTTTCTGATAGACGAGATTGCTGCGAGCGGAGCAAATGCAGTCGTTCAGCCGTCTTTTGATCTTTACTGGGGTGGTGATGGACGTTTTTACGAGCAAGTGCTTGGTAAAGAACGCGCTTTACAGATGAACAGATTCAATACTCTTTTACAAAAGGGTGTAAATGTCTGTTTCGGATCAGATTGGTACATAACAGAATTGAATGCCTTACAAGGTATATTCGCAGCAGTAAATCATCATAATCCGGAAGAGCGGATCACCATCGACGAAGCTATACGAGCTTATACGATCAACGCAGCCCGGCTTTCGCATGATGAGCATGAATATGGTCTGATAGCTCCGGGGTACTACGCTGACCTTTGTGTGTATGACAGTCCCCTGGATGATCTTGTCGGTGCTCAAACTATCACACCAAGACTCGTTAGTGTCTTCAGGCACGGCAAGCTTGTTCATCATAATGAGTAGTATTGAACTAAGCACTGACGATCTGCGATGTATCGTCAAAGATGAGCTTGAACTACACCCTCTTTGTGAGGAGATCGATCTTTTCAAGCTCATATATCAGGCAATGTCCGGTCCAACACACATATACCCGGATAGGGACATCATCACCGGTAACATCATCAAAGAACTAACGCTGATGAGTTCTCCATACCTGCCTCTGATACAGGACATAGGTAACAGCAAGGGCTTTGTCCGGGTCAGTCTCTCCATCATCGACTCTGCATTTACGACCACAGAGCGTATCAAGCCTTTTTGCGATGCCATATTGGATTCACGCTTACCAGAGGAGCCCAGCTCAGTAGAAATATACTCACTTTGGCATAAATCTCTGGACGTAATCAGCGAGTTTAGGACTTTAGATCATGCTCAGCTGAGAATAGTCGAGGAACTGATCCGGGATCAGGCGATCCCCAGTCATTCGGATAGATACAAAAACAGCTACGAACCACATTATCGGCTGTTACATCAGAGTCTTTTACCCCAGTTGAGAGAAATAGAGAAGAGAGGAAGAAAGTGACGAGATCAAACGTCAGAGTCCGTTTTGCGCCAAGTCCGACCGGCTATTTACACATAGGTGGTCTGCGTACCGCTTTGTATAATTTCTTATTTGCCAGAGCGAACCAGGGCACGATGATCCTCAGGATCGAAGACACTGATCAGAACAGATTGGTTCCTGATGCTGCAGAAAAGCTTATCGCAGCGCTTTCCATCATGGGGCTGTGTATAGATGAAGGACCGGGTATCGGTGGTGAATATGGACCTTATACACAGTCAGAGAGACTACAGATATACCGGAAGTATGCGGACGAACTCCTGAAGAATGGGCATGCCTATCACTGTTTCTGTAGTTCAGATACCCTGACTGAAATGCGTGAGGAGCAAACCAAGAAAGGTGAATTCGTAAAGTATGACAGAAGATGCCTAAGTTTGAGCAAGGAAGAGATAGAAACCAGGCTTGATCGGGGTGATAAACACGTTCTTCGCTTGAAAATGCCCGATAATCGCATCTTTACCTTCGAAGATGTGATCCGTGGAAAGGTTGAGATGAATTCCGACCAGTCCGACGACCAGGTGATCATCAAATCCGATGGCTTTCCGACCTATCATCTTGCTGCTGTCGTTGATGACCATCTCATGGAAATATCACACGTCATCAGGGGAGAAGAATGGTTATCCTCGACTCCAAAGCATCTTTGGCTCTATGAATGCCTGGGTTGGACGCCTCCGAAGTGGGTGCACCTGCCTTTGATATTAAATACGGACAGATCCAAGCTCAGTAAGCGAATGAATGATGTATCCGTCGAGAGTTACCTTGAGAAGGGATATCTCAAGGAAGCAATTGTCAACTTTATCGCTCTTCTGGGTTGGCATGCAGCAGAGGACAGAGAGCTGTACAGCATGGAAGAGCTCTGCCATGAGTTCAGCATCGAACGCGTCAACAAAGCCGGCGCAGTATTTGATCTAACCAAGCTGGACTGGATGAATGGTATGTATCTTCGCTCTTTACCCATAGAGCAGATAGTGTCTTATGCCATTCCCTTCTTTGCTACTGCAGGGATAGAACTCAAAGCTGACGAGAAGTCATCCCGGATGATATCCGTGGCGCGAGAGAGAGTGACCCTGTTGCCGGAGTTGGTGGACTACTGCCGTTCATTCCTCAGCCCCTCGGAGATAACTCCTGAGTTGATAGCCGGGATAGATAGAGAAAAGTCCCGAGCAGTCATAGAACACGTCCTAAATAAGCTCTCCGTAAGCTATCCTAATGACGATGCAGAAGTGGATACTCTGATCAAAGAAGCGATAACTGAACTGGGGATAAAGGGAAAGGCTTTCTACGCACCTTTGAGATTTGCTCTGCTATCACAAGAGCATGGCCCGGATCTTCCCTCGATCTTCTTTATCCTGGGTGAATCAGAAGTACTAAAGCGGCTATCATCCTTCCGTGAAGTTCTGGCGTGAAAGAACCGGTGGCGTGAATGATCCTGAATGAGGTTTGATGATGAACAAGAATGTGTCCTTGGCACGTCGTGTGCTTTTTGGCGATTGGAACGGGATCCAGTTTCTATTATTCCCGACCACTATCTTTCTATGGCTCGATAGTTTTAGCTTCCTCTTCTGGATGTATAATCTCCTGGCAAACCAGATATATCAATTACCCATCACTCTGTTCTTCATAACCGGCTTCTTTATCTTCTTTCTGATTATCAAGTATAGCTCATTTCTCAATGAAGAGAACAACCCCAAGCACAACGTCAGAGATATGAGACGTTTTATCATCGAACTGCATCATGGACTGCTGATGGTTCTGTTGATCGGGATGATCGTCTTTGTGCTCAAGACTTTCCTTGCCTACTTCTACCAGATCGAGCTACCTATCAAACGTATCTACAGCCATATCTTCCAATTCATCGGAGTAGCGATCGCCTTCTTCTACTACATCCAGAGCCTCTGGACGAAGCCGTTCCGCAAGAAGGATGTGAGCTATCCCAGAGCAATAAACCAAGTATTGATCTATGCTCGTTACAACGTTGCACAGACACTGATCTATACGTTCCAGATCATTTTAGTGACGATCCTGACTTCGTATGCCTATTATCTGTTGATAAGCCACCTTCTGACTCCGGGGATAAACTTATTGGAGACTTTCTCTGGTTTCAGGCTGAGGATCGAACTGATCAAGGTACATGGTGCATTCGACCTGCTAATAGATATCTTTCTGATGTTCGCCGCATTTCTGATCTCCAATATCGTGTTCTATCCCGTCATGCGGTTTTCCGCCAAGTTTCTCGAAAGACTACATCCGATAAATAAAAGGACTGAGACTAATGCCCAACCGCAAAGTCAAGCATAGAAAAAAAGCCCGCAGTTCCAAGAAGGATACATCGCTGTGGATCTATATCCTCCTCGGCTTGGTATGTATCTTCCTGATCTACGTGATCATCAAAACTCCCGAAGGAACGAAAGACATTATCAAAATATTCCAAAAGGATAAAGCCAAGGAGCTGAAAGAGACCCCAAAGGCAGATCAGGCTCCGATCACAGACAAGGACGGTCAACCACTTACTTCCCTGGATACCGCACTTCTTAAAGCAGCTTCAATGCTGAGTGTACCCTCGGATGAGATCAAGAAGAAGACGGACGGCAGCTCCGTAAAATACAAACTGCCCCTAAACCGCTCGATGATAGATCTTGTATATGCCAATATGATCGTCAAAGGGCAGGCTGAACTCGTCGGAGCAAAACTGACAAAAGGTAAAGAGACAAGCGGAAAGCAGACGCTTGAGTTTAGTCAGGAAGGCAATCCCAAAAACTATGTAGTGGAGCTATACTTTGATTCCGACGTCTATCCCAAAGTAGCGACCGGCAAGGTTATCGCCATAGTAGTGGACGACTTTGGGACGATCAGCGGAGATCTCCTGGAAGGCTTTCTAACGTTGAACAACAAACTTACCTTTGCCATACTGCCAAATCAGAAATACAGTGAATATACCATGAATCAAGCTTATGCCAAAGGCATTGAGACTATTATACATGTGCCAATGGAACCGCTTGGATATCCCAGCCAAGACCCGGGAAAAGATGCGATATTGGTTCAACAATCAACCCAAGAGATAGAGAACAGAATAGAACGTTTTATAAAAGAACTACCCTTGTGCAAAGGGATAAACAATCACATGGGAAGTCTGGCCACCACCGAACCGGAGGTCATGCAAGCCGTCATGCGTTCGCTTAAGAAGCATAATATGTATTTCCTGGATAGCCGTACCTCAAACGTATCGATAGCATATCAGACTGCTCAGAAATCTCTCGTCCCGGCTTTCCAGAATCAATTATTCCTTGATTCACCGGATATCTCGGATAAGACAATGAAAGCAAAGTACGATCAGATACTCTCGCTTTCGGAACGAGGTCCTTACGTCATAGCGATCACCCATTGTCACAATAAAGCAAAACTGGAGTATCTCGAACGTATGCTTGACATGCTGACCGATGCCGGATTTACTATCCAACCGATATCTAAACTTATGAATAGAGCCCTTCCCGGCATCATTTAGGAGATAGAATGGGATTTATAAAAGCGTTGCTTCTGGGTATTTTGCAAGGTCTGACGGAGTTTCTCCCGGTTAGCAGTTCCGGTCATTTAAAACTCGCTGAATACTTCTTGGGTACAGGAGAAGCCGTCAATTCCTCCTTCGACGTCTTCCTTCACCTTGGTTCTCTTGTCGCCGTTTTGATCTATTTCCGCAAAGCCATATTCGAGATCATCATCTCTCTCTTTGTCTGGAGACCGGATAAAGCGGGCGAGGCACATGCAGAGAATAGACGAGTGGCATTGTACTTGGTCATCGCGACCTTTTTTACCGGAATAGTCTATATTCTTTTTCAGGAAAGACTGGATCTTCTCTTTGAACACGCAAGTCCACTATTTGTTGCCGGTATGCTCGTCATCACCGGCGCTATTCTACTCATCTCGGACTTACTCAAGAACGGAAAACATAGTGCATCAAGAATGGGCTTCTTACGCAGCGCGATTATCGGTATCGGGCAAGGGATCGCCATTATCCCGGGAATATCCCGTTCCGGAACCACAATAGCTACTTCGATAATGTGTGGAGTCAAACGTGAGGATGCGGCGCAATTCTCATTCCTTATGAGCATTCCGGCTATCCTGGGTGCGAACCTCTCCATTCTTGAAGAGCTAAAGAACCTGGATGCGCACCTTATTCTCAGCTATCTGACAGGGTTCTTCGCTGCGGCAGTCTCCGGATATTTCGTCATAGCCGTTCTGATCCGTTTGATCAGGAAAAGCAAACTGAAGTACTTCGCATTCTATTGCTGGAGCATCAGCCTGCTCGTGCTCCTGCTGAGCATTTTTTAGAGATCAGTAATCATGATCGTCGATAGCGCAAAACTAAAGATCAAGCTGGGTGAATCCTACCTGATCTTAGGTAATGACACCTACACGGCGGACTCTCTGGTTAGCCGCATCAAACACAAGCTGGTGACGGAGCATAAAGCAGAGTTGATCACCCTATATGGAAATGAGATCAAGGCGAATGCCCTGCTTGACGTGCTGGATAGTTTTTCACTCTTCTCCAGCTCAAAACTCGTTATCATCAAGAATGCCGATGATCTCTCGGCAAAAGAGCTCGAAGTTATCATCAAGTACTTTGAGGGCGATCATGATGACCAGTCTCTCATATTGGTCGCTGAAAAGCTGGATGCGAAACTGACAGGATGGAGAAAGATCAAGGAAAAGCTGCAACAGCTAAACGTCGAAAAGCCCAAATTTGTAAACCAATTGAAGGATTGGACAGTAGAACGCCTCAAAACAGCCGGTAAGCAGTTCACACCCAAAGCCCTTGATGAATTCATCAGCAGGGTTGAGCTGGACTATGCTCATGCAGATAACGAATTACAGAAGATATTCCTCCTCACCGATGGCAGAAAGAACATCAATGAGACCGATGTCATCCGCAGCATGGGAACTTCCCGCTCCGGGACGATCATCGATCTCCATAGGGCACTGGGAAAGAGGAATCTTCCCAGCTCCATATCCCAGATCCAGACCATGCTCGCCAACGACTGGGAAACTAACCAGATCTTCTTCAACCTGCGCAAGATCTATCTAACCATCTGGAAGATACGGTTGCTAAAGGATAGACACATCACTGACAGCGAGATCATAAACAGCCATTTGCCGGAGCTCTTCCCATCTCAGAAGAAGGAATACGTCGGAATGGTAGCAAATTACAGCCTAAATGCCATCAAAGAGATATTTGCTATCCTGCTTGAGAGCGATGCCCTGACTAAGTCATCAAACGTCGATACCGATCTGATCCTCTATCTGACGGTCACAAAGATCATGAACTGCAAATGAGAAAGAAAGGCATCCTCCTGCACATCAGTTCATTGCCGGGAGACTACGGCATTGGGGACTTTGGTCCTACCGCTTATGAATTTTGCGATTATCTCTGCGAAAACGGCTATTCCGCCTGGCAGATACTTCCGCTGAACCATCCCGGCTATGGCAATTCTCCTTACAATCCGATCTCAGCCTTTGCTCATAACCCCTATTTGGTAAGTCCCGAACTGCTGCATCTGGATGGCTTGATCAGCGCATCAGACCTGCTCACCGCAAAGCTCCCCAAGAGCGATTCGGTCTGCTTTGAAGCTGTATTCAAAGCCAAAGACAAGCTTTGGCAAATTGCGGTCAGGAATTATCTTGTTGATCATGATATCACTGCCTACATAGAAGATAACAAGCACTACTTAAAGCCATACATGGCTTTTCTGATCTTAAACCATCTTTATGAAGACAGTTCATGGTATCACTGGGATCATATCCACCGCAGATACAGCGACCAGCTCTTTGATTCCCTTTGGGCGATTTATCGGGAGAAGATGCTCGCCATCGCCGCCCAACAAGCTATCCTCGAAGAACAGTTCAGCCGGTTTCATCGCTATCTGAATTCCTCCGGTATTTCCCTGATCGGAGATATGCCGATCTATTTGTCCTACAACAACGCAGATGTCTGGGCAAATCAGCATCTCTTTGAGCTCGATCCCGAGGGGAACATGAAGTGGGTATCGGGTGTCCCACCGGATGCTTTTTCCAGTGAGGGACAGCTCTGGGGAAATCCGGTGTATGACTGGAAAGCACTGGAGGAGAGTGGCTTTGCATTCCTTTTCGATCGCTTTGCCCATGCCCTCAAAGACGTGGACATTCTCCGGCTTGACCACTTTATCGGCTATGTGAACTATTGGCGGATCCCGGCAGACGCCACATCCGCAAAAGAAGGCGAGTGGGTAGATGCCATACCGGAGAAGTTCTTCCCGGCTTTAGCAGCTCGTATATCCCTGGACAGGCTGATCGCGGAAGACTTGGGAGTCCTGAATGAGAAGGTCTGCCACTATCGGGACAGCAATCAGCTCCCCGGGATGATCGTCCTTCAATTTTGCTTTGACGAGTCCGTCCCCTACGTGGATCAATATCCCTCTCATTGCTATATCTACACTGCGACACATGATAACAAGACCACGCGCGAGTGGTTTGAAGACCTTGAGCCGGACAGCCCGACGCTAAGCAATCTCCGCGATTATCTGCGGCAACATCCGGAACATAGCGAGGGCAAGGAGCTGAATCCGGAAAGCATCTCCGCGATTATGCTCAATATTGCCGCAAGCTCCCCCTGTCAGATGATGATCGCTCCAATGCAGGATATTCTGGGGCTGGGAGCAGATGCCAGGATGAACACTCCCGGAACAGCCTTGGGCAACTGGCAGTGGCGCATCGAGTTTTATATCTAACTCCCAATACTTCTCCCAAAGAAAGACACTCAGTATCCACACAGACCTCTATTTATAGTCTTTTCGTATCCCAAACCTCCCCTAAGGTTTCGCGGGTAATGCCCGCGTGATCCCCGTGTGATTCCCGCGTGCTCACGCGGGAGTCACGCGGGCTTCACGCGGGGATCACGCGGGAATCTCTTGGGAATGGTCTGATATCTCACTGATAATTCTCAGGTCTTTCCCTTATCCTGATATGGGATTGATGAGAGGGTGATGAGAGAGTCATCTGAGGAAGTAATGGGAATTTGATAGGGATCAGTCAATTATGAAGATGCCGAAATATAAGAAAAGGGAGTTCTGGCGAACTCCCTTAGTTTATTATGATGAGCTTTATGCTATTTCGATCCCGGCTTTGAGTGCGCGGAGGTTAGCATCGATGATCAGATCTCCCTTGGAGGCAAAGACTGAGCGGATCGAGTCTTCGATCTCTTCGGGGGTAAATCCCAAGTGTTTGATAGCGGCGCCCAACATGACGATGTTCATGGAGCGGTTTGCCTTGACCTCTTTGGCGATAGCATCGGCATCGACAATGAGGTGATTTGGGATCGCGGTGATCTTGGCATAGATGGTCTCTTCATCGGGGTAATTTGCGATGTTCTTGAAGGGAGTCTTATTGGTGACTATCCAGCCCTGAGGGGAAAGATAGGGGAGATAGCGCAGGGCTTCCATGGGCTCGACCGAGAGGATCATGTCTGCGGTTCCCATAGCGATCAGGTCTGACCAGATCTCTTTATCCGAAAGTCTCAGGTGGGATTGGACGTCTCCGCCTCTTTGGCTCATTCCGTGCACTTCCGCTTGCTTGATCTGCCAGCCTCTCTTAATGGCGGCATCACCGATAATCGTAGCGATGGTAAGGATCCCCTGACCACCAACACCTGCAAGTATTATATCTTTCGTCATGATTAGCCTTCCATCTTGTTTTTGCGTTTGAGGGTTTGGAGGCATTCCCGGCGAGGGATGATCACGGAGATGCCGTTGTATGCTATTTCTTCTTTGTAGATACGCACCATTTCTTCATGGTTCTTCTTCAGGGGGACAAAGACGCGGATATGTTCTTTCTCGACCCCGATCCCTTCGCAGATGGCTTCGAGCTTTCCGGCGGCAGTATAATCCTGACCTCCGGTCATACCGGTCGTAGCATTATCGAGGATCACGATGACGACGTTGCTCTTGTCGAACACGCAGTCGAGCAGTCCGGTCAAACCACTATGGGCAAAGGTCGAATCGCCGATCACGGCAATGGAGGGGAACAGCCCGGCATCGGCAGCACCCTTTGCCATGGTAATCGAAGCGCCCATATCGACACAGGCGTTGATCGCGTTATACGGGGGCATGAATCCAAGTGTGTAGCAGCCGATATCGCTGAAGACGTGACCTCTGCCATATTCGGCAATGGCTTCGTTCAGAGCGATGAAAGAATCAGCATGCGGACAACCGACACACAGCGCCGGAGGTCTCTGCGCCACGACTTCGGGAACATCCATTCCATATGTATCGGGCATCCCGAGAGCAACGGCGATCTTATTGGGATTGAGCTCTCCATCGCGGGAGAGGGTCCCGTCCAGTCTGCCTTTGATCGGCTTCTTGAGATCGAGGGCATAGCCTTTTATCTGCTCTTCCAAGACGGGCATGCCTTCTTCGAGGATGATCAATTCATCACAGGCGTCGTAGATAGACTTCACCCAGGCTTCGGGAACGGGATATTGGCATATCTTCAGGACGGGATAAGGGACTTCTGAGCCCTTGAAGACTTCGCGAAGATAGTTATATGCAAGCCCGGTCGTGATGATGCCTTTGCTCATGTCCGGCGCGTCCAGCTTGAGGCTGTTGAAGGGGGAATTCATCGCTTCCGTAGTGAAGTCTTTTTGCAGCTCGATGTGATGTTTATACTTACGTCTGGCGATCGCAGGAAGGAGCATGAACTGAAGCAGATCATCCGGCTTCTTGAGGACGTTTTGCGCGGTGGTTTCACGTCTCGTCACTCCGGCACGGGAGTGTGATAAGCGTGTCGTCAGACGCAGAAGGACCGGAACGTGATACTTCTCGGAGAGCTCAAATCCCCAAAAAGCCATATCATAGCATTCCTGTTGATTTGAGGGTTCAAGGATCGGAAGCATGGCGAATTTGCCATAGAAGCGCGAGTCTTGTTCATTCTGAGATGAATGCATGGATGGGTCATCGGCAACAGCGATGATCAGACCACCGTTGGCACCGGTCAATGCGCTGTTCATGAAGGGATCGGCAGCGACATTAAGACCTACATGTTTCATAGTGACCATCGTGCGTTTTCCGGCAAAGGACATTCCAATGGCGGATTCGACAGCAGTCTTTTCGTTTGAACTCCAGGTTCGGTGTACTCCCATTTCCGCAGCCTGCTTGCTGCGTTGGGCGTATTCGACGATTTCGGTCGAGGGTGTTCCGGGATAGGCATAGAAACCGGAGATACCGGCATCCAGAGCACCTTGAGCCAAGGCTTCATCGCCTAAAAGCATCAGTTTTTTCATTCTGACTCCTTGTTGTTATTTATTGAGTATAATCTATTTAAACACATGAGCAAAAGATCACCGACTGAGCATATAGCGAAATCCCAGCCAAAGCTCACGCTTATCTGCGGGGATCTCGCTCCAGGACGAAGTGTCGGTATTGAGAAGATTGCTGATCGATCCCAGGATGTGAACGCGACTGCATAGTTTGTAGGTAAAGCTAAGAGCGAGATCGAGCTTTTCGGACAGATGCCGATAGTTATGATCCACGCGGTTGTATGACTGCAGCAGGGACACTCCGGCGTCCAGCTTACCATAAGTGGCGTTTAGTTTTGAGCTAAGTTCTACCAAGCCCTGATAGGGGAGACGTCGCCAGTTATTCTCCGGTAAAGAGGCGATATTCATCGTCAGGTTCTGCTCAAACTTGAGAGTTCCTTTTTCAGCAGTGGCATTGAGGTTGAGAATGTTGCGATATACATCCCTGTATGTGATAAGGGGAATGTCGCTGCCGATCCGGTCGGTCGGAAGAGCTTCATTCACCCGGTAGGTCATGTTGTATGAGGCTCCCAAGCTTGTTAATATCGGAAACTCGGGGATGAGCGTTTCTTGAGAATAGGCGAGATTCAGATCAAGAGGAGTTAAAGTCTGGTGGAACTTACGGCTGAGATTGCTATAGGGCATCTCCAAATCGGGAATGAAGGATGTGGCGGTTGAGATCGCGGGACGACTACTCACCGTGAGTATCTTCCCCTGTGCGAGGATATGCGAATAAGAAAACTCGACGAAGGGGATGAGATTGCTAAGATCAGTCATTAGTCCGATGCTTGTATGAATATGTTGTGGCAAAGAGATCGGATCGTAATAGTCAAGCTTGAGTGCCGTAGCTTTGCGCCTGCTATCCAGAGCTAATCCGAAGCTCTTGCCGGAGATGCTGATCTTGCTGCTGTGAGAGAAGAGTAAAGAGCTCTCTTCTCCTACTATGTCAGTATATCCGATCTCTGTTCTGGGTGAGCTGATCTCGACCCCGGAGAAAGAGAAACTTGGGAAGGCGTGAGTGATAGAACCACTGCTAAGCTCTTGTATGAAATCAGGATAGCGAGACTTTTGATAATGGAATTCAGGACGTAACAGGTGGTCTTTGATTGTTGCTTCAGCGTAAAGATCCAGGTCGAACAGGTTCTTTGAGTCAGGAGCTGTCTTGCGGTAAGTCTCCAATCCTGCCGATTTCAGCGGGCTCTCCCTTGGATAGTAGTTCATGGAAATGCTATGGCTAAGGAAGGTCGAACCTTTGGCTGTAAGAGAATAGAGTACCTTTGGATAGTAAGGGAGTATAGTACCGTAATGTAATCCGGGATCTATCGAAGGTAAAAGACGCGGATACTTATCGATACGCAGGCTGTCCTGATCTATCTGGAGATCTTTCTTGTAGACGAATGCCTTGATGGGAGACTCGACGTTGACCTCAAAATCCGGCAGAGCATAGACGTCACTCCAAAGTGGGAGTGAGATCACGGTGAGTATAAGAAGAAAGATGCGCTTCATCTTAATCACCCAATAGCTCATCGATCTCAGCGATCATATCTGTGGTTAGCTGAGCCCGGACCTCATCGAACAAAATCTCGGCTTCCGCTGTCAGTCCATTTGCATGCATTGCTTTGATCAGCCAGAAATTGGCATCGCGAAGGATATCGGGATAGTCTTTAAAGACGAGCTTGATCCTATTCAAGGTAGATATGGCATCAGAATAACGGTTTCGCATGAGATCCGCACGAGCTTGGGCAAGATATGCTCTGCCATGAATGCCAGGACTAAAGTCTAAGATCAGCACGCTGTCCGCCATGGCATACATGCGCTCGTAGTCTCCAATGAACTGAAGGTAGTCGATGTATGAGAGGGCTACTTCCGGGACTTGTCGATAAGCTTCCGGATCTCTTTTCCACAGTTCGGAATAGCCTTGATATTCCAGTTTTGAGGCGCAACTGAGCATTTTAACCCAAATCGCTCTGTCTGGATCTGCGTCGTATAGTGCTCTGTATTTGTCCAAAGCATCCGAGTATCTACCCATCATCAGGTCGAAATCTGCCCGTTTCAGCAGCACAGCGGGATCAGCAGACTCTGAATACAATGAGTTTAGCAGACTATCGGCTTCTGAATAGCGGTTGAGACGGATCAAGGATTCTGCCATGAGCATTTCAATATCGGAGGTAGGACGAGTAGTATAGACGGATCGGATCTTTTCTGCTTCGGTGAGTAGATCAGCCCAGAGATCACGTGAGGCATACAGCTTGACTATCAAGTACTGCAGTTCGAATTTGATATAGTCGGAAGTAAAGCTATCCACAAGCTCCGCTATCATAGTGATCACATCTTCGCTGTCGATCTGGAGGAGGTTCAGCTCCATCCCGGCAAAGACTCTCTGGAGAAGCTCGAACTCTTTTGGCTCAAAGCCAAGTTGGGCTCTGAAACGCTTGAGGACGTTTATCCAATCGTTAAGTGAATCTTCATATCTGGTCTGGTTATAATTGATAGTGGCTATCTCGGAATATACTTCGAGGATAAAGTCCGACTCGGGATACTGATCTACAAAGGTGTAGTAAAGCTCAAGCGCCTTTGCGTAGTTCCCACCGAGGTAGGCAGAACGTGCGGAAAGATATAGGTAGGTGTCCGGTGATTCTTTGAGTGAGGACAGGCTGTAGAACAAAGCGGAGGCTTCATCAAAACGCTTCATTTGATAAAGGGTCAAAGCTTTATAGCTCAAGAGCTCGTTTTTCGATCTGCCGGAATCAGCAAGAGCGATAGCCTGCTCGTAATAGCTCAGAGCATCGTCGTATCTTCGAAGGTTAAAGCTGATACTTCCCTTGAGCAGCAGTATATCAGGCAGGAGCTTTTGAGCATTGAGCCCAGTCAATACGCTGTCAACAGAAGCATATTTCTTGTCAAAATATAGCGATTGGGCAATTCGTAGAGTGGATGAAACACTATAGACTGAATCTTTCCCGGCTTGTTCATAGTGCGGGATCGCAGCGCTATAATCAGCTGTCGAGAAAGAAACTTCTCCCAGGTAGTAAGAGGCTTTGGGATAAAGAGGGGCATTGGGGTATTGGGTCACAAGGGTATTCAGGTATGATCCTGCTGCGAGGTAATCCCGCTCTTTATAGGCAATAAGCCCAAGCTCAAGAAGAACCTCATCACGGTAAAGTCCTTCCGGGAAAAGGTTTAGATAACGGTTGTAATACTCGACCGCTTCATCGCTTCTGCCTGATCTGAGAAGCACGTCAGGGATCAGGGAATAGATCCGGTCAAGGTTCTCTCCACTGATCTCATACATTCCGGCAGCGATGAGGTTCTTGATCCCGGCTTCATAGCTTCCCGTTTTTTGATAGAGGAATCCCAGTAACTGAAGCTGTTCACCGCGATGAACCACGGATTGGGGTATCTGCATAAAAGCTTCAAGCTGAGTTATAGCACTGTTCGGATCGGTATTGGACAAGATCTTTAGGCGTTCCAGGTAGCTGAGAACTGCGGTCTGTGGCTCTTTTGATCTGGTAAGTCCTGCCAGTATGGAATCAGCTTTTACGTAGTCACCTTTGATCTCCAGATCCAAAGCACGGTAGTAATCAAACTGTGAAAGACTGGAGGGGGATTTTTCCAGTAGAGCGGAGAACTGAGCAAGTTTACCGGTTGCGTAGTAATACTGCAGCAGCATTTGCCGTCTCGTCACATCTGTCAGATCCGGGTCAGTTATCAAGGCAGAGCTTATCTCATTGAAGCGGGAATACAGACCGTTGTTCAAATAGTATGCCATCAAAGCATCGTCATAGTTGGAGCGGAATGGTTCGGACAGATCGAGAGAATCGCGGATGGAAACCGCTTCGTCTTCCTTCTTGAGCTTGAGGAGAGTCCGAAAGTGCTCGAATCTCAATGAGGCATCATCGGGGAAATTATGGATAGACTCTTTGTAGTACTTTTCTGCAGAGTAATATTGACCGGAATCATATGCAACCTTAGCTTGTAGCAGGATCGCCTGAGCCTGATACTCAGCATCACCGGTGAGTTTACGCAGCTTCTCCAGCAATTTGCGGGCTTCATCGTAATCTTTGATGTAGTAATGAGCTGAAGCTTTGTGCAAGAAGATATCCTGGAGCATGGTCACATCAGGGTCCGAGCGCAACAGATCGTCATACGCTTGAATGGCATCGCTGAAACGAGAACCGAAATAGAGGATCTCGGCTTTCATAAAACCGACTTCATTCGCATAGACACTACTTGGGTATTTTGTTTGGAAATTGGAGATCTCTATCAGGGCTGTATCATCGGATTGTTGATCGTACAACGCCAGGATATATTCAAAGTCATAGATCTCTTTGGGACTCTGGGCGTGTAGGATCAATACTGAACTGAGAATCAGGATCAGGATCAAGAGAACTGCGCGGGTTCGAATTGACATAGACTTCATTTACCTGATTTGAAGGGGATCGTCATAAAGACCGTCGTGCCTTCATTCTCTCTGCTCTTGATCCAGATGTTCCCACCATGCAATTCCGCGATCCTGCGAGAGGTCGAAAGCCCCAAGCCCAATCCGCTGGAGCGATACTCGACCATACCGGACTTGTGAGCATATATCTCATTCAATTCATAGAACTTGCGGAAGACATTCTTGATCTGATACTCAGGTATGCCAATCCCGTTGTCTTGGACGTAGATCACCATCGCATCCTTCCCGTCTATCTTTTCCTGTTGGAAGGCAGATCTACGGGCACCGATGATGATAGTGCCGAAATCATTGGTAAATCGTATTGCATTTAACACGATGTTATAGACCATCAGATGTAAAGCTTCCCAGTTAGCGTTTACCTCCGGAAGGTCTTTCTCTATCTCGATCTTGATGAACATCTTGCGTTTGCGCGACAGTATCTCGACCTCTTGGTGAACCAGCTCGAGGATCTCCTCTATCGGAATCGGAGCTTTGGTCAGCGAGGTCTTCAGATTGTAGTTATTCATCGTCGTAATATCACCGATGGTGAGGATCAGCTTCTTGACCGAGCCTTCGATCTTCTGGATCAGATCGGCACGCTCTTCCTCATCTACGAAGAGATTACGCTTCAATCTGGACACATAACCCTGCAATGTTGTCAACGGTGTGTTCAACTCATGAGACACAATAGCCATGAATTCGTCCTTTAGCATCTCAAAAGCGTTGATCTCAGAGCTCTTTTGGATGACTGCAGCATATTGAGCAGCATTCTTGAGGGCGATGATCACTTGTTTGATGAGCAAGGTAATTATCTCTTGATTTTGATACATTTCCCGGCTGTTATCCCCATGGTTGTCCAGATATACTATACCGTAGTTGACATTATCCAGCATGATCGGAGCGCAGAATATCGAATGAAGCTCATAGTCCTGAACGCTGATGGAATTCCTAAAGCGGTTGTCTTCGAGAGCATTGAAGGTATATACAGGCTCACCGGTCGCGAGACAGACGCTGATAGCTGTCTTGCTGATCCCCGAGATCGAGGAAAGGATCTGTTTGGAGCGGTCGAGCTGAATCTGATATAGATTGTTCCCGTCAGAATCACGTTTGATCAAGAAGCCCCGACTGCTATTCGTTATATCTATGAATGCAGATACTATTTGATGTTCAAGATCACTGATATCCACAGCGCGCATCAGCTCGTTCGAGATCTCCATTAACTGGTTCATCTTTTCGATCCGCCGGGTGATCTGGGTATAATCCCTGATCCTGACCAGAAGCGCAGTCAGATGTTGTTTGATGCTCCGCATGATAGATATCTCTTGCTTGGTAAATTCAAGCTCACCTTCATCACCGAGCAGGAGGACACCGATTTTCTTTGTACCGGTCAGAAGCGGGATGACCATGATATTTTGGTTTTGGAAATTCAAGGTGGTGAGATTATCAGCTTTGATTGACTTTTCTATCGAGGGGTAGATCTCCGGGGCGATGTTTGCATCTTTGTCACAGTTGTAGCTCAGGAAAGTATAGAAGTTTCCTATCCTCTCCGAGTATTCCATCAAGCGGAATTGCCAGGGGGAGAGTACTTGGGTGATCCCTTTTTCTATCAGAAAACCAATACGCTCTATCGCGTTGATGTTGGCGATATTGAATAGCAGATCGTTCCACTTGTTGCGGAGATCTTTGCGTCTCGATGCGACCTCTACCAGGTTAAACTTATTTATGTTCTTCAGATGGTATAGATTTATCAGCAGGTAATTCGCACGGTCGTCATCGCTGATATCGGTTGTGATATCCTCGAGAAAGACCCGATATTGCTCAAAGATGATAGCGGCTTTTTCTGCTGCTCCAAGCTCCAACAGAAGCTGGATCTTGATCTGATATACTTCGACTGTGAGCTGGTAGTACTCGTCATTAAGACAGGACTCGAGCAGTTTATTGGTCCGTCTGAGTATCTCTCGCAGGGGTACTTCCGGATTGACCATCTGGAGCTTGAGCTCCATGATCTCGATATTGCGGAGCCAGTAGTTGTAGTGATTCTGAAGAGTAAGAGGCTTAGCATATTCGATCAGTTCGGATGCTTTTTTGTAATCCTTGAGACCGTAGTAGCACAAGATCTGGTAGAAGTGAAAAACAGCCAGCGCATAGTTGCTATTAATCTCACCGGCATACTTGGTGGCTAACTGAAGCTCTTCCAAGGCTACAGTGTAGTCTTTCTCCGTTATGGCGAGCAGCCCAAGGACGTTGTGATAAAACTCTTCTTCAAGTAAGTGCTTATAATTGATCTGGACGTTCCTGCGGATAAGCTTGCGGAGCTTTTTGGGGTTCGACATTTCATGCAGGTAATAGAAATAGGTCTTTACCAATGGATTGATCTCGCGGATGAATCCATTGATCAGTTCCGGCTCATTTTCTTGGATGAACTTGAAATAGTAGCCAAAGCCCTTGATCTTGCTTTTAGCAAGGGCAAGGTTACGCTGGATCGAGTCGTTGTATTTCGTGCTTCCGATCTTATCGAGGGTAGCTTTACTTTCGATTAGTTTGGCTTCGGCTTCGCGGAACATCCCCATCTTGATCTTTGCTTCTGCTTGATTCAGCAGTGCCAAAGCTGTAATAGCCGGAAGGTTCAGCTCCTCAGCATACTTGTATCCCAAAGCAGAATAGTGCTCAGATTGGACGGTGAGACCTTGTTTTAGATACAAGTCTGAAATGTTGTTATAGATCAAACCCAGGTAACGCTTGATATTGTATCTGTGCCAGATATTGAGCGCCATGTTTAGATGTTGATTTGCCTCTTCGATGTTCTTCAGGTCACTATAAAAGACACCGAGGTCATTGTGCATCGCTGCGAGTCTGATCATCACATCAGTGTTATGCTCCGGAGGAAGCTGACCGAAAAAGTTCTCAATGGTCTTGATCGCCTTATCCGTATCTTTGTTTATCGAGTAATACACAGCAAGCCTGTCGATATAGAGGATCTGCATATCAAGTGGCAGTTCGTACTGGGATATCTTGTCCAGATAGTGCTTCATCTTCTTGATGTCCAAACGGGAGTAGATCTGACAGAAATACTGCCAACACTGGACTTTCTGCTTACCCGTCAGAGCGATGTTCTCGGCAATTCCATAATGTCGAAGAGCTTCTTTGACGTTCTCTGCCAAGAGACTGATCGTCCCGAGAAGCATATGCTTCTCAAATACTTCCGGGATCTTATCTGCTTTGGCTATAATATCCTGTGCCTGTTTGTAAAACCCGGTGAGCTCTGTCTTGGAATGGAATGCCGCCAGATCGCTGATAAAGTCCGCATACTTTAGCTTGATATCTGTCTCAAGATCCAAGGTCAGCACTTCAAGCATTGTTGAGTATGCCTTTTCCTGTTCGTGTTCAGCATCCAGCAGTTTGTACAACCTCAGGAGATAATCACGGGTACGATTATTATCCCTGGTTATCTTGGCATTGTCGATGATCCCGCGACAGAGATCAATATCATGGATCACTTTCCCATCATAGAAGCTGAGTACTTTCGATGAAATTTCGATCCTTTCGTCTTCGGCGGTCTCTTCCCAAAAGCGTTGTTTGGCTTCGATGAACGAAAACGTGTACTGCTTCCCGTGTTTCTTCAAGAGCTCGTTATATGTGCTTTCATTGATGAGGTTATACAGCTCGATATCGCCGATCTCCAAGATGAAGAGCATTAATTCGCGGGTCAGGGTTGTCTGGATGATAGAGAGCTTCTGCAGATAGCGATAATTTGCGCTGGTCAGCCTGCTCATTCGCGAATATACCGAGTGCAAGAGCCGGGTCGGAAGATTGTATCCTTCAAGTCTATCCGGGAAAACTAAACCTTCATTGTAAGTGATCAACTTACGCATAATGAGGTCGACAAGCATCTCACGGATGAAGTGCGGATTTCCGGCACTGCGGTTATAGATCATTTCCATGATGTGCTGAGGTGGGTTTGTATTCAGTAGCTTGCCAATGTAGCTCTGAGCCTCATCATAAGTCAGTGAGGGAATATTCAGTAGGATCGTGTGGTTGATCTGCTTGACCTTGTTAAACTCATTGCAGCTTAAAACAACCATTATCCTGGATTGCACCATAAAACCCGATAAGAAGTTTATGAATTTGATGGTATTATGATGAACAAATTGGAAGTCTCGAATGATGAAGATGATCGGCTTACGTTCAGAAAGCTCAAGCAGGAGGGACTTTACGATCTCAAAGTCGATCTGGAGTTCCTCAACTGATTGGGAGACATTCTTGGCATCTTTCTCTGATTCGAAAAGGTAGCGCTTGAACTTCTCCGATATCTGGCTGAGAACCTTGTCCTTTTGCAGTTCCGAATCGCCCAGAGACTGGATGTATTCCTTGATCAGGGCGAAGAAGGCTTCATGATCCGTCTTGGTACAACTATAATCAAACAAGAAGTACTCACCGCTCAGGAGATGATATCGAAACAGAGATAGGATACTGTCCTTACCCAAACCATCACCGCCGATCAGCGATATGATCTTACCATTCTTAGCTTCGACTGCCGGGACGTAGTCCATTAACTGGTGCGAGTATTTTTCTCGCACGATATAGCTGTTGAACCGTAGGGAGTTTATCAGTGACCAAGACGCTGAAAAAGAGTATTCCTTATGATGGATCCTGTTTATATAGCTGATGATCTCTTCGCTGGAGTGAAAGCGGTTTTCCGGATTACGTTCCAGAAGTTTGAGGATAAACTTCTCCAGCGGGAGAGGTATGTTCTTGTTTAATTCCGATGGGAAGGTTGGGATAAAATATCTCTGGTTGCCCGTCAACAGAGCGTTTATCTGATCAATATTGTATGGAAAGCTCCCTGTGCAAAGACGGTAAAGGATCACTCCTAACGAATAGAAGTCACTTGTATGATCCGCAGCTTTGCCCATATAGATCTCCGGTGCGATGTAAGGTAAGGTGCCGGAGATATACTTCTTGTCTTTATTGGGATCTATCTTGGCGAAGCCATAATCGATGAGTTTGACCGTGACCTGTTTCCCATCAATATGATATAGGACATTCTCCAGTTTAAGATCCTTGTGCAGGATCTGCTGCGTATGAAGCGCATTTAGTGCATAAGCAATTTGAATGATTATATCATAGAGCTGGTCGATCTTCGTCTTGCCGAAGCGGAAGTTATTGAGCGTCGTTCCTTCGAAAAAGTCCGAGATATAATATACATGATCACCTACATGTCCAAAATCGACCACATGGCTAAGGTTTGGGTGTTCGATCTTGGTGACATGATGCATCTCTTCGGCACTGAACCTGGCGTAGAGCTCTTCAGAGGGCAGATATTGAAAGAGCTTAAGAGTATAAAGTCTATCCGTCCGGATGTCCCGAACCTTAAAGACGTTTGCCCAAGAACCAGACCCCAAGCTCTCCAGAACTTCATATCTATGATCTATATACATGTTTTAGCTCCATTCAATACTCAAAAAACAATAGTCAACCCGGGCTGTCTTTTGTCAACCCAAATCTTACGCTCTTTCAAGTGGATAAATGACCCGTTGGAAAGAGCAGAATCTCCCTTTTAGAATATCCATCGTCAAAGAAAAGGACGAGGCATCAGATACCTCGTCCTCGCAATGTGTTATAGCATTACTTATCAGAAAGTAACATCCAGCCTAAGTAGGGGCTGACGCTCCCTCAGCCCAAGAGACAGATTTGCTCTGACATCGTTGGAAATTCTGAGAGCATCAAATCCACTGACAAAGTGGTTTAGGATCAGGATTCCGGTAGCGATGGAAGCGAAGTCCTTCAGATCCTGCGTATGGATGCGCATTTTACTATAATCTCCTCGTTTAGAGGAGGCATCCCAGTTCCAAGCCATATCATCTGAATAGATATTCTGATCAATATACTGCTGCTGCATGACGGGGTCATCGGGGTAGTTCTGGATAGCCTTCTGGCGAATCATGGCGTTGTACCCGCCACCGCCGAATCCACTACTGTCATACCGGCTTAGATGGCTAAAATAAACCTCATCGTAATCACCGGGGCGGATGTGGGCAAACTCAATAGCATACTCATAGGATTCTTGTTTGCTTAATCTTTGTTCAGTATTGAGATACAGCATACTGCCAATGATGGCTACTTCACCTGCTAACATTGCGTAGCCATAGCTCTTGCCATTGGTGATCTGACTATAGCCCGGAAGAACCAAAGACTTCGCGAAGTTCAACCCTTTGGACTGACAAAATGATGATACTGCCAATAGGGTGAGTAGCATGATCAATAAGTGTTTCTTCATATAATACCTGTATATCCTCAGAAATGGTATGAGTAGTTCAGCATCAATCCCGTGTTCCCGGTTGGGGAGACGTGGATCTCACCGTTGTGAGGTTTTCCCTTGGTAAATGCAACATCGATAAGGCTTATCATTCTGTTCAGCAGCATCGCTCCGAGAGCCAGATTCTTGTTCAATCTCGCTTTCTGATACTGAGTTCTGATCTTCTTGTATTCTTTCCAGTTCTCACCCGTCTTCCACTCCCAGCTCAGATCGTCTCCATAGATGTGAGAACTGACGTAATCATTGAATCCGATAGGATCGTAATGCTCTATCAAGAAGTAATTCCGCGCGATCATCACGTAGTAGTCATTATACTCTTCACTACTCGTATATGACTGCAGATCGAGATAATACTGGTCGTTCTGGTCCATGTCTGCATTGGCGTATGTATGCGCATATTCCTTGTAGCTCTGCCCAAGGTCATTGATCCGACCATCAAGATGGAAGTAAGTAGAAAGTGCTATGATGTCTGCCGTGAGCATGACTGCACCCGTCTTCTGCTTTCCCAAAGCAAGTTCACCGCTACCGGGAAGGAGAAGCGACATACCCAAGTATGCGCTCTTCGGGAAGGCATGTAACCCTGAAGCCAGGAACAAAGTTCCCAGAAGCACTATCAACGTTCTCTTACTAATCAGCATGGACAGTTATCAGAAAGAATAGCTAAAGCCAAGTGAGGGAGTAAGGCGATCATCTCTGATAGCAGTGTAATAGTTCATCCGGAAGTGATTCTCGGATATGGACATTCTATTAACCTTGTCTGTAAGGATGGCAGCATCGATCGCACTTACGATATGATTAGCGAGCAACCCAAAAGAGATATAATGCGCAGCGCGATATTCCTTCTCGGCTGCCTTGCGCATATCGATATACTCACGACGCATTGGGGATGAACTCAGCGAGTTGCTGGAAGTGTAGTTCACATTGTTACCATCGACTATATCCTGGATGGTATAATTCCCCAGCCACTGGGCATTGTAGTCGTCTGAACTCATGACGAAAGCATCTTCAAAATCCGGGTCATCGAGCACGAAAGCACCACCGGCATTTGTCGCGTAGGTGTAATACCAATCTGACCAGCCAAAGACATACTTGTCATACTTGCCGATATCTTCATAGAAGTGTTGGCTATTGGAATTGTCCAGCCGGAAGAAAGTCCCGTCGTAGATATCATTGGGGTTATAAGCCATAAGCACTGCCTGAACGTTGTTCTGAAAGTCTCTGCGATATCTCGGACCCGTGTAAGTGTAATCGCCGAATTGCTGTGTAATGATCTCACCATTTGCATACTTCTCGTAATCTTTGGTTTTATCGTCACCACGCTTGTCGTAATAGATGATCCCGCCGATCATGGCAAGTTCGAGCACAGGATAGACGTAAGTACGGATCACGCTTTTATCGGCATAGAACTGACCCAGACCGGGGATCAATGCTGAATATAGCATCGCCAGTTTGGCGTTCTTTTTTTGGTAGTTTACCGTGATGATATCATTCTTCACGTCCGAGGTAATGATGTTTCGTAGAGTGTCTTGCTTGGGAGGCGAGGCAAAGAGCATATCATCCATATTATCCTTGGAGGTACCTGCAAAGAGGGAGAGTCCCGATAAGATCAGGATGATGCACAAAATTAGGCGAACTTTCATTATTAGATCCTCACTTAAGTCTTATTCGACCGCAAACTTTATTTTTCTGTGTTCTCTATCAATGTTCAGCACGAGCAAATAAACACCGGAGCTCAATCGGTCAAGGTCTATTTGAATGTCTCGTTCAAAATACGGGCTTGATTTGATCCCACCCGAAAGAACAAGGCTTCCGGAGATATCATATATCTTGTAGCTACCGACCCCGGACATACCAGTGGTCCTGACCCTTGCTTGGGGACCGGTGACGGGATTCGGAAAGAGGAAAGCTTTCACGGGGGAAGAACCATCGGGGGTTGAGTAATCATCATCAAAGTGGCCATATCCACCATTGCGATACCCAGCCCATAAGACCGGATTCACGCTCAAGCTGTCCAGACCATTGATCGTCAATTCTCCATCCCGGTCTATGTAATACCAGAAAAGAGTAGAAAGATCTTCAATATATGCCAATTGATCGTTATCATTTGCTTGGTCCCAAAACAAGCTATAGTCATTCCTGATCTCACCATCAGTAGCTATCGCGAGATAGCCTTTGTCCTTGATAGGGATATGCATCAGGTAAAGACCAAGATCGAAGGAACGAACAAAAGCTCCTGACTCTGCAACGTGGGGATAAATTGAGAGAGGGAACCCGCTCAGATATGAGCCATCGCTTTTAAGCACGAGAACCTTTGTCCCGAGCCCAAAGAAGAGCAGGGGTGATAGATCATCCGTACGGACAATCCCGAGTTGTGTAGGCTTATCCCCGGTTGTGTTCCTGAATATCCTCTTCAGTGTCCCATCAAAATAGCGGTAGATATTACCCTCATTACTCATGAGGAAAAGGAAACCCGGAGTGCGTGATGTGTCATTTGTGACTACTGGCTCATACTCACCCATAGTATCGGTCATAAATGGATATGTCTCCACCGGTTGAAGGTCACCGGTGAGGATGTGCATTTGGTACTTTGTAAGGGCGATGATCTGATCACCATACCCGATAAGACACTTGACGCTATCCCCGATCGCCGCGATATCAATGATATTATCTTCGATTATCGAACTGATACCTCTCCCGGAGGCGACATACAGCTTCCCATTGTAAAAATAGGGGTTGCAGGTGATAGGATCGACAAAATCGACCACTCTTTGAGTGAGCTGATCCCGCGAGAAGTCTGAGATGATGACGCTGCGATCTTGCGTTGTGATCATCTCTTTGTACCCGTCTTCATTGATATCCAGACAGATAGGAGGATTATCCACAGCTATCGTCTCAGATTCGAAACTGCCCAGATCGTTTGTCCAGGTGGTGCCGCCCGGTTCTTCATGATTGCTCAGCAAGGTGATAATGCCGTTTGACAAGACCGGGATATTGTCCTGCATGAGGAAGCTGGAATTGATCAGCGGTGCGACTGAGCTTCCCGGATGAGGGAGCTGAACTGACTGGTTGTGATCAAAGAAACCGTTCTTTACCTGCAGCGTCATGATAGCCGCTGGATTTGATATACCATCCACCCAATAGAAAGAACCGAATCCATTCGAGTCCGTCAAGGAAGGGGCAGTCTGGGATGAAAGCCTTGGTTTCCATGGTTCGACTGACCAGGAGACAAAGTTCCCAGCTCCGGACAGAACCGGCTTGTTCTTGTGAAAATACTCATACTGTGTGCCTGTCCAATACCAGGAATACTGATTCCCGATATCATCCAGTCCATCGGCTTCTATGACCCTGACCCCGCGACGGGATAGGACAGTATTGACCGTGTTATTCTCAAAGTTGCTGACCCATTCACCATCGGAATAGGTGACTCCCTGCCGGTAAAGAACATCCTCATTTACATGCCAGGCAAGAACTCCGCCACCTATTGATGAACCATCGCTTTGCATAAAAGAGGGTAAAAGATAATCATATTCGTAGGTGGGGACGTTGGATGGATCACCGGCTGCTGTCGGATAGAGTATGACGCGTCCGTTCAAAGTGCTGAAAACCGCAGTAAAGCCATCCCCATCGGGGTCAACAGACCTGTTTTCCAAGAGCACGTATTCGCTGCTCGAAAGAGGAAGCTTAATAATGGTCGGGTAGGTCGTGACCGAGTTTTGTTTCCGGCTCGATGCGCCAAGCTGATATATGGCATTCGGATCGAGGTCTTTTGCTTCGAGCATCAAGCCTGTTTGCTTGAAATAGTCTCCAAACAACAGTGCTCGGGAAAATGCTCCCGGCAGTGTGGGAAGCATACCTTCGACCATGACATAGGATCCGTCATCCAACGGACCGTCAACCAGCACCCCTGAACCTCCCGAATCCATGATGTCGAATAAACCGACCATCGGTTGGAATGAGCGGGTATTGTAAAGATCGACCAAGCCCAGTGAGTGCCCAAACTCATGAGCTATCACCGCATTCAAAGCCCCGTATCCACTACGGTAGATCGTACCGTCCGAATCAACCTCACCAAAGTCCTGAGATATGGTCGATGGGACGTTGCAAGCATGCGAGATGAGGAAATTGCCATTTTCCACGACAGCTTCCTTCCCGCTGCTCACTTTGATATAAAAAGAGGGAAGATCAGAAGGGCTATCACCCTTGACGTCATGTTGCCAATCAGACCCGGCGTGAATGATCATAAAGTGTTCGTAAGAGGTAAAGTCGATATCCGGATCGGTCGCATCGGCAAGCTCAAAAGCAGTCTTAAAATACTCTTCCATGCGTGCGACAAAAACCTCTGAGGAGGCATTGGGCGGGTTGTAATAAGACATCGGATGCGGGAGTGTATATGCTTGCACTTTCTGCGGATAGACGTCATATTGAAGGTCGTAAGAGCCATTGGACACCGCCAGGTAGTAATAACGCATCGCTTCCAGATTGGCGTTGTAATATGCCCGGTTGTGCGGGGGAGAGGCGATCGAATAGAGATAGTTCGGATCCGGCTCAAGAAGGAACTTCCCATTTCCGGTCGTTAGCGGATCGTCCGTAGTCTCTTCCTGAAAATCAACCAGGATGACCAGAAGCCGGTCATAGTTTGCCCCTTTGGATGCTTGTGCTGGATTCATAAGAGGAGACTCCAGCAACATGTTTGTATAAGGGTGTTGCTTAGGATAGGTAGGCTTTTGCCCCTTACGCAGGAGCATGGTCTGCCCGCTGAGGCTGGATAGCATTGCCAGCGCAAGGGCAACTAAGATGATGCGGTGTTTCTTCATGAATAAAAGAGTGGGCCACTTGCCTGGAACAAACGTCCGGTAATGCAAATGACCCACATTATCTAAAGTACCTTCAGCAGAGGATTAAAACTCAAACCCCAGTGAGAATACCTTGTTGTAATCGTTGATCAGCTCGCCACCCCAGATCATACCAAAGTCGGCATTGAGCTTGTATTTCTGATTGAAGCTATATTGGAAACCTACGCCAAAGCCGGGACCGGTGATCTTGCCGGCTTGGTCATAGTAGTAACCCGCACGCAGGGATATCAGGTCGAGATAAGTGTATTCGCCACCCGCGGAGACGATCGTCTCTTCGGGATGCTCAAACCCGGTGATGAATCTCTGGAAGAGGGGATCATCATTGGCAAGGAACTTACTGGCTTCCGCGGATACGACGAAGCTATTCATCGGATTATCAAACAGAGTATAGGCGGTTCCGAGTCTGATGGTCATAGGCAGAGGATCTGCTTGGGACTGATTGACGTAGGTCACGTCCGGGCCGATATTCTGGATAACGGCAGCAGCATCGAGCCCTTTGACACCCATGACATTCTTAAACTTTGAGCCCAGGTCGATGGCAAAACCAAAGGTCTTACCTTCTGTATCGGTATTGCCCTGTCCGGGTCCGAGGTTGCTGTAGATGAGCTTGAAGTTTGCGCCAACGCCGATCTTCTCGGGGACTACTTCATAGCCGTAGGAACCGGCAAAAGCGAGCTCGTAAGTATGGAACTCACCCTGAGGATTGCCAAATTCATCCATCTCCATCTGAGTGCCTTCGTCCATCATGACGATGTTTGCGCCGAGATTTCCGATACCGTCAAAGTACTTGTTCCATGCAAGGTATTCATGATACATATCATCGATACCGGTATTTTGCAGCCAGGGCATGTGCGTCCCGGCAAGTTGATTCTTTTTATTGAATGCCATCGCTCCGGGGTTCCACCATCCGGCATAGGCATCATCAACGACAGCGGTGAAGGCTCTCGCCATTCCGTTTGCTCTCGCTCCTGGTTCAAAGGTCAGATACAGTAATGAACCCTGGGATATTCCCATCAGAGTCACAGGCGCTACGATGATCACCAGAGCGATCATAGTGTATAGTACGTTTGTGTGTCTTAGCATTTTACCTCCACACTTCTTCAGTGCTACAACATGAGTATTATTCTTATTTATATGACTATTTCAAGACAATCTAAGCCTGTCAGGGTAAAAAACAAGCCAGTGTACACGCTATTCGGGATTTGTGGAAAAAATGACCAGCCTCTTTGAACAAAAAACTACCGGGTTCTCCTTGAAATCTTTGGTGCCGAAGGCCGGAATCGAACCGGCATGGGCTAATGCCCGGTGGATTTTGAGTCCACTGCGTCTACCAATTTCACCACTTCGGCACGCATTTTGACAACATTTCAAAGCGTGTCTCCGCTGTCAAGGAAAAAAGCGTTATCCGTAAAGGCTCCGATGGCTTTATTTCATTTCACGAGGAAACTTTCCACGATATGGGCGAATTTCTCTCCATTCAATTCCAATCTCACGGGATCGTAAGTGAGAAATCCCAGAATGACTTCCTTGTCGTTTTTATACAGAAGCATGGAAATATCCAAACGGTAGATTTCCATCAACAGTGCCGAAAGCTTCAGGATGCAGACGTCTTTTCCATTACGCTTTTCTGTGACCCGACTCACGACCCAGATCGAGTCTTCATCGCTGGTTGTGAACCCCTTTAGCAGGTTATCTTGCGAAGCATCGACAAACTGGTCGAGGCTGAGATCCTTCTCTTCGGGCGTGACAGCGACGGACGTGACCGAAAAACCTTCCGCAAAGACGACCTCTTCATCGTGATTTGAGACCGTGATGTTCTCCTCGTCCTGGATATCGATGATCCAGTCCGCAGGATACTCAAAACTAACCTTGGCATTTAGGACGTCTATCTTGGTATAATCCTTGGCAAAAGCCGGCAAAACAAAGAGCAGCAATAGCAGGACAAGGAAAATAGGATATGATCTCATGCATATCTCCTTCTCACAAAATATGGCATGGAGATACGATCCCGGATCATTGTTCTTTGTCAAGCTCTGCCTTGCCGTAAATAATGCTCATGATCCCAAGCTGATATCGGCTCGTAATACTTAGGGATCATCAACGATATATCAAAGGAATACGAAGAGCCTCTTGGGTTCCTCTTGGACTCCTCTTGGGTGCCTCTTGGGTCGCGACCCAAGAGGCACCCAAGAGCCACCCAAGCGGCGCTCGATATCGCCATGTTCATAATCCAATAAATTCAAGTGACTTACTCAGTTTTCTTCTTTCGGGCTTTGCTTTGGCTATCGATATATACAGGTAGTTTGCTTTAAGTCTTCTTGAAGTCATCTTGTACTCAACTTGAATGAGGTTCAAGAAAACAGCATACATTGTTCAGGAAGAACTGCTGCTATCAAGAGGAGCAAAGAGTGATAGGAGAGGACGATCAGACATATGGAGAAGAGACCTCCGATGCATTTACAGAAAGGATTCTCGGATATCGCGATAAACTTTTCCTTGACGTTAAAGCTCTTTGTTTAAACTGACTTCACAAAACGAAAATACATCCAAATATAAGGAGTTATAATGAAACGCAAGGTAATTATTATGGGTGCCGCGGGACGTGACTTTCACAATTTCAACGTCTTTTTCCGCGATAACAAGGACTATGAAGTAGTAGCTTTTACCGCTACTCAGATCCCCGGAATTGACGACAAGAAGTATCCTGCCGAGCTCGCAGGCAAACTCTATCCTAAGGGAATCAAGATCCATCCCGAATCAGAAGTTGTCGCTCTCATCAAGAAGCACAATGTGGATCTCGTCGTTTTCGCCTATAGTGATCAACCCCATGAAGTAGTTATGAATAAAGGCGCGATGGTCAATGCTGCCGGAGCCGACTTTATGATGATGGGTGCCAAGAATACCATGGTCAAGACCAAGAAACCTTTGATCACGGTTTGTGCTGCCCGTACCGGTTGCGGAAAGTCCCAGACCACCCGCCAGGTCATCAGAGCCCTCAAAGCTCGTGGTCTCAAGGTCGTCTCAATTCGCCACCCTATGCCTTACGGTGACCTCGTTGCCCAGAAGGTTCAGCGCTATGCCGAACTCAGCGATCTGAAGAAATACAACTGCACCATCGAAGAAATGGAAGAGTACGAGCCCCATATCGCAATGGGCAGCGTGATCTATGCCGGTGTGGACTATGAAGCGATCGTTCGCGAAGCAGAGAAAGAAGCCGACGTCATCATTTGGGATGGTGGCAATAACGACATCCCGTTCTACACCTCAGACAAGATGATCAATATCGTCGTCGTCGATCCGCATCGCCCCGGTGATGAGATCTCCTACTATCCCGGCGAAACCAATCTTCACCTCGCCGACGTCGTCGTGATCAACAAGATCGACAGCGCCGACCTCGAAGATATCCAGGAAGTTCGCGAGAACGTTCGTTCCATAAACAAGAAAGCTATCATCATCGAAGCTGCCTCACCCCTCTTCGTCGATCACCCCGAGATGATCACTGACAAGAAGGTCCTCGTCGTCGAAGACGGTCCGACCCTCACTCACGGTGACATGGCTTATGGTGCCGGCGTCATCGCAGCCGAGAAATACGGTTGTGCCGACCTCGTCGATCCTCGCGAATGGGCAACCGGTGAGATCGCCGAGACCTTCGAGAAGTATCCCGCTATCGGAACTCTTCTTCCCGCGATGGGCTACAGTGCCAAGCAGATCAAAGACCTCGAGAAGACGATCAACTCCACGGATTGTGACTCTGTCGTGATCGCTACTCCGATCGACCTTCGTCGTATCATCAAGATCAAGAAGCCCGCTTGCCAGGTTCAGTATGAACTGCAAGAGATCGGCGTTCCGACCATTGCCGATGTCTTAAAGGACTTCTAAACAATAAAGTATGTCATGAGGGGCAGACCTCGCGTCTGCCCTTTTTCAGTTTTACAGACAAACCAGCTAATTAGCACAGATTACCATAACATCACAGGAAATAGTAATATGAAGAAGACAGCCGTTTTAGCCCTTGGCGGTAATGCCATTATCAAAGCCGGACAAAAGGGTACCATCACCGAACAATTTGCCAATACCAGAGACTCCCTTGGCGGAGTCGTCGAACTCATTCGTCAGGGCTATGCTCTGGCACTCACGCATGGAAACGGTCCTCAGGTAGGGAACCTGTTGCGTCAGCAGGAAGCCGGGGAAACCGTAGGCATCGCTCCGCTACCTCTTGGCGTTCTCAATGCCGCGACCGAAGGTACGATGGGATATATGATCGAGCAAAGCCTGCAGAACCGCCTTAAGAAGGTCGGAATACAAAAAGATGTGATCACGATCGTCTCGCAGGTCGTAGTCGATAAGAACGATCCCTCCATGCTCAATCCCACCAAGTATGTGGGTAGTACATATTTTACAGAGGAACAGGCAGAACAGCTCCGCAAGGAACTGGGCTGGAGCCTCAAAGAAGATTCCGGAAAGGGATACCGCAGGGTAGTTCCTTCCCCGATGCCCAAAGAGATCATTCCTGCCCGCATCATCCAGTCCATAGTCGATAGCGGCAATATCGCCATCGCCGTGGGTGGTGGTGGCATACCGATCTACATTGAAGAAGATGGAACCTATGAAGGCGTTGATGCCGTTATAGACAAGGATTTTGCCTCCGCCCTCCTCGCTCTGGAGATCAAGGCTGACCTCTTCGTCATCCTGACCGGAGTGGACAAGGTTGCCATCAATTATGGCAAGGAAGATCAGCAGGATCTGGACGTCCTCACTATTGAAGACGCCAAGAAACACTATGCCGACAAGCAGTTCCCCGCCGGGAGCATGGGACCCAAGATCCTCGCCGCGATAGACTTTATCGAACGCGGTGGATCGGAAGTCCTGATCACCTCCATCGACTCGATAGTCGATGCCTTTGCCGGGAAGACAGGCACCAGAATAGTCCGCTGAGCCGGATATCGATAGATCATAGTAACGCGGATGCCTGATGGTGTCCGCGTTTCAATATCCCCTCTTATCAATAATACGTCGCAGACCAGCTTGTGAGGCTGTGTCGGAAGCTAAAAGCGATGATGGATAAAAAGAAATTGACAAGAGGGCGGTAAAAAAAATCATTGCACAAACCTATCTCTTTTGATAGCTGTAATTATATAGATGAGGAACGATATGAAAGACTACGACATGAAGAAGATTCGCAATCTTCTTTTTCTCGGTTCCAGTGGAGCCGGCAAGACAAGTCTGGCAGAACAGATTTTCTTCCTGAACAAAGCCACGAACCGTTTGGGGAAAGTTGACGAAGGTAACACAGTGATGGATTTTGATCCCGAAGAGACTGCGAAGAAGATGTCTCTTGGTCTGTCTATCGGCTTTGTCAATCACAATGACCACAAGATCAATATCCTCGATGCACCCGGTAATCCTGACTTTATCGGTGATGCGATCGTTGCGATCCAGGCAGTCGAAAATGCGGTGATCGTCGCCAATGCTGCCGGCGGATTTGAAGTAGGAATGGAGCTTGCCCTCGAGCAGCTTGAAAATAGAAAGGTGGGCAAGGTTATCGTCGTCAACCGCATGGACAATGAACATGCCGATTACGACAAGACTCTGGAGGCTATCCACGAGAATACCGGTATCAATCCCGTCAAAGTGCATATTCCTATCGGTAAGGAAGGAAGCTTTGAAGGTATCATCGATGTCATCACCAAGAAAGCAATCCGTCCCAACGGCGTAGGCGAAGTTCCTGCCGATATGATGGATGCCGTCGAAGATGCTCGTATGCACCTGATGGAAGCAGTCGCCGAGACTGACGAGGAACTCCTCAATGAGTTCTTGGACAAGATGGAGCTTTCTGATGCTCAGCTTGTTCCCGGACTCATCAAGGGTATCGCTTCCGGTGAGATCGTCCCTGCCTTTGCCTGCTCCGCAGGAACGGGCGTTGGCGTTCAAGCATTCATGGATGGGATCATCAGCTATCTGCCCTCACCGGCGGATGTCCCTGAGATCGAAGTCCTCGAGAATGATAAACCCAGTATGGTCAAAGTCGGCCCTGATGGCGAACTTCTTGGCTATATCTTCAAGCTTTATGCCGATCCGAACATGGGCGACTTCGCTTATGTCCGTATGTATTCCGGCACTCTCAAGACCGGTACGGAATTCTTCATTCCTGAAAAGGATGCCAAAGACAAAGCCGGTAACATGTATTTCATGCTGGGTAAGACTCGTAACGATACTCAGGAGATCAAAGCCGGTGATATCGGCGCCCTGGTGAAGCTCAAAAACTCCAAGGTCATGAATTCCATCGTTCCGGTGAACTCCCGCTATGCCATCAAGCACGTCGAGCTACCTACACCTACATATTGGCAGGCTATCAAAGCCTCAAACCAATCTGATGAAGATAAGATCGGTTCCGCTCTGCAAAGAGTTATCGCTGAAGATCCGACCATCCGTTTCGATCTCAATACCGAGACGCATGAGAACATTATCAGCGGAATGGGTGAGCAACAGCTTACTCTCGTTCTCAAGAAGATGAAGAACCGCTATAAAGTCGATGCTGTCACCAAAGAACCCCGTATTCCTTACAAAGAAACGATCATGGGTTCCGCAGAATCACAATATCGCCACAAGAAACAATCCGGTGGACGCGGTCAATATGGTGAAGTCTATTTCCGGATCAAGCCGACCGAGCGCGGAGAAGGATTCCAATTCATCAACGCCATCGTCGGTGGTGTGATTCCTTCAAACTTCATCCCCGCAATCGAAAAGGGTCTGCTTGAGACTCTCGAGAAAGGTATCATCGCCGGTTATCAGGTCGTTGACGTTTCCGTCGAGGTCTATTATGGCAGCTACCACGATGTGGACTCTTCAGAAATGGCGTTCAAGATCGCCTCGTCCATGGCGCTCAAGGAAGGCTTTAAGAAATGCAAGCCCATCCTGCTTGAGCCGATTCATGAACTGGTGATCATTGTTCCCAGTGAATACATGGGTGACGTTATGGGTGATATCTCAACCCGTCGCGGACGCATCATGGGAATGGAACAGCGTGGTAAGAAGCAATACCTCACCGCGCAGATGCCCGTTGCCGAAATGTACTTCTATTATCCCGCCCTCAAGTCCTTTACTCAAGGACGTGGACGCTTTACCCAGAGCTTCTCTCACTATGAGAAGGTTCCGGATGACATCACCGCAAAGGTAGTCGCCGCCTGGCAGGATACAGAAGCCTAAGACACATTCTGAGATTCGAATAAATGTACAGGGAGGCGAGAATTAACACCCGCCTCCCTTTTTTGCCTTGACAATAAGGCGTATCAGCAGATATTAATAGCAGAATATAATTAGTTAAGACACAGAGAGGTTGTGTATGTCCGGACATAATAAGTGGAGTACCATTAAGCACAAGAAAGCCGCCACTGATGCCAAACGCGGCAGAATCTACACCAGACTGGTCAAAGAGATCATTCTCGCTGCCAAAAGCGGTGGGGGAGACCCGGAAACCAATCCCCGTCTCAGAACAGCTATCAATGGCGCCAAAGCCGAAAACATGCCCAAAGACAACATCGAAAGAGCGATCAAACGCGGTACCGGTGAGATCGAAGGCGCTCAATATGAAGAACTAACCTATGAAGGTTATGGACACAATGGCGTCGGTATCGTCGTCGATGTCATGACCGATAATAAAAACAGAACCGTGGCAGAGCTGCGTCACTGCTTTTCCAAGTTTGGCGGAAACCTTGCCGAAACAGGTGCGGTATCCTGGAACTTTGAACAGAAGGGCTTTATGCAGGTTCCTTCCGCGGGGCTTGAAGAAGATGAGTTTATGATGATCGCTCTGGAAGCAGGTGCCGAAGACGTCGAAGCCAATGATGAGTTCTTTGATATCTACACTGCCCCCGGAGAATTTCATACCGTCATCAGCGCTATGGAAAAGCTTGGATACCCGGTGCAGAATGCGGAATTGACCAGAGTCCCCAAGACCACGGTCAATGCCGATGATGTTGCTTCTAAGCTTCTCAAACTGATCGATCAGCTCGAAGATCTGGACGACGTCCAAAAGGTCTATGCCAATTTTGACCTCTCGGATGAAGTCCTGGAAGCACTGAACAAAGAGTAGTGCTGATCCTTGGCATAGATCCCGGTAGCAGATACTGTGGCTATGGCTTACTTCAGCTCGAAGCTCGCAAGGTCGTAGCCGCCGGTTGCGACGTTATCGACGTCAGCCGGACAAAAGACCTGCCGGAGCGTTTGAAGCTCCTGCATGAGCAGCTTGCGGATGTGATCCATCAGTATAAGCCGGATGTAGCTGCTATTGAGACGATGTTTTACAATAAACATGTAAAAAGTATATTCACCCTTGGTCACGCCAGGGGTGTTTTGTTGCTTACGCTTGCTCAGTATGATCTTCCCATATTCGAATACAGCCCTCGGGAAGTCAAGAAAGCAGTCGTTGGTAATGGCAATGCCACCAAACAACAGGTGCGGTTCATGGTCAATACTATGTTTCAGCTCAAGAACAAGCCGGAACAGGATGATGCCTATGATGCATTAGCCTTATCCGTATGCCATTTTAACAGGATCAGGTTTAGCTCATGATAAACTATGTAAACGGCGTCCTGACTCACAAGAGCCCGATCCTGGCGGTAATCGAAGCAGCCGGGATAGGATGGGAGATAAAGATCCCCGTCAGCACTTATGAGAAGCTCCCGCGTCTGGGCGAGATATGCAAGCTCTTTACCTACCTCAGTTTCAGCCAGGATGGAGCCAGGATCTATGGCTTTGCCTCTCTGGCAGAATGTGAGCTTTTTAAGCTGCTCATCTCTGTTTCGGGAATAGGCCCTAAGATCGCCATCTCAATAATCTCTACTCTTACGATCTCTACATTCGTCAAAGCCATCCTTTCCAATGAGGAAGGGCTTTTGACCAGAGTTCCTGGGTTGGGCAAGAAGTCCGCCCAGAGACTGATAATCGAATTGCGGGATAAGATACCCGCAGTCATGGAATATCTTGACCCGACCGAGAAGCTAAACGCAGACAACATTGCGCTGGAAGTGGAAACTGCTTTGCTCTCGCTCGGTTTTAACATCAAAGATATCCGCCGTGAGCTCGAGATCATCGCTCTGGAAGAGACTAAGCGCTCTATCGAAGAACTGATCAAAGAGCTGATCAAACGACTATATCAGAAGAATAAATGAACTTTAGACAAGAAGCATATTCAACCATCCTGAAGGTACTCAAGGATCACGACTTCTCGGATACCTTGTTGCAGCAACGAGCGAAGAAACTCAAGGATTCGAGCGAGAGCGTCGCGCTTTTCTATTCCCTTGTGAAGGGAGTGGTCAAGCTCAAGCTGAAGCTGGACTACATCCTGAGTAAGCATACTGACCCCAAGAAATGGAGCAATACAGACATCAAGATCAAGACCATGCTGTATATTGGGCTTTATCAACTGATGTACCTGGATTCCATCCCTGAACATGCGGCTGTCAATGAGACGGTCGAGCTGGCAAAGACAATGCTCAGCGACCCGATCGGTGACTTCGTAAACGCCGTGCTCCGGAGCTACCAACGTAAGCCGGATGTCGAATATCCCGCTGATCCGGTCGAGAGGATCTCTGTCGAGCATTCCTATCCCAAAGAGCTGATCTCCGAATGGATAGACCTCTGGGGTGAAGAAGATACGGAATATCTGGCAATATACTTCAATGAACCTCCACAACTACATATGCGGGTCAATTCGACCGCTACGACCCCCGAGAAACTGAAGCAATACTTCGCCAAACGAAACATGACCATAACCCCGACAGTCGCAGACACAAAGATGTTCACGACCGATCAGGGAGATATGGTTCTGGAAGATGTCGCCTTCTCGGAAGGTTATTTCTCCGTTCAGGATACTTCCGCAGCAATGGTCGTCGATCTTCTCGATCCCAAAGAGGAACAGAGCGTTCTCGACCTCTTTGCGGCACCCGGTGGGAAGTGCACATACATAGCCGAGAAACTGAACAACACAGGTGAAGTGATCGCCGTGGACAAGATCCCAAACAAGATGAAGCTGCTCAAGCAGGCAGCGGACAGGCTTCAGCTTACGAATATTACAATGGTCGTCTCGGATGCCTTCAAATACGGACCTGTAGCTCCGGCTTATGACCGTGTGCTTATTGACGCCCCCTGTTCTGGTTGGGGTGTTCTTGCCAAGAAAGCAGACCTGCGTTGGCAAGTGCATCAGGATATTCCGGAACTGATAAAGCTCCAGGAAAAAGCGATCGAGTACGGCGCGAACTTCGTCAAACTGGGTGGATTTCTGGTTTATTCGACCTGTACGATGAACCCCGCAGAGAACGAGAAGCAGATCGAGAAGTTCCTGAAGAACAATCCCAAGTTTGAGCTTGTTGATGCCGGGAAGTCCCTAAATCCGCTCTATGTGGAAAACAAATGCCTCAAGACCATTCCCTTCAGGCACAATATGGACGGCGCTTTTGCCGCGAAACTCTTAAGGATCAAGTAATGAAGAAAAAGGCTTATCATAAGATCGACTGGAGAAAGGTCGGTTATCTCGCCGGGATCGCCTTCGGCATCGTCATCGTGACTGCTTTCATCTCAAGCCAGATAATCTATCCGATCCTGCTGGGTGGCTCCGCGTCGGTAGTTGTTCCGAACGTCACAGGCATCAGCCTCGCCAAAGCGAAGAGCATCCTGCACGAAGACAGACTACACGTCATCGTCAAAGACTCTGTCTGGTCGGACGAGGTCCCCGTCCAGTTTGTTCTGGAACAGCAACCGGAAGAAGGCAAGAAACTGAAGCAGGACCAAGCTGTCTATCTCGTCATCAGCAGAGGCTCAAAGATCGTCCGAGTTCCGGAGATCATCGGGATGCAGTATCAGGAAGCCTACATCCGGCTAAAGAACTCCAGCCTCAAGACCGTTATCGTCGATTCTCTCTATTCGGATAGATACCCCGTGAATACCGTCGTCAAGTGTATGCCGGCACCGGGGAACAAGATTGAGAAGATGAAGAAGGTAAAGCTCTTCCTGAGTCGTGGTCCGGAACAGGCTGCTCAACCGGAAGCTTCAGACACGGAAGATTCCGGAACCCTTCCTGCTGATCCTAACTGATCGTAATAGCCATTGTGGTAGCTTCCATGAAGCCATCTACAGCTAATGTAGCAGTGACCTCAGAGCCCCTGTTCAGGACTTACACGGTCTTGCTGGAATCTGCTCAGATGCACCTCTTTGGGTTCCTGCTCGAATCTATCGAAGGACTTGGCTATCACTCTGTGGGAGATAAGCCTAACGAGATGAAAGTCCAGGTCTCCAAAGACCTTATTCCTGAGTTTGAGAGCTTTCTCTCTACCTTTCCCAATATCAATAACGTCATAAGCACGTAGAATGCTATTGACAAATAAACAACCGCCTTTACATTGCACCGATCACTTATCGTGGAGATATTGAGTTTTTATGTTTGAACGAATACTAAAACAGAGTATTATGAACAAGGTGCTCTATGCCTTGATCCCCAGCATGGTTTTTGCCATCTATCTCTTTGGCTGGAGAGTCCTTGTCGTCGCCTTGGTCGCGAACCTCGCGGCATACTTTACGGAGTATCTTTTCATTTACAAGAAGAAGGGTGGCAAGGTCAGCATGGCTTGCTTTGTGACCGGAACCCTTCTGGCAATGACCCTGCCGCCGACCATTCCTTTGTGGATGGCTGCCGTAGGATCGATCTTTGCCATAGCATTTGGAAAGATGGTGTTTGGGGGATTCGGAACCAACCCCTTCAATCCTGCTATCTTAGGCAGAACGTTCGTCTATGTATCTTTCCCTCAGCAAATGACCGTCGAATGGATCAAGCCCTTCCTGATCTCTGATTTCCCCGGTGGATTCGTCCGTTGGATGGGTGCTAAGGATATGATCACTTCGGCGACCATTCTCGGACAATACAGGCTGAATCAACCGGTGCACAACACCTTCATGGACGCTTTCCTTGGTTATATTCCCGGTTCGATTGGCGAGACCTCCGCATTACTATTGCTCCTCGCCGGGCTGTATCTCGTGGTGACCAAAGCAGCCAAATGGCAACCTATGGTGGGAACAGCGATCAGCATCCTAATATTCAACTGGATATTCTATCCGGGGCAAAACCCGCTCTTCCTGCTGATGACAGGTGGCGCAATGTTTGGTATAGTCTTTATGACTACCGATCCTGTCTCGCAAGCCAAAGGCAAATATGCCCTCTGGGTCTATGCAGTCCTGATCGGGTTCCTGACAGTCTTTATACGTCGCTTTTCGCTCTTTGCCGAGGGCTTCATGTTTGCCCTGCTGCTGACCAATGCCTTCATGCCGATCATCGAATACGGGATCGATAACTATATCATCAAAAAGGGGAAGAAAGCATGAGCACTGAGAAGACCCCCTTTACCGAAACAATATACTACCCCATCCTGTTTATGATAATCATCTCCCTGATCTTTGTCGGAGTCCTCGCGGTGATGTTCCGCACCTCCGAGGCGAAGATCAATGCCAATCTGGAAAACGCCTATCGCCTCCTGATCGTCAAACTCACGGCAAAGACCATTGCAGACGCGACTCAGGGGAATGTCGAGAAGCTGATCGCCGATCCGGCAGCCACCTTCGCCAAATTCATCAAAGAAGACGATAAACAACCCCGTAAGTGCTTCCTCGTCTCGGACTCGGGAAAGACTCTGGCATATTGCTATGACATCGGAGGCAACGGTCTTTGGGGCTCTATGCGCGCCTTAGTGACCCTTGCCCCTGATAAGAGCACCATTCTGGACTTTGCTGTCTATAACCAGATGGAAACCCCCGGTCTGGGTGCCAGGATCGAGGAAGATGCCTTCCGCACTCAGTTTAGCGGCAAAAAGCTCATTGAGAACGGTAACCCCGCATCATTCACTCTCGTCCCGGAACGACAAGCCGAGATCAAGGCAAACGAAGTTCGCCAGATCACCGGAGCAACGATCACCAGCAACAGCGCTCTCAAGATGCTCAAAGACGAGATCGCAGTTATCAATAACCTGAAAGGTGAAGTCAAATGACAAAGAAAGAGATATTCATTGTTTCAGCATTCAAAGAAAACTCAGTCTGGAAGCAGATCCTCGGGATATGCTCATCTCTGGCTGTGACAAACCTGATGATGAACAGCCTGATCATGGGGCTGGGAGTGACCTTCTCTGTCGCTTTCTCAAACCTGACGATCTCAGCTATCCGCGAATATACGCCCCGTAGTGTCCGCATGATGGTCCAAACCCTGATCATCGCTGCCTACGTCATCATTGTCGATATCTACCTCAAAGCAAACATGCCTGAGATATCCAAACAGCTCGGACCCTACGTGGGATTGATCATCACAAACTGCATCCTGATGGGAAGAGCCGAAGCTTTCGCGGCGCAAAATAAACCGATCGATGCATTTATCGACGGGATAGGGAGCGGGGTCGGCTATACCCTCGTCCTTCTGGCAATTGCCGCCGTCCGTGAACTCTTTGGGTTTGGAGCTCTCTTTGGCATCCAGATCTTTGGTGACTGGTGGGTTCGCTGGTCGATAATGGTCATGGCTCCCAGTGCATTCTTCCTTCTGGCGATGCTGATCTGGATCATAAACAACAAATACTACAAGGTTAAGGCATAGATCATATGAGTATTAGCGCTTTTGTCTTATTCTGGGCAGCGATATTCACTTCCAATATCCTGCTGACCAATTTCCTGGGGATGTGTTCCTATCTCTCCGTATCCCGGGAAGTGGAATCTTCCTTCGGATTGGGAGTAGCAGTGATCTTTGTCCTGACCGCGACCGCGATGTTAAACTGGGTAGCCTATCACTACATCCTGGTTCCCCTGTCGATAATGTATCTGCAATACATCGTCTTTATCATCATTATTGCCGCATTCGTCCAGCTTACGGAATTGATCATCGAACGTTATGCCCCTGCTTTATACTATACATTGGGGATATTCCTGCCTTTGATCACAGTGAACTGCGCGATATTCGGCGTCAGTCTCTTCCTGGTCATCCGTAACTACAACTTCCTTCAGACTATCGCATTTAGCGCCGGAAGCGGGATCGGCTGGCTTATCGCTATTCTGATGCTTGCCGGGATCCGCGCCAAACTAAAGGAAAAGCTCATCCCTGTCGGCTTGCAAGGAGCCGGGATCAGCTTGATAATAACCGGGATAATGGCTCTTGGCTTTGTCGGATTCTCCGGGATCGTCGCGGTTCAATAGGGAGATAACTGAATGCTGAATATTATCCTCAAAGACGTTCTTGTTCTTACTGCTATCTGTGGTGCCTTTGCCATCCTGCTGGTCATTGCCCAGAAGTTCTTTTCAAACTACGGCGAGGTCAAGATCAACATCAATAACAAGCGTGACGTCACCGTTAAGGGCGGGAGCAGCCTCCTGAGCTCTCTCGGCGACCAACAGATCTTCATCCCTTCAGCATGTGGAGGAAGAGGCAGTTGCGGAGCCTGCAAATGCAAGGTATTGGACGGGGGAGGACCTCTCCTGCCTACGGAAAAGCCTTTCCTATCGCCTGCCGAACTCAGCGGCAACGTCCGTCTTGCCTGCCAGGTCAAAGTCAAGTCCGACATCCGTATCGATATCCCCGAATCCATCTTCAATATCCGCAAATACCGGGCACAAGTTGCCGAGATCATCGATTACACTTATGACACCAAAGGGATCACCTTCAAGCTGCTGGAGCCGGAAAAGATAGATTTCAAAGCCGGGCAATATGTCCAGCTCGAGACCAAGCCCTATCTCAAAGTCAAGCAAAAGGTAGTTCGCGCATACTCCATATCCTCCAAGCCTGAGGATGAGACGTCGCTCCAGCTCATCATCCGTCTCGTCCCCGAGGGTATCTGCACCACCTGGGTTCACAAATTCCTGCAGCTCGGTGAGGAAGTCAACCTGACAGGCCCGTATGGAGACTTCTATCTGCGGGACACCAACGCGGACGTGATATTCGTAGCGGGTGGATCCGGCAAAGCTCCGATAAAGTCCATGCTTGAGCATCTCGAAGTCGTAGGAACTGACCGCAAGATGACCTACTTCTTCGGCGCGAGGACTCTGAAAGACCTTTACCTGACAGACTATATCAAGCATTTTGAGAATACCCTGACTGACTTTACCTACGTTCCCGTTCTCTCGCACCCCGATCCTACCGATCAGTGGGACGGACGCACGGGATTCGTCATGCCTTACTTCAAAGAAGCGATCAGAGACCCGAAAAACACAGAGGCATATCTCTGCGGTAGCCCGGGCATGATCAACGCCGTGACCAAGTCCTTGGTGGAACACGGTATTCCCGCCGACAAGATCTACTTCGACAGTTTTGGATGATAATATGAAAGAAACTCCTTTGGAACAGAAGATTGCCAAACGCATGCAACCCGGTGTGATTACGCTCGGAGGCTTCCTCGGTGATGACCCCCGGCATTATCACGAGATAATCGAAGATGACGAAAAGACCCTCGAGTCCTATGGAAAGACTGCGGAGGAGATCGCCGACAGGATGCAGTATTTTACCGATCTCTCCTGGACAAGCTATGATACTCCCCAGTTGATCGAGAATGTCTATCAGGTCGAGACCGAAGTCGTGAGAGGGAAGCTACCCTGTCCCTTTAGCCATCCCGGAGTCTATCGCAAAGCTATCACTGTCTTTACCAATACCAAGCTGGGGATCACCGTTCAATGGACGTCCCTCAGCCTGCACATGATCCGGGAACATCATTTCTTTGAAGGGAAGGGTTCGGCATTTCGCCTTGATCCCGAACTTCTGATCAAAGCTCTGTTTTAACCATCTGATTAGCCACCTCCGGGTGGCTTTTCTTTTTGTTCGTCACTGGCTGTCTTCTTTTTCCCTTTATATCTACCTCCGCTCCAGCAAATGATACCCTAAACGATAAGGGAACTTTCCCGAGTAAAACCCGTGTACTGCCCGCGTGATTCCCGCGTGCTCACGCGGGAGTCACGCGGGGATCACGCGGGGATCACGCGGGAATCTCCTGGTATGGCTTAGGAGATCCGAAGGTAATTCTCAGATAATTCTCTCATTCTGATGAGGGAATCATGAGAGAGTGATGAGAGGGTCATCTGGGGAAGAACTGCGGAGCGAACGGACGACAAAGCTCTATTAGCTATGGCTGAACTTGATGTGCTAAATTGAATACTGCACAGCATACCAGGCACTTTTGAAGCATAAAAAAGAGCCTCCGTGATGGAGGCTCTCTGTATGTTGTTATCTCTGATATCAATGCGGGGTTCGCATGACGCTGTCCGCTGCGGAAGGGCTTTCCAGAGCGGAGATATAGGGACGGATGTCATAGACGAGAGCAGGCTCGACCCTCGCGAAGAGAGCTTTGATCTTTTCCTTTGCCTCGGGACTCTCGTTCAGCTCCACCGCGATCTCGGCGAAGGTGGGATTATCCGGGAATAGCTTCATGCCTTTCTCGACGTATTCCAGGGTCTTGTCCGGGTGCTTCTGAACCATGTGCAATAGCACGTAGCTGACGTAGATCTCGTCACTGCGTTCGTAGGGCATGATAACTTTCTTGATAAAGTCGTCCAGCTTTGCCCATTGACCTGTGGCTGAGTAATACGCGACGTTGAACTCGGTCATCTTGATCTCGTTATCGACGAAGTTCCGACCTTTATCCGCATATTTCTTGGCTTTGGCAAAGTCGCCCACATTAGTGAAATGGATGGCGGCGCGAACGAAGCCCGATCCGTAGTTCTGGACCAGGTTCTTCATATTCAGGTCTTTATAGACCGCGTTATTGCCAATCGAGCGGTATTGATAGATCTTATCGACGTTGTTCAGCAAGCGATCGATATTGATCTGATCTCTGCCTTTGGTCGTGACCAGCCTGGCAACCATACCTTCATTGCGGGTATATTCCTCAAAGCCGATATAGGACTGGCAGGTGACCGCGAAATAGATCGGGCGTTTGCCAAAGTTATCCTTGATGATCTGCATGACAGCGACATCGGAACGGATGAGACCGCCTTCGGGTCTCCATGAGGGAGGATCCTCGATCTTGACGGAGATCTTTGGTCCGTTTGGCGCAGCAGGATGAGCAACCTCAAACACACGCCCCAGACCGAAGTTCATCTCGTCAATCTGGCTGTCGTCAACGTTAAAGAGAACACCCTCTTTGTCCCGCAGTTGACGTATGTACCAGGGAGTGTTCAAGAGGGAAAGATTGGCTATCGATACGTCCTTGCGAATACCATGCAGGTATTTATTCTTGTATTCCATAGCACGGCGGATCGCTTCTTCTGCCTTAGTATCCTGGACGACATCCGTCGCGCGGTATCTGTTCTCTTTGGCATGCGGGTCTTGAACTGCCTGAGCATACCATAAGGGGAAAGTATCGTTATCACCGTTGGTAAAGATTATCGCGTTCTCCTCCAGAGAATTCAGGAAGTTCACCCCGTAATCCAGAGCGATGTATTCCTGTGAACGGTCGTGCACTTTATACTGTGAGACGAGGTTTAGCAAAGGCAGCAGAGCAAGCAGCGCAACTACGGTGATCTTGGTGCGTTTGTCCTTGAGGAAGTGCACCATCGCGATGGATCCCATACCCAGCCAGATCGCCCACATATTGTAACCGCAGACAAAGAAGTAATCACGGTCACGCACTTCGCCATCGGAGAGGTTCATGATAAAGACCATCGCGACGGTGGTCAGCAGGATCACGACCAGCATATAGCGGAAGCTATGTCTGTTTTGACGGAGCTGAAACCATCCCCCAACGATGCCAAGAGCACCGATTATCATCGAGCCGAGAGTGATTATCGCATTAGCCGGGATCTTCATGGCGGCGGAAATGGACTCCGCATTGAACCACTGGGTTCCGAAGTAACGGAAGAAATGGTAACCAAGCTGGTTTGAGAAGAAGGAGCTTCTCCGGGTCAGGAAGGAGCTTTGTCCGTATTGCTTGCGCAGGACGTATTCCGTAAAGGCGCTGAGAGTACTGGGTTGCCCTTCGTTGATAAAGGGACGGTCTGCAGCTCTGACCATGAGGAAGAAATGCGAGGACAGTCCTATGGCAACGAGGATGAATCCCAATATCCAGACTCGGTAGTCGATGACGTCTTTGAGCTCGAAATAGAGGATGATCAGGGTAATGATCGTAAAGCCCCATTTGTCAAAGTCGTCCACGTTCATTCCCTTACCGATCACGCCGAATATAGCATAGCCGGCGATGAGCAAGGCGGAATAACCGATGACCTTGAGCCAGAAATTGTCCTTGCGCACGCCTTTGAGCAGCATCGGATAGACGACGATGAAGAGCATCGCCGGGGCTATCTGCAAGGCTGTCTGGTGGACACAAAAGCCCAGGAAAAAGAGATAGGCGATCAGCAAGAGGAGGTTCTGGTGGTCATAGTCGTCAGACTTTTCCAGCCACACGAGGGTCAGCCAGAAGATCAGATTGACGAAGAAGACCAGCCCGGAATATACTTCCGCCTCTATCGCGTTCATCCAGAAAGTAAAGGAAAAGGCGGTGAATAAGGCTGCCATAACACCGGCAAAGATCGCTTCCCATGCCTCTATCTTGAGCATACTGGCGAGTTTGACGGTTATCAGATAGGTAAACATCACTGCGAAAGCAGAGGTCAGGCAGGAGATAAAAGCTGCCAGGACGGCATCGGAGGCAAGCCAGCCAAACAAGGTGACAAAGAACCTGCCAAACAGGATGTAAAATGGGTTTCCGGGAGGATGAGGCACTCCGAGGATGCTTACGCAGGTGGCATATTCACCCGAATCCCAGAAGCTCATCGTTCTTGCCTGAGTCATCATGTAGATGATGAGCGTGACTGCGAAAACAGCCCAGGCAACGATGGTATTGATATTCTTGGGAACTATGACCTGCGGCTTCATCACCTGATCATCGATGATGACCGGCTTCTCCGGAACCTCATAGTTCTTCTTCGCTTTTGAAGTCATTGGTTTGCTTTTAGCGTTCATATATACTCCGAATGTTAATCTTTGAGTCCGGCTTTGGCATAGCTGGCGATGATCTGTTTTTGCGCCAGGAAGAAGATGATAAGGATCGGAACTATGCTAAAGGTCGAAGCCGCCATCAGCAGAGTTGTCTGCGTCGAGGCTTCCTGATTGAAATAGCTGAGCCCGACCTGCAAGACGCGGAGCTCCGGTCTTGTCGTCATGACCAAAGGCCACATAAAGCTATTCCAGGAACCGATGATCGAGAAGACTGTCGCAGTCGAGATCACGGACTTGGAGAGAGGGATAATAATGCGCCAGAGCATGCCGAAGGTACTGCATCCGTCTATGGAAGCGGATTCGAAGAGCTCTTTGGGAAGGCTCTTGAAATGCTGACGGAAGAGGAAGATCGTAAAGATATTGACGCACCAGGGGATTATCAGTGCCTGATATGTATCCAGCCAGGAGAGCTTGTCCAAGAGGATGTAGGACGAGATCAGATAGACCGGTTCGGGCACCATCATCATACTCAGGAAGAGGTAAAAGAGCAAGTCCTTGCCCTTGAACTCCATTCTGGCAAAGGCATAGGCGGCCAGGACGGAAGTGATCAGCACACCGATCAGGGACATGAAGGCTACGTATATCGTATTCGCGAAGTAGGTCGCAAAAGGCACTTTCTTAAACGCCTTGCCGAAGTTGTCCCAATGGATGCTGGGCTTCTTGTTCACTTTTCGGACCTGCTCTGCAGGGACTTTGACGTACTCCTTGGTGATCAGGTTATTCTTGTCCAGCATGTGGATCACGGCTTGTTTGCCTTCGGTCGTCACCATGAGAACCCGCTGTTCGGTCTTGCCGTTGTCCCAGACGTAGTATTCTTCTTTGGGGACGAAGACGGAATCATGCTTGTTAAATTCGGACTGGGTCATCAGCGAGGTGCTGAGCATCCACAGGAAAGGCACTACCATGAATAGCCCGCAGATCGCGAGGATCACGTAGATGATGGTCATGCGTATCTTTTCATTCACTTTATGCCTCCCTTAGTAATTCACGTGCTTTTCGATGCGCCGTTGCAGGAGCGTCAGTCCCAGGATGACGATAAACAGGAAGAGGGCAACGGCACTGGCATAGCCCATATCCAAGGCATCAAAGCCTTTTTCGTAGATATAATAAACGATCAGCTTCGTTGTATTCAATGGTCCTCCCTTGTCCGTCATCAGATAGACCTGGGAGAAGGTCTGGAATGTCGTGATCGTGGTCATGATCAGCACATAGAAGGTCGTGGGGGAGATAAGGGGCAGGGTTATCCTGAAGAACTGCTTCAGTTTGCTTGCTCCGTCTATTTCCGCTGCTTCATAATAGACTTTGGGGATGTTCTGCAAGCCTGCGAGGTAGATGATCGTGTTGTACCCCAGTCCTTTCCAGATGCTCATGATGATTATAGCAAAGAGAGCCTGAGACGGACCCGCGAGGATCCCGGGGAGCTTCACGCCCAATGGACCGAGTATAAGCTGAAAGATCCCGGTTGGCTCAGCGAGCCATTTCTGCGGAGCGATACTGAACCAACCCAGGAATGTATTGGCAAGCCCTGTTTGTTCATTGAAGATGATCTTCCAGACGATGGACACAGCCACGAGGGAGGTCACAAAGGGGAGGAAATACACAGTACGGAAGAATCCGCTAAGCTTCTTGATCTGGTTTAGCATCGCCGCAAATAGCAGAGAAAAGACAATACTGGCAGGAACAACGATCAGGACGAGCCAGAAGGTGTTCAGCAGAGACTGCCAGAATACCTCATCAGATAGCATCTTGGCGTAGTTCTGGAGCCCGATGAATTCTCCCGTTCCCTTGATCGACCATTTGAAAAAGCCGATTATAAAAGACATGACTATAGGTATCAGCCTGAATGCTGCCAGCAGGATGAATGCGGGCAGGATATACAAATAGGGCGATATCTTCCATTTAGTCTTCATACTCACTACCTTCTATCTTTGTCATTGATTACCGGTTCTAAACCTCGAATAGTCAAGCCCGAGGTTCTTACATTTCTTATAGATATTCTCACGTGGGATCCCGGAAAGCCTTGCGGCTTCCGAAAGGTTACCCTGCGCTTTGTCCAGCAGATGCTCGAGATACTTGCTCTCAAACTCCTGCTTTGCCTTGTTCCAGAGTTGAAGGTCACCCCCTGATTGCAGAGGTGGGGTGCTGATCTGTCCGCTAATATTCTCCGGCAGATCCTCAGGCTGGATGACGGAATGCTCCGCCAGGATCACTGCATGTTCGATGGCATTGCGCAGTTCTCTCACATTACCTTTCCAGGGAAAGTTCAGGATGATGGACATAACCCCAGGGGAGATCTTGAGCTCTTCTTTCTTGTATTTGGTGCAGAACTCCCGCACAAAAGCATTGGTCAGGATCTTTATATCATCCCGTCTCTCACGGAGTGGGGTAATATGCAGGTTAAAAACGTTTAGCCGATAGTACAGGTCTTCACGGAACGTACCATCGTGTACGCACTCGGCAATATCCTTATTTGATGCGGCGATGATCCTAAGATCGGTATTAAAGTCCATATCACTGCCGACCATACGGAAGGTCCCAGTCTCCAGGACCTTGAGGAGCTTGACCTGAAACGCCAGAGATGTCTCGGTGATCTCATCGAGAAACAGGGTACCGCCATTGGCTTCCTGAAAGTAACCTATCTTATCGCGCACGGCGTCGGTGAACGAACCTCGTTTATGCCCAAAGAGCAAGCTCTCAAGCAATGTCTCGGTCAAGCTGCCGCAGTTCACCGATACAAACTTCTTGTGCTTGCGGTGACTATTGCGATGGATAAGCTCGGCAAAGACGCTTTTCCCGACTCCCGTCTCACCGGTGATGAGTACCAGAGTGTCCAGCTTGGCGATCTTCTTTACCTTCTGGAGCAGTTGCTGGATAGAGACGCTGTTTCCAATGATGAGATCCGTCTCGATGTCCTTCTGGATCAGTTCATTAAGCCGGCGATTCTCCTCGACCAACCACTGATTTTCCAAGAGCTTTTCGACTTGGATATTGATCAGATCGAGATTGCGGATAGGCTTTACGATGAACTCATCCGCCCCGAGCTTCATAGCCGTCACTGCAGTTTCGATGGAAGCCTGTCCGCTGATCGCGATGACTGCCGTGATCGGATAGCTCTGTTTTATCTCCTGTATGAGATCAAGTCCGTTCTCACCCGGAAGGATGAGGTCAACGATAGCGATGTGAAAGCGATGCAGGCTGAGGAGGCGACGAGCGGAATTGAGGTCGATAGCAGTATGGACCGTAAACTTCGGTTCCAGCCTTAGCGCGAAGAGCTCCAGCGTATCTGCGCTGTCATCGACGATCAGGATGCGATGTTTCTCATTCATCAGCGGGATAGATCCTCAGTTCTGTGCGAAACTCGGCTTTGTCTGATCGGTAGCAGGGCATGATCTTGCAAAGCTTGGCGGAGTTGGTTCCCGGTAAGGCAGCAGCCAGATCTGCTTCACTTGGCACGATGCAAAGGGGCATATCCTGATCCTGCATACTATCGGGAATTGAGAAGCATATCATGATAAACGGAGCTTTCCCAACGCTATCGATAGTGAAGCTCATGCAACCGCTATACTCGCCTAAGTGATCCCGGTAATTCAACACGAGGGAATCGACGATCAGTCCCAGAAGCGGGGCAGAGGTCGTGACAAGGATCGCCTCTTGCGGGGGAGTAAAACTAAAGCTGATCTTGCGTTTGACCGAAAGCTCATTCTGGAGGAAGGTGATCTCGGACCGGAGCCATTTCCCCAGATCCAGTTCTTTCGTCTCTCCGAAAGTCCGTTCATGGATACTGTCAACGGCGATCCGCAGTATGTCGTCTATTTTAAAACCCGCATCCAATATCTTCTGCAAGTAGGGATTATCCCCGACGCTTATCTGTAGCTGCTGCGAGTATCCCAGAATGAGATTCAGCGGGGTATTGATGTTGTGCACCAACCCCGCTAAAACTCGTTGCATGGATAAAAGCAGCAGATTTTGGTTCATATCCCCTTGATCCGCTTGTACTCGGCAAATCCGAGCTTAAAGATATTCATTGCTTTGCTGATGTCATTGGTATTGAGGACGTAGGCGAGACGCAGCTCGTTCCTCCCAAGCCCGGGAGTCGCATAAAACCCTTCGCCGGGAGCAGCCATGACTGTCTCACCATCGACAGAGAAGTCCTTCAAGAGCCAAATGACAAAGTCCTCAGCATTCTCGATGGGAAGCTTGACTACGACGTAGAAGGCTCCTTCGGGTTTCTTGCAGACGACACCGTCGATCTTGCTGATCTCTTCAAAGATAAGGTCACGGCGTTTCTGGTATTCCGTAAGGATATTCTGTATATAGCTCTGGGGAAGATGGACGCAGGCATTGGCAGCAAGCTGATCTATCGTAGGCGGGCAAAGACGCGCCTGGGCAAACTTCAAAGTCGCAGCCATCAGTTCCTTGTTCTTACAAACTATGCAGCCTATCCGGGCTCCGCAGGCGCTGTAACGCTTTGATATGCTATCAACCATGATGGCAAGCTCGTCCATCCCCGGTATGTGCATGATGCTCGTATGCTTCAGCCCGTCATAGACGAATTCTCTATAGACCTCATCGGAAACTACGAAGAGCGAATGAGCTTTGGCGATATTTGCGACCCTTTCGAGCTCTTCTTTGGAATAGACGGTTCCGGTTGGATTACCCGGATTGCATAGCATAATGGCTCTGGTCTTGGGCCCGATCAACGCCTCGATCTTGTCGCTGGAAGGAAGCTTGAATCCATCCTCTGCGTAGGTCGTCAGCGGAACGAGCTTTATCGAAGCCATCGTCGCGAACCCGTTGTAATTCGTATAGAATGGCTCCGGAACGATGATCTCATCTCCCTCGTTGCAGATGACCATCATGGCAAAAGTGATGGCTTCACTACCGGCAGTGGTCACGATTATGTCGTTTTCGTTGACCTCGATCCCCTGGTTGTGATAGTATTCGACCAGTCCTTTGCGATAGACGTCCAAGCCCTGTGAGGGACCATATTCGAGGACTTTCTCGGAAAAGTTGTGGTATTCGCGGATCATTTCGGGAGGAGTTTCGATATCCGGCTGACCGATGTTCAAATGATAAACCTTTATCCCGCGTTTCTTTGCGTCATTAGCATAAGGCATCAGCTTGCGAATCGGCGATGCCTGAATCTCTAAGGCTCTTTTGGAAAGCTGCATCTTGATCTTCCTTGTTTTGTTCTTTTTGCCATTAAAATCCGGCTTAGTTTTAAGACAAGTAAAATCTTTCTCAAAGCCTTATTAACTCTCATTTCGCGGGTGATCACTTTCCGATAATGTAGCTCTCTATTGCACAAGATTGGATCTTGCACATTCAGTATAGAGGATCACAAGCGATACAGGTAGTGTCTAAGAAGCCCTATGACGATCTCTCCAAGTCAATGAGATAGCGAATCGTCTAGCGATGAAAGAGATACGAAGTCATTGACAAGGAGCCATAGACGCAATCTCGATTATATGTTGCGATAGTGTCTTGGGGATCACTGGCACCCAGTAAATAAAGCAAGGGGAGATAATGATCAGGTGTCGGAATGGCTTGTCTGCTTTGAGGCGAAATACTCCGATAGTCGATTAGTGCTTCGTGATTGGACGCATGAATCATATCTCTGACCTTGAGATCAAATTCCTCTGCCCATTTGTATCCACTTTGCATACGAAAGTCAACCTCTCGCAGATTATGCACTATATTTCCGCTGGCGATGATGAGGATGCCTTGTTCACGCAATGGACTAAGGCTCTTTCCAATTTCATAATGCACCATTGCCGGGGATTGGCGATCAATACTGAGCTGCAAGACAGGGATGTCCGCTTTCGGATACATATGCACCAAGACAGACCATGCCCCGTGATCTATACCCCATGTATTATCGATTATCAACTCGTTTCCGGCATTTTGCATCAGCGTTCTTGCAAGCTCAGGCGACCCCGGAACAGGGTATTGAACTCGATAGAGTTCCTCCGGAAATCCATACATATCATAAACTGTTTTGGGGTCTTTCCGATCTGAGATCCTGCTCCCCTGGGTGAACCAATGAGCGGAGATCATCAAGATTGCTTCCGGCTTGGGTATTTCTCTCGCTATTTCCTTCCATCCACGGGTATAGTGATTGTCTTCAATCGCATTCATCGGAGAGCCGTGCCCAACGAAGACTAAGGGCATTATCTGCTTCATATTCGTCCTACTTATAGTCTTAGTAATGTGCTATTGGGAAACATAAACACTCACGCTCATCGCGGGAAACAGCACTGTGTATATAATAGTCATGCGGGTTTTACTAACAAACTCCAATCTTAAGCCCCTCGTGATCAGGTACATCGCATCTATGATGAATTATCACGCCTTAGGTTTAAACTCGATATCAGCATAGAGGATAGCTGATTTCCACGTGATGAGTTTAAATGTACATCAGCCATTTATCGGACGCTTCTCAAGAGACTCTTGGGTGACCCTTGGGTGACCCTTGGGTCATCCTTGGGTCGCGACCCAAGAGTCACCCAAGGATCACCCAAGTATTGCTCGGTATTCACGTGGTCGTCTCTCAGGGATCCCTACTGATCATCTTGAAGTCTTCTTGAACTCAACTTGTACTTTGCTTGAACGAAATACAAGAAAACCCTAAGGATACCTTGAGAGGAGAGTGTGTCTAACACAGAGAAACAGAGACGCAGAGAAAGGGAGAAGCGGAGAGGGGGACTATGATATCTTAAAACTGAGTAAAGAAGCTATAGAGAAGGCTATGAAAGGTATTTATCGACGAAAAGCGGAAGCGTCTCTCCGGTCTTGCCGGGGGTAAACTCGTCAAAGAAGAGGGAATTGAGGGGTCTTTCGAGATTGAAGCCCAAAGTCTTTGCCCCGTAGTATCTGGCAGTCATGACAAATCCCGCAGCGGGATAGACTGATCCGGAGGTCCCGATCACAATAAACAGCTCACAATTGCGGATCTGCTCTTCGATGCGTTCCAGCTCATAGGGGATCTCTCCGAACCATACGATGTCAGGACGGAGGAGAGCGTTGCAGGCGGGACAATGGGGCAGACCGGTCTGCGTCAGGGCGACGTTGATCTCGTATTTGGCTTCGCAGGATGTGCAAAATGTAGTGTGCAGAGAGCCGTGCATTTCGATCAGATTGTGGTTCCCGGCAAGTCTGTGCAAGCCATCGACGTTCTGAGTAATCAGGGAAAAGGACTCTCCCAGAGCCTTCTCAAGCCGTACCAGCGCGTGATGACCGGCATTGGGTACAGCTTGAGAAGCCTGGGCATATCGTTCTCGATAAAACTTCCATACAAGATCAGGATTCCGTTCGAAACCCTCAGGCGAGGCAACGTCATCTATAGCGTGCTCTTCCCAGAGCCCTCCGCCTTCGCGGAAGGTGCGTATCCCGGATTCGGCACTAATGCCTGCCCCGGTCAAGGCTACGATCTTGTATCTGGCTTTATCGCTTTGCATTACTTTATCAGGATCATCCGTGCAGATTCGGTCTTGGACGGGGTCGTCAGACGATAGTAATATACTCCGCTGGAGACAGATCGTCCGGCTTCGTCCAGTCCGTTCCAGACGACGTTATGAGTTCCGCTGTCGATCATCCCGTTGATCAAGGTCTTGACCCTTTGTCCGCGGACGTTGTAGATACTCAGTTCTGCTTGAGTGGCATTGCTGTTGCTAAAGCTGATGGTCGTGCTGGGGTTGAAAGGATTGGGATAGTTCCCCAGTAAAGCAATGTTTGTCACACCTGTGATCGGGTCGCTGATCGCCACTGCGTCGGACTCTATCCGCACGTCATCGATATACCATCCTTCGGCATTGACGTTTGCATCCGCGCCAAAAACAAAGCGGAACTTCGCTGTGCCAGAGTATTGCGAAAGGTCAAAGGTCGCTTCTTGCCAGGAGGAGTTTCCGGAATAGACCCGGGTTCCACCGGCAAAGGGAGATTCTTGGTTTGTATATATCTGGTAGGGGTATCCGCCAACGGGAGTGATCAGCGTCCAGGGACCGTTATTGACGGACATCTGGACATTCCCACCGTCCCAGGCATAGCCGGGGTTGGAATGCTGTTCGGCAGCGATCCAGTGGAAGAACTTCAGGCGGGAGTTGAGCCCAAGCGGCATTTCAGGGCTGATCAGCGCGCCATAGGTGCTGTTGTTGTAATTGGTCGACCCGGTGCCACCGAATTTGGCAGCGAAGCCTCCACCACTGGTATGATTGCGATTTGAAGAGCGATGCCATTGATTGGCAAAGCCTGTCTGCAAGGTCGCGGTAGTCCAATTCTGGAAGTCCGGTTCGAAGGTATAGTTCATTGCCCCTACGTAGAAAGTGATAACTCCGGTCTCTTCCGGGTCATTCTCCGAGAGTAGGACGTAGTTAAAGCTCAGCGCTTGCCCGGTCGGAGCATTGCCGGCGATCTGGATGAAGAACGAGACCGGGTTTTGAGTGGTCTGTCCGGGAGCGACAGGGCTAAAGAATACATCCGAAGCAGAGAGGGAGAAATAGGGACTGTCTTCCATCAGCAGGAGCATCGGAGAATAGCAATTTCCGCTGCCGTTGTTGTTCAACGTCATGTTCACCGCCAGCTCATCTCCGGGGTTGATGACGCCACCGCCTGAGGCTATCTGGTAGCCGGTAAGGGTGAGGTTCGGCGCATTCAGGACAAGGGTCTTGGTCGATTGAGCGGTGTACGTCCCGTAGGATGCGGTGAACTGGAGATTGGCTGTCGCATGGTCGGCATAGGAACCTGTCACGCGGATGGAGAAGGCATTGGTCAGCATCAGGGAATCCCCCGCTGCCAAGGCATTGAAGTTTGTCGTTCCATTGATCACCGTGATATTTGGTGAAGCTGAGGTCAGGGTCAGCGTACCTTGCCCGGTCTGGTTGACCAAACCAACGTTCTTGGCTACGCAATTGAGGGTATAGACGTTCTCGGACTCAAGCAGGTTGTTTGCGCTATTGGTTGTCAGAGTCGAGCAAACGACATAGGGCATCTGCGTCGCGATAGCTTCAAAGGTCGTGACGAAAGGATAGCGGTTTCGGGCATTGATATAGAGGGTATATTGCCCCGGATTCATGGGAGAGAGCATATTAATATTGCATAACCCGCTGTTATCCGCCTGACCTTCAAACACTATTGTGTTGCCCTGCTTGATGCGGAGAAATGCATTGGGGGAATTGGTCGGGATCTGATAGCTATTGACGCCTACCATCCATGATCCGGGAAGCTGAGCGGTTATCTGCTGCGGAGTGTCCGACCATACCATCAATCCCGGGTCACCGAAGAGGTTCGTCTCATAGGTCACCCAGTACATCACAGGGTCATTATTGATAAAGGGGATGTTGTCGATCTTGGAATCGACCAGAGTCCAGCCGTATTCGTTGATGTTCTCGCCAAAGATTGCGTCGATGTATTGACGGTGAAGATATTGGGAAGCGCCGTCCGTCGATCCCTGTGAACCCCAGCCATATCGGGAATGGGCGATCATCCCGGCTGCTGCAGTCGCGATCGAGGTCATCTTTTCCATGATGCAATCGCCAACATAGACACCGGGCGAGGTATCTCTGTTGTCGAATGAGCCGGAATAGCATCCCTGAGTGAAGTACAGGGAGAAATTGTGATTGGATCCATTATTGGTGATCGTCTGAGCAGTGACCTGGTTATTCCCGAGCCGCATGGTGTAGGTCGTATTCGAGTGTCCCAGATGATTGACGAGGTTTGGTCCAAGAGAAAGCAGAGGACGGATCTGGGTAGGTCCCCAGCTATCCGCGGCACCATAGGTGCGGTCATACAAGGTTGTGATGTTCCAGTTTGTTGGAACCCCTACCGTAGTATAGTTATGCGCGCTGGAACCGCCTATCATCTCATCCATGTAGTCTCCACCCCAGGTTGGTCCGTCCCAGAGCCACTCACCGACGAAGAATGATGACTTCACCTCGGTCTCGACCGGGATCATCAGGTAGCTCATGATCTTGTTGATCTGATTGGCTATCTCTGTATCGTCGTTGTAACAGATACGTCCCAGGGCAAACTCGGGAACGAAGTCGGATTCGTACATCTCGCCCCAGTAGGAGTCGTTATCGTTGTTCCAGCTACCGTCGAGGCAGTTGTAATACATATCGGCGGGGATATCGTCGTCAACCTGTCCGGCTTGCGACATGTTCACGTAGAACCCGCGATGAGGGATCACGTCGGTATCACCGGCGAGCAGGACGTACTTTATAGAATTTGTGGGATACATGTTGATTAGGTAATTGCGGATCTTTGCCTGTGTATCCGCTCCCTGAACCGAACCGGTGATCTCCTGAACTGTCTTGATCAGGACGGCATAGCCTTTGTTCAGATAAAGATCTGCAAGGGGTTGCCATTGGGCGGTCTTTGCCGCATCACAGATGATGATGTATTCATAGCCGGCGGTGCGTTCGAGGTATCTCGGTACGTCAATAGGGTTATCGACTGTCGTGAGTAACCTGCGGGTGATCGCTTCATCCTGCTTGAGCAGTGCGAGAGCTTCGTTGGCTTTGCTGTCAGATGCCGTCTCTATTACTACTTCTGCATGAGAATAGACCACAAGCCTTGAGCTTTGGGGATAATACTCGAAAGGACAGATCGCGGTAAAGGCGATAGGATGTCCGGACATATATTCGGTACGCAGACCGTTATTAGTTTCAGTAGGATAGGCAGATCCTCCGGAGTAGATCGCGGGATCCGGGAGGTTTGGAGGCATCTGCTGGGTAAGCGAGAAGGGGTATTGCTGTTGGATCGCCTCAATGGGCTTGTCCAGGGTGATCGTCTTTGCGCCGGAGAGATTGACCTTGACCGCGATAGCGGAGTTCCCCAGGGGAAGCAGAGCCTTGACCCCGAGCCAGGGAAGAGCCGGAGCGCCGGGTTGCCCCGTGACCTGTAAGCCTCTCAACTCCAGATGAGTATAGTCATTGACGATGCTGAGGGTGGGAGCGTCAATCTCGTAATTCAGAACAGTGCTTCCCATCAGGCTGATGCCCATGAGTAAAGCTACAATTAACAGGCAATAATGTTTCATATATCCCCAACTTTGTGGTTGTTATTTGTTATCTGATAGATGCAACCCTTATTCCAATCACAAAAATAACCGTAAAACGAACATAGTTTCAGGAGGATAAGAGCATTTTTGTTCGATTTACGGTCAAAAGGAGCAGGCTATAGGTCTATCTATCGATGAGCAGATCCTGTAGTTTACGCTTGGGAACGTGGTGGATCCCTTCGGCATCTCGATAGTATTCTATGTCTTCGGGATCGATGACATCTTCTATAACGATGGTTTCGGCAGGTTTGCCCAGAGCTACACAGAGGATAGGCTCAAGGTCACTATCCGGGAGTATGCTGTTCATGATCTCATCTTTGTCCATCGAAGCGAGCATACAGCCACCCAGTCCCATTTCCACAGCTCCGAGAAGGATAGTCTGAGCTACGATTCCGGCATCGGTATTTACGTATTTGGACGCGGAAGCGGGGGAGAGGATGAGGATATAGGCTGTCGGACGTTCATGCTCCTCTGGACCGTTCCAGTAGCGGAGATAGCCCGCCCAGCGTAGATGAGGGAATATCATGTCGAGGTCATCCTGCTCCGTGAGGATCAAGTATCTCAGTGGCTGGAGATTGGCTGCGCTGGGACATAGCCTTGCCAGATCGATCAGCTTGAGAGCTTGTTCGCGGGAGATCTTGTGCGTATGGTCAAATCTGCGGTAACTTCTGTTTGAAACAACCAATTCTTTCAGCATAGTTCTACCTTGTTTATAGATCGTATAGTTTGAGTTTGTTGTGCAGGGTTTTGCGGTCAACTCCGAGAGTCTTGGCTGCTTTGGACTTATTGCCTCCAAGGGAGTTTAGAACATCGAGAATGTATTGCTTTTCGACTTCGTCCAGGGTCCGGGTCAGATCTTTGTCCTGCTTGATCATGAACTTCATATAGTCCGGGAGGTCACTGACGCGGATCACCTGATCTTCGGTCATAACGACCAGACGATAGATGAGGTTTTCCAGTTCCCGGACATTACCTTGCCAATGGTAATTCTGCAAAGCGCTCATTACGTCCGGCTCGATTACCGGAGCAGGGGCGGAGGTCTCTCGGGCATACTTCTCCAGGAAATAATAGACGAGCTGAGGGATGTCGTCCCGGCGTTCACGCAAGGGCGGAAGCATTATCGGGAGGACATTCAGGCGATAATATAGATCCTCGCGAAAGCCACCCTGCTTGATCAATTGGGTTAGATCCTTGTTAGTCGAAGCGATAACCCGGACGTTTATCGATCTGGGGCTTTTTGAACCGATCATGGTCACTTGTTTTTCCTGCAAAACACGCAGGAGCTTGACCTGCATTGAAAGCGAGGTCTCGCTGATTTCATCGAGAAATATCGTCCCGCCGTCGGCAGTGATAAAATATCCTGCTCGGGTCTCTATGGCACCGGTGAAAGATCCTTTGGTATAGCCGAAGAGTTCAGCTTCCAGGAGCGTTTCCGGGATAGCGCCGCAATTCACTGGGACAAAGGGAGTCTTTGACCTTTTTGAGTGATAGTGTATCGCTCTGGCAACGAGTTCCTTACCGGTTCCGGATTCACCTTGGATGAGAACGGTCGCATTGTTCGAACAGGATTTCCTGATAGCGGAATAGACCTTGGTCATCACCGGAGAGGAACCTATCATACCATAGGGATTGCTTTGGGGAGTATTCTGCTTCTTGGCAAGTCTTTGCTGACGCACCTTGACCATGACCTTGTCTATTGCCTCAAAGAGCTCATCATCGGTGAAAGGCTTTGTCAGGTATTCTTCCGCTCCTACCTTGACAGCTTCTATCGCACCTTCTATCGTTGGATAGCCGGTGATCATTATCACTCGGATATGCGGAGCATTGTCATGCAGGTGTCGGATCAGATCCAGCCCGGTTGCCTTTGGCATCTTATAGTCCGTAAGGACAAGCTCGATGGGGAATTGACCGAGAATATCTATCGCTTGATTGACGTTTGAAGCAAGATGGCAGACGAACCCCTTGGGGCTAAGTTTACGATTTAGCATCTCCAGCGTATCGGGGGAATCATCAACGATCAATATCTGCGTCGAGGGATCAGGCATCATTTGCTCCTATGTTCACTGTAAAGGTTGTTCCTACACCCTGTTCGCTATTTACAGTAATTGTCCCATTGTGACTGGTGACAATTCCGTGTACGACGGAAAGCCCGAGCCCGGTTCCTTGATCTATGTCCTTCGTAGTGTAAAATGGAATGAAGATCTTGGAGAGAGTTTCTTTTGACATACCTATCCCGGTATCTGAAACAGAGAACTCTATCTGACCATTCAAAGACCGTGTCTTCAGAGTGAGAGTTCCTCCATTGGGCATAGCCTGCATAGCGTTCACCGAGAGGTTAATCATGATCTGGTGGATTTGATTGGGATCTGCGATCAAAGATGGCAGATTCGGATCAAGGTCACGGATCAGAGTTATCCCCTGACGTTCACAACGGCTTTCTAGGAAATATATCCCTTCGCTGATGAGTTTGTTCAGATCAACTGTGACTTTCTTTGGCGGAACTTGGCGCGAAAAGAGCATTAACTTGCGGATTATCTCTCTGGCATGCATCGTGGAGCTAATGATCCTGCGGACGTCGGAGCGAACTTGCTCGTTTATCTCCTTGGACTCATCGATCAACTGGGCAAAGCCCATTATCGTTGCCAATGGTTCGTTGATCTCATGTGCTATCCCCGCAGCGAGCTGTCCGATGGTCGCAAGCCTGTCTGCATGCCTGAGCTGATCCTGCAGCAGGGCATTGTTCTCTTCGACGCTTTTGCGCTCCATGATCAAAGCGATCTGCTTGGCAATTGCATCCATCAGCCGATATTCCTCCGGGAGGAAATCCGGGATGAAGGCAGCTTTGTCATCGAGCTCATAAAAGACGGATATTGAACCGCGATAGGTATAATTCAATATGATATCCGCAGAGATGGAAAGGGTATCCTCCGGAATAGTCTTTGTGCTATAGACTTTATCGTCTATGTTGAGTTTGGCGGAGCAGATATCAGGGTATTGCATAGCTCCGGGAATGATGCTGATGACCCGACTGAGCACTTCGTGAAGGTCGAGATCGGGCTGGTGAGCAATATCGCTGATCTGGTAGAGGCAAGAAAGCTCCTTGACTCTTTCCTGAAGAGCGGAGAGAAGCTGGCTTTGGTCTAATTCATCGATCTTCATAGTAAAAAAAGGATCCGGGAATAAGACGATACCCCCGGATCCATATTAGTCTGTGATTATATGAGTCCCTGATCCATCATCGCGTTGGCGACTTTGATGAATCCGGCGACGTTTGCACCCTTGACGTAGTTGATGTGTCCACCTTCTTTACCGTAGGTGACGCATTGTTCGTGGATGGCTTTCATGATGCCGTGGAGCTTCTGATCGACTTCTTCACGACTCCAGGAAATGCGCATGCTGTTCTGGGTCATCTCGAGACCGGAGGTCGCAACACCGCCTGCATTGGCAGCTTTGCCGGGACCATAGAGGGTCTTTTCACCGAGGAAGACTTCGACACCGTCGGGAGTGGTCGGCATATTCGCACCTTCGGAGACGCAGATACAACCGTTCTTGACCAGGGTCTTGGCTTCTTCGCCGTTGATCTCGTTCTGAGTGGCGCAGGGGAGAGCGATCTCGCCGGGAATACCCCAGGGACGCTGACCGGGATAGTATTTTACGCCGAATTCCTCAGCATACTCGCTGATCCTTCCGCGTTTGACGTTCTTGAGTTCCATCAAATACTCCCATTTCTCGCCCTTGATACCATCAGGATCGTGGATGAAGCCATCAGAGTCAGAAGCTGTGATGACCTTTCCACCGAGTTGGTTCACTTTTTGGATAGCGAACTGGGAAACGTTTCCGGAGCCGGAGAGAACGACATTCTTGCCTTCGAAGCTCATACCTCTGGTCTTGAGCATCTCTTCGGCAAAATAAACGGCACCAAAACCGGTAGCTTCAGGACGAATAAGGCTGCCGCCCCATTCAAGCCCCTTTCCGGTAAGCACACCCGTGGCTTCGTTGACTATCTTCTTGTACATACCGTACATATAGCCGATCTCACGCTTTCCGACACCGATATCCCCGGCAGGAACGTCGGTATTGGGACCGATATGGCGATAGAGCTCCAGCATGAAGGAATGGCAGAAACGCATCACTTCTTCATCGGAACGACCTCTGGGATTGAAGTCTGAACCACCTTTACCGCCACCCATGGGAAGGGTGGTGAGGCTATTCTTGAAGATCTGTTCGAAACCGAGGAACTTCAAGATACCGAGGTTCACACTCGGATGGAAACGCAATCCGCCCTTGTAAGGACCGATCGCACTGTTGAATTCCACGCGATAACCACGATTCACGACGACTTCGCCGGAATCCGTCATCCACGGAACTCTGAAAATGATAACACGTTCCGGTTCAACAATACGGTCAAGGATCTTGGCTTTGCGATACTGGGGATTGGAATCATAAACGTCCCAGATCGTCTCGACCACTTCGGTCACCGCTTGGATGAACTCGGGTTGATCAGCGTTCTTCGCCGATACCTGATGCAGAAATTCGTGCATTGTCATAAACACATACCTCCTGTGTCATTTTTTACGTTAGCACGTTTATATCATTAAAATCGAACACGAATCTACTTTATAATCACTGCGTTTTTTCCGTCAAACAAAATCTTCATCGATCTGGGTACTTTTTTCACAGTGAAGTAATTCCCTTGTCTGATAGTCTCTTGCGATTCGAGAAAATCCCAGTCGAGGTAGTCATTCTTTGCTTTCTCCCAGACCGTAAGGTAGCCGACATTCATCGAAAAGAGGTTGTGAAAGAAGTGAGAACCGTGTGACGCTTCGATCGACATGTTTGGGAGAACTACCTCGACGATGACCTTGGCATTGGATATCTGGCTCCAGGCAACCGGGATACCGAGAAAACGGTCACTCGTTCCCCATCTGCCCGGTCCGATAAGCACATACTTGATGTTCTGCGAGCGCAGATCTTGATTTATGATATCCAATTCCGCGGCAATATCTTCGGTCTTGACGACGCTAAACTTCTCCGGATGGAGGTAAACTACGTAGTCCAAATCATCCGGGATCTCACTTCCCAAAGCGTAGGAAGAAAAGAGCAGCGTCTCATCTCTCTTGCTGACGAAGCTCTCCAAAGATGATGAATAGAGTTTCTGACTTACAGAGATAGGTCTGATCTGCAGCAGGGAGAAGACGCTCTTACCCGATCCTGCTTCGATATCAAAAGCAAATTCCATCTCGACCTCACAGCCGAGAACCGAACGTCCAAGATCGAGAAAGTCGCGCAGGATATCCGCTAAGGGGTATTGCTTGTAATGCAGCAAAGAACGGAAGGTCAAGACCCTGGGACCCTTGGCATAGATACCCTCGATAAACTGCTTGTTCTCATAGTCCCAGACGGAGGAGAGCACGTTCAGATCCCCTTCCATCAGCTTCTGACTCACCCGTAGCTTCTCCAGCGAAGAATCCTCTCCATTGATCAGGTTGAAGTCCCGCTTCTCAGGATCTATAGCATAGATATGCCGTTGAGCGTTCTGAACAATATCGACGGCACGAAACATATCTTTGTTTGGATACTTGGGGCAGAAAGCAAAGGTTCGTTCACGTTCGACGGCTGTCTTCCCGAGTCCGGATGACAGGGTGACGACCCCATCTTCATGCACCATATTCGTTCCCGGGTAGTAGTTATAGGACTGCGCTACCCCGGATACGAGTGGATAGAAGTGTTCTCCGTGCAATGACCCCGCCACTTTCTGGATGATGACCGCCATCTTCTCTTCCCGGCTGGGAATGCGCAGTGATTCCCGATAGACTCTGGCATTCTTGAGAAACATAGAGGCATAGACGAGCTTCACCGCGAGGATCAGCTGTTGCAGGCGAAAGTTCTCCCCGGCATGGCTATTGGGGATGAGGTAGGTGCGAAACACACCGGCAAAAGGATTGGAGATCGAGTCTTCAAGCACGGAGGAAGAGCGGATCGCCAGAGGATAGCGAGATTGTCTGATGATCTGAGTGAGGCTCGTCAGAGCCGAAGGAGGAAGGCTGGCGCGCGAAAAGACCCGGTCTATCTCTTCATCTTCGATGTCTTCACGCCCGATAGCCGCTTCAACTTCCGGGTTATTGGCGATGAATTTGTCAAACTCCCCTGTTGCCAGAACGGCAGCGATCGGCACCTGTATCTGCGTATCCGGATACTTCTCGCAGATATTGCTGTAGCGATTTAGGACGACATTGAGAAACGCCAGACCACGTCCCTTTCCACCGATCGAGTCATCACCGATCTTATAGATAAGGTTCATGCTCATGTCCGATTCATCGTTCCAATCCTGTATCTTCTCCCTGCGTCTGAAACAGATGAGAGAATTGAAAGCTTCACAGAGCTTGAGCCGGAGTTCATCCGCGTCTTTGAGGCTGTGATACTGAGAGATATACTGCGATAATGCGACTTCCGCGTGAGTATTCAGCCAATTCTCGATATGCCCGTGATCAAAGTGATACCAGAGCGAATCCAGCGGGATCTGCCGGAGTTGATGCATAAAGCCTATCAAAGTCCTGGCTTCGCCTATCTTAGTCTGGTCAGGGAGTCTAAAGACGAAGTTACCAAACCCCACTTCTGTCTCGAGCCAGCGTCGAACTTGATTCCTCAAACCTGGTATGTCTTTGTAGAGAAACTCGCCTTCGTTGCTGGTGACTATGTCCCGATACATGGGATTAAACGACTGTAAAAGGAAAGGAAGCGTCGGAGCCTGTGACCGAATATAGCGCAGAAGCCTGATACCGGCATCCCGGTCAACCGCTCCCAGATAGTGATAATTGATATTACTGATCACTCCGACGACGCTCCCCCGGTATTGCTCAAAAGCTTCGACTGCGCTTTGATAGTCATGCAGGAGCAGGACTCTCGCGCGGGCGTTCATATAGAGAGTCTTGTTCGTATCCTGGTGTTCGCTGCGAATAACTGCCTGATTCATGTTCATGATCAGTTCATAGAATATCGGCAAAAACTGCGAATAGTAAGGGATAAACGTCTCGATGACGAGGATGACCGGCACGGGATATATTGCCGCGTCATGGGGGAGATTCAGCCGTTCTTCCCATTGCTTGATCACCGCCAGAAAGAGCTTCGAATCCCCGTTCCAGTAATAGAATTCCTCGACCCTATCAAGCTCAGAAACGTGGTTTTCGATAAACATCAGATCCATCGGCGTGCTGAGGAGCATAAATATCGGGATTTCCGGATAGAGATCCTTGACCGAGCGGATAAGTTCCAGCGCTGTGGAACGCATAGAAGCCAGGTGCAAGACGATGATATCGACCTTTTCCAGTTCCAGCAGGTTCAAGGTGCTTTCCGTTCCTGTGGCGTGGATGATCCCCGGTTGATTGCTGAGGTTCAGCAGATAAAAGTCATCCGCGACCTGTTCGGCAAGGAATCCGTCGATCTCAAAGACGAATGAATCATAGAGTGAGGCGATAAGGAGGATCTGCCTTATCTTGTTCGGCATCACCTCTTCGAGGAGTTCGAGCTCTTTTGACCAATAGTTTGGCGTTAACATCGTCTCATCAAGCTTTGTTGATCACCGCCAACCCCGTTTTACCATCCATCCGGACTATTAGCGGCTGCTTAAACTCCAGATGCACAAAATAATCTCCCCGTTCCGCTTCCTTCTGCCCCAATAGCCACTCCCAATCCACGAAGTCGGTTTGTGAGACATAGGGAATGGTAAAATAGCCGACGTTCATCGCGACCAGATTGTGGAAGAAGTGCGTACCTTGAGATGCCTCAACGATGAAGTCGCTAAGCCCTGTCTCCAGGATGACCTTGGCTCGGTTGATCTGAGGCCAGCGAACGGGAATACCGAGGAACCTGTCTCTGCTTCCCCATCTGCCCGGACCGATAAGCATATACCTGCGTCCAAGCTTGGTCATCTTTTCGTTGAACCTCTCTATCTCGGTCTGCATCTCGATGGTCTTCGTCTTGTCAAAGCGTTTGGGATCGAGATAGACCACATCATAGACATCATCTATGACCCCGTTACCCATCCCATGCTCCGTGTACATCAGGAGCTCTGACTTGACGAGTTTCTCGGCATCAATGCGATATGCATCCGTATTGACCGAGAGAGGTCTGATCTGCAAAATATAGAAGGTAGGCTTATGCCCATAGGCATGATCATAATCCAGGTTGATGGCAAATTCGATCTCTACCGGGATACCGAGCGCGATCTCACCGATCTCAAGTAGTTCCTCGACGATCTTTGCCAGCGGGAAATAGTGATATTTGAGGACACCGGCAAAGGTCAAAACCTTCATCCCCTGTTCATTCAGGTTATCCGTCAAACGGTAATTCTCAAAATCCCAGACGGATGCGAGATACTTTAGCATGCCGTGCTTTTCCGCCGTGCGAAGATTGAGCTTGGCAAGAGTGATCTCTTCTCCTTTGGTTAGGTCAAAATCCTGCATCGAGAGATCCAGAGCGAAGTACTCTTTCTGCGAGGTGCGCACCAGTTCCTGCTGAGGAAGCATCTCGGTTTCGGGATACTTGGGGCAGAAGCGGTAGTTGAGTTTCCCTTCGACGACCGATTTTCCCAGTCCCAGTGCTATATTGGCGATCCCGTCCGTATGCAGCATATGCGAGGTGGGGTAGAAGTTATAGCTCTGCGCTACCCCTGAGATATGCGGATAATAGTAATGCTCACCCTTGAGGCTCCCGGCGATCTCCTGGATGATGACCGCCATCTTCTCTTCTTCGGCTTTGAAGTTCAGCGCCTCAAGGAAGCTGCGAGCCTCGGAGAGATACACAGAGGCAAAGACCAGCTTGATGGCATTCATCAATTGCCTGAGCCGATAATGCGGATCGGTATGATTATTGGGCAGCATGAAGGTGCGATACACCCCAGCCAACGGCTGCGCTTGGGAGTCTTCCAGAAGAGACGAGGATCTGACGGCAATAGGATAACGCACATGATTGAGATAGATCTCGAGCCGTTCGACCAACGCTTCCGAAAGGGTTCCTTCGACGAAGATCGCGTCGATCTCCTCATCCGTCTTTCCGGAGACCTTGGCAACAATGTCGTTATTCTCGATAAAGTTATCAAACTCCACAGTTCCGATGATCGCCGTACTGGGCAGGGAAATACTGATGTTCTCAAACTTCTGGTCATAATCCATGGTGCAGAGCAGAGCGTTCAGAAACGCCAGACCACGTCCTTTTCCCCCGAGTGAACCCTCGGTCAGCCGGATGATCTGGTTCATCTCTTTGAGCGATACTGCATCGAAGTTTATGATCTTTCCCCGGTTCTTATCAATACGCACCGTGCGGAAGGTGTGATAGAGGAAATTGCGCAGCTCTTCCTTGGAGTCAAAGTCCTCGATCTTCATCGGACGTATCCGCTTGGCGATCTGAACCTCTCCGTGAGCTATCAGCCAGTTTGAGAAATGGTTAAACTTACTGTGAAAGAGTATGGACTCTTCCGGAACCGTGAGGATCTTCTCCTCGAACTCGGCAATGTTCGCAGCTTCGTCGATCACATCGCCATTGGTATTGCGAAAGACGAAGTTGCCAAAGCCGAGGTTATAGACCATGAACGACCTCAGATCGGAAAAGAGATGCTTGGAGTTCTTGTTCAGGAAGTTTACACCCAGGTCTTTTGCCATGCTCTCATTCTCTTCCTCGGAGGATTGGAGAATGATCGGCAGTTCTTTGTTATGCTTGAGGATATGGCGGATCAGCTTGATCCCCGCGTGCGCATCGACCTCGCCGTCAACTTTGTATCGCACATCCGAGATCACGCAGAGCATATAGTCACGATACTTGTCATAGAGTTCGACGGCTTCGTTATAGTCATGCGCAAGAATGACTTTGGGACGTATTCTCATCCTAAGCCTTTTATTTATATCGCTAACTTCCTCTTCGATGAGCTTTTGCGTCTGCTTCATTATCACAGAATAGAGCGAAGGAAGGAAGAGGGAATAGTAGTGCAATGAGTCTTCGACGAGCAGGATCACACGTACCAGACCGTGCGCAGTGTCGAAGGCAACGTTCATCTTGTCCTCTACGCTCTTGACCATCGCCAGGAACAGCTTGGTATCACCATTCCAGAGAAATACATCATCGATGTAATCACGGTCCTCGGCATGATTTTCCCAGATCACATAGTCCGAAGCGACGTTCAATAGGAGCAATACCTGCATCTCAGGGGTTTTCTGCTTGATCTCCTTGGCAAGCTGGAAGGGACCGATATCCCCGATGCGCATCATAGTTATCACAAGGTCAAAGGACTGCTTTTTAAGAAGTTCGAGCGCATCCCGACCGGTCGGGACACTGGTGATGCGGGGTGCCGTGCTCAAGTTCAACTGCCGGTATTCACCGAAGATCTGCTCCGAAAGTCTGCCATCCTGTTCAAAGATAAAAGCGTCATAAAATGTAGAGACCAGGAGAATGTCCCGCACCCGCTTCTGCATCAATTGGTGGAATATGTCCTCGCCAAACTTGAACTTATTGTAAAAGTAGTTCAGTTCTTCCATTTTCATCGTAAGTACCTCAACACATCACAGTTATACTATTATCCATATATTCTCGCCCTGTTCAGGCATGTCAACCTATTTCTTTCGTCTATCATTACCACATCATAGACGGAAGCATACCTAAGCTTGCCCGAGTAAAGCCCGAGTAATTCCCGTGTGATTCCCGCGTGCTCACGCGGGGTTCACGCGGGCTTCACGCGGGGATCACGCGGGAATCTCTTGGTAATGGTCTGATATCTCTCTGATATTTCTCAGGTAATTCCCTGATCCCGATGAGGGATTCATCTGAGTGTCATAGAGAGTCATCTGGGAGTCTTCCGAGAATGAACTGACTAACCTAACAGGCTTACTCAGGCGGGATAATGCTCTGGTTTTCCGACAGATAGTGGTTGTTTACCAGGATCGTTGGCAATAGTCTCGCTTTGGAATATTACATGTTCCTCTCATTGTTCTGTAGTCAATTGGCAAGGCAGAAAAATACACCCCAAAGCACGTTAATTTGGATATTGCACCGTAAATTGCATATCTATAGAATAGGTGAACACTAATAAAAGTTGAGGTCAAGAATGAGACTTAGTCACTCATTATGGATCATTGCAATCTTGCTGATCCTGATCCAGATGCCATTGTTTGGTCAGAACATGACCGCCGCATCTGATTTTCAAATCCTTCGCAGTTCGTCTGACCAGATGCAGCTTCGCTTTCAGCTTCCCGAGTGGAAGCTTGAGACGAGCTCCAAAGGCAGTCTGAACTCCCAGAAGGTCTCCGTAGCAGATCATCCGTATCTGTTTATCGATGAGACTGAAACACTTCCTATCTTTTCCGCGACCATCGCCGTTCCTTACAGCGGTGGAGTCACGATGGACATTCAAAATCGAAACAGCACCGTCACCAAAGGCGTAAAGCTGGATTTCGATCCCGTCCTGCGCACCGAAAGATCTTCCGGGAGACATGCCGGACAGCTTTATCCCGCGCAACTGGCGGCGATCTCCGAACCCCAGATCCTGCGTGACTTCCGTATCGTGACGGTCAATGTCTATCCCTTCATTTACGATCAGGATAAGGGCGAACTCATCGTCAACAAGACGGTGGACGTCATCCTGAACTTCAACGATCAGCCTTCTGTCAACGAAATGCCTGCCCCGGTGAAGATCTCGCAAAACTTCGAGAAGATCTACCGTGGTCTTATCTTGAACTATGATCAGATGGTCAACCGTGACACGACATACCAAAACCCGGTCATGCTCGTGATCTACGGAAACTACACTGATGCCACGTATCTCTCTATCGTAAATAACTTTGTCGCGTGGAAGCAGCAGAAAGGCTACAAGGTCACAGCCGTCAGCACGGCTACGACAGGAACTACTGCCGCAAACATCAAGACCTATATTCAGAATGCGTATAATACCTGGACGGATAAGCCGGAATACCTTGTCCTCATCGGTGATGACTCCGGAACGATCTCTGTTCCGACTTTCAACACCTATATGGATTATCAATATACCTGGCTCGCCGGGAGTGATAACCTCGGTGATATGGTCATCGGACGTATCTCGGTCTCCACTACGGAAGAACTGAATACCTATTATCAAAAAATGATCTATATGGACAAGGACATAGATCTCGCCACTGCTTCCTGGCTGGAGCGAATACTCCTCGTCAGTGATACTTACCATTCCGGTATTTCTACCGTTTATACAAATAACTACATCCATGACGTTTCCTATGCCGCAAACCCGGATTACACCTACAATGATCTGCGGTTTGACACAGCCAGTCCGAACGTTTCCGGGATCAATTCCGCGTTGATGGCGGGAGATGCCTTCTATAACTACCGCGGATACATTGGGATGAGCGGATGGCCTTCATACATCACCTCCTTGGCGAATACATATCAGCTATTCCATGCCGTGTTCATTACCTGTAATACGGGTTCATGGGGCGGAGGTACCAGTACTACCGAGTCCGTAGTCCGTAAAGGGACTTCGGTTTCTCTCGGTGGGGCAATGACCGCTATCGGTATGGCAACCTCATCGACACATACTCCGATGAATAACTGCTTGAACGTGGGAATCTTCCACGGTATATACGATCTTGGAATGCGGGGTATGGGGGAGCCGATGCTCTATGGCAAGCTCTACCTCAACGCCATCTACGGAGTCAGCAACCCTACCTATGTGCTCAACTTCTCGCAGTATTGCAACCTCATAGGTGATCCTACCGTCAACGTCTATGTCGGTATCCCCGGTACGTTCAACGTCACCGCTCCGACCTCTATGCCTGCCGGTTCTTCCGGATTTGAAGTGACCGTCAAAGATGCCTCGAACATCGCAGTAGAGGGAGCTTCTGTCACTCTGAAGACCGCAACCGGCGTCATGACATATGGATTCACGGATTCACGCGGTAAGGTCTATCTCAGCTATGCGAATACGACTACCGGTGACCTGACCCTGACTGTGAACAAGGGTGACTTCAAGCCTACGGTGAACACGATCACGCTTGCCGCTGCAGGTGGGATAGTCTTCAATACCGTCACGATCGACGACAACAGCACGGGAAGCTCGGTTGGGAACAACAACGGCGTCGCCAACGCTGCCGAGACCATCGAGATGACCGTCAACCTCCGCAATACCGGGTCAAGCTCGGCTTCGGTCAGCGGAACTGTTGCCTGTACCGATCCCTTTATCACGCTTACGACGACTACGGCGAACTTCGGCACTATCGCTGCCGGAGCCACTGCCAACAACGTCAGTCCTATCGTCTTTGCTATCACCGGGAACTGCCCGGACAATCATATCGCCGTGTTCAACCTTACCATCAGCGGTGTACAGGTCATACCCATTCCGGTGACTATCCGCAACGGACAACTGAGCATCACGGCAACCACATTCGTCGGATCCACCGGAAACATCATCAATCCCGGTGAGACATTCCCGATGACCCTCACACTCAATAATAGCGGTGGCATGGACCTGAGTAATCTGACCGCCACCATCAGCACCTCTGACGTGTATATGGAGATCATCGACGCTTCCGGCAGCTACGGCACTATCGCTCAGGGAGCAAGCCTTGCAAACACGGGTAATACCTTCAGCGTCAAGCCAAGGATCAACTGCGTCGATGGCATGATCAGCCCGATGCTCCTCACCCTGACGAATAGCTCCGGTTATTCTCAAGCGATCCCCTTCTCCATCACGATAGGGCAGACCACGATCACCGACCCGCTGGGACAGGATGCTTATGGCTACCTGATCTTTGACGAAGGTGATACATCTTATGACCAATGCCCTGAGTATAACTGGATCGGGATATCTCCCTCCGAAGGCGGAACCGGTACGGCTCTCACGCTCACAGATCCGGGTGCTTCCGGCGATGAAGGTGACCAAGTCGGCGCTGTTTCGATCCAAACAGTGACCCTTCCCTTCCCCTTCACCTTCTACGGTGTTGAATACCAACAGGCATCAATATCTTCCAACGGTTTCATCGCTTTTGGAGACACAGATGACTCTGATTGGCGCAACTGGCGTCTTCCGGATGCCGGTGGTCCAAACCCCATAATCGCCGTTTTCTGGGATGACCTGGATATCGTCACCGGTGGTGGTGTTTACACTTATCACAACACCGCTGAACACTACTACGTGGTGGAATGGTACAACCTGGCTTCCGGTTATGACGGAACGACCCCCGAGAGCTTCCAAGCCATCCTCTATGATCCGGATTTCTATCCCACGCACACAGGGGACGGACAGATCAAGCTACAATATAAGAACTTCAGCAATATAGACATCGGTAATGGCGACTCCACGCCTCATGGCAACTATGCCACTATCGGTATCAAGAATGAGACAGGAACCGTTGGTCTTGAATATAGCTACGGAAATACCTATCCGACCGCAGCTCTTCCTTTGAGCAGCCAGAAGTCCCTCTTCATCACCACCCGGGATATCCTCTCCAATACGCCGTATCTTGCGGTTGACCAGACCATCATCTATGATGAGAATGAAAATGGACACATGGAGCCCGGTGAGATCGCGGACATGACCCTTGTCCTCGGTAATCGTGGTCTTCAGAGTGCGACCAACGTCACCGCGGTGATCAGCAGTGATGACCCCTACGTGCAAGTACTGGAAAGCACTGCATCATTTGGAACAGTCGTTGCCCAACAGACAACCAACTCACTCAGCTATTATGCGATCCAGATCGAAGAGAACTGCCCTGCCGATCACGTCATCCACTTTAACGTGGCAGTGAGTGCTGACCAAGGGACTTGGAATCTTCGCTTTGCCCTGACTGTACGGACTCCTAATCTTCAGATCGGGAACCTCTATGTTAATGAGCTTTCCGGTAATAACAACGGAATCCTCGATCCCGGTGAAACAGCCAATATCGCCGTGATGCTAAACAATCTCGGTTTGGTCGCCAGTCCTGCCGGTTCAGCTTCGATCACCTGCTCCAATCCTGGGATCACTATCAACACCGGGACAACGACCTTTACAGCTATTGCCGGATCGGGCAGCGCAGTCTTGAACTTCAATATCACAGCTTCCCCTTCGATAGATGTGGGTACTGCTGTCGGTCTCAATATCAGTGCGGTAGCCGGTGAATACTCCGTCGCTCGGACTGAGACTGTCGCTATAGGTATCATTCAAGAAACGTTTGAATCAGGCGACTTCAATACTTACCCCTGGGTCGCCGGAGGAAGCCTTCCCTGGGTGATTGATACGACTTCGCCCTATGCCGGCTCATACTCAGCCAAGAGCGGAGCTATCAACCACAGCCAGAATTCGATCCTTCAGACTACGCGTATCCTTTCGACCAGCGGAACCCTTACATTCTATTATAAGGTCTCCTCTGAATCCGGATACGATTACCTGAAGTTCTACATCGATGATGTGCAGCAGACTCAATTCGCCGGTACAGTGGACTGGACGATGGCTTCACACACCATCGCAGCTGGTACTCACGTCCTGAAATGGGAGTATATGAAAGATACTTCCGTCAGCAGTGGTTCAGACTGTGCCTGGATAGACAATATCGTCTTCCCGGCTTCGACGGGACCGAGCTCTTACTCTCCTCCCACCGGTCTGACTGCTACTCCCGGAAACAGCGTAGTGTCCTTGACCTGGATCGCTCCTCTTTCCGGAACCCCTACCGGATATAAGGTCTTCCGTAATTCAGCCTTGCTGGCGACGGTGACCGGACTTACCTACACCGATAATGCCGTCACCAACGGAACTACATACACCTACCACCTCAAAGCCGTCTATGCCGGTAGTGAATCAGACGCGACTGCTACGGTCAATGCGACTCCTTATGCCCCTGCTCCTCAGAACCTCACGGCTACGAGCAGCAATCTCATCGTGACCTTGAACTGGCTTGCGCCCGCTACCGGGACACCCGCAAACTATCGTGTGTATCGTAACAGCACCTACCTGGCGACATCCACGACCCTGACATATAGTGATCTCGCGGTTTCGAACGGAACTACTTATGATTACTACGTGACTGCGACCTACACGGTCCCCGTGTCTGAGTCCGGACCTTCAAACATCATATCTGCCACTCCGCAAGCTATCGCTCCGACGAACCTCACCGCCCTCGAAGGGAATGCGGTCGTCGATCTCTTCTGGACTGCGGCAGGTGGAAGAGGAAACGTCGAAGAACCCGCATTGTCCTTGACCACATCAGCAAAGGTCATCGAACCTCAAGTGATCATCGGTTCTGATACACCGGCTTCTTCAGACCGTTCCATCAGCGGTTATCGCATCTACAGAAATGGCAGTGCGATAGCTACGACAACGACTACGACCTATCAGGATGCCACAGTCACCAACAACGTATCCTATACCTATTATGTGACGACAATCTACACCAGCCCGACGGGTGAGTCTGCTCCCTCAAACAGCGTGACCGTCGTCCCCTCTGCCAATGCGGACGTCTTCGTAACCATCGGTGCCGGGACGAGTACTCAGACTTATCCTATGGACAGATACTATAACTACTCGACTCATGAAGCGATCTATCTTGCTTCCGAGATCGCAGTGGGTGGTGAGATAAAGACCTTGTCCTATTACAAAGGCACCGGAACGGACGTCAATCCCATTGAGAACGTCAGCATCTATATGAAGCATACGACCGACACGACTCTCGGTGCAGGGACTTATAGTCTCGATGGCTATACTCTCGTCTATAACGGTTCCTATGCCAATACCTCGACTGCTGACTGGATGACAGCTACTCTCAATCCCAGATTTACCTATGACGGAACTTCAAACCTCCAGATCCTGGTGATCAAGGGATTCCAGCAATATCTCTCTTCCGGTTATGCGATGTGGACATTCACGCCGACCGCTACAACGCGAGCCAGACAGCAACGCAGTGATCAATCACAACCGACCACTCTGGCAGCCAGCACCTATCTTCCGAACATCCGCTTCCGGATCGAGCCTGCTGCTGTGCTGAATCCCCCCGTCAATCTCACTGCAACCCCTTCGAACAGAACTGTTGCTCTTGCCTGGGAAGTGCCGTTGGCTGGAACTCCCATCTCCTACAATCTGTACAGGGACGGAAGTCTTCTGATAAACCTCAATCAGTTGTATTACTATGATATCAGCGTGACGAATGGAACTCAGTATAGCTACTACGTCTCAGCCGTATATGCAGAGGGAGAATCCGGTCCTTCGACAACTGTTTATGCGACTCCGAATCTGCCGACCAATTCCGGTTCATTCGTGATTCTCAGCGGCAGTCTGATCAGTGCCGGGAATAACATCAGTCCCATCAACAATGCCTACAAGAACGTACATGGACAGGCCGTCTATACCGCTGCTGAATTGAACGCAGTCGGGATCATCGGCCCGATCACCATTACGCACATCGGGTTTTATATCAATACTGCTCCGAATCTGGCATTGGCGAACTTCCAACTCCGCATGAAGCACACAACTGCGACAAACGTAGCCGCATGGCAGACCGGGACATTTACGACTGTCTATACCAATACCTCGTACATGCCCATAGCCGGTGGATACCAGATGCTGCAACTGACGACGCCTTTCGAATGGAACGGAACGAGCAATATCGTTTTGGATCACTCGTTTGGAACTATCGCGACCACTACGCAGACAGGTACGATCCAATACACCAACACCACGAGCGGATACCGCTGGCTTGGTAGTGATTCCACCCCCGTCGCAGATACCTTCAGCGGTGGCAGCTTGGTCACCCGGAGACCCAATATTCAGTTGACGGTTGCGATCAACACCACCGGTGCGCTGATGTCCACCAGTACCAATTCGATCACCTTCAATACCGTCGAGATCGGCACTACTCCGACCCAGCAATTCACTATTTCCAATACCGGTGATAACGTTCTTGCTGGAACGATCTCCACTCCGACCGGATATACGGTTGCCCAATCGAGCAGAGAAGATAGTGGATTTGGCACAGCAAACGACAGCAATATGAGCAGAAACACCCTGATGTTCGACATTGCTACCGGTTCAGCCAAGACCTACACTCTGACCTTTGCTCCGACGGATGCGACGACTTACAATGGAAACGTCGTGATCTCCTCCAATGCCACGACCAATCCTACCAGGAATATCGCCGTCAGCGGTACCGGTATGTATGCAACGCTCGCCAGTCCTTCCGTCTCTGCCACGACCGGTGCAAGTTCGGTGACCCTCTCCTGGACAGCGGTACCCAATGCGACCCAATACCGCGTCTATCGCGCCGATACACCGAATGGAACCTACAGCCTGATCGGAACAGTATCCGCCACACAGTATATCGATAGCTCACGTACGTGCGCCTTCTACTATGTGATAGCGGTTCGCTGATAGAATTCTAACTCTACCAAATACAAAAAAGCCTCCGGTCACCCCGGAGGCTTTTCTTATACGGTCAAGTAGATTTCCTTTCACGCGCCAATTGTCATACCAAAATCAGATCGGTATCATATGAGGATATCACTGTGATCAACTTGGACCTCATTAAAGTTGAGTTCAAGATGAGTACAAGAAGAGTACAAGAAGACTATGATAAAACATCGGAGATGGATCAGGATAGGGGAGAGGATAAAGTCAGCAGAAAGTGTAATTCAAATAAGGATGAAACAGGAAAAGAAAGAGTATAAATGGCCATAAAAGAAATGGAGCGGGCAACGGGACTCGAACCCGCGACCCTCAGCTTGGGAAGCTAATGCTCTACCAACTGAGCTATGCCCGCTCATCTGTTGCAAAGATCTGCAAGGGGGGAAGATTGTCAAGCCGGAAATTGGTCTGCAGCTATCAGGACACGGCTTTTCTTGTTTGAAAATGCCGCTTGCTGGGTCAGGAAATCCGGGAATGACGCATAGTGAGTATCAAAATGCGTTATGTGATGAGCGTCGGAAGCGAGGCTGAAGAGCTTTCCGCCCATGTTCCGATATAGCTCTATGTATTCGGGCTCCGGGAGGACTTTACCATAGGTCTTGCGCAGGCAAGAGTTATTCAGCTCAAGAGCGATCTCCCGATCGATCATAGCCCGGAATATGTCCTTGATCACCGGAAGAGAAAAGCTTTCATCCGGCATTTCGGTAAAGAAGCGTTTATAGACCCCCAAATGCGCCAGGATATCTATATCACAGGTCTCGGCGAGTTTGAGGTTGCTTTCGTAATACTCCCGTATTGCATACTTGTCCATTCTCCGGGAGATCGGAATGGCGACGTTTGTATGATCAGCGAGAAAATGCACCGAACCAATGATCAGGTCGAAGTCAAACTGCTCGATAAGCCTCTTTGCGAAGTTGGGGTGACACTGATAGTCTCCGATCTCGACCCCGATCAGCAGTTCCATGTTTTTCAGGCTCTGCTTGATCGGCTTGAGTTCTTTCATGTAGCGGGAGAAGGATGGCAGTCCAAAAGCTCCGAGTTCCTGGGGAAGCAGATCAAGATGCTCGGTGATGGCGATCAGGTCATAGTTTTGCTTCTGAGCTGCTTCGATAACCTCGGTAAGCTTTAGCTCCGAATCGTAGCTATATTCCGTATGCAAATGAAAGTCAGCTTTGATCATCATTCCGCCAGGATCGCCGCCCCGAGTGCCCCTGTCGTCTCCGGTTTTGCCGGACGCAGGATTTCGGCCTTTAGCTCTTTACTCAGGCAGTGCCTGATATTATCGGAAAATGCGACTCCTCCGGTAAAGACGATATCTGCGTCTATCGGGAGAGAAGCAATTTGAGAAACGATCTTACCGGCTATGGAGCGGTTCACCGCCAGGCTGATATTCGCTGCGGTCTCGTTCCCTGCCATCAATCCGATGATCTCGGACTCGGCAAAGACCACGCAGGTGCTGCTGAGGTGCAGCTCTTTATCCGCCTCAAAGGCATGCTGCGATAGGTCATCGAGACTGCAGCCAAGGCGCATCGCGGTCATTTCCAAAAAACGCCCGGTTCCGGCAGCGCATTTGTCATTCATGATGAAGTCTCGCACTTTGCCGGTATCGTTGAGAAGGATCACTTTGGAATCCTGACCTCCGATGTCGATGATGGTTCTGGCAGTGGGGAAGAGAAAGCGGATCCCTGCCGCATGACAGCTGATCTCGGTCAGGATCGATGCTTTTCCCTTGAGGAGGTGCCTTCCGTATCCCGTCGCGCAGGTCGCGGAGATATCGCTCTCCGAGATCCCTGTCTGAGTAAAAGCTCTGTGGTAAAGGGTCTCTACGGACCTCAACGGGGCTATCTCAGTGCTTGTATAGTCCTCAAAGAGTATTGTGTGTTCGTTCGTGTCGAAGAGCACGAGCTTGGTATTTCGGGAACCGATATCTATTCCGGCGCTTATCATCATAAACCTCAATAGAGAATATGGGTAAAAAAGTTATCAGGGACAAGCCACTTTTTACATAGATCATTGACCATGTCCTGGGAGACAGAACGTAGCCTTTGTTCTCGGTCGATGAAGTGATCCGGGGAATATCCCAGAACCACCAGGTTCGCCAAGGACGAGGCAAGCCAGGAAACACTCTCATGGTCAAAACGGTTGATGTTGACCAGATACTCGACCGCATTATCCAGCTCTTGCTGGCTCAGTCCCCTTTTGTTCGCGTCCGCCAGGATATCTTGCATCAAGCTGAGGGCTCTGTCCTTATCCTCGACATTGCTGTAGGCATAGGCGCACCACATACCGAGTGAAGATATAGAATTGTAATCAAATCCCGTCTGGTATGCGTAGCCGTGTTTTTCACGCAGGATATTGTAGAACCTGGAGCCCATATCCCCACCGATGATCTGGGCTATGAGATGAAATGCTGTAGTTTCTCTTACCTCACTGGCAGGAGCGCCAAATCCGCCCAGATGGATCACAGCTTGATCACCATCGATGACCTCAAGCTTTTTGTGTTTAAGAGGTTTGCGGAAATACGGTTCCGGGTTATCGGCTTTCTTGTTACCCGGAACATCTATACCAAAATAATGTGAAACGAGGTCGATGATCTCATCCGGTTCATGATCTCCGACAATGGACAGGCAATAACGCGAAAGATCGGTGAGTTGTGAGTTCCAGTTTAGGATCGTGTCATAAGAGACACCTCTGATCTCGCTAATGGATCCCGAAGCTCGCAGGAGATTGCTCTTCTTACCCAGAAGAAGCGACAACCAGGAATTATAGCCTTTGGCGACCGGATAGTCATCATCCCGGCGAATGGCATCGATACTACCTTCTTTGATAGTCTTGATGAACTTAGGCGGGAAAGTGGGGTAGAGGATGATCTGTTGCAGCAAGCTCAGAGCCTGACTAAGATTTTGGTTGAAGCACTTCCCCTTGTAGGAAGTGGTATCCAGATGGTGGACAACCCTGATATTGAAGCCAAAACGACGAGAAGAACGCATAATGTCCGCATAGCTAAGTCGCTCTGTCCCATATAGCTTTGCCGTAGTTGTCAGATAGTTCGTTCCCCGATCACCGGCAGTCTCCACCAACTGAGATATGTCGGTCGTGAGGGAAAAGCCCGTCACCGGACTGGTCGAGACTCGTTTGACGAGGATCTTGAGACCGTTTGGCAGTTGATGCACTGTGTAGGTGTCCCGTTGGTAGATCAGTAAGTCTGCTGCCCCGGGGAAACGCGCAGGGACATATTCCGACAGCACGTCCGGTGCTGTGAAGGATGAGGTTGGTCTGGGTGTCCTGTCTGAAACAGTGGGTGCTCCGAGGCAGATCTTGGGCTCGGGAACTGACTTCTTTTCAGACTGAGTGTAAAGCTTGAAATAGGAGCTTTGCCAATAACTCCGGAGCGCATCCTTGATCTCAGCCGGTGAGATCCCGATGATGCGTTCTTCGTAAGCATATAGCCTGCGATAATCCCCCAGAAGTTCTTCCTCGGCGAGAGAAGAGGCGAAGTTCTCCATGGATTCAAAACCGTAGTACCAACCGTTGATGATATCCGCTTTGATCAGATCAAACTCGTCTTCCGGGATGCCATAATGCATCAGAGAATTAAACTCCTCGGCAAGGATTCGGAGTATCTCATCACGGTGATCAGCATCAAGGGGATTGATCAGGACAACTGATACGCCGCTGTTCAAACCACTAAGCGAAAGAACGCGTACTGAGGAGCAAAGATGCTCCTCTTCCACAAGGCGTTTATAGAGCAGAGATGACTTACCGATCGCAAAGTAACGCATACCAAAGAGATAATGCTCACTCAAAGGGTGTAGTTCTGATAGCTCAGGCATCACAAAGGCGATGAAATCAGAATCCAGGCTGATCGTTCTATGCTGGTAACGATATCCGTTGTTTTCCGGCTCAAGATAACTCGCTCTTAAAGTGGTCTCAGGCTGTAAAGCAGGCTCCCAATCACCAAAGTGGATCAGTATCGAAGAATGTAATACCCGTTCATCAAAGTTCCCGCAAGCCACCAGAAAGGCGTTTCCTGGAGTATAATGGCGTTGATAGAAGTCTCTGAGAGTATTCGCAGTAGCGTTCTCGACAGATTTACGATACCCGAGGATTGGGTGTTTGATGGGGTTGTTGACAAAGTAGTCATGTTGAATGAACTCGATCAGGTCCATCTCAGGATCATTCTCATACTGACGGATCTCTTCGAGAATGATATCTTTTTCGAGGGCTACGTCCTGATCCCGGAAGCGAGCTTGGTATGCCAGCTGGCTCAGGACCATGATCCCCTCGTCCAGACGTTCTGATGGCAGCAGCAGATAATAGCAGGTGGAGTCAAAATCCGTGTAAGCATTGATCGACCCACCGATGGATTGGACATAGTCTGTTACATCGTTGTTGGGGTAACGCTCGGTTGATTTGAACGATATATGTTCTATGAAGTGTGAGTACCCACTCTGGTGGTCTGCTTCGAGAGAACTTCCTGTCTTGATATGGAGCTGGAGACAGATGATCGGATTCTCGCTCCGGCTGTAATAGATATACTTAAGGCCATTGGAAAGAACCGAAGAGGAAGCTCTTGGAAGGTCAAAACGGCTCATAGGGTCTTAGTCTATAGCCTTTGAGCGCTTGATCATCGCATAGGCGTTGTGATTGTGGATAGATTCGTAGTTCTCGGATTCTATCAAGTAGTCGGTGATCCTTTCATCAGCATCGAGACTTAAGGCGATATCGCGAACGATATCCTCGACGAACTTTGGATTTGAATAGGCTCTTTCGGTCACGTACTTCTCGTCCACTCGCTTCAATAGCGGATATATCTCACAACTGGCGGAGCGTTCCGCGAGATCGATCAATTCCTCCAACCAGACGAAATCGGAGTACCTTGCTTCGATAGAGATGGTTGATCTTTGATTGTGAGCTCCGGCTTCACTTATCTCCTTGGAACAGGGACAGAGAGTAGTGACCGGTACTTTGACGCCTATCCAAAGATCAAGCTCGGCTTTGAAGCTGGCACGAAAGAAGCAGGAATAGTTTAGCAGTGAGCTGATCCCGGAAACAGGTGCCTTTTTCTCGATAAAATAGGGGAAAGCCATATCCACGTAGGCAGCTTCTGCCCTTAAGGATGTCTTTAGCTCCAGCAGGAAATCCCCGATACGGGGGATAAGATTCTCTTTATGGTAACGGTTGAGAACCTCCAAGAAGCGGGACATATGCGTCCCACGCTTGTAATGAGGTAATTCAACATAAGCGTTCAGCTCGGCGACAGTAGCTTGAGTATTACTCGCCCTGTCATCCACAATAATGGGGTATTGGATCCCTTTGACGCCAACTTTGTCGATGGTGATCCGTCTGGTGTCGGGTGAAGCTTGCAGGTCTGGAATGGTCATAGTTTCTCGCTGAGTTCCAGATCCTTCATTCCGATAGTCTTAACTGAAACAGGGCTACCATTTTGATCGTAATACATGACGGCATTCAAGCCTTTGACATCCTTGATCTTCGTCATGGCTACATTCGGATCCATCACAAACAGAGCTGTCGAATATCCATCAGCCCAACCCGCGGAATCTGTCACAACGGTGACGGAGTACATCGCCGGCATCGGATAACCAGTCTTGGCATCGAGAATGTGATGATAACGAACTCCGTCGATCTCAAAAAACTGCTGATAATCTCCGGAAGTTCCGACCGAAGTGTTGTTGATCTTGAATGATGCAATGGATTCGTCAGATTTACGCGGATGCTGGATATAGACTACTTGCGGTATCTTATTGCCAAAGAAGGTCATGCTGCTTCGGCAGTTGATGTATCCCTTGCTCAGACCCAGACTGATCATATAGTCACGAGCTTTATCCAGGATGTATCCCTTGGCTATAGCTCCAAAGCTCACTTCCACTCTAGCAGGTTTGTAGATGCTTTTCTCATCATACACGATCTGATCGAAACCGACTTTTTTGAGCTGTTCCTTGATCTCCATGCTGTCCGGAACGGTCGGAGATTCGGCGCTAAAACCCCAAAGGTCAAACACGGGCTTGATCGTGACGTCAAAATGACCTTCGGTGAATCTATACAAGCTATCGGCGATGACAAAGAGCTCATAGGCGTCGGGATCCATCGGGTACTTGCCACCGGGGGATTGGTTCAATTTGCTCACCCAGCTATTCGTATCATATTCATCGAGAACGCTTTCCATCTTTTCGATGTAATCGAATACTTGGTCTATCTGCTTACTGATCATCTTGTTCTTTGAAGTGGCGGAGATCTCGACGATAGTATCGAGTAAGTACTTGCTCTTGGTTTCTGTAAAAGATCGGTTGATATAGCGATAAGCACCAACTCCGATGACCAAAACCAGGATGATGAGGGAGATTATTTCTTTCTTTGTCATGCAGATCACCTACGGTATTCGAGGAGTTCGAAATCGACCAAAAGGCGGGTATATTCACTCAACGCAAACCAGGTAAAGGGAAGAGTGATCAGAAGACCGACAAGTGCCAAGCCTGCAGCCACAGAGTTTAATACAGCTAAGATAAGGATCATGAGATAGATATTCCAACGTACGTCATGAAAGTGCTTGTAAGAAAGACTTATCGATCTAAAGGGGGAGACGTCTTTGAGATACATCAGCACCCAAGCCGGCACGAATATCGCTGCCCAGTAGTTCAGCAATACCAGCCAGACCAACCTGAGTATCGGGTCACTGCCGAACTTTGGCAAGCCAAAGCAGATCACGTAAAACAAAGCATACATAAGACAAACTATTAAGCTGAAGAGAAACAGCTTGGGGTACCGCTTAAGCGATAGGAAGTAGCTTTGTATGTCTTTCTTTGTCTTGTCGTCAATTACCGATCCAAGCGGAGAGAGAATAAACGGCAGGAAGAGTGCGTAAGCAAGGGATTTGATCAGAAGACTGGCTATCACCTGCATCCCGGTCTCCGTCGGCAACTGTATGAACGACTGAAACAGCCAAGTGATCAACGCAATGGGAATCACACCCAGTATAACGGCAGCTCCGGCGATAGGCACGGTTTGAGATTTGACCTTGCTAAACGATGTCCATGTCTGAGATAGACTGTTTAGGGCGGATAATTCCTTCCGGGGAAGGCTGGTTTGCCTCCCACATTCCACACACCATATATCATGCGTAGCCAATCTGGCATTGCAATGCTTACAACGCATTATATCTCCTATTTCTTTTCCGGATGGGGCTTAGCATTTTGACCAACCGCAGGACGGACACTTCAGGCATCCTTCCACATGTTCGATCGAGGAAGAGCATTCCGGACAAAGGCTGATCGTTCGGTCAGCTGGATTGGGACGCTCTTCTTCACCCATTTCGTAAGTGAAGTTTATATTACTGATGTCGGTATTAACGTAATTCTGCAGATACTGCTCCAACGCTTGTCCTACGGCATCTCCGCAAGAGGTGATCATCTTGCCTTTATACCACATGGGAGACTGGCAGCGAATCCCCTTAAGCTGCCTGATGATCGACTCCACTTTGATACTCGATCTCAGAGCAAGTGATGATAGACGGGCGATAGCCTCTAACTGAGCGGAGGCACATCCGCCGACCTTGCCCATCTGGACAAAGATCTCGCAAGCACCCAGTTCGTCGCTGTTCACCGTCACATACATGTGACCGCAACCTGTCTCAAGCCTTTGGGTCACACCATGTGTGACTTCAGGACGATGACGCGGGGCGACTTTAGGCTCGGATACGCTTGTAGCTTGCTGAGAAGAACCGGTCGATAAGACCTGATTCTCGCGTGAGCCATCCCGATAAACCGTCACACCCTTGCATCCGAGTTGATAAGCCATTTCATAGGCAGTTCGGATGTCATCGACAGAAGCATCATGAGAAAAATTTATCGTCTTGCTGACGGCGTTATCGGTAAACATCTGGAAGGCAGCCTGCATTCGGATATGCCATTCCGGGCTGATATCATGCGCTGTCTGAAAAACGTCTCTGATGTGTTGCGGAATGGTCTCAATATGAGCTATCGAGCCATACGCCGAGACTTCTTCCAAAAGTTCTCTGGTCAGGAGCCCTTCAGATTCAAGGGCTTTTTGGAAGTATTTATTCACATAGAGGAGCTTTTCGCCATCCATGACGTTCTTGACATAGACCAGAGAAAACTGAGGCTCTATACCGCTGGAGGTGTCCGCGATCATGCTGATAGTACCGGTCGGAGCTATGGTCGTGACAGTCGCATTACGCAAGCCTTTATCCCGGATATTGACAAAGAGGTCATTCCAGGGCTTTTGCACGGTCTCCCGATCGATCCCGGAATGCTTGTATATACTCGAGCCAAAATTCGGGAAGCTTCCTTTCTCTATAGCAAGTTCCATCGAGCGTTGTTTTGCTTCAAAATCGATGAACTCCATGATCTTCTTTGCCAGATCTTCCGCTTCCGGTGAGCTGTAGGGGATATTCAGCTGATAGAGCATATCCGCCCAACCCATCACGCCCAGACCGATCTTTCGGTTTGCTTTGACCATAGCTTCGATCTGGGGGAGCGGGAAGTTCGATCTGTCGATCACATCATCCAGAAAATCCACACTGTCCCGGATCACAGCTCTCAAGAGATCGAAGTCGGGTGCATTGTCTTTGATCATCAAAGCAAGGTTGATCGAGCCGAGATTGCAGGCTTCGTTCGGTAAAAGGGGTTGTTCTCCGCAAGGATTGGTGGATTCGATCTTGCCGATCGCTGGGGTGGGATTATCGCGGTTTATCCTGTCCAAAAAAACTATCCCAGGCTCTCCATTGCGGTGTGCCATCTCGACGATAAGGCTAAAGACATCGCTGGCTTTTAGCCTGCCCTTGCTTTCCCCGGTAGCGGGGGAGACGAGGTCATACTCTTCATCAGCATAAACAGCACGCATAAAGGTCTCTGTAAGACCGACACTGATGTTAAAATTGGTCAGGTCATTGGTGTTTTCCTTACAAGTGATGAAGTCCATGATCTGAGGATGATCAACATTGAGGATAGCCATGTTGGCACCACGTCTGGTTCCACCCTGCTTGACTGCATCAGTCGCAGCATTGAAGACCCGCAGGAATGATAGTGGACCGCTTGAGACGCCGTTGGTCGAACGTACCCGAGCGTTGGCTTCACGGAGACGGCTGAAGGAAAAACCTGTTCCTCCACCACTTTTGTGGATCAAAGCAGCGTTCTTTAGAGTCTCAAAGATGCTGTCCATGGAATCCTCAATTGGTAGGACAAAGCAGGCAGAGAGCTGCTGAAGATCGTTTCCGGCATTCATCAAAGTAGGTGAATTGGGAAGGAATAGACCCGAATCAAGCAGTTGCCTGTATTTTTCCTTCTTTGCCGAGACCTCACCGGCGATATTCCCCGCGACACGGTCTATTAGTTGATCCCAATTCTCGCGAACTGAGCCATCTTCATTCTTGTTAAAATATCTCTTCTCGAGTACCTTCAGAGCGTTATCAGTCAATATCATCGTTAACCTCTGGCCGGTAATGCAAGGATTTCACGCGTTTCCGCAGGCGTGGCGATAGGTCTGCCGATCTCTCCGGCAATGCGGGCAAACCGTGCTACCAACTGAGCGTTTGAATCTGCAACAACACCCTTGTGATAATATATATTGTCTTCAAATCCCACTCGGATGTGACCACCATTTACTAATGCGGTCATCGAAGCTGGGATATGCCAACGTCCGATTCCTGCCACTGCCCAGGTCGCTGTAGGGATCTGTTCTTTTAGGTGATCTGCCATATAGTGGACGTTCTTTGGAGAACCGTTCATACCGCCGGGAACTCCCAGGACGAATTGGACATGCAGGGGAGAATGAGTAATGATACCTTTGTTGACAAGTCTGGCAACAACGTCGATCATGCCGGATTCATAGACCTCGACTTCGGGAACAACCCCAAAATCTTTAAACGATTCAGCAAGGCGGATGATATCCTGGGGATGGTTGATGAAAATCTCGTTACCAAAATTCAGCGTCCCGGCATTGAGGGTTCCCATGTCCGGTTTGAGGGAGAGTGGAGCAAGCCGTTTTTCAAAAGCCTCTCCTACTGCACCACCGGTACTGATCTGGATTATCATCTCCGGTACAGCATGCCTGATAGCCTCGATGGATTCGCGAAATCTATCCAGACTCTGTGTGGGACTGCCATCGTCATTACGAACATGTAGGTGAACGACTCTGGCACCGGCATGATAGCAATCAAGCGCAGCCTGAGCTTGTTCCAATGGTGTGATAGGGAGATTGGGCTGGTCCTTTCTGGTGGTCTCAGCTCCGGTTATTGCTGCTGTTATAATCAATGGATTCATACAAAACCTCTATTTCTATTCTTTTATTGTTCAATCTGCAAACCAGCTTTCGAAGAGCCGTACGCGACGCAAATGCGTCAGTTCTTTGTGAAGGATCCTGCTGGAGATAGCGGAAAACTTATCTTCGTTGTCACTCACGAAGAAGATGTCAGATCCGCTTCTGCCATCACTATCTTCGGGAAGAAGTCTCTTCAGATATATTGCTATGGATTCGGCACTATCGACCAGGCAAACATCACTACCCACGACATCCTGGATGACATCATTCAACAATGGGTAGTGAGTGCATCCCAAGATCAACGTATCGATATCTTTATCATCAAAATAGCTTAGGTAGTGTTTGGCTATATCTTTAGCCACAGCTTGATCCTGCCATCCCTCTTCGACAATGGGTACAAAAAGAGGACAAGCTTGAGAAAAGACAACTGCTTCAGGCATCAAAGCCTGGACAGCCTTAGTATAGGCTTTACTGCGTATAGTTGCTTCCGTCCCGATAACACCGATCCGCTTTGATCGAGTCGCCAAAACAGCTCGCTCTGCACCCGGCTCGATAACCCCGATAATCGGAATACCGGTCAGGCTATGCAGATAGTCCAAAGCATATGCCGACGAAGTATTACAAGCAACAATCAGGGTCTTGATTCCTTGCTGGAGGAGAAACCTTGCGTTTTGGGTCGAATAGTCGATGATCGTATTCGGCGATTTTGGGCCGTAGGGTACACGAGCTGTATCACCGAAATAGATGAGATCTTCTTCGGGGAAGTACTCTCTGATCGTCCTATAAACGGTGAGTCCGCCGACTCCGGAATCAAATATCCCGATAGGCTTTTTCATCTATCTTTGTTTCTCCTGGATCTTTTCTTTGGTTTTGCCATTTTCTGTTGCCGCCCGTTTTGGTCAATCCGTTTTTTAGGCTCCGTCCGCTGTGTTCTGTCCTTAAAGGGCTTCGCACTTATACTCTTTTGCAGTGTCGTGCAATCATGATCGTGAATATGTGCGTCAGCGTCGTTGCTAAGCTCAAGATAAACATCATCAGTGACCTGCATCACGATAACCTTTACTTTATCTGTTAGTTGGTAATAGTATCCAGTACGTTTGTTTACATAGCTCTGTTCTTGGTCTCGATATATGTAGCCTGAGCCTGATAATTGGCTTTTGTCCAGAATTCCTGTCACCGGGATCTCATTGAGCTGTACTATCAGCCCGGAGGAGTTCGCTCCAATGACCAAGCCGTTGTATTCTTGACCGACCTTGTTCTTCATATAAGAAAGCTTGTAGATCCTGTTGATCTCACGTTCGGATTCATCTGCGAGTATCTCGCGTTCGGACGCGATATTTGCTATTTCTTTGAGGTCTGATGTCGAGAAAACCGGCTTAGTCGAGTGGATGACATATTCCTTGCATAAGTGGTGGATCACAAGATCGCAAAGTCTTCTGATCGGGCTGGTAAAGTGAGTGTAATCTTCTATGCTCAAGCCGAAGTGGCGAATGTGCTCTGTGGAGTACTTGGCTTTTTTTAAGCTTCTCAGAACCATGCGATCGAATACTTTATGAAACACCTGATTGGGAAAGCTGTCGAGAAGGGCTTGCATGGACTTGTTCAAGTTCTCATACGTCAAAACACGGATTCCATAGAATCCGAGAGTAGTCGCGAGTCTCTCTATCTTGTTCATATCCGGATCTTCATGGATACGGTAGATGCTCATAGGGGAGAGCTTGGAGAGGGTTTTGGCGGAGTATTCATTGGCGACAAGCATAAAGTTCTCGATCAGTACATGGGATTCTGTTTCATTCGCCAGGGTAAAATCATGAATGAACCCTTCATCGTCATAATGATATTCTACTTCCGGCAAATCGAAGAATAGATATCCGCCTTGTTTCCGTTTGTGCGAGAGAAGACGAGAAAGCTCTCTTGATTCGTCGATCGCTACGCGCAACTCCTGATCCGTAAATACAGGACTGCCATCTATATATGCATCGACTTCTTCGTAGGTCAACCGGAAGTTCGACCTGATCACGCTCTCATACATTCGCTGTTTGATTATGTTGCCATTAGAGTCGAGATCAGATCTGATTGTCATCGTAAGTTTATCCTCGTCCGGACGGAGGCTACATAGCTTATTCGAGATCTTCTCCGGGAGCATAGGTATAACCTTCTTGGGGAAGTAGAAGCTATTGCCGCGCACCATCGCTTCATGAAAGAGTTTCGAGTCCTTTGCCACATAATGGGCAACATCCGCAATATGGACATAAAGGGTCCACCCGTCTTGAGTGCGTAGAATCGAGATCGCATCATCAAAATCCTTGGCGGAGATGGGGTCTATGGTGAAAGTAAAAAGCTCCCGATGATCTGTTCTTATGGCAATATCAGCTTTAGCTATCCGTTCAGGGATAGCATTTGCCTCATCGAGAACTTCCTGAGGAAATTCAAGGGGTAGGCCGTATTGCTTAAGAACTGCGATCAATTCAACATCCGGATCACCGGCGAGCCCCAGGATCTCTTTGACTTTGACGCCTGGTGACTTCCCTGTTTGCGGATTACCCCAGTTAGATACTTCTACCAGCACTTTCTTGCCTTCGAGATCATTCTCATTACTGAGGACATCAAACCAGCGATGTATCTTGCGATTTGTCGAGATGAAGACCTCGTGTCCACCAGCTGATCTCACATCACCGGTCATGATCTCATTGGCACGCTTTTCGATCTTACGAATAATGCAGTATTTCTTACCGGCTTTGTTTATCAGCGGTTCTATTACAACTACGTCATTATGATATGCATTTAAGGTATCATCAGCACGGACGAAATAATCACCATCCTCAGCTCGGACGAACGCATAGGTCAGGTCCTTCGCCAACGGAGTCGCATCAAATACACCACTGATAAGGGTGGTTGAAGTCTTCTTTGGCTCATTACGGGGAGACAATGGCGTAGCTAGGTCTTCTGTTAATTTGTACTTACGGCTTGCTTTGCTAAGTATCCCTTTATCCTGTAGGCTGTTAATCGCTTCCCGGATATGGTATTTGTCTTTTCTGGTAATGGCACCCAATACGACTATCTCATTGTAAGAGACAGGTTTATTGTCGCTTTGCTTCATCAGCTCAACGACCCGCTTTTCATAGTGACCGAGTTTATTCTTTAGCATCAGTATTGTTTCCCGACTTTGATCTTCAGCAATTCGATCAATTGTTCTTTCTCAGCTTTGCCTGAACTGAATCTAAGCGACTGCCCCCTAAAGGGATCGAGCCTGCGAGGCACCTTGAATGTACTGAGCATCACACCCTTTGAATCAAGATAGAAACATCCGAAGTCGGAGTATTTCCTAGTAATCTTGACAAAGGCATACTTGATGACGATCTCAGTCTCGTACAGATAATACTCGGTGGTAATGAAGTAGGGGAGAAGGTTGGCGATCACCAAGAGCATCCCTGCTGCATAAAAAAATGGGGTTTGCCATTGGATAATCGTGATCTGGTAAAGGATCACCGATAACAGGATCAGAAATGATATCAACGCTACGGTCGTATATGGTCGCTCCAGGAAAGGCGTGGATTTCCAGCTTAATATACTATCAGGCAACATTCTGGATTATCTCCCGGCATTTCTCGACTTCTTCCTTGATCACTAGTATATACTTAAACGAAGCAGTCGTTGAGAACTTCGATCCGAGGGTGTTAGCTTCCCTCTGCATTTCCTGCATGATGAAGTTCAGACTCTTGCCAATGTCTTCTTTCCCATTGCTTCTTAGCAGGCTGTTAAATGCATCTATATGACTGCGGAGCCTGGTGATCTCCTCGTGTATATCATACCTGTCGATATAGATCGCCAGTTCCTGGATCAGTCTCTGCTCTACGACTTCGGACTGAACGTTGGCCAGGATGTCATTGATCCTCTTCTTCATGTTCACAAACAAGTCGTCTCTATAAGGGACTATTAGTTCTTCGACTTTAGAAGTGGATTCGAGGATCTGATCGATAGATTGCTGAAGGGTCTTGGATATGTCTCTTCCTTCGTTCTCCAGACAAATGAGAAGACGTGATATGGCAAGCTCTGTGCACTCGTTAAGTACTTCAATGAGTTCCTGGTCTTCTTCATTATTCTTCTTACTCTCGATGATACCTGGTTCTTTGATCAGTAACTCGATCGGAACTCTATCATCTTGTCCGACCAACTTCATAGCTTGCGATATTATCTCATTGTATCGGATTAATTTGGGTTGATTTAGCTTGACCTCCGGATCTCTGTGATCTGCGTAATTAACCCTTACCTCGATCGTGCCGCGAGAGAGGCTCTTGGTAATGAGCTTACGAAGCTGAAACTCAAAAAAACTCATATCCCGGGGGAGGTAGGACTTTAAGTCCAGATATCTGGCATTAATTGACTTTATCTCAATATCAACGTCTATATCGTATCTACTAACGGTTGCTTTTCCATAACCGGTCATACTTTTCATATCGTTTTATCCTTATCTATTTCTTTTGATGATCCCATAGGGAAGAGCTGCTTACTTATTCTGACACAAAAAGCAAGGAAGCACAGATGCTGGTTTACATAACGTGCCTTAATCGCAAGTTTGCTTGTCACTCGCATATCAGCGTCCCTGGGGTTGCTGCAATGACCTTACCTCGGATCAAGGTACCTATCTGATCCGGACTACCGCTGATAACCGCGATCTTATAATCGTCCGTCTTACCGGATAACTGATTTGGGTTCTTCTTACTGATGTCTTCCGCGTAGATCTCGACTTCTTTGCCGATCTTTAAGCTGAACTTATTATGGGTGATCGCTCTCTGCTTGTCTATCATTTCTTGCAATCGCCGCAAGCGCTCAGGCTCAGGTATCTGATTTGTATATTCAGCGGCAGTAGTGCCTTCTCGATTGCTGTACTTGAAACAGAATGCATAATCAAACTGGACATCATCCATTACCTGAAGTGTGTTCATGAATTCTGCTTCAGTTTCTCCGGGAAAACCGGCGATAAGGTCTGTGGTGATCGCTATATCAGGCATTGCATTACGAAGCTTGGATATGAGCTTAAGATAATGCTCGATATCATAGTAGCGATTCATAGCCTTAAGTATCGTATTATCACCACTTTGTAAGGGCAAATGGATATGCTTGGAGATATTCTTATGCGATGCCATCACATCAATCAGGCTATCCGACAGATCTTTGGGATGCGAGGTGATAAAGCGTAGTCTATATACATCATCAACTTCGGCAAGTTTGCCCAAAAGAGTCGCAAAGTCCATCCCATCAAAGCTATAGGAATTAACGTTCTGCCCCAATAAGGTTATGTCATGGAGCCCCTTACTTGATGCAAGCCTAACTTCATCGATGATCTCTGCAAATGAACGGCTTCTCTCTCGACCCCGGACGTATGGTACTATGCAGTATGTGCAGAAGTTGTTACACCCCCTCATGATCGTGACAAACCCGCAAGTTGCGCTGTTATGAGAAGGCATCAGATCAGGATAAACCTGTAGAGGATCAAAATCTGTCACATATTGAGAGGTCGCTGCGGTTCCAATAATCTCCGGGATTCTCTGATATTGATCTACTCCGAAAACGTAATCAACCCCAATCCCTTTTTTAATCAGCTCCTCCCCCATTCTCTGAGCCATACAGCCCACGACGGCAATGCGAAAATCCTGATTCGTCGATTTCCGCTTTTTTTCATTGGATATTCTTCCCAACACTCTGTCTTCAGCATGCTTGCGCACAGAACAGGTATTGAAGAACAATATATCGCAGCTGTCAATGTCTGCGGCATGTGAATGCCCGGCTTCGAGCAGTATGGAGGTGATGAGTTCGCTGTCGCTGACGTTCATCTGACATCCGTAGGTTTCGATATAAAACTTCATTACTACCTTATTTAATTCTTGATTTCACTGGCAAACCCTACATTGATACCATCGTAACAGAGAGATATCTCGTCTATGGGGATACACTCCATGATATATACAATAATCTGAAGACTATTGATAACAAGCCTTGTCTCTCTATCAATTGGAGATTCCTCTGGGAAGATGGCTCTGCGAATCGAAGATAGTCTCACGCTCGGCCAAGTATCGCCTGAAGGTCTGTCTATGCCTAAAAGATCGCCGATCATCTCTGCTGTCAAGCCGATTGTTACAAATTGACCTATTTTGGACAATTCACCCTTGTCAAGCAGCTCTTTACTCAGCATCTCAAATACGGCATCTGATGAATCATATAGAAAACTCTGCAACCCAACAGGGATGCTTCTCCATTTTACCAGCTTGCGATCCCGAACCAAACAGAGCTCGCAGCTTCTACCTCCAATATCCAAGACCAGGCTCAGAACCGACGGATCAAGTTTATCCTTTACTGTATGATAGACCAACCGCGCTTCTTCACGCGGCTCAAGGATGCGGAGCTTTGCTCCGTGATGAGATATGAAGTCCTGCAACACTTCCTTATTAGATGCTTTACGAACTGCTTCCGTTGCGAAGCATATAGTATTGATAGCAGGATCCTGATCAAATCTGCGGATACTCCTGAACACTTTCTTGAATTTCGCGATGCTTTTCGAGCTTAGTCTCCCCTGCTTAAATCCGAGACCTAATCCTGTCTGAACCTGATGCTTATGTATAGTCTGTCCATTCCGGCAGTCATATAGCAAGTAGTTCAGGTTATTTGATCCTATATCATAGACCGATACGAGTCTATCATTTTTATGTTTATGTGCTATAAAGCTTGAGAATACTGCGCCGGCTATCTCCAAGTTTGAGTTACGTCTTTTAGAAGCTGTACCACTACCTTGTATCCTGGACAACCATCCCGGAACCCCCTCGATACCACTGGATAGCTCATAGACCTGAGTATCACGCTTGAGCTGATCCACCAAGATCCGTTCCTCGGGATAATCCTCTCTCTCCCTGATGATAAAGGGCTTTCCGAATTGCACACCTTCTGAAAAGATACCATATCCTGGTTTAGTCAGGATCAGATCTGCTCCATGGATATAATCCAGAATAGCAGCATCTTGGGGTATTTTGATAACGTCTTTGACATTCTGGAGGTCACGAGTTGTAATGACAAATGCATTTAGCTTATGCGCAAGCTCCTCGGTATTGAGGTCAATGTTATCAAGACCACTGACCAAGGATAGGATTATTAGCCGATCCTCAGCTATCCCATGTATTGCTCTAATATCCTGATAAAGTGCTTTTTCACGCGCCAGCAGCCCGATCTTCCTGACATGAGCAAAGCTTCCCATACTTCGAGGAGAGCTGAATGGTAAACGAAATGCCTGGTCAACTCTCTGATAAATTCCGGCAATACAATTAACAATTGGGGTCATCTCCGGATCATTGCGGAACATCTCGGAATAGATGAATGCCCAGTCAAAATTGGAGATCGCGAACACAGGAATACCTGCGTATGATGCTGCCTCACAAGGGATGAATGGGATATCGCTAATAACCAGATCGATCTTGTTTGATCTCAGCCAATCCACTTCCTGATCGACTATTTCTCTACGCCTGGACATCAGATCGATCAAAGCTCTCTTGGTTCCCTCGATATCCATAGCCAGATCCTTGGAATGGATCACCCCAAAGTCCGTTGAGGCAATACTGATCTCGTTCCTCTCAGGATTCAGGTTTTGCAGTAAAAAGGTCGGTCGGTCGGTCCTGATAATAGTGTATAAACCAAACGCGTTCATTTGCTCAGCTAAAGCACTCATTCGGGAGACATGACCAAAACCATGACTTGAGGGATAGATTGCGATTCTTATCATCTTAGTAGAGTAGGAACTTCTTCTCGGCTTCTGATCTCTTGATTTCGACAACTAACTTGTTTGGCAGGCAGATTATGGGAAGGAGATCATTATACCCTTGTTTGACACAGCGTTTATCTTTACAATCGGCTTTGAGCATTCGTACGCGTCCATTGCGGATCTGTATCGTATTGTGTTCATCGATGACGACGACTTTGTCGCGAATGATCGGGTACTCACCAAACTTTATTCCATTCTTATAGATAAACACAGCGCGATCACTCTCCTTTCGGTAAAAAACGGAAGCACTAAGGATCATCAGGATGACCAGTAGCACTCCGAGTGTTATATCGGAAATCGTTATGCGCTTACTGTGCTCTATATTCAATCAAATACTCCATATATTGCCAGACCGCAGACCGGGCATCCGGAACGGTTCAGCTTACTGACTACGTTACTGCCTTCGCGCCTAACCAGCTCTTCCCCACACCCGGGACAAACAGTAGATGAATAAGATGATCTACTTATATTCCCGGCATAAACGAAAGGCATGGTTTCGCTGGCTATTCTACAGGCATTCAGGACAGTCTCTCGTGGTGTCGCTCTCGTGTCAAGCTTATATGCCGGATGATATGCAGAAAAGTGGATCGGTATCAACCGATCGACCTCGCTTACCAGTGCTACGAGCTTTTTGATGTCTTCCTCCGCATCATTCTTGCCCGGGATCCGCAGGTTTGTGACCTCGACATGGACTCCCTGAGCATAGGCATTGCGAAGGGTACGTAAAACAGGCTCCAAACTTCCGGAGCAGTTGTCCCGATAAAAGCCGTCGCTTGCTCCCTTGATGTCCAGATTCATGGCTCGTATCTTTGGTAACAAAGCTTGCAGTGGCATTTCTTCAATATATCCATTGGTTATCAACACTATATCAACTTCTTTGGCTATCTCGGCAAAATCAAGGATGTATTCGTACCATGTGATTGGCTCTGTATATGTGAAGGCAACTTGCTTCGCACCGAACTCCGCTAAATATGTATAGAGACTATCCGGAGAAATGTGTTTAGTATGGCACTTTGATCTGCTAACGCTGAAGTTTTGGCAAAAACAGCAGTCCAGATTGCATGAATTGGCTCCCAAGGAATAGATCATTGACCCGGGACGAAAATGATACAGTGGCTTCTTTTCTATAGGGTCAAGACTTGCTCCAATGGTTTCTCCATAATTGGTCGCATAAAGAGTGCCCCCTATGTTCTTCCGGGCATTGCAAAACCCGGTAAAGCCCGGTGCTAAGACGCATAGGCGGGGACAAAGCCTGCACATTACCACAAGCTGGTCCGATCGATCATAATATAGAGCTTCCTTTAGCTCAGCCATTGTTCCAAAAACCTGAGGTGATCTGCCAAAGAACGAGATTTGTCATCGAGAACACGCTTGGCGCTTCGCCCCATTCTATACATTTCCTCAGGATCATGTAGTAGGGCGATGATCTGATCCGCCAATTCAGCTCCTTCGGAGATAATGATCGCTGATTCTGCCTTTAGCGTTTCGACCGATTCCGCGCAGGAGCTGTAATATCTCCCCATAATTATCGGCTTGGAGTAGAATGCCGGTTCAAGAGGGTTATGTCCCCCAAAGTCAATAAATGATCCACCTACGATAGCTATATCGGAAATAGCGTAGCACTTATCCAATACACCGAGTTGATCGACGATCAGTACATCGCTCGACTCTCTATCTTTGGAATAAAGAGCTGTCTTTTTTGTAGAGAACACCTGGATCACCTCTGCAACCCTATTCATGTGTCTGGGGGCTATAATGAGCTTCACGCTCGGTAATCTTGAGGAAAGGGTATCTATCAGATCCAGGGCTATCTGCTCCTCTCCCGGACGAGAACTCCCCCACGTGATTATCAGATCTTCATCGGCGTATCCCAAGTCTTTTCTAAGGGTCTTCTTTTCGTACTCACCCAGTTTCACCGCATACTTGAGATTACCCGTAGTGACTACTTCACAGGTAAAGAGCTCCTTAAATCTATGGCTATCTGCCAAGCTCTGAGATACGACACCGACAACGGATCGGCTTATATAGCGAAGGAGGGGTCTGTATGCCTTGAAAGTGCGATAAGTCCCTTCTTTCATCCGAGCATTGAGAAAGACAACCGGGCATTTGTATATTTCAGCAGTCTTCAGCATATTAGGCCAGATCTCCGTCTCAACGATGCAGAGCAGTTTGGGTCTCAGCCGATGAAACTGGTAGAATCGTAAGGGCAAAAGGTCCAATGGCGAGAGGAATGCGACTATTCTGTCATCGATCGATCTGGCGACGGAAAGCCCTGTTTGGGTAGTAGTGCTGAGAGTGATGGTCAGATCCGGATACTTGTCTAAAAGAGAGTATATCAGAGGCTTTATCGCCATGATCTCCCCTACCGAGGCAGCATGGATCAAAACAGAGTCCGGTTTTGCCTTTATTTTGGGAAAGAGAGCTCGCAGATACTTTTTGATCCATAAGAAGGGAATAAGTACCGGAAGTAGGAGAATGACTACCAATAAAAGGAGCAGATTGGCTACTATCCAGATGAGACAAAAAATAAGATCCATAATCATTCCGTCAAAAAAAAAGACGCCGCATGCGGCGTCAATTTATGGCGGGAGCGACGAGACTCGAACTCGCGGCCTTCTGCGTGACAGGCAGACGTTCTAACCAAACTGAACTACGCCCCCAGCGCTGTTCATTACGTGTCTGATGATGTGCATCCTTAAAAATGCCTTTTTTTTGTCAAGGACAAATTACGGACAAATACATCAAGTTTTGGTTTACTGCTTAGCTGCAGGAGTGATAATCCATGCATTACAGCACTTTGCATAATAATCCTCATTCTGCATTTTTACTCTTCTGTAAGACACTCTCAAAGCTCATCTGGTCTTTGCCTGCCAAGCTCAACCTATCAGGAGCGAAATCAAAATTGCCTTTCACTATTATCCTCGCACCCGGAAGAGCAGTGATTTTTCCCTTGAGGATCAGCTGAGTGTCGGTCTCTACCGTTAGCGTTGCACCCGGTAATAGGGTGATATTGTCATTTTCTGCAATGGTGAACTTCCCGCTTCGATCGATCAGCATGTCTTTGGTTATGACTACCGGAAGCCAAGAGTCTTGCGATATCTTGCCGGAAAGTCTGTCCAGAGCGACTAATTGCAGGAGCTTTCCTTCACCGGCATTCATCCGGACGTTGATAGAGTTACCGTCTGGAATATAGACTTTCGCGTCAAAGCGATCAAATAGAGCAAGGCTCATATCCCTCGCCGATCTGCTCTTCTTGTTTACTCCAAAGCTGACTGTCTGAGGCTCTGCTTCAGGGAAGTAGGTCTTATACTTCTCATAAGGGACCAGTTTGGGAGTGCTTATTTCTCCCGGGGAAAAGTAATTCGCCCTGCGGTTTACCAGCATGATGATCGGGCTACCGAAATCATCTTGGTAGAATCCGGCTTGGACGTATCCGCTATATTCACCTTCGGAAGGCATCACCCGCACATCATCAAGCAAGTTGCCCGAATATGTTTTGTTTAGTTTGAATCTTTCAGTCATCAATGTCCGTACGCCCTTCCATTCACGCTGCTTCAGAAAAGAACCATAAACGCTGACCTGGGGATTGGTCTCAAGCACAGCATCATAGGATGATCTATCTTCAGAGGGTGGAGCGTACTTCCCATTAACGGATAGCACACTGATCGGGGCATACTCACCCAATCCCTTTTCATCACGGAAAGATTGAAGTCTGTAGTGCAGTATCCCATCAGGTCCATAGCATAAGGGGAACAAGTTCATCGCTTTTTGAGTAGCCTTGGGGGCTAACATCCAGTACATCCATTGCTGAGTTTTGTTGCTTTCTCCCCACTTGCCAAAGTTCTGTACGATCGGAAAGAACTTTCTACCCGCTCTCTCATCTCTGTATTTCTTGGAATGGTAGTAAGCCGCGTGCAGCTTCTTGTCATACATATCCTGGATGAACTTACCGGGAGAACTGCTACTCGGTGAATTCCATTCAATATCTGGCGTGAGGGGATAGATATCCGGAGCGACGATATTGGGAGTTGCGGTATTGGTAAAATTCTCCAAGTGCTCATAGTACTTGTCGTTCTTTTTATCGGTCTGTAGTAATCTGTAGTTATAGTCATGCGTTGCAGTGAACGTCTCAATACCACTTCCCGCAAGATAATCCTGTACCAGTTTCATCGAGTGAAGCTGTGGTTGCAAAGGCTCATCGAAAGTATAGAATGCCGCGATGTTTCCCTTGCTCGCTTCGAGCATCTGTTCAAGACGCGATCTTATCCCGGCAGTGTATTGCTCCGGAGATGTCCTCAGGTCGAAGTGCATCTGATCCTCTATCTCGATATAATCCAGAAACAGGTCACATTTGCCACTCCACCAGAGTCGTGGATTCAAGTTTATGATCTTATACAATTTGGATGATTCTACAGCCATCATCCCGGACTCGAGTAGGTCAGCATAGGATAATCTTACTGTGTACGTCAGAAAGCCATCCTTGGAGCCCTTATAGTCTTTGTAGGTGAATACGGGGTTATCCTCCGGTTTCAACCCCTTTTCATCTTTGCTCTTTATCCGGTTTGGCGTAGCTGCATATCCTCCGCCGGAAAGCGGAAAACCTACCGGTTCAAATCTCAAGAGCACCTCGCTATCATCCAGTTCACTCTCGACCTTGCTCAGCTTGAATCTATAACGTATGTACACGTACTGCTCGTTCTTTTTGCTGCTGTCCCCTTGAAATACCTGCCATATTTGTCCTGCACGATAGAGCGTTCCATCTTTCTTGGGCCAACGCAGACTTAGATCAGCATAAGCATAGCCGGGGTTTGCTCCCTTTTTTAGAAACCAGACAAAACCGTTTGAGGCTTCAGGACTTTTTCTCGGGGAGCCAATACGGGTGATACGCTTATCGCTGGTAGATGCATACCAGATTGAACTATCCTGACTATCACCCTTATTTACGTCTTTCCCGCCATCATATTCAGCTTCCAGACGGCAGTAGTTACTCATAGTCAGAGCTTGTAGCCCATAATGCATAGGATCTCTACTGTCAACAGACCAAGATCTGTCCAAAAGGATCGCATCCAAACCCCGGTCATCCAGATCGGTGAGCAACCCTTTGAGGTCTGTGTCTTTAGTGTCCGTCTGAACCATTGCAACGTTATAGCCTAATTCCTGCATGTATTTACATAGTTCTTTGCGGTACTGAGCGTGATAAGGGAAGATATTCGCAATGTAGGAATATGTCCCCAAGGGGAATCCCTCAGAGTGCTTCGCTGCCAGTAATCCCGAACATGCGAGCATGCCGATTGTTACGAGCAATACGATCTTCGATCTCAGGGTCATACTCATTTTACCAGCATCATCTTCAGGATAGTATTTTGCTTACCCTGGCTTACTTTGACGAAATAGACGCCTGATGAGACCGAGCGCCCATGCTCATCCTTACCGTTCCAGACAAGCTCCTTGCTCCCTTTGTCCATGAGGTCATCATAGAGGCTGAGAACTCGTTGTCCGCGGAGGTTGAAGATCTCGGCACGTACCCGTTCCTGTCGCGTGACGTTGAACGATATTGTCGTGCTGGGATTGAAAGGATTCGGGTAAGACTTCAGCCCGGTAATCACCGGCTGGATGGGATCGCTGTTTCCGACGTAGTAGTTACGAACCATGAGGGTTCCGCTGATGTCCCCATTCTCATCCGGGATAAGAGTGAAGTCCGTACCATCGTAAAGATGATGACCGGATCCATTCACATACACGGATACTGTCCAGTTTTCCGGGATGCTGTTCGGTACGAAGGTAAAATGCACGGGCTCTGTCGATTCAGATTCCAAGCGGAAGTTCCAGGTCATTGCCTGTTCCTCATCCCCGGTAAAGCCGCTTCTGATCTCGCTGATAAGTCTGTCTTCATTAAAGAGGGTATCGGTCTCTGCGCTTCTGTCTATATACATATTCAAGTGGGAAAAAGGTCCCGATATAGCTTTGGGCACATCATAATAGAAGTCATAATCGTCCGTAGCATTGCGGTTTGTGCCGATCAAGATCTGTTCCTGATCCGTATCTCCCCTATCTGCTTTGAGAACGAGTTGCCAATCATTAGCCGGAGGAGTGATCACCGGAGCGGAGAAGAAGGGCAGAAAATCGATCACCGTCCCCAGAGCTGCATCACCGTAATACTTTATCATCAGCGCTTCATAAGGTTGCAACGTATCTGCGAGGATGTATTGACCCTCACGATAGACGTAGAGCCCGGGTGAAACGAGCCCAAAGGAGATCATCTCAGCCATGCGATAGACCGTTGTGCCGATCATAAAGCGGATATCCTCGATCCCATAGCTGCAAAGGTGCGGATTGGGGATCAGATTCCATCCGGTCACCAAGGGGAAGTTGACTTCATCACGCACCACAGGAGAAAGTGAGCTATAGAAGTTAAAGTCCGGCGTATTGACGAAATATCCCGTGCCATAGACAAAGTCCGTCTGAGGAGTCCATTGCTCATTACCGGCAAGTGAATATCCCACAGCGCCTGCGCCAAAGACCGTTTCCAGGGTCAGGCTTGACGTATTCCAGGGATTGGCATGGAAACCCCATCCCGGTTCAAATGATGCAAAGGACATTGCCGGAACCATTGCGAAGGTGAAAGGTCCCTCATATCTGGTAATCGCACCATCGACAGCAGTAAGGTACATGACGAGCTTGCAGTTCTGCCAATCAGCCTGTTGTGGCACATAGTAGGTATATGAAGTGGTGGTCGTAGGCAAGTTCCCACTGATCATCAAGCTATCTGCTCCGCTCTTGATCCAGAGATCGGCGTGATCGATAAGGAAGGAATAGGTATAGCTCCAGAGGAACTGGGCGGAAGTTCCACCCTGATAGACGCGATTCGCCTGTGATCCGATAGTGATCTTAGGAGACAGATTGCCCCAATACAAGGTCATGTTGCGCGCATTGGAATTGGTCACCGAGAATTGATATTGCCCCTGGCTGAGGTTGTTCCAGCTACCGTTTCCGCTGTCCTGCAAATAGAGCTTCTCATAGCGTCCAAAGGTATTTGAGGTGGAGATATACAGCGGTTGTGAGAGCTGATCACTGCGCACCTGCATGACCCATGATTTTAGCTCATTATCGAGGTCATACTCGCCCTTGATCTCACGGGTCAGAAGAGTGCCGTTATTGCCCCAATACTGCTCCCAGAAGGCATTCCATACATAGTTTGAAGTAGGACCGGATTTATTGACGTCGAAGTAAGTATCCTGACCGTCCGAGGCGTAGGGATTTACGCCGAAGAATATCGAATCGGCAAGGATTCCGCTGGCATTACGGATGTATATGGCATGGATGGGGCGGGGACTGGCAGCAGCGGTATTGTAATAGTAATACTCGGCTCCGCCGGTATTCGTCGAGCTCAGCTTGTAGGTGTACATAGTTCCATTGGTGACGTTATTGTCCCAATATTCAAATGACCCGGCGGTAGAATTGGACAACGCCGGATTGGTCAGGTAGCTATCGACCAGTTGATAGTTACTTGAGGGATCGCGACGATAGAGCTTGAAGCCCTGGTTATTGGTCTGACCGCTGACCGTCCAATAGAGTCGGACGGTATTGTTCATACCAAACCCTGAGAAAGAGGTGACGTTGGCAGGCCCGGGCGTACAAACTATCTCGTTGCTCATATTGCTGTAATTGCCATTCTTGTCTTTGGCTCTGATTCTGAAATAGTAGGTATTGGCGTTTGTCAGACCGGTGACGGTGACGGATTCACTCGCCTGTGATGCCAGCAGCGCAGCATTGGTACGGCTAAAGGTCTGGTAATTGGCAAGCCCGATAGGCTGGGTGGCATACAGGACCTCATAGGTATCAAAGTCATAAGCGGAGGACTTCGTCCAGCCGAGGGTCACGCTATTGAGCGATTCATTCATCTTGTAGAGGTTTGTGGGATCGGTCGGACTTGCCTGATCGTTCATCTGGAACATCTCATCGAAGAGGGAGTTCAGATCCACTATCCACCTGCGGTAGTAGGCAAAGAAGTGATCAAACGTCCGCGAATAGTCCCACTTCTGCGTGGCAGCGTCAAAACCATAGAACCATTTGTAGTTCACTTCGGTCTCTTCATAACAATTTGGCAATTCATCCATTTCCACATGGAAGAAAGGATCATAAGAATCATAATCATTCCATCCGGAAAGTGTATAAGCCATTTGCTGGTTTTGCGAATACGCCGGCAAGGTGATCTGATCATTCACGGGATAGGTGTGAACCCCATCCGTGTAAGTAAAGTCATGAGTGGAATAGAAAACCGAGTAATAATCATTGAGAAAGACGTCCCGATGGATACCATAAGTATTAGCCGGGATCATCAAATGGTCGCCTTTATTGATCAGATCATGCTTGAGATTGGAGAGATCACGTATAGGCAGGTTTGGGCAATACTTCTGATAACCCGCGGAGATCTGCAGGTTCGCCATTCCCACGTGTCTGTTCCAGTCATAGGAATGGATCTGGGGCGAGAATTCCCGCAGGCTGTATTGAGTGCGGATCAGATTGGCAAATCTCTGGTAAGCTACGTTAAAAGGATGCCCCGCTACCCGGGTGGGATCACTGAGTGACTTGGTATTCGTATAGGGATTGACGTTAGTCCACTTGACCTCTCTTCCGGCTCCGGCACACATCATAAACTTAGCATTCCAGAGCTGAAACGCTTCCAGAGAGAAGGGTATCGTGGCAAAGTCATCGCATGGATGAGGAGCAGAGATGATTACCGGACGCGTACCTGAGGGACTATAGATATAGAGTCCCCAGCCCCAGGCAAAAGCGCCTGTCTCGTCATCGTAAGTATCAGTAGTGGCGTTGTCATCATAATATAGCTGAGATACGTTCTCCCTCAGCATATAGTACATTCTGCCGGTATCGGTGTCGTTAAACTGAACTACCTGATAAGGAAATCCACCCGCGGCGATCTGTAGCTCTGTAGCATCCATATCACCGCTGAGAAAAGCATCGATCACCAGACCCCAATTCGTAAGCTCGGTAGTCGTCGCGACGTGATAATCGCCAAAACCGTTCAATTGCCTGTCATAAGGCGCATATAGATTGTAATTTGCCAATGCGATTCCTTCCGAAACATGGCTTAGCCATTTGTCATAAGCCGTATTCGGCTCTCCAGCATACAAAAATCCCTTTAGTGAACCGGTCTCGACCGTGACTGAGCACAGACCGAAAACCATCATTCCGAATATCATGAGCAAAAAGACTTTTCTCATGTGATCTCCCTATTGTAGATAATATCTTCTCTGTCACCAACTCAATTCTGCGTTTGGATTTGGTCAAGATATTTGTGGAGATCGCTGTAGATTGTATTCGATAGGAGCTTCTCTGAGATAAACCCGGTAATTTTCTCCGGAGAACACACATCGTTACCAACGTTTCGTTGGAAGTGCAGGACGACTATAGTATCTATACGATATGTAATTCTATCATGCAGATCACCTGAAAAGAGTAACTTTTTTACTCAAGCATCGTATTCCATTTACAGACAAGTTGAGGAGGTATATACCACTCGAACACTGGCTACCACAGTCATCCCTACCATCCCAAGAAGTGAAATGCTCACTTGCCTTACTTGGGTCAAGCGAGATGCTTTTGACCTTTTGTCCTTTGATGTTATAGATATCGATGCTTGCGGCTGTTACTCTTGGCAAAGTGATAGCTTGATAGGGGGGTAAAGTAACTTGAAGATTTGTGATGGTTGTAAATGGATTGGGATATGCCATGAAAAGGACTGGGGGAATATCCGGAGCAACCGGATCGTCATAAACAACCCAAGGTTCCGAACCGTATTCGTAACAGCCCATATCTATTCTACCATTCCAAACGCGCCAGTTACCGGCAAGGTCGAAAGGTGGTAGATTCAATCCGGTTATGTCCTCTGCTCCCGAGTTGACGCAGGGGGACAGCTCCGTTAAACTATAGTTCTGAGGGTCAGAAGGATCGTTACCGCCTCTGAAAAGTGGGTCACTGTCAGTATTCGTACCCGCATAGTTTATCATATTCCCCGCTGCCTGCTGAATTCCTGCTAAACCATCTTTCACGCAGGAATAGTCAATACTTAGCGTGGTAGGCTCGTAAAACCCCGTCATGGAATTGACCTTGATCTGATATGGCGTTTCGTTGTCAAAGATACAATTGGTGATATTTACATTGCCATTGACCATGAGAGTGTTTGTGTTTCCTTCATTATCCGCGAAAGTACAATTGGTAAAACTAATGCTTGGGTAGTTGGATGATCCGGTGCCTATTATTCCCCCAGGCGATGAGATATTATCAAACAAGCAATTGCTGAAACTGAAGTTGTTATGCTGCTGTGGAAACTGCACTCCGCCCAACGCAATCGCATAGGAATCATTGTCTGTCATTGTTAAGTTGCTGAATTCGCAGTTTTCGATAGTAAGATCTCGATTTCCCCTGATTCCTACTAATGCGTCAGCCCAAACTGATGCTGAAGAAAAAGTAGAGATGGCGTTTCTAAATGTGCAATTTGAAATCTTTCCGGACATTCCACCATTTCCTACTGCCTCATTTACTGAGACCAATCCACTGCCTGATGTAACAATATCTTCGATAGTTATATTTTCCCATGTGGAGTGATTATTACTACGTAGCCAAACCCATATTGTGGAGACGAGGTTGGGGTGAACATTATGAATACGTAAATTAGATAAATTCATGTTACCTTGATCATAACCGGATAACACGCTATCATTATCAGTGTTTATCGTCGTTATTGTCAGGTCGGATAGAGTTATGTTTGCTTGAGAATCTGTTCGAAATACTGCATCATAACCGCCGTAACCAGCAGTTATCGTTGGATGTGGCTCCCCGATTACCGTAGTAATATCTATTCCGCTTCCCTGTACAATTGTCCAGCTTTTTAGGGCAACGGGAAAGACCTGATCATTTGCTGTGCGGGAATAAGTTCCGGGGAGTATGCGCACTGTGTTTTGGTGCAAGCTGTCCGACGCTATGCGGTAAACACCTTCGTGTATAGTTCTGAGTGCTGTTATTGGACTCAGACCATCATTGGTATCATCGCCATCGGGAGACACATAGAGATCGCAGTTGATCTCCTGATGATGCGCGTTTAGAATATCCATACTCATCTGGTACACCGTCAGACCTGCAGATAAGTAAATGGCATAATAGGTTGTAGGATCGGCTACAGAGAATGTGTCCAGATATACGTTCAAATCACTTTCCGCATTCTGGATGTAGATGTCTTGTCCAGCACCAGACCGGTTGTTATATATAGAACAGCGATGTATGGGATCAAATACTATGTTGTTCTGATAGTTTGTAGCAGCTGCCGCGTATAACCCACCACCGTGGATTAACGCATAGTTGGAATAAACCTCCACTCCCGACAGAGTCACTGGAGAGCCGGCAATTATTAGACCGCCCCCGTTTCTACCTATACATCCAAAGATCTTGCAGTTGCTGAGAACAACAGAGGACTGACCTATTGCTACCCCGGTTCCCTTACCGTTTGTAAACGAAAAACCCCTGACAGCTATATTTTGCACATTCAACCCAATTGATAGAGCGGTACTTATCATGTTTGCATTTATTACAGTAGAATCAATGTATGAAGGGTCACTGTTTATAGCTTCTAAACTGTATAAAGACAGATTATTTCTTTGAATGGTCAGGTTTTCATGATAGGTTCCCGGATAAGCTAACACTGTGTCACCCGAAGCAGAGGCATTAATGGCTGCTTGGATACTTGAAAAATCTCCACTGCCATCCAGCTTAACGATATGAGTTGTTCCAATAATCCAGCCTGGCAGGAGCAACAAGAGAAGCAAGAAATATACTCGCATTTGATACCTCATGTAATTCTAACTGGGTCGGGGTATGAGCTCATCTCAGAAACCGTACTGTTCATCGGGTTCCCCCAGGCATCGTAATCGTAGGAGCTGATGACTTGATTATTCTCATTCATCATTAAACTCATCAATCAAAATCACTCCCAAAGCAACCTCAAACGGCTCAAAATGAATATCACTGACCCCGGTGGATATCGCCGAGGTCAGTAATTGATTAACCTTCTGGACTACGTGGATGCGGGATTCTATTCTTTTCATTCTTCACGAATACCTTGTTATTCGAAGTTGCATATAACTCTTTAGAAGTATAATGCGGATACTGGAGAGTTTTTGTTTTGGCATCATAGAGTTCTAAATCATACCCTTGGTACCAGACACTCTGATTATGCTTGCAAAGTCCAGCAGTTAAGTTAACGGATGGTATTGACTTACATTCATAAGTAGTTGAATCTGGCACACCGGATAGATTTAGGTCGTATTCATGATTAGGAATAATCATAGGTTGATCTTCAAATATATTGAATGTTCTATCTGGTGCTTTGTTCACTAAGACTAGGATAATACTATCTTGAGCATCTTTGGATACTATAATAATATAATCCTCAAGCAGATCAGGGACAATAGCATAGACTCTGATACCTTCTGATGTTTTACTACTATTTGTGTGGTTGAATGTACATCCAGTTAACAGCAAAACTAACGCAAGTAAGATCAATGTTATTCTGCTCGCCATATTATTCCCCCCTGACTTGGCAAATTCTCTCCCATCTTCAAGTATACGTTTCTTCTTGTCAGTATCAGGTCTGGACAGTAGTACACATTGACATTCAGATCTACAATTGTCGGATTCCCATTTATCGAGTAACTCATTCTATTCGTTTGTAGTGTGAAAAACCGTGCATCATCCGCTATTTGGTCGTAACGGTATAAACGCAGACGATACATATCACCAACTTTTAACGTTTCAAACTCATATCTTTTGACTGACTTGAAGGATACCGGCTCTTGAATAACAAAGTAGTAAGTACCACAACTATCTTGAAAAGCTGCTCGCGGCCATTCCTCTACTAGTGAAGTCTTATATGTGACATATCTCAGTTCCATATATCGCCACTTGTCCGGACTTACACGAGTTCGATATACGCTGCAAGATGTGATCAAGCAAGTTATCACAAGTAAAAGCAACGTCTGGCCTAAGTAGCATAACACCCTGTTATTAGTGATTTTGCTGCCAATCATCTTTTTCTCCCACATCCTCTCGTTCTTGATTATCATCCACTGTCTTCACTTAATCCAGAATGTATATTGAATCGTCCCCGGAAAGCATCCTCAAATGGCTCAAAATGAATATCACTGACCCCGGTGGATATCGCCGAGGTCAGTAACTGATTAACCTTTTGGACTACGTGGATGCGGGTAATCCTCACTCCTTTATCGATTTATTATTTAAGAATAATCTGCCTCTGATGTTTATTAAGTCATCACAATTATATATTATCTCTAATCTCTCTTCCGCGGTAAAACCCTTACCACCATCAACACCAAAGTAATATGTGTCGAATTTGGGGTATTTTTTCGATATCTTGAGAGTAACCTTAATTGTGTCGCCAATGTGGACTGGGATATACTTACTAATTACCTCATTGTATCTCTCACCCTTATACACCAAAAAAAGTTCAGTCGTGTCAGCATCTGCATCTTCAGGAATCAGTTCAAAGTCGAACTTAATATTTGTGTACTTTGGCTCTAGAAACAAAACATACTCATTCAACGATATATCCTGAAGAGTGAATAAACATGTTCCTAGAGGGTCAATAATGCCAGGATGCCCCCATGAGAGAGAATCCGGGCCAGTGAATACCAGTTCTTGTGAAGGCCTATATGTATTCGATGAACATGCCACACAAAAAAGCATGATACTAATGATCAGAGATGAAAATACAAACGATAAGAACTTACTCATCTTTTGCATCCTTATCAAGATTAATAACAGGGCTATATCTTTTCAAAACAGGATCATAGAATTTCAATTCTGATCTCCACCAGAACTTTGTACCAAGTTTGTTTTTCATAGGCCTTATATGTGTTCGATCATCTTCCATACGATGGGCATCTGTTCTCGACTGGAATCCCATAACCTTATTGTGCCCGTAATCTCGAGCTATATCGCGTTCATCATCAGTAAGTGATTTTCCTCGATAATCAGGGTGAGTGCCCATGAAATAGAACTCACCGACGACGTGTCCTACTAAGTCCAGTCTAGAGGTCATAGAAAAATCACTCAAAAGATTCAAGGATTCTGGCTGTATGTATCCTGAAATGGTATTTACGCCACTTCTTCTTTTTATCTTACTACCTATGTATGAGTCTCCCACAATTACAATATTTGGATACGGTGTATCATTCTCCCCAAAAGTAGCTCCAGCATACTCTAACCCAGGGGAAAAGCGCAGAGAAACGACTTCTGTCCTACTCAAGGCAATTTCTGCTATTAATCTCTGCATGGGATTAAGTGTACTCATATCAATCTCAGGATCAAGTATGTATCTACGATTCTCATAAGTAAATGGTAGTCTAGTCGCTCCGATAAACCAATCAGCTTGCTCTTGAGTAGCGTTCTCATCTTCTATCTCTAATCCAGTTGGGTCTGAGTAGCCAATCGGATTATTCCCGCAATACACATAAGGAGAGGCAAACTGCTCAGCGGGATCAACCTGATAGAAGCGCATGAGAGTGCTATCGTACAGCCTGGCGCGGAAGTTATGCAGACCAGTCTCTTCATCGTATTCACGACCTGTATAGCGGTATGCGCTCATCTCAGAAACTGTGCTGTTCATCGGGTTCCCCCAGGCATCGTAATCGTAGGAACTGATGGCTTGATTATTCTCATTCATCACCACTCGCGTTGATCCCAGATGATCCTTGAGCATGTAATATGTCAAGCTTTCATTTCGCTTGGCTACGATTCCCTTGGGTCCATAGATGTAGTGAGTCACATTGTCGTTGGAGTCAATGATAGTGAGGGGATTGCTCGTGATCGAATTGATGTAGATCTTTGATGAGCTTCCCATTCCGCTATAGACTCTCTCCCCGGAGGAATCGTAATCATAATCAATGATGTATTGATTGTTTACGGTTATGGACGAGACAAGATTTGACCTGATATCGTAATCCATGAGGAGAGTCTTATTGAGTTTGGAAGATGACAGGATACTGCCATTAGCATCATAAACATAATTACTGTGATTAGTTATCTGATTGGCACCTTGCCTATTGCTCCCATAAACATAGCTCACTTGGTTAACCTTGTTTGTGCACGGAAGATAGCTGTAGTTGTAGCTCCTGAACTGAGATGCGGTGGATCTTTCTGAAGCCATGATATTGTACATCATCATCCTGCGGTCATCCTTGTATATGAAAGCTGCCTTCATTTGGACTATCCCCACTCCATATACTCTACACTCTCTACGAGACCAAGGACATAGCCTGAGATGCATGCATATTGTGCCATTAATCATCCTACCTCACAATTAGTATAGGTTTAGATATCACTCAAATCATATCTATGCTTTGATAGTGTTTTTTGTCAAGGATATTATTCCATGTTGCCGTAAATGTCCGTAAAAGATATCCGGGCATCCAGATCTCTCCATTATTCCCTTGACGAATAGTTCAGCAGGATACGATCAGTTACAGAGAGATAAGTGAGGTGTTTGCCGATGTATAAAGTCAAGCTGATGTTGGTATTGCTACTGGGACTCCTGCTCACTCCGGTGCGAGGGCAGGAGTTTGGATCTATAGCTGGGAGAATAATATCTGAATACGGTGTCGGGCTGGCATACGTAAACGTTATGGTTTATCAAGGCGCAAGGAGGATCACCGGAACGCAGACCAAGATCTCCGGGGAATATATCCTGCGATGTCCTCCCGGGGATTACAAACTGCGAGCAAGTATCATCGCATACGCTAATTCAGATACTATTATGGTCTCCGTCGAAAGTGACAGGACTACCCCTGTACCGACTCTGTCGCTGGCTGCAAATCCCATTGGAATCATTGACATTTTGCCTTCTCAAGCAAAGAACAAATCCAAACTGATCATCGAGGCAACCGATACAAAAGGAAATCCGATCCCGGATGCGAGCTTCATAATATCTCAAGATCAGACTACTATCCGTCACTGCTATTCCGATGCCAGCGGAAAGGGAGCTCAGGTAATGCTAAAGGAGGGGGGCTATTCGATCCTCGTCAAAGCAGATGGATACAGATCTGTGATCTATAAAAAAGTGCGGATCACCCAGACTAAGCCATATTATCTGAGCGCATTGTTGAAGCCCATTTCCGCTACAGGGAAGAATACCCCGAAGCCCCGAAGATACCATCCGCCCAAAGACCGGAATACTCTATCTCGCCTGCAGAACATCAAGCCGGTACTCAAATTCCCATACACTCGCTGATCCACAGCCTCTTCGCTCTGATCACCATACCCATCTCCGGTCGGCATCATATCGGCATCATATCGGTATCATATCGGCAAGAGCCCCGATATGACCCCGATCAGATGCCGGTCTATCCCCTGATGGTCAAAAGGGAGCCTGCCTGCGTGACCTTTGCTTTCCTAAAGCAATACCTAAGGTTGCCCGTGTAAAGCCCGAGTGATCCCCGGGTGATTCCCGCGTGCTCACGCGGGGTTCACGCGGGCTTCACGCGGGGATCACGCGGGAATCTCTTGGTAATGGTCTGTTATCTCTCCCCAAAATGATTGCTATATCTAAGTCATAAATCTTCGAGATCCGTGTGAAATCCGGCGACTTTTCTCTAAGGATCTTCGCGGTGCACATCAGTGATAAAGCTTGACATTGTGGAGTTTAATTTACAATGACCCAAAATTGCAGGTCACAGTGAGGTGAATATGGCAAAGAATCTTCAATACATCGTGATCTCGGACATCGGCAGCACGACGACGAAAGCGATGCTGGTCCGGCTCCAAGGCGAGGAGATCGAGCTAATGGCTCTGGGGAGTTCCCCCACGACCGTAGAAGCTCCCTATAACGACGTTGTCATCGGCGTAAGCCGCTCAATCCACGATCTGGAAAGCTCTGCTGGGGTTTCCCTTTTGACTTCCACAGCCGAGACGGAATTGCTCTTTAACGATGGGATCGGCTATCTGACGACCAGCAGTGCCGGGGGTGGCTTGCAGATACTGGTGATCGGGCTGACCCTCTTTGACTCCGCCAGCAGTGGCAAGCGAGCTGCTTTTGGCGCGGGTGGGATCATCCTCGATACCTTTGCCTTGGATGACCGGAGAAAGGCAGTTGATCAGATGCTGGCGATCCGCAATCTGCACCCGGATCTCGTGCTGGTCTGCGGTGGTACGGATGGCGGAGCGGTCACCGGAGTACTGCGTTTGACGGAGATCCTGCGCTTGGCAAACCCAAGCCCGAAGTTTGATGAAGCGGGAAAGATCCCGGCTATCTTTGCGGGTAATTCCCAGGCTGCGCAGATCATCCGGCACATGATCTCCCGCGAGTTTGACCTACACATTCTGCCAAATCTGCGACCCTCCCCTACAGTCGAAAACCTCAAACCGACCCAGGAGATGATACAGAAGCTCTTTATGGAGAACGTCATGGAAAAGGCTCCCGGCTACAACCGCCTCAAAGGTAAGGCTGTAACCGAGATCAAGCCCACGCCGCTGGCGGTTCTCGATTGTCTGGACATCTTTTCCTCCCGCGAGGGCAAAAACATCCTCGCGATAGACATCGGAGGCGCGACTACCGATATCTTTACCTATATAAACGGGCATTCTCAGCGCACCGTCAGTGCCAATCTGGGGATGAGCTATAGCGCGCTGAACGTCATGCGGGAATACTCTCCCGATAGGCTGATGTCCCTGCTACCGGCGGAAGTCGATAAAGATGCGGTGCGAAACTACATCGGAAACAAGACCATCTCCCCCACTTCGATCCCTGTGAATGATCTGGAACTGATGATCGAGCATGCCTTGGCGAGATCCGCGATCTCCATGGCGATCTCCCAGCATCAGGATATGCATTACAATACGATGAAAATAGGCTTTTTGGACATCCTCAAACAGGGCTTGCGGGACAAATACGAAGAGAAGTTTGAATATCAAAAAGAAGAAGAAAGCCACTACTTTTATACCAGCGATATAGACGTGATCATCGGCTCCGGAGGGGTCTTTGCCAAAGTCCGCACTCCCCAGCAGGCAATGATGATCCTTGTTGACGCCTGCCGTCCCAAAGGCATCACCGAGCTCTGGCTGGATGAGGAGTTTTGCGCCCCGCATCTGGGCATCCTCAGCAGCTTTTCCCCGGATCATGCCGCGAAGCTCTTGGCAAGTGGGCTGATCAAACCCATCGCCATGCATCTCGCGCCGATCTTTAATCCCGGGGTCAAAAAGGATAAAGTCCTCTGCCATATCGAGATCGACGGCAAAGAGATCGCCTTGCATCGCGATGAGCTGTATTACTTTGGGATAGACGGACATACTCGTGAGCTACATATTAAGCTCGCCAAAGACGTCAGCCTCGGTAAGCCGGAAAAGGAGATCAAGCTCAAGACGGATAGACCGATCATCATCGATTCCCGCGTCGAGCTTGGGACGTCCCTGGATAGGATCCCTGAGGTATTACGACCGTACAACTGGCAAGACAAGAGCGTTTCTCAGCCGGATATTGGCGTTGCGTCAGAAGAGCGGGGAGACTATCGTCGGGAGATCATCCTCCCCTACAAGGGAGAGATCTATGCGGTGAACGGTTCGCAGGTCACACCCAGCGATATTGTTGCCGCCAATCCCTTTGACCCGGCAAGGCTCTTCATCGTCCAGCCCTTTGGGGCAAATCCTTATCTGACGGCAGACCTGATGCTGCGCAATATCAAAGTGCAAATCGGCGATAACGTGGATTTTGACCAGACTCTGGCATTCGTCCCCAATAACCTGCACCGGGCGGACGACATTGAGCCAAAGCGTCCCTTCCCTTCGCCGGTAAGGGGTAAGGTCGAATACATCGATGCCAATACCGGGATGATCGTCATGTCCGAGATCCAGGACTATTCCGCCAAACCGGTGCTCGTCCATGCCGCGAAACTGCTCAAGCTAAAGAATAACAAGATCACGCCCTACCTGACCAGATTGGTCGGAGACTTCGTCTATCAGGGAGACGTCATCGCCAGGAGAGTCGACAAGACAAGCTCAGCCGGCTTTACGCACGTCAAGAGCCCTTCGACCGGAACCATCATCTCCGCGGATAACAGCTCGGGGGATATCACTATCCGTTTCCTCTCCAAACCGCATGAATATCATTCCCTGGTCTTTGGACACATTGAACGGGAAGCTGACTCTCAGAAGGTCTGCGTTTGCTATAGCTCTTCCCGGATCTATGGCAAGATCGGCTTTGGCAGAGAGACGGGCGGGATCTGGATCAGTGAACCGGAAAAGTACACAGAGGATAAAGGACAACTCTCCGGAAAGATCATCTACGTCAGCCGGATCTCACGCTACAGTGATCTGGAGAGATATGCGGATTCGGGGATCGCGGGGCTTGTCTGCGATACGATCAGTGAGTCTGCCCTGGCGCAGTTCCTCCGCTCAGATCCGGGAGTGATCAATACCGGGGGTGAAGCGCTTGCATTTTCTTTGCTGGTGCTCGCGGGCTTCTCTTCCGAAAGTACCGATTCCGGTAATCAAAGCCAGATGAGGACTTACGACGGCAGATATGTCTATCTGAACCCGCATACTCGCCTCAGAGCAGGGGTAATTCGCCCTTCTTTGAACATATTCAGTCACGCAGAGTAAAAAAAACCTTGAATAAAAAGAGCATGTGAAAAAGGTGGTTTTTTACAGTAGAAATTTATACCCTTGTGGAGGATAGAAATGCTCGAAGACCTGAGAAAGAAACAGAAAATAGTCATCTGGATAGTTGCCATCGTCTTTATTATCGGTATGGCAGCCATGGGTGTTACGGGGATATTCAGCCCCAAAGAGTATCTCGGGAAAGTCAACGGAACCGTCATCACGATGGATATGTTCCGCCAACAGATAGCCAAAGTCGAAGAACAATATGCCGAACAGCTCAAAGGTCAGGCAATGGATGACCAGACCCGCAAGTATATCCAGGATACTGCCTGGAACCAGCTGGTGAACCAGATATTACTTGAACAACAGCTCAAGAAGTATCACATCAAAGTGACCGATGCCGAGATCAATACCGAAATGCTCAATAACCCTCCTCAGGAATTGATGCAGAATCCGAGCTTCCAAGTCAATGGCAGATTCGACAAGAACAAGTACATCGAAGTACTGAAGACCAATCCGCAGTTCTTCGCCATGATGGATGAATACGTCCGTCAGGTCTTGCCGCAGAAGAAGCTCAAGGCTAAGATCGCTGACAAGCAAGGTATCAATATGGACAGCCTCAAAGCTGAATACGTCAAAGATACCGACCTCGTCAATGGTAAGGCTATTTGGTTCGATTACAACAAAGCTGACAGTGTAAACGTCACCGAAGCCGAGATCAAAGCTCAATATGAAAAGGACAAAGAGACCCTTTACAAGAAAGGTCCTGCCTCCCGCATCAAATACATCAAGTTTGAAATGAAACCCTCTGATAAGGACTATGCGGACGTGAAGTCCCAGATGGACCTTATCTATAAAGAAGCTCTCAGTGGTCAGGACTTTGGTCAGCTCTCCACGAAGTACTCGGAAGATCCGGGTGCCGTCTCCAATAACGGTTCCCTCGGTGTCTTTGGCAAGGGACAGATGGTTCCCGAATTTGAAAAGGCAGCTTTTGCCCTCAAACCCGGACAGATCTCACAGCCCGTCAAGACCAGCTTTGGTTGGCATATCATAAAGTGTGACTCGATCGGCGGAACTCCTACCGATCCCAAGATCAAAGCCAGCCACATCCTCAAGAAAGTGGAAGCCTCCGAAGCGACGATCGCCTCGATCCGCACCAAAGCCGAAGAATCCCGCAAGCTGATAAAGAAGAAAGGGATCGATGCCGCAGCCAAAGAACTCAAGATGGAAGCTATCGACACCAAGATGGTCTTGCATGAATATGACCAGATCCCCGGACTGGGAAACATCTCCGGTCTGAAGAACTTCATGCTCAAGGGCAAAGCCAAAGCGGTCAGCGAAGTCTATAGCACTCAGAACAAGGAATTGGTCGTCGCCCAGCTGCTCGAGAACAAGAAAGGCTATTATGAGGACTATGCCGACGTCAAACTGCGGATCAAGGCAGACCTTGAAAAGCAGAAGAAGATCGCCAAGACCTTGCCTATGGCTCAGGCTTTCGTTGCCAAGAACACCAAAGAGACTTACTTTGCCGCTGCCGAGAAAGAAGGCTGGAGAGTCGTCGAAGTCAAGAACCACAAATCCGGTTCTTCCCTCGAAGGGATCGCCAAGTCCGATGAGTTCACCAAAGCTGCTCTCGCTCTCAAGACAGGTGAGACATCCGGTTTGATCCAGACCAAGGAAGGTCAATTCATCATGATGGCGACCGAGCGTCGTAAACCTGATATGGCTGCCTTTGCCAAGGACAAAGCCAAGCAGGAAGAGCTCAGAACCCGTCTTGAAGATGCAGCATTCAACCGTTGGTTCGACCAACTGCGTAAAGCATCGAAGATCATAGACAACCGTAGCAAGTTTGGCTTATAGGAGACTATGAGCAAGTTAATGACAAGTGTCAGTGGCGTTAGGGGTATCTTTGGAGATACCCTTAACCCTTTTATAGCCGCAAAATATATCGCCAGATTCGGAATGCTGGTGGGCAAGGGAACTGTCGTCATCGGCAGAGACTCCCGCACCACCGGTGAATCCCTCCTCTCTCTGGCTTGTTCTATCCTTAGCTCTGTCGGATGTGACGTAGTCGATCTTGGCATCGTCCCGACTCCTACCGTGCTTCTCGCGGTCAAGCATCACAATGCGGTCGGTGGCATCGCCATCACAGCCTCCCACAATCCTCCGGAGTGGAATGCCATGAAGTTCGTCGATGGAGATGGGATGTTCCTCTCTCCGGAACGTGCATTCAGCTTCCTGAACTCCGTGGAAGAGCCTATAGCCTGGGTTGGTTGGGATCAGATCGGCAAGATAACCAAGGATCAAGAAGCAATCACCCGGCACATAGACCGTATCCTGGCTATCCCCTATATTGACGTGGACAAGATCCGCTCCAAGAGATTCCGGGTAGCGCTCGATTCCGTCAATGGCGCAGGTGGTCTGTCATCCCCTCTGTTGCTCGAAGCATTAGGATGCGAGATCGTCCAGATCAACAGCGAACCTACGGGGATCTTTGCTCATCCCGCGGAGCCGCTCAATCACAACCTGGTTCAGCTTGAAAACGCTGTACGCTGCTCCGGTGCCGTGATCGGTTTCGCGACCGATCCGGATGTGGACAGGCTCTCCATCGTCTCGGACAAAGGTCTGTGCATTGGGGAAGAGCTTAGCGTCGCGCTGGCGGAGAAGTATGTCCTGAGCAAACACCCGACTGATGTCGTCGTGAATCTTTCCTCCTCGATGATCTCCGAAGATATCGCCGCTGAATACGGAGTCAAGGTCCATCGTACCAAAGTCGGCGAGATAAACGTCGGCAAGAAGATGCAGGAGATTGACTCTTCCATTGGTGGTGAAGGAAACGGCGGGATCATCTGCCCACCCGTGAACTACACCCGCGATGCGATGGCTGGAATGGCTTTGATCTTAGGATTATTGGCAGAGACAGGTCTTACCCTTTCCGAGATAGTTGCGTCACTTCCCAAGTACTACTTTGCCAAGGGCAAGATGGAGCTAAAGCCGGATCAGCTTGATCCCGCGATGAATGCCGTCTCTGAAGTCCTCTCCGGTTATGAATTCGATCTGCAGGATGGGATCAAAGCTCTTGGTGACAAGCATTGGATACATATCCGCAAATCCGGGACGGAACCGATCATCCGCGTCTATGTCGAGAGTGAGTCTCAGGAACGTTCCGAATCTATCTGTGATTCCGTGATGCAGAGGATCATGGCAAAGCTCTGATCATCTTCTGGAAAACTTGAATATATCCCACGAAAAACCTATCGCAAGATAGGTTTTTATTTCGCCCTGCGGAGGGTACGCGACGATGAAGCGAAGAGGTCCGAGCACAGATCTGTAGCCAAAGCTGGCATAGATATCATACTCTATGTTCTGGTTCAAAGTCCAGATATCCCGATCATCATAGTTCAAGCCCTGTACTCCAAGCCCCAGCTTGATGTTCCTTTGCGGACTATAGATGACCCCGGCTTCATAGATCTTGTAGAATGGTGCGCTCACTTCGTAGTGATCATACCCATAATACCCATCCAGTCCTCCGAGATAGAAGGGATCGAGCGGAACCTCAGCCGATTCATCCTCATAAGAGCCGTATTCGAGAGCCAGCTTGAGCGATAGCTTCCCGGAATAGCGGTGATAAAACTCCAGCTCCCCTGAGAGCTTGGTATATCTTTCGTTGCTCAGAGGTTCAGTCTGAGAGAAATTAACCTTGCCCATGGCGCGGAATCCGGATGTCGGAAAGACGTAATCATCCAGGCTTTCATGGTATAGCTTCAAACCAAGACCGCCGATGCGGTAGCTTTGGTTCAGAGGAACACTCTGGGAAATATCCCGATAGAGCCTGGTCTGGGATGAATAGAGATAGGCTTCGGCGATAGCGAACTTCCCGGCAAGGAACCCGACCCCGCTGGTAAAGCCATACTCCAGGGACTTGACGCTGTCCGTCTTGTAATGTTCCGCATCATAGATATATGTAGTCTTCTCGTTTATATAGGGAAACACCCGGTAATAGACACCCCAGAAGTCTCCAAAGTTCTTTACGTAGTCTATATTCAGCTCATTCTTTCCGCCGAGGTTGACTTGAGTAAGCAAGCTGGAATTGCGCAGAAAGAGATTATTCATCCTGAGGATGGCACCGGTAACGAGGTTATCCTCACCGGTATAGCTGACGTTGAACGCGAGCTGCTTGCGATCTTTCTCCGAGACGTGTATCTCCAGTTTCCAGCCTTTGCCGTCCGGCACCAGCACCGGATACACCGTGCTGAAGTATTGAGAGTTCCAGACAGAGTAGCATTTGTTGCAGATGTCGTCTATCGAGTATTCGAGACCGGTCTCCACACCAAGGTATTCTTTGACCTTATCATCGCTGATGAAGAGGTTTCCGACCACTTCTACCCTATGGATCAAGTAGCTGCCTTTGTGGGATAGCTTTCTTTGCGCAGCCTGAGATCCCCCGGTGCTTTGATACACTGCTTTGATCTCGGCAAGATGCTCCCGGGCATAGTCCTCTCCGGCTTTGATGATCTCTTTGATCGCTTCGAAGTCCATCGAGGTATAATCTTTAAGTTCCGGCTCAAAGATTATCGCGGATTCGGCGTTCTGCCTTGAGACATTGCGCGTCATTCCCACATTGATGGTCTGATCCAGAACCGCTACGAAGCTATCGAGCTCATCTCTGTCCCGCAGCTTGGAATTGACCTTGAGCCCGATGACCAAATCTGCTCCCATACTGCTGACAAGGTCTATCGGCAGGTTCTGGGAAACTCCACCGTCGATGAACATCTTGTTGTTGTTCTCAAATGGCTTGATGATGCTGGGTACGGAGAGTGAAGCGCGCACTGCCTGCATCAGCGAACCGCTGCGGAAGATCACCGGTTCTCCGCTGATCAGATCCGTAGCCACACAGGCAAACGGGATCGGGAGATCGTCAAAGTTCTGCGCTCCGGAGGCATCGGCAAAGATATTGGCAAGCTCGATATTAACCCTGTTGGCGGTAAAGACGCTGGTCGGAAGCATCAGTTTCCACCGGTCGTTCATCTCAAAGCTGATATTGCCATAGGGTGCCCAACGTTTCTGCCCGATATAGATGTTCTTGCGCTTGTAGGAATCGTCGAAATAGGTATTCCAATCCACCCCGGTGACGATCGACTCTATCTCATAGGTATTGTAGCCCATGCTATAGAGGGCTCCGATCATCGCACCGCTACTCGTCCCGGCGATATAGTCCGGTCTGATCCCCTCTTCCTCGAGGACGCGAAGGATGCCTATATGCGCAAAGCCTCTGGCTCCACCGCCACTCAGGGCATAGCCGACCTTGATCGCTGGTAAATGCGTGACCAAGATCAGCAGGATAAGGAGAAGTATCCGCTTGATCAACACACTACACTCAGTAAACTATTATCAGAATCCCGTTTCGTCTGCCTTCGTCGTATCGGCTTGGGGGGTATCCGTTTTGGTCTTGGCTCCCTGTTTGACGATGAATTCCAGCCGTCCAAAGACTGAAGTCGCCTCGACCGCTACCCGACGTTTGCCACCGGTATTGACCTTCGTGTCATAGTTCGTGATCCCAGCATGGGTCCTTCCGGGGATGATAACCGCTCCCAGAACGGCATTGCTGTCAAAGTCGAATTCCACATCCTCCGGGAGATATACCGTCGCACTGCCAAAGACCACCGTGATCTCCAGCTTCTCGGTTCCCGGATTGATGTCCGTCAGGTCATAGGTACCACTGCTAAAGACATTGGAATACTCCGTGACCTTACCTCTGGTCGTTGAAGAGCTAAAGCCTGAGGTTCTGGGCTTGTGATGGCTTCCCACGAGGATCCGCACCCCGATCAGGATGATAATGATCGCCACGAAGGACTTGACCAACGGGATATTGATGTTAAAACCTTTGAGGATGATGGAAAGACCGATCAGGATGATCAGTATTCCCCAGAATAGATTACCAAAAAATATGTCCATTTTCATCTCCTGCTCCTTAGATAGTAATTGTATTTGCCCAGGCTTCCCGGATCTGGTTTAGCCCGAGTTTGATATCGTTATTGACTCTTAAGGTAGCATCAGCGGTGACTTCACCCAGCACGAGGCAAGACAGACCGTATGCCTCCGCTATCCTGAGTACTTCCTGAAGATCTTCTTTTAGTATGCTCGTAATCATCTTGGAGTTTCCTTCTGCGAAGTAAGTGCTGACTACCTGAAGACCTGCGTCAAACTGCAGATTGGCACCGAGACTGCCGGCAATGGCAGATTCGGCTATCGCGCAGAGCATTCCGCCATCTGATATATCATGCGCGGACTTGAGCAATTGCTTGTCGATCAGCTCCAGCATTGCTTCGTGCAGAGCTTTTTCCATGTCCATATCCAGGTCAGGAAGCTTTCCACCGATGACTCCGTGGATCTGTTTGAGATATTCCGATCCACCCAGTTCGGTCTCAAATCCCCCCAGGAGAACTATCAAGTGCCCGGGTGCCTTAAAGCGATGATCTATTGCCTTGTCGATATCCTCGATCAGACCGAGCATACCGATGACGGGAGTCGGATAGATCGCGCCTTCGGGATTTTCGTTGTAAAGTGATACGTTACCGCCCGTCACAGGGGTGTTCAAAGCCCTGCAAGCATCCCCCATACCTTTGACGGCTTGTTCCATCGTCCAATAGACTTCCGGTTTATAGGGATTGCCAAAGTTCAGGCAGTTCGTGATGGCAAGAGGTTTACCGCCGACGCTGACCACGTTTCGCGCTGCTTCGGCGACTGCGATGCGGGCTCCGTTATACGGATCAAGGTAGCAATAGCGTCCGTTGCAGTCTGTGCTGAGCGCGATAGCTTTCTTGGTTCCTTTGATGGCAACCACTGCGGCATCAGCTCCGGGCTCGGTATGGGTATTAATCTGAACCATGTGGTCATACTGACGAAATACAGATCGTTTGGAAGCGATGTTTGGGCTGGAGAGTAGCTTTAGCAGGACTTGTCCCAGATCCTGAGGATGAGGCAGAGAGCTGGGATCGAGATCCTGCACTTTGTCGAGATACTCAGGTCTGGCAGTCTCACGGGTATAGACCGGAGCTTTCCCACCCAGGATCAAATATTCGGCGGGGATCTCGGCTACCGTCTCACCCTGATAGATGATCCGCAGCTTGCCGTCATCGCGGACTTCTCCGACGACTGAAGCATCCAGATCCCACTTATGGAAGATCGCCATTATCTCGTCTATATCCGCAGGTTTGACGACCAGAAGCATCCGTTCCTGAGACTCGGAGAGCATGATCTCATAAGGCGTCATTCCATGTTCGCGCTGAGGAACCTTGTCGATCTCCATGGTGATCCCGACTCCGGCTTTGCCAGCCATTTCCGAGCTGGAGCAGGTCAACCCCGCTGCACCCATATCCTGAATGCCGACCACGAGATCCTTGCGGATCACCTCGAGGGTTGCCTCGAGCAAAAGCTTTTCCATGAAGGGATCGCCGACCTGAACCGCGGTTCGCTTCTCTTCCGATTCATCGGAGAGATCGACGGAGGCGAAGGTCGCTCCGTGTATCCCGTCACGTCCGGTCTTGGCTCCGACATAGACCACGAGATTACCGACTCCCTTGGCTGCGGATTTGGCGATCTGTCCGTGTTCGACGATACCGACAGCCATTGCATTGACCAGGGGGTTCCCTTCGTAGCTGTCTTCAAAGTATATCTCGCCACCGACGGTCGGCACTCCGAAGCAATTGCCATAGTCAGCTATGCCGTGCACGACTTCGGAGATGAGATGCTTCACTACAGGGCTCTTGGGATCGCCAAAACGGAGCGAATTCAAAGCAGCTATCGGGCGTGCTCCCATCGTAAAGATGTCGCGCAGGATCCCGCCAACTCCCGTCGCTGCGCCATGATATGGCTCGACGGCAGAAGGATGGTTATGGCTCTCTATCTTGAAGCAGATCGCCAGATCATCACCGATATCGACGACTCCGGCGTTCTCCTCTCCCGCTTTGGCAAGCATTGCTCCGCCTTCGCGCGGCAGAGTCTTCAGCAGTTTGATCGAGTTCTTGTAGCTCGCATGTTCAGACCACATCACGCTGAAGATCCCCAGTTCGACCCAAGTAGGGATTCGACCCAGGATTCTCAGGATATAGTCATATTCCTCATTGGTAAAGCCATGTTCCGCGATGATCTCGGGGGTAATAGTCACGTTGTTCATTTTTATCCTAATGGTAGTTTATTATCTTTGAGAAGAGGGATGAGCCGCAACAGACGGTCTTCGATCAGCGAGAAGGTCTTCTTATAGGTATCCAGATCCGCACCGTAGGGATCCTTGATATCGCCTTCTTCTCCGATTATCTCGTTCAGCGTCAGGATCTTGTGCGCCATCTCCGGTTCACGTTCACGCAGGAAGTCTCGTTGCCTTTCCTCCATAGTCAGGACAAGGCGACTGCTGCTAAGCATCTGCGGAGTGAACTTCTTGGAGATGTGATCCTGTGCCTCGAGGATACCCCGTTGCATCAGAAGCTGCATCGAACTGAGGGATATCGTCGCGCCGCCTTCGATCAAGCCACAGGAATCAGCTTTATAGCCCAGATCCTGTTTGAGGGCGAAATCGTTAAAGAGCTTCTCGGCAATGGGAGAACGGCAGATGTTGCCGGTGCAGACGAACATGATCGTTGGTTTGCTAAAGGCTGCCTTGATCTCATAGAACGGGATCGAGCCTTCTCGCAGACACTTGAGTTCGTCGCTGCCGGTCAGGTTGCCTTCCTCACCGGAGGAGATGTATTCGACTAAGGTCGAAGTTTCTGGATTTGGGTTCAAATGACGCGGATGAGGTATCACACCGTGATCGAACCAAGCCTCATAGATGGTCTTGAGGTTCTTCAGGTTGTTCTCGGGAGGTAGTCCACTGCGGTTGATACTGGTGCTGACGATAGGTTCGCCCATTTCTTTGAGCATCGCGCGCAAAAGCGGATCGGTCGGGATGCGGAACGCTACCTTGCCTTTATATGCCAGGTGATCGGTGATCGGATTATTCACAGACCAGATAACGGACAGGTTTCCGGGAAAATATTGCTCGAGCAGAGGACGCAAGCGAGCCGGGATATGCACATCGTAGTTATCAAACCACTCAAAGTCCGGAGCTAAAGCGATCATCCCGGCTTTGTCAGTTCGGTTCTTGAGCTTGTTGATCCGCTCTATCGTCGCATAGGCTCCGAGCCGGGTACCTATCCCAAACATGCTTCCGGTGTAATGCAGGATCGTTCCGTCCTTGAACCCTGGGCTATTCACGATCTTATGCAGTTTCTTGACTGATGGTTCTATATAAAGCTTCATAACTATTGCAGGTAGCTCATGGGATTGACGGCTTTGCCATCCTTACGGACTTCGAAATGAACCGAGGGTTCACTGGCAGAACCGGTGTTTCCTGATTTGGCGATAGCCTGACCTCGCTTGACCTTTGCCCCGGAGGAGACCAGCAGATCGTTCAGATAGGCATAGACTGTGAAGAAACCATTGTTGTGGTCGATGATGATCATTTTCCCCTGTCCGCCGTATCTCTCGGCAAAGACCACGGTTCCGTTATCAGCCGCGATGACTTGGCTATTCAGCGGAGCAGCGATATCGATCCCGTTGCTGACGACACTCGTGTTATAGTCCTTCGTGACCTGTCCGTAGCTGCGGATGATCTTCCCGCGCACCGGCCAGGCGATCTTGCCTTCGGTGAACTTATACGTCGAAGGAACGTTGTCATTTGCGCCCTGGGATTGAGCCGTGAGCCGGGCGATGAGTGATTCGAGGGCAGCAGCGTCTTTCTTGAGCTGTGCGATCCTCGCCTGGAGTTGCTGCTGTTCTTTGGTAAGCTGCTTCTTCTCGTATTCGAGGTTGTTTATCTTGGTCTCGTAATTGCGCTTTTCTTTGCTGGTGGCTTTGATGGACTTATCGACCTTGAGATACTCGTTCTGATGCTGTTCCTGATCGTGCGTAAGGGCTATCTGGAGACCCCGGTCGATGTCATAGGATTGCTTGGTATAGTCGATCAGACGGGTAAGATATCGGTGATCTCGATGGTTTATCTGCTCTGCCCGGTAAGTCCGGTCAACCCGGAGAAGGATCTGCATCTCGTCGTTGATCACGCCTTTGAGGTTTTGCATTCGCGCTTCTGTCATTCGAATACGCTCCGAAACGGACTTGAGCGAATCCTTGAGAACGTCTCCCTCTCCCGTGAGCTTGCGCAGCTTTCCATCCGTGATCTTCCGCAAGGCTGATGTCCTCTGGATGTCAGAATCCGCCTGCTTCTTACGAGCTTCGTTCTGCTTCACCTTTTGCTGTGCATTTTCCAGCTGACGGTTGATCTGCTCCTGCTCCCGGATTTTGTCTGCCAGTTCGTCGGCAAATAAGCCAAGAAGGTTCATTATCAAACAGATGGTAATAATCTTCTTTAACATCGGACTTCCTATTCAAATCTCTTGAGGCAAGATTCAGGAACAGGCTTCTGATGTCAATGCAATTCTTAGCTCTGACTCGTTTGACAATGAACCTTTGGTATGCTATTATTCTTCAAGCGCTGCGGAACCGACCTCCATGAACACCTCGGAGACTGTCGGATGGGCATGGATCGTATTGGAAAGATCATAGATAGTCCCTTCCAGCTCCATCATTACGCCCGCTTCGGCGATCATATCCGTCGCATTCTCCGCGATGATCTGCATCCCGATGACTTGCTTGTACTTCGGTTCAAAGATCATCCGGATCATCCCTTCGGTATTACCTTCCGCGAGCGCTTTGCCATTGGCGGTCAAAGGATATTCCTTGATCTGATATTCTGTCCCGGTTTGCTTCGCTGCTTGCTCGGTGATGCCGATCTGAGCCATCTCCGGTTGACTGTAGATATTGATCGGGATCTTCTTGTCGTCATACTCACGCTGGTTCCCATGCAGCCAATCCACGACCTTGAGTCCTTGCGCGGAAGCCGCATGAGCGAGGTAACTGCGTCCATTTACGTCCCCGATAGCATAGACATTGGGAATCGAGGTCATAAAGTTCTCATCCGTGCTAATGTAACCATTGTGGGTGGCGATATCCGTGTAGCAGGATGGCAGGATGGCTCTTCGCAGAGAAGTATTGATCACAGCGTCATAAACCAGTATGTCACCTTTGTATTGCATCTTACCGTCTTTATATGATACTTCACTTTGTGGTAAGACCTGTATCTTGTCCTTTTTCAGCTTCTTGAGGATCCAGCTATTTAGAGCATCATCCAGACCGGGGATGAGTGGTTCATCATCTGTGACGATGATCGGCTCTCGACCCAGCAACTTAAAGAGTTGCGCTATCTCGACGGTGATCGCACCACGTCCATAGAGCACCGGTTTCTGTGCCAGCTCAGGCTGGGAAAGGAGTTCCTCAAGTTCGACAGGACGCTCCGGAAGCTCGATCGGCATCGGCTTGGAACCGGTGGCAATGATGATGTTCTTCGCGGTTATGACCTGGTTATTGACCGTGACTTCGTTCTGACCGGTGATCTTTGCTTCGCCGAGGATGAAGTCCACACCGTTCTTTTTCCACAGGTATTCGATCCCTTTGGTCAGTCTTTTGACGACAGTCTCGGTACGGCCAACCGCTTTTGCCCAGTCAAATCCGACCTTCTCAGGGTCTATGCCGGTGATTCCGAAGTCCATCGCGGTCATTACTTTACGAGAGGTCTTCGCGCTTTCGATCAGCGACTTGGTCGGGATGCAGCCCCAATTGAGGCACATCCCGCCGATGTATTTCTTATCGATGACCAGTGTCTTGAGCCCGGTTTGCCCGGCTCGTATCGCGGAAACGTAGCCACCAGGTCCGCTACCGATAATGATCAGGTCATATTGCATCATTCACCTCCCAGATTGGCGAGCATCAGCATCGGCTCGCTTAAGAGTTGCAGCACGCGATTGAGGAACCTCGCGACCTCTCCGCCATCGACTATCCTGTGATCGACCGACATGGAGATGGGCATCACTTCGCCAACGGCGAGCTGATGATCCCGCACTACGGGCTTTTCTTTGATCGTCCCGATCCCGAGAATACCGACCTGCGGGTAATTGATCACCGGCACGGCAAAGTAGCCTCCGATCGAGCCATAGCTTGTGATCGTGAAGCTTCCGTCCTTCATATCCTGCATCGTTAGCTTTCTATCCCGGGCTTTGACCGAGATCTCTGCCAACTCATCACTTATCATGATCAGCGATTTCTTGTCCGCATCCCGGATCACCGGTACGACCAAGCCATCCTCTGTATCGACTGCAATGCCTATATTATAGAAGTGCTTATAAACTATCCTGTCATTCTCAAGGTCTATTTCCGCATTCAATATCGGATGCTCTTTGAGCGCGATCGCCACCGCTTTGATCACAAAAGGCAGATAGCTCAGCTTATGTCCTTGCGTGGACAAAGCCTGGTTTAGCTTCTTCCTCGCGGAGACAAGCTCACTGACCTCGACCTCATCCATGACCGACATATGCGCGGCATTCTGCTTACTGCGGTTCATATTCTTGGCAATGGTCTTGCGGATCATGGAAAGCGATGCATAGCTGATCCTCTCCCCTATCGGCTGAGCCGGCTTAGGCTGGCTATCCTCATGCGTGAGATAGCCTTTGGAGCTGTGATACTGCTCGATATCTTTCTTCATGACTCGTCCGGCTGGTCCGCTGCCTTTGATCATATTAATATCGACCTTTAGCTCTTTTGCCATGGCTCTGGCGACCGGAGTTGCCAGGACTTTGCCGGTTCTGATCGGCTCTTCAGGGCTGTTCTTAACGCTGAGTCCCTCTCCGCTGGAGGGAAGATAGGCTCCGTCTCCTGCGACTTCGATCGTTCCAACGACGCCAAAGCCCTTTTCTTCAACGACTTCAGCGTGCTTTTCCGGGATCTCCTGTCTGGCCTCGGCGACCGCTTCTGCCCCGGAGACACCCTCTATCTCGATCTCCACCAAGGCAGAGCCAACGTGCACGGTATCACCCTCTCCGCCAAAGCGTTGTACGATAGTACCGCTCTTAGGCGAGGGAATATCCGTTACGACCTTGTCGGTCTCCATCTTGACGACCGGATCACCGGACTGGATGGACTGACCTTTTTCGACATACCATTGGACGATCTTGCCTTCTTCGAGACCTTCGCCGATATCGGGAAACTTAAACATATATCTCATTTTTCCGCTCCCTTTAGTATTTCACGAGCTTCTCGATCTCGTGGTAGATGCGTTCCGGGCTAAGCATATAGTGCTTTTCACCCAGCGGTAGGGGGATGATCGCATCAAATCCTGTGAGCCTTGTCGGCGGAGCTTCCAGCGAGAGGAAAGCCTCTTCCGTGACGATGGAGATTATCTCCGATGCCGGACCATAGCTCTGTGGGGCTTCCGTGACGACCAGCATCCTCCCGGTCTTTTTGACCGATTCGCGGATCGTATCCCGGTCTATCGGCCAGATGCTGCGCAGATCGATCAGCTCGACCGATATCCCTTTTTCTTTGGCTTTGACGATCGCCTTTTGCACTTCGCGAACCATTGCGCCATAGGCAACGACGGTGATATGTTCGCCATAGTTGACGACCTTCGCTTTGCCGATCGGAATTGAGTACTTCTCTTCGGGAACTTCCTGTTTGATAGCGCGATAGATGCGTTTGGGTTCGAGGAATATGACCGGATCAGGATCTTCGATCGCGGCGATGAGGAGACCCTTTGCATCGTAAGGCGTGGAGGGAATCACGACCTTTAAGCCGGGAGTATGTCCGAAATAGGCTTCAGGGCTCTCGGAATGGTGCTCCAGAGCGTTGATACCTCCGCCGTAAGGGATGCGGATAACCATCGGGACTGTGAACTTCCCTCTGGTGCGATTGCGGAATCTGGCAATGTGCGAAATGATCTGATTCATCGCGGGGTAGGAAAAGCCGTCAAATTGCATTTCGATGACCGGCTTCATCCCGGAGATCGCCATCCCCAAAGCCGTCCCGGCAATACCGGATTCAGCCAGGGGACTGTCAAAGACCCGTTCCGCACCATGGGCGAGTTGCAGACCTTCAGTGACGCGGAAAACACCGCCTTCGACGCCGACGTCTTCCCCATAAACCACGACTCCCTTGTCTTCTCTGAGCATCACATCGAGCCCATCGGTTATCGCCTGTACGAGATTCATCACCTTCATTTTGCACCTCCGTTTGACTGTAAGTAATTCAAATAGTTATTCTTCTGCCGCTTGAGCTCGTCCGGCATTTCCGCGTACATATAGCCAAAGACATCATCGATCTTGTATTCAGGATAGGCTTCAGCTTTCTCGAACTCGCTGTCGATGAATTTCTTATAGCCGGAGATCAGCTCGTCTTCATCGATCCCTTTGAGTAAATCCTTTGCTTCGAGGTATGCCTTGAGGCGTTTGAGCGGGTCTCTCTGCGCCCATAGATCCTCTTCTTCCTTAGTACGGTAGCGAGTCGGATCATCGGATGTCGTGTGAGCACCCCGTCTGTAAGTCTTTGCTTCGATGAGGAATGGACGCTTCTCCTTGAGAACGTAGTCGCGAGCGTATGCCATAACGTCATGCATTGCAAGCAGATCATTCCCATCGACTACGACTGACTCGATGTCATAAGCCAGACCCTTGATCGCCAGATTGATCGATCTGGTCTGCATCTTGAGCGGAACAGAGATAGCGAATTGATTGTTCTGCACGACGAAAACGACCGGAGCGTTCCAGACCGCAGCGAAGTTCAAAGCCTCATGGAAATCGCCTTCTGAGGTTCCACCGTCGCCGACATAGGCAAACACGGCAGCATCCTCGCCCTGATAATTCATCGCATATCCGATCCCTGCTGCGTGGACAAGCTGGGAAGCGATCGGAACGGAGACCGGGAGGACGCGATTGGCATTGACAAATTTCGACCCGTCTTCATGCCCTTTGAAGTAAAGAAATATTTCCCAGAGATTTACACCTTTGGCAAGCCAGGCACCCAGTTCACGAAAAGCGGGAACCAACCAGTCCTTTTCCTGAATCACCTTTCCGGATGCAATGTGGATCGCTTCCTGCCCAAAATTCGGCGGATAGGTGTACATCCTGCCCTGGCGTTGATAGCTAACCGCCATGTTATCGACCGTCCGTTCAAACAGCAGGTCTTTATACGCCTTGATCAGATCCTCATCGCTCAGCGCGGTGGACCAGTTCTTGACAATGACTTTCCCGTCATTATCGAGCACTTGATACATTATATTGTCTATGGGCTTGTATTTATCTAAGGTCTTATGGTCAAACATCGTTACCACCTTTTAGTTTGTTATTTCCTACTAAAAGGATATGCGATAACGCCCGTTTGACAAATTATTTATTCGATCTTTCTTTTACCTCGCCGGGATCAGATCTCGTTAGTATATTTCTGCCAATTACTTACCTTGATGAGCAAACCGGCTTCGATCGCTTTTTTAAGCGTGATGCAGGGCAGGTCATGCTCATAGATGTATTCCCGCGTAATCGTCGCCAGATCAATGCTCGGGTCTCTCAAAGCGAGATCGAACATCAGCTTCATATAGAGGTTCGCCCAAGTGCGGATCGGCTTTATTTTCTTGTTGCTGAGGCTATTATAGCGAAAGATGTAGTCTTTGATATCCTCTTTATAGCCTTCCGACGGCTGAACCGCATAGATCGCCGCCGTCTTTGATCCCTGCTTGACGTGATGCTCGGTGATCGTCGGATAAGTGTTTATCCTCGCCCAAGCCGTTCCAAACTTGATACTGCGGCAATACACCACAGCTTTGTACTTACCCGAATAGGCATTGATCAGTCCGTCAAATGTCACTTTCATCTGTTCCTCCAGATCTGTTTGTTTATGAGAATATATAGCATTATCTATTATCTATCAATATGATAGCATTATTAACTCCATACATCCGGTTCACATATACATAGCTCTATACTATCTAAAATAGATTCCTTTTATGATTTAGCAAGCTTATATCTAAGTAGCTATCCTATGTTTATCCTAGGTTGAACCTATCTTGAACCTATTGGAGATTGCTATTAGATAATCAGCTTATCGTGATGAATTCAAAACCATAATTGCAACTTGACAATGAATTCTGCAAATTGTGCAGCGATAACTGCAAACTGTCGCATCGTAGGACATCCTTACTCATCCTTTACAAGACCCTTTTGAGTGGTTTCTGACAGGATATCTGCAAATTAGATCACCGAAAACTTCAAATTCTGACAGGAAATTTGCATATTGAATGATCTCAGCTTTGGTTTGATAAAGGGGTATTCATAGGTTCCTCTTATTTTTGGGATTGACATCTTGATATACTATCCAAGCTTTGTCAGTTGAGGATGATATGAGCACCGAGAATGAAGAACTAAAAAAGCAACTTCAAGATGCGCTAAAGCGAATCAGCGAACTGGAGACAGAGAACTCCAAGCTGAGAAATCTGGTTTCGAATGTCACTCATCCTTCAGACCTAGATAGTGAAACCTCAAATCAAACTGAAAACATCCAGAAGCCTCACCTTGAAGATACACACTCTAAAAGAGTCAATTCTGTAGATGCCCCTATCAACAATCAATCCAGTCCCGAGGATAAGGTACGACTCTTTCGCTGCTTGTTTCGAGGGAGAGAAGACGTGTTTGCAATCAGATGGGTTGGTAAAGACAACAGATCAGGCTACTCACCAGCATGCTATAATGATTGGAAACACGAAGTGTGCGGCAAGTATAAGAAAATCCCCTGTGCAAACTGTGAGAACAGAAAGCTCATCTCACTCGATGATAAACATATTTACAGGCATCTGAGTGGCGAGATCATTATTGGTATCTACCCTCTACTGGAAGACGACACATGCATGTTTCTAGCTATAGATTTTGACAAGAAGGGATGGCGGGAAGATGTGAAGGCATTGATCGATATCTGCAAGCAATTCCATGTTCCTGGCTATATTGAGATATCCAGGTCAGGAAACGGTGCCCATGTTTGGTTCTTCTTCGATGAAAAGATATCCGCAGCCCAGGCTCGTAGGTTAGGAACTACCCTCCTCGCAAATGCAATGGAGAATCGCCACCAAATCGGCTTTGATTCATTTGACCGCATGTTCCCCAATCAAGATACTATGCCCAAAGGTGGTTTTGGAAACCTGATTGCCTTGCCCCTGCAAAAGAAAGCGCGGGAGAGTGGGCACAGTGAGTTTGTTGATCACCAGTTGAATAGGATTGATGATCAATGGCGCTTCCTGGCACAAGTTGAAAGACTCAGTAAACACAAGATCAACGCAATTCTCTCAGAACTACCCGCTGGTCATGGTTCAATGGGTTTGTCTCAGATAACTACATCTGAAGTAGATGAAACCATGCCCTGGGAAGCGAAACAAACCCAACCTGAGGAGTACAGAGATTTGCCCTCTCAGGTTAAGATTGTCCTGAGTAATATGATCTTTATTGAGAAAGTCGGACTCCCTCAGAAGCTCATGTCCAATATTATCAGGCTCGCTGCCTTCCAGAATCCAGAATTCTACCGCGCTCAAGCCATGAGAATGCCAATCTACAACTTACCCAGGGTCATCAATCTATCCTCAGAGACAGGCGAATACCTCGTAGTCCCAAGAGGGTGTTTGGAAGATATCTCAAAGCTTGTGTCAGCTCTGGGCATTTTGCTGATCCAGAAGGATTTGAGATTTCCAGGAGAACCCATCAACGCAACATTCGTTGGTAAACTCAGCAATGAACAACTGCTTGCTGGGACTGAGATGATCCAGCACGAAAATGGCATTCTCTCAGCTACCACTGCATTTGGCAAGACAGTTGTGGCAATCTGGATGATTGCTCAAAGGCAGACTAATACTCTGGTCATCGTACATCGCAGACAGTTAATGAACCAATGGGTAGAGCGGCTGAAGTGTTTTCTGCAAGAGCCAGAGATAGGGCAAATCGGAGGAGGTATAGATAAGAGAACCGGCAAGATCGATGTTGCCATTATTCAGAGTCTTACCCACAAACACGCAGTTAAAGAGCTCGTTAAGGATTATGGTATGGTGATTGTGGATGAGTGTCACCATATCTCTGCCTATAGCTTTGAGCTAGTGCTCAAGTCTGTGAGGGCAAAATACGTCTATGGGCTTACAGCCACCCCAATTCGCCAAGACGGTCATCACCCAATAGTCTATATGCAATGCGGCCCTATCCGTTATAAAGTTGATGCCAAAACTCAAGTTCTGCAAAGGTCATTCACTCACAAGGTAATAACTCGCCAAACAACCTTCTCAATGATAAAACCTAGCGAGGATACCGGGATAAAGATCACAGACATCTATCAAGCATTGGTGGAGGATACTAAGCGAAACGACATGATTCTGGATGACATCATTGCGGCTATTGTAGCAGGCAGAAGTCCTCTTGTCCTGACTGAGAGAACTGCTCACGTGGAGTTCTTTGCTCAGAAACTCGCAGGTTTTTCCAAGCATGTAATCGCATTACGGGGTGGCATGGGCAGGAAGCAGCTAATAGCAGTAATGGATAAGCTACACTCCATACCTGATGAGGATGAGAGAGTGATTATCGCAACTGGAAAGTACATCGGGGAGGGCTTTGATGACAGCAGACTGGACACCTTGTTTCTTACTATGCCCATATCCTGGAAAGGAGTGCTGCAACAATATGCTGGCAGGCTGCATAGAGTTCATGATAACAAAACAGAAGTTGTGATCTACGATTATGTCGATATGAGCGAACCGATGCTTGCGAACATGTATAGAAAGCGATTGAAGGGGTATGAGGGTATGGGTTATGTTATCAGCATCAAGTAAGAGCTATTATGGTAGGAATTATATCCCTACTCTGCCATCCAGCCATCTGGCATGAAAAGAGGCTCATAAAGCCACTGATTATCTTGTCTAATTATACCGATAGCTCCGGAAGTATCTGTGAAAATGTTTGGGAATGCACTTATCCCAAGTATATCCGGATTGTTTTTAACCGTACTCTTTAGAAACTCGAACCGCTTGATTATTGCATCCCGATATGAATATAGTAGAGATCTGTCCTCTATAAGTAACAAATCCACCTTATCGGAATAGACTTTATCTCGCTTTGACTCTATGGCAGACAAGATGATAGATACCCATTGTTTTTCAGCATACCAGCCATACATCCCGGTACCTTGCAAAGAAGCTCCTTTCTTGACGAGGTTTTTCCGCATTTCCCCTTTTGCAGGTTTTTCGGGAGTAAACATATCATTAGATACCTCCGCCATTTCAATATCATCTTCAGCCTTGGATAGTTGATGCCTGAGAGCTTCATTCTTCATTGTGGTTGCACGGGTGACTTCGATTAGCATGGTCTCCCCACTGCTTAATACTATCTCAAAATCTGGTTCTTCTCTCTTTAGTACTCGATAAGGATATTCCAGAAGCTGATCAATACAATGCATGAAGAGATTCTTTTTGAGCGTGTTCAAGAGGCACTGCCACTCGCTTATGTAGCTGTTTGACCTAGTACTTTGGCAACCAAATACTCTATCGTGATAATACTTCACATCTAGCGGGTTGTTTATTAGTATTTCAAGAGGTATATCTTTTCTGCTCATGTTCCGTTATGCTGGTGATTATTTCTGCATCAAGTCGGTAAGTTGTTCATATACTCTATCAGTATTTAGCTGCTCTCCATCATAAACAAGCCTTGCTGCTAGTTCTAGTAACGCCGATCTTGCCTCTACAAATCGAGCGAAATCCTGCTCAATTTTTGCCTTTGTTTCTGGGCTTTCAAAGTCAGAATAGTCCACATTAAGCTCTTGAATCGGAATCAAATGACTTCGTAATCTTCTATCTCTTTCAGGTTCCCCAAGATCGCAATTCTCAGCTCTTTCCAGCAAATACTGCATAGGGTTTTTATCGGAGATTGTACGATTAGTTCTCCATGAGATCAATGCACAATTAACAGAGCTGAATACCTTGCTGTTTGGCACATCTGCCTTGCCTAGTAATGCTGCGGGGAACAAGTGATGGTACTCTCTGCTCAGGACGCTTTGTTTGGTGGCAGGGGTATTGTCTGCGATATCATAGGCACCGCATTTTATCTGAAGAGCCAAAAGGCCTCTACCTAGTATTGTTCTGTTTTTTGCCCAAGCTGCATCGCTAATGATCTCTTTTACTGGCGCAGGATACTCATGTTCGTTGAAGATAGGGATATCTTTGTACTCTCCCTTATCAAGAAGGTAATCCCGCATCTTGCGGAAATCAGATAAAGAATTCGTGGTAGTTGCCTTCTCATATCTGTCTGTAAGGAATGCTCTCCATAGGTATTTTTTGAGTAGATGCCTGGCATTGCCAAGTTGATCTGCATGCGTCGGAAAGTATTTAGTAAGCGCAGCTAGTACAGGCAACGCAGTGTATGATGGGAGTCTCTTTTCATCATAAATATGCTCTTCCTCGAGTAACTCAACCATCTTGGTAAAACAACTCACTAAATCATCCCATTCGGATACTAACTGCCTATAGTTGATGTTTACATAGCCAGCCTGGCTTGGAATGATATCTTGTAACAAAGCCACAGTGTCTAAAACCAGATTTGGCAGATCAGCATAGTCTTTTGCCTTTGGGACTTTTATAGCTAGCGAATCCACCAGTTCATGCAGTGATGTTTCAGCCGCATCTTCAACCAAGGCAACCACAATGTCATAAGCAGATAGCTTAACAGAACTGGTATTAAGCTTGATGAACACATCCAGGGCAACATGTTTTTTTGTGGTGGACGGAAGCTCTAAATATGGCAGATTGAAATGTTTGATTCTCTCACGTAGTGCATCTATCAGATCATCAAGAAACTCTCGCATTTCAATATCCTCAGGTGCTGCTGCCTTTAGCCACGCTTTCTTCTCCCTTGAGATATCATCGGGACGAAGTAAATGAACTGGGATCAATCCCCTATCCCAACATTCTTTGGCTTCATTGACCCACATTGGATACCTACTACCCTTTTTCTCGTAGATTGCTTGAGCTACCACCTCAATCTCATTGGACTCAAGATAATCAGATGGATTGACATTGAAATCAATGGTCGATTTATCTATCGAAACGAGAAACGTCCTGTTATCATACAGATTATAAAGGCTTTTCCACATCGCTGTTAAGCGTTGTTGCCCATCCAACAACTGCTCTGTAACATTTCTCCCATCTTGAGGGGTTCCTGCTAAGTATTTGCTTCTAAACTGCTCAGGTCCATCAACTCTTAAAATGAGAGCTGCCCCTGTAGGTAGGCCTCTTAACATGGATCGCAATAAGTTTGATACTTCGTTGTGGGTCCATGCTTCAAATCTTTGGAATCTGGGTAAGGTTAACTGCCCTAATTCGATTAGGCTAAACCACTTATACAAAGGCCGGTTGTATGCTTGCATTCTTTATCCCTCTATCGTCCTTCATCTTTACCAACTAATGATTATTATTCTTAATTATGTCTAACGCTCTATTCTGGTAGTAACTCGGGTATTTATCCATTATTTCATCTAAGAGCTCTTTTTTATGCTTTAGAGTTCTGAATATCTTTCCACGATTCGTAGAATGAACATTGAGCGACGATTGCATATCCTGAGCTATGACCCTGTCAGAAAACCCCATTTCGTATAAAATAATTGAAGACTCAGTCGGTAGCCCATATTTGAGACGTTTTTGAAAACACTTAAGCCTTCTAACCAGTTCTTCTTTTCCATCTTGAAATAAGAAATCAGTAAATTCGATCAGAGCACTCACCAATAGCGAACCCTCGTAGGCGAGTGTTCCTTCGCAGAAATCTACTATATGATAGATGTTTATCTCCCATCCACTTATCATTTTAGCACCATGACTCTGTATAATCTGCAATAAATCACAGAATGGCTTGCCATCTATCCAACGTCTTCCAATCTCAATTAGCGCTTCTGGTTGATCAATTTTCTTGAATAAACCAGTTTGAGTATGATGGGAAAGTAAAGGCCAGATAAGGTCAAGAAGTTGCGAATCATCTTCAGTCATTGGCAAATTATCAGAGTTTGAATGAACCCAACTTTCAATAGTTTGAGCTTCCCGAACTCCGTAAAGAGTTCTTCCGTATATTTTTCGGCGAATGGGATCAGTGACATTAGTAGAGATGTTCTCAGCAAGGAGCTTGAACAGTTCCCTAATACTATTCTTTTTTGTCTCATCAGCTAGGTAAAAGGCAAGAGTCTTTTCAGCAAGATGGGTTACTTCACTAACTGATATCCCATTTTCCATCTCATCCCATTGAGACAACAGAAAGCTCTCTATTGAGGAGATTAGGTAGATCTTTTCTGCAACTTGCTTGTTGACGCCATCTTTTGTAAATCTATGATCTTTATGTTTGTCAGCGATTTTTGCTGTCCAATTGGATATTTCCTCAGGGTCTTCAAGAAAGAACTTTACAAAGTCCAATGAATCCATTTGAATAGAATATTTATCATCGTCGCTTTTAATAGGTTCGAAGATAGATAGTAGAGTGCTTATACAAGGCTCTGAATTTCCTGGATCAAGAAACATTTTCATTTGTTCCCAGCGCCATTTCTCTGCAAGCACTTTCCTTTCATCGTATATCTTTGTATCAGCAAACAGGATACTTCCTTCGGTGTGCATACCAGATCTTCCAGCTCGCCCAATCAGGTTATGGAAATCACGAACCTTTATTGGGTCCTGACCTTGGTAAACACTCGTGACAATTAGGTATCGAATTGGGAGATTGACCCCCTGAGCTAAGGTGGATGTGCAAACTACAAACCGAATAAGATCATCTCGCATGGCATTTTCAACCGCTAAACGAATACCATGCGGGATGTTGCCGTGATGAGATAATACTCCGAATCTTGCGCTTTGAGTAGCAGAGGCATCCTCTCCAAGATTCAGATTATAAAGATGTGCTAGCCGTTCAACCTCGCGTTTATCGGAATACTTATCAGGAGAATTATATGGAATCCCTCTCTCAATATAATCCACTATCTTATCACAAATTGAAGCTGCAGTATCCTTTCGACCACAAAAAATTGCTATGCTACCATTGGCAATGAGCTTTAAACCGAGATACAAAGCAATTGAATGCCCATCTGTTCTATCAGGGAAAAACCGATCTTTTCTTTCTCTCTTTTTCCTGCCAAGATTGTAACTCTCGATAACCCTGGGTACGAAGAATTCACCTTGCTCTGGATTCTTGCTGCCCACATACTCAATTCTCCCTAAAGTATCTACCCAGCTTGCGAAACCAACTGATCTTAAAGTGGGTATGAGGGATGTCCCTTCGACTACATTGGGTTCTCCATTTAGCCATTCACCAACTGTTTCTGCATTGCTGATAACTGCCGAGATCAATACTTTTTGAACTTCTTTTGTAATCATGGATTGCAATGATGTTAAAAGTAATTCATATGTGATACCTCGAGAGCCATTATCAAACTGGTGACCTTCGTCAAACACCAATAATCCGATATATGATGCCAGCTCAGGTGCGTGTCGTAGTACATAAAGAAGTTTCTCTGGTGTTAGTACTAGAATCTGATAGGAATGAAGTAGATCCTGTATGTTGTAGTCAGTTTGAAACACATCAGAAAGTTCATCAATACCAATGGATTCATCACGGAATGCTTCTTTTAAGCCATTCTTGATTTCGTGACAAAGAGCTCTGAATGGGGCAATTATTACAGCCATCTTAGTTCTCTCTGCAAGGAATGCACTCCGAATAATCAGCTCAACTGCTTTTGTTTTGCCAGCACTGGTTGGCATTTGTATGATAGTTGACTTACCCTTAAAAACATCTGCTTTGCCCAAGAGGTGTTGAGCTGGCCAAAGCTCTTTGATGAATGATTCTTTTTGAAGGGTTGGAAGCCAAGTTTTGAGTGACAATCTAGAATACAATGGCATAGATTTCCAAACTGAATTATCCATTTTTTTTCTCAGAACTGCACCTATCACATCACCCAAAAGAAGCTGGCGAGGGGTGCCATATCTATAAACAGCTGCTCTTAAACGCATTGACAAAGAGATAATATCTTCTTCGGATGAACCATCTTCGTAGAATTGTAATGTTAATTGCGATATATCATCAACGAATTTGCCAAATTGTCCTTCAAATCCTTGAAAGTAACAGCTCAAATCCGATTGTAACAGCCAAAGTAGCAGGTCTTCTAAACCTTCTCCACCCAAATCTGGACAATCACAATTAATGCTCTTTGCCAATACTGAGGCACTTCCGGGAAGGTCACAAAGATAGTAAGAAGCCGAACCCAATAGCACAAGATATGGATCAAGAGATTTATTTAACTTTGTTTGTATGTAGGAATCAAAAAAATGAGCAGAGAAAAGCAAGTTTTCTTTCAATTGTTTGATCACGGCGTTATCAACCGCTCCACGATTCATCGCTGCTGCAAGGTCTCCCAGCATACCTATCGAAAGGGTAAAGAGTTTAGCGGGGTCTTGTTTCAACTCTATATGATACTTGGTTTGTAAATGGTATTCATACATCTTAGCTTTAGATCTAGTAATACTGAGCAATGTCCTAGAATTTCTCTCAGGCCTCATCTGCAGCTCTCTTATAAAGTTCATTAACAAGATTCATAAAGCTCTTGCCCTTGATAACAACAAGATGTAGTTTATCTCTATTAGGATGCTTGATGAACTCATTCATTCTGTGTGGGTCTGGAGTTCTTCTACAATCTGTGGATGTCATCTCTTCTGCTTTGTAAAACTCTTCAGATATAACGACAACTGCTCCATAGATTTGTTGATATTGAATATCTACAGGGTTTTGGAACCTTTCGACTTTCATGGCCTGCTGATCTTCGTGACTGTCTAATAGCTTTTGTTTTATGTAGTTTAATGATTCATCGAGTCTGATCTGATCCTTAGCAGACCCATTTACAGCGTCCTGCATCCTGTTTATTTTAGACTTTGAGAATTTTGCTTTCGATTCGTATACAACTAGTTGATCCTTATTGGATGGCTTAAAGTCATGATTCAAATACTTAAAACCAATAATGTCGCATCCTTTAGGGGACTCATCGCGCACCGATTTTGACATCCATCGAATCCTTGGAACCCAGTAATTCATAAGCCATTCGATAAAATCAGCGACAAGTATTTCGGCAAAGTCGCCAGCACGGATTCCATGTCCCAATTTCGTGCTTGCATTGGGAAACTTATAATTTTCCAAAAAATCGGTACTGGTGAGCTTACCTCGCCGTTTATTTATCTCGGAATCAAGACAATAGTGATTTCTAAAGTGTTTTGCCCATTGTGATAACATCTCGTCATCTTGTTGATAAAAGAAATCCCATATCTCAATGTCTTTCCCATCTACGGTTTTTAGAGATTCACTCGATTTTTCAAACCAATCAATGTGAGGTGGTCTGTTCATACCTTGTCTCTATTTGGATACGATAATAACAGCCACACCTATTCAAACTCACTCAGATCAAACTTGAGTGTATTGCTATTCTCTTTGATGGTACGCTGGGTAGCCTCATCGAAGCCTTCCAGGTTATCTGCTTTTATCTCGATTTGGATGGATGCGGATACTGCAGGCTTCTGGATCAGATGCATCACGATCTCATCTATGATAGTGGCAAAGTCTGCTTTTGCCCTGGTTGCATCGAGTTCTTTGCGACCATAATAATGTAATTTTGTTGCAGGTTTTGGTGGCGGTGTTGTAGTGCCTCCAGTGCCGGGAACACCCTGACCACCAGTTGTGCCTTGGCCTTCAAGGCCAGACCCAGTTCCCTGTGTAGAGCCTTCTCCTTTTCCACCTGGTGTGTAAGCTTCTGTTGTTTTGTTCTGATAATCTGCCGCAGCCTCTGGATCGATCAGCAGAAGTGAGCTATCATAGACAGGAGTGGTTGAACCGGCAAAAGTGAATCCGATATACTGCTCATTCTCATAGCCATAGGCAAAACCAAAGAACTCTTTGCTGAGTGCTCCAGCGCTTAATGCTTTCTGGAAAACACTATTACTACTTAGGCGAGGCATGTATAGGTAGCAGCTCATGCCATGCCAGACATCCTGGGCTTTCACATGCTGAACACCATCCTTCCAATACCACTTTTTAAGCAGGTTGTAGAGATGGACAGGAGCCCACTGGGTGATGAGGTGCTCGTTTTCAGTGAGGACCTTCTCTATTTCAGAAATTAGATTCTGAGCGGCAGAATTGATAGAGAGAGCCTCAAATCTATCGCCGGGCATATGATCCTGATCAGGTATCAGCAACCATCGATAAGTGTCTCGGATCAGATGCTTCACGGCCTTTTCAGCATCTTCTTTTCCAGCTTTTGCCTGCCTGGTCTGGTACTGGTCAAGATTGAGCTTCAGCATCTGAATATCTTTTAGGATTGAATCCCAAGCCAACAGGGTCAGGATTTGATCCTTCAGTTTTCCCTGTGATTCACCATCGGCAGCCAGGAATATCAAGCGATTCTGTTTAAGCCTCGGTTGGTCACCTCGATGGGTCAGAATGTATTTGGCACCTTCGACGTCGGCTACTCCATCTGCTGCGAAACTTCCCCCTGAGCGCAAGTAATACGCATCAGGTGGCAGTAGCACTAACCGGAGGTTATAGTCATCAGGGATGTCTTCACTTCTCGTAAATATATGTACTGCCTCGAAAACGCCGTTGTTTATTACTTTTTGCAGTTGATCCTTGATCACCGGGATCACATCATCCCTGTCATTAAAACGACGTTTACGGTCTTCCATTTCCCGCCTGAGGTTCGGACGGGTATCGAACCAAAACTGCTTCTTATCTGCATTGCTCAAATAGTGTAGCCTATCCACCAACCTGTTAGTGGCATCATTGAACAATCCGATTACTTGGCCTGGCACCACACAACCCAATAGAATACGCTTATACTCGATACCTCTGGATGTTTTAGCCGCATTCAATGATACAGCATGGGGAGCGCTACCAAGGAAGATAGTACGGGTCAGTTTTCTGCAAGCTTGAACCTGGCCAAACCTTGCCTCTGCATTCTCGATTAAATGAGGTTCGGACCTCGAGCCGTCCACATCCCTCTCAAGCACAGGATCCCAGCCCTGAGGCAGATAATAGATCACTTCATTGCGCACATCCGCATCATAGAGGGGGAGGTTGCCGGGCATAATCAATGGGTCTTTGTTGTTGTCTGCCCATAGTTTATGGATCACCTTGGCCATAAGTTTCAATACGCCTCTGGTTCTTTGGAAGCTTTCCAAACTTGACCAATCATCATATAGCCGATCAAAGACCTCTGGATGGATGGGATAGGCTTGTAGCATTCTCTGATAATAACGGGTTTCCTGGGTCTCGTCGGGAAAGCTGTCTTTTTGTTCGACGTAGAAATCTGTGAACTCGCGGCAGGTGTCTTCCATCGCCTTTCTATCCGAAATGTCCTTGAAGAGTCTGCGCTTCACTATTTCAAAGGCTTCCTCCGTAGCCACTGGTGTCCAAATGGCCTGCAATCTGCCAAAGTAACTTTTCAGGGCTGCCAGGGCATTGATCCCCAACTGGCTGCCAGCTTCTTTATCCGATTCCGGCAGGGAAGCGAGCATGATGGCGTTTGGCACCACTTTTACCGACTCCATTAGGGCCTGAATGAAGGAGAGGTTGGAATCGTAGCTACCGCCTGGAAGGCTTTTCCCTGGCTCAAACTGTCTTACATAAGCTACCAACTCGTCGATCAAGATCACGCAGGGCGCATGTTTGCTGATCAGAGGTATTAGGATTTCCTTGCCGGGAGATGTACCATTAAGATCTGATTGTTTAACCATCTCATAAGCTTCTGCTCCACCAAGTTGCCAGGCGAGTTCGCCCCATAAGGTGTTTACGCTAATGCTGCCGCGTTTTTTTATCTCTCCGGGTGCAAGCTGATTGCCATCAATCACAACAATTTTGGCCTTCGGCAGCTCAGTTACTCCTGCGGCATCAACAATCGGAGGGATTCCCTGCAGTTCAGACGCTCCCACCTCACCTTTGGCAAGATGATACACGGCCATCATGGTGTGAGTTTTTCCGCCTCCAAAGGCAGTCTGCAATTGGATCACCGGTTCACCGCCTTTACCGCTCAACCTCTGAATCACAGAGGTCAGTAGCAGCCTCATTCCTTCGGTGATGTAGGTTCTCTGATAGAATAGTGCTGGGTTTTGATACTCATCGCTGGCTTTACCAATGTGAACCTGAGATAGGTCTGCGGCAAATTCAGATTGTTTAAAAGTACCCTTCAGTACGTCCTGATGCGGAATTGCGATGTCTCGCCATGCTTTTATCATAGTATCTCCAAATCAAATATCTGATTGTAATATATAGACCGTTTTGGGATCATTGGGGTTGGTAGCGATCTTAGTAATGATTTTTTCCTCAATCAATGTCTTGAGTTTCATCCTGGCTCCCCTTTCACTGATATTCCAGAGGTCTGCTGCTTGCTTTGAGCTGATTTCATTATGGATTTGCAGATACTCCACGAGTTGCAATTCCCAGCTTCTTTGAGTAACCCGTGGGGTAGAACTTGAATATAGAGTTACTCTAAAGCTCGTTCCAAGTTCCTCAAATCGCGGTTCCGGAAGTCCAGCGATCTGGCATGTTTCTTTGATCCTGGAGATTCCTGTGCCCCATTGCTCAATCAACCTCAACTCATGAAATACTCTGCCTATTACTCTGTTTCTCAGCTTGGACATTCCGGAGAAGATGTGCTCCATACTGATGCCAAAGGGTAATCCACCAGGATTGCTGATTTCAATTCTATCATCATATACACCCACCCGGATGCACATCCCTTTGATTGCATAATCAGTGTGAACGATGGCGTTTATGACCGCTTCCCGAATCGCAATCTCAGGATATTCGGGTATTACCTTGTGTGAAGCAGCACCAATCTCCAGTCCTTGCATGGTGTGTCTGCGAATAAAGGCTATTACATCATCAACAGCTTTAATCAAACCTGCCCCGGTTTCGAAGTTATCGAGAAATTCTGTGCTTCTAATTCCTTTAAATCTGGCACATTTGATCCTGGCATCGGGCAGAATAGTTTCTTTATCCTCTCCAAAAAGGAGAATCCCACCTATGCTGGGCACCACCTGGCCGCCGGTGTTTTGCAGAGCTCCCAAGTTTATAAGCTTATTTATATCAATGCTTTTGCCCTGTTTGGCAAAGAGCTCGGAAGCTACTCGGAAGTTGATTTGTTCCGAGTTCATTCCTGGCAGAGGAGTTTCATCAAAACACAAGTTTTGGGCCTGGCGTCTGAGTTCATCGAGCATATCTGAATCTGCAGCACGATTAGAGGATCCCAAGCGAATATAGGTACCACGCTCTATACCGACGGACTTAAGGAAATATGGTCCGCTTAGATGGGGAACATTTATCAGTAACAGGGATAATCCTCGATAGCTTACGACATTGATGTCTGGTATCAATTGTGGGCTTATCATATCGGAAAAGGCATTACACAATCTGGATTCATCCCTGGTAGGGTCTTCTACCCCAACCAGTTCTTTGCTCTTATCTCTGAGACCGATGAGAATCTGGCCACCTGCTGTATTGGCAAAGGCAATCACAGTCCTTACTATCGGCTCCAGAGAACTGCAATCAAGCTTGAATTCCAGTGTCTTTCCTTCCTCCCTGGCAAGGATCTCATTAATAATCTGCATGATGTCTCCTCACTCCTAGAACTCTGCTTCGATTTGATCGCCCTGCTCATCTGCCCGGGCTTGCTTTTCGATAGAGAGCCAAGCTGTAACCAGATCGTTATAAGGTCGCGCATCCTCAGACCAGCCTTTACGTTCACAAGTGGTGTAGAGAAGGAAAGCTAACTGACGCGCTGTTTCTGCAATTTGGGGAATCGCCTTTACGATCTCTGCGGCTGCGGATTCACCCCTCGTTTGATGCAGACGGATGAGATGATGCAACGCTTCCCAGACGGGCATATGAGTATCTTTGGCGGGATTCCAGTTATCGGGATAATCATTCGGCCTTAATAGCTTAACCTTGCCACTTGATGCAGCAAGAACTCCACTATCCCTCACGCCCTCAACTGAAATTCCTTTTGCTCTAGCCAGAACATCGGCTTCGCCATAGATACCCTCTTTCCAGCCATATTCACTAAACCAGGCAAGGCAGAAACGGGTGTCGCTATCCCAATCGCCCTCCAGTTCTTTGAAATAGTCGTCAATAGCTTTGTTGATCAGGATAAGGGCCGTGCGGACGCTCATTGGAGAACCATCTGCCTCCACCACTGACTTATATTTGGAAAACACAGCCATGCCGGGTCCGATGGCAGCCTGGGCTAAATCGACAGGAGCAATGGGGCTGGATGTCTCATTTATATTAATCATGCTATCTAAAGCTATTGGAAGATAGCAATTTAGTTCTTGTAAAAATTCCTTTCTACTTATTGTGTTATTTGTAGAAGGCCGTTGCCTGCAAATCATAATTATTGATGAAGCCAGAGCATTGACCGATGCTTTAAGTTTATTAGCGGACTCAGTTTTCAGAGGCCACGTACCAACTATTTGTAAACTGCTATTATGTAATGCTTGCAGAAAAGTTACCCAGCCTTTTGAGTATACTCCAGTTTCCTTTGTCTCTGACTGTTTGAAAGCATAATATATAGCAATTGGATAGCATTCATTAGCTTGAATAGCTATGCTTGAAAGTGCTTTCATCATTCCAAACAAGAAAAAATTATCAGCGTTAGCTTTACTGCCATGTCTATATGGAGCGGCTATCAATTCGTCAGTTTTGGGAACTTCTATTGTGCTAAACAAGGACGGGAATCTATTACAAAGAGTTTTCCTTAGCCATACATAAAAAAAATCTGATAAATCAGCATATCCAATGTTATCATAGTATGGGGGGTCAGTGCTAATGATTTTATCATTGGATATATGTTGTGTTGATGCATCGGCTTGAACACTAAAGGAGTTAATATATGACGGGAGACTCAATAATCCCTTGTACTGCCTTTCTTGAAGATTATTATAACTACCAGAAGAATTTGAAAACACATTACATTCAGCATAATCCCACGCCGTGGGCAATGCTTGTCTCGAAAAAGTAACTATCATTTGTTGATTAATATTGTTCCATCCACATAATGTGCTAGACTGATTCGAAAACTGGTCAATTAATGATGATAGATAAATCAACATAGCGTCTGCATATGCATCTGCCCCGATACCACCATCCTCAAGACTTATATTATCATCGATTAAGCCAGCATTAATGGCATCTGTTTTTACTTTATCTCGAATTTGTATGGCAATATCGCTTAACGTAGATAATGTTATTAACTGTCGGTTGGTAAAAAGATGATAAAAGTGAGTTAGGCCATATAGTGGTGTCCAAAATGCGCGTAAGTCATTAGGTAATTTTTGATCAGGTTTCCAATTGGGTTTGATATCTTGAGCAATCTGTTCCATTGCTGGTGTGGGTGGTAAATATATTCTCCCTTTATTACCTTCAGCTACTATCGCCATTAATCTTGACCCCATTCGACCAGCTACACCTTCAGATTTAATATATTTATCGTCCATAGGAGTGTTTGACATAAGGCATCTAAACTTTGCTCCTCTGGCTAGTTTCGTGCCATTCTCATGGTCCTTCGAGTATCTACCAATCTTAACTGTGAAATAATATCCACTGTCATTGATTATGGGCTCTATATAGGCTTCTTTACCGGATTTGGATGACAAAACAAAAGTAGAAGCAAGTGGAACATCTATATGATTAAATCTCATGTTTTGACTTTTAACTGTCCTAGCCCAAATCCACGCAATAACAGTTACTTCTTGATTTTCATATTGTTTAAGGTCAGGTCTTGCAGAGACTAATTCGCTAGTTATCAAATACTTTGGGAAATATTGGCTAAGTATCTTAAACGCTTCTTGCCGAAGAAGTATGGTATATCTTCTAACATCTTCTGCAAGTCCAGTTACTCCAGGCCAGGTGTAGCTCTCAGTATCAGTCTGCTTGTCACTTTCAGGTATAGGACCAATGGGCCTATGTCCCACAAACTTAGGCGGTATCTCGATCATGGCCTTGTTGATGAGCACTGCCACCGGATTCAGGTCACTTGCCCAGGCTTCCAAACCTAATCTCTGAGCTTCCAGAGGGATAGAACCGCCTCCGGCAAAGGGATCGTGGAAGGCGGGCAGTTTATCGGGATTGAAGAGCTCTGCAGCCTGGGGATGGTCTTTGTTCAGTTCGCAGGTCACCTTCCAGCTTTTACGGATCTCGACGCGGGCTTTCTCCAGAACGATCTCGTTGTTTGTGTTTTCCCATTTTACGAGTTCTCGGATGATCTCAAACAGCTCTTCCCGCTTGCGGTTGGCATCAGCCTTGCGTTTGTAGCCTAACTGCAGCTCTTCATCCCAACCTGGATCATTGACCAATTGAGCAAAGAGTACCGCCCGGGCAGCGGCCAGAGGACGCCTTGCCCAATACAGATGCAGGGTGGAGGGATGGCCGTGACGGATGGACTTTTCACGCACACAGGCCTCATTGATCTCTTTTAGGGGCAGGGCTACTTCTATAAGCTTTTTGGGGGCTTTTACCTTGTATTCCGATTGTTGATCCATCATTTAGTTTTCCCTCATATCTGACTTCTCGATCAGATTGTAGATGTCAAAATTGATGCTGGTAACAGCCCAATCAGGTTCCTGATTGAATGGTTTACGAATGTAGTATGGCCCTTCATGGCTTTCACCATCGATTATCACCAGAGCCAGAATAAACTTATCGGCTTGGTTGAGCCCATACAGGATCTCGTTTCTGGTGACTGTGATGGTGCTTTGGCCTTTTGCTCTGCCTTTTACTTCTATGTGCCTGGTTTCCGGCATTTTTCCGTCCAGGGCAGGGGGAATACTGGTAAGGTCCCAGCCGCAGTTCCGAGCAGAGACATCAAACACTTCACAGCCATTCGACTTTTCATGATCCATCACAACTTGCATGGCTTTCAGCTCGATCTGCTTCCTGGCTTCTGCGTCTGCTGTCCAGTTATCTTCCCCTTTAATCTTAGCCAGTAAACCTGCCGGGATGATCAAGGCTCCTCCGATCACAACCGGAGTTTCTGATACCACATGACGCATTTCATTGAGTTCCTTGGTACGGGATTTGAGACGGTTGTCCAATTCGTCGATTATGCGGCTGACATTATCGATATTTATTCTGGTCTTTTTACCTGCAGCCTGGTCATCCTGGAGCTTGATCTTCCGGTCGGACCAGTAGTTGATCTGGGTCACCAGCCTCTGATGCACAGCTTCCAGAGTCTTGGTAACTTGCCTTTCCCTCCGTTTCATCACTTCCGAGAAGTGTTCCGGGGCGAGATGAGTGGTAGCATAAGCCAGAGCCTTGTCCTCCAGTTCAGAAGATACCCACTCGGCAGAAAGCAGATGCTTTACCAGTATGAGATCATTGTCCGAAATGGGCTCCAGATCGAGATGAGGTGCCCACCCGGCATTGCTGATCGTTCCATTATCATCAATCTGAACGAATTGTAAGCGTCGAGATATACAAATATCCCGATTGACACCCTCCTTAACAGAGTGTTCTATGATCAACATAGCCTTGAGATTGATGCTCTCATCATGCGGGGCTACCAGAACGGCTCCCTGTTTCAGTTTGCTGCGGTGATCTTCCAGCATGATGTCCGTGATGGCCATCATAAGTGGGTGCCCAGGATGAATAAAACTGGCCATTGGAGCTTCCCGATTGGGCAATCTCACGAAGGGTTTATCGAAGCAAATGCGTTCGTATTTCTGCGTGACCGGATTGATGTTTCTGCGATTGCGGCCCGAGATTTGGCGATCCCGTTCCCGAATCTGGGCTGGAACATAGGATATCTCCCAACGCTCGCCTTCGCTGCGAACCTGGCGGAGATTGCCTTTCAACTGGCTAAAAGCCTGCAGGAAGAATGATTTGATGAAATAGGGCTGGAGTTTGCGAGCTTCGGCTTTTTCCATCTCGGCTTTTACGGCAAAGAGACGGTTTTCATCGATCACTTCTTCACACAAGGCATTACGGCTGATGATCTCTCTGATGTGCTCCGTATCCAGAACGCCTTCTACCACTTGGAACAGCCTGGCTCTAACTTCTGGGTCATCTCCATAACGTATAGCTTCGATCAATAGATCTTTGAGGCTCTTTTCTTCAAACACGTCTCCCAGGATATCGAAGACTCTACCGCCCAAGGCAGCCCTTTGAGCTTCAAGCTTGGTGAAGAGAGTTTGAAACACATCGCCTTCCCGAGTTTCAACTGCCACCATGTTCCAAAGATGACAGACCTCTGTTTGTCCGATGCGGTGAATGCGTCCAAAGCGCTGCTCAATCCGATTGGGATTCCAGGGAAGGTCATAATTTACCATCAGGTTGGCATTCTGCAGGTTTACGCCTTCTCCGGCAGCATCGGTGGCGAGGAGGATTCTCACCCGGGGATGGTTTCTGAATTGCTCTTGCGCCTTGCGTCTTTCTTCTCTTTTAATCCCGCCATGAATTGTGATTATTGCGTCTTGGCTGCCCAGCAAGCCGCTAAGACGCTCATACAGATAATTCAAGGTGTCCCGATGCTCTGTGAAGATTATCAGTTTCCGGAAGCTGCCATTGGCGTCCCTGAAATGAGGATTGTTCTCAAACAGATTTGAGAGCTCTTCCCATTTGCGGTCGAGGCCAGAATCTCGCAGTGACTTGGCCTGTTCGTTGAGTCGTTTGAGTGTATTGGTCTCGGATTCCAATTCCTGTATGGTTTGAGCTGTGGTGGCACTATCCACCAACTCTTCTTCATTATCTTCGCGCTCTTCGGTGTCCCAGTCCTCATCATCAAAATCATCCGGAAGCTCAATGCTTTTATCTTTCTGCTGCCTGATCAGTTCGCCCCTCTGGATGAGTTTTTCTTCCTCCAATCTGCGGGTTAGCTTGTCCAATCTTCTCTTCAGAGATTGGTAGATCGCTTCAGGGCTCGAGGCAAGGCGTCTTTGCAGGATAGTAAGGGCAAAGCCGACCGTATTCTTTTGCTTACCGGTCAGACGATCTGCCTTATTCATTTCTTCCCGAACATACTCAGTTACTGCAAGATAAAGATCTGCTTCAAGATCAGACAGCTTATAGGTTACGGAATACGCTTTTCGCTCTGGGAACAGGCGGGTGCCATCAAATTTTAGCAGGTCCTCTTTAACCATACGGCGCAGAAGGTCTGAGATATCGATTGAGTGGGCGCTATCGCGGTTTTTTCCGTAGAAACGATCTGAATCCAATAGCGCTAAAAAGGTTTGAAAATCCTCATCCTTACCCTTGTGTGGAGTAGCTGTCATCAGGAGAAGATGCCGCGTAGTAGCCCCTACTTCTTCCGCCAGTCTATATCGCTTGGTTTTCTTGAGTTCATTGCCAAACCAGGATGCAGAGCATTTATGGGCCTCGTCGATAACAACCAGGTCCCAGTAGCTTTGTTTGATCTTCTCGATCAGATCCTCATCACGTGATACCATGTCAATCCTGGCAATCATATAATCGTAATCGACGAAGGGATTGCCTCCATGGGATTGTTCCTGCATGTCGCGAGAGAATATGAAAAAGTCGAGGCCGAACTTTTCGTACATTTCATCCTGCCACTGTTCCACCAAAGAACCTGGGGCAATTACTAATATACGCCTGGCATCGGCTCGCATGATGAGCTCTCGCATATACAGCCCAGCCATAATCGTTTTACCTGCTCCAGGATCATCGGCAAGGACATAGCGAAGAGGTTGCCTGGGTAGCATGGCTTCATATACTGCAGTGATCTGATGTGGAAGAGGCTCTACATTCGATGTGTGAACCGCCATCATGGGGTCGAACAGATATGCCAGATTGATCCTGTTAGCTTCGACAGCCAGCTTGAATTCAGCACCTGGGGCATCGAAAGACCATGGCCTGCCTGCGACGGCAATGGAAAGGGTTTCTTCATCTGCTCGATAAATCAAACGCTCTAGAAGGGAGCCATCACTTTTCTTGTAGTAAACAGTGTATGCATCACCACCTATTGGCTCACTGGTGACAATGCGCACTACTTCCCCCGGTTCAATACCCTGAATCAGGGCTCCTGCCTTAATATCTTCTAATTTCATCATCCTGATTCCCCAAAAAAGAACTAGATGATCCGCCTAACACTCCCAAGGTCTGATCAGTTGCCTCTTTTAAGCGTTCAGTCGCATCATTAATTTCGGCCATTCCACGCCGAAAGTCAAACAATCATATCATCTTCTTCTGTCAATGAGAAACTGACCAGAGGCTTTTACAGGCATGGGCAAGAGGCAACAGAATCAACATCGATAATAATCTTGTCGCCTTCGCTATACGATAGATTCTTTTTATCGAGCCATTCTCGAAACCCGACCATGGATGAGTCTTAACTACTTTATTCAGTTTTAATAGCTCCAAAAGATCCCTTGATGGAACATAGAATGGTGCTTACTACAGACTCACTGAGGTTCATAAAGCCATTATGTACTCATAAAACTATATATCTTTCTCTTTTTTTTGAAGCTTTTCCTGCTCCCTTTCAAGCAGTTTGGCTCTGAGATCATCATCGGGATGTTTGCCAGTGACTGTTTGCTCTACATTTCTACGTTCGAACGCTGCTTTTCTTTCGTCCGCCATCTTACGCTTTCTCTCAAGTTTTTTAACCTTACTAGCCCATGCAAAGGGCTCGTTTAGCTTTTTGCCGAAGTACAGCAATATCGCACCAATTGGCGCGAAGATAGCTGCAAAAAGCCATCCTTTCATCATAATCCAACCAACTGCCGATGCAATAAACATCCACCCCAAGAAAATCAGTATAAAAGCTGCGATTTGTTTCATCTTGTTCATAATGGTTGATCTCCTTACGTCGATGATTTACTCAGATTTTTTGTCTCTCATTGGACTGACACAGATCACAAATGGTCTCAGGTAAAGCACTATAGTCAAGCCCCACTGCCTCACAAGCTTGCCGCCAGGATACAGCACCTAAGTAATGCGTCTTTATTTCTGCGATTTCTTGTTCGGAATAGTGAGGAAGACTGATAGTAAAATCACTTTCCGTTATAGTATTTATGCCGTCTTCATTCATCAGCAGCATGGCGTAGACTTTTCCTCCTGACTTTGATTTTAGCACTTCCAAATTGCGAACAACCTGGTTTCTCTGTGGGAACCAACTGATACAAGATGATACTTTTTCAGTTCTCTTACCCTCGATGCCAAGCAGAAAATCGTCAGTTTCCAATAGGCAATCCATCTTTGTAATTCCCTCAAATGCCCACCATTCTTTATCTGACTTATCTGCTCCACGCTGCATCAGGAGATCCCAAGCCTCAGCAATAGCTTCTTTTTGGCGCAATTCTCCATGTTTACCAAACCAATCTTCTCTCTTTGATTGTGTAGTATCACCGAATGTCATTTTACCATTATCTGGCCAACTCAGTGATCCGGGATTCCTGATCAACCATTCCAGGAAAGCCTTACTTGGCACTAATTGGTATTCAAAGCATGGTAGTCCATCACTCTTGATATTTACAGCTATTTGCTCTTTTATTCTGCAGTTCATCTTTAGCATACTGGTAGCAATATCTCTGTTCAGAGGCGCTAGGTTAATCAGCTTTGGCAGCCATGAAAGACCTGTATTATCCTGCTTGAAAAGGTTTTCAAAAAATGGCTGAACCCTTGTTAGCGAGCTGTTCTTCAGCCCTATACCATTGGATTTGTTATTAGTTGTCATATCTCCTCCAGAAGATTTTTTTATGTTTTGTTGTTTATATCTGAAAATCCAGGCTTTGCAAGCCAATATTGGCAATATCTTTTTGATCGTATTGGCACCTTTTATTACCACCTTTGTCCCGAACTACAGGAACCGCCATACCTTTATGGATCAGAGCATAATTGTGCCTAAGGAGCCCCTCTTCTTTGAATGTACTGATCAGGATATCGCCTATCTGGGAAGCTAATGAACATACGTAGTCCTCACTGGAAAGACAGGAGAAATCAGTACTGAGTAAGACGGCTTCACGAAGTGTCTGTGCCTCAGATGGTATCAAACCGCAGAGTTCTTTGATCTTTACCTCTGGTACTTTCATCGTCGTCAAAACAGCCGCATAGATGCTTCTAGGTATCCAGGACTCATACTCTGTGAAGTGTATGAGATCGAAATCCTGAAGCTGCATGCTGAGATGCTCCAATACTTCGGCAGACTTGTGTTCCCTCAGGGATACCACTATATGCTTGTTGTTGGGCTTGAATTTAATCCTGAGGGAGTGTGAGAAACCACGTAGTATTTCCACAACCCTGGGGACATTTAGCTCGCTTTCAAAAACAGGTATATAGCCATCTAGCACATTGATCTTGTCGGCTATGGCCAGGGTGTTTTTGATAAGCTGCGGTGGGAAGCCCACGAGCGCTTTCATCTCTTTTGGTGACTTGAAGTAGTACTCATTGCAGGTAAAGCGTTTGGCATCAGGATGGCGAAAATCTATCCCCTTTCGGATGCAGTTCAGGGCATCGATAGCGACTGAATCCTGGCGCTCCATGTAGTGACAGTCATTGGTGAGCACGACAGGTATCTTTGTCTCATAAGCTAGGTTCAACAGCTTGTTCATAGCAACCGCTTCCTGGGGCAGGCCATGGTTTTGCACTTCGTAGTAGTAATCCTCGCCAAAGACCTTATGATACCAATCCGAAACCTGCCTTGCATGATCATCTTTGCCTTCCAAAAGCAAAGTGCATAGCTCTCCCACAACGCTGAAAGACAGGCAGATCAGATCTTGAGCATGCTCTGCCAATTGGCTTTTAGTGATCTTTGGAGCTAGAGCATCCTGTTCATAAGCCAGCGTAATTAATCGGCAAAGATTAGCGTAACCACAACCATTCTTGGCCAGCAGGATCATCGAAAAGATCCTACCATCTCCTGGGTCGTTCAGAATTGCGATCTCCAGTCCAATGATGGGTTTGATTCCTGCTTTGACGCACTGATGCCAAAGGCGGGAAGCACCTGCTACGCTATTCCTGTCCGTGATAGCAACTGCCGGCATCTTAAGCTGCACCGCTCTCTGCACCAGATCGTCAATGATGCAGGCCCCATCCAGCCAGCTGTATTCGCTGTGGACATGTAAATGTACGAAACTCATATATCCTCCCTATATATATAATACGTTTTTTCAAAACCTAAGCTGATTAGAAAGCTGCTCTTGCTCAGTTGTGTCACCCCGAGAACTGCAATTAACCTATTGCTCTACTACAAAATACCTTAGCAAACAGAAATTCTCAAAGCTCAAGATTTTTACTTCTTGACTAATCTCAGCACACTGAGAACATAGCAACATGAAGAAAATCCTGATTACCTTTATTGGCAACAACGACTGCTTGCTCAAGGAACGGAAAGAGGGGGCTATCATTAGCATCCTCAAAGAGCGGCCGTTTGATCTGTTGTATATCCTGTACAATGATACCCGTTACCTGCAACACGCCTCGGATATACTGCTTTACTGCAGAAAGAAATTCCCCAATCTCACGGTTAGATATCAAGAAGCAGAATCACTCAACCCAATTGACTACAATCTGGTTTATCCATCAATGGTTTCAGCGATAAAGAGTATCATGAAGGAAGAGGGGACCAAGGATGTTGAATACACCATATCACTCACTTCAGGTACGCCAACTATGCATTCTTGTTGGATTCTGATAGTGATGGGTGGGATTATCGATGCCAAACTGATCCAATCCTCCCGGGAGGATGGTATCCAAGATGTTAACTTCTCACTCGATGATTTTCCTCAGATTAGCTCCGAAAAGAAAGCCAAGATCGAACTCACAAAAACGAACCGTGAGAACAAAATACTCCACAAGCAGCTACTGGATAGCTACGCAGATCTGATCGGTGAGCATGAGTCGATAATCCAGGTAAAGCGTCAGATAGACAACCTGGCCAAGTATGATATCCCGGTTTTCATCAGCGGTGAAAGCGGTACGGGTAAAGAGGTAGTGTCCAGATTGCTACATTACAACAGCCCCCGCAAAGAAGGGCCATTCGTAGCAGTCAACTGCGGATCGATTAGCGAAAACCTCTTTGAAAGCGAGTTCTTTGGCCATAAAAAAGGATCATTCACTGGTGCTATTGCAGATCATGAGGGATTTTTCAGCCAAGCAGATAAGGGGACCCTGTTCATGGATGAAGTGGGCGATTTGCCACTACCGATGCAGGTCAAACTGCTCAGAGTTTTGGAAGAGGGTGCAATCCAACCAGTGGGTGGCAAAACTAAACAGGTGAATGTGAGGATAGTGGCGGCCAGTAACAAGGATCTGAATCAACTTGTCAGAGAAGGCAGATTCAGAGAAGATTTGTTCTATCGCATTGTACAGGCTCAGATATCACTAAGTCCACTGAGGGACAGAGGCTCAGACATACTGCTGCTTGCTCGTCAATTTCTAAGCGATTTTTCAACAAAGAACAGAGCCGATAAGCACTTTAGTGATGCGGCCGAAAGAAAACTGCTTGCGTATAACTTTCCAGGGAACGTGCGACAACTGCAAAACATAGTAAAGCTAGCATATATCCATAGCCAGTCTGATGTAATCGATGACAGGGACTTCATCTTTGTTGATATCTCCGATAATACTCTGAATGTTGAGATTCCAACTGAGGGAGTTGACCTGGACAACGAGATCATCCCCGCTTACTATAGGGCTGCCATGAAGCTAGCAAAGAACAACGCTTCAGAGGCCGCCCGGTTGCTGGGATTGAAACCACATACTTTTCGAGCGAGGCTAAAAGCTCTTACAGAAAGTAAAGATAGTGAGCATGGAAAGTAAACATATTGACTTTCGGAAGTATGCTGGGCACAATGGCAGTAGCCGTAACTTATAGTATTATAATAATATTAGCGATTTGCCAATGTTTTGGCTAAACGACTGCTTATTATATTGGCATGCCGCGTTTGCGGTAAATAAAACCTATGGGGGTGCTCTATGGCACACTTCCGCTCTTTCAATGGCTATCGCCAATTCAACACTGGGTCTGGCTGGCAATTCACACATCGTGCTGCCGCCGCAAACAAAATGGGCGGGTCGATTAAACCCGGCTATCACGTCCACCACATCAACGGTGTCAAAACCGACAACCGTTACTCCAACCTCACTGTCATTCCTGCATCTACCCATGCCAAAATCCACAACAAATAACTTTCAACATCAAACTGCGGGCGGCAGAAATGCCGCCCAATCCTCCGAGGTTATGCTAGTTAGCTATATTAACTTGAGGATGTTGATTCTCTACCCTAAGCATGTATTCGAGATTGAATGTACATCTCTATTTCAAACACCTGGCTGGGAGCGTATGATATGAAGAAACCGGAAATATCTAAAAGTAATGTGGAAATGGGAGTAAATGTGGAAATTGAAGCCAAGGTTAAAGAACTACTAGATGCCAAACAGTATGAGGATGTTATTCTCTTAATGGATCAAACTCTTGAGAAAGAGCAGAATAGTGCCTACTACTTCTATCGAGCCTACGCCAGAAATAAAATCTCTCGTAATTGGGATAAAAACTTCAAAATCATACTCGACGATCTTAATCAGGCGATTGCCATTGACAATGATGAAGACAGCTTGTACTTGAGATTCGAAGTATTGCACCAATATCTCCAAAATCAACACAACTTGTTATATAGTATGGAGGATGGTCGTCATAATATTAAGAGCATCAATAATGATGGTGATATAGAATACTACAGTGAAACTGAGAATCTCAAATGGACGGATAAAGAAGCTCGAGAAATTGAAAAGTACGATGCCCTGATGGATGAATCCATTGATATGCTGCTTGAATTGTATCCCAAAGCTTGGTATTATTGTATGAAGTCCGACTGGTATACGAGAGATCGGCTTAAGAATATTGAAAAAGCCTGTGAACTTGATCCACAACCGTGGTATTTTAAGAGAAAAGCAGATATTGAGATCGAAGAAGGTCTTTACGAGCGTGCTTTGAATAGCGTTGTGCGTGCTAAAGAAAGAAATCAGGGAAAGATAGACTCAGACCTAACATATAAACATGCACGGCTTTTAATCATCCTGGACGATTATGATACTGCAGAATCAATAATTAAAGAGCTTGTACCTATCAAAGATGAGAAAGGACTATATCCTGACAGACCAGTGCTACTAACCAAGGGACAAACTTGGATTCAGGGATATTACGGTATTGAGTTGTTATACCTTGCAGGTAAGATTGATGAGTACGCTAGGCTTCTGTCAGATTATTATAAAGAAAACCCAGACTGGGTACCTCTGGAGCTTATCCAAAGACTCTTTGAGTACGATAACTACCAGCTGTTTCTCGAGTACTTCAACTATAATGATCATAAAAACCAGTCAATCTTGTTTATGAATGTCTGTGCTCTGTTGGCGGTGAAGGAGGTCAACACGGCAATAGAACTAATCAAAGACCTAAACGGTGAACTGTTATATCAAGAATGTATTGATATCAATCTGACGCCCATCTCACAGGAAGAAGATGTAAGAAAATCAAGAGCCTTAAGATTTGAGCAACCTTCGTATGGCGCATATGATGACATTGATGTTCTATTCTCTTTGATCCGATTCGATAGATTGGGCGTAAACATCTGTATAGAGATGGTCAAAGCCCTTTTTTTCAAAACAGACTATCTGGATTTGCATGAGGTCTATCAGTTTTCACTGAATAACTTCAACAAAGACAATCAGAGCATAGATAACGAGCTACGTCGTGACGAATTGCGTGACGAACAAAATGTGGTTATATGGCGTATGAAGAAAATGCAGGCGTTTTTGCATGAGTTACCATATCTACGTTCAAAAGATCCTGCTAAGATACTTCTTCTACAGAACCGTTTCGAGTTAGCTCTATCGAAGTTCATCATCATGGAAAGCGACAAAATCGAAAACAATGCCAAAGAAGCCGAACGTATCAGGATTATCTCCAACCTGTCGCATAGCATCAAAAACTTGGTTCGTTCAGTGATTAATCCTTTGCACAATCTAAGACAAGAGCTTCCGGAAAAGATAAACACAATTGACCTTGCGCTCAGAGCCGCCAATCTAATCAGGGAGATGGTAAATGCCATCAATGCTTCACAATCAATCAATATTCAAAACTTTATCTGGGATGCCCAACACCCGGATGGGGAGAGCTTAACCCTTAAGGAAATCGTACATGCCTGTCTTGTCTATTCGATCGGCAATATGTTCGACTTCAAGTATTTTAACGTATTCTCTGCGAATTATTTCCCTCGCTCGCTTGGAATCTCAGAAAGAGGGTTGGTACAAATGCAGTGGGAACAGGTTTCTGTCTCCGGCAACTTGGATCAGGTTCTAGAATTTGCCAAGCAGCATCTTTTCAAGTGCAGCATTCAGCTGGGGAGTATTGCTGAACTTAGAATCGGAAATGCGAAAAGCTCCATGGTCAATCTAACGATTCTTTTCCAGGAGATCATCTTCAATGCCATCAAATACTCCTCGTTTGTTCCCATGGAACAGCGCTTTGTCTCTATTAAGCTTACCCAAAAACACGATCAAATAAGGCTTGATGTTTCCAATAGCTGCGATCCCGAGACTATCGCACGCAGTACTGGGCAAGGTATGGGCATAATCAAGGATTTCGCCAAGGGACTTAACTGCATACCAGTAATCAACAGAACTGATACAGCCTATTCAATTACGCTAGAATTCAATAATTTATGGAGGAATGATGTCCAAGATTCTATTTATTGAAGATGAACTAACTTCAAACGTTGAGACCATAATCAGATTGTTCACCCCTGTGCTCCCTGAAGAAACACTGCAAAAGCTAAAATCAACCAGTTTTGATTATCCTGAGGATATAGTTGATTTATGCAGTCAAACCAGCCCCCTGGATATAGCATATAGCTTCCCCCAAGCTTTAACAAAAATTGTAGCGAATCTCAATGATTACGATCTGATTTTGATCGACCGCAATTTGGAAAAATCACCTTATGATAAAGAATTGGAACAGATATGTTCCCAATTACATGAGATCGGTATGATTAATGCAGCAGATCAGATGCGTAAGCACGTTTATAAAGATCGAGAAGGGGATCTGCTAGTGCAGGTCTTGGTGAAAAAAGACTCTAACGCATGGAACAGAACCTTTTTAGTTACTGCTAATGTATTAGATGCACTTAGGGGCTCAGAAACACTGCAAGCCTTAGACAATACAGCTTCCTTTCCCAAGGATCAAATCATCGAAAAAGGCTCTCCTCAAGAAGAGAGTATTCCTAGGATGCTAATGGATATGCCATCTTTAAAGATTCAGAATGATTTTTTTGACCAGTGTGTAATTATCAGGAAACGCCTCGGCGTGGATTGGGTAAAAAAGTTCATTAAAATGGTTCAGTATTACAGAGATGGCAATAAGGATGAATGCGTCCTTTTCCTCCGAATGCTATTGGCAAACAAGATCCTACATGAAATCGCAGTAAAAATGAACGAACCAGAAGCCCCATATTGGAAAAGTGAGAACTCGGCGCAATTGGTAGTGAAAGGCTTCATAAAGGGTCAGGAGTTTAGAGATCATAAGCCAAAATGGGGCTTACCTTCCACCAAATGGAAAAAAAGACTTGGCTACAACTCTGTGATCCAAAACGCTTGCTTATCAATAGCGGAGATTTGCAGTGACTGTATTCATGGTGACTTTGATAATTTCGAAACAGAGATTTCTGCGTATGATGTCGATTCCAGTGTCCTAACCCCCTATACCATGCGCACTTTATTGAATCAGATCTGTGATGTTATTGTTTGGTACAATAAGGCATTAGAGCTACTTCCATAGAAGAGACAGACCCTAATCCACATATTCATTCAAGCAACCTAAAGCACCCAATCTTACTCAAACTCCTGAGTTGACCTAGGATGCCTTTCTGGATTTTTCTGCCGATTTTGGGCACGTTTTGGCGGGATATGACCACATAAATGTGCTGCCTTAGATCAACAACCTCTATCGATGCTAGAGCCTCCAGATAGATATAGACCCACTGTCTGGACTTGCCTATTGCTTGAGCAATCTCTCGGATGGACTTGTATCTGCCTTGTTCCAGGATGTCCATAAGCTTATGGGCATCTGCTATGCTGAATGTCCAGCCCTTGTAATGCTGATAACCGATTCTGGCTTGGTAGCGGTTGGCGCGGACGTAGATAGGTGGACTATCTTCTATCTGCTTGATCTCCTGACCTTGGATCAGTTCAGGCAATATCTGTTCTATAGTGCCTGCTTGAATGCTGGTCAGCTGTGCTATTACCTCAGCATTGAACAGGCGATCATACTGATTGATGAAGTTGAGGATGAGTTCTTTGTCCG
>CAYVXJ010000005.1:0-215309 GCA_964454815.1 uncultured Candidatus Cloacimonadota bacterium | reverse complement strand
TCTACATGTATCTATCCATTCACCTCATTTTATCAATCCCCCTGTCCCTTCATAAGAACCCTTTTGCGCTCCTTATTCTGCGGAGAGGAGCACTCCCCGCCTACCCCGTTCGCGCCGGCTCAGGCGTCCGGGTTCAGCAAATAATCCCTCAGTTCGACCGGGATATCCTGACGGTGATGCTCCTGATCCGGGAACACGGCAATATGGATGAATCCCTCTCGGTGGAACAGCGCAGTACCGCAGATCCCGTCGCTTTCAAGACGGATGTCCTCACCCAGTCCGACAGCATTCCTGGCGTGCAGATCGGCGTTCAAAATCTGCTCCAAGACCTGCGCAAATGCGACCTCGGTCTCTGGCTCAGGGCTGTTCTCAGCGTCCAAAACATCGACGGCATAGGAGCGTATCAGCTTGTGATGCAAATCCTTCCAGACTTCCGGAGAACTGACCGTTTCCAGCCCGGCAAATGCCCCATTGACCTCCACATAGATCCCACACTGCCCATCCAGACAGGGAAAGCCCCGCGTGATCAGATCGATCTCGCTGCGTCTCTGCAGATAAACGTCTCGCAGTGCACGGGTTTGGGAAAAGACGCGGAGCTGTGAGCTGAGATCGCTGATCTCCCGCCAGATCTCCGACTGGGAAGCTTCGTAACCCCGGTTGAGCTTGAGGTTCTCGATGACTCGCGGCATCTTCGTTCGGCGCATGGACGCGCTGAGCACTCCCTCGGACTCGGAAAACAGCCTGCTCTGATAGTCCCAACGTCCTGCTTCGGAACAGCTTACGGGGATGGTCAGCCTGCATTTCGGAGGAACGAGGATGCTGGTGTTTAGGATGCGGTTTTGCTTGCCGCCCAGAAGCTCTTCGCCGTCCAAAATGAGGATAGCGCATTCAGAATCGTTGATCACGCGGACGTTTGGCACCGCACCGGCTTCGTTGACTTCGGTGATCGCGACGTTCTCCGTGCTCAATGCCCGGCTTAGTGAACAATAATCGTTTGAAGAAAGCTCATCCGAGATCAGGGGAATGATCCGGATACCGGACGAAACCTGCGCCGGAGCCTGTCTCAACCCACTCAGGTAAGACCACATTAACTGCTTCATACAAAATACCTCCAAGTATTTCTTCTGCTACTTTGGATGACGCAGAAAGACCTACCGGGATATCGCAGGGGAGGGATCCGTTGTACACTGGATGAGTCCCTACACGACTCTACACCGGCGTCTCTCGACGCATCCGAATATGTTCTGAAAAAGTCCGCCGGTCCGATCCGGCAAGACAACCTATTTATGCGGGTAAGATGTGCAGAGGCTGCTTACTTGTCAAGCTTATTCTGCAGGTAGTCCGCTTGAAGTCATCTTGTACTCATCTTGTACTCAACTTGTATGGAGTTCAAGAAAACTACTTGGAGACTCAGAGGGGAATGTGAGGTGAATAACACAGAGAAACAGAGACGCAGAGATACAGAGAGGGAGAAACACAGAGACTCAAGAGACGCAGAGACACAGAGAGGGGGAGGGATAAGGTTTTTTATTAAAACAGAGTAAAGAAGAAAAAGAGGGAGGGGGTAACTAATTAAGAAAGAAGAATTAAGAAAGAAGAAAGATGCTAGCGCATGTGGGTCAGGTCTGTCGTAACACTGACTTTAGTCGGTCGTAGCACCGGCTTCAGCCGGTGCGTCTCGTCATTCCAGCGAAGGCTGGAATCCAGCAGATTACTCCCCGCAGGGGAAACCGCTTTGACCAGTGAATAGTGAATAGTGTATGGCGCATAGGCTGAGGATGCGGATGCTTCGCTAGTTTCCCGTAGTGTAGCATGCTAATGCTACAACATAACCCAGCTCCGGCTCGTCCTCTACTAACCTGTTAACCCACTAACCTACTAACTGCGCAGCGCAATCCGTCCACACGTCCATTGCGTCCACGGGATGTGACTGCGCAGAAAAAGAAACGCCCGGAAACCAAGTTCCGGGCGTCAATCGTTCAGTGATACCCAGTTGCCCCGGGCCGAACGTGCCATTACCCTAAAAAATCAGTCGCAAGGACTGTTTAGGTCCCTTGACCATACAAGCGAATGCACCTCCCTTTATTCTTCCTACTTGAATTGCTCCTCTGAGAGGGCTGATCTCGCCACGAAGTACTGGGACACCTCCCACTCAGATGCAGTAGGGAATTGCACGCCAGACGCCAATCGGTGAATATCTTCTAAGTCACGCCAAAGCTGCAAGTTAAAAATAAACCCCCGCAAAGCAGGGGTGTATTTTTTGCCACTATCGGGAAAATGATCTAATCCATGTCCTTGTAGTTGATCCCATAGTGGTTGATCTTTTTAAACAGGTTCGACTTGTCTATCCCCAGCACCTGAGCGGTATGGGTGACGTTGCCGTTATTATCTTTGAGACAATACTCTATGTATGATCTTTCATAATGATGCAAGGCAGCTTTGAGCGTGTGAGCATGCACTTTCGGATCAAGGTCACCGCTGTCAATATTACTGGTCAGGTCATTAATTGTGATATGTTCATTCTTGGCAAATATTACACCCCGTTCAATGACGCTGCGCAGTTCTCTGGCATTACCGCGCCATGGCTGTTCATAGAGCCAGTTCAGTGCCTGGAAGGAGAGGCTGAGGGGCGGGATATGGTTATTGTTACAAAACTCAGAGGCAAAATAGGCGGCAAGGGCGGGGATATCGTCCTTTCTTTCCCGCAGAGGCGGAATAGTGATATTGATGGAGTTTAGGCGGTAAAAAAGATCCTGGCGGAAGGTCTGGGCATCGAGTAGCTGGCTGAGGTCGCGGTTTGTCGCAGCGATGATCCGGGTATTCACTTTCTTGATCTTACCGCCTACCTTCTGGATCTCGCCTTCGGAGATGACGCGCAGGAGCTTTGCCTGAGCGGAAAGGGGGAGTTCGCTCACTTCGTCCAGGAATATGGTATTGTCCTCAGCGAATTCGAAGTAGCCTTTTCGGGCTTTGACTGCCCCGGTAAAGGCACCCATCTCGTGCCCAAAGAGTTCGCTTTCAAAGAGATCTTTGGGGATCGAGGCGCAGTTGATGCAGACCATGGTCTTATCGCGGAATTTGCTCAGGCGATGAATGGCGTGGGCGGCAAGTTCCTTTCCCACTCCCGTCTCTCCGGTGATCAGGACCGGAGCGCTGTATTCGGCGGCGCGGATGATATTGTCAAAGACGCGGCGCATCGCCATTGAGTCACCGACCATCCCGATCGCGGTCTTGGCATAGTCATTGGCGGACTTGCGGGACTTGATGTAGGCGGCGAGATTGCGGATCCTCAGGCGGATATAATCCGGCGAGATCGGCTTTTCGATAAAGTCGAAAGCGCCGTTCTTGATCGCATTCACCGCATCGGGGATATGCCCGGATCCGGAGATCATCAGAACGGTGGTATTAGGATACATCTCGCGGACGTCATCGAGCATCCCGAAGCCCTCTTTGAGGGTCGGGAAACACATGTCCAGCATCAGGATATCATAATTGGAAGTGGACAAGCTCGTATGCGCTTCGGCAACGTTATGCGATGTGTGGACGGTAAAGCCCTCCCTGAGGAGGAGATCCGCGGTCAGTTCACAGAAATTCAGGTCGTCATCGGCGATCAGTATGCGTATGTCTTTCATTCGTGCCCCTTTAGCCAAATTGAAACGGTCGTTCCCACGCCTTCGGAAGATTGAATTTGCAGGTTGCCGTGCATAGATTTGATGATCTTGTGGGACTCGGGTATTCCGATCCCAGTCCCGGACTGCTTGGTGGTAAAGAACGGTTTGTAGATGTCCTCGAGGTAGATCGAGGGGATCCCGTAGCCGTTGTCTTCTATCTCGATCAGGACTGATTGGTTGTCCGGCCCTGCTCCATGTTTGTCAAAAGACTTGATCCCGATGTGCAAAACTCCGCCACCCTGCATTGCTTCGATGGCGTTGTTGATGATATTGCTGACAGCTTCTTCCAGGCGGATAGGCTCGATCAAGGCTGGGATCGGGGTCTCGCCCCAGTTGCACATCAGATGGATGTTTGCGGGGATTGGCGTGTGGCTCAGGCAGTGATCGACGATGGGGATCACGTCCTGCACCTTGAGGTCATAATCCTCAAGCTCGGTGAAGCGCTGGAAGGAATGGGTGAAGACGCGGATCAGCTCTATCTCGTTGCGTATCAGCTCGAGATAACGGCTTGTTTTCTCATCATGCGAGCATTTTTCTGTAAGGGGTTCCATCGCCAGAACGACGTTCGTGATGTGTCTGCGGACGTTATGCGAGAGTCTCCGGGCGATATCCGCCCATTCGAGCTTTTCTTTGACGCCGTCTTCGTGATAGGTTACCGGGGAGAGGATGATGAGGTAGGTAGCCAGAAAGTGGCTGCGTTTGGTTATTGTGCACTTGAAGTCTTCATCGAGCTTGCCAATATGGATCCGCAGTTTGAGATGCGTCGATCTTTCGCCCGCTCTGAGCATCTCCATCAGGGCTATATAGACATTGGGAAGATATTGTTTGAGCGAGTGGAAGCTTGGTATAGATTCGTCTTCCATATTGGTCAGGATCAAGTTTCTTACATAGCGACTTGCAAAAACGATCCTATCTTTTCCCCTGACGATCAGGAATCCGAGCTCGATGTCGTTCGTTGCCGTTTGATAGACTTTGGTGCGTGATTTGTACATCGTAATTGTAATGATCAACGACAGGATCAAAGCTACGCAGATATACCAGACGTAGGCTTTGAGCGTGTCATCGATCAGACGGTAAAAGGGATAGTTTACGATATCGTAATAATAGGTTATCGTGGGGCTGCAGAGGGCAACCCTGGCGTCGCTGCCGAAGCCGGGACTGAAGGTCATCAGCCGGATATTGGGCTCTGCCGGTTCCGGGGATTTGATCCTGGCACGGACACGTAGCTTGTGATCGAGGATCTCAAAATAGCCATCCTCGGTCTCCAGAAGGTATTCCTTGTCACCGTTGAGATCCAGGTCTCGGACATCCCAGATGTATTTGACGAAGCCTTTGTACTTGTGTTTGATCGGACTGAGGGTTTCGTCCATGACGACGAGTCCGCGTTCTTTGTCCAGGAGGAAGATCTGCTCGGAGCCGTCTCGGTTCATTGGCTCCATAAAGCCATGCAGTTGGGAACGTTCGAGGGTTTTGGCAAGGTCGAGTCCTTTCTTTTTGACGAGCTTCTTGCCGGTGAAATTTATGATCGAGACGGAGTTGTTATACTCCATCGCGCCCCAGGTCACGATCGTCCGGTAGATATCTCGCATCCCGCTGGTGTTGTTCACTTTGGTCTCCAGGAAACCTTCGCCATATCCCGGGAAGTGCTGATCCTGCCAAATGAGCTTGCCAAAACGATTCAAGACAACGATATAGCCATTCATATCGTCGATGCCGTTCAGCACCATCTCGGTATTCTTGACGGCGACGGTCGCAAAGATGAACTCGTCAACCCCATTCCCGTCAAAGTCGTCAAACAGCAGGGAGTTTATGTTTGAAGGAATGCGATAGTACCATTCGAGTTCGCCGGTGTCAAAGTCAAAGACGACCAATCCACGCGGATTTGCCTGGAACCCGCATAGGGCACGACACACAAGCTCTTCTCGTCCGTCTCCGTCCGTGTCCCGGATGAACTCGGGGTAGAACTGACCATTCCAGATGCTGTTCTTGTTCTCGCCCTCCCGGAAGATGCGGGTTATCGGAGTAAAGCGTTTGTCCTCCCGCTTGGATTCTCTTCCCCAAGTGTAGTGCGAAGCCATCAGGCGGACGTTCTCTCCGTCATTGAAGCTGTAGTAGAGCCAGGATTTGTTGTCTTTGGGGTTTGAGAGAACACGGATGGTCTGGATCTCGTGACGCAGATTGATCTGGGAGAATATCTTGCCGGTGCTGTCCCCGATGTATATCGAGTAGTACTTGCCCTGGTTGGAGTCGGAGCTCACTACTTCGTCGATGTTGTCATTATTGAGGTCTGCAAAGACAATGTTTGTCATACTAAGGTCGTGCTTCTGAACGCTGACAAGCTTAAATTGCTTGGACACAACGCGTTCGTAGATGCGGCATCCCGGGATCAGGATGCTTATGACAAATATTGCTAAGCTAACAAATCTTTTCAAGTCTACCTCGTGGTATGAATATATTGACCCATCCAAATGCCTATATTGACAAATAGATGTCAAGAAATAAACGTGCAACGGGGTGTCAGAGGCTATGACCGGGGGGATCCGGAAGGTAATAGCAAGGATATTCGCGATGGAGCTTGCATCTTTAATCATTTTAAAGAGATAGACCGAGGAGATGGCAGGCGTCATCATCAGGCTATGCCGATAATCGATTGACAAAATAGGCTGGTCTATTAATCGTGATTGCATGGGAAAGAAGACATACCAAAGGAGTGATGTATGTACACCGACACAGTTGAGTATTTTATCCGCTTGGTCTCGATAGACAGCGAATCCCGCGATGAGAGAGCGATTGCGGACGTTTTGATCGCCGATCTGAAGGAGCTTGGCGCAGAGGTTGTTGAAGATTGTTGCCATAATTCCACAAGCGGCAACACCGGAAACATCTTTGCCCGGATCCCCGGAACTGTCGCGGTCGAGCCGATCCTCCTTTGTGCACATATAGATACTGTTGTTCCCGGTCGGGGGATCAAGCCCCGCATCGTGGACGGAAGAGTTTGTTCCGACGGGACGACCGTCCTCGGAGCTGATGACAAGAGCGGCGTAGCCGAGATCATCTGCGGGATCTCCCGCGTGGTTGCCTCGGGCGTACCGCATGGTCCGATCGAAGTCCTTCTGACCGTCTCGGAAGAGATCGGTCTTCTGGGTTCCAAGTGCTTTGACAAGTCCCTGCTCAAGTCCGCCTATGGCTATGCCTTTGACGCACAAAACATCGGGGATCTGGTGCTTGGAGCACCCTCGCAGAACTCCATCTCGATCACTATCCATGGAAAGGAAGCCCATGCCGGCGTCGAGCCGGAGAAGGGGATCAACGCCATCCGCGTGGCTGCCGAAGCGATCGCCGCGATGCCGAATGGCAGGATCGACCATGAGACCACCTGCAACATGGGTCTGATCAGTGGCGGGATGGCGACGAACATCGTCCCGAACCGCGTCGAGATCAAGGGTGAAGCCCGCAGCCACAATCCTCAGAAGCTGACGCAGGTCTGCGACGATATCCGCAAAGCGGTGGATTCAGCAGTGGCAAAGCATCAGGGAAGCGTGCACCAGGCAAAAGCGGATTATCATCAGGAAACCGAATACCAGGCTTTCAGAGTTGCCGATGACGCGCCGGTCGTGACCATTGCCCGCAAGGCTCTGGAGAAGATCGGGGTCGCAGCCAATACCTATGTCGGCGGGGGCGGTTCAGACGCCAATATCATCAGTGCCGGCGGAGTTCCCATGATCATCTGTGGAACCGGGATGATGCGTTATCATACCGTGGAAGAATACATTGAGGTCAAAGACCTGATCAACGGCACTGCCTTCGTCGAGCAGCTTTTGCTCCTGCATGCCGGCGCATAGGGAGGCTCAGAGATGACGCGGCTTTGTCTGATAGGTTATGGCAAGATGGGCAAGATGATCGCCACTCTGGCGGAAGAACACGGCTGTGAAGTCGTCTCCATGATCGATCCGGTTCAGCCCGGATGCTTCCGGGAAATCACTGCCGAAGCGGTCGCAGAGGCTGACGTTTGCGTGGATTTCAGCCATCCCTCGGTGGTTTTGGATAATATCCGCAAGACCGTCGCCCTGGGGAAGAATCTCGTCGTCGGGACTACAGGCTGGAACGCCCATCAGGACGAGATCAGGGAACTGGTCAAGCGTCATGATACCGGCTTTATCCATGGCGCGAATTTCTCCATTGGGATGAACATCTTTAGCAGGATCTTGAGCGATGCGGCTGCCATCTTTGACAAGTTTGCCGATTACGACGTTTTCGGCTATGAGATCCATCATCGGCAGAAAGCGGACAGCCCTTCCGGAACGGCGATAGAGCTTTCCAAGCGCATCCTTGCCGAGAGCGGAACGAAGACCGATACCTGCTTTGAAAAGCTGGACCGCAAGCCGGAGCCGAACGAGCTTCATTTTGCCAGTGTGCGGGGTGGATACGTCCCCGGGACTCACGTCATCACCTTCGATTCCGAGGCAGATTCGATCGAGCTGATCCACAGGGCACGTTCCCGCTCATGCTTTGCATCCGGCGCAGTTCTGGCAGCGGAATGGCTCAAAGGTAAGAAAGGTTTTTACACTTTCACGGAGATGATCTCAGAGATCATATGCTGATACATTTTAACAAGATGCACGCTCATGGGAACGACTTCCTGATGCTGAACGCGCCGGAAAGAAGCTTCCCGGTCGAGGATCTCTCGCAGCTCAGCCGGGACATCTGTGACCGGCGTTTTGGCATCGGCGCGGACGGACTGGTGCTGCTCAGCCCGGAACAAGGCTACGACGCGCGTATGACCATCTATAACAGTGATGGTTCCCGGGCGATGATGTGCGGTTCTGCGCTTCGCTGCGTCTCGCTAATGCTCTCACGTGCCCTGGGTAAACAGCAACTGAGCATTTTGACCGATTCCGGCAAGCGTGAAGCGATCGTAGAAGGAACTTCCGGCAAGGAGATCATCCGGGTTTCCATGGGCACTCCAAGGCTCATCCAGCCGGAGCTGCCCGTAGGGGAATTCACCGGCAGCCTTGTGGACGTCGGGAATCTTCATTACGTGATCTGGACGGACGACCTTTCCGGAGATCCGCATCTGCGGTTCGGCAGTTTGCTGGAGCATCATCCGGCTTTCCCGGAAGCCGTGAACGTTCATTTTGTCCGTAAGGTCTCGGCGACCGAGATCCAGACCAAGATCTGGGAAAAAGGCGCCGGAGCGACCCTTGCCTGCGGGACAGGGGCGACGGCAGCCGTGTGCAGCGGAATCGCGCTCAAAGGGCTGGAGAACCGGGTATTGGCGAACATGCCTGGGGGAACGGTACAGATAGAGCGTGTTCTTCCCGAGGATATCTACTATTTAAGCGGTGAGGTTTTTGAGACCGGAAACGGGACATATATATGGAAAGCTTAGGAAAATACCTCCTCGATCTCCGGCAGGAGCGAGGGATCGGCTATAGAAAGATCGACGACGAGCTTCACTTCCCGGAGTGGAAGATCAGAAAGCTCGAAGAAAACAAGCTCGAGGAGATCGGCGAGATGGGGATCGTGAAATCCCTGCTCTTTAACTATGCCCGTTATCTCGAAGCAGACGTGGACATGGTGATGGAGGAGTTCCGCCGGATCTACGCGGGGCAAGCTCCGCCCAAGCCGGAATACTATACCATTCCCAAAGAAAAGAAGATCATGCTCTCGACGAATTTCCTCTGGACCGTCGCGATCATCATCTTCGTTCTTATCCTCGGCTCCATAGTCTTCTATGCCGGGAGCCGCGGCTTCCTAAAGGCTCCTCAGATCTTTAGCAAAGAACGTCCGGACAGCACCAAGAGCGTTGCCCAAAAAGCTCAGACCCCGGATGAACCGGATACGCTGCGTGCGCGGATGCGTCTTCTGACCGAAAGCATGAAGCCTGAAGCGCAGGAAGCTGAGCAAAAGCCGGAAAAGAAAAGTAAAAACTCGCGGACTGTGATCCCCGCGGATACGACCGATCACATGGGAAGACTCCTGGGCGATAACCCGGGCAACGTCTCCATACATTAACCAAAAGGATATACATGAAACAGGAACTCATCCGCAACTTCTGCATTATAGCTCATATAGACCACGGTAAGTCCACTCTTGCAGACCGCTTTCTCGAAGTGACGCACGTCATAAACAAGAACCAGGCAGTTGCCCAAGTCTTGGACAGCATGGATCTCGAACGAGAAAAGGGAATCACGATCAAGTCCCACGCCGTGCGCATGATCCATAACTATAAAGGGCAGGACTATATCCTGAACCTGATCGACACTCCCGGACACGTGGACTTTTCCTATGAGGTCTCCCGCGCTTTGGCTTCCTGCGAAGGCGCGATCCTCCTCGTGGATGCCTCGCAGGGCATCGAAGCTCAGACGATGAGCAACCTCTATCTGGCGATGGAGAACAACCTCGAGATCCTGCCTGTGCTGAATAAGATAGATCTTCCCAAAGCTGATGTGGAAGGAACCGAGCATGACCTGATGGAGATCCTCGGCTGTGCCTCTTCCGATATCCTCCGGGTCAGCGCCAAAGCCGGAACAGGGGTCACCGAGCTCTTGGATGCCGTGATCGAATTCCTGCCTCCCCCGGAAGGCGAAGCCGAAGCTCCCGTGCAAGCCCTGATCTTTGATTCATATTTTGACATGTATCGCGGTGTCGTGATCCTGGTGCGTCTCTTTGACGGCACACTCCGCAAAGGGGACAAGATCCGCCTCATTTCCAACGGCAAAGAATACGACATCGAGGAGATCGGCTATCTGGGCTTGAAGTTCCAGCCCCAGACCGTCCTCCATACCGGTGAAGCCGGCTATATCATCGCCAACATCAAGGAAGTGGCGGATGCCCGCGTCGGCGATACGATCACCCTTGCCAAGGGTGGATGTGATACCGCGCTTCCGGGCTTTCAGGAGCCAAAGCCGATGGTCTATAGCGGTATCTTCCCGATCAACGGCGAAGACTATGAGAACCTCGTCGATTCCATCGCCAAACTCAAGCTGAATGACGCTTCTCTCGTCTATGAAAAGGAGAGCTCCCTGGCTCTGGGCTATGGCTTCCGTTGCGGGTTCCTCGGTATGCTCCATCTGGAGATAGTCAAGGAACGCCTGATGCGCGAATATAACATCCCGATCATCGCGACGACTCCCAGCGTACGCTTCTTTATCAAGCTCAAGGACGGAACGGACATCGTCGTCTATAACCCGATAGATTTCCCTGATCCAAACTACATCGATACGATCCTGGAACCGATCATGGAGACCGAGATCATCGTCCCCACGGACTATATCGGTAACATCATGAAGCTTGCTCAAGACAGACGCGGGATCCAAAAGAACATCCAATACATCGATGATAAGCGTGTGGCTCTGCATTATGAGCTTCCTCTGATCGAGATCATCTTTGACTTTTATGACAAGCTAAAGACCGTCTCCCGCGGTTATGCCTCCCTGGACTATCACTTCCTGGAAACCCGTCCTTCGAACGTGGTCAAGGTCGATATCCTGATCAACGGTGAGAAGGTGGACGCCATGAGCTTCATCTGTCATGCCGATAAGGCGCATAACTGGGGCAAGAGCGTGACCCAGACACTTTCCGAGGTGATCCCCAGGCATATGTTCAAGATCGCTCTCCAAGCCTCGATCGGCGCCAAGATCATCGCTCGCAGCACGATCAACCCCATGCGCAAGGACGTGCTGGCAAAGTGCTATGGCGGCGACGTAAGCCGTAAACGCAAACTCCTGGACAAGCAAAAGGAAGGAAAGAAGAAGATGAAGGAGATCGGATCGGTCACCGTTCCTCAGGAAGCCTTCCTCGCCGTGCTGAAGTCCGACCGGGAATAGGCACTTGCGTCATCTGCCGGCAATAGCGTTCTTTATCCTCTTTTGCCTTAGGCTATCCGGCAGCATCATCCTCAGCGAGATCAGCTTTGAGCATCCCGCCGGGCTCGATGATAAAGAGCTCCTGCGGGTCAGCGGGCTCATTACCGGCATGGAAACCGAAGTGGCGGAACTCGCCAATGCCCGATCCCTGCTGCTCGACTATCTGACGGCAAACTACAATCCCTATATTCGGATCGAAAATCCCGAGATCATCCCTCTGGAGGCGAACCGCGTCTCAGTTCATTTCAAGATCACGGAAATGGTTCGGGCAGACGAGGTTCGGGTCAGATTCTCCGGTCTGCGCTATTTTAGCGACGAAAAACTCCGCCAAGCCATCCTGAGCCCTCCCGAAAAGCACTATGCCCTGCAGGAGCTTCCCGCTTTGATGGACAGGATCACGGAAGCCTATGCCCGGCGCGGTTATCTCTTCTGTGAGGTCGGTCTCGGCAGCGTCAGCATCGATACCCTGGCTTCACCTCCCGGTCTTGAAGCGGAGATCCGCATCACCGAAGGCAAGCCTCTTCGTCCCGAGCGCATCATTTGCCGGGGGAACAAACATACTCGCGCAGAAGCACTGATCAAAACGTCCGGACTCATGCAACTAAGGGTCGTGACTCCCGAGGACATCCTCTCCGCGGAACAGAAGATCCTTGCTAAAGCCTACATCCGTTCCGCCGGCATCATCCCCGTCGATGATAAAAGCCTCCTGATCAGCGTCGAAGAAGGCAAGATGACCTACCTCGAAGGCGTCGCTGGGTTTAGCCGGGTCAATGGAAAGACGAAGATCAACGGACTGGTGAACCTGAAGTTCCTCAACCTTTGGGGGACGGACAGAGCGGTGAGCCTGTATTGGAAACAGGTTCCCGGAGGGAGCGGCTCGCTCCTTCTCGGCTACCACGAGTCCGGGCTTGCCCGTTATCCCTTTGCGGCTGACCTTTCCCTCAATCGCACTACTCAGGATTCCACCTGGATCAAAAGCAAGGTCATAGCTGATTTGTATTATTACCGCCTGGCTAACCGCTTTGGGCTGGAACTCATCAGCGAAGGGATCTCTCCCGGATATGGCAGACCGACTTCCATCGTATCTTCATCCAGCCAGAGTATCGGCGGATTTTGGGATTATCGCCGCACCGACCATCCCAAGAACCCGTCCCGGGGCTTGGAATACGACCTCCGCTACCGCCTGATCCTCGGTGAAAGCGTTGCCCGCAATGCCTTCGAGATGAACGGCGCGGGTTATGTCCCTCTGGGAGGAGCCTGGACAGCCGGGCTGGGGCTGCATATCCGCAGCCTGAACAAAGATCCGGGTCAAGACTACGGGCTGTACAAGATCGGTGGTTATGGCTCGGTTCGCGGGTATCGGGAAGAGACGATCACCGGCTGGAGACTGGGCTGGGCAAGCGCGGAAATGCGTTACCGCCTATCTCCCGATTCACGGGTGTATATTTTCTATGATCAGGCGGCTAAGGCAAACAGTAGCACAAGCTTAAATTGGCAGTATTTTGGGCTCGGAGCGGGGATAAAGCTCCAGACGAAGGTCGGAATATTGAGCATAGAATACGGACTTGGCTACAACGGTAACAGCTTGAACAACATAAACATGGGCATAGTCCATGCCGGCATCGACACATCTTTTTAAAAAAAAAGCTTGCCAAATTACCAGCACCCAATAAGAGTGAGCACAATTAAATCAGAATATAGTTGTGAGTAAGGACTGTGTGAAGGTCCGAAGCGGCTTCCAGCCTAGCTTCCGAGGCTTTCAATCAAACAACAACGGCTTTGCAATACAGCCAAAACAAAAACATATACCCAAAACAGAACTAAAAAACCAAAATCACCCAAATAACAAGGGATTTCACTTATGGAGGAATCAATGAAAAAAGTTCTTTTAATCAGCCTTATCGCTATGATGCTCATCGGCATGCTTATGACCGCTTGCAAACCCAAAGTTGACGAAAACGCAGCTGACACCACCATCACCGAGCAACCCGCCGTTGATACCGCTGCCGTCGCCGATACCGCTGCTGTCAAGACCGAAGCTCCGGCTGCCCCCGAAGCTCCCAAAACCAAATAACTAAGCATCGCTGAAAATCAAATAGCGCAGTCCTTAAAAAAACGGGTATCTTCGGATACCCGTTTTTTGTTGCTCACACTTTTTCCCCGCCTTTTATCGCACTTCACTACTTAGCATCCTGTTCGTCCTTCACGGATATCCTCGTTTTTCCTCATCCGGCTCCTCATGACCGCTTGGGGTCTGCTTGTACTCAACTTGTACTCAACTTGTACTCAACTTGTACTCAACTTGTACTTAACTTGTATGGAGTTCAAGAAAAGTACCAGGAGACTTAAGGGGGATTGAGAGTTGTGAAACACAGAGAAACAGAGACGCAGAGACACAGAGAGGGGGGGATAAGGTTTTTTATTAAAACAGAGTAAAGAAGTAAAAGAGGGGACACTCTGAATTAAGAAAGAAGAATTAAGAAAGAAGAAAGATGCTGGCGCATGTGGGTCGAGTATGTCGTAGCACTGGCTTCAGCCGGTGCGTCTTAAGTCCATACAGTCAATTACGTCCATCTCGTCCATCTCCTCCACAAAAGTCCATCGAGACAGCTTATCCTGAACCAAGCAATACCAGCTTAGTGTGTCCTCCACTAACCTGTTAACCCGCTAACCCACTAACCGCGCAGCGCAGGCATCACTAACCTGCTAATCCGCTCATCACTCACTCCACCGAGAACTCCCACTTGCATAGTAGGAAATATGGATTATACTATGGATAAAAAACAAACTACGGTTCGGGTCAAAGCCCGATCCGGGACATGGAGACAGAAAAAATGAAGATACTCGTACTGTTTTACTCAACATACGGTCACATATACAGAATGGCTCAGGCGGTCGCCGAAGGCGTCAAGGAAGCCGGGGTCGAAGTCGATATCAAACGCGTACCGGAGACTCTCTCTCCTGAGATCATCGCCATGATGGGCGCGACGGAAGCGCAAAAGCAATACGAACACATCCCGATCGCTGAGACCAAGGACCTCCAGGACTATGACGCGATCATCTTTGGTGCTCCGACCCGCTTCGGAATGATGGCAGCGCAAATGAAGGCTTTTCTGGACGCGACAGGCGGACTTTGGGCAAAGGGTGCCTTGATCGGTAAGATCGGCTCCGTCTTTACCTCTTCCGCGACTCAGCACGGTGGTCAGGAATCAACCATCCTGAATTTCCATACCGTCCTCTTGCATCATGGAATGCTGCTTGCCGGATTGCCCTATAGCTGGGCAGGACAGACGACCATGGAAGAGATGACCGGCGGTTCACCCTATGGCGCATCGACCATCGCCGGAGGAGACGGTTCCCGCCTTCCCAGTGATAACGAACTCGCAGGCGCGAAGTTCCAAGGCGCGCATGTCGCCGAACTGGTCAAGAAGATGAGTAAATGATCAAAGCTTGAAACACTCCCTAAAGTGAATGAGCCTCCCGCTTCGGTGGGGGGCTTTTCCTTTTCCCTTACTTTCCGATGCAGAAATTGGCGAAGATCTCGCCCAGCATATCGTCTGTGGTGGAGATCCCGAGGATCTCTTGCAGGGCGGAATCGGCGGCGATCAGGTCGAATGCGGCAAATTCGAAGCCCATTTCGTTCTGCATTGCCGCGAGGGCTTTTCCCAGGGCATCGATGCAGTTGGCAAGTGAGGCAAGCTGGCGTGAATTGGTGATGATCGGGCTTTCGGGACGAAGCTCAGGGATGCTCAGGCGAGCGATCATAGCCTTTGTCAGAGGCTGTAAACCCTCGTGAAGCAGGGAGGAAAGCGGTAGGGGGGTGTCTTGCTGGTCTGTGCCGAAACGGCGGCTCAGATCGGCTTCCCAGACGCTTGGAGAAGGCATCTCAGGATAACCGAGCAGATCGACCTTGGTGATGACCCGGATCTCGTTCCCGGCTGGCTGCGTATGCTTGAGTGCCGCATAGTCCTCGAGGCTGAGCAGGTTGATGACCAGATCAGCGGACTTCATAATGTCCAGGGTTCTGCTGATGCCGATCCGTTCTATCTCGTCGGCGCTGTCCCGCAGACCGGCGGTATCGTAAAAGATCATGGTATAGCCATCGATGGAAATGCTTTCCTCGAGGTAGTCACGCGTGGTTCCCGGGTGAGGACTGACGATGGCGCGGTTTTCCCGCAGAAGGGCATTGAACAGGGATGATTTACCGACGTTCGGAGCACCGCTGAGACAGATCCGGACGCCCTCACGCAGGTATTTCCCGCCCCGGCTGTCGTGATAGAGAGCCTTGGCGGAGCGATGCAGCACTGAGATGTCCTCGGTAAGGCTGTCGATATCGAGCTGAGGCAGGTCCTGGTCGGAAAAGTCGATCGCGAGTTCCAGTCTGATCCGGGCATTGCGGATCCCTTCCATAAGGGTGGCGAGATGACGGGTCAGATATCCCTGCACCTGCATCAAGGCAGAGGATTCGGATCTGATGCTGCGGGCATTGATCAGGTCATCGACAGCTTCGGCACGGATCAGATCCAGCTTGCCGTTCAGATACGCACGCTTGGTAAATTCACCCGGTTCCGCCTGTCTGGCTGAGCGCAGGAGAACCTCGAGGATCCTGCCGCTGATCAGGGGGTTGCCGTGGCAACTGATCTCCAGAACGTCCTCGCCGGTATAGCTGCGGGGAGCTGCATAGACAAAGATCAGCACCTCGTCGATAGGATCGCCCTCAGGCTCGGAGAACGTCCCGTAGAGGATCGTATGTCCCGGTGCAGAGAGAAGCTTGGTCGGCTGGCTAAAGCTCTTTGCGACTATCTCGCGGGCTCTGCTGCCGGAGATGCGGAGCAGGTTCACCGCCGCCGTTCCGGGCGGAGAGATCAGCGCGCAGATCGTGTCAAAATGGCTGTTCATTTGCTCTGAAAGCGTTCGGAGAGAACCTTGAAGATATCCGGGGCGCTAAAGCCGATGAGGGAGTTCAGTTCGCTGATCTTGCCGTGCGGTACGAAGTGATCCGGGTAGCCGAAAGTATGGACTTTGGCAGGAGAGATTGCCAGTCTGCGGGAGATCTCCGCTCCGATGCCCCCGATGAGGGAATTGGTCTCGAGGGTGACCACGTGTTCGAAGCTATTGGCGAGCTTATCCAGCAGGGCTTCATCCAGAGGCTTGAGGCAGAGCAGATCGACGAGCATCGGCGCATAGCCTGTCTCGCAAAGCAGGGAATGCAATTCCTGCGCTATCGGCAGGGCATCTCCGGCAGAGATGATCGCTACTCGTGAGCCTTCGGCGAGGGTCACGGACTTGCCAACGGTCACCGGTTGCTGAGGTTTCTCAGCGCAGGGAGCTGTTCCCCGCGGGTAACGGATGGCGATCGGACCTTCCTGCCAGGCAGCGGCGAGATCCATGACAGCCGTCAGTTGGTTCGCGTCAGACGGCGCAAAGATGGTCATATTGGGGATGTAATTCAGGAAAGAAACGTCAAAAGCACCGTGATGTGTGGCTCCGTCTTCGCCAACCAGACCGGCACGATCGATGCAAAAGACGACCGGGAGACGTTGCAGCGCCACATCATGGATGATCTGATCCAGGGCACGCTGGAAGAAGGTCGAATATATCGCCACGAAGGGCTTGATCCCCTTGGTCGCCATTCCTGCAGCGAGGGTGACGGCATGCTGCTCGGCGATCCCGACATCGAAAAAGCGGTTCGGATATACGGATTCAAAGAAGCTAAGCCCTGTTCCGGCGGACATCGCCGCGGAGATCGCCACGATGCGGGGATCCTTCGTCGCGATGCGGGTCAGGTGCTTGCCAAATACTTCGCTCCAGCTTTCTTTCCCGCTGCAAATGATCTTTCCGCTTTCCGGTTCGAACGGACCGACTCCGTGATAGCTGGCTGCGTTCTGTTCCGCGGGAGCATAGCCTTTACCCTTTTTGGTGACGATATGGACCAGCACGGGACCGACCATGTAGTTTTTGACCCGGTTCAGGATAGCCGTCAGGTGCTCGATGTTGTGTCCGTCGATCGGTCCGACGTATTTGAAGCCGAGGTCTTCGAAGATGATGTTTGGCACGAGGATGTTCATCATGGACTCTTCGAGCTTGCGGGCACCGTAGATGAAGTGTTTACGGATATTGGGCGGGAGGTTTTGGCTCTTGTCCCAGATTTGCTTTTTGAGGGAGTTATAGCTGCGGCTGACGAGCATGCGCGCCATGTATTTCTGCAGTCCACCGACGTTCTTGGAGATGGACATCGCATTATCGTTCAGGACTACGATAAACTTATCGGGCTGGATATGCCCCGCATGGTTAAGCGCTTCAAAGCTCATCCCGCCGGTCAGAGCTCCGTCACCGATCACAGCGACGGAAAACCCCCGTTCCTTGGTCAGGTCTCTGCCACAGGCTATCCCCAGGGCAGCGGAAACGGAAGTGCTCGAATGTCCCGTGCCAAAGGCATCATACCGGCTTTCATCGCGGTTTGTGAAGCCACTGATGCCGGATAAAGTGCGGAGTGTATCAAAGCGGTCATTCCTGCCGGTGAGGATCTTCCAGGCATAGCTTTGATGCCCGACATCCCAGACGATGCTGTCCTGATCCGGATCAAAGACCGAGAGCAGGGCGAGCGTCAGATCTACCGTTCCCAAGGAAGGAGCGATGTGTCCGCCGGTCTGGGAGACGACGTTGACGATGCGTTTGCGAACCTCTTTGGCAAGGACGGTCAGTTCGACCGGGCTGAGCTTTTTGATGTCTGAAGGGACGTGTATCTTTTCGAGTAACATATCTGATCCTATTTTTGAGGTTGTGGCGAGGAGCCGGGTCTGGCTTCCTCGAGCTTGACGAGGATGATCTCTACAGCCATCAAGCCGAGAGCGATCAGCAGGAGGATCTTCCAAAGGTCGTGACCCATCCGGGTGAAGAAGATCTGCTTTTGCCAGGCGGAGCCTAACATGCGATAGTTCTTGCTCCGGCTGAAGTCCATCGTCTGATAATCCCCTTCTTGGCGATCAGGATCGACGGCGATCATTCGGAAGCCGGATTCACCGTCACTGAGCCGGTATAGCCCGGGTTGAGTTAGTCTGAAAGCCCGATTGGCGAGAGCGAGCTCTGTTCCATCGGGGAGGGTGAGCTGCGCGGGATCGACTATGTCGCCGATCTTGTAGGTCTCGCCTTTGCTAAAGTTCGTTCCCACTTCCTGAAAAGAGCGGAAGGCGATCACCGGGAAGCTGGCGTCCAAGAGCCAGGGGCTACGACGGCTGTCCGGATCGAAGAGCCAGAGGACGTTCTTATCCCGCACGGCGATGAGGATGTCATTTCCGGCGCTGAGGACGGGGGTCGCGGAACTTCCGGATGCCTGATAGCGATCCGTGACCAGCTTGGCGCGGATCTGCTTGTCCGCGATAAGGGAACTGATGAAGTGATGCCGGTTGATATAGTCGATGCTTTTGCCTTCGGACTGATAAGCGCCGATGCGAAGCCCGAACAAACCGGAAAGATAGCTCTTGTATTCGGGATGCAGATCCGGGGAAAGGGTGTAGAGCACGCCTTTCTTTTCCGCTGTGCGCTTGGCGAGGATCTCCCGCAGTTTGGGTGAGACCGACGTCAGGGCATGAACGATGACCAGGCTTTGGTCTTCGAGGATGCGGTTGTTCACGCTTGCCGGATCGAGGATACTGAGTTTGGCGCCGCTACCGCCATAGACGCTGAGAGCGCTGTTCAAAAATAGAGGCAAGCTTGGCTGGGGCGTGATCACTGTGATGCGGGGACTGAGGTAAAAGGGGAAAGCGAAATAGGCGCGGTTGTCATTCACCTGACGCTCGTCCAGGACTTCGATGTAGCCGCTTTGCCAGCCGTCTTGTCTGATCTCGGTGATGATCGACTCGCTGAGCTTTTCCCGGGCTTTGATGCTGACGAATTTCTCGGCGACCTTGACCCCGTTCAGCACAGCTTTGACGAGGACTTCCTTGCGGTCAGTATTGCCGTAGTTCGTCAGGGTGAAGCGGATGACCTGATCCCGGCTCTTATCCACGAGGACAGGCTGGGGTTCGGCATTCGAGCAGCCGAGATTCTGGTAAGGTTCGAGAGCAGGAAGAGGGATGAGGTTGACCTTGTATTTGGGGTTTGATGGATAGTCAGCCTGTTGCCTGTCGGTCAAAAGGTATATCTCGCGGTTTTGCATCTGCGCATCGGCGAGCTTCTTCTCCGCCAGAGCGATGAGTTCGATGGGTTTGAGAGGAGCGTGGGTGATCCCTATCCGCGCGATCAGGTCTTCGGGGATATCTCCTGCCCAGATCTGGGTGTGTAGCTTGTTCCATTCCGCATCGGAGGTGATCAGGATGACCTTGTCGGAGGATTCTGTGCGCTTGTTTATCTCGCGCAGGTTTGCCTTGGCGATATCCAAAACGGACTTGGAGCCGGAGAGATAGTCCATGCTCCAGGAGGTGTCCAGGATCACAGCCAGAGCCGTCGGAGGATGCTTGGTCGAAGCTCTCAGGCGGGGAGAATCGATCAGAGGTCTGGCAGCGGAAAGCACCAGCAGGAGGATGATCAGCATCCTGATGATCAGGAGGAGGATATTCTTGAGCTTGGTGCGGTTCTTCTCTTCATCCTTGCTGATCTTGATAAAGCGCAGGGAGGAGAAGACTATCTCTTTGGGTTTACGTTTGGCAAGCAGCCATATCAGCAGAGGCAGGACTGTCGCTGCTGCAAAAAACAGCAATCCCGTGTTAAGGAAAGAGAACTGCCACATGCTCTACTTAAAACCGACTCCCAGAGAGAAGAGATAGGTGCTGTTCTTGAGAGCCATTCCTTTGCTGTCGAGAGAGACGTCAAAACGGAGGAGATTGTAGTTATATCCCGTTCCGAGGGTATAACTGATGTTCTTTACGCCATAGAAGTCCTTGGAATACATCCCGATCCGGATGACAGCTCCTTGGTTAACCGCAGTTTCCTCGACGAAGGAGTTGTTCGTCCAGTTCCAGTCATATTCCAAGCCCATATGATAGTGTGTGTCCGGTGCCTTGGCTACCTTGCTCTGGATGCCAAAAAGGAGCTTGAGGTTATCGGTGTGATACTCCGTGCCCATGGCGATGCGTCGCTGGATCGGGACGGAATCGTAGTTCTCCCAATACAGGCGGGAGAAGAGGTCATAGACACTGGCACCCATGATGAAATTGCCGCTGCTATAGGTAAAGCCGAGATCGGTGCTAAAGCCTTTTACCTTGTCGTCGATGAAGGCATCCCGAACCAGGAGACTGCCCATCCGGCGTTCGCGCAGATAGACGAGTCTGCCGCTCAGATACTTGATCGAGAGTCCGGCTTTTAACGCGGGATACTTCGAGTCTTGGGCGGCGATGGACATCTGAACCTTGTCCAGCTTGTAGTCGTAATATCGGCTGGTGTCTCCTGCTGCGCTCCACTCACTTAGGTGAACATTCGCCACGGGATGATATGAGAAGGACACCTGCTTCGCATTGACGGCAAAATACTGGAACTGCTTGGCACGAAGCGCATTGGATATCTGCATAGCTTGCCAGAAATTCATGTCCTTCTCGCTGGTAAGACGGAAAGAAGTGCTAAAGCTGGTCATCTCGGTTCCGGCGAGTAAGGCAGGATTGTTGTAGGACGCATAAGCATCAGCGGCACTGGTCACGTTCATCCCGCCGGTTCCCATGGATACGGGAGAGACGTTGTTCTCCGGCACGGCATAGTCATACTCGGTTATCGGCAGGGTATATTGCTGCGCCATCAGGCAGGCTGCGACGAGCAGCAAGAAGAGGGTCATGTATCTACGCATTTAGTCTCCCTTGGATCTTTTGTCTCACGTATTGGGCGAGATAGAAGCCTCCTATCCCGGTCAGAACTCCGGCTACCATGTCGATGAACCAATGGTAGTGGCAATAGACAGTCGCCAGAGAAAGGAAGAAGGCGATCACCACAAAGAGGTATCCGACCTTGCGCACGTGCTTCAGGGCGGACATGGTTAGTACGATCGTTATCCCCACGTGAGAGGACGGGAAAGCACCGCCAAGATGGTGGCTCTCGTTATAAATAAAGGCCATGATATGGGTAAAAGGTCCGCCCCAATAGACCTTGGTCTGCGCCATTGCTTCGGGGAAGAATCGTCCCCCGACGACGGGAAGAAGGGAATAGAGGAAGTAATACATGTAAAAGGCGAAAGTAAGCGAGAATATCACTTCCTTAAAGGCTTCCGGTTTCTTAAAGTAAAAGTAGAGCGGGAGTCCGGCGATCATCGGGTAGTAGCAGAAATAGGCTCCGTGAAAGAGCTCGGAGATCCAGACCTGGCTGTATTTCATCCCCCAGACCATGGACGGGTAATAGCCGAAGATGGCGTGGTCGATATTGTAGAACCACGGGTCGATGAAGTCACCAAAAAGGATGCGGTTCACGCTGTAGCTGGAGATGAAGAAATAGCCGAACATGGTCACGGGGTATATCCCGCGGATAAAGGCAAGAATGCGTTTGAGGCGGGGACGTTTGAGCGCGTCGAGGCTCCTGTCCCAATATGCCAGGAGGAATACACCGGCGATGATCGAGGAGTAGATGGGGATATGGATCAGGGGGTCATGCGCTCGGGCGAAGCCAAGGGTCAGATACCCAACTATCCAGCTACAGAAGACGATCGTAATGATGTCGATCGCGGAGAGCAGGGAAGGAGCTTTAACTGATCGGCTTTTCATATAGTCTGTAGGTCTTATACGGTTCTGCTTCAAGCATCTCTGCGACTCGGATCATCATCGTATTGGTTTCGAGGATCCAGGAGAACTCACCCCGGACATAGCCCTTGGGGATGCCTTTCTTGTAAGAGATGTAATGGAAGATAGCGTCGATCCCGCGTCCGTGATATTCGTGCAGGATGCCCATAGTGATGACGCGGGCGGAGGTCATGCGCTTCTTGGCGATCAACGCCTTGATCAGGGTCAGAGGGTTGACCCTTCCGTTCATAGCCTTGAGCACTTCGTTGTAATTGGGCAGTGTCAGGCTAAATCCTACCGGGACCCCGTCCTTCTCGGCAAAGAGAACCAGGTCGGGATCGGCAAGCGGCATCAGTTCATCGACAAGATGGTGAAACTCGGCATTGGTCAAGGGAACGTGACCCCAGTTATACTGCCAGGCATCCGTATAAAGCTTGAAGACGGTCTCGAGGTCTTTGCGTCTCTGAACCTTGTCCCGGCTGAGGGAATGGATGGTGACCCCCGTGCGTTTGAGCAGTACTTCATAGAGGCGTTCCAGCCGTTCCGGGATCTCGGTCTTGACGCTATAGAAGGCGAACATGTCCATCGCCTTGGCGAATCCCGCATTCTCGATCAGGGTCTGGTAATAGGGCAGGGCGTGGGTCATCATGACCATCGGCGGAGTGTCGAAGCCTTTGACCAGTAGACCGCATTCGTCGTTGATGGTAAAGTTCAGAGGTCCGCGGATGCCGTTCTTGCCCCGTGCCCGGTTCCATTCAGTGGCTTTGCTCAGGAGAGCGTTTGCCACCTCTTGGTCTTCGATACACTCAAAGAAGCCGAAGAAACCGATGTTGTCCTTATGTTCCTTGTTATGCTGGACGTTAGTATGCGCCGAAATGCGACCAACGACGTCGCCGTCCTTGTAGGCGATAAAGAGCTGTGCTTCGGAGTGCAGGAAGAAGGGGTTAGTCTTGGGTGATAGGAACTTATATTGCTCTCCGATCAGGGGAGCGACCCAATTTGGATCTTTCTTATACAGCCGAAAGGGGAGCATCACAAAGTCCTTGAGGTCTCTGCGGGTGCTGACTGCCTTGATGGTGATCATCGATACTCCTTTGTTCAAGTGCCGGGTTTAGATCTCACCCAGCCTTTTGGATACGAGGATGTTCATAACCGCCATGATCAGCGAAAGCCCCATCATCAAAGGGATGAAATGGAGCGGACGGTCAGTATTGTACCCCTTGACGAAGGACTCCAAAACGGATTCCATTATCATGGGAAAGATGACGATAAAGTATTGCGCAAAGCGGATCTGCTTCCATATCCAGACCAGCATCCAGGCGAGCAGGACGGTGACCAGCGCGGGAATAGGAGCAAAGAAAGCGACGATCCCCAGATAGGTGAAGATGCCTCTGCCACCGCGTAAACGATGCGACACGGGCAGACAGTGTCCGATCAGCATGGCGATGCCGTAGATCATCAGCAGATGCCCTTGATAGATCAGCTCCAGGTCTATCCCGGGGGTAGCGTGGTTGATGATCTGGAGCACAAAGTTCACCAGCGCGAGATAGAGATATCCCTTGGCGACGTCGATCAGACCGACGAGGATGCCCATCGGGCGGGAGACGTTCATATAGATATTCTCCGTATCAGCCAGACCGGTTCCGATCTTGTAGATATTGAGCGAGCGAACGCTCTTGGCAAATATCCTGGCTGTGGAGAAGCCACCAAAGAGGTAAGAGAGGACGATTATCAGTCCGATCACGAGGTATATCAACTATTTTCCTCCATAGTTTCTGTTCCCGAAGATAGCGCTTCCGATCCTCACAAGGTTCGAGCCTTCTTCAAGGGCGATGAGGTAGTCATCCGTCATCCCCATGGACAGGTATCTCATCCTGAGCCGGGGATGGTCGGTCTTGGCAAGGTCGTCAAAGAGCTCTTTGAGCATGCGAAAGCCCGGACGAGCCGCCTCGGGTTCTTCGGCAAGCAGCCCGATGGTCATCAGCCCCATGATCCTGATCCCTTTTAGCTCCGCGATCCGCATGATCTCCACTTTGGCAATATCCGGCTCCAGACCGCTCTTGGAGGCTTCTCCGGAGGTATTGACCTGGATGAGGATGTCGCTGGGTGTCTCGCTCTGTTCCGCGATGGCGGAAGCCAGGCGGAAGGAATCTACGGAATGGATGAGGAAGGGCTTCAGACGGAGTAGTGCCTTGACCTTGTTGGATTGGAGATGTCCGATGAAGTGGAACCGGTAGGGACTGTCCGGAGCGAGCCGGCTCAGCTCGGGAAGCTTCTGTGTCGCTTCCTGAACCTTGTTCTCCCCGATATCCATGATCCCTGCTTGCAGGGCTGATATGACCGCTTCGGCAGGATGGGTCTTGGTCACCCCGACAAGGAGGCAATCATCCTCCCGTCTTCCGAGGGAAACCAGTCTTTGCTTTAGCGTTGTCTCTATCCTGCTGATATTTTCAGCGATATCGGGCATCGGAACTCCTTGAACTCATATCACCTTACAGCTACGTATAACCGCCTTGATCCGAATATATCATGCTTTTGAAACCTTGACTGATGTCAAGGAATATCTCTTTGCAGCCAGTGCTTGACAATCAGGAGGGAGCGCGAATGCTGACATTATGAGTATGAACGATATGACAACCGGCATCATCGAGGTGATCGCCTCCATTCCCCGGGGCAAGGTTCTCGGATATGGTCAGGTAGCCGCTTTGGCAGGATATCCCCGCGCAGCTCGCCAAGTCGCCAGAGTCTTACATTCGCTGACGGAGAAGCACGATCTCCCCTGGCACAGGGTATTGAGGTCAAACGGTGAAATCGCCCTACCCTTGGATGGCTGGGGAAGCGTGCAAAAGGAGATGCTCCTCCGCGAAGGCGTGGTCTTCACTGACACTGGTCGAGTGGATATGCACCGATTTGGCTACGTTCCGGAGACCTGATCCTCAAATAGGACGGTAGTTGATGCACTTGCTGACGTAGAAATACATCAGCGAAGCAAGCTCCGGTTCGAACTCGGTTAGGAGGAAATCCGCGGAAAGTCCGGTAGCCAGATCCCCGGCTTCATCGAGTGCTCTGCGATAGAGCGCTGAGGCATCCGCAAGCGGTTTCGGGATCTCTTTGTGAGCAGCTATTACTTTATCAATATCCAAGTCTATCGGAGCTTTCCGGGTATAGCCCTCGCGCGTCCACTCTCCGGTCTTGATATCGAACTCATAAAGGGGGAGGAACTTCGCTCCATGCTCGATCACGAACTTCAGAGCGGCGATCAGATAATCAACTTCCGCTTCATCCAGGGCATAATGCAGGTTCAATCGCACCCAGCCAGGTTTGATCCCGACGTAGCCGATATTGGTGATCAAACAGCGGTAGAAGTCCGAGCGTCGCTGTTCGATATTCATCAGGTAATGCCCATAGGGTCCTGCGCAGGAACATCCAGCCCGGGTCTGAATACCAAAGAGGTCGTTTAAGAGCCGAGTGACGAACTTCGGGTGCAGATACTTGTCCCGATGGACGATGTTAAAGGGGATGATCGGGATCTTGCGTTCGGGTTCGGTCGGTCCGTAAAAGTGTATCCTATCCTCATCCGCGAAGGCAGCGAGGAACTTGCGATACCAAGCTGTCTCGATCTCGTCGATGAGCTGAACTCCGAGCTTGTCCTTGACCCCAAAAGCCAGTGCCACCCGAATAGCCTGGAGGATACCGGGGGTGCCTGGTTTTTCTCTGGACTCGATGTCCCGGATGAATTCCTCTTTTTCCGGGGATACGTAGTCCACTGTTCCGCCCGCGGCAACGGTCGGCGGGAGCTGTTTCTGATAGATATCCTCGTTGAAGATGAGGATCCCGGAGGTGCCGGGTCCGCCGAGGAACTTATGCGGAGAGAGGTAGATGGCGTCGAAATAGGCTTCCGCGTCCCGGTTCATGTCGATCCGGACGTAGGGAGCACAGGCAGCGAAGTCAAAACAGGCGATAGCCCCATGCCGGTGCAAGATCCGGGCGACCTCATAGACGTCGGTCTTGAGCCCGCTGACGTTAGAGGCGGCGGAGAAGGAGCCGATCTTGGGACGGTTTGCATATTTGGGGTCAGACACAGTCTTTTCCAGAGCTTCCAGGTCCAGCCCATGATCTGCGGCAAGAGGGATCTCGATGATGTCACATAGGGTCTGCCGCCACATCAGTTCATTGGAGTGATGTTCATAGGGTCCGACAAAGACTATAGGTTTGTTCTCGTGAATATAGTTATGCAAAGCGAGATTACAGAGCTCCCGATCAGGATTGCGGGCGAGGCAGCTCTTGAGGAAGCCATTGACCCTTTCTCTGGTCGCGGGGGGCCAATAGACGCCTAAGATCTGCTGCAGCTTGGTGATCCCGCCGGTGGTTCCGGACTCGGTAAAGATGATCTTGCCTTTGGGACCGGCATTGACGGATCTCTTGATGATCTTTTCCGCTTCATGGAGCAGTCCGGTCATGGTCTTGCCCGTGAAGTCATCCTCGGTGTGAGTATTGGCATAGTACTGCAGGATGTTGCGGATATGGTCTTCGATGGAATGCAAACCCCTGCCGGAGGCTGTGTAGTCCGCATAGACCAAGGGACGTTCCCCAAAGGGCGTCTCAAAGATCATGTTTCTGCCGATGATGTCCCGCCGGAGCCAATCCAGTCCGTTTACCTTGTCACGTATGTCCATTTTCACTCACCTTGCCTGTTATAACGCTGATTTGGTCGCCATTCCTATCCCTCAGGAAAGGGACGACGTCCGCTCAGACCAGATTTCCCAAGTGAATGGCTGCGGTCAAGGATAATCTCAGCGGATACTCAGCTACCTTCCCCGTCACTCCAGCGAAAGCAACCGCGAAAGCAACCGCCACCCCTTTCCGTCATTCCAGCGAAGGCTGGAATCCAGCAGTTCACTATCCACGGAGTGGATTCCTTTTTCCTTGGTCAATCGGAGTATATCACCCAGTCCTCCGTACTACTGAGAGGATAGTTCAAGCGACAGCCACCATGTCACAGGTTTTCACCATTCTCGGCAAGGTCTATCCAATCCGGATTGTGCTCTTCGATGAGTCCGAGCTTCCAGTCGCGTTACCATGTTTTGATGCGCTTTTCCCTTATCACTGCTGTATCAAAGGTAGGGTGTACTTCGAAATAGACGAGTTTTGTTACATTGTACTTGTCTGTAAATCCTTCTCTCAAGTGTTCTTTGTGCTCCCTTATTCGTTGGGCAAGATTGCTGGTAATGCCGGTGTATAGAGTACCGTTACGGTCACTTGCGAGGATATATACATAGAATTGCTTCTGCATCATGGCTCCTGTTGGTGTTGTTTCTATACAAGATCAAAGCGGAATCCCCTGAAGGGGAAGGTGAACTGCTGGATTCCAGCCTTCGCTGGAATGACGGGGGTTGTAGCCTTCGCTGGAAAGACTGGTTTTGAACGAGAACAAAGCAGCATTTTGTATCTTACTCAGCGGATGCGCAGGATCTTTGCCGTCCGGGCTTTCTCCTTTGTGCCATAGCGGATGAAGTAGATCCCCGTGGGGCAGTCCTTGCCTGCCTTGTCTTTTCCATCCCAGCGGAATAGGATCTCCGTGCCTTTGTTCTCGCCATTTCGGAGGGTAGAGACCAGCTGTCCCCGGAGGTTATAGATACTCGCCTGAGCAGGTTCATCCCCCCGTGGGATCGCGATGCGCAGCTCAGAGCTAAAGGGATTTGGATAGGCTCGTATTGCGGGTACAGGCGTTAGCACAGGATCATCCGTAGCACTCGGGGCATACTGATAGGACACGACACCGTTATTCGTCGCCAGCCAGAGCTTCCCCTCATTATCCCTGGCGATCCCCATGACGTATGCGCCTGCCTGATCGCTATTGGTGTAGGAATACTCCGTCCACCCGGTCTCATCCAGACGCATCAGCCCACCTACCCCAAACCACATATTCCCCAGTTCATCATGCATCCCGGCACGGTAGTAGTTAAATGGCACTTCACCTAAAGCCGGGTTTAGATTTATCCAGTCAGTCCCGTCGAAGGTGACGATCCGATAATCGACATACGCCGAGTTAGCGCACCAATACCAGATCTTCCCCTGCCCATCGTGGACGATATTGCTGATCTGGGGCAGAGGCATCTGCGATGCGGAGCTATACAGCGTCCAGTTTGTGCCGTCATAGCGCATGATCCCCGTTCCGGAGAAGCTCATCCAGAGGTTGCCGGAGTGGTCAAACTCGATGGATCCCGGGCTGGCTGCCGGCATTGGTGTATTCTCAAAGTTATAGATCGTCCACTCCGTCCCGTTGATCCGCAGCAGTCCACCGGTGATATTTGTCCAGATGCTTCCGTCCGGACCCATTTCCAGTTCCGCTGCGTAGTTCGAGGGCAGGATAGAATTCTCTGAAGTATAGTGCGTCCATGCAGTTCCATCATATTTGATGATCCCGCCGTTATTCTGTGTGTACCAGATACAACCATCGGGAGCAACGAGGATCGAGTTGATCTTTGCCGGAACTATCCCCGTGACCGCCTCCGTCCATCTCTGCCAATAGCCGTTCTCCAGCCGGAGTACTCCATACTGCGTCCCGATCAGGGGTCTGTCCTCAACATCGACTGCGATGCAACCAATGCTATTGGTGACCAACCCATTCGAGGTGAGCGAATCCTGCGTCCAGCTATCGGTCTCATGGTGGTAGATCCCGCTTCCTCCGGTTCCGACCCAGACGTTATCATTGTTCAAAGCATCTATGGCATAGATATAGCGGTTGCTAAGGCTGGAATTTGCCGGTGTGAAGGTCGTCCAGGTAGTCCCGTCATATTTACCCGCACCATTCAAGGTACCGATCCAGACGGTTCCATCCGGGCTGATATCCACACATTCGACCTCATAGAAGCTCAGCCCGATCTGTGTCGCAGTAAAAGCTGTCCAGATATTGCCGTCAAACTGAACCAATGCCCCCATCCCATAGGGTTGATAGGCGGACATCCAGAGCGATCCATCCGGGGCGAAGCACAGCGCCATCACGGACTGTCCATAGCCGGTGGGATCGACGTACTCCGTCCAGGTTTCCCCGTCAAAGGACTTTAAGCCATACCACTCGGTGCCGACCCAGATCCGGTTATGAATATCCACGGCAAGTGAGAGGATCACCCGCAGATCGACGGGTGTATTGCTGACGTGGTAGAGCGTCCAAGTATCCCCGTTATATTTCTGCAGTCCATTGTATGTCCCCACCCAGAGGTTGCCCGTGTGGTCAAATGCCAGGGAAAGGACGCATCTGCTCCCGACTCCGTTATCGATCAGCTCATAGCTCGTCCAGGTTTCTCCGTCGAAGGACGCCAAGCCCCCGATCGAGCTGGCATATTCGCCCGAGCCGATCCACTTCGTCCCATCCGCGTCTATGGCAATGGCGTTTACGTAGTTATACGGAATACCGGAATTGGATACGTTGTAATAAGCCTTGTCTCCGGTTGTGGAATCATAGCGAACCAAGCCCCCGGTCGTCCCGATCCAGAGAATATTTCCCTCTCTGGCGATAGCCCGGACACTGGAATTGTAAGTATAATTCACCCACGGGCTTATTTGCGCCGTAAGGCTCGAAAGCAGTACCAACAAAGCAAAGAACAGTGTCTTCTTCATAGTTTCAACCTCTGAACTGAGTTTCCACGCGGCAAATTCCTTGTCAAGCATAATGTTACGCTTTGCTTAAGGGGGGGGGTAACTCAGAGACGCGGAGACACAGAGACACAGAGACACAGAGACACAGAGACGCAGAGACGCAGAGACACAGAGACAGTAATTATATTAAAACAGAGTCAAAGAGTAAAAGAGATTCGGATCGTCCGATCTATAGGGTAGTATTAGCATCCCTTGCCTGTGCGCCAGCCACTATTCACTATCAAAGCGGATTCCCCTGCGGGAGTGAACTGCTGGATTCCAGTCTTTCCACCCCAGCAGCCAACAAGTTGTCTGCCGGGGACCCCGGTCACTGGAATGACGTGCTGCGCTGCGCGGTTAATGGGTTAACGGGTTAATAGGTTAATGGAGTACGAGCCGAGGCTGGGTAGGGTTGTAGCATTGGCATGCTACACTACGAAGGGAAGTGAATGATTAACGGATTAGCAGATTAATGATGATCGGGATGCGCCGGCTGAAGCCAGTGCTACGACCGACTAAAGTCAGTGTTACGCCTGTTGATTGGGGTGGCAAATTCTGTTTGCCACAGCGACCGAAGGTCGCTACAATGCATGCAACTCCGATGTAGGCAGCTCCGCTGCCTCTGCCGAACAGAATTCGGCAGCCCAATATCACTGTAGCGTAGCATGCCAATGCTACGCTGCGCGGTTAATGGGTTAACAGGTTAGTAGGTTAGTGGAGGACGCGCTGGGGCTGGGTTATGTTGTAGCATTGGCATGCTACACTACGGGGAACGAGCGAAGCAACCGCATCCTCAGCCTATGCGCCAGCCACTATTCACTCTTCACTATTCACTCTTCACTGGCGAAGCATCTTTCTTCTTTCTTAATTCTTCTTTCTTAATTAATTACCCTCCTCTCTGCGTCTCTGTGTCTCTGCGTCTCTGTGTTAAACACCCCACACTCCCCTCTGAGTCTCAGTGTACTTTTCTTGATCTCCATACAAGTTGAGTACAAGATGAGTACAAGATGACTCCAAGCAGACTACCTGCGGATAAGAGGAAATAGCTTGACGAGAATTGGCAAAGAGCAGAACTATGCTTTTGGTATTTATTTCTGCAAATGAAGGTTCACGGCTGGGCGCGGGATGCGCCATAGGAAGGAGAAAGCATGAATGCACGAGCGTTTTTACCGATATTGTTCTGCCTGATGATCGCAGGACTGGTCAGCCTGTCTGCGGCTCAATTCGATTACAATTCCGTCTGGAAAGACATCGATCAACTGCGAAGCAAGGGGCTTCCGGAATCCATGCTGGTCAAGGTCGATAGTCTCTATACCGCTGCCAAAGCGGAAAATAAAACGGATCAACAGATCAAAGCTCTGCTCTACAAGCTCGAATATCTGCGGAGTAAACAGGAATTCGACCAGATCAAGGCGATCGAGAAAGTAAAGGCAGAACTGAGCACGGCGACGGAGCCGGTGGCTTCCATCCTGCACAGTTTGCTGGCGCATCTTTACTGGAACTACTACACCTCAAACCGCTATCGCTACAGTCAGCGCACCACCATCAGCAACGTGATCCCCGAAGACGTCGCAACCTGGGATCCACGGACGATCACCATCGAATCGCTCAAGGAATTTCAGCTTTCTCTGAAACATGCCAAATTGCTTCAAGATGTTCCCATAGACGATCTTCCGGCGATCGTCAACACAGGCGGTAATACCGAGAGGTTGCTGCGTCCTACCTTGTATGACCTTCTGGCGCATATCGCGCTGGATTTTTATAAGAATGCCGAATCAGGGCTGACCCTGCCCTTTGAGGAGTTCACTATTGCCGATGCCCGCTATCTCGGGGATGTGGATACTTTTTGCGCCTTTGCGGTCACCAGCCCGGATAGCCTTTCCCTCAAATATATGGCGATCCGACTGTTCCAGGATCTGCTGAGCTTTCACCGGGGAGACAAGAACCCGGAAGGCTTGATCGAAGTTGATCTGGAACGCCTTAGCTGGGTCTTTTCGCAGAGCAAGCATCCCGATGGACGCAGGCTTTATGAGGATGCCCTCAAGCGCATGGAACTGCGCTATACCGATGACCCAGCCTCTGCATATATCAACTACTTCCTCGCCTCATCCTATGTGGGCTTGGGTAACCTCTACGATCCGGAGATCTCGGAGGATAAGCGCTGGGAATATCGCCATGCGGTGCAGATCTGCGATGCGACGATAGCCAAATACCAGAAGAGCTATGGTGCGAGTATGTGCCGGGCTTTGAAGGATGATCTGATCTACCCGAGCCTGAATGTCAGCCTGGAGGACGTCGTCCCGCCCAATACCCCGGTCAAGGTAATGTTGGGGGTCAAAAACCTCAGCGGAGCAACGCTGAGATTTTACAAGATCAGTTCCTGGGAATGGGACTACTTCCGGGGAGACTACCAAGTCCGCAGGCAGTATCAAAACATGAACGAGATATACGCGCAACTGAAGGGAAGGGAGATGCGAACGCAGGTCGTAAACCCCACCAATGAAGGTGATCTGCGGGAACATAATTACGAGATACCTTTGCAGGGATTTGAGCCAGGCTTCTACCTGATGTTTGCGACCAGCCTGGGGGATGACAGCTTCAAGGAAGGCTTGATCATCGGCAATGCGTACTTCACCGTCAGCGCGATCTCGCACGTCACTTCGAGTGCCTATAGCGGTGAACTGATGCTGCTGGATCGGATAAGCGGTCAGCCGCTGTCCGGGGTGAATGTCGTCGAGATCGGCTATCGCTATCTCGGGAACGAGCAAAAGTACGAAACGAATATCGTTTGGACCGGCAAAAGCGATTTTGATGGCATGATCCGAGTTCCGGTTCAGGATCGCCGTGATCGCTATTATCGGCTCATCTTCTCGGTCGGGGCAGACTCGCTGCTTTCGACAAACTTCTACCCCGGAGAGGCATACCTGAACCGGCAAAGAAATGATGTGACCCTGCTCTTTACGGATAGGGCGATCTACCGTCCGGGGCAGACCATCTACGTCAAGGGGATCCACTATAACACAGATCATCAGAAGGATTACAAGCTTGTCCCCAAACAGAATATGCAGGTTTATCTGCGGGATGCGAACCGCAAGGAGATCACCAGAAAAGACATCTCGACGAATGGATACGGGACCTTTGAGACCTCCTTTACCGCTCCCAAGAACGTCCTGCTGGGACGCATGACGATCGAGACCTATGGCGGATCGGTCAGCTTCAACGTCGAGGAATATAAGCGTCCTCGCTTTGAGGTCAGCCTGGAAAAGCCTAAATCTACCTATAAACTGAACCAGACGGTGACGGTCAAGGGCACGGCGCTGACCTATTCCGGCTTCCCGGTGGATAATGCCAACGTCACTTACCGGGTGTCTCGTATCCCCGTCTATCCCCGCTGGTGTTGGTGGTGGGGGATCCAGCCTCAGACGGAGGAAAAGGAGATCGCTCAAGGGATCGGGCAGACCGATGACAAAGGCGAGATCCGGATCAGCTTCCTCGCCGTTGGCGATCCCGCCGTCCTGCGGAAATACAATCCCTACTTTAGCTACAAGATCAGCCTGGATGTGAGTGATCTGAACGGCGAGACCAGAAGCGGAACCCTTACCCTCAGTATCGGAGAAAAGGAACTGCTCCTTGATCCGGATGTCCCGGAGTACGTCGATCTTTCTACCGCTCGGTTGGTCATCCCGATCAAGACGACCAACCTCGGGGGAGAGCATATCTCTGCCCAGGGGCAGGTGACCATCTCCCGGTTGCAGACACCGGAAACAGCGTTGAAAAGCAGGCTTTGGGATGCACCGGATCGGGATTACCTGACCCGGGATGAGTTCAAGAGCCTCTTCCCGCATGACATCTACGGCAAGGAAGATCAGATGGCGGAGTGGAAGACGACCGCTATGGTCTTTAGCCGGAAGTTCAATACCTTTGATGCCGATTCGCTCTTGGTGCGGGGCTTTTCTCGCTGGAAACCCGGAGCGTATAAGCTGGAAGCCGTCTCCACCTACAAGGGGCAGAAGGTCACCGAGATCAGATACTTTACCGTCTATGCAAGCACGTCCAATGCCCTGCCGTATCCGATGGCGGAGTGGTTCGTCCCGGTCAAGACCGTCTGCGAGCCGGGAGAGGAAGCGCAGATCCTTATCGGGAGCGGATACTCAGGCGTGTCGGTGCTATTCGAGATCGAGCGGGACTACAAGATAGTCTCCCGCGAGAGATTTAGCCTCACGAATGCCCAGAGACTCCTCCGTATCCCCGTGCTGGAAGAGGATCGAGGTGGATTTTTTGTGTATCTGACCTTTACCCGGGATGGCAGGCTCTACACCCGCATGGTGACGATAACCGTGCCTTGGACGAACAAACAGATAAGCTGGGAATACATGACCTTCCGCGATAAGCTCCTGCCCGGGCAGACCGAGGAGTGGAGGCTCAAGCTCAAGGATCACACCGGGGGAAAGATCACCGCGGAAGTGCTCGCCTCGATGTATGACGCCTCTCTGGATGCATTCCTGCCCAGCGTCTGGAATACTAATATCTTTGGCACGATGTACCGCTATCGGGGCTGGGTGATCAAACCTATCTCCGGGGAGATCGGGCTTTCGCTCGAGAACCACTTTTCGCCGCATGGATTTGCCTATCGCCAATACCCGGACTTTAACTGGTCGAGATATGGCATATACCGCAATTACAACTCAGGGGGATATGCGCAACCGGGGGTCAAAGTGGCAAAAGACAGGGTGGGCAGTAGCAGACAGATTGAGATGAACGAGCTCTCGTATGATTCCGCTATGTATTCAATAAGCGATATGGCTTCATTGCAGGCAGGTGTAAAAATGGTCGGAGGTGACGTGACAGTCAATGAGGGAGGTTCAGCAGATCTCTCAACCGTCAAGGCACGCACGAACTTTGCCGAGACAGCCTTCTTCTATCCCCGCTTGCTCACGGATGAGAACGGGGAACTGAGCTTTTCCTTTACCGTACCGGAGTCCTTGACGAAGTGGAAGTTCCGGGCACTGGCGGTGACCAAGGATCTCAAGATCGGCACGACGGAAAACAGCAGCGTCACGCAGAAACCGCTCATGGTCATGCCCAATGCTCCGCGCTTTTTCCGCGAGGGAGACAAGATCACCCTCTCCGCCAAGATCAGCTCTCTGGATGAAGGAGAGCACAGAGGCGAGGGCAAGCTCTATCTCTTTGACGCGCTGAATATGACGCCCATCGACAGCCTCTTTAGCCTGAGACAAGCTCAACAGCCCTTTAGCGTCAGCAAGGGGGGAAGCGCCGTCCTGAGCTGGGATCTCGATATCCCTTATGGGATCAGTGCCGTTACCTATCGCGTGGTCGCAAGTTCCGGGGACTTTTCCGATGGGGAAGAGAATACCATTCCCATCCTTAGCAACCGGATGCTGGTCACCGAAAGCCTTCCCCTGCCCGTCAGCGGGAACTCCTCGAAGTCCTTTGTCTTCCGCAAATTGCTGCACAGCGGGGATTCCGATACGCTCAGGCATCATAAGCTGACTCTGGAATATACTTCGAACCCTGCATGGTATGCCGTCCAGGCTTTGCCCTATCTCATGGAATATCCCTATGAGTGCAACGAACAGACCTTCTCCCGCCTCTATGCGAACGCTCTGGCTTCGCATATTGCCAATTCCGATCCCCGCATCAAGCGAGTCTTTGAGAGCTGGAAGAATACGCCCAATTCCCAGGCTCTGCTTTCCAATCTGGAGAAGAATCAGGAGCTCAAAGCGGTGATGCTGCAAGAGACTCCCTGGGTCTTTGACGGAGAGAACGAGTCGCAAAGCAAGCAGAGGATCGGGCTGCTCTTTGACCTGAACCGCATGGCAAATGAATATGATATGGCGATCACCAAGCTCAAGCGGAATCAGAGTTCCAGCGGTGCCTGGCCTTGGTTCCAGGGAGGCTATGACTCCTGGTGGATCACGCAGTATATCGTCGAGGGATTTGGGCATCTGGATCACCTCAAGGTAAAGTCCATCCGCAATAATGCCACCGTCTGGCAGATGGTGCGCTCCGCGGTAGCCTATATCGATCGGGAGATCCTCCGCGACTATCAGGAGATCATGAAAAACCCATATCCGGAGCTGGATCACCTCGGCTATTTGGAGATGCACTACCTCTATGCGCGGTCTTTCTTCCCCGATATCCTGATCCCGCTGGAATCACAGATCGCGGTGAATTACTTCCGCGAGCAGGCTGATAAGTATTGGCTGAATAAGGATATCTATGGTCAGGGATTGATCGCCCTTGCCCGGCATCGGGACTTGAATACGACGACTCCCGGGCTGATCCTTGCCTCGCTCAAGGAGAGAGCTTTGCACGATGAGGAGATGGGGATGTGGTGGAAGGATAACTCGGGTGGCTGGTATTGGTATCAAGCGCCGATCGAGACGCAAGCACTGATGATCGAAGTCTTTAGCGAGCTTTCCGGCAATCCGGGGCATATCGATGAACTCCGCACCTGGCTCCTCAAACGCAAGCAGACAACGAACTGGAAGACGACCAAGGCTACTGCCGAGGCTTGTTATGCCTTGCTTTTGGAAGGAACAGAATGGCTTGCTTCCGACAAGCTGGCTACGATCCGCATGAATAACGTGGTCATCGACCCGAAGAAGATCGACGGCGTCACACCCGAAGCCGGAACAGGCTATTTCAAGACCTCGTGGTCCGGCAAGGAGATCGTCCCGGAAATGGCGAATATCAGCGTGACCAATCCCAATCCCGTACCCGCTTGGGGTGCGCTTTACTGGCAGTACTTCGAGGATCTGGACAAGATCACCCCGGCGGAGACCCCGCTGAAGCTAAAGAAGGAAGTCTTTGTCGAACGCCTCACTCCCACCGGAAAAGAACTGGAGCCAGTCCTGAACAACGGTGATCTCAAGATAGGCGACAAGGTCATCGTCCGGATCGAGCTGAGAGTGGATCGGGATATGGAATACGTCCACATGAAGGATATGCGCAGTGCCGGATTTGAGCCGATCAACGTCCTCTCCCGCTATAAATGGCAGGATGGGCTGGGCTATTACGAATCCACCGGCGATGCGGCGACGAACTTCTTCATCGACTATCTGCGCAAGGGGACTTACGTCTTTGAATATCCCTTGAGAGTCTTTAACCAAGGCGACTTCTCCAACGGCATCACGACCATCCAGTGCATGTACGCGCCGGAATATACCTCGCATTCAGAGGGGATCAGGGTCAAGGTCAAATAGGGAAAAGCCTTAGAACTCGTCCTCGTCCGAAGGGAACCATCCCGCTTCCCCGGCTTCGCGGATATCGTGGATATTGCCTGTGGAGTCGAGGAGGATATATTCGCCTGCTTTGGGATCAAAGCGGTAGGTGCGCTTATGGAAAAGGCTCCAGGTTCCGGCTTCGCGTTCCTCCAGCGTGTAGTTCGCGGGGTCAAAGAACTCCGGATCAAAGTACGCTTCGCCGGTCGTCCGGATCAGGATATCGCTCAAGCCGTCTTTCTGCGGGATGAGGATCAGCTCGGATTCGTAGGATTCCGGGCTTCCATGCCCAAAGCTGTGCCAACAGGGGTTGCGCAAGATCACCTTTGGCTTGCCGTCCATAACGCTGATCAGCGCGGAACCGTAGTCCAGGGTCTGGATCGCATAGGTATTTGTCCCTAAGTCCAGCGGTGTCTCGTTTAGCGTCGTCGTCCGATAGGCACCGAACTTGCCGAGATTTAGCTCATAACCCGTGCATTTCCACAGCCCACCCGAGCGGGTATAGACCGCGCCACCGAGATTGTGACTGATGGAGAAGCCCGTCCCACCCCAGGACTCAAGGTCATCCTCCCAGCCACCGGCTTCAAAGAGCAGGAGAGCGGTATCCTCGCCCAAGTACCAATGTCCCATGTACTTGACCGGGATCTTGCCCAGAAAACCGAGTAAGCGCGTCTGATCCTCATCCTTGAGCGTGTCAAAGCCATCCAGACTCGTCAGATCCGTGCGAGCCGTGATCCGCCAGTCCAGGAGCTTGGGATCGGTGGTGGAGCTTGCATCCAGTGCGGAGGCTTTGAGGTTTGGGATGTAATTGCCAAAGAAGGCTTGCATGAGCTCGTTGCCGGTAGGTTGTTTACCGCTGACGTCACTGCCAAGTATCTGCCCGGCAAATGCTAAACCGACCAGGCTCAGCATCAGGCAGAGAGATATCAATCGTCTATAATAGTGCATCTTTACTCCTTTACTTTTGGTATAAGATAGTCTTGTGAGCCACTCCCGGCAATCCGGGAGTAGCTCCGGCTCAAGTCAGTTAACGAGGCTTCAGCTCCGTCTCCAGTAGCGAGCAAAACGCCTGATAAGGGATATTCTCGTCCCCAAAGACGAAGTATGTGATCGGCATTATCTGCGGCAGCTCATGGCTGAGATCGCTCCAAAACGCCTGACGCGTGCGGATAACGTATGGATCCATATGGAAATAGACATTGTGCTTGTTAGTCTTGGCAATGTTCAGCTTAGTCTTGCGATCGCTGTAGCCAAGCGCATAGTGCCGCAGTTCCCGGTCGATATACGCCGATTCCGCATCCACAGAGAGGGAAATCCAGTTCCCACCCACATCCGGGAGATCGATACAGGGCTTGCGCGCATCACCATTGGGCTGGAAATAGCTCTCCAGTGCAAAGCCGTAATACCTCGCCCTTCCTCCGGCATCGAGCAATTCGGGAACGACCGCCAGAAGCGGAACCCCGGCACGAGTCAAATAGTATTGCCGATATACCAGCCCCTTTAGAGGCTCGAAACAGCGGAAGGTAGTGGTGATGGAGATGCCTTCCCAGATGGCTCCCCATTGGTCGCTCAGGCTGGCAAGTGCGACGACGTGTTCCTCATCTCGGAGGGTTTGCGGGCGTGATTCTTGCGGGTAAAGCACGATTCCCCCCGGGAAGGGATTAAAGGTTGATTTGGGCGGATGCTCCGGATAGCCCCAGTCAAGCCATTCCATCCCGTCATACTTTAGCGAGATAAGCCCCGGGATGCTCGCATCCAACGCTGCGGAAAAGCTCATCAGCCCATTCTCACAGGTGATGATCTTGCCCTCGGTCGTAGTGCGGACTTCGCCTTGCGAGTACAGAGCAAGCTGCTGTCGTTTGAGCGTATAGTTCGGCAGCTTTGCTTCACAACAGACTATATCGAGCGGTCTTAGCTCACGATCGGCGATCTCCCAGACTGTTTCCCTTACCTTGTCCCCGATCTCGTGCTCGCGCACAATCGGAGGAATTGCCCGTGAGGAAAGGGTAAATTTACCGCGCAGATTTGCTTCCCTGCGCTGAATAAGCCGGACTGCAAAAGGCTGTGTGACAAAGGGGTTCCCACCATTCACCTGTAGCTCGAGCGTATCATGCAGAGGACAGGCATTCTCGCGGGAGCGTTCTGCATAGTTCCTTGCCTGATAAGCGTTTTTGAAGGTATCAAAGTAGTATTTTACCGGCTCCGTTTCCCGGACTCCCCGACGCAGCAGATCGCGCAGATCGTGCTCGAGAGCCAAGGCGTAGCCATCGATCTTGACCCGCTGTCCACGCGCCCAAACTATTGTGTAAGTAGTATTATCGTCTTCCGCGTAGATCCAATTACCCGTGATGTATCCCGAGGGAAGGCTATAGAAATCCGGCTCAGGCAAGTCCTGATCAAACCGCACAAGCTGATCCTCATGCTCAAAGGTGACCTGTTCCGAGCGCAAGTTAAACGCTTGTTTGTAATAGACTTCCTTGTCATCATCAGGCAGAGCGATGATGCGGATATAGCTCTCCGCGTGTCCGGTGCGGTAGAGGGTAAAGACAGTTGCAACCTCTGCTCCGACAAGCTCTTTGGAGCGATAATAGGCAGTGATCCGATTAGCCCCGCTCAGCTCCTCAAACACGACGTCATACGGCTCTTCGTGGTGGAATTCTTCGCTGTAGGGCTTGCCCAGATAGGGCGGACGAAAGCTGTAATACCCGCCATAGAGACTGGCGAAATAGCCGTAATTGAAATTCACAACTCGCTGAAAGGAAAGCGTATATGTTCCATTGATCATGATATCATGCTCCGTAGTACGCTTCTGATCCATGCCATCGAGGCTGTAGAGCCGCATCAATACCCGCCGGGTAAAGCTAACCGGCTGATCACCATTTGGATAGGCTGTGACCAGAAGCTCCGGCTCAAACACGCATCCACCCGAGGCAACGAAGCTTATCTGCACGTTATCATTGGCGTTAGCTGCGAGATGCAGCTCATATTCGGACTGCGTCAGCCGGATCACCGGATCCTCAGGAAAGCGGATAACGTACTTGCAGGCAAAGGGATAGTTATTCGTGACAGTCAGGTACAGCTTGTATTCAACCCCCGGATCGAGCAGAGAAGATTCGTTCTGAAGCGTGCAGGAAAGCGGATATTGCACCTTTAGCCCGGTCTTGAGCGGGAGGCTCTCACCCCCGATATTGAGCCTGGCTGCGACACCCGGTGCCGTCATCCACTCCGAAGCCTTGTCGGAAGGAGGTTCGGGATAATACGTGGAACTGATCGTCTCATCCTCTTTCAGGCAGGGATAGTCCCCGAGCCGATGCCGGATATTCTCATCGTCGACCCCGCATAAACGCACATCTGTTAACGCTTTATCTTTGAGCATAAGCCGGTATTGCACCGCATATTCCGAGCCAAAGATCGGCTTTGCTTCCGTCAGGATCGTCTCTACCTCAAAGCCTTTGCAGGAGATAGCCACGATCCCACGTCCGGACTTCTCGAAGGAGACCTTTAGCTCGTCCTCACTCTTCGCCCAGTGATAGTCAAAGAGGGTAAAACCATTGTCTATTCTGCCATCCGGTTCGATCTTCAATTCCCGTTTGAGGTCGCAATACCAGTCAAAATACTCGAAATAGGGCTTCAATATCGGATTTCGCAGCAATCCCGGGAGAAAATTCATCAGATGCGTCGTCTGGGCATCCATCTTCTCCCAGAAAAATCCGCACTTCTTATAGAGCGGAACCGCTTTCGTATTCCCTGCCCAGGTGAAGAGATCGACGCGATCATAGCCAAGCTCGGCACTGCGCAGCACGCATTTCTGCACGAGGGCTTTGCCGATCCCGCTGCCGTGTAGCAAAGGATCGACATTGAGCAGGTCGATATTCGCCACACCCTTCTCGGCGAAATAGGGACTTAGCTTCGCGTAGCCAACGACATCCGCACCCTTAAGCGCAAGCCAGAGATTGAGATGGACTGACTTTGCCTCTTTCTCCAGAACCTTTGCCTCAGTGTAATCAAACACTTGTCCATTCCATCCCGATGAACTGCGATTCCACATCTCAGCGACTGCGGCAGCATACTGCGGGCTATACTCGACGATGGTAATACTATCCATCCTAACTCCAAGTTAATAAAGGGTTAAAGGACTTGTGTCCATGCTCGCTACAAAGCATAAGTATCTCGAAACTTTACGCCATTACCGGATAAAGATACCATGAACACGCTTCAGTCCAGCCAATCGTCGTCAATTTGCGGATAAGGGGAATAATGTCAAGCATATAGACAGCCATCCGCGACCCTCCCGGCAGGGATCTGTCCACTATTGACCACTTTCGACCTCACTTCCCCTGAATTATCCGCTTGTCTGATACCCCGCATATGGTTAACTGATTGGTCTGTCAAACAGTAGGGATTGGTAGTAAGGTCATGGCAAGATCGCCCCTGAATCGCCGCGTCGTTTCGAGTTTGAGGCGAGTTTGCGGCGAGTGCGTGGCGATTCCCTTCCTTTTGACTGATCATTCCATTCGAGTTCAGAATTGCATCTATTGCAGATTGCTCCACGCTTTCAGGCTGTTCCGGGATAACACCTGCCTTGCGGACAGCCTGACGCAGTAAATAATTGGCATATTATCGCTCTGCGGGGTTCTTCGCAGCCGAAAAGCGCGCTTTATGGTCTGGAAATTGCATAAATGTCAAACATATCTAAACATCATATGACACAGGGTATTGGTCACCTGAATCAAGGAGGAAGACATGAAGACATATGTGATGTTGTTTCTTTGTTTTATAGCGAGTATGGCTTGGGCGACGATGACTGCTCCCATAGAGCGGGGAACGGGCATGATCGCGGGGAAGATGGCGATCTACGCTTCCGGCGATACGATCGCTTTCGTCTGTAATGACAACTCAACGGCAAATCCGGCAACGATCAGCAGTTTGGTCTATAAATACAGCTACAATGGCGGAACTACGTGGTATAGCACCGTTATCGACCAGATCTGGGACGGCTTTTGTCATCCGACGCTCTCAGTCAATCCGGGTGAGATATTGGTGACTTTTGTGCAGGCTTACCAAAGGAAACTGGCGAGATCGACCAACGGCGGAATGACCTGGGCGATAACCAATCTGGGTAAGACCTTCGAGAAAGCTCCGCGGATCGAAAAGCGTAACGGCAGGTATTACAACTTCGAGATCGACCAGCCCTATCCGGAGCATCTGCAACGCAGCTTTCTCACGATCGATAATCCGGAAGAACTGCGTGCTCCGGTGTATATCACGGAGGAAGAGCTTTCCTGGAACGGAACTCCGGTCTATTTTCACGGACGGGATATCGTCTATGGAGCTTTACGCTCAAACAGCAATATCTGGATCAAGCGAACAACCGTCGGGACAAACAACGGCTGGCCGACCTTTCTCGATCCGGTGATCACCAGCGGAACGATCAGTTGCGCAGAGACTTATCCGGCATCGACGATCTTTCGCGGTGGCTTGGTCACGGGGGCTCCGCCTATCCAGTTGGTCAGCGAGCACCCCGATTATCAGCAAGGAACACTTGTCGGACCGGCAGACCCGGGGCATATCGTGCTCGTGACGGGCATGGGCTCGACCTATAGCGTAAAGATCGGAACGCGAACGAACTATGACGGTCAGTTCATAACCGCGTTTGAAGATTATCCTCAGACGAATAACTACGTCGGGTTGAATATCTTCACGGTCTTCGACACCGTCTGGGTCGATGCTCCTTCCGGGGTCGGGGGTGATGGGAGGTTCTACACCAATTCTCAGCTCTGGATCAGGGGAGTATTCTCCGGACATCAGACCTGGAGCTGCTCGGATACGATCATGATCGTGGGGGATATAACCCTGAGCGGAACGACTCCCGGGACGGCGCCGGACAATCCGGCAAATCCGAACCTGCTGGATTCGGTGACGCTGATCACCTCGAAGAATGTCATCCTCAAATACGGATTCAAAGATCCAAATACGGGACAGCGGGTTCATCCCTTGTGCAAAAGCGACGCAAACCTGTCCTATATCTATGCGACGATCTATGCCATGAACGAAGATCCCGATCCCCGCAAGGACGGAACTTTCACCTTCGAATATCAGCATCCGCATCCCGCGATCCCCGATATGACGTATAACGGGACGCTATACACCAATATCGATCTGCATCGCTATCTCTTCTCCTCGCCTATAGCGCCGAACTGGCCTGAGGATATCGACCTGCCGTGGTATAATCCCCTGTGGCCTGAGTTCACTCCCTATCTGGAACGTGGGATCATCCAGGTCTGGGGTTCGATCAATCAGCGTCGCCGAGGCTACGTTCACCGGTCATGGCGTGACAGCGAATATCAGACGGGTGGTGCCTGGGATCTGACCAATGACGCCTGTGGTGGTGCTTCATTCGTGAACGGTCTTCCCTATTTTGACGAGACTCTGCAGATCACGACCAGTCCGGTGAACTATCCCGGAACGGCAGGAGCGGGGATCGGCTATAAAAAGGACTATCGGGGAGATAAACGCCATGAGATCGATGAACGGCTGTATTACTGGGGCTTGAAGCTCGGTTCGCGGCAGGTCAGCTCCGGAGATTTCACCAATAGCTTCGAGCTCAAATATGCCAAACGTATCCACTCAAAGAACTACGCCCGTCGCTCATCCGCGGCTCTTTACTGCGTCAATGACGTTGCCGTATTTGAATACGGAACTACTTACAGAAGTCTGCGGGAGCTGACCGAGGGCGATGGATTGATCACCGGCGCGGAGATGACGTTAGTCTCACAACCCTTTATCGCTCAGACTATGCCTTCCGGCACCGGATACAGCCTCAAGCTAAAGACCATCATTCCCTCAACGCAGACCATCACTCAGGAAAATGACTACACGGTTGACAGTATGGTGAACGACATCGTCGTCCTGCAAGACGGCAGAAAAGTGCTTGCGCGGCTGAACTTTGCCGCGACGAACTACCTGAGTTTTCACGATATTCTGGCAAATGGAGAGCTGCGTCTGATCGAGAACGTCCCTGTCAGCATTCTGCCCACGGACGAACTGACAAAAGCGAGCCGGATCTGGCTCGTCCCCTCAGCGGCTAATGAACTGGAGATCGTCATCTGGAAAAAGCTGGCTGGCGGGGAAGAGGACAATCCCTTTGGGCGTTTCTATACCGCGCATGCAGCCCTGCCGGCGGTGGATGCGGACGATCCCGGTGCTCCGGTTATCCCGGCTATGGCTCTTTTCTGCGCGCCAAACCCCATGCGCAATGAGATGAAGCTCACCCTCGAGCTTGATGAGGGCAAAGGATTCGAACTGAGGATCTATAATCTGCGTGGGCAGCTGGTCCGCACGCATACCGGGATCTCCGATAAAGGCGCGAAAGCGGAATGGCTCTGGGACGGCAAGGATTCCGGAGGCAGAGACTGCGGTTCCGGCGTCTTCGTGATCAAGGTTCGAGCCAAGGGATACCCTGATCTCTCGCGCTCAATCTGCCGTTTGTGACGGTTTGATCTACGAGTACAAGTCTGTAAACAGAAACCGATCAAGATCCTGGATGATCAAGGTGAAACAGATCAGCGATCGCACCGAAAAAATCATCTCCGGTGATGCTTGCGCATAGCCGTAGAAGATACTGATGCAGATCGTGGTAGTGAGCGTTTTTGACCCGAAAACGTAGGCAGTATGCGCTCATTTCTCCGGGGTTACGGTATAGCAAGACCTTATCCCGATACAGTGTCAACGCTCGGCTTAACCATAGCTTTGATTGTGAGTCTCCAAAGACCCACCAATGATCGTAAAGCCCCATTGCTCCGATGATCGAACCATTCAGAACGTAGCGATATTGGGGACCGGGATACTCGTCTATGGAGTAATATCCGGCATCATTGACCAAACTATGCTCATCGGTGATATGCACAGTCGAACAGCGTCCGTCAAAATCGGTCAAGGTCTTGAGAATAGAGTCTGCAACCGCCTGATAGAGCGGTTCCCGAGTGTAGAAGTATAACCTTGAATACGCAGAAAGAGCCATCCCCTGCGCCATTCCCGAATACCAGGGAGCTTTATAGATCGTCTGTTCGTTTTCCTGATAATCAAAGCTATAGGGGAAATAGATCATCCGGTCTATACGAATAGAATTCCTGCGCAGTGCTTCCATAGACCTGATCGCATGTTGCAGACATGCTGGGTCTTGGGTGTTGTTAAAGTCGCTAAGAGCTTCCAAACTGCGATGGCATATGGCGACAGGATGGTAATAGTTCACTCCGGCGAAGGGGTAGAGATAGACACCGGCAGAATCTTGCGGAGTCATGTTCATCGTATTGTATAGGGTTGGTTGATTCTTGTACAGCTCCCCAAGCTGAAGCCGTCTGATCAAGAATCCGTGATCGTTGATAACCGGACAGGGTTCAGCGGGTTTGTCTGAAAGGTTGTCACAGCTTGTTGTGACAGCGATCAGGCATAGCAAGATCAGAATGAAAGTCACTCTCATAAGGTTCCTCCAACAGGTTATATGTAATTTCTGACCTTCCATTGCTGTCAAGTCCAAATTGCGTATGCTGATATGCGGTCGATTCCGGCGCAGGTTCGTATTTCGCTGAAAAGTCTGTCTCAGGTCTTCCTCAGATGATCCTCAGATCCGATGAGGGAGTCATCCGAGGTCGATGAGAGAAAGAAAAGGCACGGAGATCAGGATCCCTCAAGCATCACACAAATAATCATTGACATCAATATCAGCGTGCAAAACATGAGAATATGAGAAATATCCTGATAGTTTTGCTGGCTCTGCTGATCCTCACCGGGTGCGATATCTTTGACCTGCGGGATCCGCAGCCGCCTTCCGCTCCGGCTCCGTGGAACGACTTTGCCACGGACTGGATGCTCTGCGTGCAAAACTTGACCTATTGCTATTCAGACTCGCGTAACGTCGTAAAATACATAGGTTTGTTCACCTCGGACTACCGCTTCAGCTTCGCGGTGCAGGATGCGCTCGAGAACAACATCACTCAGGTCTGGAGCCGGTCTGAGGAGCAGGATATGCTCATCAACCTGCACAATCAGGCGGTCAAGATCACGCTTAGCCTCGCGAATGTTCCCGGTTCACCGGACGACATCCTCGCCAATGAAGCGCGGATCTACCGTCAATATCAGATATCGCTCAAGACATCGACGCATACGACACTCTATACCGGAAACATGGAGCTGCAGTTGAAGCGCGTCGCAGGATATTGGTATATATACAGATGGCTCGACTATCGGGTGGGAAACTCGCCGACCTGGGGAGTGCTCAAATATGGGTATTCGCAGTAAATATCTCCTCTTTCCGGTGCTGCTGATCCTGATGCTGCTCCTGGGTAGCTGTGACAATCCTTTTCGTCCTCCGCTCGAATATGACCTGATCACCGGGCTGAATAACAAGACCCCGCAGGCTTTGCTGGAGACTCTTCAGCGGGCGTATCAGGATAAGAACATCAAGCTCTATCGCAAGCTTTTGGCTCCGGACTTTCGCTTTGAACTGCTCGCTGCGGAAGTCAGCCAGATCGGGGTTGACGTCAATGGAGACGGCATCCGGGATTCCTGGTGGAATTACGAGCAAGAGGTCGAATACACGGAAAACCTCTTCACCAATGGATCTTCGGATGGGCAATACCCACCGCCGGATCAGATAGTCCTGCGCTTGCAGATCCCCCCGGAAAACCTTTGGGACGTCGATCCCGAGGTTGGGCATGAGGATTGGATCGTGATCCCCTGCGTCTTTGATCTGCAACTAACCTACCTGGCAAGCAACACAGCCCTCAGCGCCAGCGGTATCGCCAGATTCTATCTGCGTCAGATCGGTGAAGGCTGGTATATCGCTATCTGGAGGGACGAATCGAACCTCTAAGCGGTGAAGGGAGGATCCTCGCCGTCGATTATGGCGAGAAGAGGATCGGACTGGCGATGACGGATCCGCTGAGGATCTTCGCCAAACCTTTTCGGGTATTGGAAAACACCGGTGTTCCGGCTTTGGTGCAGACGCTGAATGAACTGGTCAAAGAACAGCGGGTCATCCTCGTCGTTTTCGGTGTTCCCTATGCGATCGAAGGCGGAAATACCGCCAAGACGGATGAGACGCTGGCGGTCAAGGATGCAGTCACGGCAGGGCTTTCGGTTCCCGTCACAGGTTGGGACGAGCGCTATAGTTCCTCCGAAGCGAACGCGGAGCTGAAGAAGATGGGCTATACCTGGCAGGAGGCTCGCACGCTGGTTGATGCGATGGCAGCGGCGATGATCCTGAAAGACTTTTTGGCAAATAACTAAATAGGAAATAGATACAATGCGACGTTCTCTGATGATAACGCTCGGGATAGGTCTGATCTTGCTGATCGGGCTTAGTTCCGTGCTCTTGACGATAATAGTCCCCACTAATTCGGATGAAGTTTTGATCCGGGTGAACCGCGGTGATAATGCCGGGTCGATCGCCCAGAAACTCCGCCATGCCGGAGTAATCCGCAGCGAACTGGTCTTTCGCGCGCTTGCCAGACTGAGCAAGGCGGATCGTGATCTCAAGCCGGGGATCTATACCTTTGGCGGCAGAGTTAGCCTCCTGGATACGGTAAAACGCTTGCAGGGCGGACAGAGCGAGACGGTCGGGATCACTATCCCCGAGGGCTGGTCGCTATATCGCACCCTGCACCGGATCGAGAAAAGCGGGCTGATCAGCTATGACAGCCTGTATGCGGTTGCGACGGATCCCGCCTTCGTGATGGAGATCACTGGGCTGAAGCTGCCTTCGCTCGAGGGATACCTCTATCCTGAGACCTATCGCTTTGAGCCGGGGATGACGGCGCGGGAGATCTTGAAGCTGCAGACCGATGAGCTGTTCAAGCGGCTGGACAAAGCCGGGATCAAGGCAAAGGCGGACAGCACCTTCTATCGCAAGCTGGTTCTTGCTTCCATCGTGGAGATCGAATCAGGCACAGCAGACGAGAGACCGGTCGTCGCCGGAGTCTATCAAAACCGCTTGGCAAAGGGGATGCGTCTCGAAGCTTGCCCCACGGTTGACTATATCCTGGAGCAGAAAGGCATCCATCGGGAAGTTCTTACCCTGGACGACGTCAATATCGCCTCGCCTTACAATACCTATCGCAATGCGGGGCTTCCTCCGGGTCCCATCTGCAATCCGTCAATCGGCTCGATCCTCGCCGCGTATTCCCCCGCAAAGCATGACTACTTTTTCTTCCAGGCGGATCGCAAGGGGCGAAACGTCTTTTCCCGCACCTATGACGAGCATTTGCGCAAGATGGACAAACTTCCCAAACGCGTTGAAACAAAGTAGCATAAAAAGCAGGAAGCTTTCCTGTATGAATTTGTCATTGACAAAAAATCAAGATCGACCGGAATACAAACCAGAAGCCAAAAACACTTAAATACCCCAATGGAGGATACAATGAAAGTAACGAAAATAGTCCTCGCGCTGATGCTGGCAGTGCTTTTACTGCTGACGCTTGGATGCGGAAAGAACAAGACCGTCAAACCCGGTGGCGAAGAAGTTTATCGTCCCTCCTGGTGGGCATCACAGAATGATGATGCTTACGTCTGCACCTATGGTCAGGCAACCAAAGTCAGCGAAACTGCCTCCCTCGATACCGCGAAGAACAATGCAGTCTTCGAAGCTGCTCAGTTCGTCGAGACCGAGGTCAAGGGCATGATGAAGACCTACGAGGAAGAAGCAGGCGTCTTTGATCCTCAGCTTCTTGCCCTCTCCCAGAAAGTAGTCAAGTCCATCTCGACCGCCAGATTCAACGGGATCATCTTTGGTAAGACCGAGACCCGCAAAGTAGAAGAATACGGCACCGAACGCTATAAGACCTGGGTCCAGGCAAAGATCCCCAAGACCGAGATCCGCAAGAGCGTCGCCGCCAATATCCGTAATGAGGAAGCTCTTTACAACCAGTTCAAGGCATCACAAGCCTTCATGGAGCTGGATCAGGAAACTGAATAACAACCCTTCGTTGAAATCCCTGCAAAAGGAAAGGTCGTGATCAGCTATTGGTCACGACCTTTTCTGTATAGTGATCGAGATGCTTAGAAAGCAAGCAAGAGCAGGGCTTCCACGTCCTCGCGGGTAAAGCGGCTGATGCCTCCGACCCGGAGTGAGGTCATGATCAGATCGAGCAGGATCGGGAGCTCATCCTGACGGATGCCGAGATCCCGCAGGGAACTTGCCGAGCCCCATTCCTTGATCTTGGAACGAAAACGCTTGACTGCCATCGCGATGCTGTCCTCTCCCCAGACCTCCATTGCCCAGCGGTCGATAGTCTCAGGGTGACGCTCCGCCATGAACTCGATCCACACGGGGAAGATGACTCCCAGCCCCTCACCGTGCGCTATCTCCGGATGGAGCGCGGAAAACGCGTGTTCTATGCTGTGGCAAGCCCAGTCTCCGCCTTTCATCCCGGCTCCGGATAAGCCGTTTAAGGCAAGCGTCGCGCTCCAGGCAAGATTCGCTCTGGCGACGTAGTCCTGCGGGTCAGCCACGAGCCTGTCGGTCATGCTGACGATGTCCCGCAGCAGGGCGCTGTCCAGGGAGCGGGTCACCAGAGAAGCCGGGGCGGCAAAATAGTATTCGAGGATATGGGCTGTAGCATCGAGAGCGCCGTTCACCGTCTGGTTCTGTGGCAGACTGCTCTGATAGGCGGGATCGATGATCGTGACCCGCGGGAAGAGCAAAGGATGCCCGGTTCCCCACTTCTGCCTGGTCTCGGTATTGGTCAGGACGGCGAAGGAATTCATCTCACTCCCGGTCGCGGATAGGGTCAGCACCACATAAAGCGGGAGTGCCTTGTCCGGAAATGCCTTGCCGGTGAACATCTGCCAAACGTCGTCCATATAGTATCCGGCGGAAACGGCTTTGGAAGTATCGATCACGCTGCCGCCTCCGATCGCCAGGATGGCTTCGGCTTGCTCACTGCGGGCAAGCTCGATAAGTTCCCGCGCTTTACTCAGGGTAGGGTTTGCCCGGACTCCCCAGCCTTCGCGCCAGGTGATGCCGTATTCCTTCAGGGATGCGGTGACGTCCGCATAGACGCCGTTCGTCCTGATCGAGCCCCCTCCTGCGATCAGCAGGCACTTGCCAATGCCCGCTTCGCGGAGTTCTTTGCCCAGCATCGAGACCATCCCCTTGCCGAAGTGGACACGGGTCGGATTGTAGAAAGTGAACGATTCCACGTTGTTTATCTCCTTGTCTAAAACCTGTTTTCTTGTCGTTTATCCCGCCTCGGAAGCGGGTATCTAAATCTTAATATAAGGCATTACGCGCTTTTGACAAATCCCGCCACCCCGAGGAATTGGTTGACAGAATAGCCATGAGGCTCAAAAAGAGCAACATGAAGAAAGAGATAACGATCATCGGAGCCGGGCTTGCCGGCTCAGAAGCCGCTCTCCAATTGGCAGACCGCGGTTGGGAAGTGCGCCTGTGTGAGATGCGCCCCGGGACACAGACCCCCGCGCATGAGACAGCTCTCCCGGCAGAGCTCGTCTGTAGTAACTCCCTAAAGTCATTGCGTCTGGACACTGCTTCCGGACTGCTCAAAGCCGAGATGGAGCTGCTTGGCTCCCGCTTGCTTCCCCTTGCCAAAGCATGTATGGTTCCCGCGGGACAAGCCCTGGCGGTGAATCGCCAACTCTTTGCCGAGAAGGTCAATGCCGAGATCCTCGCCCAGCCTCTGATCACCCTGGTTAGGGAAGAGGTGACGCAGCTTCCTGAGGGTCTTTGCATCCTCGCATCCGGTCCTTTGACCTCGGACAGTCTGATGCGCTCTCTCAGTGAACGCCTGGGTGATGAGCACCTCTATTTCTTTGACGCGATCGCCCCGGTCGTCGCTGCCGAAAGCCTCGATATGACAAGGATCTACGCCAAAGACCGCTATGACAAGGGTGATCCGGACTACCTCAATTGCCCCTTTGAAAAGGACGAATACTACGCCTTTTGTGAAGCCCTGCTGGCGGGGGAGAAGCACGAAGCTCACGAGTTTGAGAACGCCTTCTTTCGTGATCTGCGTTTCTCTTTTTACGAAAACTGCATGCCCGTCGAAGAGATCGCCAGGCGTGGCATAGACTCCCTGCGTCACGGCGTGATGAAGCCCATGGGACTCGAAAGCCCCTTCACGGGGAGGAAGCCCTTTGCCGTCTTGCAGCTCCGCGCGGAGAACCTCGAACGCACGAGCTACAACCTCGTCGGCTGCCAGACCATGCTTCGCTATCCGGAGCAACAGCGCATCTTCCGCATGGTTCCCGGTCTCGAAAATGCCGTGTTTCACCGCTTTGGCTCCATTCACCGCAATTCCTACCTCAATGCCCCGGCGATCCTCAATCCCGATCTCAGCCTCAAAGCCGCGCCAAACGTCTTCATAGCCGGTCAGCTCAGCGGGGTGGAGGGCTATGTGGAAAGCATCGCCACCGCAATCCTCATTGCCGGGATCCTCGATTCCGGCTTGCCGATCCTACCCCCGGAGACCATCCTCGGACAGCTCTGGCGTCACCTGATCACTCCGGGCGAGACGAAGTTCCAGCCCATGAACGCCAATTTTGGGATCTTACCGGAACTGGAGAACCCACCCCGGGACAAAAAGCTCAAAAAGGAGCTCTATTCCGGGAGGAGCCTCACCGCTCTGCAGGACTTTCTCAAGACCCGCAAACCGGACTGACTATCAATAGCTAAAAGCAGATAAACCAAAGCCCTTAGGAGAAAACATGCAAAGACTTATCTCAGCCTGTGGATTGAACTGCGCGACCTGCGAATGCCGGGAAGCGACCCTCTCCGGAGACATGGAGCGCAAAGCCGATATCGCCGTGCGCTGGTCAAAAAACTATGATGCCAAGCTCACCGCAGACGACATCAATTGCGTCGGATGCACCGAGGAAGGTACTCGCTTTTCGTGGTGCTCGAACTGCCCGATCCGCGCCTGTGCGGTTGGCAAAGGCTACAAAACCTGCGCCGAATGTGCCTACTTCCCCTGCGAGACCAATAAGTTCGTCATCGACAACGTCCCGGATGCCCGAGCCAATATCGAATCGCTGCGCAACCTTTAGAGCCGGATCGCGACCAGCATTGCGATCAGAACGATCACCGCTCCCAAGAGCATGGGAAGGGTGATCGTTTCGTTTAAGAGCCACCATCCCCCAAACAGGGCAAAGACCGCTTCACTGCAGAGGATTACCGCTGCACGGGAGGGTGGAACCCTTTTCTGGGCGTACGCTTGCAGGCTAAAGGCGATCCCCACGGAGAAGAAACCGCCGTAGGCGATGGGGAGCGAGGCTTTGCCAATAGCGGTAAAGCTCTCATTAGAAAAGAGATAAGCTGGATCTCGCAGCAGACTGAGGAGGATCGCGACGCCCAGGCTCAGGATCGCGGTCACGCTGTATTGGCTAAAGGCAAGATCGAGCGTTCCATGCTCTGCGCGCAGCTTATCGATCATCTGGACGTGCCCTGCCCAAAAGAACGCCCCGACCAAGACCAGCAGATTTCCCAGTGAGACCTGCACATTGGAAAAGTCATTGATCAAGCCCAGCCCGATGACTGCCAGCACGGAGGAGACCCACATCAGTCCGGATGTCTTCTGTCGCCTTACCAAGCCCAAGAGCGGCACCACCACGACGTATAGCCCCGTGATAAAGCCCGCTGCCCCGGCGGATGTCCAGAGCATCCCGCATTGTTGCAGCGAAGACGCGACAAAGAGGACTAAGCCCAGGACGACGGGTGATTGCCAGCTAAAGCCTTGTCTGGGTGCCGGTCTGCTCTCGCGCTTGCCAAACAGCCGGATAAGCCCGATAAAGACAGCTCCGAGGCAAAAGCGCAGCGCATTATAGCTAAAGGGATCGAGGCTTTCATTGCCCATCCGCTGGGCTACGAAGGCAAAGCCCCAGATCGCTGCCGTGAGCAGGAGATAGAGGTAGCTCAAGCTATGCTCAGCTCTTCTTTTTGCACTTCCTGCGGCTCAGGGCAAAGCCCCCGAATCCACCCACGATGGCGATATAAAAACCAAAGTCATAGACCCAGCCGGCGTTATTCGGCTCATATATCCTTACGTTGGGGTTAAAAAGTTGCCAGATAACGCTAACCGGTGCGATCCAGCCATGCCAGATCCCCCAGAAAAACCCCGCCGGATGATCCTTTTCCTTGAATCTCTCCGTTCCCGGCGCGCAAGCCGTCATTGCCAAAAGGCAGAGTAAAAGGACGACCAATATCCATGTCCGCATCATTATCTCCTTGTATTAGCTTAATATATCTATTTTGTTATGGTTATGCGTCTGAGAGCCCGGTCTTTGCCGCTGATCAGCTCCAGCGTATATATCCCGGAATTGACCCTGTTGCCAAGGCTGTCCTTCCCATCCCAAAGGCTCGATTCGCTCCCGTCGCTTAGCTTTATATCCCGGATCAATTGCCCCCGCAGGTTATAGATCCGTATCTGCGAGCCTTTTTTCACCCCTGCATGCCTGATGCGCAAAGCTGCTCCACCCAGAGCAAAGGGATTGGGGCTGGTCTCCAGGCTGAGGCTCACCGGGCTGATAGCCGGGTCATCCGCGGCAACCGGCATTGCAGACCAGGAATAGCTCAACGCTGTGGGATTGCTGTTGCTGAGCACGATGACGACCTTGACCGCCTCCGTATCCAGCGGGTTCCAGGAGAGGTCACTCCCATAGAGCACGTCGATCGAGGTGCAGACGTTATTCACGTCATAATAGAGCAGATTGGCGTAGATATCGGAGCTTGCCTGGAGGATAAAATTCGTCGGGCTTGCCGGGATCGTATAGCTCAGGTAGTCCGTCGCCCAAGCCTGGATCGTCTGGTTGGTCATCGACGGATATTGATTTACCGACGTCGCGGTAAAATTCGGCAGATTGAGCAGGTCATAGTTATACAGCTCGCTAAAGGACGTCACTTCATCGAGATAGTTCGCCACCGACCAACTGCGGAAGAGTTCCTGCACCGTCACTGTGGGATAGTATATACCCAGGCAGGACTCCAGCGAGGCGATCCCGTTCGCCGGGGAAGCGACTATCGCGCGGATCATCCCGCTATCGTCAAAATGCTCCTGCAAATAGGTAAAGAACAGCATGACCTTGACGTAGTCCGCCGTGGTCTGGTTCCAAGCCGTGAGGTTGTTATCGGGATTGGTCGGGAAGCCCGAGATCGGATCCGGGACACCATAGGCGACCATCGCCAGTTCCGCGCAACCTTCGTTCAGCCAGGTTTCCTCATTCGCATCCGCTCCCCAGTGGATCAGGTGCTGAAGCTCGTGGGCAAGGACGGAAAGGCGGATCGGTGCGACAGGGCTTAAAGGGTTGCAGGTCATATAGATCATCTCGCATTCGTTGCTATGCCCGCTGGGATTCATCTGCTGCGCCTGCGCCTCCGTCACCTGGTTATACGCGCTGAAATAGCCGTCAAAGGACGTCCCCTGAAATGAGCCTAAGGCGGAGTAAAATACTATAAGTCGCGGGTCATTATCCAGCTCATCCGGAATAGGACCAAAGAGCGCGGTATCCATCTCGATCGCCCCACGACCCGGATCATTGACCGTGCTGTCCTCCAACCGGGCAAGAACCTCATCGACGTGCGCCTGGGTCATGCGGGTGCCCCATTCACTATTGGCGACGAAGATATAGCAATGCTCGCCCACCGCACGGCAGGTCGAGGGCGTCTGGATCCACGATGGAGGCATGACGGAGAGGTTCCAGCGCCAGAACGTCCGCGTATCGCCGACCTGATAGTCACGCGTGTCCCGGCTTCGCATCTCCTGATGCTCCGGGGTATTGCGGAAGGCATCCGCCTGGATCCCGATATCCCTCTGAAACTCGGTCCATGCATCCGGCATCGCCACCAGCGCCGCGGATATCGCTAAAACTATAAATATCAATATGCTTTGTTTCATTGTGTCACTCCTGATAGGGGTCAGAATTGTCTCAAACCAACTATTGACATTCGGGTAAAGCGGTCAAGATTTATTCCCCATTGGGCTTTCCCGCTCGCCCTGCACCCGGCTCTCCCGTCTCTTGCTCTCATCTTCCTCAGATGACCCTCAGATGACTCCCAGATCGAATCCGGGAATCATCTGAGAAATAGCTGACTTGTACTAAAGCATCGATCGGGAGCTTCCCGCGTGATGCCCGTGTGAACCCCGCGTAACCCCCGCGTGAACACATGGGGATCACACGGGCAGTGCATGGGCTGGACACGGGAACCGCTTGGTATTGCATTGGGCTGTCAGAGAGAGAACTTGTGCCGAATGGAAGCTGCTTTAGCACTCACAATCGGCATTCAGGCTCGGATAGATAGAATGATTGGAAACGTTGTCCAGAAAAAACCCGGGTTGCCCCGGGCTATTCTATCGGATGTTAACAACTATTTCATAAGCATAGCTTTGCGGATCGAGGATTTACCTCCCGATTCCAGTTTGATGAAATAGACACCTGAGGCTACGTTACGGTTGTTAGTGTCTCTGCCATCCCAAACCAGTCTATGGTTTCCACGGATCAGTTCGGTATTGAGCAAGTCATTTACTTTCTGCCCTTTAGTATTGTAGATAGAAACTCGGACTCGCCCGGTCTCCGGGATACTGAATGCTATCGTGGTGGAAGGATTGAACGGATTGGGGTAATTGCTTTGGATTTGAGGCGTTTGAGCTACTACGGAGTTGGTATCTGGATCATTCTGACCTAAAACGCGGCTGTATTGTAGAATGCAAAATGATAGCTATCACGGTTTATTCACTCTACCTCCTATTTTAGAACGCATATTCTCTTAGTAACCACGATTTTGTCGTTTCGGATTACCTTCAATACATATAATCCATTTGCTACATCAGGGGTAGGCATTGAGATAGGAGCTTCGTTGTGAATTGTGCTAACATAGTCAAAGCTGCTAACTTTCTGCCCTCTGAGGTTAAACAACTCAAATTTAAGGGGACTTGAGTCCTTGTAGCCGGTTCCAGATAAATCAATCATTAGCTGATCGCTGCTCCGTAATGGATTGGGATAAACACTTAAGTCCCATACTTGGTCATTTTCAATCGGGTCATCGTTGGCGACCACAGTGTCTGTCAAAGCTGCATTACCGGAATAGATAAATACTCTTCCTGTTGCTATTTGTGGTGCTGAATAGAACATGGGAGCTGATACCGCCAAGTCACATAATCCGTCTCCATTAAAATCCCCTGCAGCTTTGGAGTATCCATATTGCCTTGTTCCATAATCACTTGGAGGATATAAATACATGTCAATCAACCCATCCATATTCTGTCCGCCTACCCATATACCCACTTCTCCTTGGAAGTAGTTTATCTGATAAGTTGAACCAACCACATCATCGAAACCGTCACCGTTCAGATCACCATAAATAAATGGATTACCAACATTACGATCAGGATTAAACCACTCATGGTAAGGATCATTGTAGGTTAACTCGAAAACGTTGATAGGCGTTAAATCAGAACGTCCAAACCACACCTTGCCAACATATGCCTCAAAATCACCATAGCCATCGCTATTCAAGTCCCCCAGCGGGCTGGCAGACTTAGTAGTAATTGCATTCGTATTGTCAGATATCACCAGACTATCAACTTCCGGGTAATTGACGTTGCCATAATACAATACTATTCTGCTGTTCATGTTTGTTCCTCCGGGAATACCATACTGGAGGAGGTAATCATCAACGTCGTCACCATTTACATCACCAATCCCAATTGCAGATATTGATACAAAACCGTTAGTCGTTTCCGCAAGGGTCACAAATGGGGCATCGTTACCGGTCCAGATTATTAATCTAAATATATGAGGATTAGTCCAAAGCGGGCAGTGTATCACCAGATCTTCCCGACCGTCTCCATTGATGTCGCCTAGCGGTCTTGAGGTTATGTAACCATCTACCAAATATGGAACAGTGATTGTCTCATCTGGTATCCCAGTGGGATTGGCTCTTCCATAATATACGGCTATAACACAAGCCGGTTCAATAGCCAGGGTGATTACCATATCGTCAATCCCATCTCCATTGATGTCGCCTCCATTGTAGGGACCTGCGGGATATAGCTCCCAATTTTCCGATCCTTCCATCACGAAATCCGGCACATTGTCCATACTGGGTCCGCCCCAATAGAAATAGATCTTCCCCCAACATTGCATACTGTTATAAACTCCATTGGGGTTCCAATAAGGTGAGTAAACTATCACATCATCATAACCATCGCCATTGTAATCCATAGAGTCCACCCGCTCACCAAACCTAGAGCCATTGAATTCCCCGTACAATGTCGTCATCGTCTCCAGGTGATCAACAGCATTGAGCTGCAATGATATAAGCACGATCACCACAGCACAAATTGTCGTTGCCTTCATCAAACCTCCATGTGTGTAATTTGTCTCTACCTGAATGATCGCTATTCTCGATCGTTCCGCTTAGGGTAAAACTACCCCAGTATTCTGAATAGCTCTGGAATCAGAGTAAGTCTTGCATTTATAAACAACCTCCTCGCAGTAGCGAGTATTGCCTGTTCACGAATGATGTTCTTTCTGGAGATAGTACCGATAGCACATGCTCAAGCTCCTATCACAAACGCTTTCTTGACTTAAAAAGAACATTTCCATGTGTGTATTAATGTCAAGATTTATCTATGTCGGATTCCAATAGTCTATCTAAAGATATTCAGGATCCATCAATCGGAGTTCGTCCAGATGGCAGGCAGCTTGTATCTGAGGGGACACACTCCCATCAGGCAGAGCTTTGCAGGATTTTGGTTGACAAAAAAGGCAGTTAGAAAGTTCTTGGTCAATCATAATAAAACTATAGCGTTATCAAGCAAGCAGCATTATTATAAGAGAAGGATCAAATCCAAACCCTGATGATGATCTGCTTTGCATATAGGAGAAATAATGGCAGTCCCAAAGAAGAAAACGTCGAGCACCCGTCGTGATAAGCGCAGAACACATGACGCTCTGAAGCTTCCGAGCTTTAGCGTTTGCACCAAGTGTGGTGAAGCTACCCGCTCCCACCACATTTGCGCCAGCTGTGGCACTTACAACGGCAAGCAAGTTATCGACATCAAGGAATAGTGTGCGGATAGCGGTCGATGCTTTCGGTAGTGACAATGCACCGCTGCCGGAAATCGAAGGCGCAGTTCTTGCCATCAAAGAAGATTATTGCGATGAAGTGATCCTGGTCGGGGATGAGAAAGTCATTTCCGGTCATCTGGCGAAGTATATCTATGACAAAGCCAGAATCAGCGTAGTTCATGCTTCGCAGCGGGTCACCATGGAGGACGAACCGTCCACCTCGTTTCGCACCAAAAAAGACAGCTCGCTGGTTCGGACCATAGAGCTGCATAATCAAGGTTTAGCCGAAGCAGCGGTGAGTGCCGGGAATACCGGTGCCGTCATGGCTGCTTCTTTGTTTGTCTATGGCAGGATAAAGAACGTCTTGCGTCCGGCTATCGCCATCCAGTTTCCCACCCAAAAGAACCATGAGATCATTTTGGATGTGGGGGCGAATGTCGATTGCGACGCGGAGCATCTGGTGCAGTTTGCCCATCTGGGCAGGCTGTATTCGCAGTATTTCTTCAATATCACCTCTCCGCGGATATCTCTTTTGAATATCGGCGAGGAGAGTGCCAAGGGCAATCAGACCACGAAGGAAGCGCATCGTTTGCTTGCGGCTTCGACGGATCTGAACTTCATTGGCAATATTGAAGGCAAAGACGTCCTGCGCGGGGTCACGGATGTGATCGTCTGCGACGGTTTCGTGGGCAACGTGATGCTCAAGACCGTCGAAGGCGCGGGATTTAGCATCTTTGAGATCCTCAAAGAGCAGTTTAATAAGGACTGGATCGCTAAACTCGGCGCAATGCTCTCTTATCCGGTCTATACGTATATGAAAAAGAAACTGGATCACACTGAGTATGGCGGCGCGCTGCTTGTCGGAGTCAACGGCATGAGCGTGATCTCGCATGGCAGGTCAAATGCCAAGGCGATGATGAATGCCATCCGGTTTGCGTCCAGGATCGCCAAAAGCGGGTTTGTAGATCACGCCAAATCGTATTTTGAGAGGTTGTAATGATCTATCATGCAAAGTTCTCTGCCTTTGGAAGCTGTGCGCCAAAGAAGATAGTTAATAATTTTGATCTGGAAAAGGTCGTCGATACCACAGACGAGTGGATCCGCACCCGTACCGGGATGTTCGAGAGGCACTATGCTTCGGCAGAGGAAGCTGCGAGCGACCTTGCCTTCAAGGCTGCGACGAATGCGATCGAATCCTCGGATGTCAAATACAAAGATATCGATCTGATCGTCTGTGCCACCATCAGTGGCGATCACCCCTTCCCCTCCACAGCCTGCATCGTGCAAAAGAAGCTGGGCTTAAAGGGCTTTCCCGCGTTCGACGTTTCTGCCGGATGCACGGGATTCGTCTATGCCCTCGAGACCGCAAAGCAATTCGTCGAGAATGGCTCAAGGCAAAACGTCCTCGTCCTGGGCGTGGATATCCTCACCAAGATCACCAACTGGCAAGACCGCAATACCTGCGTGCTCTTTGGGGATGGTGCCGGAGCTGCGATCGTTTCCCGGGCTACCTCCAGCGATATCTCGCGCATCATCGATTCGGTGATCGACGCGGATGGCAGCCAGAGCGACCTTTTGGTCCAGGCAGCCGGTGGATCGCGCATGCCCGCTTCCCATGAGACAGTGGACAAAAACCTGCATACCATATACATGGAAGGGAATAAGATATTCAAGAACGCCATCCGCAGCATGTACGCCTCCAGCGATGAGCTTTTACGGAGAAATCATCTCAGCACCACAGACGTGGACTGGATCATCCCGCATCAGGCAAACCTGAGGATCATCGAGGGGCTTGCCGAAAAGATGAAGGTTCCGATGTCCAAGGTCGTGGTCAATATCGAGAAGTATGGCAATACCTCGAGCGCGACCATCCCGCTTGCTCTGGATGAGGCGATCCGCAACAAGAAGGTGCGCCGTGGGGACATCATTCTCCTGACGTCATTTGGAGCAGGACTTACCTGGGGTAGCATCCTCGCGAGGTATTAAAAGCCTGACCGGGCTATGCCCGTATGCGAGAGACCGATTCTAGACTAAAGAGGTATGTAATGAAAACAGCTTTTGTATTTCCCGGACAGGGAGCTCAGTATGTAGGAATGACCGCGGATTATCTCGGCGCCAAGCCACAGTATTCCGAGGTCTTGAATGCTTTTGACAAGGCGCATGGAACTTCCCTAAAGAGCATCATGCTAAACGGGCCGGAAGAAAGCCTCAAAGAGACGAGATTTACTCAGCCCGCCATCCTCTTTCACAGCATTTGCGCGCTCAAGGCTCTGCAAGAAGTCTGTGAGATCAAGCCGGACTATGTCGCCGGGCATTCCCTGGGTGAGTTTACCGCTTTGGTAGCTGCCGGGGTTTTGACCTGGGAAGACGGCATGCATCTCGTGCACAAGCGGGGTGAATTCATGATCAAGGCAAATGACGGCGCTCCCTTTGCCATGGCAGCGATCATCGGGCTGGAAGCACCGGCGGTGATCGAGGTCTGCAAAGAAGCCGAATCTGCCGGATTGGTCAGAGCCGTGAACTTTAATACCCCGATCCAGACGGTCATCTCCGGAAGCGAAGCGGGGGTTATGGCAGCGATGGAGCTTGCCAAAGCTCGCGGAGCCAAACGGGCTTTGCCGCTTGTCGTTGGCGGACCTTTCCATACACCCATGATCGAGAAAGCCAGCCTGTGGCTGGACGAGGAAATGCGCACTCTGAGCTTCTCCGATGCGCTTTGCCCGGTCGTCTCCAATGTCGATGCCCTTCCCGATACCTCAGCCGATCTCATTCGCCAGAAGCTGGTGCGTCAGATCATCTCTCCGGTGCGTTGGGTCGAATGCGTGACTCACATGCGAGAGCTTGGTGTGACCCGCTTTATCGAGTTTGGTCCCCAAAAAGTCCTCAGCGGGATGATAAAGAATATTGACAAAGACGCGGAAGTCATAAACATTGACAAACTTGAGGAAGTCGTTGCCGTTGCGTCACTTTTGTGATCATCGGGAACAGGGAACTGCCTCCAAAACACTTTAAGGAATCTTATGAGCTATATATTTGAAGATTACAAGGTCTTGATCACCGGAAGCGCCCGCGGAATAGGCTATGCCATAGCCGAACGCTTTGCCGCTTGCGGCGCGACCGTCCTGATCATGGATATCAATCCCGAAGCCGTCACCAATGCGGTCGAGAGGCTGAAAGCTTCCGGTTACCAAGCCTTTGGTTACGTCGGCAACGTCACGGATTCTGCTTCGATGGAAGAGATCTTTGGCGCGATCGTTCGGGATCACGGCAAGCTGGACTGCCTGGTCAATAATGCCGGGATCACCAAGGACAACCTCATCCTGCGGATGAAGGAAGAGGAATGGCAAGCCGTCCTGGACATCAACCTCAAGGGAAGCTTCATCTGCTCACAGAAGGCATTTAAGGTGATGATGAAGCAGCGCTTTGGCTCGATCATCAATATCACCAGCGTGATCGGGATCATGGGCAATGCCGGACAGGCAAACTATGCCGCCTCCAAGGGGGGGATGATCGCCTTTACCAAGAGCTGTGCGAAGGAATTCGCCAGCCGCGGAGTGCGGGTCAATGCCATTGCTCCCGGATTTATCGAGACGGAAATGACCGCCATCCTTCCGGATGAGGTCAGAGCCGAATATGCCAAGGTTATCCCTTTGAGCAAGATGGGAAGTCCGGACGACGTCGCGAAGCTGTGCGTCTTCCTCGCTTCTCCGGACAGCTCATACATCACAGGACAGACGATCGCCGTCGATGGCGGTCTGACAATGCACTAAACAACATTACGGAACAAAAACACCGTGAGAAATAGAACACTTCAATAACATAGGAGGAATAATGGATATTGAAGCCAAAGTCAAACAGATAGTCATGGACAAACTCGGGGTTGAAGAATCCCAGATCGTTCCCGAAGCAAGCTTCATTGAAGACCTTCGTGCCGATTCCTTGGACACCGTTGAGCTGGTTATGGCCTTTGAGGAAGAGTTCAATCTGACAATTCCGGATGAGGACCAGGATCGCCTGCGCACCGTCGGTCAAGCAATCGACTATCTCAAAGAGAAACTCGCCTAATAGCAACAGCGGAATCAATCCTGATAGCTTTTGTTATCAGGATTGGTTCCTTATTTTCGCATAGACGGTGCTCACCTGTTTTCATCTGAGGTGTGAGAGAATCAAACCTGAGATCAGGGCAGGTAATGGAAGTCACCACCCGTGGTTCGTTAGCCGGGATCCCGGTGAACCAAAAACTGAAGTGAAGAGGTTTTCATGACAAAGAAACGAGTCGTTATAACCGGATTAGGCGCGATCACTCCCGTGGGAAACAATATACAGGAGACCTGGGAAAGCTTGATCAAAGGCGTGTCCGGAGTCGGTTTGATCAGTCGCTTTGACGCATCGAGCCTGCAAGCGCATATTGCCGCGGAAGTCAAAGGCTACAACCCGGAAGATCACTTTGATCATAAAGAAGTAAAGAAACTTGATCTCTATGCCCAGTATGCGATAGTCGCAGCCCGGGAAGCGGTCAAAGATGCAGCTCTGGGAGAAGGAAATTATGATCCGAACCGCGTCGGCGTCATCACAGGCGTCGGGATCGGCGGGATCATGACCTTTGAAGAGGAATGCATCAAAAGCTATACCCAGGGTCCTCGCCGGATATCCCCGTTCTTCATCCCGAAGATGATCGGCAATATCGCCGCTGCCCATATCGCCATCGAACATGGGTTCAAAGGGATAAACTTTAACGTCATGAGCGCATGCGCCAGCTCAAACCACGCGCTGGGAACAGCGCTCCGCTCCATCCAGTATGGCGATGCGGACGTGATCATCACCGGTGGAACAGAAGCTGCGGTGACCCCGCTGGCAGTCGGCGGATTCTGCGCCCTGCGTGCCCTGAGCACCAGAAACGACAGCCCGGAAACGGCTTCCAGACCCTTTGACAAGGAACGTGACGGCTTCGTCATGTCCGAAGGTGCCGCCATCCTCATTCTTGAAGAGCTCGAGCATGCCAAGAAACGCGGCGCGCACATCTATGCCGAATTGGTCGGCTATGGCGCGACGGACGACGCATATCACATCACCGCTCCCACGGAAGATGGTGAGGGAAGTGCCAGAGCCATGCTCATGGCATTGAACGATGCCGGCATGAAGCCTGAAGATATCGATTACGTCAATGCGCATGGCACCTCGACCCCCTTGAACGACAAGGGTGAGACCCAGTCGATCAAGGCTGCTTTCGGGGAACATGCTTACAAGCTCAAGGTCAATTCCACCAAGTCCATGGTCGGGCATATGCTCGGTGCGGCAGCGGGGATCGAAGCGATCGTCTGCGTCAAGAGCATCGAATCCGGTATGATCCATCCCACCATGAACCTATCCACCCCTGATCCCGAATGTGATCTGGACTACGTGCCGAACCAAGCTCAGAAGCTGGAGATCCGCGCCGCGCTGTCCAATTCACTCGGCTTTGGCGGACATAACTCCGCTGTCATCATCAAAAGATATCAGGATTAACAAGCCAATATACGAGTTCCTTTCCGGGTGAGCGGTCACGCTCCGCTTGCCCGGGGATGGACTTACCCAGATAAAAGGTCGAGGAAAAGTGAACCCGATTATCGCCAAGATCGTAGAGTATTTTAACGGCAAACGCATCGCCGAACAATATCCGAAGTGGGAAAAGAGCCTTCAGCATCTGCAAAAGCGGATCGAATACACCTTTCATGATGATACCCTGCTCAAAGCTGCTTTGACCCACAAGTCCTACCTGCGCCGTAAATATGACGATCACAAAGTCCCATCTCCCTTTGAACGGATGGAATTCCTCGGAGATTCGATCCTGGGTTTTGTCTGCTCCAAGGAGCTCTTTATCCGCCATCCGGACGAGCAGGAAGGCAAGCTCTCCAAGCTGAAGTCCAAGATCGTCTCGGAGACCTATCTGACCCTCAAAGCAACCAATATCGACCTCGGAAAGTACATTCTCCTCAGCCCGGAAGAACAAAGCTCCGGCGGAGCTTCCAAGCCCTCGATCCTCAGCGATACGATGGAAGCTCTGATCTGCGCCATCTATCTCGATAGTGGGATCGCTGCCGCGACCCGCTTCGTCAAGAACCACATCCTCAGCGAATACGAAACGACGGTGACCCGCAACGAGCTCGTCAACTACAAGAGTATCCTGCAGGAATATATGCAGTCCAAGAACCAGCCGCCACCCGTCTATGTGACGATCGGTGAGGAAGGACCGGAGCATCACAAGACCTTCGTCGTGGAAGCCCGTATCGATGGCAAACTCATGGGCACGGGCAGAGGAAACACCAAAAAGACCGCGCATCAGGAAGCAGCCAGGATCGCTTGCCAAAAACTGGGAGTTTGACCCCTTGGGGAGCGTGGTTCTCCTTGCCCTTAAGGTCCATTTCCCGGGGGCTCCGTGTCCCTGATCTATCCCCTTTTCATCCCCGAAGAAGGCTGTCCCTCGCAGTGTATCTATTGTGACCAGCACAAGATCAGCGGCGCGGGAGACTTTGACCTCGATCATGCCCGTCTTGCCGTAGCGGATTTCGTTCGCCGCAATCCCGGCAAAGAGAAGCAGGTAGCTTTCTACGGAGGGAGCTTCACCGCCCTGAGCCAGTCCCGCATCCGGGATATCTTTGCCCGGATAGTCCCCCTGCTCGATCCCGATACCTCGCTCCGCATCTCGACCCATCCTCTTGCCATCGACTCGGAGATAGTCCGCTATTGCGCGCAGAACAGAGTCCGGGTGATCGAGCTGGGAATCCAGTCCTTCTCCGATATCCCCCTGGCAAAGAGTGGCAGGGGCTATACCGGTCTGCAAGCGGAAACAGCCTGCCGGACAGTATTGGACGCCGGACTGGAGCTGGGAGTTCAGTTGATGCCCGGTCTGCCGGGTTGCTCAGCTCTTTCTCAGGAGCATGACCTGCAGCGTCTTCTCACGCTCAAGCCACAGTATCTGCGCCTCTATCCCCTCGTGATCATCCGAGGCACTCCCCTCGAGGAGCTATATCACCGGGGTGACTATCTTCCCTTGAGCCTTGATGAAGCTGTAAGTACCTGCGCGGACATTACCGCATCAGTGGAGAAAAGTGGGATCAAAGTCATCAAGATCGGCTTACCCTCAGGGATAGACGAGGCAGAGATCGTCAGCGGTCCCTGGCATCCCGCCTTTGGCGAATTTGTCAAAGCGGAGCTGCTGATCCGGCAAATATCGCTTGATTATCGTCCGGAACAGACTATCTTTATCAGTAAGCAAGACCGTTCTTTACTCCGCGGGCATGGTCAGAAGTACCAAAGTTTGCTTTGCGAAAGGCTCAGAATTTGCTCTGAGAGGATCGTGTATTTGTGACGTATCACCATTATGGACTATAGATTCGGATGAATCAAAAGGATTAAATATGAGATATCGCTTCATATTCCTGTTTGCCATATTACTGGTCATCTCGGCGTGCAACGTCGAGAAGCCGCACCTTCCCTCCTGGGATGTCACGCTCAACGTCCCCCTTCTGAACGAGACCTATCTCCTATCAGATCTGGTGGATAACGAGGACATCTTCATCGGTGATGACGACGTGCTCTATCTCCAAAAGACGGGCGATCTCTCGACTCCCCAGTTTGGCGACGTGGTCTTTGATACCCAGTTCAGCCTTGGTCCTTTGCCGCTTCCCTCCGGAGTGCCGATCGAAGGTTCCTTCTCTCCCGAAGACCAGACCGAGGGCTATCAGATAGCCTATGGCGAGATCTCCGGCGGAGCGATCAAGACCAGGATCACCGGAGCGCAGAACAATGCCGATGCCGTGACGATCACCTTTGACGGGCTCTCTACTTCCACCGGCGAGCCATTTACCATCCATTGGAATGGCAGCAGCGGCTGGCAGACGACCAGCTTGGTCGGGGCAAAGATCGGGACGGAGAACTCCAATCAGCTTATAACTGAGATCGGTTTCTCTGTGCTGGCAACCTCGAACCAGCCTCAGGGCACCACGATCGGTAATATCGAAGTCCGTATCGACTCCGACCTGACCTACCACAAGTTCCAAGGGATCCTGACGAATTATGCCCTGCCTTCGGACGAATCAGCCCAGACCGTGGATATCGATTATCCCTATGATATCGAGGAAGCCGTGGAACTCCAGGAAGCGGACATGGCGATCAACCTGACCAATCCGATCGGCTACACCTGTATCTTTACCGGCGACCTCTATGCCAAGAACGACAAGACCGGCGCAGAAGTGACGATCCCCATCCTGGACGACTCAGGGAACAACCTCGAAGTTCCCGCCGCCGAGCCGGGTGTTCCCAGCCAAGTGCAATTCATTATTTCGAACGGTGTGACGGAACTCCTGCAGATCATGCCGCATCGCATCGAGATCCGCAATTCCTCATTCCATATCACCAGTGGTATTGCCGGGACGATCGGCACGGTGAACAGCACCGATCAGATCACCGGAACCTATATGGTGACCGCTCCTTTCCATTTCATCCTTCACCCGCATACCTTCCTTCTGGACGAACCGATCGACCTGGAGATCTCGCAGGAGAACCAGGACAGGATCCGCCAGAACGGCATATCCTCGGACTTGGCGTTGCAGATCAAGAACATGCTTCCCATCGGCGCATCGGCGACGATATATATCGGGACGACCCCGAACGTCTCGCCTTCAGACAGCACTTCCTACGATATCAAGCGCAACGTCACCATCCTGCCGATCGGGCAGGCTCCCGGTTTCCAGAACGTCAATCTCTCGCTCAATGAGGAGGAATTGCAGGTCTTTGCCAATCCCATGATCTACATCCAGATGGAGTTCTCGCTCGATTCGGGAGGCGCGCCGGTGACGATCACCGCCGCAATGTCCGACTACGTCCAGATACGTGGGATGCTCAAAGCAAAGGTGCACATCACGGAGGAGGGAATATGAAAAAGCTCAGTCTGCTCCTGCTGCTGACCCTCGTCGGGGTCATGAGCCTTTCGGCTTTTGCGACCGGTAAATCCATCCTCTTTTCCGATAGCTTCATGCTTCGGGCGCAAGGCTCGGAAGCCATATACTGGAATCCTGCTCTGATCAATCCCTCATATTCGGATATCCTCCTCCCGGCGATCAACACCGGCTATTATATCGCCAATAACTCTCTCGATCTGGATACTTATAACAGCATCATGCGCAAGGACTATCTCGATCAGGATGATAAGGACAAGTTCCTCGCCAAGATCCGTGACGGTCATCTCAGCGTGGACAGCGAGCTGCATACCAGCGTCTTTGGCTTGACCATCGGGGACGTCGGTCTGGCTTCTTCGCTGCATTTCTACGGCAGAGGATCGCTGGATAAGGACTATCTCGACCTGCTGCTCAACGGCAATGAAGACTCGCTCTACGTCTTTACCAAGGAAGATAACGACTTCTCGACCATCAGCTTCGGCGATATCACCTTTGGTATGGGTGATATTACGCTGCCTTTGGGCGAATACGTGCCAAAGATCAAGGTCGGCTTCTCCGGAAGTCTGCTGATCGGGGGTATGGATGCGCACATGCGGGAGTTCAACGGCACCCTGGAATCCAGCATCGAAGGCTTGTCCTTCAATCAAGACATCCTCGTGGATACCGGCTTGGTCGGTGGAGGCTTCAAAGGAATGCTGGGAGCCGTCTCGTCCCCGCTGCCCGGACTCACGGTCGGAGCCACGCTCGATAACCTGTTTGGCTTTATCAATTGGGGCTTGAATTCCGAAGCTCTGCACTTCAATTTCTCTGCCGACAGCCTCTACGTCGCAAACCTCGAAGATGACTTCTATGACGAGGTTCACGAACGCGTGGATATAGATAACTACACGACCAAGCTTCCGGCGGAACTGCGTTTGGCAGCCTTGTTCGATCTCAAGGTGGCAAACGTATCTGCCGACTGGGTCTTCCCCTTCGATTCTTCCGTTCTTGCCTCGCAGAAAGGACGTCTTTCCCTCGGGGGAGAGGTCAACGTTCTGGAGCATTTCCCTATCCATATGGGTATGGCTTTTGGCAATAACGATCTTCCTGCCCGTTTCTCGCTCGGTTTTGGAGTCAAGACCAGCTATGGCGATATCGGGCTTGGCTATCAAAGCTTTGGTTCGATCATCCCCGGCTACACTTCCAAGGGAATATCGCTCGGAACTTACTTTAACTTTAGGATGTGATGCTCCGATACCTGATAATCGCTCTCTTTGCCATCCTAATATCGGCATACTTTTACCTGCACACCGTTCCAGGGATCTCCCGGGGACGGCGAGCCCTGCTTGGCTTTCTGCGCGGGATCAGCATCGGGATCCTTTTGCTCCTCCTGCTCAGCCCGATCATCTATTACTATCGGGATCAACGCCGCATTCCGGAGATCGTCGTCCTGCGGGATGTATCCTCCAGTATGGAGCTCAAAAGCGCGAACGGACAAAAGTCCGTCTGGCTGACAAAGCTCGCGGATAAATACCGGGATGCCTTTGCAGAAGCGGGCTATAAGATACGTGAATATGACTTTGCCTCCGGTCTGGAGGGGGATCCAGCCAATAGTCTGCTGGCACCGACTCTGACCGATCTGGCGGCGAAGCTGGACCTCAGCAATGTCCGCGGGATTGTCCTCGCATCGGACGGGTGGCTGCATGATGAGAGCCTCACGGAGATCGAGCGCTCCGGCATCCCCTTCTATGTGCTGGCGGATAGCTCCGGCGTCAAAGCCCGGGATATTATCCTCGAACGCACCCAAAACAACCGTTATGCCTATCGCAACGAACCTTCCCTGATCCGCGCGGAGATCAAGTCCCTCGGTTATGACGGAGAAGCCGTCGCCATCCTCAAGATCTCCGGCAAGGAGGTCGAGCGTAAGGCGATCCGTCTGCAGCGGGATAAATCACTAAGTGTGGATTTTACCCGTCGCTTTGCGCAGACCGGCTTCTACCCTTACTCTGTCGAAGTCTCGGCTCAGGCTGCCGGGGAGCGAACTCTGGACAATAACGTCTATCCTGGGGCGATCGAGGTCCTAAGCGACAAAGACAGAGTGGTGGTCATCACGGATAAACCGGGATGGGACAACAAGTTCATCCAGGACGTGATCGCCGGGAATCAGCGCTGGGAAGCCTTTCATTATACTTTACGCGAGGGGCAGCTATATCTGGGGGAGAAAGCCGTTTCCGGCATCACCGGAGATGCTCCCGCCCTCTGCGTGGTGATAAATAACGGGTCTCTGAACCTCAGCCCTGCGGTCTCCTCTTTTCTGGCTAAGGTTTCTACGCAGGGAACCGGTCTCCTCTATCTGGGCAGCCCCGTACCAGGCTTGGGAGAAACCGTGCCGATCAAAGCCTCGAACGTCACCAGTCCCTACAACGGGTTCCTGAGCTGGACGACCTCGGCTGATGCCTATCCGATGATGGCGCTGGATACCGAGCTGCGTCAGGACATCCCCCCGGTGGATTACTACTATGTGACCGCAGCAGCGGGAGCAGACGTCCTGGCTCGGATAAACAACCCCCAAAACTCCCCCGCGATCGTCGCCAGAAGCGCGGGGAATGCCAAGTCGGTCGCCTTTGCCTTTTTGAACCTCTGGAAATGGCAGATGCAGGGCGGGAATGACGGCTATGCCAAACTGATGAACAACATCCTCACCTGGCTCAGCAACCGCTCTTCGGGGAACTATCAGGCGATCTACAACAACAGCTATTTCCGCGGCGAAGAGATCGCTATCCGCCTGAGAGTGGATGATGACATTCGTCAGACCAGGCTGGATATGAATCCTCTGCTCAAGGTCTTTGACGCTAAGGACAAAGAGGTCTTCAGCGATTATATGACGGCGAACGGAGAGGAATATCAGACCGGGCTAAAGCCGGACAAACCGGGGCAATACCGCTTCGAGATCAGCGATAAGCTGTCCAAGAACAAAACCGGCGGACGCTTCAGCGTCAGCGAACGTTCCATGGAGGACAGGGATCATGACTACAACCTGCCTTTGCTGTCCTGGATCGCTTCCGCATCCTCAGGCAAGCTGCTGCATCAGGGCTCGGATTACAAGCCCATTCCGGCGGAGATCACCAAGACGACCGAGACCAAAGAGGTTCCCCTCTATCGCAAGTGGTATATCCTCGCTCTCTTTATCCTCGCCTTTTCTCTGGAGCTTTTCCTGCGCCGGAGAATGGGTCTGCTTTAGATCCTATATCCCTTCCTCAGGGAGCCATCATCGTGATCGTGTATTGCGATGAGATGTGTTCCTGATAATAGGCAGTAAATCCCCATGTATTGTCGATGGATACGTCGTAGGAGCTATCCATGTATTCTGTGGCATTACCGGGAAGCGTGGCGTAATGCGGAGTCCACTCTTCTCCCGCGGGACGTTTGGCGACGACTATGCTGTCCGCCCAAGGGGCGATGTTATCCCAGAAAAAGCGGATCCGGGTCGGAGTAGCCCAGGAGAAGTCATAGTCGAGGTTTTGCGGATAGGGAAGCCAGAAGTTGTAGTCCCAGGCGATCTCATCCGAAACCGCATCACCCTTGAAGGCATAGACCCGATAACGATAGGAGGTTCCCAGGTCGGCATCGGTATCGATCGCGGTATGCACGTCGGCATCGACAGTCAGGATCTTCTTTTCCCATTCCTGCCAACCGCCATCCCAAGCTTGCCGGTCGATATAGAACCCGTCTTCATCGGTAAAATCCTCTTCCCAGGTCAGGGTGACGCTGGTCGGACTGCTGACGGCGAAGGTCACTTCAGTGACGGAACCACCGGTGTAAATCTCCGGATCGTCGTCGTTGTTAAAAAGGTTGCAGGAGCTCAGCCCAAAGGCGAGTAAAGCGACAAACACAATGATCAGTGCTTTTGGCATACATTACCTCTTTATGCTTGATTTGACACTTTTGGCAGGATTGGACAAAGCTTATCAGTGTCAAGCTTATTTTGCATTCATCGCTTGTGATCCCGCATCAGCTTTCTTATACTATCCTCATCATGACTTATTGAAAGGATGTGAACATGGATAAGGATGCCTATGCATACATAAACACAGTGACGGATGAGCGACGCGCTCTCTATGACAGCCTGGAACGCGTGATCCTCGAGCTCTGCCCCCAGCCGCAGATCAAACGTTCCTACGGGATAGTCATGTATCACAGCGGTAAAGGCAAGGTCTGGCTTGGCTATCGCAAGGACGGAGTCTCGCTCTACACCGGAGGACCGGAGACCATCAGCGAGTTTCAGCGGGAATATCCTCAGTTCAAGACCGGCAGAGGCTGCATCAAGTTCAAGCCCGGCGAAGAGATCCCCTGGGAGAGGGTAAAGGAACTGGTGGGAAGGTTTCTTTTGAATTAAGAAAGAAGAATTAAGAAAGAAGAAAGGGGCTTCGCCAGTGAATAGTGTATAGTGAAGAGTGAATAGTAGCTGGCGCACAGGCAGAGAATGCGAGGCTTCGCTGGTTCCCCGTAGTGTAGCATGCCAATGCTACAACATCACCCAGCCCGGCTCGTCCTCCACTAACCTACTAACTTACTAACCTGCTAACCGCGCAGCGAAGAGTCCGTCATTCCAGCGACCAGGGTCCCCGGCAGACAACTTGTTGGCTGCTGGGGTGGAAAGGCTGGAATCCAGCAGATCACTATCCATGAAATGGATACCGCTTTGATAGCTAAAATATAGCTTCTTCAATGAAGAGTAATTAGGGAATAGTAAAAATAGCTGTCATACAAACTGCAGAAGCAGATGCTCCGTTGGTTCATGACAATGCAGATCACCTACATAGATCTCTTTCACTCTTTGACTCTGTTTAAATAAGATCTTTTCTCTGATCCTCTGCGTCTTTGAGTCTCTGTGTCTCTCTATCGATCCCTATGTACTCCGCTTGGAGTCATCTTGTACTCTTCTTGTACTCATCTTGAATGAAGTTCAAGAAAACTCCGTGGAAACTCAGAGAGGAGTGAAGAGTGGTTGGAGCAGCAAGTTTGAGATGAGAGACAAGTCCATTCCATCCATGCTGTCCAAAGATCTCCCAAATCCGTAGCGTAGCATCCGCATCCCCAGCCTCAGCGTCAGCATCTTTCTTCTTTCTTAATTCTTCTTTCTTAATTCTAAGCAGGCTCAGCTCCCGCTCCGGACAAAAAAACACCGGGTGTTGGCACCCGGTGTATGATAGTCTGGGAAGTCTGGGGTATTAGAATCTGTAGCCGAGTCCCAGGTTTCCGCTGATGGAATTGGCGTTGTAGGTTCCGACGTGGTTATCCGCAGTTTGGGTATCCACGACTCTTTCGCTAAACATGACGAACTGACCGTTGAGGTCGACCGTGATGTTGCCAAAGGTCTTACCAAGACCGAGATTGAAGCTCATCTTGTCGTTGATGTCCGGGAAGGTCGGGCTCATGGTGTGATCCGGGATAGGGCTTTGTTCCCAGAAGAAACCACCACGCAGAGCCATTCCGCAGGAACGGACGTATTCGGTACCTACGCTGATGCGATTGGTATCTTTCCAATCAAAGTTCAGGTCTTTGGTGCTGATGTTCGTGGCAGGATTGCCGGGAACCATCACGACGGTAGAATCGAAGTCCACGGTGACCTTATCCAGCCCGCTCCACATGGTGTAGGCATAGTCAAGGTTCACAGACCAGTTTGGCATGACCTTAAAGGACAGACCGCCACCGATCTCACCCGGAAGGGGAAGCTCGGAGGAAATGCCATAGGCACCGGTCGTAGTTCCCAGAACGAGCGGAGCATTGACTCCGGTCAGACCTTGAGCGACGACGTTGTTCAGCCAGAGCTTGACGTCTGCTTCACCATCCAGATAGAGCTTTGACGGGATCTTACCGGAAACGCCGACGGAAAGGCGGGGCATCGGCTTGTAGAGCAAGCCCATGTTCGCGCCAAACCCGATACCGGATCCGGAGAGGTCAAACGTCGTGGGGGAATAGTAGGATGAAGTCGCGGACGGAACGGTCTTGAGAATGTCGATCATTCCATACATGAAGCTGAGTCCGACGCCGGCGGAAAGATTCGGCATGATCTGGTAGGCGACGGTCGGATGAGCATCGATGATCGCCAGGGAGCTCATCATCTCTTCTTCGGGGAATCCGGCAGCATAGGTCACGGGGACGTTATCGGCACCTACGGTCATGACGGTCGGCAGAGTGAATGCGTCCCATGTAGCACCCAGCCCGTAAGGGACAAAGGCAGAGAAACCCCATTTAAGACGGCTTTCTCTCTCTTCAGTCATGAGCAAGGTGGGGAAGGAACGCAGCTTTTTCTTGGACTCGTACTTGGCTGCGGGGATACCGGGAAGAGGGGCATTGGTCTCCCAGCTTGAGGAGGGGAGGATGAACGTTCCGCCCAAAGCGATGGACGTCTCATTCATGAAACCCAGTCCGGCAGGGTTCCAGTACATGGATGACATATCATCCGCAAGACCGCGGAAGGCTCCACCCATGGCAGTGGCACGGGAGCCAACTCCCGTTAACGCGAAACCGGATGCAAAAAGGCTGCCGGCAGTGGCAAGAAGAAGGATTGACAGCAGCATAAAGCGCATTTTCTTCATTCTTTTATCTCCTTTGTTATGATTGTGCCGAATTAAATTCAGGCACTTTTACAAGATACATGGATACAATCATTTCGTCAAGTGTATTTTACCGAAGCGATCTTCAGGGGAAAAGGATTGACATTTCCGCGGGGAGCAAATAGGGTGCAAGAAGACTATAGATCCGCTGTAATACAGGGAGGAACGATGAGACAAGCTTTGCTGATCTTGCTGACCATTCTCGCTATCCCGCTCTTTTGCGAGCCCAGAGGGATGACGACCGCACCGCTGGACGATAACGGCGCGACCATCAGGACGGAGATACGCCTATTCCCCGCTCAGACCCCGAGACCCGCCACCGGGCAACGTGACGACTGGTATCCGGTCTCGACCGACCAGATCCGCACGATTCTCCCCGCGAAGGCTCAGTTTGGGCTCAAATATGACCATGCGACCGGGAGCACCTCTCTCTATAGCAGCTTGGGCGAACTGAGCCCGGCAGCGAAGACCGCCATTAGCCGCAGTCCGCTCTGGATGCAGGCTGAACTCTGTAATGTGCTTCTCCAGCTCGATCCGGAAAAGCAGGCTGTCTTTGCGGGGCTGATCAATTCCACTCCCGATCCCTATATCGACGAAGTCGCCTTTGCCATCGCCAATAGTTCCACCCTATACTTGAACTCGGACTTCGCATTGCCGGAGCTCTTTACCGAGAATGCCGCCTATATCTACAGCATCGCAGCGGAGCTTCCCTACGTCGAGATCATCGACCACGGTTCCTCGGTGACCGATCCGAACTATTACTCGACGACCCGCTACCGTAGTCTGAACGCCGATGGCGAGACGGTCTATACCGAGGTTCCGCGGGACATCTACTACTGGTATATAGTCCATCCCCGGCTTTCGGACGAGATCGCTGCGTATATCGATCCGGAGATCGTCGAGAGCAATTCCACGCATACGAATAACATCACCGCTCCGCCACAGGGAAAGTTTTGGCGAAGCTATCTCTATACCGTGACCGAAGCTGAATACCCGGTATTGGCGGATACCCTGCGCGAGTGCCAGACGCTCTTTAACCGCAACGGAACGGGGGGCGACGCCATCCGCACCATACAGTGGTGGATCAACCACACGATGAACTTTACCTCGAACAACGAGCGTCCGCATCAGCCGGTGCGCATCTATAAGAAGCATATGGGACGCTGCGGAGAATATCAGGATTATACAAACGCCACCGCGAGACTGGCGCTGATCCCCTGCACGAGCATCACCTCAGTCTCGACCGACCACGTCTGGAACGAGTTTTGGGATCAAAGCTGGGTGCAATGGGAACCGGTCAATGGCTACATCAACAGCCCGCTCGTCTATGAGAATGGCTGGGGAAAGGTCTTTGGCTCGGTCTTTGAGACGCGTTCGGATGGCTATTTCACGCCCGTCACCGACCGCTATTCCGAGGGACATGCCCTTATCCGGATCAGAGTGGTCGATCAGGACGGACTTCCCGTCGATGGCGCTAGAGTAATACTGGCGATCTTTGAGACGACCCCGCGGACGGATAACGTCGGCTTTACCGATAACGAGGGATACGTGGACTTTATCGTCGGGGATAACCGGGATTTTCGCGCCAGAGCGGAGACTTCCTGGGGGATTTATCCTGAGATCGCCGGGACATATACGGCTTTGACCCCGAACTCCGTCGCCGGGGAGACATATAATTACCAGTTCCAGATCGCTCAGAGCCTGCCGCGGGTGAGCTTTAGCACGATCACTGCGCCTATTGACCCCGTTCAGGATCACCGCTTTGAGATCGCCTATCAATGCCCGGAGTATTACATCAGCGGTAGAGCCACTTGGGACGATATCACCACCCTGGGCGGGAACTCCATCTTCTACAGAAGCGTCCAGGACCCGGGAGATGCCGCCGTCTTCAGCGTGAACGACGACGATCTGCTCTTCTTGCAGTATGACCTGATGGCGAGTGTCTTTGATGATCCTGCCCCGGCTTCTGCGGGAAGCTATAGCTTCTCTATCCCGACGACGGCAAACTGGTATTCACTCCTGGATAACTCTCATCGCTCGGGAAATGCCGTCAAGGTCGTCGCGAGCCTCGTCAGTTCCGAGTATGGAACCGGCGTCGCAGACGACGTGATGGTCTGCCCTGCCCGTTTGATGAGTATCAGCCCGAATCCAGCTTCTGGGCAGATGAAGATCAGCCTCAGGGGAAATGCGGGAGAGATCGCGCGAGTCCGGGTCTATAACCAACGCGGACAGATGGTGAGAGAGATCCATAGTACCGGAATGACGAGCTCGGAAATGGAGCTGGTCTGGGATGGGAAGAATGCTCTCGGCGAGCCTTGCGTCAGCGGGATATACTTCGTCCAATGCCGTATAGGCAGCAGGATCCAGACGGAGAAAGCGATCCTGATCCGTTAAGGCTTAGCTATTTCTTTATCCCCAGCGAACGCAGCATGAAGCCCATAGTCCGGCTGTAAGCCCGCAGGCTCTTGAAGCGATCACCGCTTCCGGTATGACCCTCATCGAGCTGGAGGTTAAAGAGGATACGGCTCTTGCCCGTGTTTTGGGTGCGGAGCTTCTGAGCCCACTTCAAGCCTTCCCAATAGCCAACCCGCGTGTCATACCAGGCGCTGCTGATCAGGACATCCGGATAGCTTTGCAGAGAGACGTTGTCATAGGGGCTATAGGACATGATGTAGGCAAAGTCTTCGGGATCGGTCGGATTCCCCCACTCTTCGTATTCCTGGACGGTAAGCGGCAGGGAAGGATCCAGCATGGTGTTGATCGGATCTACGAAAGGAACGTCCGCGATCGCCAGCTTCATCTTGGAGGGAGCCATATTGACCACCGCACCGATCAGGAGACCACCGGCGCTTCCACCGTTGATCGCCAGCTTGTCGGCGGAGCTTATCCCGGAGTCGATGAGGTAGTTCATGCACGCGATGAAGTCCGTAAAGGTATTCTTCTTGTTGCGGAGTCTCCCGGCATCATACCACTCCTTGCCGTATTCTCCACCCCCGCGGATATTTGCTACGGCATAGATCAAGCCTTTGTCCAAGAGGGGAAAGAGGGTCGTGCTAAAATACGGGTCTTCGACGTCGCCATACGCACCATAAGCATAGAGCATGGTGGGATTGACGCGGTTCAGGTCAAGATCGGCACGGTAGATCATCCGCAGCGGGATGTTCGTCCCATCGGCAGCTTTGACCATGCGGAGCTCTGCCTTATACTTCTCCGGGAAGTAGTCCTTTGCCGGAGCATACTGGTATTCGAGGCTGTCCGTGCGAGTGACGAAGCTGTGTTTGACAATGGAAAGCGGAGTCAGTTCACTCTCACGGGTATAGTAGAACGAGTCCGAGTCGAGATCGGTATTCGTCCAGATAGCGAGATTGGAAAGCTCGCTCTGCGGGATGGTATAGCGAAGTCCCTCACCGGACTTGTCCCAGACGGAGACCCGCTCAAAACCGTTCTGCCGGCTGAGCACGACCAGTCCCTTGTTAAAGATCTGGAACCCGCTGATCGGAGAACCTGCCATTCCCGGGACGACGACGCGCCAATTGGCGACAGAAGTATCCCGCTCATGGCAGAGGTATATGGTATAGTCCGGATTGAGGCGGTTTGACTGGATATAGAAGAGCCCGGGATAATAGTCCGGGTAGTAGATATGCCCTTCCGTGCGGGCAGTGATGAGCTTGAAGCTATTCTCCAAGCCCCGGGTCGGCATATACCATGCTTCCGAGGCATCCTTGCTGCTGCTGAGCATGAAGATCAGGTCATACCCGCTGCTGTAATAGACGCTTAAGTCCCAAGCAGGATCGGCTTCGGTATAGAGCAGCTTTTCTTCCTTGGTCACCCGGTCGAAGGACCAGACAGTGTCAGATTGGTAACGCGCGTTGATCCTGGTCAGGATCAGGGTTTGGTCATCCCGCTTCCACGCGCATTCGGACACGCCGGGAATACCGGTATCCACGGTCTTGCCTTTCTTCAGATCCTTGAGATAGAGACGATAGTTCTCGTCACCGCTAAAGTCTGCCCCATAGGCGAGCCACCGACCGTCAAAGCTGATCGAATACGCTCCCAGGGCAAAGAACTCGTGCCCTTTGGCGAGCTTGTTCTCGTCCAGGACGACTTCTTCCTTTGCCTTGGGCTCATCCTTGATCCGGCAGTGGATCGGATAGGCTTTTCCGCTTTGCTCCCGCGTGTAGTAGTAGTAACCATTCAGGAGATAGGGATAGGAGCGATATTTCTTTGGTTCAAAGGCAACGAACTGCTTGTAGAGCTTGCGCGACAAGCCGGCTGACTTGCCAATGATCTTGTGGGTATAGGTGCGTTCAGCTTTCAGGACCTCCGCCAGACGGGGATCCTCACGGTTGCGAAGCCAGCTCCAGTTATCCACGATACACATATTGTGGATCTTGAGGGTATCCGGGACGGGTGTGGCAAAAGGCACCTTCGTTCTCAGGCTAAAGCCCTGAAGCAACGAAAAGGCGCAAATTGCAGCGACAATGACCATTATTCTCTTCATATTTATCCAGTTTCTCGCCCTAAATCTCTCTGTCAATAAAAATAACGCAAGCAGGCATGGATCGTCTCTGCTCCCTGTAAGCGCCGGGATTTTCTGTTTGGTCTTTTTGCTTATTTTTGCGGATTGGCACGAATTATGCTCCGGTACCTACCAACGAACATAACGGAATTAGGAGGCTTTATGAAACCGTATGTTTATTTGTTTCTGGCTGCGCTGATGCTTGTCGCAGCGCCTATCTTCGCGAATGGTGTGCTCGTAGTCGATGCCGAGGACGGAACTTGCTTTAGTCTGACGTCCAGCATGGTCAACGTCTCGGTCGAGGATCAGGTCGCGATCGTCACCACTACTCAGGACTTCGTCAATCCTTACAACTGGCCCTACGTGCCAAAGTATCTCTTCCCCTTGCCGGAAGGCGCAAGCGCGACGTTGCTGCGCTGGCGGGCGAACGACAAATGGTTCACCGCGAATTTCGCTCCCGTGCCCCAGGATTCTCTCCCTCCCGGACCGTCTGAATACTGGGCGAGCAACCTGGTCGATTATGCGGGAAGCAACCCTCTCTACTATAACTTTGAAGACCTTGTCCAGTCCGGACAGACCATCCGGGTCGAGCTGACCTACGTAATGCTCCTGCCCTACAGCGCGGGAAGCGTAAGCTTTTCTTATCCTAATAACTACGCCTATATCAGCTCGAACCCGATCGCCAATTTTGGCTTGACCTTCGATATCAGCTCTCAGCGAACCATCACCGGATTCAACCTCGTTGGCTTGACACCGACCACCTACACGATAAACGGAACCACAGCTTCGCTGACCTATCTGGTGCATAATCAAGCACCGACCTATGACTACAACGTCACCTACAGTCTCGCTTCCGACGAGCTCGGTCTCTTTGCCATGAGCACGATGCTCGATCAGGTTCCCGATGAATATCCGGAAGGCTTTTTCCTCTTCATTGCCGAGCCTGATCCCTCGGATAACCAGGTCGTGATCAACAAGCGTTTTACCCTGATCGTCGATCGTTCCGGGAGTATGTCCGGGACGAAGATCGCCCAGGCGAGGAATGCCGCGACCTATATCGTGAACCACCTCAATCCCGGTGACCTTTTCAACATCGTTTCCTTCTCGACGGATGTGACCTCTTTCCGTCCCGGGCATGTCGCAAACACTCCTCAGAACAATACCGCCGCGCTATCCTATATCTCTTCGATAGTCGCGACCGGCGGGACGAACATCTCCGGCGCTTTCTCGACCGCTGTCCCCCAGTTTGCCAATTCCTCGCAGGAAGAAGCCAACATCATCATCTTCTTCACGGATGGTCAGGCAACGGCAGGGATAACGGACTCACCCGAACTCCGTGCCCACGTGATGAATCTCATCGACCAGACCGGAGTGCCGATCAATCTCTTTACCTTTGGGATCGGCTATGACGCGAACGTCCAGCTCCTGACCCAGATGGCTGCGGATAATGGAGGGATCGCCCAGTTCCTCGGCAATAATGAGCTGGAATCCGCGATCACCGGCTTCTACAACGTCATCGCCAATCCCGTCCTGATCTACCCTACGATCGGCTTTGAGAGCCCCGGAACGGTCACCGAGATCTATCCGCAAAACCTGCCCAATCTCTATATCGGCTCCCAGATGCTGGTCAGCGGCAGATATTCCGTCGGAGGCAATACCGGGATCAACCTCCAGGGACAAGCCTTCAACCAGCCTGTTGTCTATGAATACTCCGCGGATCTGGCAGACAGCCTCGTCGTGGAGCGTCAGTTCCTCACCAAGATCTGGGCAAAGCAGAAGATCGAACACCTCCTGGTGATGTATTACAGCTACCCCGAAGACTCAGCGGAAGCCCAAGCTTATCGCCAGCAGATCGTCGATGTCTCGATGGCTTATGGCGTGATCTCCCCCTTCACCAGCTTCCAAGGCGGAGGTGGTGGCGGCGGTGGCGGCGGAGGCGGTGGTGGCACCGATAACGACGACGTCGTGAACAATGAACTGGTGCCCATACCCTACGTCCTGCACGGCAACTACCCGAATCCCTTTAACCCGGAGACGACGATCCGCTTCTCCGTGACCAAAGACATGGTCAAACAAGTCCGCATCAAGATCTATAACCTGCGTGGACAGGTCATCCGGATCCTGGGCTTGCAGATCGACGCCAAAGGCGACTATCAGATCGTCTGGGACGGCAAAGACAGCCTGGGGAACAACGCGTCCAGCGGGGTCTATTTCTACGTCATAGATTTTGGCGATGCGCAGCTCAGCGCGAAAATGACCCTGACCAAATAGCTACCCCTTACCCTTAGTAATAGAACACGGGCGGATCGTGAAAGCGATTCGCCCACTTTTTCTAAGTGAGGGATTAACGGATTAGCAGATTAATGATGGAGGCGCTGCGCGGTTAGCAGGTTAGTAAGTTAGTAGGTTAGTGGGTTAGTAGAGGACACCCCAAGCTGGATGCTTATGTAGCATTGGCATGCTACACTACGTAAGACTGGGCTGCCGAATTCTGTTCGGCAGAGGCAGCGGAGCTGCCTTCAAGCGACCTCCGGTCGCTGTGGCAAACAGAATTTGCCACCCCAATGAAGTGAATGGTAAGCCGATTAGCAGATCACTGATGAAGGCGCTGCGCGATTAGCAGGTTGGTAGGTTAGTGGGTTAGTGGGTTAGTAGAGGACACCCCAAGCTGGATGCTTATGTAGCATTGGCATGCTACACTACGTAAGACTGGGCTGCCGAATTCTGTTCGGCAGAGGCAGCGGAGCTGCCTTCAAGCGACCTCCGGTCGCTGTGGCAAACAGAATTTGCCACCCCAATGAAGTGAATGGTAAGCCGATTAGCAGATCAATGATGATCGGGACGCGCCGGCTGAAGCCAGCGCTACGACCGACTAAAGTCAGTGTTACGCCAGACTCGAACCACATGCGTCAGCCTTTCTTCTTTCTTAATTCTTCTTTCTTAATTCAATGATTCCCCTCTTTCCCTTCTTGACTCTGTTTTAATAAGAAACTCATATCCCTCCCCCTCTCTCTGTTTCTCTGAGTCTCTGCGTCTCTGCGTCTCTGTGTTCTCCCTCTCCCTCTCTGCGTCTCTGCGTCTCCGTCTCGATCCCCAAGTACTCCGCTTGTACTCTTCTTGTACTCATCTTGTACTCAACTTGAATGAAGTCCAAGCAAAACAGGAGATGAGATTCTGATGATCCGGGGCATTAAACAGGAAAGGATGCGGCGAGCTGCGGAGAGCTCGTCACATCCTTCTCTATGACAGATTTGAGAACTAAGGTCAGGTCTAAGGCTTGAGCAAAGAGGCTTTTTCCACCAGGTTCAGGAACTCTTTGGCGTAGCCATATTCATCCTCACCGATGCTTTCATTGGCGAGTTTGCGGACCATATCCCAGGTGAGGTTGCCTTTGAAGCGGGATTCCTGCAGCATCAGTCCATAGCCGACGACGGACGCGGCAAAGCGGAAGCGGTCGGAGGTCTCTTTGAGGTCGAGAACCTTATTGTAAACCGGGGTTTCCATGGGAACGCTGGTATCGGAATCCGGGAGTTTGTAGCGGAGCTTGACGGTCATGATCTCGGGAGAAGCCTTCGCTCCGTCCGGGATCTTTGTCTTTTGGTATTTGAGGCTGTCCACTTCCGCGATCTTTTCCTGGGAGGTGGAAGGAACGATCTCATAGATCGCCGTGACGGTATGCCCGGCTCCGAGTTCCCCGGCGTCCTTCTTGTCGTCTTTGAAGTCTTCGGTGCGGAGCATGCGGTTTTCATACCCGATCAGGCGGTAGGCACGCACGTGCGCGGGATTGAATTCCGCCTGGATCTTGACGTCCTTGGCAATGGTGTAAAGGGTCGAGGACATCTCGTTCACGAGGACTTTCTTCGCCTCGAGGATGGTGTCGATATAGGCGTAGTTGCCATTGCCTTTATCAGCCAGGGTTTCCATCTTGTTGTCCTTGTAGTTGCCCATGCCAAAGCCGAGAACGGTGAGGAATATCCCCTTATCCCGTTCGGAGGTGATCAGGGCTTCAAGAGCGGCATCGGAGGAAGCTCCGACGTTAAAGTCACCATCCGTGCAGAGGATGATCCGGTTGTTCCCTTCCTTGATCAGGTTTGCCTCGGCGGTCTTGTAGGCAAGCTGGATCCCGGCACCTCCGGCGGTGCTGCCACCGGCTGTCAGGCGGTTGATCGCTTCTTTGATGAGGGCTTTCTCGTTACCGGGCGTGGAGGGCAGGACTTCTCCGGTGCTGGAGGCATAAACGACGATGGCGATGCGATCCTGCTCCCGCATGTTATCGACGAGCAGGTTCAGCGAACGCTGGACCAAGCCAAGCTTGTTCTCGGATTCCATCGAACCGGAGACATCGATCAGGAAGACGAGGTTTGAAGGCGGTGCGGACTTAGTGTCCATCTTCTTGCCTTGAATGCCGATATGCACCAGTTGGTGATCCATGTTCCAGGGGCAGACCCCCAGCTCGGTATAGACGGCAAAGGGACGATCGTCCTTGGGCTGGGGATATTTGTAGTCAAAGTAATTGACCAGTTCTTCGATGCGGATCATGTTCGGCGAGGGAAGCTCACTGTTATTGAGCATCCGCCGGACGTTCGAATATGTCGCGGTGTCCACGTCGATCGAGAAGGTCGAAAGCGGCTCGGTCAAGGGGCTGTGATAGATGTTCGGGTCGATGGCGTTGTAATCTTCGGTGTTGAAAACAGGCATCCCGCCGTCGAAGGCATAGATGCCCTGCATAGCCGCGCCGGAAGCATAACCGACGTTCGCAGCCATGCCATCGGTGATCTCATAGACTGTCGGAGAGCCGGTTCTGCCGCTGCTGTCCTTTGCTGTTTCTTGCTTCGCCGGTACTTTGGGCTTTTTCGCGGTCAGGGTGATCGTCAGATACTCCGGAGCGCCTTCGAGCAGTTCGAGATCGTATTGGTAGGTCTCAAAACCCTTTGCACTAAAGACAAAGCGGTAAGTCCCCTGTTCCAGGTTCAGGAACATAAAGTAACCTTTGATATCGGTCTTGGTACTGGCGACGACCTTTTTCCCCCGGAAGGCTTCGACCTTTACCTTGGAGATAGGCGCGCCGTTATCGCTATAGACCAGTCCGCTGACGGAGTTCTTTTTCAGTCCGCTTGCTGCGAAGAGCATGCTCAGCAGCAAGATCACGATCAAGAGTGACATAATACGCTTCATAATTCCTCCTTACGGGAATCAGGATGGGGGATAGCTCCCCTCTGCCGTCACGCAGGTACGGTATTTGAAGCGGACGGCAATGATCTACTTCAGACTAAAATCTGCCGTGAGAGTCACGGAGATGTGTTTATTCTTTGTCGCAGTATTGTATTGTCCGTAGTCGGAAACATCCGTGGAGTAAGGCTCGGTGATCTGGAAGACGCCGGCGCGGGCATTGAGCATCTTGCCGGGCTTGGCGCCGGAAGCGGAGGTTATCTCCTTCGCCCGGGCTACGGCATCCTTTGTCGCTTCGGAGAGGAGAGCCTTCTTTAGCTCAGGAAGCTTGGTATAATAGTAGCCGAGGTTGGAATTGCTGATAATGATCCCCTTTGCGGAGAAGAAAGCCGGGTCTATGGACATGGCTTCGATCGCGGGGATATCGGTCGAGATGACGTAGATATTCTGATAGACGCTGTAACCGACGAGGTTGCCGTCCCTGTCCATCGTGGGCTGGCTGGTCGAGGGCTGGATGTCTATGTCCTTTTCCTTGATGTTCTTGCTGAGCAGGTGTTCTTTGAAGCTCTGGGTGTCCCGATATACTGCAGCGGTGGTCTCGCTGAGCATGTCCGGGCTGCAGGTGCGGTTGATCGTCAGGTTCCACTTGACGAGGTCTGATTCGAAGGGCTTGGTCGCGTAACCGACTACGTGAAGAGACTTCTCCGTCTGCCTGCTTTGATAGAGGAAGGTTCCGAGGACTGCAAGTCCGATGACGAAACTGATGCCGAGAACGGCAAAATGCCTGTCTTTGTTCTTCCCCGCGATCTCCAGTTCGATGATCACGGCGAGGGCGACTACTACGATGATCCAAATGCCGATTTGCATGATACCTCTTTATTGGTTGCTAAAGTACTCTTCGAGCCGCGGAGGCGGAGTGAGCACCACTTCACGCTTGCTGCCGTCGAAGCTGAAGTCCAGCGCAAAGCAGGGATAGGGCAGGATCCCCTGCGCCAGAGCAGGCCATTCGATGACGGTGATCCCGCTGTCTATCATGTCCAGGATGCCGAGGTCGAGAAGCTCTTCCTCGTCGTGCAAGCGATAGAGATCGAGATGATAGAGCGGGTATTTCCCGGTGTGGTATTCCTTGAGCAGGACAAAGGACGGGCTGTCGATCTCATCGTCGATGAAGAGACTGCGTCCCAGAGCCTTGGTGAAGAACGTCTTGCCGCTGCCCAGGTCTCCGCTCAGGCACAGGATGTCTCCCGGAACCAAAAGCGGAGCGATGTAGGCGGCAAGGTCTATCGTATCCTGCTCGGATGCTAAGACGATTCTTTGTTGCATGATCGTTATTTCTTGGCTTTACTCCGGCAGGTCGCGATCGGGAGGATCATCTCCTCCATGGAAACACCACCGTGCTGGAAGGTGCCGTTATACTGTCTTTGGTATTGGTGGTAACTATTCGGATAGACGAAGTAATAGTCGTCCTTGGCGAATATGAAGTTGTCCACGATGCTCTTGGTCGGAAGCCCGAACTCGATAGGCTTCTTGACGAAGAGAGCGTGGCGGTCGTTCGCTGTGAGGTTCTTTCCTTCCTTGTAGCGAACGGTGACGGAGGTGTCCCGGTCTCCTATGACCTGCGTAGCCCGGTTGACCTTGATCGAGCCGTGGTCTGTGGTGATCACGACGATCGCGTCCTGCTTGGAGATAAGCTTCAGAGCCTCGTATAGTGAGGAATGCAGGAACCAGTGCTTGGTAAAGGCGCGCAAGCCCTCTTCGTGCGGGATGGTCTCCTGCAGGATCTGGTCACGGGAACGGTGATGCGCCAAGAGGTCCAGGAAGTTATAAACAAGCACGACGAGGTTCTCCTTGTTCCAGGTCTCTATCTTGCGGAGGACGAAGTTCCCTTCTTCCATGTTGAAGATCTTAACGTACTTGGAGGTCGGATCCAGGCTATAGCCCAGCTCGTTGATATGCTCGTCCAGGAGCTGATGCTCGTTGCGGTTGCGGCTGTTATCCAGCTCGTTGGACGTGACCCAGTATTCCGGGAAACGCTTGGCGATGTCGATCGGCAGGAGCCCGCTGAAGATGGAGTTGCGGGAGTAGGGCGTTGCCGTCGGGAGGATAGAGTAATACAGGTTCAGCTCTTCATCGAAGAGTTCCTGGATATAGGGCTGGATCGAGAGATACTGATCGAGCCGCATGCAGTCTATAATGATAAAGTAAATAGGGACTTTCTCTTCAAAGTTCGGCGCCACATACTGGGATATGACGTCAAAGGACAGGTTCGGACGGTCGTCCGTGCGGAGCCACTCCCGGTAGTTACGCTCTACATAGTTCGTGAACTCTGTATTGCAATTGCGTTTCTCCAGGAAGTGCGTCTGGCGCAGACCGTCATCGTTGACCTCGTCGATCTTGAGCTCCCACTGCGCCATCTCGCGGTAGATCTCACCCCATTCTTCCCAGTTCGGACTGCCGAAGAGTCTCTGGTTCAGCTGGGCAACGTAGCGGGAATATTGCTCGCCGATCTGGTTAGCGCGGATCTCGTCCGCCTGGAAGATCTTCTTTATCGCCATGATGATCTGGCTGGGGTTGATCGGTTTGATCAGGTAGTCCGAGATCTGGGAAGCGATGGCTTTGTTCATCAAGCCTTCTTCCTCGCTCTTGGTGACCATGATGATCGGCAGGGAGGGGTATGTCCGCTTGATCTCTTGCAGCGTGGTCAAGCCATCCATCCCCGGCATCATCTCATCCATGATGACCAGGTCATATTTGTTATCGAGCACCTTCTCGACGGCATCACTGCCGTTGTTGCAGGTATCGACGAGGTAGTTCCTTTCCTCCAGGAACAGGATAAAGGGCTTCAGAAGTTCTATCTCATCGTCCACCCAGAGGATTCTCATTTGCTTCATTTCTACTCCTTTGCTTGGTTTTGCTCGAGCTCGAACTGTCTCTGGCGTTCTTTGACGACCTTCTTGACGTGTTCGAGATCGGCATCCTGAAAGAAAAGAGCGAGCTTAAACTGAAGCTCCTTGCCTGAGCAATTAAACCATGTAAGCATTTTCTCCATATATTGATCGACGAAGACGGACTTGAGATCGACGTCCTCGCCTTTTTCTTGTTTCTTGATCTCTTTGATATGGTCGCGGAGGTCTTTGGTCGGCATTTCTCCCGCTTTGGTGATCCATTCTTCGCGGACCTTCCAATCTGCCTTGGCGATCAGGGGACGCACCATCTGAAGTCTGTCAAATCCGATCTCTTTGGCTGTGCCTTCGTCCATATCCATTTCTTCGATAAAGAAGTCAAAGCTCTGCACCAGTTTCCCGGCGAGGGAACCGCTGATCGCATATTCATTCTCGATGAAGTCCTTGAATTTCTCATATCCTTTGAACCGATAAAGCTTTGCGCGCTTGATCTCGGAGAGAAGCTGTCCCAGAGTTATAAAGTTCTCTTCCAGTTTTTCTTTGAGATTCGCGATTGCGTTAAATTTCTCATCCGGGCTCATGGTCTCTTTCTGTTCATACTTCTCTGTCATGATATAATCCTCTATTTCTTTGTAATTGGGTAATATACGTTTTCTTCCGCAGGAAAGCTCCCGTCGCGAACATCGCTGACATAGCGGTCGATCGAGCTCCTGATTTCGGAGTTTAGGTCGGCATAACGGCGGACAAATTTCGCCTGCATCTCGGAATATCCGAGCAGATCGTGATAGACCAGAACTTGTCCGTCCGTGTATCTACCAGCGCCGATGCCGATAGTGGGGATGCGCACCTGCTCCGTGATCTCCTTGCCGAGGAGTTCCGGGATCCCTTCCAGGACAAGCATAAAGGCACCCGCGGCTTCGACAGCGAGAGCTTCCGCGAGGAGGATCTCATGCTCCGCCGAGGTTTTGCCCTGAACCTTGTAGCCTCCGATCCGATAGACGGATTGCGGAGTTAGCCCGATGTGGGCGCAGACCGGGATATCGCAATCCACGATCGCCTTGATCGCTTCGACCCGGGATGGACTTCCACCTTCGAGTTTGACGGCATTCGCGCCGCCTTCGATCAGCAGCCGGGCTGCGTTCGCCTTGGTTTCATCGAGCCCCAGATGGTAGCTCATGAACGGCATATCAATGATCACGAAGGAATTGGGAGCGCCTCTGCGCACCGCTGCCGAGTGATAGATCATCTCTTCGATCGTGACCTGCAAGGTGTTTTCATAGCCGAGCACGACCAACCCCAGGCTATCGCCCACCAAGATGAGATCGGCTTGTGACTGTGCCGCGCATCTCGCCATCGAATAGTCATAGGCGGTGAGCATGGCTATCTTTTGCCCGCTTTCCTTCATACTGCGGAAAAGCCCGGGCTGGAGGTTCGTCGTTCTGTCTGTCTTAGTCATTATCCTTATCCGGCGCGTCGCCTTCGCCTTCTTCGGTGCCCCGGTCGTCTGAGGAACGGTCATCACCGATGAAGTCGCCGGCATAACCCTGGTTGTTGATCACCATGTCATAGAGAACTCCGCCGTGCATATACCATCCGAGGAACCTGCCATTCAGGAGTCCGGCGCGATAGTTGACGTACATCTGTGGCGCGCCATTGGGATACCAGACGTAGCTGGGACCGTCCAATACACCATTCTTGTAGGTCTGCACCCGGGAAAGCTGGTGATTGTCGTAGTGTTCAAAAGCGACTCCGCTAAAGGGCTGTCCTTTGTAAGTGAGGATCTTTTCCGTATCCCGCGCCTGAGCGGCATCACGGACTGAAGCAGCGGCGGTGCCTTGACCGGATTTATCCGGCATGACCGCGACCAGATCTTCATGCGGAACAGCATTATCCGGGAGCTTATACGCCCGGACGAAGTCAAAATCGTCGTTGTTCGGCTGGGCTTTGAGCCCGGCACAGGCAGCCAGTGCCAAATATACGAGCAGAGTCAGCAATATCCAAAGCTGTCTCCGGGAAAAAGCGTTTATCTTCATTGTTTATCCCCTTTGAACCGAATAGGATCTTTTCCACATATTCAGGAGCATCATTATTTGGTCAACTCTTTTTTAGATAGTATAAGCAAAGCGCAAAGAAAGACGAGAGACGCTTATCGCTTTGTGCTGGGACGACGGTAATCCGCGCTTACAATACAGGTAGTCAGCTTGTATCTCATTCAAGTTGAGTACAAGAAGAGTACAAGATGAGTACAAGCGGAGTACTTGGGGATCGAGACGGAGGTTTGAATTAAGAATTAAGAAAGAAGAAAGAAGAAAGACAAACGCTTCGCGAGTGAAGAGTGCAGAGTGAATAGTGAATAGTGGCTGCCGCATGTGGTTCGGGTTTTGTGGTATTGATAGCCCCTTAAGGGGCGACATCCCATAGCGATGGGTGCGTTAGCCCCTCGATTTAGAGCATGATAACGTGATAAAAGCCCCGGAGGGGCGACACTATATAGCCAGGGGTTGAGCGATAGCGGAACCCCTGGGACACGGGACCCACAAAAACACCCAAGCCCCGGAGGGGCGAAATTGGGCTGCCGAATTCTGTTCGGCAGAGGCAGCGGAGCTGCGTTCAAGCGACCTCCGGTCGCTGTGGCAAACAGAATTTGCCACCCCAATAGGGTGAATGATCAACGGATCAGCAGATTAATGATGAATGCGCTTCGCGGTTAATAGGTTAGTGGGTTAACAGGTTAGTGGAGGACGCCTCAAGCTGAGTTATGATGTAGCATTGGCATGCTACACTACGAAGTGAAGTGAATAATTAACGGATTAGCAGATTAATGATGATCGGGAGGCGCCGGCTGAAGCCGGCGCTACGACTGACTAAAGTCAGTGTTACGAAAGACCCGAACCACATGCGCCAGCCTTTCTTCTTTCTTCTTTCTTAATTCTTAACTGACTCAGCCCCCTACTCCGGCATCTTCTCCCACATGCCTTCGTAGTATTGCCATTCGCCGTTGGCGGTGCGGATCAGGGTGATAGTGCGGGAAGCGGTGCGGGAATTCTCTTGTTGCATCCTCTGCCAGGTGGGAGAGACGCGGTAATCCCGGTCTTGGGTCGGGCTGGGGAGATATCCGAGCCAGAGGTATTGCTTACCGGCGTTACGCAGCTTCTCTGCCAGACGCATGCTATTTTCCTGGTCATAATTCCCGACGAGGATGATCTGTCTGCCGGAGGTGTCGATCCCGTCCAGGATGGCGAGGACGTCCTGAGTGGGAGTTTCCCAGACTCGGGGATAATCCGTCAGGCTGAGGCTGAGTTCGTTCACCGTTCCATTCGCGGGGATCCGGCGCAGGTAGTATCCGGTCTTGCTATCCGAAATGCGGTAGCCGATCTGGAGATAGATGTCCTGCTGCGGGAGCTTTGCCACGTAGATCCCTTCTCCGGAATAGGAGAGGTCGGCGTTGATCTGATATAGCATGCCGGATCGCAGAACGCTGAAGCTGATCTGTTCATCCGGGATATGCAGGGGAGACCCGCTGAGATCGGTGAGTTTGAGGGTCAGGGGATTGGTCTCCGCTTCATCATTGTTGTTCAGGTCGGCTTTGATGTTCTTGATCACGTTGTAATACTGCCAGTCGCCGTCGATCATGACGCTGATCAGATCCGGGATCCGGGCAAGGTCTGCGGGAATGCCGTTCGCCCTGAGAGCCGAGACGCAGAGGATGCGGAACTGCAGATTGGTCAGATATTTACGGTCATAGGATATGTGCAGGGGGAGCAGTCCGGTCAGCGCTTTGGCGGGATCGATGGTGTAGCGTTTTGCCAGCTTATCGATCAGGCGTTTGATGGAGGGACTGTCGCTCTTTGCCTTGATGTCAAAGGATTTGGGGTAGAGCATCGGCTTCCCGTCCCAGGAAGTGAGGGGTTCGGGCAGATCCTCAAAATAGACCGCGGGGTCAAAGAGCAACTGACGGTCTTGCTTGCTATACTGCTCCAGCTTGGAGCGTTTGTCCAGATAAAAGAGATATAGTGCTTCAAAAAGGCGGGAATCAGCCTGCCAGAGGAGCTTGGGATCGCCTTCCGCAAGGAGCTCGAGGAAATCGGACTCCAGGGGATAATACTTCTTCACAAAGGTGGTGAATTCGCCGTAATTGGCTCTGGTCTCGTGATAGACGGCGAGGAAGAGGCTGTCCGCAGGGGTCGCAAAATCCGGGGCAGGACGGGTCATAAAGGCTTCGAGATCGGCATTCAGCTTTGCCTTGGCACTGTCTGATGCGCTGTTCCATTCAGGCGGATTCGGCTTCCAGTCCATGGGATTGGAGGGATATTCGAGGATGGCGGTCTGAGGATCGAGCTCTTTTTGGGTGAGGATGATCAGGCGGTCAAGGGTCGGCTCGGAGCCGGAATCGATCCGCTCCAGAGCGCTCAAGCCGTCTTTGCTCACCGCGAGGTAAAATGCTCCGCGTCCGACGCTGATGTCCAGGACGCCTTGATCGTTGGTCTCGACCACGACGAGGGAGCGCAGGGAATACCAGTTATAGACCATGATCCCGACCTGTGCCTTCTTGACGCGGTTGCCGAGGCTGTCCACGACCACCGCATGCAGCTTGCGAATGCGGTCTTTGGCGTAGTTCGGGGTGGAGTTTATCACCGCGTCATACTCGCTCTGGATGAGGACTTCCTCGCCTTTGGGCGGGAGATTGCCGTCCGCGAGGATGAGCACGGTCTTGTCGATCATCCCGCTGAACCAGGTCTGATCCGGGTGATAGGCGCCGTCCATGTCGCCTGTATAGTGCCAGGCATTATCGAGATAGACCTCTGCCCAGGCATGGTTGTTGTCCATGTGCGCCCACCAGGGAGTCGAGGCTGGGCGAGCCGGAAGTCCGACCGTCCGGGCTGCGGCGACAAAGAGGATCTGCATCTCCTCGCATCTGCCGAGGAGAGACTTGCGGGTGATGTCCAGAGGGCTCTGATCCCGTCCGGAAGTGGGCTGGAAACGTAAACGCTGAACGCACCAAAGCGCAGTCTGGCGGTAAAGATCCAGCGGATCGGGATATTTGTCGATGATCTCTTGCAAGCCGTCATCCAGCATTGCCTGACGATATGGGGTGATAGGTTCGTCCGAGACTGCCTGCTTGGCGACGTAAGCCAGGAAGATCTCCGGATCGTAGCGGAGTCCCTGTTTGTTCAGGAGCTTGACGATCGCCTGGTAGTTTGAGATAAAGGTCGCCGGAGGAGTATTCTCCAGACTGCTGTCCGGTTCATAAGCGATGAGGTACGCCATCAGGGCATCGGGATAGTTGCGGAGCAGCCTGCTATATTCCCGTTTGGAGGAAAGGCTGAGCTTGTCCAGGTTTGCCTGAGCTTTGTTCTTCAGGTCGATAAACAGCCTTGGTTTGCCCAGCGCGGTAAGCGCAAAGGGGATCTCGGCAGAGAGATTCAGGCTCAGGAGCAATATTCCGAGCAGGATCAGGACGTACTTTTTCATCGTGGCTCCGGGCTTTTTATTATTTGGGATCAGAGATAGCGCAACATCTCCCGTTCGGGTACACCGGCGAAGAGCTCGATGTATGGCTTGACGGGACTGGTGTTTATCTTTGGGAAGAAGACCTCTTCGATCTGGAAGAAACCGACTGAGGCGGTCATCTCGACGGTGATGCGAATGGGTTTATCCTCGCCTTTGGTGATCTTGACCTTTTGGATGGCGCTGGCGGAAGTGCGGTGAATATCGCCGACGCGGGGTTCAAGCGAGAGGATCGAAGGGATCCTGGCGCGACCCTTCTCCATGTCGCTGCCGTCGCCGATCAGCACCAGTCCGGCTTCGATGGAGTGGATCTTGTGCGTCGCCATGTGTCCGAAGATGCCTTCGATCGCCAGAGAGCGCAGGGCTGTCTTGATCATCAGTTCTTCGGGGCTGTAGATCTGGTCGAGAACCTTGTCGATATATGGGATGGCGAGCTGGATGCTGAGCATCTCATGCAAATCCCGCGCGATGGACATCCCCAGATCGTGCAGCAGGGAAGCGAAAAGGATGGCTACGAGGGCATCCTCGGCTGTCCCGATCCCCTCTTTCTCGAGGTTCATCTGGATCTTTGCTTCGGTCAGGAGGTGAAACATCTTGATGGTATTATAGGTCGCCTTGCGCATGTGCACGGGACCGTGGTCGTTATAGCCAAGGCGTTTGATGGAAACGACATTGGCGTATTCCTGAAGGGCTTGGAGGGACTCGTCGGCAAAGAGCAGGGTCGCAGCTTGCAGCGGCTTGCCTTCCAGTTTGTTGAGGATGCGCTCCTCCATCTGTTGTTGTTTGATCGATTTATTCATGTCTTATATTCTCCTAAAATCTGTTTAATACCCGGGTGACCAGGTTTGTGACCGAGGAAACGACGGCGATCCCGATGGAGATCGTGCCGGCGATCATCAGGGTCTTGGCGATCTGGATCGAAGCTTCGGACATGTCTCCCGCCAGATAAGCCCTCATCGCGTAATACAGACCACTCCCGGGGACGAGAGGGATGATCGCGCAGAGGACGACAACCGAGACCGGAAGACCGATCTTTCGGGCGATTAGCTCCGAGTAGATACATACCAGAATAGTCGCGCTGAAAACAGAGAAAAGCAGCGAACTACTGTAATAAAGAATAATCAGATAGAGTGCCCAGGCAAGTCCACCGCCGAGTCCGGTCAGAAAGACGCGATAACCCGTCAGATTACTGCGGATGGAGAAGCCGATGATCGAGAGAAAAGCCCAGCAAAACTGCATAAGAGTGAGGTGATCAAAAGGCTGTTGCATAGTCTAATACCCCAGAAGTGACCAGATCTTGAGCATGGAACCGCTGCCGGCGGCGATCCCGACAGAGATCATCAGCGCTTCGACGGCACGGGCTGTTCCGGAAACGAGGTCTCCGGACATGGTGTCCCGGATGGCGTTGGTCATTGATAGTCCCGGAACCAATAGCATGATCCCGCCGATGATGATGTTATCCAGCTTTATATAGGGAACCCAGATGTCCAGGAGCTTGGCAAAGACGACGACTGCGGCTGCTCCAAGGGCGTTGATCAGGAAGTTGTTCATCTTTAGCAGGGCGATCAGACGCAGGGTGAGACTGACGAGGATACCGACGAGATAGGCTACGGTGAATTCCAGCCAGCTACCGCCAAAGAGCAGGCAGAAGAAGCCGGAGGTTGCGCCGCCGAAGAAGATCCTCACCCATTCGGGATAGGGGCTGTAGCTGTCGATCCCCAGCAGGCGACGTTTGAAGTCCGCGGGGTTCAGGCATTTGGACGGGTCTTCGTGGCACTTGCTCTTCTCCAGTTCGTGCACCAGAGCCGTGACTTGGCTGATCTTTCCCAGGTCGATGCGTCTTCCTTCGATGCGCTTGATCTGGGTGCTGATATTGCGTTCTTTATCCGTCACGGAGATGAATATCCCCGTCGGGGTCACGAAGGCTTCCGTCGCGGGGAAACCATAGACCCGGCATACGCTGGTCATCATCTTCTCGCAACGGTTCGTCGTTCCTCCGCTCTGGAGGATGATCCGCCCTACTTCGAGGGCAAGATCGCTGATCTCTTGGGGTGATTTGATCATAGGAGATGCTCCGGTATCTTGGTGAGGATCTCAGGGGGGAGTCCCAGGGCTTTGGCGATGCTGATCGCTGCGTGAGGTGGGTCTTGGTTCTCGCCCAGACGGATCAGGCTATAGTCCATGGCTTCGCTGAGCCGACGCAGGCGGAGCTCCAGTTCGCTGTCCCGGGAAAGGCTATCGAGAAAGGCCGGATCAAAGCCCGCGGTCATATATTGGGTGGCGGGTCGCAGCTTGGTCGGAGCGCTGAAGTGTGTCGCCGCGAGGCAGAGATGCTCAGTCGCGGTCAGGTGTTCCAGTACGGCGCTGCAGATGGCTTCACCTTCGGCAGGATTGGTCCCTTTGGCAAACTCATCGAGCAGAAAGAGGCTGCGTCCGGGAGCTTTCAGGGCTTTGACCAGGGATACGACCTCCTTGCCAAAGGAAGAGAGGTCCTCCGTTCCGGTGTCCTTGTTGTGGTTCGTCCAGACCGCATCGACGACTGCGACGCGTGCTTGCCTGGCAGGAACGGGTATAGCAAGGCGGACGAGCTGGGCGATCTGCCCGATGCCCTTGAGCAGCGTGGTCTTTCCGCCCATATTGGCACCGGTGATCAGGTTCACGGGAGTGCTGTCGAAGCTGATGTCCAGCCTCTGGTAGCTGCGGTCCTTCTCTTTCAGGCGCAGCATGACGGGAAGATTGGTCATGGCTTTGAGTATGAAGACCCGCTCATGGGTAAGCTCCGGGATGCAGCAGTCAAACCGAAGGGCAAAGTCTGCCCGCAGGTAGTCCCAGGCAAGCCGGAGAGTCGCCTCAAAGGCTTGGCGAATGGTGCTTGCTTCCGCCGTCACCTTCTCGGAAAGGCGGCGCAGGATCGTCTCTTCTTCAGCCTTGATCTCTGCGGTCAGCCCCGCGATCCTGGCGCTGAGAGTATGCCCCTCTTCGCCGTCGCTAAGACGGAAATTTACTCCCGAAGGGCTTTCACCGGTGCGCAGGAAATAGCCACTTGCTTCGAGCTTGCCGATCAGTTCTTTTTGCGAGGGAGATACGACGAAGATCTGCTTCAGCCCGGGGTTGTCCAGCGCTTCGCGGGCTTGCTGCAAGCGTTCCTGGCGATGGTGCTTCAGCTTCAGGGTTTGCGTCTGCTGCGTGGCGCGCAGCTCAGCCAGAGCTCCATAAACAGGGGAGTGCAGTTGGAAAGTGGGTAGCTTCTGTCCGTCCGGATCCAATAACCGATACAGCGCCTTTAGCTCGGGGAACCCGTAAGGCTCGCCTAAGGACGCGGATGCGAGGAGCTCGGTCAGTTGCAGGTAATAGTGGAGAAAGCACTTCAGCTCATACAGCTCGTGCTGAGGGAGCAGGTCTCCCGGCTGGGGGATGCGGATGACCGGGGGATGCGCGAGGATCTCGGCGAGCTTCAGGCGGAGCGCCTTCGTGCCCTGAAAAGCCATGATCAGCCCGGAAATACGCCGATACTCTGCTTCCAGCGTGGGGATGTCCCCGCTTTCACTCTTCAGTCCGGTGTTACGGGCAAGCGCCATCAGCTCTCCCTCGGAAGTGAAGAGAGCAAATATCTTGTCCAGTTCCAAAGCCTTGATCATCTGTCCTGTCATTTATACGATCCTCTCACAATTCGCATACGGATATTAGACCGCCATCTCTTGTCAATACTTTTGTCAGCAGCCCTATATAAAAGCAAAGGCACGCGACCCATTTTCCGGATCAACGCGCCTTTGCAGTAAATGTCTGTGTCTGAGGGATAGATCCCGCTGCGGGGATCAGGAGAGCGCTTTGATGACCTGATTGACCTTCTCGATCAGGTCGGACTGCAGGTGGTCATAGTCCTTGGGCTGGACGTAGGGACGAACCACGAGCTTGATATTATCTCCCCATTCGGCGACGATCATATCATAAGCGGGGCTTTTGAGAACCCGTTCGTCACCCTCGAGGATCTGACGGATGACTCCGCGCACCTTTTCCAGATCAAGAGCGGAGCTGATCATAAAGGGAACTTCCAGGCGGCGGGAACCTAACACCGTGTGATTGGTGATGATATCTCCGGTGATCTTGCCGTTCGGGATGATCACTTTCTTGTTATCCGCGGTCTGGATGATGGTCGAAAAGATCTGGATATCCAGAACGGTTCCGGAGACGGCACCGAGCTGAACCCCGTCACCGACGTTATAGGGACGGAAGATGATGAGCAGGACACCGGAGGCGAGATTGCCCAGCGAACCTTGCAGAGCCAGACCGATTGCCAAACCGGCAGCACCAAAGACCGCCAGGAACGAGGTCGTCTCGATCCCCAGTTTGTTGATCACCGCGATGATCACGAAAGTCATGATGACGGCATTGACGACGCTGGAGCCGAACTTTGCCAGTGTCTCACCTTTGCCTGCTTTGCTGACGGACTTATAGACCAGCTTGGCAGCGAGCTTGGCGAGGTAATTCCCCAGAATGAGGATGAGGATCGCGCCTACGACCTTGAGCCCGTATAAGGAAAGGAACTCAACGATCTTGCTGATGAGGCCTCCCACTTCCTTTGTGGCGGATTGGGTTGCCGCGGCTGCGGCGTTGGCGGCATTCGCAACTACTAAAGAAATCATCATTCACTCCTTATTGATGTTTTTCTTATCATACATAATAGCCTGTTTATCCCGAGGGTCAAGCGGTAAGTTCACTTAAAAAAAAAGAACCGGTACGCAGGGTACCGGTTCAAGATCAGCTAAGTTAAGCTCTTAGTATGAGCGACGTTGCTGGAATCTGTTGCGGTTGAACTGTGCCTTTTTGGCTTTGCGGCATTCGGGGCAACGTTGGGGCTCGTTCTGAAGACCTTTCTCAGCGTAAAACTCTTGTTCGCCTTCGGTAAACACGAATTCTTTGTTGCAGTCTTTGCAAATGAGGTTCTTGTCTGGCATGGGTATCTCCTATGGTTTTTTGGGCGTTTAGACATTCGGTATGAGGCTTTCCCAAAAAACACCGGAAATAGGCTCAGGGAATGTTAAATCGCATTCGAGTATATCTTTTTAGGCTGTCAATATTCTGTCAATCTATTTTTTCAAGGCTTTAGCTTTTCGATGATATTTGCCTGTCGCCATTTGTGAACAACACAAGAAATACTTGACAAGCGCGCTGTAGCCCAAATCCTTGCCGGGAACAGAAAATGGCAAATTACTATCCAAAAAAGGAGATCCCTATGAAGCGAGGTTTATTGCTCTGCCTAATGCTATCCACGCTGGCTCTTTTGCTCGCGCAGGAAACTCCCGTGACCGAGTATTTCAAGAATCCCGGAACGGAGAGCTTCCGCCAGGCGGTTGATCATCTCAGCGAATCCGTCATCGGCGGAGAAAACCCCACTCAGAGTAAACTCTATCTGATGTATATTCTCGACCAGGAAAAGGATCGGCTCAAGGATGAGCTCGTGGCTCAGGCTGATTCTCTGCAAGCCGGGACTGCTTTCAGCCTGGCGAACGTCCTGCTCGGGATGAAGGATTATAGCTCCTGCATCTCTTTGTATGACAAGCTGAACAAGGACTATCCAAACTGGTCTTGCCCCTGGAGACACAAGGGACAAGCCCTCTACGAGTCCAAGAAATACGAAGCCGCGGAAAAGGCTCTGCAGGAAGCGATAGCGACAAACGAAGAGCATTGGGATGCCTATATCTGGCTGGCAAAGACGCAGAAGGAACTGAAGAAGTACGATGCTGCCCTTGCCAATCTGCAGAAAGCGGAAAAGCTCAATCCCACAGCGGAAGCCTCCGAAGATGCAGCTTTCACGCCTGAGGACATCGCCAAGCTAACCGCGGAACTGCGGGCTTTACTCCAGTGATGACGTCCGCATATATTTGGTAAAGCAGGGAGAATTGATGAGCTTTTTGAACGACCTTTTGGCAATGTATCTGGCAGGAGTCAAGGCGCATCCGATCTTGATGGCGATGGCTCAATTCGCGATCCTGGGCACCTTTGGAGAGATCGTCTCCAAGTGGGTGATCAAACGTAGCTTCAAATATCCATTCACTCTGGCGGAGACCCTGTGGAAGATGATCGTCTGGGCGACCCTGGCGATAGGTATCAAGTATGCCTTCCAGGGCTTTCTCGGCTATGTCGATCGCTTGATCGAGCATCACTATCTGCCCGAACTGACCAAGTTTGGCTATGCCTTTGCGGTCTCTGCCCTGATGAATGCTCAGTTCGGCGTCTTGCTCGTGCTGATCCACCGGGTTCTGGACAATATCCCGCTCAAGCAAAAGAACTGGAAGAATCTGGACAAGGGGCTGTATTCGCTGATCTGGTTCTGGATCCCGGCGCATACGATGACCTTTTTGCTCCCGCCGGATTACCGGATCGGGCTGGCAGCTCTCTGGTCGGTCTTCCTGGGCTTGATCCTCGGTTTCTTTAACCGGAAGTGAACGCTCTAAGGCAAAAACCACTACCCGCACCTCTATTGATCCCGCTGCTCTTCTGGTGTGGCGGGATCATCCTTTCCTCGCTGACCGGCGGGGTCTATCCCCTTATTCTCCTCATTCCCCTTGTATTGGGGCTGATCTTTGCCTATTTCCTCAAAGGCAGATCCCGTATCCTGCTGATCCTGCTTCTGGTCCTGGTGGCGGGATGGATGAGGAGCGATCTCGGGCGTAGAGCCCCCAGCCCTCTGACCCGCATCCTTGCTACCCGGGAGAGCATATCCCAGCCAATTCGGTTTGAGGTGCAGGATATCTTCTCGACCACCTCCGGCTCCTATGCGGTGATGCTGAGCGAGCTTGCCGGGATCCCCGTGCGGGAACGGCTGATCCTCTACAGTGAGCGACCGCTTTCCCTGGGACGCAACTACCGTGTATTGGCTCGCCTAAGCCCGATCCTCAATGATCCCGTCATCGATATCTACCCCGATCGCTATGTCGCCAGAGCTACACTGATCTCCCTTCCGACGGAGGAAAAAGGGGGAAGCACCGGCTTCAGCATCCCGCGACTGAGGGCGATCTTTATGGCGAATCTCGACCGCAATCTGGGTGACTTCTCCGGCTTTGCCAAAGCACTGATCCTCTCCGATCTCAGCTCCAAGAACGAGCATCGCGTTCCTCTGACCCGGGGAGGAATGATCCACCTGATCGTGGTCAGCGGCGTGCACGTCTGGTTTATCTATGGCGTCTGCATCGTCCTGCTCTACATGTTTTTGCCCCGCAAGCTCTCGGAGATCATCTCGCTTGCCCTGATCCTGCTCTTTGCCGCGCTCAACGGCTGGGCACCCCCGATCCTGCGTTCCAGCCTGATGATCTTCCTGCTGATCGTCTCTCGCTGGGTTGAACGACCGATCGCTCCGGCACAGGTCATCGCCATCAGTCTTTTCGTTATCACGCTGATCGACCCGGCTCAGCTCTTCTCTGCCAGCCTGATCCTTTCCTATGCCTGCGTCTGCGTCATCATGTTTGGAGTTCCCCGTATCGGGATCGGGAGCCGGGACGAGGAAGAACCAAGCTGGATCCGCATCCAGGTCAGAGAGGCTTTGAGCCTGCTGCTGATGAACATCATGGTGAGTATCTGCGTCATGCCGATCACCCTCTTCTTCTTTGGGAATGGCAGTCTCAACGGGATCCTCGGCAATATCATCGGAGTGCCTCTGACGGCGGTGATCCTGCCGCTTGCCTTCCTGCTGATGCTGATCCCCGGTTCATTTATATTCTTGCCTCAGCTACGGCTTGCCTATGACTTTTTGGTCAGTCTTTTTTACTGGTGGATGAACTTCGTCGGCGGGTTACCCTTTTACCGGGAAGGGAGTTATCTGAGCGCCTGGCAGGCGATCGCCTGGCTGATCCTCGCCATCATGCTGATGCTGGCGATGCGCGGGAAGTGGCAGGCTCTGAAGCGTCTGGCGATGCCAGCTCTGGGCATCTCGCTGGCTCTGATCTTCCTCCCGCCGCTTCTGGGCAAAGCTCAGCCCGGGATATACATCTTCAACAGCGGTATTTCGGACGTGATCCTCATCCGCCTGCCTGAGAAGACAGACATCCTCATCGATACCGGGCAGGTCAGCGGTTCCCTTGCCGAATCGCAAGAGCTCGATACGGACAAGATGAAGGACAGGAGCTGGCTAAAGGGCTATCTCCTGCGCTGGCTGAGTCGGCACGGTGTCCGCGACATAGACTATCTGATCCTGACGCATATGCACGCCGATCACGTCGGCGGACTTGCTTCGCTGCTGCGTTCGGTGCATGTCAGAAACCTGCTTGCCTCGGACGAGAGCTTCCGGAGCAAGACCTGGAACGATCTCTATCGCAGCGGCTGGTTCAAGGGAACTAAGCTAAAGGCTGTGACCGATACCATGAGCATCTTTGCCGGAGGGGCAAGGCTAAAGTTCCTGCATCCGGACAGGGATTTTCACAGCAAGAAGGAGAACGACCGCTCGATAGTATTGCGCCTGGATCAGGGGAAGAAACGCTATCTCTTTACCGGCGATATCGAGAAACCTGCGGAGGACTATCTCCTCGAGCATTATCCGCAGGAACTGGATGCGGATTATCTCAAAGTCCCGCATCACGGCAGCAAGAGCTCATCTTCGGAGGATTTCATTGAGGCGGTCTCACCCCGCTCGGTCTGGATCACCAGCAATCACCGCAATCGCTTTCACTTTCCGCATACGCAGACGCTTACCCGCTATCGACGCTATGGCGCGGAGATCAGGCTCAGCGGGGATGGCACGATCGTCGTTCCGCTTTCTTCCTCAGGGCGGTAACGGGATCTAAGAGGGGTCAAATCGGCATCATATCGGCATCATATCGGGAGTTTTGCCGATATGATACCGATATGATAGCGATAAGACGGCAGTGGGAGACCGGCGCTCAAACGAGAGCCAAAGAAAAGGGGAAGAGGAGCTCAGCGACCGAGCAGTTCGAGCTCACGCCGGGATTCTGCGACGAATTCCTCGCTGTCTCCAGCGGTGATGGCTTTGCGAAACCAGTCCCGAGCATCGGGAAGGCGATCCAGCGCTTTGCAGATCATTCCCAGGTGATAATAGATCTCCGCGGGCAGGCTATCCTGCTGCATGGGGATCTTCATCAGGTTTAGCGCGGTGGCGTGATCCCCCTTGAGGTAATAATACCAAGCCAGACTGTCCAGATAATAGGGAGTCTCAGGCTCCAGATCGAGAGCCCGCAGGACGTATTCCGAGCCGGCTTCACGCGTTTCCGGGTCCTGGATCAGGGTATAACCGTAGGAATTGAGAAAAGCGGCATCATCGGGGAAAAGCTCGACGGCATTGCGCAGGAGAACCAGCAGTTCATCCTTCTTCCCGTTCATCTGCAGATAGTTGGTCGCGATCTGATAATCCGGCACGGTGCCGTATCCTTTGGCGATCAAAGCCAGGCAGATCTTCTGCGACAGAGCGATGACGTCGTTCATGTTCACTTCGGCATACTGGCGCATGGCATATAGCTGCAGATAGGAAGTCAGGGTGTCGTCCGAGCAGATCGCATCAAAGCGGGTATTGATCTCCTCAAAGACCTTGGGTGGGAGCTCGTTGAGCTCGATCCCCTCGATCCCGGCAAAATACACGGCGGAATAGTGCAGGACGGACTGGATGTCTTCGATAGTGTAAAGTCTGGAGGCATAGAGGCTCAGATCGCGGATGTCATACTGAGTGATGGCATTGGCGAGCAGAATGGCATAGACCCGGCTGTCGGCTTGGGTGGTTCCGCTCTTCTTGTCCATGATCGCCTCGATCTTGTGGATGGTCTGGATGTCCCCGCGGGAAAAGGCGACAGTCGCCAAAGGCAGGAGCATTTCGCTGTCTTCGGTCGCGAGGATGATCTCCGCGCTGCGCTCTATCGTATCGAGATTTCCCTGATCCAGAGCGGTATCGAGGAAGTCCAGCATCGAGGCTTTGTCACGCGGATAGACGTAGGAGCCAAAGAGGTCGCTGACCGGTTGATTCTGGTTTAGAGCCATCATCAGCCCGTTTTGCAGAGACTGGGATTCGGGAGTCGGCTGGATCTCGTTTACACGTTCGATGATCTCGAGAGCCTTTGCGGGGTCGAGCATGGTGTATATCCTGGCGATCTGGAGCAGGTTCTCCGGCTCCGCGACGGCGAGTTCCTCCGCCTTTTGCAGAGATGCGAGGTCGATGAATTTCCGATAGCTGTGGTTGTAGTAAAAACGCCAGAGATAGACGGAACTGCTGGGATAGTCCGTCTCCAGTTCGCTGAGATAACGGTTGATCTCCAGCGTGTCCTTCTTGGTGGTATAGACGGAATACAAACCGAGGAGGACGTTCTCGTCCTTCATCAGCGCAGGGAAGGAATTGCTGTAGCGTTTGAGGCGTGACTCAAATTCACGCTTGCCGATCAGGTCACTGTGAAAGCTGTAGATGTCATTCAGCAGGAGATATTTGCGGATCACGGGATTGCCGATGTCAAACTGCCTGGCTTTGTCCAGAAGCTCGCCCGAAAGCTGGAAATTGCCCATGTTTTGGACGTAAGCTCCGACTGTGAAATAGTACATCGACTGATGCGTGGGCTTGCTGGGGAGGAGAGGTTCGTGCTTGGCGACAGAGGCGCAAGCCGAGAGCAGGACGAGCATCCCGATCAGCGCGGGGATCAAGGGGTTTAGCGGGGATCTCCTGCTCCTTTTCATGCTATTTTATCTCCAGCGAAGAGGAGATCACATAGAGCTCCATCAGGGAGGGAAGCTTGTCTCCGGCGGGGAAGAAGACCATGTTGTCCACGAGGTAAGCCCGCTTGGTCTTTTCATGCCAGAATGCCATGGTCTGGAACGCTCCGCCGACGAGGAGTTTCTGGTTTTCCCAGGGACCGATCAGGCGGAAGCCTTCGTATCCGGCAAACTTGAAGCGTTCAGTGCGGATCTTGTCCTTGCGGATGACGTCTCCGTCAAAGTGGGTCTTCCACTGCTCGAGACGTTTGGCAAAGACCCAGTCCGCGGTCACTTGGTTCGTGGGCATGTCTTCGTAATATACGGTGATGTATTTGTCCGGGATGCTACGGTCTTTCATCTTGGAGCGGTAGAGCAGGGAGAGGAAACGGCTCTTCACGTCGTTTGAATAGAGGCGGAAGGTATCCGGAACCTTGAGGCTGAAGGGGTAGTCCTTCCAGAACTTTGAGCCGATGATCTTACCTCGGAACGCCTGGTATCCGATGCGTTCGGTATAACGCTTGAGCAGGAGCGAGAAGACGGAATTCGCCTGTAAACGGGTGATATCCGCCAGAGACTGACCGTCTTTGCCCATGAGGTAGAGGACGAGCTGATCGCGGGAGTTATGGTTCTTGGCGATAAAGAGTTCGCCTCCGGTCTGTTTCACCCGGGTGACAAAGTCCTTGGCGACGGAACTGCGCATATAGGATGAGACCTCGTCCGTGGAGCTTAAGTCCCCGGCGAAGATCAGGTTCTTGTATTGCAGGTATTTATTTACGTCTTTGATATCGGTCGGGATGAGGTTAAAGTACTTTTCCTGATAGACGAGGCTGACTTCCCGCTCGACCGAGCCGCGAAGCTGGGCTTCGAGAGCCTTCCAGTTCTCTTTGCCGCAAAAGACATAGACATCGTTGTCTTCACCAAAGGCGACGGGCTTGGCATAGTCCAGGATGCCGTCGAATTTGCTGTAGCGATCGACGGGAGCAGAGGTCTTGCCGCAGGCAGCCAGAAGCAAGAGGGGAATAAAGAAGAAAAGGTGGCGTGGTTTCATAGGAATACCTTATTTCTGAGGTTTGAGATAGTTCATTCCGCTGATGAGAGTGAGCCCGGTCACTGCCCAGAACCAGAGGATGACGATCAGACGGATCAGCGGAGAGGGTCCGCCGACAGTCCAGATGACGAAGGCAAAGACGATGCCCAGCATCTGGGTCACGGTCTTGAGCTTTCCGAGCTTGTCCGCAGCGACGATGATGCCCTTGCGTTTATAGATCTCTCTCAGGATGGTGATCACAGCTTCCCGCAGGAAGATCAGGGTAAAGATCAGCCAGGGGAGGCGGAAGGGCTCCAGAAAGGTCAGTCCGGCAAGAGCGGTCAGGACCAGGAGTTTGTCCGCGAGAGGATCCATGATCTTGCCAAAATTGCTGATGATGTTGTATTTGCGGGCAAGAGCTCCGTCCAGATAGTCCGTAAAAGAAGCGAGGACAAAGATGATCAGGCTGATAAGGATCCGGCTCGGGGCATCCGAGGCAAACATGAACCATGCAAAAACGGGAATGACCAGCACTCTTGCCATGGTCAGGGCATTGGGGACGTTACGATTCATTATCTTCAGTTCCAGCAGGATCAGTGATCGGAGTGACGGGGGCAGGATCCGTCTGCGGAGCAGGAGTCGGAGCCGGGACGGTCACGGTGATCTCTTCGCGGTGATAGCGGTTGTCATGGTCGAGGAGATAGAGATCGATCAGGACGATCGCCGTGCCGATGAGCATGACTCCGCCCTGGATCAGGAACATCCAGTAGGGGATGAGGTTGTCTTGATGTCCGAAATATCCGGGACCCCACATCACCAGTCCGTAGTATAGACCGGCATTGAGGATCTGGGGGACAAAGAAGAGCACGAGGGAATGAGTGCGGATCTGGGAACGGTAGTGCATCAGATCGACGACGGAGATCATCTTCCGCTTTTGCAGCAGGAGCAGGCGGAGTTCATAGTTCATCCGCAGATAGACGAAGCTGGCGAGAAAGAGGATGCCGATCAGGATGGTCACGGAGATCTTGCGTCCATGCAGGGAGATGAGTTGCTTTTCAGCTTTGGTCCAAGCAGTGGACTGACTGTCGATATCCACTTCCGGGAGGTAACGGCGCAGAGCGTCCAGGATGCGGGGCTTTGCCAGACGCGCTTCATCCGTGGGTTTGAGGGTGATCGTGACCACATCCGGGAAGCGGAACCCGCTCAGGAGATCGTTGGAAACGGGGAGATTGTACGAAGTCACCAGTTCATTGGCTGCGGATGCACCGGTCTCGTGCTTGATCTTGGCAAGTTTGGTATAGCTCTTTAGCTCCGCAAGCAGAGGTTTCAAGGCTTCCGGATCCGAGACGTAGGCGTAGATGGGGTAGCTTGCCAGCTCTTTGAGCTGGGCTTCTTCGATCAGCTCGTATTGGTAATGAGTGTAGGTCCAGCAACCTAACATGATGATGATGAACGCCAGCATGGCGTAGAATTTAGCAGTCATGGTTTCCTCGCTGTTTTATCCTGCAGATAAAATACTTCTTTGAGCCATTAGTCCTGAGCAGTTCAATTATGTCAAGCGAAGACTTGGTCAGGAGAGCCTTGAACTCCTCTTCACGAGCGATGGGATAGATCAGGACCCCCTGTCCCGCGGGGCAGAGCAGACGCTCAAATGCCATGAGGACGTCCCGCATTGTGCAGGTCAGCTCTTCTCTACCCGTCCTGCGGGAGAGGATCGGGCTGGATCTGCCACTTCCGAGGGGTTGCCAGGGGGGATTGGAGTAGATCAGGGGAAAGCGGACATCCGGGGAATAGGCGCGGAGATCGGCTCGGATGAAGCTCACCGGGACGGAGCAAAGGCGGGCATTGGCTTGGCTGAGAAGTACTTCGGAGTCCTGGATGTCAAGTCCGGTGATCTGCCAGAGAGGACGCCTGAGCGCCAGCATGATGCTAACGATCCCGCAGCCGGAGCCAAGCTCCAGAGCTGTAATAGGGGTCTCGGGGAAAGATGAAGCGATGTAGTCCTGCAGCAGCGCGGACGCATCGGTCACGGGCTGGCAAAGCGGGTCTTGAAAGATATATTTGTCCTGAAAAGGGAGATCTACCCGGCGGAGACCTACTTGGCTCAGCGGGATAGTTCCAGCATCCGGTTCAGGCATCCGATGGCTTTCCCGGCGATATCCTCCGGGACGGTTATATGGTGCGTCTCGGTCGCCAGAGCATGATACACGTCTTCCAGACCGGTCTTGAGCATGTTTTTGCAGATCGCGGTCTCGGCAAGGGGCAGGATGCTCTTGGTCGGGTGGATATGCTGGAGGTAGCGCACCATGGCGATCTCGGTCGCGATGATCAGGTGGTCGTTCTGCGCGGTGTAGTCCATCATACCACCGGTGGACATGACCTTGTCGGCAAGCTGCGTCACTTCCGCGGGGCATTCGGGATGCGCCAGCAGCGTGTATCCGGGATATTCTTCCCGCATCCGGTGCACTCTCTCGGCGGTGAACTGCCAATGATGCACGGGGCAATAGCCGTTCCAGACATAGACGTCTCTGCCGGCTTGTTTGGCTGCCCAGGTTCCGAGGTTTTGATCCGGGACGAATATCACGGGCTTGTCCGCGGGGAGAGAACGCAGGATCTTTTCCGCGTTTGAGGAGGTGCAGCAGACGTCGCTCTCGGCTTTGACCTCGGCGGTGGAATTGACGTAGCAAACTACCGGGGAACCGGGGTATTGAGCTTTGAACTCGCGGAGCTGTTCCGCGGTGATCATGTCTGCCATGGGGCATCCGGCATCGGCGACGGGAAGAAGCACCTTTGCTCCGGGATTGAGCATGGCAGCAGTCTCCGCCATGAAGCGCACGCCGCAGAAGACGATGATATCCGCTTCTACCTTAGACGCCAGGATGGAAAGCTGGAGCGAATCTCCGCGGTAGTCGGCGATGTCCTGGATCTCTATCGCCTGATAGTTATGCGCGAGGATGATGGCGTTCTTCTCCCGGCGCAGTCTGTTTATCTCATCTATTAGGTGTTGCATAATTGCCTCGTATTGCTTAGTGCCCGGAGTGTCCAAAGCCTCCGGCATCACGCTTGGTCGGTTGAAGCTCCGTCACTTCCAGCGGGTCGGCGACGATCGCAGTGGCGAAGACCATCTGCGCGATGCGCATCCCGGGTTCGATGAGGAAGGCTTCCTTGCCGTGGTTGATGAGGATCACCTTGATCTCTCCCCGATAGTCCGCGTCGATCGTCCCGGGGCTGTTCAGGACGGTGATCCCGTGCTTGAGCGCGAGTCCGCTGCGGGGTCTGATCTGTGCCTCGAAGCCGATCGGGATCTCCATTGCCAGCCCGGTGGGTATTGCTTCCCAGGCTCCGGGAAGGAGCGTCAGCGGGCTTTTCAGACAGGCGGAAAGGTCAAATCCCGCCGCATGTTCGCTCATCCGCTGAGGGATGACGGCGGAAGGATCCAGCTTGATAAAGGGGACGATCATGACTTTCGGGTCAGCAGGTAATCCGCGAGGATCTCCAGAAGCTTGGCGCGCTCTCCCAAGGGACGGATGACGTCCTTGGCTTTGGTGATAAGCTGTTCCGCTTGTTTGCGGGATTCTTCCACGCCGTAGATAGCGGGGAAGGTCGCTTTTTCGACGCTGGCGTCTTTACCGACGCTCTTGCCGAGCTCTTCCGGATTTCCTTCTATATCCAACAGGTCATCGATGATCTGGAAAGCCAGACCGATGCATCTGCCGTATTCTTCGATAGCTTTGAGCTCTTTTTCGGGAGCTCCTCCGGCGATGGCTCCGAGCCTGAGGCTCAGGTTTATCAGCCTGCCGGTCTTGTTCTCATGGATGTAGTTCAGGGTCTTCTTATCGACCTTCTTGCCTTCGCTGTCGATATCGACCATCTGCCCGGCGATCAGTCCGCGGATACCGCATTCCTGCGAGATCTCCTTCACGAACTGGATCTTGAGCGCATCGTCGATCTCGGCGTGGGTGACCAGGTCAAAGGCACTGACGAGCAGCGCATCCCCGGCAAGCAGGGCATCACCTTCGCCAAAGACGGCGTGGCAAGACTTCTTGCCCCGACGATATTCGTCGTTGTCGATATCGGGAAGGTCGTCATGGATAAGGGAAAAGGTATGGATCATCTCCAGAGCGGCAGCAACCGGGGTTATCGGCTCCGGATTCTCCTGATAAAGCTGATAGGCGAGCATGGTGAGGTAGGGACGAAGTCTCTTGCCTCCGGCAAACACGCTGTAGCGCAGCGCCTTATGGACTTCTTTGGGATATTCGTCTTTGCGGGGGAGGAAGCGGTCCAGAATGATATTGACCAGTTCCTGCTTCTCTTTCATGTCTTTCTTGAGCCAAACTTTATGATCCATTTTCAATCTCCGCAAGGGTAGGTTTCAGGTTCTTGCCGATGATCTCGACTCTGGCTTCCGCTTCTTTGAGCTTGACCCGGCACTGGGCGAGGTATAATATCCCGTCCTGATAGAGGTCGATGATCTTCTCCAGGTCCGGTTTATCCGTGGAAATAGTGGAGATGATCTCCTCCAAAGCCTTGAGCGAGGCTTCAAAACTGAGGTCTTTGATGCTTTCGCGCGTGATCATGGGCTGCTCCCTTACCTTTTTTTGGCGATTTTAATACAGGAAAAGATTTTGTCAATCACAAAATGGTGACGATGAGTAAAACCTCGCCCCGGCTCTTGACGATCTGCGCCGGAGAGGTCAGGATCAGGTTGCTGATGCCACGCGTCTGACGCCTGGTAATGACCAGGTCTTTGAGGGGGTATTTGAGTCCTCGGGAAGAGGAAAAAGCAGCTTCGTCGGTAAGGGGGATCAGCGAGATGATGGTTCCCGGACGCTGATCCAGAACCTGTTCCTCGCCCAGCAGGCTAATCTGCTGTGTGCCGGTCTCGATCCTGCAGGGGATGCCTTGCGCTTCAGCGAGGTGAAGCAGGGGGATCAGTCCCAGCGCATGGTCGAACATCCCGCCCATGTCGTTGCAGATGATGATCTCATCCGCACCGTGATCTATCGCCCAGGACAGCGCCAGTTCGGAATCCGTCTCGTTCTTTTCCGGATTGTAGGAACGGATCGGCACGCCGTGATACTCGCCCAGAAGGTCGAGATCGGAGAGCGAATCGAAGTCGCCGATGATGAGGGAAGGGCGGAGTCCCACGCTATGCACGACTTCCAGACCCTGATCCACGGCAAGGACGAGGTCTTCAGACGCAATTGTCTCGTAAAGCGGGAGTATCGGAGCGTGGTGAGTAATGATCCAGGCGCGTTTGAGCTTAGTTTGCTGAGGCATAGTTCTCTATGAGATTCAGGTAGTCTGCGGGGTTGACCTTGGAGCCGCCTGCCCAGACCTCATAGTGGACGTGGGGTCCGGTGGACTTGCCGGTGGAACCCATGTAGCCGATGATCTGCCCTTTTTTGACTATATCGCCTTCGCGCACTTTGAAGGAGGACATATGCCCATAGAGGGTCTCATATCCATTCTGGTGGTCGATGCGGATAAACTTGCCATAGCCTTCTTCATATTTGGTCTTGAGGATGACCCCGTTTGCCGTCGCATAGATCGGCGTTCCCGGGTCATTGGCGAGGTCTATGCCCCAATGGAACTCCTCCTCACCGGTGAAGGGGCTGGGACGCATTCCAAAACCATCGACTATTTCTCCAAAGGCGGGATATATCGAGGGTGCGCCACTTTTGACGACGGGACGGCTGCCATTGGGCTCGGTATCGGAGATATTGGCGAGCTGATCGTGCCCATAGATCGCATCGATCTCATCCAACCTGTCCCGGATCAGCTCCAGACGGTTCTGGACGCTGAGCAGATACTTCGAATCGCCGGTATTGGTCTTGCCGGAATAATATGGATAATCCGCGCTTTTCGCCTTGGAAAGCGAATCGGCAGATGCGGGATGGATGATTGTATTGAGGGAGTCCAGCCTGGCATTGAGCATACCGAGGGAGGTCTCCATTTTATTGCGGAGGTTGCTGTTTTCGCTCTGCAGCTTAGAGATCATGGCTTCGCGGGATGAGGTGCCAACCCAGTTGACAAGCATGACGATAGTGCAGACAAAGAGGAGGATCTGGGCAACAAAGAAAGCTCCGAGCGCCCACTTCGGGATGCTCAGTTTGCGGGTTCGACCGTCCATCCCAAGCTGAATGCTCAGCAGGATCCGGTTCGGCGGGATGAATTCCTTTTCCATAAGCTTCTTTGTTTTAGTCCTTTGACGCTGAAGGTGCAAGTTCTAAGCCAATCGGTTGAAATTCAGGATTTGCAGATTCAGAGATCTTGGCATCCCGTAGGGGAATCGAACCCCTGTTGCGTGACTGAGAATCACGAGTCCTAGGCCACTAGACGAACGGGACACTATCTAAAGTCAGAGCGAAATATTGGCGACCCCTAGGGGAATCGAACCCCTCTTGCAAGAATGAAAATCTTGAGTCCTAACCGATAGACGAAGGGGTCGCGAATGGTGATCCAGGTTGGACTCGAACCAACGACTCTCTACTTAAAAGGCAGATACTCTACCACTGAGTTACTGGACCGCTCTTGACTATGTTTGATCATCGGAAATTTGAGCCCGTTTTTTGTCAAGAAAAAAGCACGAGCCGGGTCGGGAGGTGGGGCTGGAGGGCTTTGCGCTACGCGGTTAGCGGGTTTGTGCGCTACGCGGTTAGTGGGTTAATGAGTTAGTAGGTTAGTGGAGGACGAGCCGGGCTGGGTAGTCCCTGCTTCAGGGCTTTTGGTCAAATGATGGAATATATGGACGATATGGACGGGATGGACTGACTTGAAATCCCGAACAACACGCGTCAGCAATCCATTCACTATTCACTTTTTCACTCTTCACTGGTCAAAGCGGATTCCCCTAAAGGGGAGTGATCTGCTGGATTCCAGTCTTCACTGGAATGACGGGCTGCGCGGTTAGTGGGTTAATAAGTTAGTAGGTTAGTAAAGGACGATTCGGGGCTGGGTAATGTCGTAACATTGGCATGCTACACTACGGGGAACCAGCGAAGCCTCGCATCCTCTGCCTGTGCGCCAGCCACTATTCACTCTTCACTATACACTATTCACTGGCGAAGCCCCTTTCTTCTTTCTTAATTAGTTACCCCCCCCTCTCTTTTACTTCTTTACTCTGTTTTAATAAAAAACTCATATCTCACCCCCTCTCCGCGTCTCCGCGTCTCTGTTTCTCTGTGTTTCAGAACTCAAAATCCCTCTTAAGTCTCCAAGTACTTTTCTTGAACTTCATACAAGCAAAGTACAAGATGAGTACAAGAAGACTTCAAGATGACTACAAGCGGATCAAGGGAGCTTAGCGGAGATGCGAGAGGTCAAAACCGGGGATATAGAGCTTTTTCTCCAGGGCATCGGTGAGGCGGGAGACCACCCAGATGAGGAGCAGGTAGATCACTCCGATGAAGAGATAAGTCTCCAGATGCAGGAAGGTGTCCGAGGCGAAGAACTTTGCTTGGGAGAGGAGCTCCGGGACTTGGATGATATAGGCGACGGAGGTATATTTGACGAGGTAGATGACCTCATTTGAGAGTGAAGGGATGGCAAAGCGAAACGCTTGGGGGAAGATGATGAGCTTGACGGCTTGCCACTTTGAGAGTCCGATGGAATAAGCTGCTTCCATCTGCTCCGTGGTGATGGCGAGGAATCCGCCTTTGAGATATTCTGCCTGATAGGCGGCGGAATTGAGCACAAATCCGATCAAAGCAGCGAGGAAGGGGTTGATCCGAACTCCCAGTGCCGGAAGTCCGTAGTAGATAAAGAATAGCTGAACGACGAGGGGAGTTCCCCTTACGAGGGTGATAAAGGCTTTGGAGAGGAGCTTGGCGGGGCGGTTGCCATAGAGCACGCCCAAGACCAGGGGAACGGAGGCTATGAACCCCAGAATGGCGGAGACCAGGGTCAGAGCAATGGTTAGCCAGAGCCCATAGGCAAATTTTGGCAGGTAAGCAGGGAGTGCCTGAAAGAAGGTCACTGTGATTCTCCGTAGAGTTCCGAGATCTTATGCAGGAAGCTGCGGGTGCGTTCGTTCTTGGGGTTGGAGAACATCTCTTTGGGTGGGCTGGCTTCGAGGATATGCCCCGATTCCATGAAGATTATCTCGTTGGCAACGGACTTGGCAAAGCCCATCTCATGGGTGACGCAGACCATGGTCATCCCCTCTCGGGCGAGATCCTGCATGACCTGGAGGACTTCCCCGATCAGCTCGGGATCGAGGGCGGAAGTTGGCTCGTCAAAGAGCATAAGCAGGGGATCCATCGCCAAAGCCCGGGCGATACCGACCCGCTGTTGCTGTCCACCGGAGAGTTGAGCGGGATACTTGTCCGCATGAGCGGAAAGCCCGACCTTGTCCAGCCCGTCCATCGCCTTTTTATAAGCAGCATCACGGGGCATTTTCTTGACCCGGACCAGCCCCAGGGCGACGTTATCGATCGCTTTGAGATGTTTGAAGAGGGCAAAGTGCTGAAAGACCATGCCGATCTGCTGCCGCACCTGATGCAGGTCTGTCTTGGGGTGAGTGATCTCCTTGTCCAGGAGCCAGATCTTTCCGCTGTCCGGAGGAGCGAGCATATTGATGCAGCGGAGCAGGGTGGATTTCCCCGTGCCGGAGGGACCGATGATCACCTTGACCGCGCCCTTTTCGATATCGAAGGAGACTCCGTCCAAGACGGTGTTTTTGCCAAAGCTCTTTTTGATGTTTTCGACGCGGATGAGGATCTCACTCATAATAGCTCCGGGGTTATTCGTTGATCAGGAAGCCCGGCACGGTGTATTTGCCGGCGATGTATTTGAAGAGATAATAGAATAGCTGGAAGAGGACGAAGTAGATCAAAGCGCAAGCGAGATAGATCTCGAAAGGCTTGAAAGAGGTGACGATCAGGTCTCTTCCATATTTGAGGATCTCGGCGATGCCAACGGCATAGGCAAGGGGTGAGTCCTTGAGCACAATGGTAAACTCATTGGTGAATCCGGGTAAGGAGAGCCGCACGGCTTGGGGCAGGATGATATAGAACAGGGTCTTGGTCTTGCTCATCCCAAGAGATAGCCCCGCTTCCATTTGCTCGCTGCCGATGGAGAGGATCGCACCGCGGTAGATCTGGGCTTGATAGGCGGAGGAGCACATGCCCAGCCCGACTACTACGGAGAGGAAGGGACCGAGGTTTATCCCGATCTCCGGCAGACCAAAATAGACGATGAAGAGCATGACCAGCTGGGGTAAGCCCCGAAATATCCACTCATAGACGCTGACGGCTTTGCGCATCGGCTTGCTGCCATAGATGCGCAGGAAGGCGACGGCGATCCCCAGCACCATGCCCAGAAACATGGAGAGGATCGTGATCAGAACGGCGATCCATACTCCCTTGAGGAGGAGCGGGACGTTCGTCAGGATATAGAGCAGAGATTCCAGCATGGTAAAGCAAGAGGGGGATACTCACTTGTATCCCCCTGTAAAAGTATATTATTTAGCCGGTTTTGCCTGAGTCGAATCAGCCTTGGGCTGTTCGGCAGGTTTGGCGTCTTTTTCTCCGCCGAAGTACTTGGTCAGCAGAGTGACCATCGTGCCATCATTCTTGAGGTCTTTGAGGATGGTATTGACCTGAGCGAGATAGGGAGAATTCTTCGGGAAGGCGATGCCGTAGCTCTCATTGGTCATGATCTTATAGACTTGGGCGATGGGCTTGAGCTTGCTATATCCTTCCGCCGCGCTGTCGTCTATGATCACGAGGTCGATATTGCCATTGAGCATATCGGTGATCGCCTCGATATTGGTCGAGTATTTCTTCAGGTTTGAGGCGTTCATCTTCTTCGTGGTGACGAGCAGGGAATCGAGGTAGATCTGACCGGTGGTGCCGTTTTGGGCTCCGACCTTGTATTTGGCGAGGTCTTCCAGCTTGGCGATCTTGATCTTGGTATCCGGCTTGGCGATGATCACCTGATTTGCCATATAATACGGCTCGGAGAAATCGACCTTGGCTTTGCGTTCATCGGTGATGGTGATGGCAGAAAGAGCCATATCGATCTTACCCGCTGCGAGCGAGGGGATCAGGGAGTCAAACTCCATGTCGATGATCTCATACTTGAGCCCGAGCTTTTCGGCGATGGTCTTGGCGAGATCCATATCCACGCCGGTGAACTCCGAACCTTCCTTGTATTCAAAGGGAGGATACTCGGCATTGGTGCCGATCCGCAGAGTGGTTTCTTTCTTTTTGGCGCAACCGCTGAGGAGCATGGCTGCGGCGATAAAAATGACCAGCAGAATAAACAGTGTTTTCTTCATACAGTATCTCCTTTTTGCTAACAATTCTGAAATATATACTAATCCTTTTGGCTGTCCTTTGTCAAGAAATGTTTTAGGGCATCCGGTGCAGGATAAGCTCAGGCATTGATCTTCGCTATTGTCGCGCTCAGTGCTTCCTCGATCAGCTTGCGGGGAGGATCGGCGATAAAGCCGTCCCGGATCATGGCTCCGCAGAGATCGCGTGATGCGGTGATATCCTCTACGGCACGTTGATAAACTTCATCATAGCTGAGATCAAGCCCGGCAACTCCGTCCTCGATCGCCTGCATGGCGACATCGGCAGCTTCGCGGGCAAAGACGTCCGTCTCATCCATAGTTGGAACAATGTTCTCCGGATCAATCCCCCTGGCTACGGCAAAATCGGCAAGGCTGTGCGCAGCCCGGATCGCCATCTTGTCCGTGATCTTTCGGGCACGGATCATGAGTGCGCCCTTGAGTATTCCGGGGAAGCCGCAGGAATTGTTGATCTGGTTTGGGAAGTCGCCTCTGCCGGTGGCAGTGATATAGGCTCCGGCAGCTTTTGCGGCGTGGGGATAGATCTCCGGAACGGGATTGGCGCAGGTAAAGACGATCGAACGGGGGTTCATCAGGCTGATCCAGGCAGGTTTGATCGTATCGGGACCGGGAGTCGAAAGGGCGATGAGGGCATCTGCGCCTTGCATTGCCTCATCCATCGTGTCGTAGCACTTGGGATTGGTTTTGGCCGCGAGCTTCCACTGCTTTAGCTTTGCCGGGTCTTCGGAGAGGTCGGAACGCCGGGCATGTAAGCCACCCCGGCTGTCAAAGAGGATGAGATTTGCGGGGTCCAGCCCGGACTGGAGCAGGAAGGAAGCGATCGTCGTATTTGATGCCCCGGCTCCATAGAGCACTACGCGGGAGTCTTCGATCCTGCGATCGGTTAAGCGTAGAGCGTTGATCAAGCCGGCGAGAGTGACGGAGGCTGTTCCCTGAGCATCGTCATGCCAGACGGGGATATTGCAGGCATCCCGCAGTTCGTCCAAGACCTTATAGCAATTTGGCTGGGAGATGTCCTCGAGATTGACGGCACCGACCGAGGGCTCGAGCATCTTGACAAAGTCGATCAGTCTGTCCGGATCAGGCTTGCCACGTTCGTTGCGGTTGTTGACGCAGAGTGCGATGGCATCCAGCCCGCCCAGATACTTCATGAGCATAGCTTTGCCTTCCATCACGCCAAGCCCACCGGCAGGACCGCAATCCCCGTCTCCGAGGACTCTGGTGCTGTCCGAAACGACAGCGACGAGATTGCTGCGGTTGGAAAGGCGGAAGCTGCTTTCGTAGTCATCGCGGATCGTCGTCGAAACCGCGGATACACCGGGAGTGTACCAGACATTGAACCAGTTAAAACCCCAGACGCCGGCTTTGGGAACGGTTTGCATTTTGCCTCCATAAAAGCCGTGCATGGAGAGAGAGAGGTGTTTGAGGAAAAAGGTTTGGGCTGCGGCAGCCTTATCGGTGGTGAATATCTCCGCGAATACTTCCCGGAGGTTACTAAGGTCGGACTTCAGTTCGGACATCGATACTCCCTTATGGCGATAGTGATCTCATCCCAAAAGTAGGGGAAGATATTGTCAAGAGACTTTGGGCAGATCCCGCAAATATTCTTATCCGGGACGGGATAGTCCGGCGATGCTTGACAAAATATCTCTCGCCTACAGGGTGTGAACAAAGACCTTATGCGAGGAAAGATGGACAGAGATACGGACGGATTTGAGCTGAAGGAAGTGCTCCGGGAAGTGCTCAAACAAGCTGTCGGAGGAGAATACTCTCACCACCGGGAGAGTCCTTATCTTCGTACCCGGATCCCGTATGAGATGAAGACGGAGATCGAGGGCTTACCGCTTTATCCGGCAGAAGTTCCGGAAGTTCTCCTCTCCTGGGCAAAGCTCGATACGGGGATGAGCTATCAAAAAGAGGATTTCCTCGTGCTCGATCTGGAGACTACCGGGCTTGGCAGAGGCGGGATCCTCGCTTTCATGATCGGGCTGGGATACTTTGAAAATGAGCAGTTCATCGTGGAACAGCTATTTCTTCCCGAACCGGATGCGGAGGTCAATTCCTTTGACCGGCTGGCGGAGCTGCTGCAGACGAAGTCCGTCTTTATCACCTTTAACGGTAAGACCTTTGACATCCCCGTGCTGGAATCACGCCTGCTCTACAACCAGATCTGGCTGAACCTGCGGGAGAAACAGCATATAGATCTCTTGCATATCGCCCGCAGACTGTGGAAGAACCGCGCGCCAAACTGTGCTCTCGAGACTCTGGAATACTATATTCTGGGGCATACCCGGGATGCGGAGCTTGATATTGACGGGGGAGACATCCCGCAGACTTACTTTCAGTATCTGGTGAACGGTGAACCGGAGCTGATCCGGCGGATCTTTATCCATAACCAGTTTGACGTGCTGCATACGGCAGCCCTCTTTGCCCTGATCTGTGACAGTGTGCGCTACCCCGTCAGCGTTGGCAGCGACCACAGGATAGACTATCATGCGGTTGCGCGGCTCTATGGCAGTCAAGGCAGGCAGGATGAAGAGCTGAGGATCATGGAGGAGCTTTTTGCCAAAGGGGTCTTGCTGCCGGAACTGGTCTTTGAACTGGGGCTACGCTATAAGAAGGAGAAACGGATCGAGGAAGCGAGGGCGATGTTCACCCGCGGGAGAGAGCTTCAGCATGCGGATTCAATGCTGGAACTGGCAAAGCTGCTCGAAAGCCCTTTTCATGACTATGATGCGGCTCTGGACGTCTGCACCTCACTGATGCTGCATTACGTCATGTATCACAGGCTGGGGGATAAGCGAATTAAGGAGCTGATCAAACGCACGGAACGGATCCAGAATAAGCTGAATAAGCTTCAAGAAAAGCAAGGATCGGGATCCGCCAAGTAAGCCGGGCAGTTCCTCAGGGGCGCATCGGGAGCTTGATCCTGGAGATCAGAGCCTGATACTTTGAGATCACAGACTCCATGAACCCGGGTTCCTCCTGACTCTCCAGGATATTTCGGGCACAGTCGTAGCCGTGTTCGTAGAACTGACGCGCTTTGGTTATATCTATCAGGTTGTAGCGGGGATCATAGGCGTCGATATAGATGTCCGGACGGTGATAGAGCATGGATTGGACGGCAACGAAGCCTTGGTTCTGCATGATGCTCTGGAGGAAGACCTGATGTGAGCGCATCTTGATCCGGGCTTTGGAGTGACGCAACTCTATCTTTTCTGCGTTCATGGAGACGGGAGGCAGGACGTTCACCGCGATCACGACGTCCCCGGGGACATGAGCGTGAAAAGCGGTCGGCAGAGGATGCTCGATCCCACCATCGACGAAGAGATAGTGATCATAGGAGAACGGGGCAAAGATATATGGTAGAGAAGAGGAAGCCCGCATAGCGTCCGCATAACGACCTTTGTCTATGAGCACGGTCTTGCTCTTGAGTAGGTCATAAGCTACGGCGATGAAGGGGATGTTCCCTTCTTGGATCAGAGCGCTATTCGTCCACTTGAGGAAACGCTTGAGGGTTGCCTTGCCGTCAAAGATCCCGCTCAGGGATACGTCCAGGCTCAAGGGGTTGAAAAGCTCGACGGTGCGGTATTCCAAAGCCAGATCGAGGATGCTTTGGGGAGACCTTCCCATGGCATAGAGAGCACCGACGATCGCTCCCATGCTCGTTCCGACTATGCCTGTGATCTCATAATGCTCTTCCAGCGCTGCGATCACGCCGATATGCGCCAGCCCGTAGGCTGAGCCTCCACCGAGGATTAGTTTTGCTTTCTTCTTCATGGAGTACATACTGCAAGATGCGGGACTTTTGTCAATATCCTAAGTGTGCGGATAAAAGGATTGACGTTTTGTGGCGGGAATATTGGCTGGAATCAAAGAACATTCAGGAGTTAGCCATGTTTGAGATCAGCTTTGGCAGTGATAATCACTCGGGAATGCACCCGAAAGTCCTCGAAGCCATCGGGAAAGCGAATAGCGGATATTGCCCGGCGTATGGGGATGATCCCTTGACGCAGAAGGTCTTGCGGGAAATAGAGCAGGAATTCGGCGGGGATTGCGAGGCGTTTATCGTCATGACCGGAACCGGAGCGAACGTCCTCAGCCTGCAGGCGATGATGCGGAGCTATAATGCCGTCGTCTGCGTCAATAGCGCGCACATCAACGTCGATGAATGCGGTGCGGTGCAGAAGAACACTCAGGCAAGGCTCGTGGTGATCGACAGCCCGGATGGCAAGCTCTATCCTCACTTGATCGAACCAAGGCTGATCGGCAACCGGGATCAGCATCACTCCCAGATGAACTGCATCTCGATCTCGCAAAGCACGGAGTATGGCACTCTCTATACGCTTGAGGAGATCAGGGCTTTGGCAGACTTTGCCCATGCAAAGGGAATGTATCTGCATATCGACGGAGCAAGGCTCGCAAATGCTGCCGCGGCACTCAAGACAAACTTCAAAGCCATGTGCAAGGAGACGGGTGTGGATATCGTCAGCCTCGGAGGCACGAAGAATGGGATGCTCTTTGGGGAGGCGATCGTCAGCTATCGTCCGGAGCTAACTCATGACCTGCGCTTTTATCGCAAGCAGTCCAATCAGCTATTCTCCAAGATGCGCTTTATCGCTGCGCAGTTCGAAGCCTATCTCCGGGATGAGCTTTGGCGGGAAAACGCCATTCAGGCAAATGCCATGGCGCAGCTATTGACAATGAAGCTCAAGGGAATAAAGGAAGTAAAGATCACGCAGGAGCCACAGGTGAATGCCGTGTTCGTTATCCTGCCGCATGCGATGATCGAGCCTCTGCAGGAAAAGTATCATTTTTACACCTGGGATGAGGCGCGGGATGAGGTCAGGCTGATGTGTTCCTTTAACACGACGGAAGAGCAGATCGACGAGCTCTGCGCTTCGATCCGGCAATTGAGCTAAACGGGGATCAGCGGGTCCGCACGAGACGGACGCCTACATAAGGATAGCGCCGTTCGGGATCGCGGGCTTCTCGCGTGACGATATTGAGGCTGCGTCCCTCTCCATTCAGCGCGCTACCTCCACGGATGACCTTCTGGCTTCCGCTCTTGGGTCCTGTGGGGTCACTGTAGGAGGTCAGGCTCAGGCTGCTGTCATACCAATCCCAAACCCATTCGGCGACGTTCCCTGTCATGTCATAAAGACCGTTCCCATTGGGAGAGCGGAGTCCGACAGGGTGGATCTTGGCGGAACTATTGGCTTTGTACCAAGCGACGTCGTCCGGATCGTCCGAACCGCTGTAGCTGAACGTCATGCCGGACTTGGCGGCAAACTCCCATTCTGCTTCGGTCGGCAGGCGATAACCGTTCTTGCCGAAGTTTGCGCTGATGACGTTGCCTATCTGAGTATAGACCCGTTCCAGACCCTCGTCATCACTGCGTTTGTTGCAATAGCCGATGATCTCTTTCCAGGTGACGTTATCGACGGGAAGTCTGTCTCCGGGAGTGGAGACGTTCGCGGGGCGCATATATTTGTTCCATTCCGCCTGGGTCAGCTCATACATGCTGATATAGAAGGGCGAGATGGAGACGATATTGGTATTGTCTTCGAGACGTCCGAAGGCGACGGTTCCCTTGTCTATGCGAACCATATTCGCAGGGATCGGAACGCGTTTTTCCTGAGTGCGAGAGCTTCCCGAATATACCGGAGCAGGATTCAGGGAGGTGCCCATACCGCCGGGATTGTCCGAAAGCTGTTTGTAATCACCATATCCGGTGACGACGGGTTCGTTCGCCTTCGAGGTAGTGTCGCGGATGACCCGCGTCTCAAGCTGGAGACTGTCCCCCTTAGCGTTGACGTTATCCGGTCCCGCATCCCCGATCTTTCCGCCAAACAGGAAGATCATGGTAATGACAAGAGCAGCAACGATCCCGATGATCAGGATGATAAAGCCGTATTCAAAGCGTGGTCCGGGCTTGGGAACCTCATTCTGCGCTTCCGGCACGGTTGCCTTGGGCTTGTCTTTGCTGAGCCAGACGCTATCTTCGTTGATCTCCGGCAGTCCCTCATAAGCCTTGAGCAGGCTATGCAGGTTTGTGACCCGATGGAGGATATTCCGGTGCAGGCATTCCGCCAGCAGCTTGTTCAGGGACAGCGTGACCCCGTTTACGTAGGCAAACTTGGTGACCCGCAGACGTTCCTGGCTGTAGATGGTCTTGTAGAGTCCATTTGTGGCGAGGAACTGGGCGATGATCACCCCAATGACGAAGACGTCTTCACGTTCATCGACTTCCTCATAATCTATCCCGGAGGAGAGGATGACGAGCTGGTCGTTATTGTCGATCATGATCCCATGCAGGGTGAGGTGCGCGATCGTCAGTCCATGTTTGCGGATATTCTCCGCGGTCTTGATCAGGGTCGGGATATGCTTGCAGATGAAGTCTTCCTGCGGTTCGTCCGGTTTTAGCGCTTTGATCTGCGCGAGAGACTTCCCTTCGACGAACTCCGCAGCCATATAGCTGGGCTTATTGACGAGGTTGACCTCGGCGACTCTGGCGGTATGCGGATCGCGGATCTTGGAGATGCGGGAGAGCCGCATCTGCTGCTGATAGAGATGATCCATGCTGGAGAAGCTGCTCTGGTAGAATACCTTGAGAAAGTATTTCTTTCCGTTTTTCTCCGCTATATACTTGAAGCCTTCGGGGTCTTTGTTCTTCAGAGAGAGGATCGTGTATCCCTGAAAGATCGAGCCGGGCTCGAGAATGGTAAAGATACTGTTTGCGTCTTCCTGGTGGTTTGCGGTCTCCGCAGGTTCGACAGGTTCGGGAGTGACCGTTTCTTCCGGCTCTTTCCCGACCAGCTTATCAAGCTCGTTGAACTCACCGCAATAGGGGCAATACTTCGCTTTCGCGGGGATCTCTTTTCCACAGTTGATGCAATAGCGAGTGATCTTTACCTCCCTTGTCAGGCGTTGACTTTGCTGACCTGCAGCCAGACTTCCTTGCCGTTGATATCGACAGCGTTCATCTGCTCAAGCTGAGCTTCCGCGCGGATGATCCGAACGCACAGTGTCTCGGACATGATGTATTCACCATACTCCGCGAAGGTAGCAGCGATCTCTTCGTCGCCAAACCAGGTGACAACGATCTGATCCATGATCTCAAAGTTCTGCTCTTTACGGGTGAACTGGATCTTGTTTATCAATTCCCGCGCATAACCTTCGGTGATAAGAGCAGGAGTGAGCTGAGTATCCAGCGCGACGAATAGCGCACCTTTGCTCTGGAAGATGTAGCCTTCTCTGGGCTTGATCTGGACGGCGATATCTTCCGCGATAAGCTCGATCACTTCATCCCCGAGGTTCAGCGGATAGCTCTCCCCACTGCCAAAGGCGATGAGGATATCCTGAGCGCGAACTCCACCCAAGGCTTTAGAAACAGCCTGCATTTTGGAGCCGTACTTTGGTCCCATGACCTTGAACTGGGGCTTTAGCTCATAATGCACGAAGTCGTTATCCTCGGAGACGTAGGTGATCTCATGGATATTGACCTCTTCCTGGATCAGGTCAAACATCTTCTCGGTGACCCTGCGTGCCTTTTCGGGTACGTACATGGTCTGAAGCGGTTGACGCACCTTGATCTGGCAGTCATTTCTGGCTGCTCTGCCGAGGGAGACGATATCTATGATCAGTTGCATTTCCTCTTCGAGGACTTTGTCGATATACTCGGGATTAGCGACTGGGTAGTCGGCAAGGTGAACGCTCAGTTCACCGGTCAAAGAAGTGTATATTTCCTCTGCGAGATAGGGCATGATCGGGGCGATCAGGCGGGTGATCTCGACGAGGACATGATTCAGCGTTCGATACGCATCGATCTTGTCCTGGCTCAGCTCCATCGCCCAGAATCTTCTCCGGGAGCGACGGACATACCAGTTTGAGACTTCGTCGATAACGAAGTCCTGTATGGCGCGCACGGCTTTGGTAAAGTCATAGACCTCCATCCATCCGCACACATCGCTGATCAGGCTTTGCAAGCGGGAGATGATCCAGCGATCGATCTCGGCGGTGAAGCTTGGCTTCTGTGTATAGTCCTTTGCGTCGAAGCCATCGATATTTGCATAGGTGACGTAGAAAGAATAGACGTTCTTGAGCGTGCCGATGAACTTGGAGTGGATCTCTTGGATCCCGGAGACGTCGAATCTGGTCGGCACCCACGGCGGACTGACTTCCAGGAGGTACCAGCGGATCGCGTCTGCTCCATATCCGTGCATCAGTTCGATAGGATCGACGGAATTGCCTTTGGTCTTGCTCATTTTCTGACCGTTCTTGTCCAGGATCAGGTCATTGACCAGACAGCTTTTGTAGCTGGATACGCCCTTTAGCAGGGTCGATATCGCCAAGAGTGAGTTAAACCAACCCCGTGTCTGATCTATCCCTTCCGAGATAAAATCAGCCGGGAATAGCTCGCTCTCAAATATGTCACTGTTCTCAAAAGGATAGTGCCACTGCGCAAAAGGCATCGCACCGCTGTCAAACCAGCAATCGATGACTTCGGAGGTACGGTGCATCGTTCCTCCGCAATGCTCGCAGGTGAGCACGACGTTGTCTATATAGGGCTTATGCAGTTCGATATCGGCTGGGACTTCTCCACCCTCGCTGAGCTTGCCTCGCTCACGGAGTTCGGCGATACTGCCGACGGAGGTCTTGTGATCGCAATCATCACAGAGCCAGATATTCAGCGGGGTACCCCAGAACCGATCGCGGGAGAGTGCCCAGTCCACGTTGTTCTCGAGCCAATCTCCAAAGCGTTTTTCCCCTACAAATGAGGGATACCAAGCGATCTTCTTGTTATTCTCGACCAGCTGATCGCGGAACTTCGTGGTCTCGATATACCAGCTCTCACGTGCATAATAGATGAGCGGCGAGGAGCAGCGCCAGCAATGCGGATAGTTATGTTTGACCTGCTCGCGGCGATAGAGACTGCCGTTTTCCTTGAGCTGGCGGATGATGTCCTTATCCGCTGCTTTGACGAATAGCCCTGCCCAGGGGGTGACTTCCGGGGTGAACTTCCCCTCACCGTTGACGGGCTGGACAAAAGGCAGGTCATAGAGCTTTCCAAGGCGATAATCGTCCTCACCAAAGGCGGGAGCAGTATGCACGATACCCGTGCCATCGCTCATGGAAACATAGTCCCCCAGCCCGATGAACCAGGCTTTCTTTTCTACGGGGACAAAGGTAAAGAGAGGCTCGTATTCTTTGTATTCAAGGCTCTTACCCGGGAATTCCTCCAAGATCGTGTAGTCATCACCGAGGACTTCCAAACGGGCTTTTGCCAGGATCAGGTCTTGCTCCTGATGCCGGACTTTGACGTAGGTCTCGTCTGCATTGACCGCGAGCGCGACGTTCGAGATCAGCGTCCAGGGCGTAGTCGTCCAGGCAAGGTACCAGGTGTTTTCCATGTCTTTAGCCTTGAAGCGGACAAAGACGGAGGGGTCTTCGACGTCCTTGTAGCCCTGCGCGACCTCGTGTGAGGAGAGCGGGGTTCCGCAGCTCGGGCAATAGGGGACGATCTTGTGGGCTTTGAAGATCAGCCCTCTCTCAAAGAAATTGTTCAGTATCCACCACACGGATTCGATATAGCTATTATCCATCGTGACGTAGGGGTTTTCCAGGTCGATCCAATAGCCCATGAGGCGGGTCATCTCCTGCCAGAGATTGAGGTAGCTCCAGACGGAGTCTTTGCAGGCGGCGCAGAACTTTTCTATGCCGTATTCCTCGATCCCTTTTTTGTCTTCGAGACCGAGCTGCTTTTCGACTTCGATCTCGACGGGAAGACCGTGGGTGTCCCAGCCGGCTTTGCGCTTGACCTGATAGCCATTCATGGTTTTGTAACGGCAGACCGTATCCTTGAGGGTACGAGCCATGACGTGATGGATGCCCGGCTTTCCGTTCGCTGTCGGAGGTCCTTCGAAGAACACGAAGCGAGGTTTGCCTTCGCGGGTGGTGATACTCTTCTGAGCCAGATCATGCTCGCTCCAATAGGCGCGGATCCGCTCTTCCAGATGTCTGGGGCTTTCTTTGAGATCTATGGTTCTATACATTTTTCGTTTTTGGTTGCTCCGTTAGATTTTCTTGGCTCTGCCGGTACGCTTTAGCCCGGGGGTAAAGGTGGGTTTGACCGCAGTCATGGTCTTTTTTTGCTCGTGAACGGCGTGTTTCTCCGTCTCTTGTCCGGCTTCGGTCTCAGGCTCTTTCTCCTCGAAAAGCTCAGCAAAGTGCTCTTTGAGGTCTTCATGCCCGGAGACGTATTCCTTCCAGTCATTCATGGCTTTTTCCATGTCCACGCAACGGGTGCAGAGGACAAGCAGGTTTTGATCGGTCAGCCCGATCCAGCCACGGTCATAGCATTCGTCACAGCGTTTCTTTTTGCGATTCGTCACTGCGATCTTTTGCGCAGCCTCGAGGTGTTCATCAGCAAGCTTAAACATATTTTCTCCCTTTTTGTTCACATATCTCCCTTAGCAAGGGATACTTATGACTAAAGTGCCAAATTCCGGCAGTTTGAGCCATTATTTTGGACAGGCGTATTCTGAAAAGGTTTTTTTTAGCTCTTAGGCTTTCTGCCTTTGGATTTTACCGGGATCGGCTCTTCCGTTATCTCTTCGATGACTTTCTCCGCAGCAGGCTCCGGAGTGCTAAAGTTGATCTCTTCGCTGACCACGCTCTTACGCAGCTCGACGCGAACGATCGGTTCCAAACGGTGGGTGACGACAAAGAGGCTCTTGTTACGCGAAAGCGCAAGCTTCTCTTCGGCTGTCATTGCTTCAATTTCGGCGAGATTGACGATGCGTTCGATCTTTCCGCTCGTCATGTCCACGATCTGGACAAAGGTCTGTTTCTCTGCCATGAATTGTACCTCCATGATATATTTATCCGGGAATTTTTTGCAGATATCGATGACGAAATCGAGATATTCACGTTTGTGCAAACGATACCAAACAGGGAAGATACGACACTTCGTGATGCGCGGACAGACCGCGCACAAGGGAGGTGTGATCTCCCTGTGACGTTTGATCTCACAGGTAAAAAGTCTCGATTTTTTCATGGCTGTCTATTCTATCGTTTCGCCAATGCTGTCAAGTTCTTTATGTATAAAGGGATGAGCGGCGATTCCCTATCGGATGCTTGTAGTCTTCTTGAAGTCTTCTTGTACTCAACTTGTACTCAACTTGAATGAAGTTCAAGAAAAGTACCAGGAGACTTAAGAGGGAGTGTGAGGTGAATAACACAGAGAAACAGAGACGCGGAGACACAGAGAGAGGGGGAGGGATAAGGGTTTTATTAAAACAGAGTAAAGAAGTAAAAGAGGGGACACTCTAGAATTAAGAAAGAAGAATTAAGAAAGAAGAAAGGGGCTTCGCCGGTGAATGGTGAATAGTGAATAGTGGCTGGCGCACAGGCTGAGGATGCGATGCTTCGCTGGTTCCCCGTAGTGTAGCATGCCAATGCTACAACATTACCCAGCTCCGGCTCGTTCTCCATTAACCAACTAACCTGTTAACCTACTAACCGCGAAGCGTAGCATGCCAATGCTACAACATTACCCAGCCCCGGCTCGTTCTCCATTAACCAACTAATCTGTTAACCAACTAACCGCGAAGCGTAGCATGCCAATGCTACATAAGCATCCAGCTTGGGGTGTCCTCTACTAACCCGTTAACCTACTAACCTATTAACCCACTAACCGCGCAGCGGTTCATCATTAATCCGTTAATCCGCTAATCTGCTCATCCATTAATCTGCTCATCCGTTAATCTGCTTGACTAATCCACCGCCTTCAGCAGACTGGAAAGACATGAAAAACAGCAGTGTTTATTATCTTGCCCTAAAATACCTGAAGAACCGTCACAAAGGCTTCATCGGGCGGAGCCACTATCTGACGCTGGCGGGGATCAGCCTGGGAGTCCTGGCATTGATCGTCGTCAGTAGCGTGATGAATGGTTTTCAGACGGATATGCGCCAGCGGTTGATCGGGACTCTTGCCGAAGTGCGGATCAGCGGCGCGGACGGAGAACGCCTTAGCGACTATGCAAAGCTCCGGGACGAGCTGCAAAAGCAGGGATTCCGGTCATCCCCGGTGATCCGGACGGAGCTAATGCTCAAGCATGGCACGATGGTCGTCCCCACCCTTAGTTTCGGGATAGATCCGCTCGCCCATGCGGGAGTCAGCCGGGTGCTGAATCCCGTCACCGGGAAACCCGGAGAAGAACAGGGGATCCTGCTCGGGAAGGTGGACAGCCTGCGCATATTGGATGGTGGGATAGCTCTGGGAGCAGGTTTGGCATATCAACTGGGGGTCGAGTATGGCGATATCGTCCAGGTGCTCTCTCCCTCCTTTTCCCAGCCAACTGCCTTTGGCATGCTGCCTCTGGTCAGAAGCCTCAAGGTTCGGGCAGTCTTTAGCTCCGGGATGCCGGATTATGACCAAAGCTATAGCTTCATCCCCCTGGAAACGGCTGCGGTGTTTGGCAATTATGGGAATAGCATCGACTATCTGGAGCTCAAGACTCCGGATCAGAACAGGTCTCGCAGCTATGCGAGTAAATTGCAAAAGAAGTATCCGCAGTATCAGGTGGACGACTGGAGCAAGTTTGACCCTTCGCTCTACACGGCGATGCGCTTTGAAAAGTACCTGATGTTTGTGATCATGCTCTTCATGTATATCATCGCCTCCTTCAACCTTACGGGGAATATGCTCAAGACCATCTCGCAAAAGAAGCGGGAACTGGGGCTGCTCAAGGCATTGGGCTATGAATATCGGGATCTGCGGGATCTCTTTCTGGGGCAATCGATGATCCTGAGCGGGATCGGGATAGTCGCCGGACTGGGACTGGGAACCTTGATCCTCCTCTGTCAAAAGAGCTTTGGGATAGTTCAATTGCCCATCGGCGAGGCGGAGACGATCGTCCTCCCTGTGCGAATGGAAATAGTAGATTATCTTATGGTCATAGCCGTGTCCGCGCTCTTTACCCTGGGCAGCGTGATACTACCCTTGCGCCGCCTGAAGAAGATCGACGCGGTGGAACTCATCCGACAGACAAACTAAACAAAGTGAGGAATAGATCATGGATCGCAAAGCATGTTATGAACTGGTGATAACCGCCGAGATCAGAGCTCAGAAGCTCTATCTGGGCTTGGCTAAGAGCTTTAAGAATCCGGAGACCAGCGCCGTGTTTCAGGAATTGGTCATGCTGGAACGCAATCACGAACAGAAGATGCGAGCGGCTTTTGGGCTGGAATTTGGGAATCTGGAACCCAAGATCGGATCGACCGCAGAGCCGGAGATCAAAGATCTGGATCTCAAGGAACCGGTCGAAGTCCTGCGCTTTGCCATCACTCGCGAAGATACCGCAGCCCAAAAATACATCGAATTGGCGGAGGATACCGCGGATGCGGAGCTGAAAGCGATGCTTCTGGACTTTGCCGGCGAGGAAGAAGGGCACAAGCAAGTGCTGCTGGCGGAGATCCAGAGGATCCAAGGGGCGCTGACCTGGTTTGACCCCGCGGAACTCACAGGCTTGATGGAAGAATAGTAATTGGCAAGAAAAGACCAGACCAGCCTGTTTGAAGAGACGGAGAAGAAAGACAAGGCTGCTCCCCTGGCGGAGCGTCTGCGTCCCACCACCTTAAGCGAGATCCGCGGTCAGCAAAAGCTCATAGCGGAGGACTCACTCCTCTACCGCATGATCCAAAGCGGTGATTACCACTCTTTCATTCTCTGGGGTCCTCCCGGAACGGGGAAGACGACGATCGCCAGGATCATCGAACGGGCAACGGATCAACGGTTTGTGCATTTCTCAGCGGTGCTCTCCTCGATCAACGACGTCAAAGCAGTGATGAAGGATGCGGACTTTGCGCATCGCACCCAAAACCAGCGCACTATCCTCTTCATTGACGAGATACATAGATTTAACAAGAGCCAGCAGGATGCCTTCCTCCCGTATGTCGAGAGCGGAGCTGTCATCCTGATCGGGGCAACGACGGAGAACCCCTCCTTTGAGGTGATCCCCGCGCTCCTATCCCGCTGCCATGTCTTTGTCCTGGGGATGCTCCCAGAAGAGGATCTAAGGGAGATCATCAGCCGGGGCTTTGAGGAACTGGGGCTGGAGAAGGACGACGAGGTGATCGGCTGGCTGGCGCAACAGACCGGTGGCGATGCCAGACGGGCTTTGAACGAACTGGAACTCCTCGCCTCATATCTGAAGCAGAATCCGCATCCGCAGATCAAGCTTCTGGCAAAGACGCTGGCAAAAAAGACGATGTTCTATGACAAGAACCGGGAAGAGCATTACAACCTGATCTCGGCTCTGCACAAGTCGCTGCGTGGTTCCGATCCCCAGGCGGGGCTGTATTGGCTGGCACGGATGCTGGAAGCGGGAGAAGACCCGCTCTATCTGGTGCGCCGCTTGATCCGCTTTGCCTCGGAAGACATCGGGCTGGCTGATCCGCAGGCATTGAGCCTCGCGATCTCGGTCAAAGATGCGATCCACTTCCTCGGGATGCCGGAGGCGAATACCGCGCTGGGACAGCTCGTCGTCTATCTGGCGACAGCACCAAAATCCAATGCGGTCTATACGGCATACAAAGCCGCGGCGGACGATGCCCGCAAGACCAGTCACTACGGAGTTCCCCTGCATATCCGCAATGCTCCCACCAAGCTGATGAAAGATCTGGACTATGGCAAGGAATACCGCTATGATCATGAGTTTGAGAACAGCTATTTCTACCAGAACTACTTTCCGGAGCAGATGAAGGAAAAGACATACTATGAACCGGGGGAATATGGCTTTGAGAAAGAGGTCAAAAAACGTCTGGACTGGTGGAAAAAACTGCGGGATGAGCAGGGGAATAAAAAACCTTAAGAGGGATTGACCTCTGCCAATACTTCTTTGACGATCCCGATCATGTCTCCGGGGAGGATCGGCTTGCTCAAGAGTCTGTTCACGTCGATATTCTCCGTTTCCATATCCAGATTATAGACCGAATATCCGGTATAGAGGATGATCGGCACCTTGCTGATCTCCCGTATCTTCTTTGATAGGCGGATCCCATCAAGCACCGGCATGGTGACATCGGCGATCAGGATATCGCAGCTTTCCGGATCCTTGGCGAAGGCGTCATAGGCAAGAAGGCTGTCACTAAAGATCCGCACCTGATATCCCGCATGGGCGAGAGCTTCGCCAAACAGCTCCGTGAGTGACACTTCATCATCGACAAAGATAATTCTGGCAGGGATAAAGGGGATCTCTTTGGGCTTGGGTGGTGCTTTGGGAAGCTCGACCGGGGAGGACACGGGGAAGTAGAGCATGATCTTGGTTCCTTCATCCTGCACGCTGTGAACATTGATGAAGCCATTGGAGTTTTTGACTATTCCATGCACGATCGAGAGTCCGAGTCCGGTGCCTTCGCCGGTCGTCTTGGTGCTGAAATACGGGTCAAAGATCCGTCCCAGGATGTTCTGCGAGATCCCCATCCCGGTGTCTTCGACGCTGAGCTGGAGATAATCCGTGCCAAGCTGAACGGAAGGGTCGATCCCGATCAGCTCAAACCCGGCGACTTCCCGAATCCCAAAAGTAAGGGTTCCGCCTGTCTTGCGCATGGCAAAGAAGGCGTTTGAACTGAGGTTCATCAGCACCTGCTGGATCTCCGTCGGATCCGCCATGCAGTGTTGATGCGAGTGAATATCGGTCTTGATATTGATGCTGGTCGGCAAGGATGCCCGGATCATCGGCAGGGAATCGGTCAGGATATCTGCCAGAACGACGGTCTGTACCAGCCTCTCCGTCTGGCGGGAGAAGGTCAGGATCTTGCTGATCAGGCTCTTTGCCCGGAGACAGGCTTTGAGGGCTTCGTCGAGGTCGTTCTGGGCATCGAAGTGTCCGTCTATCTTCGCGGCGGAAACGGCGATGTAGCCGGCGATGATCGTCATAATATTGTTAAAGTCATGAGCGATCCCCCCGGCAAGAGTTCCCAGGGACTCCATCTTTTGCGCCTGGATTAGCTGGGATTCCAGGGATTTGAGCTCGGAGAGGTCACGGGTGATAAAGATCAGGCGATTTGGTTCCCCAAAATCATCAAAGATGACGGAGGCGCTGATCAAAGCGGGGAAACTCTCTCCGCTGAGATGGCGGACTTCGAGCTCCTGATTACGGATATGCTCTCCGGTCAGGAGGGAGCAGAGCATCTCCTCAAAGGCTTCCCTGTCCTCACCAAGGACGTTGTCACGGACGTTGCTGTTCTGCCCGTCCACTATTCCCAGAAGGCGAGTTGCCTCCTCATTGAAGGTAAGGATATTGCCATGTGTATCGGTCACCACGATGGATTCCGGAGAGGTGAGGAAGATACTCAGGGTCTGCTGTTCGGCGTCTCTCAAGCGAGCTTCGGTGCGTTTGCGTTCATCGATCTCTTTGAAGAGGCTCTGTCTCTGGGCAAAGAATTGCTCGATCAGGATGGCGATATCGGAGAACTCGTTTTTCTTATCGCTCAGTTTGGTGATGATGTCCGGCTTGTTCTCCCGCAGGCTTTTGGAGATCATGTTCAGCGGGATGCTGATCCACTGCTCGATGAGGAGGAAGTGGATGAAGAGGAATAGCAGGATGAAGCCGCCTGTGCCAAAGATCACCTGCTTGCCGATACTCTGCATCTGCTTCAGATAGGGGTTCGTGACGTAGAATGTCAGCCAGACCTGATTTGTCCCCCGCCAATCCGCCATGGGGCGAACGATGCGGATATTGTATTGGCTCAGGGTCTTATCTCCGACGAGGGGTTCGACGGAGCCGATGGTCAGATTGTAGTTGATCGACTTTGCCAGATTCATAAAGAAGCTGCTGTCCCAGCTATCCCCGATCATGATGTAGCCCAAAGGCTTGGCGTAGGAGCTGTCCGCGGCTTCGTGGATCGTTCCGGCGATCGTCTGGAGCAGGACGAGATTCGTCTTCACCAGGAAGTCCATGGAATGCTTGGAACCCAGGCTATCCAGGAGCGCCGGTTCATATCGGAAGTCTTGCAGATTTGGGAGGGTGGGATCATGCTCAGACCAGACCAGTCGTTTCTCGGTATCATAGACTTGCACCAAGGCAAAGCCATGCGCCTTGATCAGGCTGCCGAGGTTTCGCTGAGCCCAGCCCGCTCTGCGGGTCTTGAGAAAGCGGATCATCTCTTCGCTGATCTGGTATTCGTTGACGATCCCCTTCTGGGTCTCCTTTTTGATCTCGAACATGGAGTCGATGGTCTGCTTACGCCCATAGAGATCGGACTCCTGGAAGATGCGGGACTCAGTATTCTTAATGTGGATAAAGAGATAGAAATAGCCTGCAAAAGACAGCGTTATCAAGACAAAGAGCAGGAGCAGGCGGGACGTGATCCGCATCTATACCTTCTGTATCCTCTGGATAGACTTGATGATGAGGGTCAACGTGTCTGGCTTTCTGCGCGGAGCTTGGCTTCCTTGGCTTTTTCTGCGCGGGACACGGCATCATCCACGATATCGACCTTGAGCAAGAGGATAAGCTCTCGTTCCTTCTTCTCATACTTGGTGTATCCGGTCAGGTATCTGATCCCAAAGACCCACCAGGGAAGGTCTTTGAGGATAGGGATACCGCTGCGGGATGAGGTCTCATCCGTGTCATACAAACCGCCGATGACGGTCTCTTCCCCGTTATAGAGGATGAGTTCGGTGGATGACTTGCTCTTGTTGATCACGGTGCTGACTGCTCCGGGGGTACCGGTCGAACGCTCGATGCTGAGCACGAGATGCACCAGTTCCTGTCCATCGACGTTGATGATGGTAGGTACCACATCCAGGATCACACCGGTAGCAAAGAAGGTATCGGTCGTATTTCCCGCTTCGTCGGTGGTCTTGACGGAGATGTCCTGACCGACCTGGATATAGCCACGTTTGCCTGAGGATACGAGCAGGACGGGCTGAGCCACGACGTTGCCCTTTTGATTACTCTCGATGGTGCGGAGCAGAGTATTCACTTCGATAGTCTGTCCATCCCATCCGGTGACCCGGGACGCGCCGAGGTTGAAGATGCTTCCTGCGACATTCTGCGCTCCGGTGAAGCCGACGTCAAGATTCACCTTTCCGTTCAGCAGCGTGGACCAGTCGATTCCGAGAGAGCGCATATAGGCTTTGTCGGCAACCACTGCCACTGCCTTGATCCGTACGGATTTGGTAATCCCTTTGTTTGCCTCTGCCTGGGCTTGGGTGTTTTCCGGGCTGGCAACGTTCTTCAGCCCGAAGAAACCGGCGTTATCTTCCACTATAAGGTTGTTCTTCAGGGCGATAAGATCGAGGGCTTTACGCCAGGTGAGTCCCATGATCGGAACTCCAATGTTCGCACTAAAGGTGCTCAGATTGATGATCTTCTTTGAGGTCATTTTCAGGGAGTAGATCTCCAGGATCTGGAGGGCATCGTTGATATTGGTGTCTTCATTGATGGAAACTACCGGTTCGGTTGCCTTATCCGTTGCGGCAAAGAGCAGGGAACCAAAGATCAGGGAGATCAGGAACAAGCAGATATATTTCTTCATAAGCGCCTCATTTGGGTTGATTTAGGAATAGGGTGTGGTTTTCATACACACCATAAAGGTTGAGTTTGAACACGGCTTTACCGTTTGGAACGTCGATGGAATACAGATATCCGTCCCGAACCTTGTCACCGACGGCGAGAATACGGATGACCTTTTGCTCGTCACGCACGAAGATGCGGTTCGTGGTCATGGCGATCAGCATGGCAGAATCCACGGCGACAAGAGAAGGATCATACTCTCTGGGGGGTTGGGTCTCATAGATGCGGGATTTGAAGGTGTTGTACCCGGTGTATATTGCCGGGACCACCTTCTTGGTGAGGTTCTCCGCTTCGGAGCCACCTTCCTGGAAGTGAGTGCGGAAGATCATGGAGAAGGAGACGGTATCACTATTGGCGACCCCGTCCGCTCCGATGGTCAGTTCCTCGATCGTCAGCACCGCCCGCTGATGCTCCATGTTATTGGTCAGGTGCACCAGGTCATTGTAGCCGGTTCGACCGCTGATCACGTATTCGTGCCAGTTCGTGTCCTGGGATTTTTGCTCGGACATGGCGAAGTCGAAGGGGATCGAACGTCCCATCCACTTCAGTAGCTTGAGCAGATACTGGTAGGTGATGGTAGGGCTGTCACTATTGATTATGATCTTGCTCTGCTGGGCGAGAAGCTCTTGTTGCATCTCATACTGATAGCGGAGCGAGTCGATCTTGGATATCTGATATTCGAGAGCGGAGATCTTTTTCCTCAGGTCTTTGTTCTTGGCGAGGATCTCGCCGCTCTTTTTGGAGTAGTTTCGGGAAGCGGAGATGCCGACTGCGAGGAGCAGAACCAGCAGGATGCTCAGAACGAGCGTGTTGCGTTGAGTATTTGTCATATTACTTCCCTATTACCTTCATGTCTTCTTTGACGATCACGGACAAGGGGGATGTCGCATAGTCATTGCGCATGATCCGGTACATATCCTTGTATTTGTCGTTCTTCATGGCATAATAGATCCTGCCGGCGAGGAGCACTGCATGACCGTAATTGGCATCCTGCTTCAGGAGCATGGGTTCGACGAACTGACGGGCAAAGCCATATTCCTTGTCCAGATACATCCTATATGCCATTCTCCAGCGGACGTAAGGGGAGAGAGCATGGTTCAGGTTCTTCTGCAGGAATCCCTGACCCAGTTCGCGATACTGCCAGATGTTCGTGCTCTGAGCAGCAGTGAGGAACTTGCGGTATTCGGCGACGGGAGCATCGTTCTTCTTCAGGAGTTCCGCCGGGGGAGTCAATAGCAGATTCTCCGGGAAAGCTGCCAATCCGGCAATGGCTTCCTTGGCTCCGGCAGAGCCGGGCATGTTCTCACCATAGGCTTCCTTGATCGCGATGAGCTTTTGCAGGTCTTCTTCGATCTTCGCCATCCAGTCCACCTTGGGAAGCTCGGAAGCGATCTCAAATTGCCAGAGAGTAAAGTCTCTGACCTTGGTATTGGTCACCTTGCGGATCTGGCTGTTGGGGAGCATATCGGCGACCTGGATAACGTTTGACCGGTTGGTCGTCGTCCCGGTGATCACAAGGAGGTCTTTGTCCATGCGCAGATTGGTCAGCCAACTGGTCGAAAGAGAGCCGAACTTGCGGTTGATCTCATCCAGCAGGAAAGCCCAGGGGTTCTTGTCCTCGAGCACGGTGCGCATCGCTTCGATGCTCTTTTGGTGCAGCTCGAGATTCTTGCGGATCTCCTGGATCTCCTTTGCCTCTTCACGCCTGATCGCCAGGGTCTTATTCAGGTCTGCGTTATCTTGTACAGCCGTGCGGTAGGTCTTGCTTCCCTGAAGCAGGTTTACGGTGAAATAGAGGGTCGTGATGAAGACCAGTCCCAGAACGAGGAATCCGTGCCAGGCGACTTTGAAGACTTTCTGTCCTTCAACGACGCTGGAGGGCAGGAAATTGCTGGGGGTAAAATGCGCATCTTCCGGATGCAGGGATTTGTATGCCAAAGCGATGGGGATCGCAAACTGGGAAAGATAGACCTTGTCGAAGAGGTCGGTCTTTTCTTCCGCGACGATCAGATGCGGGAAACCGAGGAAATCCACTTCCACGCCTTCATACTGAGACCGGAGGTATTGTATATCCATGTCATTGACCAGGTCACCACAGACGATGATCACTTCCGGGTCGTCGTGAGGAGAGCTGTCCAGCGCCAGAGAGAGCTTGGAGCAGATGACTTCGATCTCAGGCTTGCGCTGGGGGATCTGCAGGATCAGAGTATCTGTCCAGATCCCGTTCTCAAAGACGAACGCTTTGCGGTAGTCCTCGCCCAGATAGACGAGGAGGATGCGTTTCTCGACCCCGGCTACCAGCTGTTTGAAGTAGTCCGTCAAGGCGATGTCGTTCGCATCGGCAAGCTGGTAATAGATCGGGATCCGGCTCTTGCGCTGGAAATCCCGCACCAGCTCCAGAAGGAGGTTCACGCCTTGGTGTATCCACAGTTCCTTATGGTCGTTGATCCGGGCAAAGGAGTATTGCCAGTGACCGGACTTGTAATGCTGGGCATTGACGACTTCTTTAGCATACTTCTTGATCGCGGAGGGGCTGCTCAATTGTTCGGAAGTGCGGAGGATGTTGTCATCGTTGATATTGACGGAGACGACGCCCAGACGCAGCGGATGCGCGGCAAAAAGGTTATCGTAGGACTGCATCTGCATGGGCGAGGATATCCCCGTCTCGTACTCATCCAGCTTGATATCGGTCTCGCCACTGTTCTCTTCCCAGTTCTCCGGTTCCGTATCCGGAAGGGCTTGTCCTTCAGATTCGCGGTAGATCGGCTTTTCCAGATCAACTCTGTCCACAGCCTCCAGATAGAGCAGGTCGTTCTCTTTGATAATGTGGGCAAGGCGAATGGTATGCCCATCTTCAAAGATACCAAAGGCTTGCTTTGGATGTTTTTGCATCTATAATACCTCTTTATTTCATCGATAGGAGCTGCATCATGCGCTTCTTGTTATTGGCATAGTTCATCGCGGTCTTGTTGGTGATCGCGCCTCGTTTAAAAAGTTCCAGCAGATCTTGCTCCAGGGTCATCATTCCGTATTTTCTACCTTCGACCATCATCTGGTAGATCTCGCCGATGTTCTTGTTGCGAATGGCAGCCTGAACCGACGCATCCACGGAGAGAACCTCTTTGGCGAGGATGAGCTTGTTGTCAACCGTGGGAACGAGCTTTTGGGACATAATGACGGTCAGCACGTCCGCCAAGCGGTTGCGGATACGCTCTTGCTCCTCAGGCGGGAACTCGGCGATGATCCTGTGGATACTATCTATTGCGCTGCTGGTGTGCAGAGTGGTAAAACACTTATGACCGCTATCGGTGATCTCCAGAACGGTGGCGATGGTGCGAGGGTCACGCATCTCACCGACGATGATGATGTCCGGGTCCTGGCGCAGGGCTTCGATCGCCCCGGCTTCGAAGGAGAGGACGTCCACCCCGACTTCGCGGTGACGTACCAGGCTTCGTTTGGAACCATGGACATACTCGATAGGATGTCCGATGATCACGATGTGAGCCTCGTTCTCCCGGTTGTTCATGTCGATCACGGCATCGAGGGTCGTGCTCTTCCCGCTGCCGGTGATCCCGGTGACAAGTACCAAACCGGCTTTCTCGGTTTTAAGGTTCATCCTGTCGGCAACGGGCTTGGGGATTCCCAAGCCTTCAATGGTAAAAAGCTTGTCGTTTATCCGGCGGTAGTTGCAGCAGAGGTATCCCCGGTCAAAATACACCGTTCCGCGAAAACGGGCGGATTCTTCCTCGTTTTCTATGCTAAAAGAATAGTCCACGCTCTTACGCATGAAGAGGACTTCCTTTTGGGAGGGAGTCAGACTGCTGAGAATGATCCCGGAGGTCGTCAGGTCGTCGTAGGAACCAAAGACAGTCATCGGGCGCTTGACACCGTAGATGCGGAACCAGATCTGCCCGTTGCTGCCCGGCGCGCCAAAGTCTATATCGGAGGCTTTGGTTTCCCGCATTTCGAAGAGCCAGGACTTCAGCATATCCTGACCGCGAGTCTGCATCTCTTTCTTGTCTGCCAGCCAGCGGTCGATGCTCTGTCCTAATTCTACCCCGACAAAGTGCTTGGGGATGGCACCCTGTATCCCGGGGAACAGCTCAAATTGCTCCATTTACCCTATCCTTATTTATCCGGCGGGACGAAGCCACTATAGAGACCGAGCCGGAAGATCGAACGTCTCCATTTGCCGTAGATGCTTTGGATGAGGTTGATCATATACCTCTTGGTCAGGGTCTCATCCTGATAGGTAAAGAACTCGATCAGTTTACGCCGGGAGAAATGGCGCAGGCTCACGTCCTGCTGAGCCCGGAGCTTGGTAAAGACAGCACCGGTATTGATAAAGGTCTCTTCGCCCCAGATATCGCCTCCCTTGAGGGTCTCGACCAGAGCATTATTGTGATAGACGCCGATCCTGCCGCTATCGATCCAGATCATAGTCCCGGGGTCTTCCTTCAGGGGGATCTCGTCGCCTTCTTTGTATTGAGCCGGATTGCCGACAGCCAGGAACTCCCGCTGCTGTTCACGGTTAAAGCCCCGGAGGATGTTCATTTCCGGGCTTTCCGGTTGATGGTCAGTGCTCGATGACCCTGAACTCGGGACTTCGCTTAAAGCCAAGCTGTGCTCCAGCCCGGATTCCACGACCTTGAGCAGTTCCTCCGCCTGGATAGGCTTGGTCAGATAGTGGAAGGCACCATTACGTATAGCGCGGATAGCGACGTCGATGCTGGAGAAACCGGTCGTCACGATTACCACGGCAAGAGGCTGGATCTCCTTCAACCGGGTAAGCAGTTCGATCCCGTCCATTCTGGGCATATAAACATCGATAATGTAAAGGTCATACTGCTCGTATTGTACCTTTTCCAGGGCATCGAGTCCATCGACTGCGACTGCGACCGTATAGCCCGTCTCAGAGAGGAACTCGCTGATGATATCCCGGATATTCTGTTCGTCATCGACGATCATTATCTTTCGGGGCATTGCTATTCTCCTCTCTTGTATTCAAGCACAGGGTGATTCTTTAGAGCTTCGAGACGCCGCAGGATCGCGCTGATCTTGTTGACCGCTTCGGTGATCTCGTTATTGGACTTCAGCAGTCCATCCGCGCCCGTCTCCATTCCGATCTTCTTGACCCGGCTCAGGGACAGGGAGATCACGCAGAGCGGGGTATTGATATCATGGTCGATATGAGCGATATCCTTGAGGATAGGGCGCAGCTCGTCCAAGCTTTTTTGCAATTCCTCGGCTTGTTTCAGCTTATCCTGTAAGGCTTCGACCTCCCCGCGAACGCTGCTCATTTCCGTCTGGTGGGTCTTGAAGAGGTTGAGCTGTTCGCTCAGATGGGTCGCGATAAAGGCTACTCCGCAGAACAAGCCGGTGTAGGACAAGATATAGACGGTCGCCCCGGTGACGTCAAAGGGTGCGACGCTGGTTGGCTGGACCATGTGATTGCGATAAAGGATGATCAAAAAGAGCAGGGAAAGGCTCCCGGTCAAGCCGGTGACGATCCCCCCGGTGCGGGGGATGGTCAGTGACGCGGTGATCACACCGATCAGATAGACCCAGACGAAGTAGCTGGAAAGACCGCCGGTCAGATGCACCACCATCGTGGCAAAGACCAGATCCAGCACTACCTGGAAGATGATAACCCAGGTCTTGCGAAACCCGAGCTGGACTTGAAAGAGCAGATTCAGCGCGATGATCCCGGCAAATACGCCGATGAAGGCAAATGACTGTGCCATGCGGTCTTCAAAGCTGATATGCAGTACACCGATCGAAAATAAAACAACTACCAGAAACCAGCGGATCACCGCCCACCAGCGCAGGATCTTTATTCTTTCGTTATCCATACGTCTCTATCCTTTAATCTTTGATATACAATATGTTTTCGGGCTTGATGATCGCCGTGTAGAGACTTGCTATCTCCGCATCGGTCAAAGCCCGGTTATACATTCCGACCTGGTCCAGAAGACCAAAGAAGTATTTATACTCGCTTGCTCCTCCGGAGCCAAGGATCCGGATGTCTCTTCTCCCGACCGAGATCCCGTATTGATTGGGGATGGCGTCGTTCCAGAAACCTCCCCAAAGCGTGGTTTGACGCGCTCCGTTGAAGTATGACTTGAGGGTGCCGTTCTTGAAGGTCATAGCGAAGAAATGCCATGCATCTTTGTTATGAGGCCACTTGCCGACAGGCGTATAGGAGAAGCTGGTATCCAAGAGAGTTCTGGGACCATTGTCCAAAGTCACGTAGAAGTGCATCTTGCCATCTGAGGCATTGTAAAACATGCCTGCCGTTGGTTTGTATCGCAGATTACCTCCTGGATGAGCTCCATTTGAGCTACCCGTATCATAAGGGTCGGCGGCGATCCAGACCATGGTTCCCTGATTAGCCGTAGTTTCAGTCCTAACCTTGGCAAAACATATCAGAGTGAATTCCTCACTAACTCTGAGATTTGGATGATCAGTACAGCCGGGTTCGCAGCGAATATCAATGTAATCATTCACACCGTCGAGAGACGCACATTTCCATCCATTCGCTCCGGATCCATGTGGGCGGGTGCTAATAGCATTATATGGCTGACCTGTATACTCGTTCCCGGAAGTATCCCTGATCCACTCATTGGAGCCATGGAATTGGGGCTGGTCCATCTCGAAATAGAAGCAATTCGGGTTTCCCACGATCGATAAAACAGGGAAGTTAAACGCCATCTCCGCGGGATAGACTACGTTCACTCCCTGCATACTGGCGCGCACAGTAGTTTGAGCCCGGTATTGGGAGGTGGAATTGACGAAGCTGTAGCGAATGCTGTCGATCGTGCAGTGCCCGATCGTAAAATTATCAAAAGTCTTGGTGAAGTTCAAGACCACTCCTTCGACAGGCATCTGCAATCCCATGGAGGTAGCAGTGCGGATCGAAGTTCTGAGGGCGTAATCGCTGACGCTTTCCGCTTCCTTGAGGAGCAGATTGCGCACCATTACGTCCGGGAGGGATCGCATCTGCCGTTGCAGGGCGATGACTATCCCGCCAAAGATGGTGCTCATCAAGAGCACTACGATCAACATCGAGCGTCCCATTTAAGCTCCTCTCATGTATGTATTCATTAAAAAGCACTTTAGCTGGATCTTGGTGATCAGGGCTCGTCCGCCGGAGTTCGGCGCTTCGCGGCGGAAGGTCAGAAAGATCTCCGCAGATCGGACTGCAGACGGAACCGTCGTCACCAGGTCTGATTTATTATAATACTTGAACGAGATCTCATTGATATAGAAGATATACCCGGAGTCGTAGAGGGGCGTCCCATCCTGAACAATGGTCAGAGCCTTACCAAAGGGGGATCCGAGATCCACGATCTTGATCTCGACGGAGTGTCTGGATGCCGAGAGCAAATCACTCTGGTAGTCCCAATACGTTCGCATCACCATCCTCGAGGTCGTTGCGGTGACGCAGGCGGAATCCGCCGGCACACCGATCCCGGCGAGCGACAGGACAGCGTTGATCTTCGTGCAGGCTTTATCCATGTGATCGACCATCGTTGCTGTATATAAGGTGCGTTGCGCCTGATCCCGGAGCTGATATTGGAATGTGATCATCATCAGGATCAGCAGGCTGGCGATCATCGCACTGCCGAGGAAATCCAGCATCACGCTCATATATTTAGATTCGTCTTGGTATAAAGACGCCTCAGAGTCACGGGGTAGCGCAGACCAGCCGGTCCGCTGATGGTCACCCGAACTCGTTTGTAAATGTTGTTGGTGATCGGGGCTGGCAGGTTATTCCCCAATGAGTCACAATCCGCAGCATTGGCGGTGATATTGAAGGTCACCCCAAGATGCGGCATGGCGGTCGTTCTGGTAAAATTGTAGTTCGTCGTGATGTTGGCAAAGGCGAGTTGCTTGGCAAAGAGCTTGGCATCGACCTCGTCCAGAACGGAGTGCGCGATCTGGGTAGCCTGGACCAGCAACGTGGCATCATTGAGATTATCCAGCTGAGTCCACATCGTGCGGTTATACAGCAATGAGATCGTGGTAAAGAACATTACCGCGAGCATTGCCAAAACCATATCCATCATGTTCATCTATTCCTCCGCTGTGGCATAAAGAACTTCGGCTATCCCGGTCAAGCCTTCGCGAATACGTGCGATACCGCTTGAGCGCATGGACAGCATCCCATGTTTCTCCGCAATCGTGCGGATCCTCTCTTCGTCTATATCCGTAGAGCTCTTGACGATCTCGTTGCGAACTTCGGGATAAAAATATAGTGCTTCGGCGATGTTGATACGCCCCCTGTAGCCACCCTTACACCTGGGGCAGCCTACCGGTTCAAAGATCACTCCCCGGTCTATCTCCTCCTGGGTAAATCCCATTTGTAGCGCTGCCGGGTAATGCTCCGGCGACAGCTTGCGCTTGCAGTGATCGCAGAGCTTGCGCACCAGGCGTTGAGCGATGATGATATTGATCGAGTAAGCCAGCAGGAAAGGCTCGATTCCCATCTTGTAGAGACGGGAGACCGCTGAAGGCGCGTCGTTCGTGTGGAGCGTGGAAAGGGTCAAGTGACCCGTGTTGGCAAGCTTCACAGCGATCTCTGCGGTGATCTTGTCACGGATCTCACCGACCATCACGACGTCGGGGTCGTGACGCAGTATAGCGCGGATAGCTTGGTCAAAGCTCATCTTATGCCCGATCTTGAGCTGTCTGGCACCTTTGATCACATATTCGACCGGGTCTTCGCAGGTCAGTACGTTTAGGGTCGGGTTGATGATCTGATGCAGGGCAGCCATGAGTGTGGTACTTTTACCACTACCCGTTGGTCCGGTCACAATGACTATCCCTTTTGAGGTGTTGATGGACTTGATGAATTCTGCTTCTGCCTGTTCCTGGAAGCCCAGCTTGCGGAAATCGGCGATGACCTTACGGTCGTCGATGACCCGGATAACGATGCTCTCAAATCGGCGTTCGTATTCTGCCGAGACGACCGGGAGGATCGAGATGCGGAAGCGGATCAGGTGGTCATCGATCATTCTCTGGGCAAATCCGTCCTGAGCGGTATCACGCTCAAAGCGGTCAACCCCGATACTCCGGTCTTTGACGACGGCAGCAAAGGCTTCCGGAGGAGTGTTCTCCTGCTTGTGCCAGAGCTGCAGCTTGCCATCCACCCGGAGGAAGAGGTCGATACAGGTCTTGCCGTTGGGGATGATATGGATATCCGACGCATCGGTGCGCACAGCCTCGATCAGCACTCCTTCAAAGAGGTTGACCAGCAGGCTCTTATTTATCTCTTCATCGAGCGCTTGCTCGTTCAGTTCCTCGGTCTTGTTGTCCTCCACCAGGATATCACCGGCTTCTTCGAGGAGCTGTAGGAATTCGTTCTTCTGCGGAGCGACTTTCTGCACGAGGTCTTCGATGGGCTTGAGTTTGCACCAATAGACCTCGACCCGTTTGAAGGGTGACTGCTGAGTGATCTCCTGGATCAGGGGATCGGTCGGATCAGAAGCCAGTACCTGCAAGGTCTCGCGCACGCTGTCGATCAGCATATAGGGGAGGATCTTATGATAGAAGAGCTTCTTGCGGAAGTCCTCCGGGATCTTGTTTATCAGTTCTTTCAGGTTTGCTATCTGGGTATCGTTCAGGTCTTCCGGGATCAGCTCGTAATGGGGGAAGGCATAGTGCTTTGCCAAGGCTTCATAGATACTGTCATGATTGACCTTAAAGTCTTGTTCCAGCACCCTGGCAAGAGATCCGGGAGAGGTGTCGCCGTATTCTTCGATCTTGTCTGTCGCGGCGGCGACCACGCCTGAATCCAGGTATTTGTTGCGGATCAGATACTGTCCAAACTTGGTCAGGTTTGCCATCTTCTTCCCTACATCGTTGCCGTCGGAGGCGAGATCGTGGCTATCTCGGCGGAGACAACCGTTAAGAGTGTGATGACGATGGAGATAAAGAGCGCTACGATCGTCTGGATATATTCGATCATGCTGTTCATCTTGTAGGTGGTCTCAGCTTCATAATAAGTAGCGATCTGCTGCGCCGCCTGGAGGATGTTACCGGTCTCCTGTCCCGTACGCAGACGGGTCAGGGTCGTCTTGGTAAATATCCCTGCGGCTTCCATCGCCGGGACAAAGGCTTCACCTTCGCGGAGCATCATTGGGATGGTCACAGTCTTGATCTGCTGTTCCATCCAAGCATTCCGGCAGGCTTCCGCAGCCGTGCGAATGGTCTCGATATTGTCACCGGCTCCGGCATAGATCGTGCCAAAGACGCGGAAATAGATCTCGATACTGGATTTATGGATCAAGTGTCCGATCAGTGGGAGCTTGATCATGTGCTTATCGCGCCAGACCCTTCCCTTGGGAGTGGACCACCATCTCCAGACGCCGATGATCGGAACGACGACCAGGATCGCCAGGATCCACCAGGTCTTTTCCAGCCAGTGCGAAAGGTCGAGAGTTGCCATGGTCATTGGAGGAAGGTCCATGTCATAGTTTAGAAAAAGCTCCGCAGTAGCGGGGAAGATCTTGATCACGTAATAGACCACAGCGCCCAGCGTCGCCAAAACAGCAAACATAGGCGAGATCAGGGCTTTCTTGATGTTCTTCTTGATCTCCATATCACGTTCGATGAATTTCGAGGTCGCTTCAAAGACCTCTGCCATGTTACCGGAACGGGTTGCCAGACCAAGCATGAAGGCAGGGAAACGCCCAAAGACGCTTTCATAGTGCATAAACACTTCTTTACCCTCACCCCCTGCTTTGAGCTGATTCTCGATCTGGATCAGAGCATCCTTCATCGCCCGATTGGTCTGCTCTTCCGCCAACATTGAAAGGATGCGTCCAAAGCTCATCTTGTCCTTGAGCATGGTGGTCGAGAGCTTGATGAACATCATGACGTCCTGTCCGGAAGGCTTGATCGGGAAATCAAACAACACGGGGTTGATCTTGAAATTGGCATAGCCCATCTTTTGCAGCGCTGCGGCTACCTCATCCTTGGCAAACGCGCCTTGGCGTCCCTTGATCGGTTTACGTCCCGGAATATATACCGTATAGAGAAAATCCCTCTTTCTTTCCACGGATTGTATGCGTAATTGATATTTCTGTACAAGCTTGGCTATGTACTCTTTTGCCTCACCCTTCGAACTGACGTTGAAATTGCCCTGCACCAGCTTACCTTGGGGGCTGTACCCCTTGAACCGGTACTCAAGTATCATCTAAGCTTCCCTTTGTGATGACCGGACCCCGATGAACCTTCAGATCCACCGGAATCATTTATTATCCTCATCAACCGACCTTCTGCGTTGATCTTGCGCCCGGAGGTCAGTAGGTCAATAAACCTGTCCGCAGGTCCCGATCTGCTCAGAATCTGGGGACAAACCTATTTTTCCACATTATACAGGAATGGTCAAGATAAATCTCGACCATTCCTTGAATAATGATTGTCAGCTAAGCTAGCATCAAGTTCCGGAAGCAACAGTTGCGTCGGTCGTAGTAGTTCCGATCGTGCAAGTGGGGAACGTGATGGTGGTTTCGCCCTTGGGCTGCTTACCAGACTTGATTTCTTTTCCAAGACCAGTGATCACAACAGTGGTGGTCGTGGGAACGGTGATCGTGTAGTCACCAGTGTCGGTGCCGGAAGTGGCTCCACCGAATCCAATGAAGGTTCCGATTATGCCAGCGGTCGCAGCATCAGCAGTGATGGTGGCAGGTGAGCCGGCTCCCCCCTGGGATACGGGGGTCTTGTACCATTGGACGACTTGTGAAGCATACTGTTGTAATTCACCGGCAACCGCGGTCTTGTTTGAGTTGTAGGCCTGGTTACGGAACATTGTGATACCGACGGCGATAGCAACACCGACGATGATCACGGACAGGACGATAAGCAGAATTTGTTGAGTTCCCATGAGTAGATCTCCTTTCTTTTAGAGTTATTTTTTTGGGGTTCACACTATTTTCTGCCCCGCTCATTTGCAGGACGTATTACCTTAACGCAAGGAGCGTGCCAATTATGGTCTGTTTGCAAAGAAAAGTTTATGCGGAACTCAAAGGCGCTGTTAAATAACAACATAGGAACAGCGACAATCTGTAAATTATGCCTCAATACAGCGTCCGAGACCATTGCATATGACTCGTATTGTGATAAAATTGCATCAGTAATATTCTGGGAGTTGTAGTAATATGACAACGGACATGGCATTTCCCATAAGCAAAAGTTCTTGACGTGAAGATGGAGTAGCTGAGACTGCCGTCTGATCATCATCTCACCAAATATCTTTACAGGAGTTGTAAGATTAGTATCCGTACTGTATTGTTATGCTGTTCTATACTACTGACCCTCGTCGGTCTGGGAGTCCTGATCTGGGGTCTGGACAAGGGATTCGACATCACCGACGGTGGCTGTAGTGTCCTGCGATACCAGGATATTCAACCGAGCGTGCCTTGTGATTACTGGTATGATCATATCCTGGTAAAAGCTATAGTCCCCGGGTCTTTCCGCTCAGTTCTCGATCTAAGGTGGTTGGGGTTCATTATCAATCTTCTTGTTTCTATAGTCTTCACCTTTGCAGTCAGATCGCTTTACCTGCGTATCCACCATAAGGAGCCGGATCTCACCCTCATGATGCTCAGTGCCATTACCGGATTTGTCGCTTCTTATCCGGGAATGCCCTCCGATCTGTCATACAACAGCCTGAATCAGTTTTTCCTTCTGGGATCGGGTGCTGGCTTGATCTTCTATTCATCATGCAATGATTGCAGAGCCTGGTACAGCCTGATAATAACCGCTTTGATGATCAGCTTTGTCTATGCGATCAAGCTCCCCTCCGGGATCCTCATTACCTTAGTCGCTATCCTTTTGATCACCCTCCGGAGTAAGGGCTTGGTACAACCTCTTATATTTATCGCCGCGCTAATTGTCTTCATCGGGATACTGAATCTGGCGATCAGCCCCGGCTTCATCTCGCATTATCTGAAGACTTACAGAACCGTGGTGACCAATCAGTCCTTGCATAGCTACAGCCTTCTCTACTCCAAGACGCTGGAGCTTAGCATTCAGCTATTGCTCGGACTTGCGCTCAGCTTACCGGTAAGTGTCTTATTCTGGCTAGCAAGGATCAGTTCCGGGCAGTGGGGGAAGATGCTCTTTACCCTGGGAGGCATCTTTGGGGTTGCCTTGTTTCTGGTTCGGTTCACGCTACTTACCATCGATGGAGAGCCGATAAGCTCGTTGTTCATTATCGCCATTATCGCATTTCTGTTCTATAGTACGATCCTGGACGGGCTGGGCAGAAGAGGCAGGTTTTCTGACCTGATCGAAAGGTATAGGTCGATAGTCCGGTACATACCGGTCTTTATGATGATGATACTTTTGCCCTATATCGGCGCTTGTGGATCAGCGGTCAAATGGAATGTGATATCCAAGTACTACTTCATTTCTTTTACTGGGCTCATAGTTATTATGACAGCCGGTTCGAATCTCAAAATGAGGCTCGGAGCCTCGTTACTCATGGTCTATGTCTTGCTTGCAAGTTTATTCGTCTATGTGCAAAATCCCTTCGGGCAAAGTCCGTTGTACTATCAGACCGTTCCGTATAAAGGTATAAAGCTTGATCCTGAACGCCGCGCATTCATGCAGGGCTTGGAGAGCATCTTGCAGAAGAATTCCTTCGATCCGGATCAGGGGATGATCGTCGCATACACAGCTCCGGGGATCGTTTACCTGATGAATTCCTATCATCCGGGGGGAATTCTCTGGAAACAGAAAAGAGAAGATGGCTATTTTACGAATCTCTCTGTGACAAAATTGAGATATAAGCCTGTGGTAATATCGCTACACTATCACCCCAGTAAGGAGTTTATTGATGGTTTTGACTCTGCTACCGGCTTAAGATTTGCCACAGACTACAGATTGGTGGGGGAATTGCCTCATTTTGATAGAGTTAGCGTGAGCTTTATCTATTTTCCGGTCGAGCTTGAGATTCGGGCAAGACAAGTGGTGAAGTAAAGAGCTTTAGAATCCTTCTGCTGCGGATAGTTCCGAAGTCACAGTATCAGTAAGCATATCGTATGTATAGGTGACCTTAGGGTGTTTGGTGCCCTTCATTTCCTTACCCAGAGCGATGATAGTGAAGGCACTGTCCTGGACGTTATCGAGGCGAAATTCGCCATTCTCGGTCTTGATGACATAGGTGGATTGACCCTCCCGGGCGGAAGGATCGTCCACAAAACCGAGATAGGAGGCAAGGGCAATTAGTTCGACGCGGGTGATGTCCTGGCTGGCACCTCCCATGGAGACAGGAAGCTTCCAGTATTCCAAGGACCTGGCGCGGTAGTTCTCCACTTCAGCCATGAGTGCCTGAGCGTTTGAATTATAGGCGGATTTGCCGAACATCATGATGCCGACGACAACCGCCACTCCCACTAAGATCACTCCCAAAACTAATAACAATATCTGTTGCGAGCCCATATATTCTCCTGTTGTGTTTCACTATCTCAAGACATATATGGTTCGCAAACATTGTTCCAAATTCGGAACTTATATTTTCCAGGGATAATGGCTCGCTTTTTAGAGGGTAAATGCCACCTTGATATAAGCTGTCGAACTTGTCTTGACGGTCTGATCCCGCCGAAGCTCCTCTTCGCTGTCCTCGACGGTCATTTCCCGGTTCGTCACGCCCATATAGAGGAAATACTCCGGACGGAACTCATAGCGCAGGCTGGCATAGTAGCGGAGCTGGGCTTTGACCCCGGAGGAATAGTATGTGTCGAGGCTGGCGCCGGCGCGCAGACGCAGATCTTTTCCCGGAGTGAGCTGCATCATCCCGTTTGCGACCCAGTATTCGTTATCGAGATATACGGTCTGCGGGCTACCATCGACGATGATCGTATTCTCCATCGGATAGTCCCAGCGGATGAGCCCACCGCTGAAATTGGCATAGAGTTCCTTGAAAGGAGTGCTCCAGACGTTGAAGCTAAAGTTACTCCGCTTGTGAGTTCGGTTCAGGGAATAGACCAGTTGTTCCCCATAACCGTAGTTTAGCCCTGTGCCAAATTCGTCCCAGCGACTCAGAGTGATGCTGCCGGTAAAGTTCGAGGTTCGGTGCGCCGCATGCAGGTCATCGGTCTCTTTACTGACGGCGAAATAGGCATTGAAGTTGATCTTGGGTGAGGTATAGCAATAGAGGTTCAGGTCGATATTGCTCTCATTATCCTTCGTGCTGGATAGATGGGTCGTCCAAAACTCTCCATTACTGCTGATCCCATAGTTCTTGATAAAGCGTTCTTTGCTATCGCTGTCAAAGCTGATCGATGCTCCGTTCTTGATCCGGTCCGGTACCGTGTAGTAAGCTGCATCGGCGCGGAAGTTCTCCGAGATGTATGAGTTATAATATGTGATATACCAGTTTTTGGGGTTATATACCAGGCTCCCGACTGTCCAGATCCCTTTCAGGGTCTCGGGATAGGAGACCCGTTCATCCCTGCGGATGCTTGCGGAGACGCTTGTTTTGAGGTAGAGATTGCGCAGGAACTCCAGCTTGATGGTATTCTGTGCCACATGGTTGTAATAATCCTTGTTCAAACGGGAGATCACAGCATTGGTAAGACGCAGCTTTCTCCACGTCGGGATTATCGAGACGATCTGGTAGTAATCGTTGGGATTGACTACTTCGTCACCGATCGTCATCTTACGGTCGAAAGCGCCGAGGATACCCCAGTTCCACGCTTTGAGATTCCCCGTCGCTTTATAGGCAAGGCGAGGTTTAGCGATATTACGGCTATAGAATATGTCCATATCCACTCCGAAGGCATCGATGTCCTCGGTAAAGAAGAACCTGCCCTCGGCGAGGAAGGGGGGATACTTGCTGTTGTAGTTATCCGAGGCATTGTCCGGTGGAACATCGGAATAATCAGGATTTATAGCTATCTTGATGCGGGTACGCTGCCCGGGGTTGAAGGCGAAGTCCAGTCCCAGATTGTCCGGGTCAAAGCTATCCGTCTCTTCAAGCAGGTCATAGCTTTTGACAAAGTAGGGCATGAACTTGATATCGGTCTTGCGGTGAACTTTCCGGCTCAGACTGATCTCATAGCTACTGCGGAAATACTCCAGCTTTTGGTTCGTATTGGCGTAGGGGAAGCTATAGAACTCCTCTGAGGCCTCATGATAGCGAGTCAGGATCACCTTCCAGCGATAGGGAAGCTTTTGCTCAAAGCGTAATTCACTTAAGGGGATGCGGAGCGTGACGACCCATTCCCGATCATTATGAAAGGTCTCGTATGTATAATGGCTGTTCCACTTAAAATCAACATTGAGGTTCGAGTTTCGGACTCCATCCATCAGGCTGCCATTGGGATAGGCGGCAAAGTAATAGGCATAGTAGGCATCCGGAATAGTGATAAGCTGTAGCCGGACGTAGTCGCTGTCCCCGGCGCTGTCCCGCGGCGAAGGCGTCCCGGTACGAAACTTGGCATCGATCTCGCAGACGAACCGGACGACCAGATAGTCCCCATCCTGCCAGAGATAACAATCCGTGCGCAGCTTTTCCGGCTGTTTATCATCGGGATCGACCCGAACCATCCCGGCAAGATGATTTGTTTCCGTCATCACCGGTTCGGAAGATACAGGGACTTCCATCCCGCAAAGAACTGTCACACAAAGAAAAAACAACCCGGAAAGCCAAAACCTGGCCATACTAACCTCACTTGATGGAGCACTATTTTCACTATATATGTTTTTGATGCAATTATCCAGCCAAACGGGGAAAAAACACGGTAGTGAGGGGGGGTAACCAATGAAGAAAGAAGAATTAAGAAAGAAGAAAGGGGCTTCGCCAGTGAATAGTGAATAGTGAATAGTGGCTGGCGCTGCTTCGCTATGAGAGATGGGCTGCCGAATTCAGGGCGGCAGAGGCAGCAGCGCCGTCATTCCAGCGAAGGCTGGAATCCAGCAAGATCACTATCCATGAAATGGATACCGCTTTGATAGCGGTAAATGTAGCCTCTTCAATGACGAGTAATCAGTGAAAAGTAAAAAATGGCTTTCATACAAACTGCAGAAGCAGATGCTGCGTTGGTTCATGACAATGTAGATCACCTACATAGATCTCTTTCACTCTTTGACTCTGTTTTAATAAGATCTTATCTCTGATCCTCTGTGTCTCTGCGTCTCTGTGTCTCTCTATCGATCCCTAAGTACTCCGCTTGGAGTCATCTTGTACTCATCTTGTACTCAACTTGAATGAAATACAAGAAAACTACCTATAGAAATCAAGGTGTCTCAGGCATTATCAACAGGATCAGATAGCAACTCCAGAAGCAATAATGCGGAAACGCTATTACTTGACGACTACAAACTTGGTCGCAGGATAGAGGTCATAGTTCGATCTGATCTTTGCCAAATATACGCCGGAAGGATAGTCTTTGAATACAATGTTCATCTGATCAGCATCAAAGGTAAGCTCTTGGGTCATGACCTGTTGACCTCTGAGGTTGAATATCTCGACCTGCATGGGATGCAGTTTCTGTGAATCTCTGTTCTTCAGTTTCAGTCTTCCGTCGGAATATTTGATGCATAATCTCTTGGACAGGGTCGGGAGTGGTGTACTTGGGGCAGTATACAGCCTGGTGCTTTCGCCCGGGGCGAGATCAGTGATATTAAACGACTTGTCTTGAATTCGGATGAAGATCTGCGGGATGAGACGCTCAGAACAGTTCTTCAGAGTGATGATACTCCCTGTAGATTCGGGATCGGGACTCACTGAGATCACTTTCAACTCATCAATGTCAAGCATTCGGTCAAAGATATCTTCCGAGGTCGCGATCCAGAGGTTGCGGGTATCACGATACCGTGCGAGCATCTGCAGCATTTCTTCCACGTCATCCCGGATTATGTAGTCGCCATTGGTGTCATTGGTCCAGAAGCTGTTGTAGGATACTGTGTTCGAGGAGCAGAAGTGGGTGTAGCAGATGTGTAGTCCACGGTCGGAGATGAGCTTATCCAGATTATCCGCGGTCATCATATACTTGAAGCTGACCATCAGACTGGAGCTGGAGTTATACTCCCAAGCTTCCATCCGGGTGCGTCCGTAGAACCACATCGGTCTGTTTATCCCGGGGATCTCGTAGAGCTTGTGAGGCAGTCTCCAGGCTTCGTCATAGGCATTGAAAGGGTTTGTCGGGGGTGTATCGGCAGTCCAGAGATAGTCTATGGAGCTTTGGTCGATCATGTCCATGACGTAGGTATCAAGCGTGGGGTTGGCTCCGTTGTAAGCGATGTCCTCCGGGTTAGTCGGTAAAGCGTGGTCGATCCAGGTGCGGATATTGTACTTCGCCAGATCATAGAGCAGGGATTGATTACTCAGAGCCATGTCATCCGCGGAGGGAGAATAGGTGTGATAGCCAATAGTGTTGCCGCGAGCTTTGATCTCGGTCCAGAGATCGTCCAGAATGGGTTGGTTTATCCCGAAAACAGTACTGGTGACAGGGATATTGTGAGCAAAAAATCCCTGAGTCAGGTATTTTAGATTGGCGGGATTGTCACTTCCCCAGTAAGCAGCCATAAGCCTGGGCACATCTTCCATGTCCGCATCGTTTGTGATGCACAGGGCTGCCGGCTTGTTTCCGAGCCAGCGGTTGATCTCCAGGAGGATAGGCTCATTGTCAAACATTAGGAAGGATGAGTCGAGGTGCTTTCCGGGAGCCAAAGTAAGGCAATCGCGCAGCAAGAGGGTCGTCCCGTTGGTATAATATCGAAAGAAGTGACCCCGATAATCATAGAGAGTGATGCGGTTGTCCGTCAAGCCCTCGATGCCGTCGCACTCGGCATAGTTTGAGGCAACGATCCAGAAGCGGGAATCGCCGAAGGAATATTCCACGGCTTTATCCATAAAGGAGGTTATGGTGCGATTGCTCAGGACTTGTCTATCCCGGATGGCGCTGACGCCTTTGAACTCAGCGATGGGATCTGTCTCTTTGCCCCGCATCAGAAAATAGAGCTCATGGATATATACCTCTCGCTTGAAGGTAGTCCGGACTGCGAAGAGAGATGCCAAGGATGAGTATTGGGTTCGATTTGTGACGCAGACCGTGACTGTCAGCTCCGGAGAGTCGTAGGTAATGACGGAGCTATCAGGATATGCCATTCCGGATGAGACGAAACTAATCGGGACAAACGAGATGGTATTGGTTCTCTTGCTTGCGCAGAGCTCCAGACTCAGACTTTCGTTGTTTACTTCAAACCTGTTGTCACCGAGAAACGATATTGCGCTCAGACTTATTGTGGTCATCAGCGTAATGAGCATTAGCCAAACTCGCATCACCAGATCTCCTTTAACTAACCTGTAACAATGAACCAAGCGGTTGATCCAAACCAAGTAGCCGATTAGTTCCTTCGTCTATTTAAGATGTAAAGTTTAACAATTATCATTCCAATCTCTAATGTATTGATATAAAGATGGAATACGGAGGACGAAAACGGAAAGAAAAACGCTTCGCCAGTGAAGAATGAAGAAAGCATGCTGCGCATGTGCTCATGGTCTGTCATAGAACTGGCTTCAGCCGTGCGTCTCGTCCATACTGTCCATCTCATCCACAAAAGTCTATAGAAACAACTATCCAATGCCAAACACCACCCAGCCCCGGCACGTCCTCCTCTAACTCACTAACCTGTTAACCCATTAACCGCGAAGCGCATTTATCTACTCATTTCCGCGGGGGTAGCGGGAAGAACGAGCTGGTCCGGCGGATGTACTCCCGATAGGCGGGGTTTTCGGCATACTTCTTTTCCAGCATGGGGACACCGGAGACGCGGAGGAGGAGGAAGCTGATCACAACGGGGCTGATGCCCCCGATCCAGCCATGAGGCTGAGCAAGGGTTATGAAAAATATCCCCCACCACATGGTAGTCTCGCCGAAGTAGTTCGGATGCCGGGTATAGCGCCAAAGCCCCTGATCCATGATCCTGCCCTTGTTTGCCGGATCCGCCTTGAAGCGCATCATCTGGGCATCACCCACGGCTTCGAAGTAAAAGCCGATCAGCCAGATGATAAGTCCGAGGAAGTCCAAGATCCCCGGCTGCGAGGATCCCGGCTGGAGATAGAGGATAACGGGATAGGCGATGGTCAGCATGAAAAATCCCTGCAGGATAAAGACCTGGAGGTAGCTGCGGATCAGCCAGTGCTTGCCCCACTGTTTGCGCCAGGCGGCATAGCGAAAGTCCTCTTGTTTACCCCGATTGCGGAGGAAGATATATCCGGCAAGACGCAGTCCCCAGATCGCGATGAGGAGGCTGACGAGGAGGCGGCGCGGATCATAGCCGGGATAGAGGATCAGCATTGTAAGGCTGATCGTGACGAATCCCAATCCCCAGGCGACATCGACGATGTCATTCTTGCGCAGGAGCGCAGCCAGGAAAAAGATCAGGTTCATATAGATGAAGATCACTCCGGCGGCGATCCCAAGAGCGGTAAGGTTAATCATAAGACAGTCCTATTCCAATTGCCCCGATCCCGTTGTGCACACCCACGACCGGGGACAGAGGCATGATGTATGCGGGTTTCTTTCCCGTGAGCTGCTCAAGCAATTCGCCGTATTTGATCGCGCGGTCCGGAGCATCGGCGTGCACGATCGCATAGTCCACCAGCTTGTTGTGGGCGAGGTCGGTGCGGATCAGATCGATGATCCGGCGCATATTGGCAGAACGGGTAAAGCTCTTGCCGATCGGGAGTGCCTTTCCTTCGGCATCGAGGGAGACGATCGGTTTGAGGTTCAGCAACGAGGCGATCATCCCTGTCAGAGGCTTGACCCTTCCTCCGCGCACCATGTATTTCAGGGTGTTCACATCCGTATATATCCGCGTCTTGGTAGCCCAATCGTTGACGTTGCGCATGATCTCCTCAAAGCTCATTCCCGCTTCGATCGCCTTGGCTACGCGCAGGGTCACGAGACCTTCGGATACGGAGAGCTGGCGGGTATTGACGATCCCCAGCCGTTTCTTGGGCAGTCCCGCGGCTTGAGCCAGCATGGTCTGATATACGCCTGTCAGTTTATCTGAGATATGGACAGCGATCAAATGCGGGTAGTTTGCCAAGCTCGTCTCCAGAGCAGCTCGCAGGGTAGTCGGGGATGGTTGATTGCTCACCGGATGGATCGGGTCGCTGCGCAGGAGATCATAGAACATCTCGCCGGTGATGGTAAGTTTATCCAGATAGGCTCGAGTGCCAAAGTTTATCCCAAAGGGGATGCGGACGATCTGGTAGTAGTCCATGATCTCTTGGGGGAGGTCGCAGGCGGAATCGGTGATCAGCCCGATGGGGAACTTGCGGGCGTGGCTGATCTGGTATTGGCGGAGCATGTCCTCGACCTTGGCTCCGCTGACCTCTCCCAGGCGGAAGAGCTCTTCAAAGAGTTTTTCCGGCTCGTTGGTATGAATATGCAGGTGGAGCTTTTCCTGATCCCCGGCGAGGATCAGGCTGTCGCCAAAACCACCGGCGATGCCCTTGATCAGATTGGTCGAACAGCTAAAGCCTCGGAAGATCGCCTCCGTGCAATAGCGGTATTTATCCGGAGCATCGGGATGGGACGGAGCCAGCTCCGGTATCTCACCGATCCTTTCGCTCAGGGTATTTCCCTTGAGCGACCCACGATGCAGGAAGTCCACGATGCCTTCCAAAAAGCTGACGAATCCGCTCGCACCGGCATCGACGACACCGGCATCGGCAAGGACCTTGAGCTTAGTCGGGGTCAGACTGAGAGAACGCTTGGCATCGGCGAGGGAATCCGTCAAGGCTTGCAGGAAGTCGGCGCTCTTGCGGCTGTGTTCGAGCAGCGCTTCCGACCATTCCCGGATTACCGTGAGCATGGTTCCTTCCCGCGGTTCCATCAGCGAATCATACATATAGCGGACAGCCCGACGGGCACTTTCGGCAAAGTGGGCGATCTCCAGCGTGCCTCTTTCGGGGAGTTCGCGGCTCAAGCCATAGAGATATTGGGCAAAGATGATCCCGGAATTGCCGCGTGCGCCGCTCAGGGCACTATCCGCGACCGAGCGGAGCGTTTCCTTCAGGCTCTTGGCGATGCGGCTGCGCTCCATGATCGCCTGCATGGTCAGAGCGAGGTTCACACCTGTATCGGCATCCGCGACAGGGAAGACGTTGATCTTGTTCAGATAGTTCTGATCCCGGATGACGGCTTTGCCACCGGCGAGCAAGCCTCGGTAAAAGCGCTTGCCGTCCAGATACTTAATCTGCATTCTGCCACTCCTGACGTATCTTGATGATCTTCTCGACGGAGTAGCCGTCTCCCCGGAGCTTCGTCAGGATCGCTTGATAATCGGTATCGCTGAGCGAAGGCTCTCGGCTCATGATCCAGAGGTATTTGCGGTTTGGCACCCCGATCGCGGTGTAGCGGTAGTCATCCGCGAGATCGACGATCAGATATGGGAACCAGATCAGGGGGAAGAAGCTGACCCGCCATTCGGCATTGGAGCGTTTGTCATAGACCTTTCCTTTGGGATGCATGACCTTCTTCTCTCCGGTGGGCGAGCCTTTGTAGAAAGTGTAGGTGATCGCGATATTCCCATCCGGCTTGAGCGCATAGCTCTCGATCCCGTTGACGGCATTCTTCTCGATCGGGTTCGGCAGGATGGCGATCACATACCAATCCCCCATGAAGCGGTTCAGATCGACCTTATCGACGACGCGGTAGTCCCTGCGACAGCCGAGTAAGGGTAGGAGCAGAAGCAACAAGATCATCAGGCGGAGCATTTCAAAGCCTCCGGTGATGGTGTTTGATACTGATCCGAAAAGTCTGATTGATATGTAAAACTCATAATCTATACCTCGAGTATTTAATCATTTAATGATAAAGACAATCTAATCGAGCGGTGTAGTATGAGCAAGCTGAACCGTTGCGGAGAGCAAATATATTCGATGCTTAAGCAAGCGGTTGACCGGAAAAAAAGCTGGGGTGATCTCTATGGATCACCCCAGCGGATATTAGGAAGTATGGTATTGGACTTTATTTCATCATTATCAGCTTCTGAGTGTAGCCGTATTTACCTGCTTGCATCTTCACGAAGTAGATACCGCTGGCAAGAGCTTGACCCTGGCTGTTCTTTCCGTCCCAGGTGATCCGATAATTTCCCGGACTCTTTTGAGCGAATACCAGGTTCCGGACTTTTTCGCCGCGGACGTTGTATATATCGATGACAACCTGTTCTGCTTTAGCCAATCCGTAGGAGATGGTCGTACTGGGATTGAAGGGATTGGGGTAAGGTAGGTTTAGAGATGTAACGAGCGGGATTTCCGGAGTTTCGTTATTGTTCTCTTCGAGGTTCACGGTTACGGGACCATGGAACTCTCTACCACCGTCAAGATCCAGGTTTTGGAGCCAGTAGTAATAGAGGTTGTTTCCGGGGATCTCGCTGTCGGTATAGCTATAAGATGCGACTTGAGCCGTATTCGTAGCTGTGATCAGGGGACTGATCAGGCTTGCAGTGCTGAGATCGTCGCTCGTGTTGCGATAGATATAGTAACCCATCACGCCGGTTTCGGACTGAGTGATCCAATCCAGTCTCACAAAGTTCTGCGGGGAGACAAAGGCAGTGAACGATGACAGCTCAACGGGCAGGGTTTGATCGTTTTCGGCTATCGTCCAATCTGAACTGCCTTTGGTGATCATTCCGTTAATATTGGTCACTCCGGTCACTGTGATGACTCTCGGATCCGTTCCTGTTGGAGTATAGATGCCGACTCTTGTCCAATCTCCACTCGTAGTATCTCGTCTCCATACCCTCAAACTGGGTGATGCAGAAAGAGATGCGGGGAAGATGAGCTTGAGGTTAACGGCACCGGATTGGTTGCCGGTGATTCGCCACTGAGTAGCAAGGCTCACGCCTGATCCATAGGTGACAGAGGTCGGTGAATGAGTCACGGACAGCTCGTTGATGCTATTGGTGACACCCCCGATCCCGAAGTACTTGCCTTCCAGATAGACGTAGTTATTCACAAATGAGAGGTCATTACCGAAAAGATCAAGGGTATTCACGGTGACATCATTTGGCAGGTTGACATTATTTGCCAGGGTCAGAAGGTCTATCGGGCTGGGCAGGTAGAGCGGGTCTGAACCTCCAACTGTCACGTCACCACTGGTGCCCCAATCCACATAACCACCACCGCTATTGTCGATGTATCCATTGATGGTCAGGTTGTTCGATCCAAGCGTCAAGACTTCATGCACCGTGACATTACCGGACATAGTGTATGCGGCAGAGGTTCCACCCAGCACCAGGTTACGATATGCTGTGGCAGAGCCTGTCGGGATGACCACGGCAGCAGTAAAGTTTATGGTCGAGCCGGCATTATGGGTCACCGTACCTGAAGCAATAGTGGCAACGGATGATTTGATCGTACCGCTATTGGTAACCACACCGGTGATGGAATAGGCTCCCTTGACCAGCAATGCGCCGGATTTGACGTTTAACCAGCCATTAACAATAATATCTTCAGAGAGGGTCACTCCCGCAGGATTATCGATGACTATATCCAGCCCTGTATCTGTTCCACTGGTCCAGTTTCCGGGTGTCTGAGCCGTCGTTCCGTTGAAGGTGTAGCTTACCGCATTGTTCAAGGTCAAGCCGCCCGTATTCTGGATACAGCCGGAACTTGCAGTGTAATAGACACCATTTACGTTTTGGGTCTCTATTTTGGAGTCTGCGTTAAACAGGACTGAGCCATTACCCGCAACGATCCCGGTTCCTAAAGTAGCAAGTATCCCGCTGACCGTCAGATCAGTTCCTGCTCCATCGACTACAGTGAAAGTATTTGTGCTTTCAATGATCAGCTTACCACCCGCAGCAATTGTCATTTGATCGACGGTGAAGTTTCCATTGGCTGTGACAACGTGAGAATTACGGATCAGTATTCCCAATGAAAGCTGATCAGGCGCCATAGTAGCCGGAGTCCAGGTTGCATTGTCAGGGGATGCCTCCCAGGTAGCAGTATTGGTCCAATCGCCTGAAGCAATGGTCCGGTAATAATAAGATGGGTACATCCAGGACCCATAGCTGGGTTCTGCAGCAGTGTTCTTTCTGATCGCGATCCAATCATAATCGGTATATGTGCCATAGTGGTTTTGGATAGTGACGTCACCGGCATTGGGATAGCTCGAATCTGACACAGATCTCATCAGGTTTCCGTCTCGATAGAATTTGAGGCTTGTTCCCGCTGCCGCAAAAGAACCCCTATACCATTGGTCTATGACGGGGATCGACAGATCAGCCTGGATGACAAACTGCCAACCGTAGAAAGGAGGCTTGTGAATTGACTGTCCTTCTGAGGATCGCTGATCGCTGCGCGCTTTATAGCCCTTGCCGGCAACTACCGTCCCGGTGCTATATTCCATCCGGCTTCTGATACTTACTTCACTGATGGCTTCAGAAGCAACCCTGTAACGATATTCAACAACTCCGTCCTGGAAGCTGTTGTATCCGGGATATGTTCCCAGTACCGAATGACCGTAAGTCCCTGTCGGTAATCCACCGACCATTCGGACATAGCTTTGTCCGGAGGGGATAGAAGCCGAGCTTCCTTCAATATACTTGTATTTGATCCATTTCGACAGGTCACTGCCAAAATCGTCAAAGAACAAGAATGTGTTTAAGCCGTTTGAAGTAGTTAGCGCATTGGGATTACCGTAATTGATATCAACGTTTATGTTTCCCGCTCCGAGGTCCCCGGCGAGTTTGACCCAGAAAGTCGCGGTACTGCTCGGGGTCATCGACTCCATCCAGTACTTGAGTTCTGTAGTTCCGGTATAGAAACGAACATCACCGAAGTCAGTGCGGCAATTTCCATTGAGATACACGGTTTGTCCGCTGTCTGTGCCATTGCCGTAATTGATGATGTATTTGATCTGAAATCCGGTGCCGGCTCCACTGAGCTGAGCAATAGGCTGTCTCTTGGTGTAAGTCCAGCCCTTGGATGTGATCGTTTGTGCTCCACTCGCATAAGCGACCCCACCTTTTGTGCCGGATGAGACGGCTATATCGGATGTAGTCATTGCGGAGACATTGATCGTTCTGTTTATCACAGCCGTAAGAGCTATGTCCGTTGTGATCCAGAAGAATCTGGTCGATCCGGCGGTGAGTGATTGGGTCAACCCGCTAAATGTACGTGATCCCGCTCCTAATGAGGTAGTGATATCGGTTCCGAGTTGTACCGCATCGTCAAGCTGATCGGTTGAGGAAGTCCAGAGCTGGAATTTGCTGACGTCGGTGCTCTGGTAGGTCCCTGCAGAAGTAAAGGTCACGGAAGTAAGGTTGATCGCACCAACGGGTTCGTTTGTCGAAACGGTAAACCTGTAGATCGGGTATTTGGCAGTTTGCTGACCGACGTTGGCGACAGGGAGAGCAGGATTGGCAGAACGGAGAGTCACCTGTGAAGTGATAATCCGCTGAGCACCTCCGGAAAATGCGGTTAATGATAGTGTTCCGGCTGAGAGAGTAAGATTCGAAGTCGTAAGAGCAGCGACACCTATGACATTATCGACGACCGCAGTTCCGGTAAAATCTGTAGTGATCCAGAAATACCGGGTGGAGCTGACTGAAAGTGCTTGGGTGAATGCTGCAAAACTATGAGATCCAACTTCCAGCGTTGCTGTGATGTTTGAGCTGATCTGGGATGCAGTACTCAGATTATCCGAGGTGTTTGTCCAAAGCTGATATTTGTTGATATCAGTATTGGTGTACGAGCCTCCGGTGATAAATGAAAGTGCCGTCAGATTGATCGTACCGGTCGTAGCGCTGCGAGCCATTGAGAATTTGTATATGGGTACCTTGGTTTGGCTGATGGCAACATTCAGAGCCGGCACAGCATAGTCTGTCGTAGTGCATACCACTCGGGCGATAACGGTTTGGTTGTTGCCGGCATTTGTGCTACCGGTAAGTGAACCTTGGCTTACGGTTATATTTGCTGTCGTAATCGCAGAGACGGCGATCGTGCGTCCGGCGGTTGCACCGGATGCGACATCGGCAGTAATCCAGAAATATCTGGTCGCACTTGCCGTTAAAAGCTGGGAAAGCCCGGAGAAGGTATGGCTTCCGGCTCCTGTCGATGTGGTTATCTCACCGATCGCGGTAGCTCCAGCAGCGTTCAGGGAGTCAGCAGAATAAGACCAAAGCTGCAATCTGGGGAGCTCAGCGGTTGTAAGAGTTCCGGTAGTAGTAAAGGTCACTGAGTTTAAGCTGGCTGTTCCGTTAGCATTTCGTGCCAAAGTGAAACGATAGATCATGTTCTTTAGCGTGCCATCGCCGATATTTGCCGCAGCCACTGCAGGATTGCTGGATGCCAAAGTCGTAAGCGGCGATACTATCGTCTGCGCTCCACCTGCACTTGCAGTGCCGGCTTTTTGCCCATACGATGTAGTCAACTGAGCGGTCGTCAAAGCAGAAACGGTCATCGTACCACCGTTGACAGCTCCAGGAGCCACATCAGTCGTGATCCAGAAGAAGCGGGTCGCACTGATGGTCAGGTCCTGCGTAAACGAGGCGAATGCATGCGTCCCGGTGCCCAATCCGGTGGTGATGTCAGTGCTGATCTGTACGGCTGAGCTCAAGAGGTCAACCGTGTTCGTCCAAAGCTGGAACTTTGTGACGTCCGCAGCGACATACGTCCCGGTATTGGTGAAAGAAAGCCCGGTCAGATTAACTGTTCCGCCGATAGCATCCCGAGCGAGGGTAAAGCGGTAGATCGGAACCTTCGCGGTGTTGCTGGCGATATTGGCGGCAGCAACGGCAGGATTGGTGGATGCGAGGGTGACAGTAGGTGAAGCAATGGTCTGGATACCGCCGGCATAGGCAGTCCCGGATTTCGTTCCATATTCAAAGCTAAGGTTTGCCGTCGTTATAGCCGGTGTGACTTGAAGTGTTCTACCCAAGGTGGCTCCGGAAGCTATATCAGCCGTGATCCAGAAGTAACCTGTCGCACCATTAGCGATTGTCTGAGTAAGTCCGCTGAAGGTATGGCTTCCGGCGCTGAGTCCAGTGGTCATGGTCGTTCCGATCTGGGAAGCACCGGAGAACAGGTTGGCTGAGTTGTACCAAAGCTTGAAGTTTGTAAGGTCTGTCGTGACCACTGCCGTTCCGGCAGTGACGAATGTGACAGAATTAAGGGTGGCAGAATTTGCCGTGACAGCCGTTGAGAACGTATAGAAAACATTTGAGAGGCTTCCCTGAAGGATGTTTCCTGCGGCAACCGCGGGGTTCGGAGAGGTAAGGGCAATCACCGGGTCTGTGATCAGGCTGCCTGAACCGGTCAATGTGACATAGCTAATTGTGTAAGCACCCAAGTGCAGATATGTCGTCGGAGTGGTCAGATTCAGAGTGTTGATCCCGGTTACATTGCCTGTCAATTGATAGTGACCGGCTGCGCTGAGGGTAAGATTGTAGTAGCCGGAGCTTGCCGGAATGTTCAAAGGAGTTGTGAAGTCTATGGTCGAACCAGTGTTATTCGTCAATGTGCCGCTACTCATAATATCAGTTCTGGCAGAGGCGACGGTACCATTATTGATTACTGATCCCGTAAGCTGGTACGTTCCAGTGGTGAGCTTCCCGTTGACAGTCAGAGTGCCAGTGTAGGTCGCCTTGGATGCATCGAGAACGACACCGTTGGTATTGGCAATGATAATGGGTCTGGCAAAAGTTGATGGCCATTCGATACCGACAGTTTGAACTCCGGAACCATCATACCTGAGAGTAGAAGAACCCCCATATGTGAGGATCGTCCCGGTCGTTGTGGCAGTACCGGCGATGGTAAAAATACCGTTGACCGTCGCGCCGGTGATCGTCTTTGCGCTGGTACCTGACAAGGTAAGGTTATTATAGGTAACGGCAGCTATAGTCTGGATACCGGTCGCATTGTATTCGACCGTACCTGTCCCGGCTGTAAAAGTACCACCTGTTCCGCTGAAACCACTTCCAAGGCGCAGAATACTCGAGCCACCATTCAATGTCCCGGTGGTCCTGGTCCACGTCCCACTAAAAGTGTGAGTCAATCCGGAACCAAGGTTCAATGTTCCCCCGGTACCGTTGATGGTAAGACCGCCGCCACTAACATTTCCATTCAGGGTAGCGGTTCCACCTGTCTTGGTCATACTGACAGTGCCGGTTGTAGTAAAGGCATCTATGCTTTGCGTTGCCGTTCCCTGAATAGTGACGGCAGAGCTGCCCGCGGTAAATGTCCCCGCATTGGTGAAGTTTCCACCGAAAGCAATGGCATTGTTATTGGTACTCAGAGAGCACGAAGCATCAATGACGCAATTTCCCGCGATCGTAGTCCCGGCAGATAACGTGACTCCGCCGGTATTGCTGATCTGTAAATTGTTCGCGCCCGTGAGCCCGGAACCTGTGACTTGGGCGACAGAGCCTGTATAGGTGTAGTTCGCACCGGCATTAAATGTCCGGGTCCCGGTTGTTTGTACGCATCCGGTAGCTCCGGTGGAAGCAATTCCGCCGGCATGCTTGATTATCATAGTAGAGCCGCTGGCTGCTGTGAAAGTACCTGCGGATCCGCTCAGAACGGTTGAAGCGCTTGCGAATTCGAGTGTTGCGCCACTATTGACGTTGAAATTGATCGTGTTGCTGATCGTGGGACTTCCGGAGATGGTCAGCAATTGTGCCGATGTTCCGGCAAAGTTGATCGTTCCGGATCCGGTTCCTGATTCAGTCAGGGTTCCTCCGGATATTGTCAGATCCCCGCTGAGGTTGATGACCAAAGCATTTCCAGCGCTCAGGTTAAATGTCCCTCCGCTGAGGGTCAAGTCTCCACTCACTGTCGTGGTGTTTGCCCCGTTACCAAGCTGGAATTGTCCCGTATTGGTAGCTGAGATGGTCAGGTTTCCTGTGATCGTATCCAGGGTCTCATTGGCTGAGACGTTAGCTGTCTGGTTCGGGCAGTTCCATGTGAAGTTTCCAAAAGTTTGCCCCAGTGATAAGTTACCACTATATGAGGTATATCCCACAAACTCAATGGTGGAATTAGAATCCCATGTAGCAGTCGGAACCGTTCCGGCTGTCGTTGTGTAATTGTGCTGGTACAATCCCCCGCTTTCGAAGGATAGGGTTCCGGTCGTAGTGATAGTGCCTGCATTGTTCCTGATCGTTCCACTCACGGAAAGATCCGTACCACTGCCGTCAGCTATAGTCAGGGTGATTCCGCTGCTGATATTGACTTGACCTCCGCTATTGATAACGGTTTGATCGGTGCTGACGTTTGCAGCAACTGTCACGGTATGCCCATTGCGAATGGTTATTGTATTTGCCGCATCGGTAGGGGAGCTTGTTGCTGTAGCCCAGTTTGAATTATCATGTGATGATTCCCAAGTTCCCGCTGTAGCCCAGTTCCCTGTTCCCAGGGAACGGAAATAGTCCGTTGACAATGTCGCAAAAGCTGTGATCGTTTGGCTCCCGGAAGCAGATGCCGAACCGGAAGTAGTGCCACTACTTACTGTAAAGTTTGATGTCGTAAAAGCCGAAACATTCAGGGTACGGCTTGTCGTGGCATTGATCGCGAAGTCCGTAGTGATCCAGAAGTAGCGGGTAGCGCTGGCTGCCAATAACTGGCTGAAAGAGGCAAATGAATGGGACCCGGTACCGAGACCCGAAGTAAGGTCGGAACTGATCTGAGTAGCCGAACTCAGCGCATCAGTTGTATTGTACCACAACTGGAACTTGGTCACATCCGCAGAAGTGTATGTACCTGCGGTAGTGAAACTCAAGCCGGTTAAGTTGACAGTGCCGGTCGCATTTCGCGCGAGATGAAAATGGTAAACAGGGTGTTTGATGGTTCCCTGAGTGACGTTGCCGGCAGCAATTTGTGTATCAACGCTAAGTGTCGTCGTTTGCGCATATGCCGCTACAAGCGAAAATAGCACTAAAACGAATATGGCAAGCTTCTTTTTGTTCATAAATACCTCTTTTGTTATACAAAGCTTTTGATCTGTTTATTATCGTATTTCGTGGTCGAAGATTTCTAATTACTTGTCATTGAAATCGAGCGGATCCCATTGACTTAGTACATAATACTCATAGAGAATGAACATGTCAAGGTCAATCAATTGAGTTAATCCAATGTATGGGACCGATTGATGTAGCTTGTGCGCCACAGCGGATGATAATCAGGATTGATTGCTATGAGCAATATGCGCAAGATATTGAAAAGCAGCATCATGGCACTGCAATCGAAACTCTGGTCGGTTTCTGGAACTGTGGCAATTAATCAACAATAATCCCGGAATAAATCTTACCCTCTATCTTTGGGCGAACTACAAGTCTATCAAGGATGACCGCGCATATTAACAACTGATCATCAGGTTCAGCCAAAATTATCGGGGTGAACTTTCATGGGATACAGTTTTTTTGGTGGACAAGAGTATTATATGTATAGAACGTGACCTCAAAGAACATTCCTTAAGGAGGAAATCATGAAGACTAAGTTGCTTATTCTCCTGCTGGTGATAGTTAGTACCGCGCTGGTCGCGGATATCAGCATGTACGGAGCCTTCAAGATCAAGACCTCTCCCAAGGGAGCGGACGTCAACCTCTACGATCCGGACGTCTATCTGTGCGAAACACCAAGCCCGGTCTTTCCGGTATATATGGACGAGTTTTCCGAATTCAGAGAAGGCATCCCCGGTCGGGTGATCGTGCTCATGATCACCAAGAAGGGTTATGTCCCGCTCAAAAAGGAGATCTTCGTGCCCTACACCTCGACGGATGAGGAAGAAGCTTTGGAAAACCCCACTGTCTTCAAGTTTGACCTTGAGAAGGACAGATATCGGCGGCATTGGCGCGTCTGCATTTACTATTCGCATCGGCATCGCCATCCGCGTCCGCATTATCACGATTACTACGGTATCCATTGGGGACATCGTCCCTGGTTCCCTTGGGGCTGGACGGTGGACTGGAATCCTCCGCACCATCCCGGTGGTGGCTATGGCGGTGGTCACGGTGGCGGACATGGCGGTGGTCACGGTGGACCAGGTAACCCCCCTCCTCCCGGTGGTCAAACTGAGCAAAAGCCCAGCAAACCCGTCTATGGCAATGACGACCAAGGACCATACATCCCCGGTCTGGGCGACAGATCCAGATCTCCCTTCACCTCCGATCCCGGTGGCAACGGCAAACCGGTTGGCGACAGCGAACCAGGATTCAAGCCCAAGCCGAATGATAAACCGGACATCAAACCGAACGACAAGCCTGACCTCAAACCGGTTGTGACCCCGAAGCCGGAAGAAAAGCCGGCGATCCAGCCCAAACCCAATCACCAGAAACCTGACAAACCGGTGATCCGGATCGAAAAGGTCAAGGACAAGGATAAGGACAAAGTGATCATCAAAGACAAGGATGATGACGAGGACAAGGATAAGGACAAAGACAAGACCAAGTCCAAAGACTCCAAAGGTTAAAGCCTCCTTCCGTACAATAACAAAAGCCGGCGAAAGTTCATCTCTCTCCGGCTTATTTTTTATGCTTAGATAGTTTATCGGATGATCAGCAGCTTTGCCTTTCCGCTTTGCTTTGCCAGGCTCCACTCCACAAAGTAGATCCCGGTGGGCAGCTTGTGCCCGTCTTGATCCCGACCATCCCAGAGGATCTCCTCTTTCGCGTTCTGTTCGAGCTGACGCACCAATTGTCCCCGCAGGTTATAGATCCCCAGATGAGCCGGGGCATCGGTCTTTGCCGAGAAGGAGAAGCGAGCGCTTTCCTGCACGGGATTGGGGTAGATCGAAAGCCTTAGAGCGGGAGCAAGCTCGTCCTGAACCGCTGTCGATGCGGAGAGGATGAAGTTTGCGCTGCCCAGAGCCGTGATCGCCGTTGTATTGAGGAAGAAAGCCGTAGGCGAGACCTGGGTCACGGATAGCCCGGTGCCATTCCCGATCGCGCGGAACATCGGCTTGAGCAAAGCGCCGGAACCAACCATCGCTGAAGGTGCATCACAGGATATGGTGACGATCCCAGGGGTATTGACCACAGCAGTCGGGGAAAGTCCTTCGCTGAGGGTTCCGGAAGTCTCTATCCCGATATATTCGAGCTTGGCGGGATTGTAGTTCAGATTGAACTGGAAGTGGGTGACGTCCCAGGAGGGCAGCAGGTAGGTCGAGCGGACTTCCGTCGTCCCGATCTGCTGATAGCCCAAATGCATGACGTTTTGCATCGTGATCTGCGTCTCGGCGAGATTTGCGACAGGCGCGACGACGTTTGCCATCAGATACTGGATATTATTCACCGGATAGCTATTGTACATCATGCTACCGATATCGAAGAGGAATTCCCCGGCGTCATAAGGCGTAAAGGAAAGACTGATCAGATCACCTCCCCCAAAGAGGTTCCCGGTGCCGTCCCAGACCACACTGAGCAAGCCAGGTTCCGTCTCGGTCACGCTCACCGTTCCATTCACGGAGATGGTATTGGCGATCGTTGCGCCGTCAAAGGACATATTCTGCTGGTCATAGAGCATGTTAAACTGATAGTGGTTGACGTTCCATGAACCGAGCAGGGGATTGGTGCTGACCGTGACGTTCAGCGCGTTACCCGCAGTGCCGTTGTCACAACGCATCTTGACCCGGGTATTGGCGATGGAATAGTTCTCCGGGATGCTATTGACGATCACGGACTGCCAGTCGTTAAAGGGGGTTCCGCCGGGATTGATGCTATTGGTATAGTAATAGCCGTTGCCGGATCCGCTCCAGCCAAAATTGAAGTGGAAGTAGCCGGCGGTATCATAGCCGTCCAGGACGAAGGCATGTCCGCCACCGCTGCCCGATCCGCTGTAATACATCGGACTGCCATTATCGATCTGGGCGGTCAGCATAGTCCTCCAAGAGGCATCGGAATAGCTCGACCTGTCCCGGATCTCCGCATTGGGATAGCGGAAGTTATACGCCATCGCGTCTGCGGCATCATAGCTCTGGGCACCCGATCCATCCGGAGCATAGTCCATATCGACCGAGACTCCGAGGTGATAGAGCAGCCTCGCCACGGCGAGATTTGAAGAACCGACGGAATTCGGCATCGCGTCCCAGTCATAGGTAGTTGCGCCAAAATTGGCACTCTGATAGCCATAACCATAGGCAAAATAGCTGTGATTCCCGACTCCGGTCGTGGGGTGATTCCAGTATTTCATGACCATCGCCATTGCAGTGGCGACGCATCCGGCATAGACGTGTCCGCCGGGACCGGCTTCATCGGCAGGGCAAAGCTCGTTATAGGGCCAGCCCTGATCCCAGGTGGTCTTGAGCAGGGCAGCGACGCTCCGCTCCGTGCGGGAGGAAGTATTGACGTAGCCGGAGATCAGCTCCGTCCAATGTTGCTGATGCTCCGGGAGGGATATCCCGTTTGTGACGATCTCAGAGATCTGACGCTCATAGATACTCAGCCAGTTCTGGATATTATCCGGTAGCTCGCCATAGGGGAAAGCACTCTCCGCAGAGTATCCAAGTACCGGCAGGGATTCGTCATCCCCGGAAAGCAGGACGTAGCCATGCTCAAGACTAACCAGATATATATGGGTGAGGTCGCTTCTATCGCTATTCAAAGGGCGAAAACCCCGTCCGTCAAAACTGCCGATCCGGGCAGAGCTCAGATCCGCACCCCGAAAAGCGGGATCAGCCTTTAGCCAGGTTTGCGCAGCCTTCACCGCATCCGCCGGACTCACCGGCTTCGCCATCAGGCTAATTGAACCAAGGCTCAAGATCAGAAGTGCGACCATCACAGGGATAAGTCTCGTTAAAGTCAGAACTTTCATCGTTCCTCCTTTCTATATTTCGTTTCACAGTAATACAATATTCATTCCATATCTCAAAATACCTCTCTCTTCCCCCTCCCCAATCCGCGATAGCCCCACCTATGAATCACAGCGCACTTATGCGTATCTCGCTTTATGTCTGTTGTATAGAGGAGACCGCCATCGCCCCGCTTATGATAGCACAGATGAAACCCGGCCGTAGTGCCGACGTTCGACAGTAGGTCACTCTGCACCGCGTTGATAGTGTCAAGAAACATTTAGCTTGACATAAACGAACAGATGAGCATAGAGTTGCTTTGTCACATATAGGCGATCGTGCTATGGGTTGATGCAAATGCGGATGGTGCCTTCGCGATTAGAGTGATTATATTAGAACAGGCAATACTCGCTAATGCTAAGAGGTTTTTTATGAGAGCCAGATATGATGTATTGATGGTGTTTTTTGGCTTACTGGGTGGCAGGATGCTGCGTGTTTCGATGGAACAGTGCAAGTAGAAGCATTTTAACCCAACACTTAGATATCAGATATGTTGAAGTGGTTTTAATAATTCTGGTGTATGAAATATGGGATGCGTTCATGAATCAAAATGATTTTGCAGTGTTTCGTTGGGAATATGGGTGACAACAATGGCTCTGTGTTAATTATTCATATGAATTTAACGTAGCAGAGAACGAGATAATCAGAAAGTCTCTTCTGCTACATGGGTTTGTAAATGCAATCAATAAGGAGTACAAGTGAATCGTATACTTATCATATTTATATGGTGCACGATTATCTCGGCACTATTCGGGATTGGAGATCTCAATAATCCATATTCTTTCAATGAGCCTTTACCCACAACGATTTCTAATGATATCTTTGCCTACTGCAAGTTTCAGAGAAACACACTTGGTGCTTGTGTTATACTACATAATGACACAGAGTATTCATATGATAGTGCCATCAATCTGGCTTCGATCTTTGTGATGGCTCATATGACGCCATCTTTTGTCTCCAACGAATTTCTGTTACGAATAAGCAATATCGGATCATCACCTGACAAAATCACAGTGGTTGATTTTACTCTGATAGACACATTTTCCTCCTCCAGCGCACATAGCCTATTGACGTTATACAAGTTAAGAAGTAGCACCACTGATAATATTATCAAACAGTATCTGAATTTAACCAACAATGTAAGTAAATGGAAAATTCCTTACGAGCTAACTAGAGATAGCTTTGGGCTTGAGCGAATAGCGCGCAAGGCATACTATGGAGTTACTCAATCAAAGTGTGATTCAATCAATTATGCGAAGGAGTCACTTTACAGATTTTTTACTTCGAAAAATAAACATGGAAAAGTCCAATGGGAGAGCTTTCTTGCTGCAACTGTGGTGCATGCAGCTGCTGACACAGTGGATTTCGTACCTGCATACGACTGGGGTTGGAACTTTGATGTTACTCGTCACTGGATATGGTCAAATGAACCAGACTACGATAGAGATAGGGAGCTAGCAAATGGGCTTTGTTTTATCGCTCTAGCATACGATCTGATGTATAGTACATTTACTCCAGATGAAAGATCGATTATAGAAAACAATATGCAGCAGATGAACGTGATCATATACAGCTATTTCTTTGGTGATGACAACTGGAGCAGCTTCTGGCATTACGGTCTTTCGGAAACTAGTACTAACTACAAGAGGCCAAAAAGCTTGTATCTTCAATCAACCAATTATGGAACTTTGCTAGCAGGGATAGGTTATCTTTCCTTGTTTTCACACTATTCACTAAGTAACAACTCGATATTAGGATCAGTAATAGAGAGATTTGAAGGAATCTATAAAGATTACTCCTTTGCTAAATCAGGAATTTTTACGGGAGGGTTAACATATCAAACCAGAGCTCTATACTTACCCGGGACTTTCTTTACCGCATTAAATAGGAAGCACGCTATAAATCTGTGGAGCAGTGATTTCATGGTGAAATGCATGAAAGCCACTTTAGCAAGAATAGATCCTGATGATAAGGGGCATGTGTTAGAGAATGATGAGTGGCTCGAAAATATTGAAAGTCAGTGGAATAATGGTGGAAGCAATAACCTTCAGGTAATGAGAGGATTATTACCTTTCTACTATCAAACTGATACTGATCTCAATAATCAGATTGGAGGTTATGTGAATAGTCTAGTAAGTGGTGGCAATTATCCACAGCAGATTCATGCCTCTGATACACAGTCTCCTGTTGATTTTGTTCTGTCTTTCAATGATAAGCCCATGACAGGTACATTCACTGCACCTACCAGTTACTCGGATGAGGAAATGACGATTCTTCGTGATGGAGTAACAAATGAGCATTCATCTATATATATTAATCATGAGCATTCACTTAGGTGCTCTCATAAGCATGATGAAAAAACTAACTACCAGTTCTACTATCGGGGGCGTCCAGTTATCATCAATAGTGGTTACTACAAATGGGATAGCAGAAAAGTCAGAGACAACTACGACTCAAGAGACTGGATATCATCCTCTTATGCAAAAAACGTTGTAATTGCTGATGCAGATACTCGAAATGAGAGAGAATTCATCAATGAAAGGTTTTTTGCGATTACTGATAGTGCCAACACCAAGGAATTATTGAGAAAGTCACCCTATTCATCAAACACATCCAGTTATTCACTGGCGCAATATGATAAAGTGACTCCTGCAACAAAAGAGATGGTTTTGGAATCGTGTGCAGGAATAAAGCACTTGAAAGTAAGTACTAAGTATAACAACCAGAATTACAGTGAGTTCTCTAGTGGAGATCCCGAATCAGGTAATCTAGCGATAGTGAATAGACATTTCTATCAAGTGCAAGGCGAGGGAACTTGTTTCATATTTGATGAAGTTATAAATGAAAGTGGCATCGGGCATAGATATTCAAATCAGATACATGTTAATGCGATTTGTGGAAGCGGCTCAGGTGTAGGTTCAATCTCAAAAGTAGATCATTTCCGATACGTGTTACCTCAGAATGGTTCTGAGGTATTCACTATATCCCTAGGTTCAAATTGTAGTGTGGTAACTGATAGTACTACTGTGCCAACAGCCTGGGGAGGAGACTCATTAAAAAAACATGCAAGAATTATGACTTCATTAACCCCAGTTGGTGAGAACTATCCCTCATTTCTCACAACAATAAATACTCGTGAGAACTTAGCGAATCCTTTCCATGTTATTAATGGGTCAAACTATTTTATATCTTGGAGAGAAGTCAATAATGTGGTAACAGTTGCAGGTATTACCAAAGGTATTGACGACGTACGACCAAAAGGACCGTCCGGTTTCTCCATTGACACAGATGCTAAGTTCTTCTATTTGAAGTATGATACTAACTACTCGCGTGTATTGAAATTGATAATCAATAAAGGGTCTTATTTTAGGATTAATAATGTAGATTACTTTCATTGCAACATCCCAACAATGGAAGAATGTATAGTTAATTACAACAAGCTCTACAATTCAATCACAGGGGCTCAGGTCGAGTACATAGTAAAAAAGGGCGTAATCAATCCTACCTATTCTCTAAGGATAAATCTCCAAGGTATTACGGACACTACGAACGTTGTTTTCATTCCGTATAAATATTCGCACGCCAACGATTCTGAGAATAATGAATTGGTTTTGGGAGACATAAGTGGAGTGATTAGAACCATCGAAAACAGCAATATATGTATATCAACTGAATCTCGGGAGCGATTTATCACATTAAAGAAATACTCAACCTACAATCGTAATATCCTATCAGTGTACGATACTGACCTAGCACAATGTCTTGCCAAAGGCACATCCCCGGCAGGAGTTCCTTTTACTCAGATGGTTTGCGGGAACCTAGACGGTGGTGATGATGATGAGATTGCATTGCTGTATTTTTACGATGGAACTTATCGTTACCAAATATACAATCCTGGTGCAACTGATACCGATTTATACTTGTACGGATATGGGAATCCTGTATATAGCAGACTGCAGAGGGTAATAACTAGTATGACTTCGCCAGGAGTATTGATGAAAACCGGACATAATGGCAATGAACTTAATGATGTTTTGATCTTTTATTGTCCAGGAACGATCGATATTCAAGATTATTTAAGTGTGTATAATGCATATGGTCTTGTGGCAATTATGCCTATCGGGTCTAACGGAGGTGTCCCGTATACTCACTTGGTTGTGGGAGATTTTGACGGAGATTGTAATGACGAGGTACTCCTTTACCGAAACTACTATGGCTCAGGATCACAAACCTCCACATACCTTTTCCAGATAGAAGATATCTACTCTCAAACAGGTGGTGTGCACATTGCTCCAAGTAAAGGTCCCGCAACTACACGAAGTGGTTCAATAATCCTGGATAATATACTCTTGGACACGATTCAGGCAGATGCAGATTCTCCAGTAGAAATAGTTCTACATGCACGAAGAGTTACAACTACAAACATTAGAACAACCTACGACTATATATACCAGATAAGCAGCCAAAACGGATTTGATATTGATGAAAATCTGTCAGGACCGAATAATGTTGGATGGGATAATCCTTTCACGTCTATTGCTACAGGAGATTTCGATAGAGATGGTAATGATGAGATTGCTCTTCATTTGAGTACTTCTCCAGAGGATCAGCATGGTCTTATATCGATCTTCCGTCCATACAGCAGTTATACTGGGTCGTCGCCAGGATACCAACACAAGCATATCGAGCCAGGTCAGGATATTATTGCAGCATTTAATGCAACTCTTCTTGGAGAGTCAATCAGAGGCGATATATCAGGAGATCATGTTCATAGTGCACTAACACTTGAACAAAACTATCCCAATCCATTCACTACTAGCACGACAGTGCGTTTCGATTTACCTACTGAAGCACCAACAAAACTAAGAATATACAACATAAGGGGTCAGCTCGTGCGAGAGATAATTAATGAAGTTAAAGCGCAAGGCAAATATCAAATTGTCTGGGATGGGAATGATACAGAAGGGAGGAGAGTCTCTTCAGGCGTATATATATATAGCCTTCAATCAGATGGGCAACAAATCACTAAGAGATTGGTGGTACTTAAGTAACAACTAGTGGTATTCATTCGATCGGTAAGCACATCTCAGTGCTTACCGATCTTTTTTGATATACATTTACGGGCGAAAAAGGAATCTCCTTGAAACTCGTAAAGTGATTATGTTGTCTTACTATATGCAATATTCTGGTTATCATTAGTAGCTCCTACTTGAATGATTGGTAGAGATGTATTGCATTACGCGGTAAACAGGTTAACGTGTTGATAGAGGAAGGGATGATTAGCAGATTAACACGTTAGTAACAGATGGGCTGCGCAAAAAAAGCCGGCACTCAAATGAGCACCGGCGGGATCATTATCAATTAGCTCCTATGGAGGAGGAGGGTTATTTGACGTGGAAGTTATCCAGGAACTGCTGAAGGATAACCGCGCGGGAGGGGTGGCGGAGTTTCTTCAGGGCTTTGTCTTCGATCTGGCGGATGCGTTCGCGGGTGACGTTAAAGATATTGCCGACCTCTTCGAGGGTGCGGTGATATCCATCGTCGATGCCAAAGCGGAGGCGGATAACGCGTTCTTCCCGGGTGGTCAGGGTCTTGAGGACCTCATCGACCTGTTTCTTGAGCAGGGAGCGTTCCGCGAGGCGTTCCGGGGAGATGATGGTGCGGTCTTCGATAAAGTCGCCCAGGATGCTGTCTTCGCTGTCGTGCCCGATGGGCTTGTCCAGGGAGACGGGTTCCTTGGAGATGGAGAGGACATTCTTGATCTTCTCGACCGGGATGTCCAGAACTTCGGCGATCTCTTCCGGATAGGGTTCGCGTCCCAGCTTTTGCATGAGGCGACGGCTGGTGCGGTTTATCTTGTTTATGGATTCGATCATGTGGACGGGGATGCGGATGGTACGAGCTTGGTCGGCTATGGCGCGGGTGATCGCCTGGCGAATCCACCAGGTCGCATAGGTGCTAAACTTGTAGCCTTTGCGATAGTCATATTTCTCGACGGCGCGCATCAAGCCGGTATTCCCTTCCTGGATGAGATCGAGGAATTCCAAACCACGGTTGTTATACCGCTTGGCGATGGAGATGACGAGACGGACGTTTGCTTCGATCATCTCGTTCTGGGCTTTGTCTTTATTACGTTCGGCACGGTCGATCTCGCGAAGGAGGAAGACCAGTTCATTGCCGGTCATCTTGGTCTCGAGCTCGACGCGTCTGATCTTACGGCGGGCGTTCTTGATCTTACGCAGGGTTTCGACGAAGATATTGGGGTCGATATTGGTCTCGGCTTTGACCTCGGCAAAGTCCTCATCGCTTTTGCGGGCACGTCTGCCATAGGTGCAGATCTCGTCTATGGTATAGCGTTTGATCCGGGTCAGCTCTGTGATGCTGTTATAGGACTCTTCGATCCTCTCGACCAGGCTGCGGATGCGATAGACCATGCGCTTGATGAGCTTGTCATTGTAGTTCAGGATAAAGAAGGTATCGATGATCTGCTGGCGCAGGTCGTCGATCTCTTCCTGGCGGTTCGCGGTGCCGGTATCGTCAAAATCACAGTTGTCGAGGATCGCGCCGACCTTGTCGAAGGTGACTTCGTTGTCCTTGAGGATCTCTTTGAACTTGTCGATGATCTTGACGTCCTGGTTCTTGTCGATCCAGGTGCCGATATCAACCTTGAAGATCTGATCGAGGCGGACACGGCGTTCGCGGTAGCGATGCAGGAAGTTATACATTTCCCGGAGGGTGCTGCCGGACTTGAAGACGTTCTGATTGATCATCTTCTGGTAGGTCTCGATCTTCTTGGCTACGCGGACTTCTCCCTCGCGATCAAGCAAGGGAACCCTTCCCATTTCCCGGAGGTACATGCGGACGGGGTCGTCGTAATAGCGTTTGGTCTTGAATTTCTTTGGGGCAGCCGGTTTTTTGAGGGCTGCTCCGCCCTTGGTCACCCGCTTTTCGGTCTCGTCGATGATCTCGATACCATCCTGACCGAGGTCAAAGATGATGTCATCGACTTTGTCGAGGAAAAGGGGGTTACTGGGCAAGATCTCGTTGATTTGTTTGAAGGTGATATACCCGGTCTCTTTACCGAGATCTATCAGCTTTTTCAAACATTCGTTATAAGTTATCATCCCTGCTCCTTCAAATGCAGCCCGTCAAACACGGACTCGTTTCACGACCCTTTTGGTCATAGTGCGGTACATTTGAGAAAGGCTCTCTTTCTGTTTGAGGAGTTCCAAACTTTGCGGCTCTCTCGCGATCATCCTGTCCAGTTCATCCATCTGATGCTGGAGCTTACGGATTCTGACCTGTTTCAAGGCATCTTCAAAGCGCATGCTTTGCAAATCCTCAAACAGAAGTTCTGCCAAACATTCTTTTATCTCATGGTTATCTATGTTTTCCAGGATCACAGAAGGTTCGCTGATGTCCTCCGTATGCACGTTCTTCACGACAAACCGATAGACATTTCGGTACAGCTTACTAAAAAAGTAATCCTCGTCTAACTCTGAGGCAAGTAAATTGTATGCTTCCGGGTCTTTTAGCGCCAAAGACAGGAGAAGCTTTTCTTCGGTATATTCCGGGGTTTTGACCGGCGGAGCTTCCTCGCTCGTCTCCTTCTGCTGCGTGGGAGCAGCACGGCGGAGCTTGGAGTTCAGAGCACTTTCGGAGACGCCAAAGGCTTCCGAGACGTCCTTGACCAGGAGTTCCCGGGCAACAGCATCCTTGACCGCCCGGACGGCATCCATGAGCTGCTCGATGCGCTCCGCGACGGGGATATCCAGATCCCTGGTCTCCGCCATATAGCTGATCAGGGGGAAGGCTTTTGCCAGGAGAGCGGTCAGGGCATCCTTCCCGTTCTCCAGAATAAAGGTATCCGGATCCTGCCCATGCGGCAGAGCCGTGATCGAGACTTCGAGCCCCTTGGACAGGCAAAGGAGCCCGGCGCGGACAGCGGCTTTGATCCCAGGAGTATCGCCGTCATAAAGCAGATTGATATGCTTTGTGTAGCGCATGAGCTGATAGAGCTGCTCTTCCGTGAAGGCTGTCCCCAGCGAGGCGACGCTATTGAGGAAGCCATTCTCGTAAAGCCGGAGGAAGTCGATGTTCCCTTCACAGACTATCGCAGACTTGGCTTTGCTGATCTCGTACTTGGTCTTGAAGAGCCCATAGAGCTCGTTCCCTTTGGTGTAAAGTTCCGTTCCGGGGGAGTTTATGTACTTCCCGCCCGGCGCATTCTCGTCCAAGACGCGTCCGCTGAAGGCGACGATCTCACCGTGGCTGTTATGCACGGGGAAGATCAGGCGTTCGCGGAACTGGTCGACGAGATTGCCCTGGTAGTTGCCAAACAAGCCGGATTCCTTGAGCAGGGCTACGGCATAGCCTTCTTTGAGGAGGTGGTTGAGCAAGCCTTTTTCGCTATTGAGCGCGTATCCGAGCTGGAGGCTCTGAGCAGTTTCCCGGCTGATATGGCGAGCTTCGAGGTAGGCGAGAGCGGACTTCCCAAACTGGGTCAGATTGGCTTGATAAAACTCTCCGGCAGACTTATAGATGCTGAGGAGCTGTTCCCGCTTGGTGCTGACGACCTTGGTATGCTCCCGCTCCGGGATAGTGATCCCGGCACGAGCGGCGAGCTTCTTGACCGCTTCGATGAAGCTGAGCTTCTCATAGTCCTGGACGAAGCCAAAGACGTTACCCGCTTTTCCGCAGGCAAAGCACTTGTAGATCTGCTTGGACTGGCTGACGTATAGCGAGGGGTTCGAATCCCGGTGAAATGGACAAAGCCCGCGATGATTCGCGCCGATATGCTTGAGCGGAAGGTAATCGCCGATCACCTCGACGATGTCGCTCGCGCGTCTGATTTGATCGATAAGGCTGGAGTCCATCTATATCCTTTGGTCGTTTCTTAAATCTTGACGATGGTCACGCCGCTGCCACCCTCACTCATAGTCGGAGTGTCAATGGCGATGACCTGTTTCTTTGACTGCAGATAGCTCCGAACCTTGGTTCGGAGAGCACCTGTGCCTTTGCCGTGCACAATTCTCAGACTGTGAAGTCCGTTGACTATCGCGTCATCGATGAACTCATCGATGAGCGGTTGCGCTTCATCAAAGGTCAGCCCCAGGAGCTTCAGCTCATATCTGGCATGATTCGGAGCGACGCTTCTGCCACTGCTCACAGGCGTTTTCTGGGCTGTCTGCGCACTTTCATAGAGCTTGTTCAGCGGAGTCTTGAAGCTGATCCCGTTCATATCCACAAGAGCTTCTTTGCCTCTGATATCGAGGATGATCGCGTCTGCTTCAAAGTCCGGAAGCCAGACCTTATCGCCTATCTTCGGCTCAAAGACGTGATTACGGTCGCTTGCCGCGGCTGTTCTCAGGCTGGTGGAGATCTCATGATTGCGCAGGGTTAGCTCATGCAATTTTCTTTCCGAAAGTGTCTTACGTTCTTCCTTGTCCAGCTTCCGCAGTTCGTCCAGCTCACGCTGATAGATCTTCTGCTGGGCGATCAGCTCTTTTTGCAGTTCTTTGAGGTAATTCTGTTTGCGGGACTTGAGCTCTTCCTCAAGCTTGGCTTCCTTGGTCTCGAGCTCGGAGATGCGAGCGCTTAAGTTGCGATTCTTGAGCTGATATTGATAGTGTTCCCGGCTGAGCGCTTTCTTCTCCTCTTCGAGTTTGCGGAGGAGGTCGCCCAGCTCGATATTCTGTGTCCCGGTCAGTTCTTTTGCCCGGGAGATCAATTCCGGGGTCATGCCCAGAGACGCGGCGACCTCGATCGCGAAGCTGTCTCCCGGGAAGCCGATCTCAAAGCGGTAGGTAGGTTGCAGCCCCTTGAGGTCAAACTGCATGGAGGCGTTGACGCAGGCTTCCGCCTTCTCGGCATAGACCTTGAGAGCGGTGTAGTGCGTCGTGACCATACCCCGGCAGCCTTTACCGATCAAGCTTTCGAGAACTGCTTGTGCCAACGCCGATCCCTGTTGCGGGTCGGTTGCCGCTCCGATCTCGTCGATCAGCACCAGGGAGTTTTCTCCGCTTTCTTCGAGCATATAGCGGATCTTGTCCAGATGCGAGGAGAAGGTGGAGAGCGCGCTCTCGATGGATTGATCGTCGCCGATATCCGCAAATACCGCGTCAAAACTGCCGATCGTGCTTTCGGGATCGACGGGGATGGGCAGACCGGAAAGCGCCATCAGGGTCAGGAGTCCGACCGCCTTCATCAGCACGGTCTTACCGCCGGTATTGGGTCCGGAGAGGATCAGGAAGCGATAGTCTTCGCCCAGATCCAGATCAAAGGGTATGACCTTGCCGATCTCGCCCAGACGCAGGATCAGCAGCGGGTGTCTTGCTGCGCGTAAATGCAAAACGGGGGCAGAGGCAAAGCGCGGGATCTCCGCTTTGAGAGCCCGGCAAAGCCTGCCACAGGCAAAGCGATAGTCCAGCTCCGCCAGAGTCTCCAGATTGCGGATCAGCTCCTCTCGGATCGCCAGATAGTCTTCCGTATAAGAGCGAAAAATGCGGAATATCTCCTGCTTCTCGTCCTGTTTGAGGACTTGCAGTTCATTATTCATGGGGATCACTGCTTCGGGCTCGATAAACAGCGTGGAGCCGCTTCCGGATTGGCTCTGGACTATCCCCTGCACGACGGAACCTCCGCTGTCCTTGATCGGGATGACATAGCGGTCGTCCCGCTGGGTCACAAACTTGTCTCGAATATGGTTTGCCAGCCCCGGATCGGAGAGAAGACCGTTCATCGTCTTCTGGATCCTGGCGCGCAGAGAGTGGATCCCGCGGCGGATGCGGAGCAGTTCCGAAGACGCCGTGTCCAATATCTCACCATCGGCATCAAAGATCAGCTCAAAGCGTTTGACGAGCTCCGGAAAGGCTCTGAGTCTGCGTAGCAAGCGCCAGAGCGGGCTTTGCTCCTGAAAACTGTAGAGCAGTCCCGCAAGCCGATCTGCCAGCCGGGTATTGCGATAAAGGATCAGGAATTCATCATAGCCAAAGACTCCGCTCACCTGCTCGCCAAAGAGCATCCTGATCTCGGTAAGTTCTTCAAAGGAAAAGTCATATCCGTCCGAGATAGCACTTTGGATCTGAAAGATCAACCCCTGAGATCGGCGGATCTCTGCCGGATCGTCCAGAGGATGAAGCTTGCGCGCCAACTGCTTGCCCAAGGGGCTGTGAGCGCGGGATACGATCTGTTCGACGATCTTCTCATACTCCAGATCGTTGTGGCGGAGAGCTACGTTCATCTATTTGTTCTTTTGTTCGTCTATCTTGTTTTCGATATACTGCAGGCGTTGCTGGAGCTTCAGAGCGGAGAACACCTCGTCCTTCGCCTGATCTATCTCATAATACACCTTGTGTTTGGAACGCACCTTAAGTGGCTTTGCCAAGCCGGGGAAGTAGTCCACCAAGAGGCAAAAGATCATCACGATCAAAAGCGCATTGAGCAAGCCGAACAGCGCCCCGAAAAGGCGGTTCGTCGTGCCCAGATTTACCAGACGCAAGGTCTTGTTCAGGAGGAAGATCACCAAGCGGACGATAACCCCCAGCAAGATGAGGATCAGGAGGATGGCGAGGATGCTCGCCAGCACCCCGTCAAAATGGTATTTATATACCAGAGAATTGCGGACAAGCGGATAATATTGCCCGATCAGAAAGAAGGAGGCGATGTATCCGAGCAATTGAACTGCCATACCTGCAAATCCACGCCGGAAGCCGACGATCATGAAAGCCACCAGCAGGATCACGATGATCCAATCTATGATACCCATTGTTCACTCCTTAGGCAATGCACAGTGCATCGCGGGAAAAAGCCTTGGAGAAAGAGCTCCTAAAAAAAGCATACAGGGACGAATCCCTGTAGCTTTGATAATCGAATTGAAACTAACAGCAAGCGGATAAGCGGGCGAAAACCCTCTTCCCGGCTTACTTCATGTAACGCTGCATGCGGCGTTGAGCTTTGATCATTTTACGTCTGGCAGCATTATTCTCGCGTTTTTTCTTAACGCTGGGCTTCTCGTACGCCTGATGCTTCTTTATCTCTGAAAGAATAGCGGCTTTTTCGCATTTCTTTTTAAAGCGTTTCAGCAAAAAGTCAAAGGACTCGTTGTCTTTAGCTACGACTGTCGGCAAACAAATCACCACCTTTTTTTATAGATTTACAGCGTCATCTTTGAGAACGCCCTTTCCGTGTCAAGATAATTGTGATAACTGCTTATCTTTGAGGGGCTTTCTCTGTAGCTTTATCGCAACTGAACTCCTTCCTCCCTGCTACCTCGAAGCATTACCAAAGCTTGCCCGTGTAAAGCGCGGGTGATCCCCATGTGATTCCCGCGTGGCGACGCGGGGATCACGCGGGCTTCACGCGGGGATCACGCGGGAATCTCTTGGTAAGGCTTAGGTAATTCTAAGGTTTTTCCCGGGTCATCCCCTTGTCGCGATGAGGGAGTGATGAGAGAGTCATGAGAGAGTCATCTGAGGAAGAACCGCGCAAAGCCTTGGGGAGAGAGGTGAAAAAGTGCTTGACCGATTCTTTTGTTAGCGACACCGTGCCAATCTGGATATTTTGTCCTAAACCGGATGAACAAAGATAGTTATAAGGAATGAACGACAATGCGTAAATATACGATACTGATGATAGTGATGCTCCTCGCGATGAGCCTTTTAAGCGGGATCAGCCTGATGAGCTGGGACTTTAGCGGCTATGCCGGAAATGAAGCGAGCGGAACCGCAACCGCCACGGCGACAAATATATCGGTCACCGCTCCGAGCGGAGTGATCAGCCGGGGTGCCGGGCTTTCGGCTTCGGCGAATGGGGATAGATTTAGCTCCATCAACTGGGCAACGGGTGACCTGAGTGCCGCGATCAGCGGGAATGATTACCTGAGCTTTGGCATCGCTCCCTCCGCGGGCTACAAGCTGAGCGTCACCTCCGTGTCTTTTCGCATCGAGCGTTCTTCGACCGCGCCAAATGCTTTTGCATTAAGGAGCTCTGCCGATGGTTTTGCGGCGAATCTGGGAACCATCTCGCATACGACGACCTCAAGTGTGCTTTTCACCATCTCGATCAGTAGCCTGACCGACAGAACTTCCGCGCTGGAGTTTCGGCTCTATGGGCATGGAGCAAGCTCGACCAGCGGAAGCGCCGGTTTGGAAGGCAGCGGGGTTGATCTGGAGATCAGCGGAACGGTGAGCCCGAACTTTGGAAATCCTGTCGTGCAGACCGGCAGCGTATCGGGTATCACGCACTATAGCTGCAGCGCCGGGGGAACGGTCATCAATGACGGTGGCGCACCCTTAAGCGCAAGGGGAATAGTCATCGGGACTGCCGCTGCGCCGACGATCACCGATCCCGGAGCGATCCTGGTGGTCGATCCCGAGCTGAGCATCGGGAGCTTTTCCGCTCAGGCAGAAGGTCTGAGCCCCAATACCCAATATTTCCTCAGAGCTTTTGCGACCAACGACGCAGGAACGGGATATGGCGCGGATGCCAGCTTCCCGACGGCTGTCTTTCCCGCTCCGCTTGTCGATACACCGGTCTCCGTCACCAATTCAAGCTTCAAAGCCAGATGGCATCCGGTCGTGAACGCCTCCTACTACCGGCTCGATGTGGCAAACTCCTCTGTCTTTTCGGATGGAAGCAACAGCGTCCTGATCAACGAAGGATTCAGCGGTGGGAACGTCGCTCCGACGGGCTGGACGTTCACCACGATCGGCAGCGATATCTATACGGGAACAGGATACTTTGGCTTAGCTGCTCCCGCAATAAAATTTGATAATACCAATGATGCGGTCCAGACCCCGACCCTCAGCAACCCGACCAATCTCTCCTTTTGGGTCAAGGGAACCGGGACAAGCGGAACTTCGGCATTTCTGGTGCAACAATACGTTTCCGGGGCATGGACAACGGTCGCCAACCTGACCGTCGGTGGAACCAGCCCTTATGACCTGCCTACGATGGGAACGACGAAGACCTTTGCTCTCGATCCACTGGCTACACGGGTAAAATTCAGCTACACCAAGTCCGCCGGGAACGTCGGGCTGGACGACGTCGTGATCTCAAACTACGTCGCTCCAACCTACGTGACGGGATATAAAGACCTCCAGGTCAACGGCACGGAGAAGCTCGTGAGCGGGCTGAGCTCCGGAGCTACATATTATTACCGCGTCCGAGCCTTTAGTTCGACCGGTGACCTGAGCGAGAACTCGACCACGCAATCCGTCACGATAGTCTATGGCGGGACGGTTCCTGCTCCCTTGAGTTTCGCGGTAAATGCGATCAATGCCTCGACGGTGGCGCTTGCCTGGCAGCAGAATGCCTCGCATGATGACGTGATGATCGCCTATTCGGGCTCAAACAGCTTTGGCAGTCCTTCCGGGGCATATAATCCCGGGGATACCATCAGCGGCGGAGGACAGGTCATTTACAAAGGCAGCGCTCAGCTCTATACGCAAAACGGGCTGAACCCGAATACGACATATTATTACCGGATCTGGTCACTTGACTCGGAGAATCACTATTCGTCCGCTCTGGCGGGAATGACGACCACGCCCAATGGCTCCACGGAGGTCATGCGGGTGCACTTTATCGATGTCAAACAGGGGGACAGTTGCCTGATCGAGAGAGCCGGGCACTATTACCTGATCGACTCCGGGAAAGACCTCACGGATAACAAGCTGGTGACTTATCTGCAGGGATTGGGGGTCACGCATCTCGATGCGATGCTGGTGACGCATCCGGACTTTGACCATTACGGGGAGTTTGAAGACCTCTTGCAGGCGAACTTCCTGACCGTAGGCAAGTTCATTAAGAATACCGATAACTCGACGGCAACTGCCTGGGCGAACCTGATGAGCGAATTGAGCAGCCGGAGCATCCCGATCGAGATCGTCAATACCACGTCAAACCTGAACTGGGTGGTCGAGACGCAGATCCTGAACCCACCTCCCACGCGGAGCGAGAACGACAATTCCATCGTCTTCAAGATGAGCTATGGCAACATCGTATTCCTCTTTTCGGGGGATATGGAGATCGCGACGAATAACCTCATCACGGCGAATTATGACGTCAATTGCGATGTGCTCAAGGTTAGTCATCACGGTTCGATCAACGGGACTACGGCGACTTTCCTCGCCGAAGCGACACCGGCGATCGCGGTCATCAGCTCCGGGAACAATTCCTTTGGGCATCCCAGCTATACCGTGACGGGGATGCTCTCCGATGCGGGTGTCATCACCTATTCCACGGCAGATGACTGGAACACCTGGGTCGGTAATGGCTCGGATGATGATACGGATGATGACGATATCGTCCTGGAGACAGACGGAACGAACGTCTGGAAGAACGGGGAACTGGTCTGGACGAAGCCGGGGTCATTCCTCAGCATTCCGGCAAACATGAGCATTGAGATGGTCTCGGGTATGCCTGTTCTGCGTTGGGACAGCGTCAGCACCGCGACTGGATATCAGATCTATGCCTCGGACAGCCCCTATTCCGGCTATACGAATATCTCCGCAAATGGGACTTTCGGGAGTGCTTCCGGGAGGATAACCTGGACGCAGAGCGCTTCGGCATCCCCCGCGAAGTTCTATTATATCAAAGCGATACGCTAAAGATTAGCGGCTCAGTTTCCGGTGTGTGAGAGGATCTCTCCGACGGTGTAAAGCGAACCGCCGGCGATGATCACGTCCGTGGGCTTGGCGTCTTTGAGTGCGAGGTCGTATGCTTCGCGGACGCTTTTGCAGGGGACGTAGGGGGTAATGTGCAGGGCGATCTCTTCTGCCTGCTCTTCGACAGTTGCGGCACGGTCTGATTCGTTCTGAGCCACATAGATCAGGGAGGCGTTCTCACAGATGAGGCGGATCATTTCGCTGTAGTTCTTGTCCGCGAGGATGGAGAGGATGAACTTGGGCTTGAGGTCGGGGTAGATCATGCGCAGGCTGGACATCAAAGCGGTGATGCCATGCACGTTGTGGGCACCATCGACGATAACGGTCGGATCCAGATGCACCACCTGCATTCTGCCACGCCAGTTGATATGCGCGACGGCTTCGCGGATCATCTCTTCCGAGGGATTCAGGGCAAGCTTGCGCAAGTAAAGGATAAACGCCGTGAGAGCTGTCCCGACGTTCGCAGCCTGATGCTGACCGAGGAGATTGATGCTCAGGTCTGAGATCTCGACCTCTTGAAAGCGGTAATCAAAGGTCAAGCCGTTCAAAGCGGGACGGATGTTCTCCACGAAGTAATCCTCGTTGTAGATATAGACCGGGATCTTGGTCTCGATAGCTTTGGAGAGGATCACCATGCGGGGTGAGGGATCTATATCGCCGATCACGAGAGGGACACCGGGCTTGATTATCCCTGCTTTCTCGCCGGCAATGATCTCCAGAGTGGGACCTAAGGTCTTGACGTGATCCAGCCCGATAGTCGTGATAATGCTGATGTCCGGAGTCCAGAGATTGGTCGCATCCAGGCGTCCGCCCAAGCCTACTTCGATGACGGAGGTTTGGATACGGTGGTGTTTGAACATCGCGAAAGCCATTGCGGTCGTGATCTCGAAGAAGGAAGCATCCCATTTTTCAAAGACCGTCTCATACTCCCTGAATGTTCCTAAGACTTCTTCAAAGCTGATGTCTTTACCGGCGATGCGAAAGCGCTCGGTGTAGTCGATCAGGTGCGGTGAGGTGTTCATTCCGGTGCGATGCCCCAATGCCATACTCAGGGCTTCGAGGGTCGCGCTCACGCTGCCTTTGCCGTTGGTCCCGCCTACGTGAAAGCCATGCAGGCTCTTTTCGGGGTTGCCCATCTCGGCAAGGATGTGCTCCATTCTGTCCAGTTCCAGCTTGACGTTGCCGGAATACTTCTTATAGATGTGGTCGAGGAATTCACGATATTGCATTTTTGTCTCCGGGTAAAGAAAAAGCCGTCCACAGACGACTTTTCCCTTGGATAAAAGTGTAGTTCTTGGGTCTTACATTGCCGTTTCTTCGGCAGGAGGAGTAGGCTGAGCCTTATCGGGCATGACCATTGCTTTGAGGGCATTGGAATCCGCTCTACGAAGTTCATAGGCGTTTGGATTGGTCTTCCAGATATTGATGTATTTGAGGATGGCTTCCATCTTCTGCTTGCCGTTGGACTTCGTCATCTCGTCAAAGAAAGCGATGTCTTCGGTCATCATGTTTTGCAGGGGTGAGGGATCCATGTTCTCATAAAAACTCTTGGGCAGGATGTGTTTGGGGAAACCGGCAAGCTGGGGGCAGATGATGATCACGCCGACGTTCTTCTTGATCTCGGTTCCGGTCTTGTCCGCTACGTATTTGCCATAGACGATGTAGCTTTCTTTTTGACGGGGAGCTTCGGGACAGAAGCCTTGCGTCTGAAGATAGGGGCTCTTGGGATCGGCAGCTTTCTTGGTGCGGGTCAGGACACTGATGTCACCGTTGAAATCTGCCTGGGTGTCCTTGACGTAGTCAGTGGTCGCGACCCAGATAGTCTTCATGTTATTGATGCAGTCGTCTATATTTTTGTTCTTGTCCAAGTTATAGAAATTCGGGATCGCCAGGATAAAGACCAAGGCGATGAAAAGTATTACGCTTAGAACAGTATAGACTGAGAATCCGTTCTGGTTACGCAACATAATATACTCCTGAAAAAACGTTATTGCTTATATGCTTTCTGGAATGCCGTTTCCCGTCAAGTCTTTTTTGCGCTTCCGAGGATTTTCTCGATGTATCCGTAGGTTTCGGGCACATCGCGGAAGCGTTCCCGGTAGTCCTCATTGGGGTCGATCTTCTTGCCCAGCATGCGGTGGGACACGTTCGTCTCGCCCCAATTATATGCAGCGAGGACGAGGCTCCAGTTATTGTCAAACCGCTTACGCAGGTAGATGATATACTGAGCCGAGACCTTGAGGTTGTAGAGTGGGGAATAGAGCAGCTTGGGCTCGTGATCGGACTTGATGTAATGCGCTGTCGATTGGCGGATCTGCCCCAGACCGATGGCATTCCTGTGGGATACGGCAAGGCTGCGGAAGGCGCTTTCCGCTTTGATCAGCCGATAAAAGATCACCGGGTTTATCCGGTAATAGACCGCTACTCCGATCGTCATCACCCGCACTGAGATGGGGTTATAGACGATCGATACAGTCAGAAGCAAGACCGCCAGAATAAAATAGAACCGGCGAAGGAACTTCTTGGTGGAGCGGGAATAGCGAATGCGCCTCGGCATAGAAATAAACGGAGCCGAAGACGCAAAGCCTTCGGCTCTGAATAGGATCTTCTTTAGCTGTTCAAGGTCTTCTTGTAATCATTCAAGCGCAGGACGTGAGACACTTCCTCGTTGATGATCCGGGCGAGAGACTTCTTCGCTTTCTCATTGCTGATGGCATCGTTTATCGCATGGAAGAAAAGAAGCGTATCCTTCTCGAAGGTGATAGCGTTGTTGACGATGGAGAGGATGTCCTTGGCTTCGGCGGCGTTCTTGATCGCGGAGTTTTCCGAATCAAAGATGCGGGAGTCCACGATGGTCTTCAGGTAAGAAGCGACAAGCTCCCAATCCTGGCTGAGCTCGAGGATCATGTGATCCATTTCGTCACGGAGAGAGAGGAAGGTCTTTTCGTGGTTCAGTTCCTGATCCCGCAGGAAAGCCAGAAACTCAAGGGATTTGGCGTCCAGGTCTTTGCGTTTGGTAGCCTCGTGGTAAAAGGCGTAGCCATTGCGTTCGATCTGAACCGCAAGCTCGATGATCTCGTTCACGGAATATGCTGCCATTATTTCCTCCTAATGGACTAAATATGAAATCTAAAGTAATATCATAAACTCCCCGAGGCATCCATTCTGTCAAGAAAAACTATGCCGGGGGTTTCTTAAGGGAATTTTCTGCTTGACATGAGCCGGAGTTTCATTTCTGCTCCATGTCATGGAAACAAATCAGTTTACGGTTGATCCTCGCATATTCGCTTCTGCTCCGCTTCTCTCCAATGCGGAGTTTTTTGGGCGTATCAGACATAGCTCCACTCTTGGGGCTTTCCCCTTGTTCTATTTCGGCACCCCTTCCCGGACCTTGATCTGCGGTATGAGCAGCCCGTCTGAGAGCTTAGAAGTCCTGGAGACCGAGTTCCCCCCGGAAGATGCGTATCCATCTCTTACTCAGGATTTCCCGGCTTTTCATATCTTTGAACGTGAGCTATGGGAAGAGCATGGGATCACCCCTTTGGGGCATCCATGGTTAAAGCCGCTGCGCTTCTCCGACCCGGGAAAGCACCCTATGACCGACTATCCTTTCTTCGCTTCGGATTCTCCCGCATTGCATGAGGTAGCGGTCGGTCCCGTGCATGCCGGGGTGATCGAACCGGGGCATTTCCGCTTTGTCTGTCACGGAGAAAGGGTCGAGCACCTGGAGATCCAATTGGGCTACCAGCATCGGGGAGTATCCGGCTTATTCTGCCGGGACGATCTCCGCAGTAAGATCTGCCTGGCGGAGTCTGTTGCCGGAGATACGGCTATTGGGCATGGGCTTGCCTATTGTCTGCTGATCGAGGGTCTCTGCGGTCTGGAGGTCAGCCCGGCTGTCCATACCGTGCGCTCGATCGCACTGGAACTGGAACGCATCGCGATGCATCTGGCTGATCTATCCGCTCTTTGCGGAGACATCGCCTACTTAAGCGGACAGAATATGTTCGCAGCCCTTCGGACAACCATTATCAACTCCTCTCTGGCACTCTGCGGGAGCAGGTTTGGCAAGCGCTGGCTGTGCCCCGGAGGGATAAACTATGGGATAGACGCTCAGCAGAACCGCACATTACGCCTGACTCTGGAAAAAGCCCTGGAGCAGATCGAACTCACTGCCCAGGCGACCTTTGCCAATTCGGGGGTGCTCAATCGGTTCGACAGCACCGGAAGCCTCAGTCTGCAACAAGTGACCGAGCTTAATATGAGCGGGATCACCGCCAAAGCTGCCGGTCTCTCCCGCGATGCACGGCGGGATCATCCCTTCATGCCTGTCTGGGAAGGCTTTGAAACCCTGACCTGCGAGAGCGGGGACGTCTATGCCAGAGCGCACCTCCGCTATCTTGAGATCCGTCAATCCACAGAAATGATACAACATATGCTCTGCACCCTACCTGAGGTCAAGGCGCAGCAATTACCGCTTCCCGGGCTCAGACCGGGTGCTCTCGCGGTTGCCGTGACCGAAGGCTGGCGCGGAAGGATCGTGCACGTTGCCCGAACCGATCAGGATGGAGCTCCGCTCTTCTACCGGATATATGACCCTTCCATGCACAACTGGTTTGGGCTGGCTCTCGCGGTTCGAGGCGAGGGGATCTCCGACTTTCCGCTCTGTAACAAGAGCTTTGACCTCTCCTATTGCGGAGCTGATCTATGAGGAGGACTGATGTTTGAGCTGATCCGAGCCCGGATGAACCACGGCTATCAGGCGATCCCCGATCCCCTGAAGGCTTCGATCGATCCTGCTTTTCCGGGTGTTCCGGTGCTCCTGCGAGGCAGTGAAGCGGACTTTGCCGGGGCAGCCAAGCTGTGCCCCACGAGAGCGATCTCCGGGATGAGTCTTGACCTGGGCAAATGCTGTTTCTGCGGTGCCTGTGAGCGTGAATTCCCGCAGACTTTCCGCTTTGAGCCGGACTATCGCGTTGCTTCGGACTCGCGAGAAGGCTTGATCCTGCACTTTGATCAGCAGGAAGGAGGCTCGAACCGTCCTTCAGTATCTGCTCATCCGGTCTTGAGCCGTGTCTGCCGGTGTTCTTTTAGCCTGCGCAATGTCTCGGCAGGTGGGTGCAATGCCTGTGAGCTGGAGCTGGGAGCCTGCTCCAATGTGAACTTTGATATGGGACGCTATGGTCTGGAGGTCGTTGCTTCACCCCGTCATGCGGATGCCATGATCCTGACCGGACCGATCTCCCGCAATATGGAATCCGCACTTCTGGATACCTGGGAAGCTATTCCCGAGCCTAAGGTGCTGATCCTCTGCGGTGTTTGCGCCATCAGCGGAGGCGTCTTTGCCTCCGGAGATGCCCTGAGCCGGGGACTTCTCACCCGTATCAGTCCTGCGCTATTTATCCCGGGATGTCCCGCGCATCCTCTCTCGATCATTCACGGGGTGATGTCTCTGCTGGGGAGGACAAAGTGATCACCGTCGGACTTTTGATCCTCGCTTTGGCGCTGCTTACCGCGCTGTTCAAGCGCTCCGGTCTCTTTACCATCCTCGCCGTGCTCGGTTCGGTAGTTCTGGCGGGAGCTTATCTTGATGTACTGCGTAGCGGGAGCAGTCTTGGCTGGGTTCTGTCCCTGCCCGGGATCCTTGGGGATGCCGACCTGCTCATCGATCCCCTGACTTCGCTATTTGGTCTGATCTTTGCCCTGGGCTTTCCTCTGGGGCTGATCTACGGCTATTACTACCTCAAAGACCATCCCCTTCCCGGAACCGGATCGCACCTTTTCTTCCTGGGGTTGATGATGCTGAGCATGCATGGCATCCTCATGGTGCGGAATAGCCTGCTCTTTATGGTGGGCTGGGAACTGATGAGCCTTTCTTCCTTCTTTGCCATTCTCTATGATCGGGAAGATCCGGCAACTCGGAGGAACGCACTTTACTACTTTGTGATGATGCACGTCGGAGCGACATTCCTGCTTACCGGATTCGGACTCCTGTATCGCATGACCGGCACGTTGAACTTTGGCTATCAGGCTTTCCCCTTCACCGTGAAGTGGCTGTTGATCATCGGCTTTGCCTTCAAGGCGGGCTTTTTCCCCTTCTATTCATGGCTTCCCAAGGCGCATCCCGTTGCCCCGGCGCATCTCTCGGGGATGATGTCCGGTCTGATGATCAAGACCGGGATCTTTGGCTTGATCCAGGTTCTGAGCCAAAGCGTCATGACTCTTCCGGAGGTATTGCTTCTGATCGCCATTGCTCTGATGACGGCGTTCAACGGGATCATCCATGCCATGGCGGAGTCAAACATCAAGCGCTCCCTTGCCTATTCTTCGATAGAGAACATCGGTATCATCGGGATCGGGCTGGGTTTTTGGCAACTGGGGCAACTGCTGGGTAATCCGGCGATGGCGACGCTTGGATTTTGCGGAGCGATCCTGCATACCGTGAACCATTCTTTGTTCAAACCAATGCTATTCTATCTCAGCGGGAATGTCCTGCTCGCGACGCACAGTCTCCTTCCCGATGAACTGGGCGGATTGAGTAAGAGGATGCCCGTGACGGGAACTCTATTCCTGCTGGGGACTCTGGCGATCTCCGGGATCCCGCTCTTCAATGGCTTTGTCTCGGAACTGGCGATCTTTCTCTCAATCCTTAGCGGGTATGATCCTGCCAGCCTCGGCGGTACCATGACCGGGATCGTTGCCGGAGCTGTCTTTGCCTTCGTCAGCGCTCTCGCCTTGATCGCATTTACCAAGGTCTATAGCATCAGCTTCAGCGGAACACCCCGTTCAGATAAAGCGATGAACGCCACAGAACGAAGGAAGGGACTGCTCTTCAGCCCGGTCATCCTCGCCGCATCGTGCCTGATACTGGGTTTGTTTGGGAGGATCGGTCTATCTCTTCTGACCCCTCTTTCTCCGCTTTTCCGGCTGGATACGATGACCCTGCTCAGCCTGGGTAATGTCCTGGACAGCCTGAGCATCGTGCTCCTGACCCTCCTGATCATTACCGGAGTAGTATATTTGCTCAAACGCAGATCGACCAAAGTGACCGTGAACAATGCCTGGGGATGCGGTTATCAGGGCTTGAGTTCGCGGATGCAATACACCGGGGCAGCCTTCATCGATCCCCTGTCCTACTTCCTGAAGCCCTTGATGCACCGTAAAAGCGCCAAAGACGAAGCGCTGGGCTATTTCCCCCAGAGCATGGGATATGAGGAGGAAGTGCATGACTATCTGGACAGCGGGATCATCTCCCGGCTCTGCGCCGGACTTCGCCGTTTTCTCGCCCTCTTTGACAGGGTGCATAACGGACGGACGAACAGCTATATCACCTATCTGTTGCTTGCCCTGATCCTCCTTCTCTTCTGGGTATTGGGGGTGTCCCGATGATCATCGATCTATTCTTCATCATTTTCCTGCCACTGCTGAGCGTGGGGCTGATCGCCAAGACCAAAGCCATCTGGGCGGGTCGCAAAGGCGCAAGCGTTATCCAGCCCTTTTTCACTGTGGCAAAGCTTCTGCGCAAGCAGGAGATCCATGCCCGGACAGCGGGGCTGCTCTTTCGCGCCGCGCCGTCTCTGGCGCTCGCGGCGACCTTTACCGCAGCTCTCTTGGTTCCCTTTGGCGGGAGCTCCTCGATCTTCAGTTTCAGAGGGGATTTCGTCGTCTTCATGTATCTCCTGGCTTTTGCCAAAGCGGTCATGGTCATGGCAGCGATGGAGGTCGGGAGCAGCTTTGAAGGGATGGGCGCCTCGCGGGAGATATCCTTCACAGCCTTTTTGGAACCAGCCTTTTTCCTGACTGTCGGTTCCCTGGTCTATGCCGGTGGTTTTGACAGCATGGGTGATCTCTTTTATCGGCATACGGTGCTGATCACCAATCAGTGGTCGGTGATCATCGCTGTGATGACCTCGCTGGCGCTCTTTATCATGATGCTCGTCGAGGGAGCAAGGGTTCCCTTTGACGATCCCACGACGCATCTGGAGCTCACCATGATCCACGAGGTCATGGTATTGGACACCTCCGGAGTTAACCTGGCGATGGTGCATTACACGGCTGCGCTCAAGATGCAGATCTACGCTTCGCTGATCAGCTATTTCCTCATCCCGGAAGGACGCGGATCTATACTGATAACCCTGATCTTCTTCGTTGTAAGCATGGTCTTGGCTATCCTGGTCGGTCTGGTCGAGAGCCTGATGCCCAGATACCGCATGAACCGTAATCTTGAACTGGTGATCATCCCGCTTTCCGTTTCCTTACTGGTTTTGGCGGCTTTGATCGTTCGCAATCTGGGAGGTTTTTAGATGGCAGATATCCTGCTCGTGCTCTTTGGCGTCAGCCTGCTCTTTGCCTCGATCACCAATATGCTCTCCAGCATAGCGCGGATCCTCGTCTTACAAGGCTTGATCCTCTTTGCGCTGACCATACTGAAGACTAATGAACTGAATACTGTCGAGTTTATTTTCGTAGCTTTGGAGACGGTCGTGTTCAAGGCTGTTCTGATCCCTTGGTTCCTGACCGATACCATCCGTAAGAACGGGATCAAACGCGAGGTAGAGCCCTCCGTGTCCAATTTCTTTTCGCTGGGTTCGATGACGGCGATCTTTGCCTTCGGCTTCTTCATCGCCCTGTGGTCCGGCAAGAGCAATCCCAATATCTACCCGCTTCACTTCGGGATCGCCTTCTCCGCGATCCTCAAAGGTCTCTTCATCATCATCGCCAATAAAAAGCTGATAACTCACCTGATGGGGTATCTGATCATGGAGAATGGGATCTTTATGCTCTCTCTGGCAATTGGCAGCGAGATGCCACACGTGGTCAGCCTGGGAGTTTCCCTCGATATAATGCTCTCGATCCTGATCGCGGTGCTCTTTATCAACAAGATCAAGAATAGCTTTGAGGACGTCGATAGTGATGAACTTTCGACGTTGAAGGATTGATGCCGATGCTGTATCTCTATATATGGATCTTCCCGCTTCTGGCTTCGCTGCTGGTCTGGTTCCTGCGTTCAAAAAAAGCTCATGTCCTGATCGTCTTTGCTCATAGCGTCCTGCACCTCATCGCCGGCTTGATCCTCGCTTTACCCGGAACGGGATGGGCAAGTCATCTGGGCGTGGATTCCCTGAGCTCTTTCATCTTCTTTATCGGGGCTATCCTCTATTTTGCCGTGGGCTGGTATTCACTCAGGACACGGACAGAGCTTTCACCCCGCCAAAGCAGCATCTACGCGATCTGCATGATGCTCTTCGTCGCTTCTATGGATGGAGCCAGCCTCAGCCGTGATCTGGGCTTGATCTGGGTCTTCGTCGAGACGACCACTCTTGCCAGCGCCATGCTCATCAGCTTTGAAAAGCACAAGCAGTCGATCGAAGCAGCCTGGAAGTATCTCTTTATCTGTTCGATCGGCATTGCCCTCGCCTTTGTGGGGATATTGCTCCTGATCATCGCCCAACCCTCGACTCCCAGCTTGTGGATAGACCGGATCCTGGTCCTCAGCCCGGCGATCAACCACTTCTGGCTCAAGATCTCCTTCGTCTTTATCCTGATCGGATTTGGGACAAAGGTCGGGCTGGCACCCCTGCATTTTTGGCTTCCCGATGCGCATTCGGAAGCTCCGGCGACCGTCTCTGCCTTGCTCTCCGGGGCTCTGCTCAATACCGCGCTCCTGCCTCTCTTGAGGATGCAACAGGTGATGCAGGCATGTGATCTGGGCTCCCTTGTCGCGCAGCTCTTTCTGATCCTCGGCTTCCTCTCGATGTTCACGGCAGCGGTCTTTATCATGAAGATCAAGAACTACAAACGCCTGCTTGCCTATTCCTCGATCGAGAACATGGGCATCATCCTGATCGCCTTTGGTTTGGGTGAGCTTGCCGGGAAAGCCGGGCTGATCCATATCATGGGGCATTCGCTGATCAAATCCGCCTTCTTCCTAACCGCTGGCAATGTCTATTACCTCACGCAGAAGAAGGACTACGAAGCAGGTAGCGGGATATTGGAACAGAATCCGCCCAGTGGCTGGCTCTGGCTGATCTCCTATATGTTCATTATCGGGATGCCGCCCTCTCCGCTGTTCTTTAGCGAGCTATACATCGCCTTTAGCTTGATCCGCGCCGGATACATCCCGGCTCTAATAGTATATTTCATCCTCCTGAGTGCCATTGCCTATGGACTGGGGAGAGCGTCTCTGGCGATCACCACCGGACACGGCAGAGAACGGCGAAAGCTCCCCTTGAGCAGGATCCTGCCTCAAATAGCGCTTCTTGCCTTTGCGATAGCTTTTCCCTATCTTATCGGAAAGGGCACGGCAAAACCCCGGCAGGTCGGACAGCCGGTTCAGGCGGTCGAGACCGGTCTTTTTGCCCAGCCGAGGCTCAAATAAGCAAGATTGAGGAGTAATAATGGATAGCAATGAACTAAAGACCCGGATATCCGAGCTCGAACAGGAGATAATCGGGAAGAAGAATGAGCTGTATAAGCTAAAGAAGGAAATGCCCCGCTTTGAGATGCAGGACTATCTGCTACATGACCGGGACGGACGCGCAGTCAAACTCTCCGAGCTTTTTGGTGAGCATGATCAGATGATCCTCGTGCACAATATGGGCAAGGCTTGCCCCTACTGCACTCTCTGGGCGGATGGCTTTATCGGGATCCACAAGCATCTGGAAGACCGGGCTGCGTTCGTTGTCTCTACTCCAGATCCCGTCGCGGAGATGAAGGACTTTGCCGATGGCAGAGGCTGGGATTTCCGTGTCGTAAGCACCGCCGGCTCGACCCTAAAACCGGATCTGGGCTTCCAACTCAAAGACGGCAGCTACTATCCCGGCGTCTCCACTCTCGTTAAAGAGGAAGACGGCAGGATATATCACGTGGCAAAGGCGTTCTTTGGTCCCGGGGATGACTTCTGCTCGCTCTGGTATTTCTTTGACATGCTCGCAAAGCCTGATCCCGATTGGGAGCCAAAGTTTAGCTACTGACGCTTTTTAAAAGGTCTCTTGGGCGGACGGGGATTGTCCACGACGGTTGCCGTGAATGCGACTCCGCGATATTTGTTGCGGTTAAAAGCTTTGAGAAGCTGAGCTTCAAATTCGCCATCCAGCTCGACCATGGTGTAATCCTGGAAGATATTGATCTGCCCGATCTCTATCCCGCGGGTGACCTTGAGCTGGTTGATATAGCGCATCAGTTCCCGCTTGGTCAGCTGGTGCTTGGCACCAAGGGTGAGCTTGAAAGTCTTGAATGAGAAGCTCGTTTTCGGTTCGCGGATCTGCTGGTCACCGAGATTGGCAACGTCCGTCGTATCTTTGTAATAATTCAGGAAGCGGTTGAATTCCACCGAGACGAATCTCTGGATCAGCTCTTCCCGGCTCAGCCAACTGAGCTTTTTATAGACGATCGGCAGGAAGGTATCTATCTGTTCCTGATCGACTTCGATCCTTTCGACAGTGTCCACAAAGTGGAAAAGCTGTTTCTCGCAGATCTCTCTTCCCCCCGGAACCTTTGACAGGACTATCTCTCTGCCCAGGCGTTTTTCCGCGGCTTTGAGGTCAACCAGTTCTTTTACGTGGCAGATAGTGACGGAGACACCGCTTTTCCCGGCGCGTCCCGTTCTTCCCGAGCGATGGATATAGACGTCCGGATCGGTCGGTGGGCTAAAGTTGATTATATGCGTCAGGTCATCGACATCCAGTCCGCGGGCGGCAACGTCTGTCGCGACGAGGAGCTTCACAAACTTGGTGCGGAAGCGGCTCATCACCAATTCCCGCTGACCCTGCGAAAGGTCACCGTGCAGCGCATCGGCATTGTATCCGTCTTTTTGCAGCTTATCGGCGATCTCTTGTGTCTCGCGGCGGGTGCGGCAAAAGATGATCCCATAGATCTTTGGGCTCATGTCCGCTATCCGCTTCAAGGCAAAGTACTTGTCCTTGGCATGCACCTTGTAGTAAAAGTGCTGGATGTTATCCGCGCCTTGATCGGGATTGCCGGCACTGATGCGATAGGGATCTTTCATGAAGCTCCCGGCGAGGGAAGCGACTTCCTTTGGCATTGTGGCGGAGAAGAGCAGGATCTGCTTTTCCGCAGGGGTATGGCTCATGATCTCAAAAAGCTCTTCTTTGAAGCCCATATTGAGCATTTCATCCGCTTCATCGAGGATCAGGCGGTTGACGTGACCCAGTTTCAGGACACCCTGGCGGATCATGTCATTGACTCTGCCGGGGGTTCCGACGACGATCTGCACACCGGCGTTCAATGCTTCTTTTTGGCGATAGATGGGTGCGCCACCATAGACGGCGGTGACCCGGATGCGCGGCATGTATTTCGCATAGGACTCCAGATCTTTGGTGATCTGCAGGCAAAGCTCCCGCGTGGGGCAAAGGATGATAGTCTGCACGACTGTGCGTTCGATATCGGTCTGGCTCAAAGTCGGAAAGCCGAAAGCGGCTGTCTTGCCCGTTCCCGTCTGGGCAAGGGCGATCAGGTCTTTATCGTTTTCCAGCAACCAGGGAATAGCCTGCTCCTGTATCGAGGTAGGCTCTAAATAGTTCAAATCTCTGGCAGCACGCTGGAGAGGTTCAGGTAAGGTAATGTCGGTGAATTTTATCACGAAGATGGTCCTTATGTTGTATTTTGGGGACAGTCTCTCAGAAAGCCCAATTCTGTAAAGCAGAATAGTTTGAAGGGCTGGATTTTATCTCTGGTGTAGGAGGGAAACACAGAGAAACAGAGACGCGGAGATACGGAGGGAGTGAAGAAATATCAAAGAAGAAGGGCTGGTGCGGCTTCGCCAGTGAAGAAAGATGAAAGAAGAAAGAAGAAACGCTGGCGCTCAGGCTGAGGATGCGGGCGCAACGCATGTTCATGACAATGTGGCTCACTGATTGAGATCTCTTTAACTATTTGACTCTGTTTTTGATCTAATTCTATTTTCTGATCCTCTGCGTCTCTGCGTCTCTGAGTCTCTGTGTCTCTGTATATATGGGTTTCTGTGTCTATGGGTTTCTGTGTTCTTCCACTTCTCTACGTCCCCGTGTCACGGTTTAAATATACTCAAACTCCCCTCATAGTCTCCAAGTAGTTTTCTTGTACTTCATTCAAGTTGAGTACAAGTTGAGTACAAGATGAGTACAAGCGGACCCCAAGCATCGGGTAGGGGCTTTGCGGTTAGTAGGTTAACAGGTTAGTTGGTTAATGGAGAACGAGCCGGGGCTGGGTAATGTTGTAGCATTGGCATGCTACACTACGGGGAACTAGCGAAGCATCCGCTTCTCCTGCATGTGCGCCAGCCACTATTCACTCTTCACTATTCACAAGCGAAGCGTCTTTCTTCTTTCTTCTTTCTTCTTTCTTCTTTCTTAATTCTTCACTCAAGCCACCCCGTATTCCCTGTGCCAGAGCATAAACATCAGCAGGGTCCAGAGTTGGCGGCTGTTATCATGCGTGGTGTTCTTGTGTTCGATGAGCATGTGCAGCATCTCTTTCTTGTCGATGAAGGCATCGGTCGGGGAGGACTTGATCAGCTCATATGCCCAGGCGAAGAACTCGTTCTTGAGCCATTGGCGCAAGGGGACGGGGAAACCGAGCTTTTTCTTTGAGACGACGTGTTCCGGGACTACATCCTTGAAGGCTTGACGCAGGATGTACTTCGTCGTGCCTTGGGCGATCTTGTATTGGGTGGGGATACGGCTGATAAGCTCCAGCACCTTGATGTCCAGGAAGGGAACGCGGAGTTCGAGGGAATTAGCCATGGTCATCTTGTCTGCTTTCATGAGGATATTGCCGGGAAGCCAGGTATTGAGGTCGATGAATTGCATACGGGTCTCATCATCATAGCCCTTTGCCAGTTCATAGAATGGAGCGGTGACCTTGCGGGGATCGCCAAAGCTGTCGATGGTGGCTTTGGGCAGGTTGGAAACACGGTATTTATCCTTTTGGGTAAAGATCTTGGCATTGCCAAAGAAGCGGTCTTCGAGGGGGGAACATCCGCGCTGGATAAAGCTCTTGCCTTTGAGACCACGAGGAAGCAACTCTGCCGCTTGATAGAGGAAGGGTTTGATCACGGGGGGGATGCGGTCAAAGACCTTGAGATCATGCGGTTCGCGGTAGATATTGTAGCCGGCAAAAAGCTCGTCTGCGCCTTCACCGGAGAGAACGACGGTGATATATTCCCGTGCCATCCGGGCGAGGAAGTAGACGGAGATCGCGCTTGGATCGGCGACAGGCTCGTCCTGATGCCAGATCAGCCGGGGGAGATTGTCCAGATATTCGGTCGGGGTGATCTTGTACTCATGATGCTTGGTCTTGAGGATCTCCGCCGTCTGGGCAGCAACGGAAAGCTCGCTGTATTGCTCTTCGTGATAGCCGACGGAGAAGGTGTGGATATCCTCATATTTCTTGAACATAGCGCAGATGATCGTCGAGTCTATCCCTCCGGAGAGGAAAGCCCCACGGGGGACATCGCTCATGCGGTGAGCGAGGATGGATTCCTCGAGAGTTTCGCGGATCTGATGCGCAAAGTCATCCATGGAAACGGAATTATCCGGGCTAAAGGCGATCTGGTAGTATTTGTTGATAGACAAACCATTGGCATTGAGGACAAAGTAGGAGGCCGGCGGGAGCTTGTGGATCCCGGCAAACATCGTGTCCGGCTCCGGGACATATTGGAAAGTGAGGTAGTTCAAATACGCTTGGGGATTGACTTCGCGCTTGATCCCCGGGGCTTCGAGCAGGCTCTTGATCTCGGAGCCAAAGACGAAGCTTTCGGCAGTCTGAGTGTAGTACATCGGCTTGATGCCAAAGTAATCCCGCGCGCCAAAGAAGGTCTTTTTGGCGGAGTCATAGATCACAAAGGCAAACATCCCGCGGAGCTTTGGAAGGAAATCCGTGCCGTATTCCTCATAGAGGTGGATCAGGACTTCGGAATCTGTGTGAGTGCGAAAGACGTGTCCCTTTGCCTTGAGGGCTTCTGTGTGCTTCTGATAGTTATATATCTCGCCGTTGAAGATGAGCCAGATGGTCTCGTCCTCATTTGTCAGAGGCTGCATACCGGTCGAGAGGTCTATGATACTGAGGCGACGAAAACCGAGCCCGACGTTATCGATGCACTTTGACCTGCCGTCATCCGGACCACGATGGACGATCACATCCAGCATCCTGTCCAGAACACTTGGGTCGATGGGGAGCGTAGATTTATTAAATACTGCGACGATTCCGCACATTGACGTTACTCCTTTTACTGCTGCCCAGAGCCTTGATAATCGGTTATAGGGCAAAGGTTAGTCTATTGACGTCATTGGATTTGTTTTGCTGTATGTGTCAAGTATGATTTCAGTGTGGACTTATACGCGCAGCAGGAAGCCACGGTTGTGGGTTATAGGCTGTGATGCGACGATCCTGTTCGGAGATCGGGGGAGAGAAGCTTCAGAAATGTGGGCAAAAAAAATATGGCTCCGGAAGAGGGATTCGAACCCCCGACCTAGTGGTTAACAGCCACCCGCTCTACCGCTGAGCTATTCCGGAACACCATGTTCTGGGACAATGTCTTTAGGTGCGGTATTTTTGTCAATCAGAAAATCAATGAGGTAGTGCCAAGCCTTGTGAACCTTCTCCCGGTCACCTGTTTATCGCGCAGGCTTCCGGGGATGCTATCCCTTCAGCCACATGCTTGAAGATCGCATCCTCGTCCAGAGAAGCGCGGATCTTGGCGGCTAAGCCGTGATTGCGCAGGGATTCAGCCAGACACTGCATGACAATGAGCTGAGCCTTGGGGACTTCCAGCGGAGTGATCACCAGAAAGACCAGATCGACGGGGTAGCCATCCGGGCTGTCCCAATCAACCGGGACAAGGGGGCGGGCAACAAAGAGCATCGGTCTGCGGATCCCGCTCAGACGCGCATGCGGGATCGCCAATCCTCCGCCGGTCGCGGTAGTCATGAGTTCTTCCCGCTTGATGATCTCCTGATAGATGGATTCGGTCGGGAGCTTGGTGTTCTCATGCGCGAGTTCCGCCAGACGCAGGATGATGTCGTGACGCTCCTCGGCGACGACGTCCAGCAGGATGGATTCCGGCTCAAATTCGATATCCACGCGGTTCTTGCTGATCTTGCGCATGGCAAAGGAGAGCCAGGGACCAAAGATGATCGTGGAAAAGATCGAAGCGGCAACGATGCTGACAAAGACTGTCTCGGTCAAAACGCCCAGTTCATAGCCCAGCATGGCGATGACGATGTGCATTTCGCCGCCGGGAGTGTGGCAGATGGCGATCGTGTGGCTATTGACCTTGTCTTGCCCGGACCACTTAGCTCCGACATACGCTGCGATGTATCTGGCAGCGATCCCGAGTACCACGATGATGAGCACCAGCAGCGGGTCAAAGTTCTTGAGGATGTTTATCTCCAGCCCGATGCGCGCAAAGAAGATCGGGACAAAGATGGAATGCACCATACGGCTGATGACGTGGCGGTCTTTCTCCGATATGTGCTTGGCTTCACCGACGACGATCCCGGCGATGAAGAACCCAAAGAGGGAATGGATGCCGATGCGTAGGGTGAGCGCGCCCATGATCATGCCCAGGATGACCATAAAGGTGATCTTGTAGCCCGTTTCCCGTCCGAGTTTATTGTGCAGGGTGGTGATCGAGCGATCGACAATGCGGCGCATCACGGTCAGGCTTATCACCGCAAAGAGCAGGGTCTCGATGATCAACCGCGCTACATAGCTCAGTTCGATCCCTCCATGTGCCAGGAGCCCCAGGATAATGGTGAAAAAGACCCAACCCACGAGGTCGTTCATCGTCAGGGCACTGACGGTCAGGAAGCCGACATCGGACTTGAGCACGTTCATCTCCCTCATCCCGCGGATAGCGACAGGGAGTGCGCTGATCGTCATGATCGCAGCGATGAACAGCCCAAACAGAACTTTCTGACTGGGATCGACCATATACCGGGAGGGGAGGAGGCTCATCGGGAGCCAGGTCAGCAGGATGGGGATGATGAGATCCGAAAAAGAGAGCTTGACGGTATTGCTCCGGTTCTTCCAAATCTTGGTGAAGTTTATCTCCAGCCCTGTCTCCATGAGCAAAAAGAGATTCCCAAACCAGGCGACTGTGCCCAGCATGGCGATCTGGATGGGGTCATGAGGGAAGATCGCGCCTTGGACGTGGGGGAAATACTTGCCCAAAACAGCAGGACCGAGAAGGAGCCCAACGAGGATCTCGCCCGTAATAGCAGGCTGTTTGATCTTACTCAGTAAATAGCCGGCAACTTTGCATGCACCCAGTAGCAGGGCAAATTGGATCAGGAATATCAGCAGGTGGTGTTCAGTTATCGGCCCCATCGCGTCAACCTCCGGTAATTTCAAAGATGAGTGGTTCCGGGTGGCACTCTATCTCATTGAGCTTGTATGCCGCGAGGACAAGCTCCGCGACCTCTCTGCCTTTTTCCTCGTCATTGGCGTGGATATAGCCGATGAGATCCCCTTGTTGCACATGATCCCCGACCTTTGGATAAAGGATCGCTCCGGCGGAATAGTCGATCGTGTCGCTGACCTTCATTCTCCCGGCTTTGATCTTGACCAGGGCATAGCCGATGGCGCGGGAGTCGATCATGTGGACGTAGCCGCTTATCGGTGCGATCAGCGGGATCTGGTATGCGGCAGTTCCCATCAGGGAATAGTCATGGATGACGCGCGGATCACCGCCTTGCACGGCGATCATCTTCTCAAAGACGGCGAGTGCTTTCCCGGAGGAGATCGCTTCATCGATCAGGCTTTGGGCTTCGCTTTCCGTTCCGGCGATCCCGGCAGAAAGGAGCATCTGCTGCACGAGCGCATCCGTCAATATCTTTGTATCGGGGAGGGTATTGCCTTTGAGGTATTCGATTGCTTCGACCATCTCCAGCGCATTACCGACGGCATGTCCCAAGGGGGAGTTCATATTCGAGAAGACAACCGAGACCCTTTGCCCAAAGCTCTTTCCCGTCGAAATGAGGAGCTCCGCGAGTTCCTTAGCGCGACGCAGATTGGGCATGAAGGCTCCGCTGCCGATCTTGAGATCGATGACGAGGTGACGCGCGCCTTCAGCGATCTTTTTGCTCATTATGGATGCAGTGATCAGCCCCGGGCTTTCGACCGTAGCTGTGACGTCCCGCAGGGCATAGATGCGCTTATCCGCAGGGACCATCTCCGCAGATTGACCGACCATCGCCAGCCCGTGTTCCTCGACCATTGCCTGAAACTCTTTCATCCCATATTGAACCTGAAATCCGGGGATGCTTTCCAGCTTGTCCAGTGTCCCGCCTGTATGCCCGAGCCCACGTCCGGAGATCATCGGGACGTATAGCCCCAGTGCTGTGGCGATCGGGGCGAGCATCAGGGATATCTTGTCCCCGACCCCCCCGGTCGAGTGCTTATCGGCAACAGGGAGCGCTGGATCAAAGTGCAGCGAACTACCGCTCTCGATATAAGCCTGGGTGAGCGCAGCGATCTCTTCGCTGTTCGCGCCTTGGAAATAGATGGTCATGAGCAGAGCGGACATCTGGTATTCGGCGATGCTGCCGTCCAGATAACCGGTGATGAAAAAGCGTATCTCCTCCGGTGACAGACTTTTGCCGTCACGCTTCTTGAGGATCAGTTCTACGGGATTATATGCCATAATAAAGTCTTCCTTAATGAACAAACTAATCGCTATGCGGCTGAGACGCAAGCGAGGATATAGGTCAGTTGATGAGTTTTTCCCGGATATTGGCGCTGAGGATGTCCATCAGCCAAACGATCAGAGCGATCAGCCACATGATCAGCCCGACGTTTCTCCAGGCAAGCATCTGCTGCTGTTGATATAGCGCCAGACCGATCCCACCACCGCCGACGAAGCCGACGATCGTTGCCATGCGGACGTTTATATCCCAGCGGTAGATGGTAAAAGCGAGGTAGGGGGCGAGGATCTGCGGAGTCACGGCATAGCGCCAGACCTGCAATGTCGATGCCCCGGTCGCCTTGATCGCCTCGACCGGACCGTTGTCGATATTCTCGATCTGCTCGCTATAGAGCTTGATCAATGCTGCGATGGAGTGGATCCAAAGAGCCAGCATTCCGGCGAAGGGACCGATCCCGACCCACACGCAAAAGATGATCGCCCAGACTATCGCTTCGATGGAGCGGAATACCGTCGAGATCGTGCGGATCAGGTAATAGGTCAGCTTCCCCGGGAGGGAGCCGAACATCAGGTTCTTTGCCGCAAAGAAGCTGAGCAGGAAGGCAAAGGGGATCGCCAGAACGGTCGCCAGAAGGGCGAGGAATATCGTCTCGACCAATGCTCCGAGCATCGGCACCAACAGCTTGGTATTGGGGTTGAAGATCCCTTTGAGGATGGAGGTGGTGTTTTGCGCTCCGGTAAAGAAATCCAGCGGTTTGACCTCGACGATCACCCAGGCAAGAGCGATGGAGACGATGATCAGGAGCCAGGTCTGGATCTTCCAGAGGAGCTTCGGCTTGGTCTGTTCCCGGGTCAGCCTGCTTCCCAGCGAACCGCTGTGAAAGGTAAAGCCAAGCGCGGGAAAGATCGGCGCGATCAGGATCCGGTTCAGGGGGAGCGAGGCAATATCCAGACGATGGAGTAGCCAGACGCAGCAGGCTATCATGTAGAGCCAGTAAATATATTCAATGACAAATGCTTTGATCTTTTTCATAGGGAACAAGGCTCCCCGGAGGGGGATTTCCAGTCAAGCATATTCTCTTTATCCGGGCTTACGTCGCTATGCTGAGAAGGTTGCCGAACTCTGGGCGTTATTCCGTGGCACCAGCGGGACGGGGAAATGAATCCGGATACGGAGGCGGAACTGTGTCCTCCGGTGCCGGAACTTCCGGCGTGACAGGTTCTTCCGTGATCTCCGGCTTGTCCGGCGCGATCAGGTCTATAAAGAGGGGGTTATCCCCGGAGCCGACCTTGCGGATCTTGGTCGGATACCCGGTCTTCTCACAGCGGACTTCCAGCTTGCTCGTAGGCGTATGCCAAGTCACCCAGACCTTGAGGGGAGTATGCCCGACGTATTCGTTGTCGCAGTAAACTACCGCATTCGAAGGTTCGGAGCTGATGTCCAGGAGGGCGGTCACGGCTTCTGCCATACGACCGTTATCGCAGATGTATAACAGGGTGAGGTTGATCCGGTTTGGCTTGGAACTGGCGGTCACGGGGTCAAAGCTGGCAAAGCTCACGTTCGTATTGAGGCTCAGCGATTTGGTGACGGTCGTGCAACTGTCCTTTTCCGCCTTGATCCAGCCCAGAGGCATCACGCCTACGTCCCGGATGATGGCATCGCCAAAGTCGGCTTTCAATTGGTCAAAGAGGGCTCTTTCGCTGGGGAAATGACGGCTTCTTTCATAGCGGTCGGAGACGAAGCTGATCGGCTTGCCCCATTCCAGATACTGATCCATGAATTCGGAGAGATCCAAGTCCTTATAGAGGTCGAGCCGAGTCGGCGAGATCGTATAGGGGATCCAATCCGCGGACAGCACGGGCTTGATACTGATCATGCTGCTGTCCGGATTGCTGCTGACGTCCAGGGAGTAATAGACTCTGACCGTCTCTGCGCCAAGCAGAGCGACCAGCATTAGGAGACCGATAAGCAGTAACTTCTTCATTCATTCCTCTTTGCTAAAAAACCTGTGTGTCGTCGGGAGCCCTTTCCGCATCACGGATGGGAAAGATCGACTCTGCAACAAAACAAGCAGGTGGCGGCTGCCTGTCAAGTCCAAAATGCTCCTTTACCGGGATGATACCGGTTTCTTTTCTGCTGTTGCTTCCCTTGCGCAGAGCCAGAGCTCCTCGGGGTGTAGATATTGCCTCAAGGGGTCTTAACACAGCAGTATGAAAGATAAGCAATTACGCATCCGGGAGGCTTGGGGAGTGGAGAAAATCACACCCGGAGGGGGTCGCATATGTCCTCTAAGCTGATGTATGGCATGGGAATACCGCTATGCCGCATCTATGGTCTGAGATATGCTCATCTACTGAATGTGTCCGTGATCAATAAGACAAAGGAGTGCCAGATGCGGTACAGGCTGATATTTATTATTGGATTGCTCGCGCTCGTGAGCTTGACCATCGCCCAAAATCCGTCCTCGCTCTGGGGCGGGAAGATCTACGACCTAAACTTCAACGGCTATCATGGTCAGTTCCAGGTCTTTACCATCACCCTGCAAAACACCGGCAAAGGCATTGAACGCTATCTCCTGAACGCCTTCATCGTCTCCGATCCCCCTGAGCCTCAGGCAAAGCGGGCTCTGGTCAAGGAGATCTGGAAGGGCTATGAGACCGGACCGGTCTCGCCGACCCGGACTCGCCAATTGCGTCTGGATTTCCGCGGGATCCCCTACGCCGAAGGACTCAGCTACCGGCTCATCATCCAGCTCACCGAGTACGGCTATCCGCATCGCGTCCTGGATGAGACCTTTTACTATCTCAAACGATGATGCTTCGTCCCTGAACCCGCTCTTAGCGTTTCCCTTTGTCAGTTCCGCTTTCCTTCGGGGATCTGACCGATAACAGAACGGCATCATATCGGGGGCTTTGCCGATATGATGCCGATATGATGCCGATATGATACCGGTATGATCCCGATGGGAGACCGATACCGGGCTTAGAAACTAATAGGGGCTATTTACGGGTCAGGCGCGCAGTCGCTTCGTAATCGTCGGACTTGAAACGAATGACAAAGACGCCCGTACCTGTCTTCACTCCCTGTTCGTCCTTACCATCCCAGACGTATTCCTGGATCCCTGCTCTGGCATTGACGGTCTCGGTGCGGATGACCTGTCCGCGCAGGTTATAGACCTGGACGCTGATCGGCTGGGCTTCCTTGCTGTTGATGGTCAGAGTGGCGGTATCGCTGAAGGGATTGGGGAAGGCGGCAGTAATGCCAAAATCCGGGACAAGCACACCGTTAGGATCGACGACGGAGGTCGGCGCCCAGATGCGGTTCACGAATTCGGGATGATCGACGAAGGGATTGCGATTGGTCTGCCAGGTAAAGACAGCCTGATTGCGGGTGACTTCGGCAGCATCGACGGGATCGGCGGCATGCCATTGCAGCAGGATGGGAAGCATGTTCACGCCACCTTGGATCAGGGAGTCGTTGTAACGCACGTAGAAATACAGTAAAGCTCTGGCGACGTTGCCTTTGTGCTGATCGGCGGGTTCAAAGACAGTATGTCCGTTGCCGTCGCTGCCGCGATAGCTCTGCCAGGGCTCGGAGGTATAATAGATATCGGCGGAACTGTGGTTTAGCACGGTCCAGAAAGGCAGGTTGCCCCGGGCGCTGTTCACGACGCTATTGGTCGGGAAAAGGTGATGCACGTCCGCTTTCTTGATGCTGGAATTGGTGCTGGAGAACCAGCTTTGGGCATAGGTGTGCTCGGTATTGGGATTGGAACTCCCGTTATATGAGCTGTTTATCTGGTAGATATGACCGGTATAGACGCAACGCACCGAGCCGCCGAGATTGTCCGCGGTCTGGAACATGAAGGTCTTGGAGTTGTCATAACTGCTATTCGTATTGGTAGATATCAGAGTCCGCAGTCCGTTCTTGAGCGCGTCTCCGCTGAGATTGAGCACATTATCATAATAACCGGCGTAGATGAACACAACCGGTATAAGCATCAGTACTATAAGGGCATACTTGATCTTTGTCATAAGGCATTCCACTATTATTTATTCGGTAAAGGAACCAGATAGCATAAGAGGGGATTGTGTCAAGCATAATATGGACTTATCCCCGAAGATGCTATGAGAAGCCGGTCAGAGCCGGAGGAACTTGATATTCCGGCTTTTGCTGCCGATGACGGCACGCAGGAAGTAAACCCCCGGAGCGCAGGGTGAGCCCTTCTCATCCTTGCCATCCCAGAAAGCGGAACCGCTGTCCGACGGAGCATTCTGGTTTAGCTGACGCACACGCTGTCCGCGCAGGTTGTAGATCGCCAGATCGAGCTTTCCGCGTAGGAACTGCGGGACGTCAAGATGCAGGACGTCGCGGCTGGGATTGGGATAGACGCTGATCCAGCTGATGGCTTCGACGGGATCGTCGTTCGAAACTGCGGGGTTGGAGGTCACGGTGATCGTTCCGTAGAGCGAGCCGGTAGCAGAGGGGGCGAACACGAAGCTCCGGTTTGGGGTCACCACGAAATGCTGCCCGTCCAGGTCCAGGCTGAGGCTGTAGTTCGGGGGAAAGTCCTCTGAACTGAAGCAGAGGGTCAGCGGAGCCGGGCTTGGCACGAAGAGCTCCAGATCCCAGGTGCGGGTCACCGTGTCATAATCCGGGAACAACCCCGTGAACCGACTGAGGTAGGGCATATCGTCGTCATCCGGAGGGTAAAAGAGCCTCATGAACATCGGCAGGGAGAAGGGGAGCTCCGGGACGAGACTTTCGGGGATGTCATAGCGGGGGTCGTGAGTGTCCGTGGCATTGACGGAGGAACCGATGACCACTTCCGTGGCGTAGGAACCGTTATCGGCTTTGCAGCGGACTTGCCAGGAGCGGGGAATAGGGATAGCCACATCGGAGACGGTGGCAACTTCGAAAGTGATGGTAAGCGGTTGCGCCCTAAGAACGAAGATAAAGCCGGATTCGCCGGTTCGCAGCGTATCGGCGAGCTGTGCGGTGCCGTTTCGGATAACGAGGAAGGCGGGAACTATCATTCCAGAGGAGAGGGTCTGCACGGGGTCAAGCTCCGTTCCGTTTTGGGAATAGCGCAGATCGACGAGGCGGTAGTCCCGCTGATGGGGATTGGGGACAAAGTTCAAGCCCTGATGCAGCGTAATAGCTACGGGCTGGAGGACGGGGATATTGGGGATACTGCCGGCAAAGGGCAGGTTAAACCTCGCCAGATAGGCGACGTTGGGGAGCAGCTCCTCATGGGTAGCCCAATAGCCTTGCTCGGTAAAGGTCCACAAGCGACAGTCGTTCCCGAAGGTATCGATCATCGTGGAATACATGCTCGAGGTAGGGAAGCTGATCGTCGCGGCGCCGATGCCGAAATTCAACGGGTATTGTCCCGGAGCAAAGTGGATCTGCCAGGGAAAGTCCCGGCTGATGCTCGTTCCGTCCGTGAGAAACGCTATAAGGCGGAAGCGTCCGGAGCTAAGGGGCGGATCGACAGGCACGGTGTAATCCACGCTCTGCAATGCCGGGGGGAGGTTGTCATAGACGAGTATTTCTCCGGAGGTGCCGATAAGCATTATCTGATAGTGATCGATCAGGTTCGGGGCGGTGACGCTCCAGCTAAGCGGGATCTGCTGATGCGGCAGACCATAGATGTCCGGGGATAGCGGGAGGTTGATCTCCGGGAGGTAGTGCCCCCAATAAAAGCGGAAGTTGCGAACCCCTGAGGCAACACCGGTTAGCGTGTAGTCACCGGAGCTGAGATCCGTCCAGATCCTGGTTTGCAAGTCCAGGAGCAGAAAGCGGTCTCCGCTGCTGCTCACGGAATCCGGCAGGGATATCTGGTAATCCATCCCGGGATAGGGGCAGCGCATGACCAGATCGAAGGTGGTGTATGTCTCGCTTGGGTCAAAGACCGGACGCAGATCACGGTAAAGATAGGTCAATGAGTCCGGCGTGGTCGAGCAAAAGAGGAAGTTCGGCGAAGTCGGCAGTCCTGAGGTGCCCTGATCCAGCACCTGATCTACAGCATTGGTGGCAAAGGGATTCATGCCAAAGTAAAAAGACGTTCGTTCTCCCGTGCTCAGGTTCGTCGCAAAGAGGGGATCGCTGACCAGAGGGCTGCCTTTAATGACCTTGTAGTGCAGGTATTCCGTTCCATCCTCATAGACCCTGCCGACCTTGTAGTAATAGGCTTTGCCGGGGATCACGTTCACGTCCGAATAGGTGCAGGAATTCTGGGACGGGGGAGAAAGAGCGGGATTGGACAGGTAGGTGTCCAGAAGGCTAAAGGTAAAGCCATCTCTGCTGCGATAGACGTTGTAGCCGAGGGTCGTCACCGAAGATGAATTGCCGGACCAGGAGAGGAAGTTCCTGTCATACATGGAACTGATGCTCAGGGCTTGGATCTTGCTTGAGGGATAGCTGCAGGACAGGGGATTGGAGAATTCGGAATAGTTGCCGTGGATGTCACGGGCACGGATGCGGTAGGTCACGACCGAGGAAAGGTCGTGGAACTCCAGGTAGGGGATGGTGTCCAGAGCGTAGTCCTGCTTGCCCATGTCCGAGTCATCGTCCCGATCCAGGATGCCGGAGACGGGTTCACCGTTCTGGATATAGCTGTAGTGGATCTCATAGGAGTCAAAGTCATAGGCGTAGCTGCGTTGCCATCCGAGCTTCAGGTAGCCATTGGCGGTCGTCGCATAGAGACCTTCCGGAGTGGACGGGATCTGCTCGTCATCGAGGCGGAGCAGTGCCGGTAGGGCAGCGGTCATGGCATTGAGCCAGGGCATGTAGTAGGCTTTGAAGCGGGTGTAGCGCTGCTCCGGGTTCCAGGTCTCGGTCTCGCTGTCGTAGCCATAGAACCAATAGAACGTCTCTTCATCCTGGCGCAGGGTCTGGGGCAGCTCGCCCATCTCGACGTGCAGGAAGGGGTTCCAGGTTTGGATATTGGACTGCTGCTCGGTATAGATCATCTGGCAGTTCTGGGCGGATCCAGGGTAGTCACGGTTGTTCGCAATGTTGAGGTTCATGCCGTTTCCGGTGTAATAGAAGGTATCGCCTTGCGCGTAATAGACCGAGTAGTATTGGGAGATGGTCACGGGGTTCAGGTTGCCAAAGGCTCCGGCGGTGTGGATCGTGTAGGGAGTGTTATGGATGATGTCGTTCTTCCCGCGGGAGAAGTCGCGGATCGGCAGGGTGGGAAAGTTTCTCCCGTTCCCGGCGGAAAGCTGGACGTCGCGTTGAGATGTGGGACGGAAGGGGTCATAGGTATGGATCTGAGCGCTGAATTCCTCTCTGCCAAACTGGCTGCGGATCTCGTTCGCGGCTTTTTGATAGACAACGTTCAAAGGATGATTGGAGTTGCGGGAAGGATCGCTCAGCGACTGGTTGTTATTGCCATAGCCGGTGCCATAAAAGGCTACTTCTCGCCCGGCACCGTTGATCATCAGCCAGCGGGCGTTCCAGCGGGTGAAGGCTTCCCACGCCATGAGCGGGCTGGGATAGTCATCGCAGGGGTGCGGGGCAGTGACGATCACGGGATTTAGGGAACCGGGGTCGTAGATGTAGATACCCCAGCCGAAGTCAAAGCTGCCGATCTCGTCGTCGCCGGGATCCTCGGTGCCGTTATCGTCTATGTCGTCATTTAGGGTTTCGCGAAGGATGTAGTAGGACTTGTGGGTCTGGGTATCGTCAAACAGCACGATCTCATAGGGGATCCCGCTGTCGGTCAGGACTTGTTGGGCTTGGTCATAAGCACCTTCGTAAAAGAGGTTTACAGCTTGCGACCAGAGGGCAGTCTCTCCGAGATCGGGATCAAGATAGGAGCCAAAGCCGGTGGTCTGCCGATCCCAGGGAGCATAGTGGTTCAAGCCGTTATTGGCGATGTTCTCGGAGACGTGGGAGATCCAGTTGTCATACTCGCAGGCGGGTTCGCTGCCAAAGAGGAACTGCTCCAGATCGCCCGTTTCATGCACGATGGCATCAACGGCGATACACAACACCAGCATCAGCGTCAGTAGCAAGGTCTTTGGCATATTACTCCTCGCGCGCTTTATATGCAAGTTTTGTTCCCCGCGTCAGGCAAAGAAAAAGCCGGACGCAAGGTCCGGCACAAAAGGAGGGGAAAAGGGGAGAAGCCTCAGACTTCGAGGATCTCTTTCTCTTTGGCTTTCTCGACTTCGTCGATCTTCTTGATCCACTCGTCTGTGATGTCCTGGATCTCTTTGAGGACTTTCTTCTCGTCGTCTTCGCTGATCTCGGAGTCTTTCTTCATCTTCTTTGCCAGTTCGTTGGCATCGCGACGCAGGTTGCGGATCGCGACGCGGGCTTCTTCCGCCATCTTCTTCAGGTTCTTGACGATGTCTTTGCGTTTGTCTTCGGTCAGAGCCTGGAAAGGAAGCCGGATGACGTTGCCGTCGTTCTCGGGGGTGATGCCGAGGTTAGCGGCGAGGATAGCCTTTTCGATGTCGGCGAGAGTGGTCTTGTCCCAGGGTTGCACGGTGATCATACGGGGTTCCGGGATGGAGATGTTGCACATCTGCTTGATCGGGGTGGGCTGTCCGTAGTAGTTGATCCGGATGTCATCGAGGATAGAGGCGCTGGCGCGTCCCGTCCTGATCTTTGAATATTGATGGAGCAGGGAGTCAAAGGACTTCTGCATCTTGTCTTTGGTGGTTGCTTTCAGGTTTTCCATATCCGACCTCAGTTACGGATGTATATAGGTGCCAATATCAGCACGGGTAATGGCTTCCAGGAGGGTTCCGCGGGTGCCGACGTTGAAGATCTTGATCGGCATGTGGTTGTCCTGTGCCAGGGAGAAAGCCGTCATATCCATGACACCGAGCTGTTTCTCGATGCATTCCTGGAATGACGCGCTTTGGATGAAGGTAGCGTTCGGGTCTTTGCGGGGATCGGCGGAATAGAGCCCATCGACCTTGGTGCCTTTGAGGACGATGTCCAGCTTGAGCTCCACGGCGCGGAGGACGGCGGCGGTATCGGTCGTGAAGAAGGGATTGCCGGTTCCTCCCGCGAGGAAGCAGATCAAGCCTTCGGAGAGGGCTTCATTGGCTTTGGCGGGGCTGTATTGCTCGGCGATCTTGTCCACATTGAGCATGGAGAAGACCTTTGCGCCATAGCCTTTGTTCTCGAGGATCTCCGCGAGGTAGAGGGCGTTCTGGATCGTCGCGAGCATCCCGATGCTATCGAGAGTGACGCGGTTCAGGCTTTGGTTCTTCCAGCTTCCGCCCCGGAAGATATTGCCACCGCCAAAGACGATGGCAATACTATATCCGAGCCGTTTGACCGCTATCAGTTCATCCGTCAGGTGGTCGATCACTTCGTCATCGAAGCCAAAGCTCTTGTTCCCGGCGAGGATCTCCCCGGAGAGCTTGAGCATGACGCGGTGGACTATCTCAGGCTGATATTGGTGCATGGTTTATTAATTTCCGCCCAGGCTGTAGCGCACAAAGCGGGCGATCTGGATGTTTTCGCCGGTCTTGGCGATCGCGTCGGTAAGCATATCTTTGATGGTGCGGGTCTCGTCCGACATCCATTTCTGCTCGAGAAGGGCGTTCTCGGCACAGAACTTACGCACGTTACCCTCGATGATCTTCTCGAGGAATTCGGGCTTCTTACCTTCGTTGATCGCTTTGTTTCTGGCGATCTCGCGCTCGTTCTCGATGACCTGCGGGTCGATCTGGTCGGCGCTGATAGCCAGGGGATTGGTCGCGGCGATCTGCATGGCGATATCTTCGGCGATCTGAGTGAACTCAGGGGTTCTGGCGACGAAGTCAGACTCGCAGTTCAGCTCGAGCATAACGCCGATCTTGCCGTTAAAGTGAATATATGAGTAGATGATCCCCTCGCGGGTCTCACGTGAAGCTTTGGACTCAGCTTTGGAGATGCCTTTCTCGCGCAGCCATTTGATGGCGGCATCGATATTGCCCTCGGACTCGACGAGCGCCTTGCGGCATTCCATCATGCCGACTCCGGTTCTCTCACGCAGCTCTTTTACCATGGTTGCGGTAATCTCTGCCATTTTGACTCCTTGTCATATGCTTGTTTGAATTATCCCCGATGGGGATGGGCTAAAGGGTGGGCAAGCCGGGTCGGGCTTGCCCGGTGAAATATCAGTTCTCCTCGGTGACTACGGGAGCATCAGTTTCAGGGTTATCGGCTGACGCAGCGAAAACGGGTTCTTCATCCATAACGGGTGCGGCATCGGTATCGACGGCTTCGTGGCTGACGCCTTCGGAAGCGATACCTCTGCCTTCGATCACGGCGTTGGCCATGATGTCGGCGATGAGATGGATGGCACGGGTAGCGTCGTCATTTGCCGGGATCACGTAATCGATGAGGTCGGGATCACAATTTGTGTCCACCATACCGATGATCGGGATACCCAGGATGCGCGCTTCGTGAACGGCTATGTTTTCATGATCGGTATCGACGACAAATATCGCGCCGGGCTTGGCATCCATATCGCGGATCCCGCCGAGCGAGAATTCTATCTTGTCGTGACTGCGTTTCAGCTTCAGTTGCTCCAGCTTGGTATAGTTCGAAATGGAACCGTCGGCGACGATCTCTTCGTACCACTTCATCTTTTCGATGGACTGACGGATGGTCGCCATATTGGTGAGCATTCCGCCGTACCAACGCTGGTTAACGTAAAAGACGCCGGCTTTCTCGGCAGCTTCTTTGATCGCTGTCTGAGCTTGCTTTTTGGTGCCGACAAAGAGGATATACTCGCTGCGGCTGGCAACTTCTTTCACGTATTGGTAAGCTTCATTGATGGCATCAACGGTCTGCTTGAGATCGATGATATGGATCCCGTTACGCTTGATAAAGATATACTTCTTCATCTTGGGATTCCATTTGAAGGTCTGATGTCCAAAGTGAACACCGGCTTCGAGTAGTTGCTTCATTGAAACTACGGACATTGGTTTCTCCTTAGGAAATATACGGTTGTTCTTCTACCGGAAGATATACGCAATTCAGAGGGAGGCGCACGGAGCGGGCCATGCGTGATCGGGTTCCCTCACCGCCTTGCAACTCCATCCGGCAGGATGATTCTGTGTTAAAAGTCATTAGATTCGGCATAGCACTGCAATTGCCTGTCCAGTGAAGGGGGCAGGAATAGTCCAAACCCCCAAAACCCGGATTAGCGTTTGGAGAACTGGAATCTCTTTCTTGCTTTCGGACGACCGGATTTCTTACGCTCGACCATACGAGGGTCACGGGTAATGAATCCGCGGGTTTTGAGCTGAGGCTTGAGCTTTTCATCAAACTCGACCAGGGCACGGGAAACACCATGACGGATCGCACCGGCTTGACCGGCAAGTCCACCACCGCGAACGTTGACATAGAGGTCAAAATTATCGCTCATTCCAACTTGTTGCAGGGGTTGTTCGACGATCATTTCCAGGGTTTCGCGCTGGAGGTATTTCTTCATCTGGACGTTGTTGATGATGCGCTTTCCGGTGCCGGGGGTGAGCCGGACACGGGCTACGGCATTCTTTCTTCTGCCAACTGCATCGTAATTTTGCATTCCTTAATTCTCCTTAAGGTTCAGTTCGACCGGCTGTTGCGCAGCATGCGGATGCTCGCTTCCGGCATAGACTTTGAGTTTCTTGAACATGGCATCGCCAAGGGTAGTTTTCGGCATCATTCCGCGAACGGCGTGCTCGATAATACGCTCCGGATGCTCTTCCATGATCTTGGCATACGGGATTTCCTTCAGGCCACTGGGATATCCACTGAATGTCTGGTAAACCTTTTGCTGGCTCTTGAGACCGGTCACGCGGACTTTCTCGGCGTTAATGATAACGACGTAGTCCCCGCAATCGATGTTCGGAACGTAGTAAGGTTTGTGCTTTCCACGTAATATGGAAGCGACTTTCGTGGATAACCGACCAAGAGGCATACCCGTCGCATCAACGACGTACCAGGCTTGTGTGATATCACCCGGTTTCGGTGTAAGGGTCTTCATCGATTCTCCTTTACGGTTTTATTACAGAATGACAGGATTTTACGAGGCGGGATAGTGTCAAGCACTTCTTTTTTGCCAATCCCGCTTTGATCCGCGCACAACGCTTCGGAAAGCGAGCATCCCGTTCCTGTGATCCCGTCCGCGACTGAGCCGATAGTTTTCTGTTGACGTAATTCCCTGTTTGCCAAATAAAGAATGCAATGATCTTTTGAGGAGTGACCGGATGACCGACATCAGATGGAAACAGCGGTTCAGCAATTTTCAAAACGCTCTCCGGCTTCTGGGTGAAGCCGTCAAGCTGGAAAAGCCCAGCGAACTCGAAAGCGAAGGGTTGATCCAGCGCTTTGAATATACCTTCGAGCTTGGTTGGAAAACGCTCAAGGATTATCTTGAGGAAAAGGGCTTTGCCGATATTGTCGGTTCCAAAGACGCGATACGCCTGGCTTTTGCCAATGGGATCATCCGTGACGGAGAGACGTGGATGAGGATGATCACCGATCGTAACCTAACCTCGCATCTCTATGATTCCGAGGTCGTAAGGCTCATCTCCACGAACGTGATCGAACGTTACTATCAGGCTTTTTGTGAGCTATACGACTATCTGCGGGACAAGCTCTGACGATGGATGAACAGCTCCGTTTTGGCATCCGCCAGAGCCATTGGGATGCGATCCTCGCAGTGCTCGACCGGGAACCTCTGATCACCGACGTGATCCTCTATGGTTCGCGTGCCAAAGGCAACTTCAAGCCCGGTTCGGACATCGATCTCTGCCTCAAGGGGCAAGGGCTGAGCCTGGTTCATCTCCACCGTATCATCTCCGAGTTGGATGCGCTTGATCTCCCCTGGCAGTTCGATCTGAGCCTCTATGCGCTGCTCAGCCATCCGGACCTGCGTGAGCATATTGACCGGGTAGGTATCAGCCTAAAGAACTAAGACACTGATCACTATCTCCGGCAGCACCCCCGTAAGTTTCTCCTTGACACCCCTGAGCCTGATCGGCTTAATGTCCTCAAAAATCCTGAGGTAGGAGATAATGAGAGTCTTCTATTTTGTCTTAATTGTCGGACTTCTGTTGGCTGCGTGTTCCGGCAATGATCCTTTGCCCCAGAGCAAGGCGATCGACCCTGCCAAGCCGACCTTGCTGATCGCCATGCTAAAGGGCTCGAACAGCCCCTTCAAGCTCAGCCTGATCGATAGCCTAAGCGCCACCTACGGCGATAGTTGCAACGTCGTCACAACCTATGTCTCCAGCTTTGCAGACCTGCAGGGCAAGGAGCATGACGTGCTCCTCGTCATGGACAAGCTCAAAGCCGGGATGATGTTTAACAAACCTTTCAAGGAGATCACGGAAAATGCCGATAAACAGAAGAGCCTCTTCTTCCTCAGCACCGGTGATCCGGATTGGGTTTGGCGCGGAGCCGGAGATAAGCTGATCACTTCCGCGACCGACAAGGTCTCTCCCCAAAAAGTTCTCAGCCGATTGAGGAATTTGATCGACACCGCACTTGCCTCTCGCCGGGCTCCGGCAAAATAGCCTTTATCTACCCATTTTCCGCAAGTAGTCATCTTGTATCTCATTCAAGTTGAGTACAAGATGAGTACAAGATGACTACAAGCGGAGTACTTGGGGGGTAACACAGAGACACGGAGACTTAGAAGACACAGAGATGGGGGAGAAAAGAATCCTTAAAACAGAGTAAAGAAGTAAAAGAGGGGAATTTTGAGTGAAAAGTGAATAGTGAAGAGTGAATAGTG
>CAYVXJ010000004.1:0-216918 GCA_964454815.1 uncultured Candidatus Cloacimonadota bacterium | reverse complement strand
ACCCCTGGCCTAATGATTGCGAACCATTCGCTCTACCAACTGAGCTATAGCCCCAGATCATTGACTATTGATCGTGCAATTAGTGCAAGAAATCCTTGAGTAGCTCTTTTGTCAAGGACAGTTTTGTGCTAACCTCGTCATACTTCTCACGTTCCTTGGCAACGACTTCTTCCTTCGCATTACGCACGAAGTTCTCGTTATTGAGCTTGTTCGAGATGATGCTCAGCTCTTTTTCCAGTTTCTCGAGCTGTTTCCCAAGCCGTTCCTGCTCCGCTTGGGGATCGATCAAACCGCTCAGAGGAAGGAAAATCTCTATATTGCGCACTACGGCGGCGCTGGAAGGCTTTGGCTTTTCCAGATCGGTTCCGACTGTCAGGGAGCTGACCTTTGCCAGCTTACCGAGGTAAGACTCATACTCGTGGAAGAGCTCCGCTTGCTTTGCTTCGGCGATGCGGATCACGAGGCTGACCTCTGTCGAAGGCGGGAGATTGAGCTGTTTCCTCAGATTGCGAACCGCAGTGATGGTCTCTTGGATAAAACTCATTTCGTCTGCGATCCGGGCATCGATCTTGCCGGTATCCGCGAGCGGGTATTCCGCGATGATCAGAGCTTCATCCTGCATGGGGAAGACGGTCTTTATCGCTTGCCAGATCTCTTCGGTGATATAGGGCATGATCGGGTGCAGCAGGCGCATCGAGGTCTGCATCACATCCAGAAGGATGTATTTGACGTCGAGCCTTGTATCCCTCTCTCCCGGAGCTATCTCGCGGTAGAGCCTATCCTTGCTGAGTTCTATGTACCAGGAGCAGAACTCATCCCAGATAAATTGGAACAGGCATTGTGCTGCATCATTCAGACGCAGATTCTCATAGTACTCCCGCGTTTGGAGTGTCACTTCGTTCAGGCGGGAGTAGATCCACTTATCCGCAAGCTCCATGCTGATCGCATCCTTCTCCGGAAGTCCTGGGATGCTATCTGCATTCATCATGATAAAGCGGAAAGCGTTCCATATCTTATTGGCGAAGTTCCTGCCTGTCTCCAGCATCGTATCGGAGTAAAAGACGTCTGCACCTTTCGGAGTGTTAAAGATCATGGAGAAGCGCAAGGCATCCGCACCGACCTTGCCGATGATATCGATAGGGTCAGGCGAGTTGCCGAGGGACTTGCTCATCTTCCTGCCGATCTCATCCCGAACCGTCCCATGCAAAAGCACTGTATTAAAGGGGATCACTCCGCGGAAGTGCAAGGTGGACATGATCATCCGTGCCACCCAGAGATAGATGATCTCCGGGGCTGTGATCAGCACATTGGTAGGCAGGAAGTATTTCAGATCCGGCGTCTCATCCGGCCAGCCCATGGTCGAGAAGGGCCAGAGCCAGCTGCTGAACCAAGTATCCAGCACATCCTCATCCTGGCGGAACCCGGTTCCACCGCACTTCGGACAGCTCTTCGGAGCTTCCTGGCTGACGACCATCTCCCCGCAGGAGTGGCAATAATATGCCGGGATGCGATGTCCCCACCAGATCTGGCGGGAGATGCACCAATCCCGGATATTGTTCATCCAGTGCATATAGACTTTCGTCCAGCGTTCCGGCTGGAACTTGACCTCACCGCTCTCTACCACTTCAATGGCTTTCTCAGCCAGGGGTTTCATCTTCACGAACCACTGATCCGAGAGGTAAGGCTCGATCACGGTATCGCAGCGATAGCAGTGCCCGACGGCATGTTCATGCTTCTCGGTCTTCTCGAGGAGACCCTGCTCTTCAAGCATACTCAAGATCTTCTTGCGGCATTCATAGCGATCCAGACCGGCAAAATCCGCACCCGCAGCCTCGTTCATCACCCCGTGTTCGTCCAGAACGAGGAGCTGCTCCAGATCATGCCGAAGCCCTATCTCAAAGTCATTGGGGTCGTGCGCGGGAGTGACCTTGACGCAACCGGTGCCAAAACTGGCATCGACGTAGTCATCCGCGATCACGGGGATCCTTCTGCCGGTAAGGGGAAGGATCAGTTCCTTGCCCAGTAAAGAGCTATACCGCTTGTCCTTTGGGTTGACAGCAACCGCGACGTCACCCAGCATTGTTTCGGGACGCGTCGTCGCCACCGTGACGTATCCATCTCCCTCGGCAAAGGGATAGCGAATATGCCAGAGCTTGCCCTCTTCGTCCGCATGCTCGACCTCGTCATTGGCGAGAGCGGTCACGCAGCGCGGGCACCAGTTTATGATATACTTGCCTTTATAGATCAAGCCATCATTGTACAGCGAGACAAAGACTTCCTTCACCGCACGGGAGAGCATCTCGTCCATGGTAAAGCGTTGTCTGCTCCAGTCGCAGGATGCGCCCAAGAGCTTGAGCTGTTCAATGATGATATTGCCTTTTTCGTTCTTCCAGTTCCAGATCAGCTCTATGAGCTTCTCTCTGCCGACCTGATGCCGGGAGAGACCGTCTTTGGCGATCTGCTTTTCCACCATGTTTTGAGTGGCGATACCCGCATGATCGACACCGGGGAGCCAGAGAGTCGGCTCGCCGAGCATGCGGTGATAACGTACAACGACATCTTGAAGAGTGTTATTGAGGACGTGACCCATGTGGAGTATTCCGGTCACGTTTGGCGGGGGGATAAGGAGCGTAAAGGGTTTCTTATCCGGATCAGGCTTGGGCGTAAAGAACCCGCCTTCTTCCCAGAATTTGTACCACTTCTGCTCGATCTGCTGTGGTTCGTAGGACTTGTTGATTTCCATTTTGTTTCCTCTCTTCTTTTTGATGTGTTGTCGTAATACGTCAGTCTGTGAGCAAAACATGAGAACCAGACATCGTGTCAAGAAAAAGGTAAGATCCGGCATCCCGAAAGGATCGGACCAACCGCAATATAAACAATAGTACATTATTAACACATTCTTCTCTTGACAAGCTTGCATCGGCTAAACTTACTGCCCAATCTTGCAACAGGCAGAGAAGCATACACTTTGCCATTCGAGTAACTGCATAGGAGATACGATGCTTAAGAAGCTGTTATTTGTCACCTCGTTTGTTGTTATCTTTTCCCTTCTGGGGGCAATCACCTCTGTTTCCGGAGACGTCTCCGGGCAGATATGGACCGGTGGGGTCTATCTCGTCACTTCCACTGTCTCAGTCACTTCCGGCTCTTCACTGACCATCCTCCCCGGAACCGTGGTCAAGTTTGCTCCGGGGCAAACGATGTACATACGCGGAACCTTGACCGCCGATGCCGACCCTGAAAGCCCTATTGTCTTTACCAGTTGGTATGATGACGGACACGGCGGAGACACAAATAACGACGGAAACGCGACGTCTCCCGCACCAAACCAATGGGGCGGAGTGCAGTTGTATTATCCCAGTTCCGGCCCGGCTTTTGATAACTGCGTGTTCCTCTACGGTGCATACGGTACGGGCTGGATGCTGAACCTCTATCAATGCCCTACCGGCTTCGTGCGCAATTCCACCTTCGCATACTCCCAGAACTATGGCTTGGATATCTATGGTGGTTCTCACGAGATCACCGGCAATACTTTCACCCAGAACATCCATGCCGGGCTGAGGATCAGCAACTGTGAGACTGCAAACATCATCCTGAACAACAGCTTTACCCAGAACGGCAATCACGCCGCATACATCACCAATTCCACCATCATAGACTACCGTGCAAATACCCTGAGTGGGAATTTCTACAATGACTTCCGATATGACAACTGCACGCTTGGAGCAAACCTGACCTGGGACACGAATTACATCCATATGGTCAATGCCTTAAACGTCCCCCAAGGGATCAGCCTAACCATCCTCCCCGGAACCACATTCAAAAGCGCTACCGGATACTGGTATGTACGGGGATCTCTCATCGCTGATGGCACAGCTCAGAACCCGATCATCTTCACCAGTTGGTACGACGACACCCACGGAGGCGACACCAATCACGACGGCAATGCGACTACTCCCGCGCCAAACCAGTGGGGCGGGATCCAGCTATACTACGCAAGCTCCGGACCTGCTTTTGACCATTGTGAGTTCTATTACGCCGCCTACAGCCTGGGCTCTATGCTAAACGTCTATTCTTGCCCCTCAGGCTACATCCGCAATAGCATTTTCGCCTATTCTCAGAACTACGGCGTGGATATCTATGGCGGTAACCACGAGATCTCCGGGAACACCTTTTCGCAGAATATACATGCCGGGTTGAGGATCAATAACTGCCCGACTGCGAATACCATCCTGAACAACAGCTTCATCCAGAATGGCAACCACGCAGCTTATATCACCAATTCCGCCATTGTGGACTATCGCTCAAACACCTTAACTGGGAATTTCTATAACAACTTCCGCTATGACAGTTGTACACTGGAGACAAATCTGACCTGGGACACGAACTACGTCCATATGGTCAATAGTCTGAATGTTCCACAAGGGATCAGCCTTACCATATTACCCGGTACCACGTGCAAGAGCCTCACCGGATATTGGTATGTACGGGGAACCCTAATTGCCAATGGAACTACCCAAAGCCCGATCACCTTTACCAGTTGGTATGACGACTCCCACGGAGGTGATACCAATAATGACGGCACTTCGACCTCACCCGCTCCGAACCAATGGGGTGGGATCCAGCTATACTACGCAAGCTCCGGCCCTGCTTTCGACCATTGCGGGTTTTACTACGCCGCCTATAGCCTCGGTTCCTTGCTCAATGTCTATGCCTGCCCTACCGGTTATATCCGCAATTCCACCTTTGCCTATTCGCAGAACTACGGATTGGATGTCTATAGCGGAGACCACGAGATCTCCGGTAATACCTTCGCGGATAACCTCAGTGTCGGCTTACGGATCAGCAACGGCGGATCTGCTTGTGATATACGCAACAACAGCTTCCTCCGCAACAATTCTTATGCGCTGTACATGAGCAGTTCCCAGATCTCTGCCTTCAGCGGAAATACTCTGAGTGAGAACTTTCATAACGTCTTCCGCTTCGACAGTTGTTCCGTCTCCGGCAATATCAGCCTTGTCCCGAGTATCATCTACATGATCAATAACCTCTACATTCCTGCTGACGCGAGCCTGACCCTGCTCCCCGGGACAGTGATCAAGAGCGTGACTGGCTCTTGGGACGTACGGGGAACCCTTAACGCCATTGGCACAGCCTCATCCCGGATCGCGTTTACTTCCTGGTATGATGACAGCATCGGCGGTGACACCAACCATGATGGTAGTTCCACCAGTCCTGCTCCCAATCAATGGGGTGGCGTCCAGCTCTTTTATTCCGCATCAGGTCCCGCATTTTCCTATTGCGACTTTGCCTATGGCGCATACGCAACCGGATATCTCCTCAGCCTCTACCAATGTCCGGCAGGCTATGTCCGGGACTGCAGCTTCCGCTTTTCGCAGAACTATGGCATAATGATCTACAATACTTCGCCTCAGCTCAGGCGAAACAGCATCAGCGATAACATCTCCTACGGTATCCATATCAGCGGCAATTCATCTCCCTCTCTGGGCGAGAACCTCTCCTCCGATCCCGGCAGGAATTCCTTTCACAATAACTACTCCGGGCAGTATCAGATCTACAATGGCTCCACAAACCAGATCCATGCCGTGGGGAATCTATGGGATTGGAGCACAGCTCCTGAGATAGACAGCCATCTCTATGACGACGAGGAGAATACCTCCTTTGGTGCGATCCTCTTCTCTCCCTGGCTTTCCGATCTCCCTGCCAGCCCCGTTATCACAGACTTTCATTACACACCCGAAGGGATCGTCATCAGCTGGAACCCCGTCACCCAGACCATAGCCGGAAACCCGGTGAGCATCTCGAACTACAGCATCGAAGCCAGCAACGACCCATTTGCCGGTGACGAAGAGTGGTCGAGCATCGGCACGATATCCGCGACAAGCGGGATCATCACCGGCCCCGCCTTTAGTTCCGGACGGATGTTCTTCCGAGTAATTGCGATACAGTGAGCACACGGACGGGTAGCGCTGCGCGGTTAGTAGGTTAACGGGTTAGTAGGTTAGTGGAGGACGAGCCGGGGCTGGGTAATGTTGTAGCATTGGCATGCTACACTACGAAGGGAAGTGAATGATTAACGGATTAGCAGATTAATGATGATCGGGATGCGCCGGCTGAAGCCAGTGCTACGACCGACTAAAGTCAGTGTTACGCCTGTTGATTGGGGTGGCAAATTCTGTTTGCCACAGCGACCGAAGGTCGCTACAATGCCTGCAACTCCGATGTAGGCAGCTCCGCTGCCTCTGCCGGACAGAATTCGGCAGCCCAACTTCCCGTAGCGAGGCATCCGCATCCCCTGCTTGTGCTGAGCCACTATTCACTCTTCACTATTCACTGGCGAAGCATCTTTCTTCTTTCTTAATTCTTCTTTCTTAATTCAGAGTTTCCCCTCATTTACTTCTTTACTCTGTTTTAATAAAAAACTCATATCCCTCCCCTCTCCCCCTCTCTCTGTGTCTCTGTGTCTCCGCGTCTCTGTTTCTCTGTGTTAGAAAACTCTCACTCATCATATACTTTTCTTGAACTTCATACAAGTTGAGTACAAGATGAGTACAAGAAGACTACAAGCAGACCCCAAGCGAGGGATCAGGAACGCAGAGCAGAGAGCTGTTGATTCGTAATGTCTATGTAGTAGCTCGCGTCGCAGGCTGTGAAGAGCTCCAGAGCCTTTTCGAGCTTGGGGATCGCGTCTTGCTGTGATCCCGCTTCAACGTCGATCATGGCAAGGTTGAACCAAGCCCGTCCACTCCCGTCGAGATCGCCTACTTCACTGAGGATATCCAGCTGCTTGTGATAGAGCTCCCGGGCTTTGTCCCAGTCTTTATCCATCTTGGCAATGTTACCGAGATTGCCGTAGGTATGAGCGATGCCTTCCCGGTCGTTGATCCGGATCTGCAGCTCGAGATTTTGCTCGTATATGGCTTTGGCTTCGGCGAACTTATCGTGTTTGAAGAGGTTATCTCCGATCGCGTCATAGCAGAACGACTTGCCGTTATCGTCCCCGATACGTTCTGCAATAGCCAAAGACTCGTAGAAATAGTGGATGGACTCATCGTGCTTTTCCAGATAGGCAAGGAGCTCTCCGATATCGTAGATGATGATGGATTCCTGCATCAGATTGCCGATGTGCTTGGCGATGAGAAGACTCTTCTGATAATGCTCCATGGCAGCGCTGTAATTCCCCTGATTGCGGAGGAAGGTGCCGATATTGAGCAGAGCTTTGGAATAGCCGTTGCGGTCTCCGCTCTTCTCCGCGATCTCCAGCGCAGCGTGGTAGTATTTGATCGCTTCGTTTTTCTTGCCCCGGCGGGAAAGGTTTATCCCCATCCCGGCGTTGGCGATACGTCTGCCGACCGGGTCCTTGAGCCGAGTCGCGATCTTCTCTTTGCGGCGATAGTAGCGATAGGCTTGGTCGTAATCCCCCTGATTGGAGTAGAACTGGGCTATGATCCCGCTTAGGGTGTTCATCCCGGCAGAATCTCCACTTTGCTCCAGCTCTTGGTAAAGCGGTAAAGCTTCGGCGGCAAAGCGCTCGATCTGATTGTCCCGCAGGAGTGATTCCATCGCATCGATCCGCATCCCGGCACGGATCTGCGGATCTCCGACCCGCCCAAGGTGCTCCGCGATGAACTCACGCATCAGGTCGAAGCTTGCTGTGTTGTTATAATAGCGAACCCAGAGACTGAGGTATAGATCCTTCAGCTTCCCTTCGGGAGGGATCTGCTCCTGCAGTTCTTCCAAACTGCTAAGGGCGGAAGCATTATCGGCAAGGCTGAGCTTGATCCCGATGTTTGACAGTGAAGCATACAGCCGTTCATCCGGCTTGCAGGAGTTATCCGCCAGCAGCTCAAAGTATGACCCCGCGAGCTCATAAGAGCCTGCTGCCTTATACTCTTCTGCGAGTATCCCAGCCCAATGGCAGATCAATTCGGGCTTTCCGGTCAGGATATAATGACGTGCGGTCAGCTCCAGGAGATCCGTCTCACCCGCCTGATAGCGAACCGCATAGTATTCGGCAACGGTCTGATGCAGGTGGATCTTATCCGAGAGCAGAATGGTACGATAGATGCTTTCTTTGAGCAGGGGATTGGCTATGGCATAGACGGGAACCGGCTCAAGCTCGGTGACCACGATAACGCCCTTGCGGACGAGTTCCCTTAAGGAGCGACGAAACCGCTCCTCAGCCAGGCTGAAGACACGGCAAAGCTCAGCTTCGCTGAAGTTCATCCCATAGATGCTGGCAATACGCAGAGCCTGCTGTTCTCCCGGATCGAGGTTTTGCTGATCCGCGAGGAGTAGATTCTCGATGCGATCGGGGATCAGCCCTTTTGCCTGTAAGCCGTTGACCGTCTGGAGGGTGACGAGATCTGTCTCGCCCTTGAGGACCTCCCGGATATGGCGAAGGAGTTCTCCAAGGAAGCGGGGATTTCCGGAAGTGACGCGGAGCAGCTCGTCTTTTGCCTCTCCGGTCACCATCGGCAGGTAGTGGTTGATCAGTATAGAGGCTTCGGCAACGTCCAGATCACTCAGATGAAGGCTGACCCGGTGGTAATATTTGTCCCCGAAGGGATTGTCTTCATTTGAGCCAGTGTAGATGACTACGGAACCGGCAGCGAGATTGCGGCGCGCCAATGCGACGATCAACGCGCGTGACTCGGCATCGAAGTTGTCCAGAGGGTCGATGATAAGACTGTCCGTATCTTTGTAGATCGCAGCGAGAACGTCATACATCACAGCCCGCGAGATCTCCGCATCGACACTCGCCTGAGCGGGTGAAGCGGAAGCGGGATTCTGCAAGAAACGGAAGACCATTCTGCGGTCGAAGACGATCCCTCGCTCTGTGCACCAGAGGACAAATTCGTCGTATTGATTTACGAAGCTAACGATACCGAGGTTTTTACGCAGAGCGCGGTAGAAGAATTCCAGCCGCATATTCCGGGTGAACCGGTCGGCAGAAAAGATATGGAACTCGCGCTCCAGCAGACGAAGTCTCTCGCAGAGCTGCCAAACCACGTAGGACTTCCCGGTTCCCGATGCTCCCGAGACGCAGACGAGGCACTCGCCCAGAGGGTCGATCGCGGTATTGAGCAGCGATGTCTTTTCCCAAGACAGGCAGAGAGGCATGGATTCGAAACGGGACCGATACTGAGTCCAGGACTCCGGCAATTCACGCACCAGACGGTGGATCTCCAGATCACCCTTGATACCTTTGACCTGAGTCGTGGTCACGAACTCGGTCTCAAACTTCATGGAGATACGCGGAACGATCTCTTTGGAAAGGCATATTTGGGCATTCTCGGCGTAGGTCATCATTCGGGCAGCGATATTGACCGCATTGCCCAGAATACCATATTCCCGACGTCCGGTCGCGCCGATGATCCCTGTGTAGATATTGCTGTAAGTGATTCCGATCCGAATGCCGATCGCGGGAGAGGAAAAGCTGCTGATGCGGGTCGCGCAGAGGAAGGCTCGCTCGATGTCATCCTGATGCACGACGGGCGTGCCAAAGACCACGAGGATCAGGAAGCCTTTTTCGGTGTAGTCGATCTTGTTCACGACACCCTCATAGCGATAGACAAACCGCTGGATACGCCGGTAAAGGTCATCGTATTCGTGAACTTCGAGGCTTTCGCCCTCGGCAGGACTGAGCTTGATGAAGAGCACAGCGGCATTGCGCAGTTCGGAGAGATTCCCGCCGGCAGAGAGGCGATCTTCCACCGTTCGGGGGAGAAAACGCCGGGAACTTGCCCGCTTTGGCGGAGCCTGGTGCTGAGCGAGTGGAATCGGTGGTTCGGAGATCTCCGGAGCGATGACTATCCCTTGGGAACCCTCGGCAAGCTCATAGGCACGGGTGATCGCCGGACCGTCAACATAGTAATCCAGATGCCGGGCGGGATCGCCGACGATGTTGACGCGGACGTTCCCCCGGGTCAAGCTGCCATGTAAACCAAAATGGAACCCGTATTTACGGAAGAAACGCTTGTCCAGTTCCGCTCTCAGGGCTTCGATGGCAGAGCTCACCGAGAGCAAGGAATCTGTGTCTTCCGGCGCAATCCCTGGAAAGAGGATCAGGCATGAATCACCGCCGAACTTGAAGATCTCGCCACCGTGAGGCTTGATGATCCGATTGATCCGCTCGAAATAGTGATTGATGACCCCGGTCACGATCTCCACCCCGTAACGTCCGCGCAGAGAGGCAGTCTGGGTGATGGTCGTAAACCCGGCGATGTCCAGAAATATGATCCCCGCAAAAAGCTCCCCGCTGTATGGCAGGGAGCCTTTTGGCAATCTACGGGCTGTATCCCGGATAAATCCGGGGATGTAAGCTGTTCTTATTTGAGTCGCTCCTCAGGCAGTGGCGGCGCAGAGACATCCGGAGACAAGGTCGGGTGCAGGCGGATGTAATCATCCAGCTCAGACCGCGTCCCGGCATAACCGATAACGATATAGAAGGCTCGTGGTTCAGATGCGCCCATCACGTGCAGGTATGAGGTCTGCGGAGCTTCGGTGAAGCCAAGATAGCGGAATTCACCCTCAGGGGTCTTGCTCTTATAGACGAGGTAGTAGGGCACGGTCACTTGCTCATTCTGCACCGTCAAACTGACGGGTTGCCAGGTAATTACGATGTCACTCCCGGTGCGAATGGGCGGATAGATGACCGGAGGCATCAGCTGGAGGTTCTGGACCACCACGGCGCGATGATAGATCACCTCGTCAATGAGTGTGCCGGTCTGCATCCTCAGGCGCAGGTCATATAGCCCCGGCTGAGTAAATGTGCGTGACCAGTTCCAGGAGGTAGCCTCGATCGTCCCGTCGTTGTTCAGATCCCATTCGACCAAAGTATTGCGAGCATCCTCGTGTCCCCATGAGGTATTGGTGAAACTGACCGTCGAACCGGTAGTGACGAATTGCGTATCGCTCTCCATCGCCGCGCGGTGCAGATAGGTCTTGGCTCCGATATCGGTAATACTCTCGTCCGGATCACGGGGGAGAGAAGGATCACCGGCGTCGATACAGGGGCTGTCCACCAGAAGCATGAAGTCATCCTGCATGGGGTTAGCCATCAGAGGTTGGGCAGAGATGTTGCCCAAGCCGGGGAGGATCCCGCTCATATACAGGATGTCGTTGAACCGGGCTTCGATCGGGGATGCTATCGCTATGATCGGCATAGGGATCGGGAAGTTTGCCCAGCCGATATTACTGGTAAAGGTCACTGCCGCGCTTATTCCCCGCAGGAGGATCGGGTAGTTCCAGAAAGTGTTGTTATTGATCATCCATGGTCCGGATTGCTCCACTTCCATACCGACGAATTCCCAGCCGGAATGAGCAAGCATGAAGGGAGTCTCCAGAGTGACGATCTGTCTTTGGATCGGGTTTGCGGGAACTGAGGAGATCGCCTTGATCGCCGTCCCGCAGTTTTTGAAGAAGTTTGGCAAGATCTCCGGATGAGCTCCGTCTTCGAGCTTGAGTCCGATCTTGGCACCTTGGATGTCGCAGCCTCCGATCTTCCCGTTTACGCCGGGATGCAGATGGATCCCGATATTGTCAAAGCGTGATGTTTCGGAGCTGTTGCGCACCCGAATATTCGTCAGGGTCGGGGTGGAAACGGTGCGAACGGAGCTGTTGACGATCTCCAGAGCCTTGGTGCATCCGATGAGGGAATCATTATCCACCGTCACCCGCATGAGGTCGATCAGGCGAATCCCGATCGTTTCTGCGCGGGAAGTCTCGGAGCTGTTGCGGACGCGGATATTGGTCAAAGTGGGAGTGGAGACGGTGCGGTCGTAGGTCCCGCTCTTGTCATATTGCAGAGCAATACTGCAGTTTTCCAGCACGGCATCGTCGATCCGGGCAGTGATATCCCCACTCAGGACTATCCCATAGTCCGTCGTGCGGGAAGTCTCGGAGCTGTTACGCACCCGAATATTGGTCAGGGTCGGGGTAGAGGTCGTGCGCAGACCATTATTCAGGATCTCGATGCCTGTCGTCAGATCAGTGGTCTCGATATTCTCCAAGGCGACAGCAGGCAGTCCGTCGATCCTGATCCCGGTCATCAATCCACGCGATGTTTCGGAGCTGTTCCGCACACGAATGTTCGTCAAAGTCGGAGTAGTGCGGACTTCCGGAGCAGTGCTCTGCATGTCTATACCGTAGCTCAGTCCGGAGAACTCAGCGTCGTTGATATCCGGTGCGACGGCACCCATGACCAGGATCCCAGTCGTGATCCCGCGGGAAGTCTCAGAGCTGTTACGCACCCGAATGTTCGTCAGGGTCGGGGTCGTCGTGGTTCTGTCTTCATTGATGAGGCTGATCCCCACCTTGCAGTTGACGATCTCGACGTCGCTAAGCTCGGCATCGACGTCTCCGGTGATCGTCACTCCATAGTTGTCTCCGACCTCACGGGAGGTCTCGGAGCTATTACGAATTCGGATATTGGTCAAGGTCGGGGTTGTTCGCAAAGTTCGGTTGTCATTCCCAAGTTGGATACCCCGACGGTAGTTAAGGATGCGGATATTGTTCAGGTTTGCGGAAGAACCATTCAGGTAAACGCCCGGTTGATCGAGGAATGAGGTCGTGTCCGTCACGGCGATCTCCAGATCAAGAAGGCTGGGATCGGCACCCATCAGGACAAGGGGATTCAAGGCGTTCAGGATGTGGCAACCATCCAGAGAAGCACCACCGGATCCCTCTCCAAAGACCAGTCCACCCCAGTAGTTCTCTCCGGGAGGAGCCTGGAAAAAGACTCCGTTGGCAAAGATCGGAGCATCGAGGATCAAGGGGTTCTCGCTGAGGAAATTCAGCACGACGTTCGGCGCGATCGTCACACCCCCCTCGGGGATATTCAATGAATCGACGATATTGTACGGAGAGCCATCCAAGCCCAGATTCGGAGGAATGTCTCCCACCAGCGCGGTTCCGATGATGTTGAAGAGATCATCGTAAAGAACCGTGTCTTGTTCGTTCGCTTCGGTATTACCCAGGGTCAGGCGAACGCTGTATATCCCTGAATTCATATATTGATGGGTCGGGTTCTGTTCCATGCTATCGGGCGTTCCATCGTTCTCAAAGTCCCAATGCCACCAGTCGGGATTCCCAAGCGTGGTATCGGTAAAGGGGATTATCTGCCCGGCAAGGTTCAAAGAAGGATCGGTCGAGAACTGGGCTGTGAAGTGCTCCAGAGAATGCATGGTAAAGCTCTGAGATGCTATCGCGCGTCCATAGGCATCGTTGACCGTGATGCTGAAGGCGTTCGATCCGAACCAGTCGGGCACTACATTTGTGAAGACCGCGGTCAGAAGTCCATTCATGTCCGGTTCATAGACTACGCTGATGTCATTGACCGTGCTGGGAATATGCATGATCGTCATGGAGATGTCACTGTCCGGATTGTCCACGTCTTCGACGTAGTCTGCGAAGTTCACCGTCAGGTGTGAGTCATTGATAAAGTAGATATCCGTAGGAACACTAAGCACGGGTGTATCGTTCACGGGATTGACCGTCACTTCGAGAGAATGGCTGGAAGACTCGCCGTAAGGATCGGTAGCTATCAGACGAACTGTTTCCACACCGTACCAATCGGGAAGTGAACGGATCGAAAACGTTGACCCCGTCACATCGACGAATATATGAGCGGATTTTACTCCGGCAAAAGTCATAATATCCCCATCCGGTTCGGTAAAGAAATCGAAGAAGCTCGCAGGTCCCCAGATCACGTCCTCGTTTGTAGTCACCGTCGCAATAGAGTCATGTACTACCGGAGGATTATTGTAAATGTTGATGTAGTTATGCTTGTATTCGCTATCCGACATAGAATCGATCGTATGGACAGTCAGGCTGATCGGATATAAGCCTGCCGTACTGTAGATAAACGTCGGATTTGTCTGCCAGCTGTCAGTCACTCCGTCATTGTTCAAGTCCCACTCGGACGTCATTCCAGCCAGGGTCGTCACGGTCGAATCCACTCGGGTGGTATTGGTGAAATTAATCGTCGTACCGATGTGAGCGTATCTTGGATATGCGGAAAAGTCTGCGACCAACGGGGCAGTATTTACGGTTAGATAGACTGGCCAGAAATGGAATCCTCCCGATTCGTTCGTCGCTACCTGAACCGAATGAAAGTACGATCCTGTTGCCAGTCCACGAGTGTCGATATTGATCATAAAAGATGTAGAATCACCAGCAGCCACGATGCCGGATACACTGCGAAGTTCTCCTGCCTTGCCAGTCACCGAGTAAGTCGAGAAACTCATCCAAGATGGCAGTGTCGCGCTATCTATCTGGTAGGTAAGCGACATAGTTCCGGTATTTACAAAAGTCACATTCTCGCTCTCATACCTGTCCTCAAACTGTGTGATGTACAGCGGCTCTTGCCTGATCGTCAGATGAGGTTCGTCTGGGGCGTTCAGCGAGTTCCCGCTTAAAGGTATGTCATAAGTATGCATCTGGTTATCGACGATGTATAGATTCCCGTAATGCATACCCGGAGTGGTTGGGATGAAGTTCACGTTGATGACCTTGGTCTCCGCAGACGAGAAAGAGGTCGGAAGAGTGTAGCTAAAGTCATAGGAAAATGCCGCAGAACCACCTATGTCTATGGAGATGATCTGCGCTACCGTCGGATCCCAGGGATCGGACTTGGAGAGATAGACCGGAATGGTTGAATTGGTGCCAAACGCGAGATCACCAAAGTTGACCGGGTTTGGGGTCACCGCCAGTAACGGTCCGGCCCCTTGGGCATGCAACGCGGTCAAGGCAAGAAAGATAAAGATAACAATCAATGACAGGGATTTAACTAAGTTCATGATAGCCTCCCAGCTTCATCATTCGGACAAGAAAAATCGAGCATTCACCTCTATGTTTTGGTGCGGGGAATCGTCTTCCCCGATCATGGCTTATCTAAAATACGCATAGTAGGAATGTCAAGCTAAATGTTGCACGAAATATTGCGCTTGAGCGAGAAGCGTTGACAAAGATTGGCACGGCTATACCAAGAATGATATTCAGACGTGATGTGCACCTTTTCCATTGACAAAATCATGCAATTAAAATCGTGTTATTTCTCTGGGAAGAAGTGGATTTGTGCGGTCTTTCCGCCGTTCTGAGCTCCCAAAAGATTAGGTGGTGACCCGGCTAAGGCGGGGCTACACAATAGAATGGAGATATTATGAATATCCTGATCACCGGCGGTGCCGGATTTATCGGCTCACATCTCGCCGAGAGGCTCTTAAATGACGGACATACCGTATATATCATCGACAACCTTTCCACGGGAAGGCTGGAGAACATCGAGACCTTCAAGTCTCATCCGAAGTTTCATTATACCATCGGTAGCATTCTGAACCGTGAACTGCTTGAAAGCCTGATCGGCGGAGTAGATCAAGTCTATCACCTTGCCGCTGCGGTCGGCGTCAAATACATCATCGAGAATCCCTTGCTGTCGCTCAAGACCAATATCGTGGGGACTGATCACGTCCTCGAATTGGCGAATAAACACAAGGCAAAGGTTCTCATCACCTCCACTTCCGAGATCTATGGCAAAAGCGAGAAGATCCCCTTTGCCGAGCAAGATGATCGCTTGCTGGGTTCGACGCACATCAGCCGCTGGGGCTACAGCTGCTCCAAAGCCATCGACGAGTTCATGGCTCTGGCTTTCTTCCGGGAGAAGCGTCTTCCCGTCGTCATCGTCCGCTGTTTTAACACTGTAGGACCCCGCCAGACGGGGCAGTATGGCATGGTGTTGCCCAAATTCATCAAAGCTGCCTTGCTCGACCAACCGCTCGTGGTTTATGGTACGGGAAAGCAAACTCGCTGCTTCGCTGATGTCTCCGATGTCGTCGATGCCTTCATCAAGCTTATGGCAGCATCGAATTGCGAAGGCGAGGTGTTTAACGTCGGCACGACCGAATCCATCTCCATCGAAGACCTCGCAAACAAAGTTCGCACCATGTGCCAAAGCAAGTCCCGCATCGACTACATGAAGTATGAAGACGCTTTCGAAGAGGGCTTTGAAGACATGATGAACCGTATGCCCGATCTCACCAAGATCAAGGAATACATCGGCTACGAGCCCCAGATGAAGCTGGACTCGATCATCCAGCGCATGATCGATTATTATGAAAACTAAGCTTATCCTCGTTCTGCTCCTGCTCGCCTGCGCCTTCCTCAGCGCGGTGGACATACCGCAGAATCTTCCTGCGACGAACATGATCTCCGTCAGCGTCACGGGGTATGTCACCCGTCCCGGGAACTACCAGTTTTTACCTACCAACCGTCTCTCGGATGCTGTCGATGCCGCTATGCTGGGAAACCAGCCTATGCGCATGCCCACCTTAGCCGCTCCGGCAACCAAGATGCCCTGGCAAGAGCTTCCGGATACGACCTTCGTCGATGGCAGAGCTCTGCGCAGTATCCGCCTGATACGTCAGGGGAAGACCACAGTTTACGACCTGCGAGCCTTCATGCTCAAGGGAGATCTCGAGCAGAATCCGCTCCTGCGTGACGGAGACGTCATCAACGTCCCCTCCATCTCCCAGACGGTCAACATTCTCGGAATGGTCTATGAGCCCGGGGACTATGAATATCTCCCGGGAGACACCCTGCAAAAGATCTTTGAGCTTGCCAAGGGGATCCGTCAGGAAGCCGACCTCGCCAAGGTCACGATCTATCGCTACGCCGATAATATGCAGGACTTCCAGATCCTACACTATGACCTCGGCAGTTATAACAGCGACCCATCAATCGCCAATATCCCGGTCAAGAATGCCGATCGCATCGTAATCCCGGAGAATAGCCTATACCGCCGTAAATGGAAGGTACAGGTGACCGGACGCGTCGTCACTCCCGGTGAATATCTGATAGATAGCAGTTCCACCCTTTACGACGTCCTCTCCCGTGCCGGCGGACCGACCAAAGACGGTGATCTCAGCATGGCGATCTACCTGAATCAAGCTTTTAACGAGTCCTTCGATGCGGAGTTCGAGCGTCTCAAGGGGCTGACCATGACCCAGATGACCCCGCTTGAATATAACTATATGAGAACGAGATTACGCCAGATCAAGGGCAAATACTCTGTGGATATCGAAAAGATCTGGAATAGCAAAGGTGCGGAGGAGAACCTCTCACTGCATGACGGTGACGTGATCTACATCCCTGAACGGCTCGACATGGTCTGGGTATCCGGACAGGTTCGCAGACCCGGGATGCAGCAGATCATCCCCGGCAAAGACTGGAAGTATTACATCGCCGAAGCCGGAGGGTTTACCAACAACCGCCGTGGCGGAGGGATCCGCGTCATCCGCTACCATTCAGGCAACTGGGTCAAACCCACCAAGTCCATGGTGCTGATGCCCGGAGACATCATCTTCGTCCCGGAAAAGACAGACAGAGACGTCTGGACGGATATCAAGGACATTCTATTGCTGGCAACGCAAGTAGTGACAATTTTCGTCGGCGTCAGTGCGCTGACCAAATGATAAAGGAGTTTAGATGAAAGTCCCAATGCTGGATCTGCACGCCCAATACGAGCCTTTGATGGCGGAGATACGTACGCAGATGGAAAGAGTCTTTACCGATCACCATTACATCATGGGTGGTCAGGTCAAGGAACTGGAAGAAAAGATGCAGGAATACCTGGGGATCAAGCATGCGATCAGCTGTGCTTCGGGCACTGATGCCCTTGTCTTGGCGATCCATGCCCTGGGGATCGGAGAAGGCGACGAGATCATAACCACCCCGTTCACCTTTTTTGCCACTGCCGGATCTATCTGGAGAAACCATGCAACCCCGGTCTTTGCGGACGTTGATCCCAAGACCTTCAACCTCGATCCGGACAAGCTTGAAGCTGCGATCACGCCCCGCACCAAAGCGATCATGCCCGTTCATCTCTTCGGACAGCCTTGTGACATGGAACGCATCATGGAGATCGCGAGAAAGCACGATCTTCGCGTGATCGAAGACAATGCCCAGGGGATCGGCTGCACCTTCAATGGTAAGATGAGCTGTTCCTTTGGCGATATCGGAACCCTGTCCTTCTTCCCCAGCAAGAATCTCGGTGCCATGGGTGATGCCGGAATGTGCCTGACCAATTCTGACGAGCTTGCCGATACCCTGCGTAAACTCCGCGTCCACGGCGCCGGTAAGACCTACATCCACAAATGGGTGGGCTATAACAGCCGTCTGGACACGCTTCAGGCTGCAGTCCTGCTCGTAAAGCTCGATGCCCTTGCCGGATGGTCTGAGGCTCGGCGTGCCAATGCCGCTTTCTATAACCGAGAACTCGCCGGCGTACAAGGCATCACGACCCCCTTTATCGACCCCAAAGCGGTCTCAATCTACAATCAGTACACTCTCCTCTGTGATGACCGTGACGGACTCAAACAGCATCTTCAGGACAAAGGCATCGGCTGCAGCGTCTATTATCCCCTGCCCTTGCATCTGCAAGAGTGCTTTGCCGAGCTTGGTTACAAACAAGGCGACATGCCTGTTTCCGAGATGCTCGCCCAGCGCGTCCTTTCCATTCCGATCTATCCGGAACTCACCGACGAGCAAAAGCTCTACGTTTGTGACTCGATCAAAGAATTCTATCAGTGAGGTTAGCTTATGAACATAGTAGTTTGCATCAAACAAGTCCCCAATACCAATGACATAAAGATAGACCCCGTGACCAATACCCTGATCCGCGACGGTGTCGAGAGCATTCTCAACCCCTTTGACACCTATGCGATCGAAGAAGCCGTTCGGCTCAAGGAAGCGCATGGCGCGACGATCACCGCCATCTGCATGGGTCCGCCCCAGGCGGAGGAAGTCCTGCGGGAATCCGTCTCTCTCGGCGTCGATAAGATAGTCCTGCTTTCCGATCGCCGTTTTGCCGGAGCGGATACCTGGGCGACGAGCATTACCCTCGCTGCTGCGATAAAGAAGCTCGGTGACGTCGATCTGATCCTGACCGGTCAACAAGCCATCGATGGTGACACCGCACAGGTAGGTCCCGGGATCGCTGCCCATCTGAACATCCCTCAGGTCTGTTTCGTGCGTAAGATCGAGAGCTACGAATGCTCCAAGATCGTTGCCCAGAGGCTGATGGAAGACGGCTATGACCGCGTGGAGATGACCCTTCCCGGTCTGGTCACCGTAGTCAAGGAGATCAATACTCCTCGTCTGCCTTCGCTGAGAGGCAAGAAGAACGCCAAGACCGCAGAGTTAATAGTCTGGAACTGTGACGACCTCGGTCTCGAAGAAGGGGCTGTGGGGCTCAATGCTTCACCGACTCACGTTCATTCTATCTTTACCCCCAAGCATGACAAGATCACCGAGAAGTTCACCGGACCGGCAGACGAAGCTGCCGACCTGATCGTCAAGCGCCTGGATGAGCTGACCAAACGATGATCACAGCCATTCTCCGGTTCCCGAACATAAACCCGGATATCGCCAATTTCACGATCATGGGACTCCATCTTCAGATCCGCTGGTATGGGTTCTTCTACGTGCTGAGCTTTATCCTGGGATTCCTGCTTTACCGGTATAACCTCCGGCGTCGGGATGTCACTCTGAACAAAGAACAATACGAATCTGCCCTGTTCACGATCATGCTCGGTGTGATCCTAGGTGGCAGACTCGGCTATGTGATATTCTATAACTTGCTTTATTATCTGCAACATCCCCTCTCGATCCTCGCGACCTGGGAAGGCGGGATGTCCTTTCACGGAGGCGCGCTCGGGGTGATCATCGGCGGTCTGATATTCTGCCGCCGCACCAAGCTCCGCTTCTATAGCCTTGCCGATCCCGCAGTCCCGATAGTTGCCATGGGCTTAGGCTTCGGTCGCCTGGGAAACTTCATCAACGGTGAGCTCTATGGCAGAGCTTCAAACCTTCCCTGGGCGATGGTCTTCCCCGGTTCGGACGGTGTTCCGCGCCATCCCAGCCAGCTCTACGAACTCATCCTCGAAGGCATCGTCTTGGCTTCCGTGACTCAGTTCCTGCTCACCAAGGTCAAGAAAGAAGGCATCGTCTTCTGGAGCTTTATCGGGCTCTATGGCGTATTCCGTTTTATGATCGAATTTGTCCGCCAACCGGATTCCCTGGACTTTTACAGCCGCTTTGGCTATATCCTCGGGTTCATGTCCATTGGTCAGTTCTTATCTCTGATCATGGTACTGGTCTCGGCGTATGCCATTTGGCGGATAAATCGCCCTGCGGGAGTGCCAGTTGCGGCGGAATAGCCTTCTCCTGATCCTCGGGATCGTTCTGCTTCTGCTTGGAACAGCCTGTTCCTCAAACAATGCTTCCGCCAATGCTTTGCGCCTCAGAACAGAGACAGCCCGCTGGAACCGCTTTAGTATGGAAGGCATCGCTCAGGCAAGCTATCAGGGATTATCCCTGCGCAAATACTTCATCGTCCGCAAGGACGTCGCGACCCTGCGGTTGGATGTGATCGACGGTGGTTTTGCCGGGATGTCCGGACAGCCCCTGCTCAGTTTCTATAAAGGGGATTACGTCGCTCTGAAGTGTCCGATGATGCCTCAGCTCGAGTTCCTCGATATAGATAAGTACTTCCCCCACCAAGCCTTCGATACATTCGTCCGGCTGGATTCTCTCGTAGCCGTTCATGCGGACGAGATCCTCCGGGATAAGACCATGTTTATCGATTCCATCCGGGTGGACTTTGATCCCGCCTATCGCATCAAGCAGGTCTTTGACCCGGCGATAGGTGCCAAGCTGACCTTCAGCTATACTTCCCGGGGGGAACCGGACAAGCTGGAGATCACCCCGGATAAAGATACCTCGCTCCTGCTTCTGATCGACAAATTCGAGACCGGACCCCAGGAGATCACTCCTCTGGAACGATCTGTCAATACCCAAGACCTCTTCAAGGATCTCTCCGACAAGATGGAGAAGCTCCTGCAAAACTTCCCGGAGAAGCCCAATGATTAAACGTTACACGCTCCCCGAAATGGAACGCGTATGGACTCAGGAAAACCGCTATGAATGCTGGCTGGAAGTAGAGCTTGCTGCCTGTCGCGCCATGCATGAACTGGGTATGATCCCCGCCAAAGACTATGCCACGATCGTGGAAAAAGCGGACTTTGACGTAGATCGCATCGAGGAGATCGAAGCCGTCACCCGTCACGACGTCATCGCTTTTTTGACCAACGTCGCCGAATACGTCGGACCCTCTTCCCGCTGGATCCATTTTGGCATGACCTCTTCGGATGTCCTGGATACCGCCACCTCGCTCCAGCTTCGCCAAGCAGGAGAATTGATCCTGACCGAGCTTCACCGCCTGGCGGAAACCCTCAAGCTCAAAGCCCGCGAATATCGACATACCCTCTGTATGGGACGCAGCCACGGGATCCATGCGGAGCCCACTTCCTTTGGGTTGAAGTTTGCCCTCTGGTATGACGAAGCGCAGCGCGACATCGAGCGACTCAAGGACGCGATCGCCACGGTCAGCGTTTGTCAGCTTTCCGGCGCTGTCGGCAACTACGCCCATCTCTCTCCCGAGGTGGAAATGATCGCAGCCAGATATCTCGATCTGGAACCGGTGCACGTCTCGACCCAGGTTATCCAGCGTGACCGTCATGCTCATTTTCTCCACGTGATCGCCCTTATCGGCAGCCTGCTGGAAAAGATAGCCCTGGAGATCAGGCATCTGCAACGCACGGAAGTGCTCGAAGCAGAGGAGAACTTTGGCAAAGGACAAAAAGGAAGCTCGGCGATGCCGCACAAGCGGAATCCTATCGTCAGTGAACAGCTCTGCGGACTTGCCCGCCTCCTGCGCAGCAATGCCGACGCGGCGATGGAAAACAACGCCCTCTGGCATGAACGGGATATCTCCCACTCCTCGGTCGAACGCGTCATCCTCCCTGATTCCTGCATCCTGCTGCATTACATGCTGGATAAGGCGGTGAACCTCATAGACAACCTCCTCGTCTATCCCGATAATATGCAAAAGAACGTGGAAAGGACGAATGGTCTCGTCTTCTCTCAGGCTTTGCTCCTGCACCTGACCAATACCGGGATCACCCGTGAGCAAGCCTATGCGATGGTTCAAAGCACGGCAATGGAATGCTGGAAGAGCGGCGAATCATTCGAAAAGCTCGTCCTCGCCAACCCGGAGATCACCGCTGTGATCCCGGAGGATCAGATAAAGACTATCTTTGATTATGGTCGCTATCTCAAGAATGTGGACTATATTCTCAAGAGATGCGGTATCATCTAACCTACTAAAATAAGAGGTAACTAATGCGTACAATATTCATGCTGACCCTGCTCCTTTTCGTGAGTATGCCCCTCATCCTTTCCGCCCAGGCTGCGGATAAGATCATCGGAACTTGGTACAACGGAGAGAAATCCAGCAAGATCGAGATCTCCAAGACCAAATCCAATACCTACGTCGGCAAGATCGTCTGGCTCAAGAAAGCCACGGAAGACAACGGCGGTCCCCGCCTCGATCTTAAAAACCCCGATAAGAGCCTGCGTTCCCGCCAGTTGATCGGTCTTTTCGTCATGACCGGTCTCAAGCACAAGGAAGGCAACAAGTTTGAAGGGGGCAAGATCTATGACCCCAAAAGCGGAAACACCTATTCCTGCAAAGGCGAACTCAAGAGCGATAATACCCTTGCCCTGCGTGGCTTCATCGGCGTCTCCCTCGTCGGAAGAACCGATACCTGGACCAGAGCTAACTAAAGATAACTACGGAGACAATACCAAGAGATGATCAAAGATCCTACTATCATAATGACCCCGGTGAGCTTCATCACCAAGATCAAGAAGATGCAGTACCGCAGACAACTGCCGGCGATCGGCGTCGTTTTCCTTGGTATCGTCCTGCCCTATTGGTTCCCCGGAGCGGGATTTCTCTTTTATCCCGCTCTGGTGATCGCTATTGCCGGAGTAATATGGCATATGTGGATCTGGGGTAACTTCAGATTTAACAACAAGATCGCTGTCCCTCCTGCGGATGACATACTCTCGCCGGTAGAAGGCAAGCTGAAGTTCGTGCGTCGCTCCCAGGACATCACCCTGATCAACATAACGAAGAGCTTTCTCGACGTGGTGGAGATCCGCAGTCCGCACACTCGCACTATCCTCGAAGATGAGATGCTCAAGCTCCATCTGGACATGGGAACGATCACTTTCCGCTTCAATGCCGAGCATATTCACTGGTTGGACGAACCGGATTTCGCATCCGGCAACGTCATCGGCATGATCCACGGACCCGCGACCTGCACCATCACCCTCCCTACCGGGATGGAGACAGCCCTGCAAGCCCCACACCTGATCCACGCCGGTATCACCATGATCACCACGGTCAAGGGTGAACCGCGGAGCATCACGATAGGATAGACGAAGCTTCGCTTAATTAAGAGTTAAGAATTAAGAAAGAAGAAAGAGCTGCGCACACACTTAGGTTGCGGATGCTTTACGCAGTCTTGGTTCTCGTCATTCCAGCGGCAGTCTTGGTTCTCGTCATTCCAGCGGCAATCTTGGTTCTCGTCATTCCAGCGGCAATCTTGGTTCTCGTCATTCCAGCGGCAGTCTTGGTTCTCGTCATTCCAGCGAAGGCTGGAATCCAGCAAGATCTCTCCCCGTAGGGGAATCCTCATCTATAAATAATAGTGAAGCAGCGCCAGCCTCTTTCTTCTTTCTTAATTCTTCTTTCTTAATTAGTTACCCCCCCCTCTCTCTTTTACTTCTTTACTCTGTTTTAAGAAAAGACTCTTATCTCTCCCCCTCTCCGTGTCTCTACGTCTCCGTGTCTCTGCGTCTCTGCGTCTCTGTGTTAAAACTCTCACACCCCCTCTGTGTCTCTGTGTTAGAAAACTCTCATTCCCCCCTGAGTCTCCAGGTACTTTTCTTGGACTTCATACAAGTTGAGTACAAGATGAGTACAAGATGACCCCAAGCGGACTACCTGCATCTAAGGCGGAAGAAGGGAGGACGAAACCGGGATCTCCCACGTGCTGATCCACGAACAGAACCTCCCCAAAAAGAAAAGATCCCACAAACGTCCGAGGACGCTCGTGGGATCAGAATACTGTCTGTTCTATGCTTACTTGATCTCGTCCGGGTTGTTGAACTTCCCAAGGAAGAGAACGGTATTGGTCGGTTTGTGGACGATCATATAGAGGAAGGGGCGATCCGCGCGGAAGATGGGAACGGGCTCGTCCCAGACGGCGACGGACTTGGTCGCCATGATCACGGCAGTCGCAGCCGCGGCTTCGGTGCCTTCTTCCTTGACTTCGACGAAGGCTTTGTGGATGATATCCATGATGTAGAGATCGCCACCGGCACCGGCTCGACGGATCCCGGTGAAGTCCGCTCTGTTCTCGCTAAAGGCATCGATCATGCCCATCTGTTTGAGCTTATCCGGCAAACCCTCGAGCTTGACCTCGAATTTGAAGCGAGGGATATACGCCTGTACTTCCTTGGTCTGCAAAGACTTCTCCCATTCCTCAAACGCTTTGGGAGTCAGGGAGGTCGTCATATAGTTGATCTCGTCCGGCAGCACGAAGAGCATCGCCAGATCCTTGTCCTCATAAGGCATTTCCAGGACTTTGCATCCGGGCAGTTCGGCATAGGGGAATTTACCTTTGATGGACATCATCTGAACGGTCTTGGCGGTTTCGGGGCTCTTCTTCGTCGAGGAAGTATAGAAACTGTCCTTTATCGTCTTGGCGGGATCGAACTTCTGCATCCACTTGCCTTTGAAGTAGATCGCATTGACGAGTACCAGCCCGTCGTTGCTGTCTTCGATCTGTTCGGCAGTGACGAGGTCCTTGATCCGGTCATTTGTCCGCTTTTCGACCCAGCCGTTGATATACTTCGCGGTACCCTTGGAATCGTTGAAGTCAAGCGAATAGAGGTCGCTGTAATAGTATTTGCGGAGCAGGTCGATATATTCGGGAAGGAGCAGTTTTTCGTTCTTCTTGGCACCAAAGAGGGCATTGGCGACATTCAAGTCTGCCAGGTCGCGCTTCCCGATGTCATTCAGGTCTTTTTGCAATTCCGCGAAGGCTTTGTGCTGCTCTTCAGCGGGCAGCTTGAAGCAGAGAGCCTTTGCCATCTCGGTCGCCGTATTGCCTTTGGCGCCGGCATAGCACATGGACAGGGCGGAACTGATGCTGTAGGGTGAGTAAAAGAGATTCTGCCCATCTTTGTCATAACGGGCGTAAAGCTGGAAAGCAAAGTCGTTGTTCTGAGCGCTGACGGTCGTATTCACCGCGCTCGGAGTATCCTGTTGCGGGGGCACCTTGGGCTTGTTGCAGGAGCAACCAAAGCTCAGTCCCAGAGCGACAAGGACTATCAGGGACATCCTTCTTAGTTTCATTTTATCCTCCCTAATTGGATTGCTGCAAGTATTGCGGTCTGGATCTATTCGTCAACCTTTTTTACAATGTGCCAGATCAGAGTTCATAACCCGCACTGCTCAGAAACGAGAAATCGTGCAGGTTATCATCACCGGTGGAGTATTGCATATAGAGTGATGAGACCATTTCCGCCCCTTTAAGGCGGTCATATAGATCCTCTGCTCATAACTTACCAAGGTTCCTCAAGTCTCCTAAATGAACCGTGCCGGATCAAGCTCTGGCACGGTTCTTTCTTTTGTCCCGGTGCGGTGCAGTTTCCCCTGACTTAGTGCTTGACAAAGAACCGCTTGATATAGAGATTATCCGTATCACTCAGGTCAAGGAGAAGCCATGGACATCAAAGCAGTCATCAACAGCCGTCACAGCGTGCGGAACTTCCTGCCCCATCCAATCCCGCATGACATCCTGCAGGAGATCCTTGAGGCAGGACAGAACGCTCCTTCCGCTCAGAACAAGCAACCCTGGCGCTACATCGTCATCCAGGGTAAGGACAAGATCTCCCAGCTCGTCAAGCACTGCGGACTGATCGGACTCTCGAATTACTTTATCAACACCGCTCCCTGCGTCATCATCGCCTGCGCCAATACTCAGTCGAACGTTCGGGTAAACAAGCAGGACTATTATCTCGTCGATACCGCTATCTCCTTTCACCAGATGATCCTTACTGCCTGGAGCTACGGGATCGGCAGTTGCTGGATGGCAGCATTCAGCGAGAAGAAACTGCGGGACTACCTGCGCATACCGCCACACTGGAGGATCGTCGCTATGAGCCCATTCGGCTATCCCGCGGAAAAGAAGAGCCTCTATGGCAAGATCCTCAGCGCCTATTCCCAGAGCTCGGAAAGGCTTCCGCTGTCCAAGATAATCCGATTCCGCTAAGGGCAGGCGATATCCGGGCGGATCCTATCCGGTGAGCATGCGGCGATCTTTGACTTTTTGATTGACACAAAAAGGGAATGCGCCTGACTGGTTAAAAGTATAGAAAAGGATATAATTATGAAGATCAAGCTGACGAAAGAGTTTATCAAGAAGCTCCCCAAGACCGACCTCCATGTCCATCTGGACGGATCGGTCAGGATCGAAACGATCATAGATCTCGCCAAGAAGAACAATATAAAGCTCCCCACTATGGATCCCGCCGAGCTGCACAAGCTCATCGTCTGCGGAGAGCATACGACCTCCCTCGATGATTACCTGCGTGGCTTTCATATCGTAAACCTCGTCCTGCAAAGCAAAGAGGGGCTCAAGCGAGCTGCCTACGAACTCGCCGAGGACGCAGCCAAGGAAAACGTGCGCTACATGGAAGTGCGCTATTCCCCGATCCTGCATACCCTGGACGGGCTCAAGCTCACTGAGATCTCGCAGGCTGTGATCGACGGACTCAAGCTCGCCGAGAGAGACTTCCCGATCAAGACCGGTGTCATCATCTGCGGAATACGCAATATGGATCCGACCACCTCGCTCAAGCTTGCCGAACTGGCGATCGCCTTTAAGAACAAGGGCGTGATCGGCTTTGACCTCGCCGGCGGAGAATACAACCACCCGGCAAAAGACCATAAGGACGCCTTCGACCTTGCGCTCAAGAACAACCTGAATATCACCATCCACGCGGGAGAAGCCTATGGTCCCGAAAGCATCCATCAGGCGCTGCATTATTGCGGAACGCACCGGATCGGGCACGGCACCCGTCTCGTCGAAGATGGAGACCTCCTGAACTACGTGAACGATCACCGCATCCCTCTTGAGATATGCATCAAGAGCAACTTCCACACCAAAGCGATCCAGGATATCCGCAGCCACCCGATCGACTTCTACATCGACTATGGTCTTCGGGTCACGATAAATACGGACAACCGCACCATCAGCGACACCACCGTCACGGACGAGTATATGCTCGCCATCCAGGAACTCGGGCTATCCTATCCCACGATCAAGAACGTCATACTGAACGGCTTTAAGAGCGCCTTCATTCCTTACAAGGAGCGCGCCAGGCTCGTGAACGAAGTCTTGAAGGAATTTGACGAGATAGAAGAAGCCGAGCTCAAGACCGTCGTCAAGGTAAAGGAAAACCTCTAAGCAGCGGAGAATTACTTTGCAGAACAGGATAAAGTCTTCCCTCATCACTGCCCGTCAATTGCTTCAGGACTTCCTGGACCAGCCGGAGAACCTCGCGGTGATCGCCGCGATGGCAAAGCTCATCACCGAGGTCTATCGCAAGAAAGGCAAGGTGCTGATCTTTGGCAACGGCGGGTCTATGACCGACGCCATGCATTTTGCCGAGGAGCTGACCGGGCGCTACCATCTGGATCGTCCCGCGCTTCCGGCTATCGCGCTATCCGATCCCGGACATCTGACCTGCGTGGCAAATGACTATGGTTATGAAGACGTCTTCTCCCGCGGAGTCGAAGCCTTTGCCCTTCCCGGTGACGTCGTTATCGGGCTCAGCACCAGCGGGAATTCGCCCAACGTCATCAAAGCCCTGCATCTTGCTCAGGACACCGGCTGCTTCACCCTTGCCTTTTTGGGCAAGGACGGCGGAAAACTGCGGGATACCTGTGACCTCGAGATCATCATCCCCAGTCAGGATACCGCGAGGATCCAGGAACTGCATATGCTGATCCTGCACATCATCATCGGGGAGATAGAGCGCGAGCTCTTCCCCGGTCTTTACCCCCAACCATAGACTGATTGATAATAAAGAGCCAAATAAGGGAGCTATAATGATCTTCACCTCGGAAACACTCAAGAAACTGCCCTATGAATTCCTGCCTCAGGACTTCGACATCAGCAGCTGGGACGCTGTCAAAGCCTATTTCGAAACGCTGACCCATCTTACTCCTCGTTCCTCGGACGACCTGATCACCCTCATCGAGAAATACTCGGAGCTTTCCAAAGCCATGTCCGATGAGCTGTCATGGAGATACATCCGCATGACCGTCAGTGCCGATCAGGAAGACCTCGCGGATGCCTATAACGAGTACTACGCCAATGTCTATGCCCCGGCAGAGCCATACCGCTTTCAGATCAAACAGCTCTTTTATGCCAGCCCCTACCGCGAGTCCCTCGACCCCCGGCAGTTCTCCCTGCTGAACGAGCTTATCGCCAATGACATAGAGATCTACCGCGAAGAGAACGTCCCCTTAAAGATCCAGGAATCTGAGCTCTCCAACAAATACGGGAGCCTTGTCAGCAAGATGACCGCTTTCTTCGAGGGCGAAGAACGGACGACCTCCCAACTCGGCGTTTTCCAGAAAAACCCGGATCGCGAGCTCCGGGAAGCCGCATGGAGACTTCGCGCCGGGCTCTTCGTCGAGCATGCTGACGAACTGGATACCCTCTTTGACGACATGCGCGTCGTGCGGGAAAAGATCGCCTCGAATGCAGGTTTCGACAACTACCGTGACTACATGCACAAGGAGCTGGGACGCTTCTCCTACACCCCGGAGGATCTGTACAAGTTCCATGATGCCGTCGAGAAGGTCGTGATCCCCTTCGTCCGCAAGATGGACGAGCACCGTCGGGAAGCTCTCGGACTCAGCAGTCTCAGACCCTGGGACACCGCGATAGACTTGGACGGCAGACAGCTCAAGCCCTTTGAGACCACCGAGGACTTCGTCTCCGGAGCCGTCCGCATCCTGAATAAGGTCAATCCCGAATACGCCCTGCAGCTCGAGCTGATGTCAAACTCCGGTCTGCTCGATCTGGAGAACCGCAAAGGCAAAGCTCCCGGAGGCTACAACACGGGGATAAACCAGCTTGCCAGCAGCTTCATCTTTATGAACCACGTGAAGCAGCACAACGACATCGTGACCTTGCTTCACGAAGCCGGACACGCGATGCACTCCGCAGCGATGGGCAAGATCCGCATCGCGCAGTATCTGGACACCCCGAGCGAAGTCGCTGAACTCGCTTCCATGAGCATGGAGCTTCTCTCCATGGACTATTGGGACGAATTCTATCCGAACAAGGAAGACCTCAAGAAAGCAAAGCGGGATCAGCTCGAAGGAACCCTCTCTTTCCTGCCATGGGCGATGATCGTGGATTCCTTCCAACACTGGATCTACACCCACAAGGATCACAGCCCCGAAGACCGCTACAACGCCTATCTGGACATCCACAAGCGGTTTTCCACCATCGTCGATTGGACTGACCTCGAAGAACAGCGCAAGCATACCTGGATGATGCAGCTCCATATCTTCGAAGTGCCTTTTTACTACATCGAATACGGCATGGCTCAGCTCGGAGCCCTGAGCATATACAAGAACTATCGCGAGAACAAAGAGAAGACCCTCGCCGACTACCAGAACTTCCTCGACCTCGGCTATTCCAAACCCGTGCGGGAGATCTATCGCACCGCCGGGATAGACTTTGACTTCTCCGAAGCCCGGATCCGCGAACTGGTGGATTTCGTCGCGCAGGAACTCGCAGCCATAGACAGGATCTGAGCCAATGCTGTCGATCGTTTCCGAGAGCAATTTTGCTCCCTATAACATCGCCACCGAGGAGTATCTCCTGCGGGAGATGGATACAGAAGCTTTCCTGCTCTACATCAATGCCCCGTCGATCATCGTCGGGATGCATCAGAACAGCATTGCCGAGATAAACACGGACTACGTGCGGGAGCACAAAATCCCCGTCGTGCGGAGGCTGACGGGCGGTGGAACCGTATTCCACGACCTGGGAAACCTCAATTTCTGCTTTATCATGAACGCCGAGGATGAGAACCCCTGGACCTTTGCCCGCTATACCGCGCCCATCCTCGAAGTCCTCGCGGAACTCGGCGTCAAGGCGGAGCTCAAAGGACGCAATGACCTGGTCATCGACGATATGAAGTTTAGCGGAAATGCCAAACTCGTCGAACGCGGAAAGATCCTCCAGCACGGGACGATCCTCTATTCTTCCCAGATGGGAGCCCTCTCCGCAGCCCTCAAGGTCAATCCCCTCAAGTTCTCGGACAAAGCCGTAAAGTCTGTCCGTTCACGCGTCACGAACGTCGCAGACCATATGCCAAATCCCCTTCCTTTGACCGAACTGATCGCTCTGATCCGCAGTAAGGTGCACTCGATGTATCCCGAAGCGCGTGACTATTCCTTTACCCCGCAGGACAAAGCCCGCATTCAGGAACTCTGCGACACGAAGTATGACACTTGGGAATGGAACTTCGGCTCCTCCCCCAAATACAACTTCTCCAGAGCGATACGCACTCCTGCCGGAACTATCGAGTCCTATATCGATATCCACGCGGGAAAGATCGCCGAACTGAAGATCTTTGGCGATTTCTTCTCTTCGGAACCGACGCTTGCCTTCGAAGATGCCTTCAAAGGCACTGCCCACAACGAATCTGCCATCCTCACCCGCCTCAGGAGCCTTGATCTGCAATCATTCTTCGGCGCAGTCGAAGCTGATGATTTGATAGGTCTTTTTTTCTAATTCGCTCCATATTGGCGACTTGCATCAGAAATAATGTTCTGATTGGCACGATTATTGTATCACACATTTCCCTTATATTTAACACATGGAGAATAAGCAATGCAAAGACAATTAGCATACCTTGCCGGTGCCATAGCGCTGGTTCTGCTGGGCATCTGCCTGATTTATGCCGACCAGATCATCACCCCTGAAGGGATATGCGTAAACCAGACCCGCAGCGTTGACGGAACCGTGACCTTCACGGTCAGAACCGCCACCTACAACGGTCCTTACGCTCCCCGCAATGCCGGTGCGATCTGGATCACCAACGGATCGAACCAGTTCGTGAAGACCCTCAAGGTCTGGGCGAGCAACTATCGCTATACCCTCGTGCGCTGGATCGCTTCCTCAAACTATAACACTACCGGAGCGGTCACCTCCGCTTCTTATAATAGTCACCAACTCCATACGGTCACCTGGAACGCCAGGACTGCTGCCGGTGCCCTCACCGATGACGGCAACTACAACGTCAACGTCGAATTCACCGAGCACAACGCCACGAGCGGCAACATGGGCAAATACAAGACCATCAGCTTCAGCAAAAGCGCGACCCCCGTGGATCAGACATACCCGAACGAGTCCTACTTCCGGGATATGCACCTGGTCTGGGCTCCGGTGATCCAAAACGGAACCCTCAGCGGAACCGTCTATGGCACGAACGATCAGCCCCTGCAAGGCGCGATAATCATGGCAGGTAATCAGACAGCGTTCTCCGGCACGAACGGTGCTTACAGCATCAGCATCACTCCGGGAACCTACGACGTCACCTGCATGATGGATGGTTATCAAGCCCAGACTCAATACGGGATCAGCGTCACCTCCGCCAATACCACCAGCCTGAGTTTTCACATGAACGCGGTCGCGAACGAGGATCAGCTCAGCCACACGAACACCCTCGTCCTGGATCAGAACTACCCCAATCCCTTCCGCGGCGGAACCGCCATTCGCTATTACCTTCCCAAGTCCGAACCGGCCTTGATCTACGTCTTCAATATCCGCGGACAGAAGGTCGCCGAGCTCCCCAATCTCGCCAAGACAAAGGGTTGGAACGAGGCTCTCTGGGATGGAAAGGACTTCTATGGCAAGCCTGTCGCACCCGGAAAATACGTCACGGTTCTGATGGTCGGAGATCAAAAGCTCTACCGCACGATGACCGTGGTCAAATAACCTTTCTTTCATACACCCTCGAGGAGAAGAGCTAAGCTCTTCTCCTTTTGCTTTTTATCATCATATTCTCGTCCCTGTTCCCCTCTCCCTACGCTCCTATTGCTCCGCTTCGATCATCACGAAATTGGCTGGTTATCCGGCGGGAGTTCTCTCGTAGTCATCTTGAACTTCATACAAGATGAGTACAAGTTGAGTTCAAGTTGAGTACAAGAAGACCCCAAGATGATCCCCCGCAAGAAAGGGGAGATGGGTTCGGATCTGCTGACCTGTCTGGCACAGCATCGCCAAACGCGGATAGTCATTACCACCGATCATCTGCATCATTCACATAGCAAAATCGCTGCGCCGGATTATATTGAGACTATGAGGTATAAAAATGGACTGTATATTCTGCGTACTCAAAGAACAACCCCACATACTGGATAACGAGCACTTTTATGTGATCGCGGATAAGTCTCCGGTCGCGAAGGGACACCTTTTGGTGATCAGCAAGAGGCATATCGAGAACTTTTTTGAGCTCGACGATGCTGAGGCTGTTTCGCTCAAGAACATCACCCTGCTTGCCCGGGATCATCTGGCGCAAGAGCTTGCTCCGGATGGCTATAACCTGGGGATGAACTGTGGCAGACATGCAGGACAGAGCGTGTTTCACTTCCATTTGCACATTATTCCCCGCTACGGCGGAGATCGAAAAGACAGGGTCAAAGGTCTCAGGGAGTTCGTTCGCAATATCATTTAGGAGCCAATATGAAAGCTTGGATATATACATTATTTCTCGTGCTTAGCACTACCTGGATGTTCGGAATGCCAAAGGAAAACGTCATTCCCGGCAAGGTTGTGATCAAGATCAAACCCGAGTATTTTCGGGAGTCGATCCGCAGTTCCGGAACTACCGGGATCGCAAGTCTGGACGCCAAACTGAACCGTCTGGGGATCAGATCCGTCAGCCCGCGGTTCTCGCTCAATGAAGCCAAAAGCAAAGGACAGAGCATCCGCCGGATACTGCTCGTCGAGTTCGATCCCGCGCTGAGTCCCGTGGGGATAGCCAATAGCCTGGGGCTGGATCCCTCGGTCGAATATGCGGAACCGCTCTATCCCGATGAGATGCTCGACGTGCCAAACGATCCCAAATACGCGACTTCGCTGAATTTTGCCTCGATGCAGGCAGAGGCTGCCTGGAGCATCCATAAGGGTGAGCTCGGATCGCAACCGGTCATCCTCGCCGTGACGGATTCCGGAGTGAACTGGACGCATCCCGACCTCGCTCCGAACGTCTGGCAAAACCTCGCCGAGGATCATAACGCCAACGGATATACGCTTTATTACACCGGAAGTGCCTGGGTCATGGACAGCGGAGATATCAACGGGATCGACGATGACGGCAACGGTAAGGTCGATGACCTGATCGGCTGGGACTTTATGCTCAACGCCAATGGGGATGAGGCAAACAACCCCAGCGATATGGGCAGTCACGGAACGATCGTCTCCGGGCTTGCCGCAGCCAGAACGAATAATGCCACCGGGGTCAGCAGCCTGAGCTGGAACGTCACGCTGATGCCGATCTCCTGCTCCTATCCGGGTGCGGGAAGCTCGCTCTACAAGACCTATGACGCGGTAGTCTATGCCGCCGAGAACGGGGCAGACGTGATCAACTGCAGTTGGGGCTCGAATACCTATTCCTCCGCCGGCAAGGACGCGATCGACTATGCCCGTTCCCTGGGCTCGATCATCGTCGCTGCCGCAGGAAACGCGAACAATCAGACGCTCTTCTATCCCGCCGCCTATCCGGGGGTCGTCGCGACCGCTTCCCTGCTCAACAGCGGGGTCAAATGGAGCGGATCGAGCTACGGCAACTACGTCGATGTCGGAGCGCCGAACGAGACGGTTGACTCGACGTATTACAACAGCTATATTACCATCTCCGGAGCTACGTCCTATGCCTCGCCCATCGCTTCGGCACTGATCGCTCTGGTCAAGTCCTATCACCCCACCTGGACTGCGGATCAGATCATCACGCAGGTCAAGGGCACCTGTGACGATATCGACCTGCTCAACGTGGGCAAGGAAAACCTTCTGGGAGAGGGTAAGCTAAATGCCTACAGGGCTTTGACGGAGATCTCACCCACGGTCGATCAGGAGATCCACCTGGCGCTCTTTAGTCAGGGAATCCCGACCGATACGAACCTGAACAACGCGATCGAGCCGGGAGAGACCTTCTCGGTGAATCTCAGGCTGCGTAATCACTCCTACGGGGTCAGTTCCCCGCTGGGAACCTTCGTCCTCAGTACGACCAGCCCGTATGTCACCATCAATGTCAATACCTATACCACGCCGATCCCCGCGGACGACTACTTTGACCTCAGCAACGCCTTTTCGGTGACCGTGCTCCCCGGAACCGCTTCGCAATACATCACCTTTACACTGAGCAGTTCAGCGGACAAACCGATCGTCACCGGGAGCAGTCTGAGCTTTCAGATCCTCGTTCAGAACGGTGGATACTTCGTCTGGGAACCGGTCAACAACGCCCGCGACCTGAGCGGGAACTATATCCGCAACGCCCTGCAGAATGCGCATTACAACGTCACTTACGGGACGACCTTCCCGCCCTCATTCTATAGCTTTGCCGGGGTCTTCCTCTCCTTTGGACAGGTCGGTTCCTCGATCGAGAGATTTGCCAGCCCGCTGATGTATAATGCCGTGAAAGAATATCTGCTCAGTGGCGGGAAGATCTATATCGAGGGTGGGGACGTCGTGGGCTTTGACATGGGCTATTACCTGCCGGATATCGATGGCGGGTTGGATGCGAATGAGGTGCTCTGGCCCCTTCTGGGCATCGCTGCGGGGAATGACGGGAGCACGAACGTCATCGATGCTTTGAGCGGGGTCAGCGGTCTCCTGACCGAGGGGATGAGCTTCAGTTCCTCGACCCAGACCAAGAACGACTTTATCGACACCTTCACACCCCTTGCCCCCTATGCGATGACAGCGTTTTCCGAAAGCGGGTATGGCAACGTCGGCATCGTCAATATCGGCGATCTGGGACAGCGGAGTTTCGTAATGAGCTATACGCTGCGGGAACTCGTCGATGGGACTGGCGTCTCGACCCGGACCGAGCTCATCAACCGACTGATCAGCTTCTTCTCCGGCATTGGGCTGGATGCTCCCGCGCAGCTTACGATCACGGCAAATCCGGGAAGCCCCGGGCAGGAGATCCATCTGGATTGGCAGGCCGTCCTGGGAGCGCCGGAATACAGGGTCTACGGCGCAGACGCACCAGAGGGACCCTGGAGCGTTGCGGGAACAGTCTCTCAGTCCGAAGCAGACCTCCCAGGAACTCCCGGAAAGAAGTTCTACAAGATCACGGCTATCAACGAATAGAGAAGATACGTATATAAGAAAAACCGTGTCTCGGAAAAGAGACACGGTTTTTTATATGGTCTGAGTTTAGGAGCTATTTCACAAGCTGCTTGATCGCAGACTTCCCGGGGAAGATCGCCGCGGCGCCAAGCTCTTCCTCGATGCGGAGAAGCTGGTTGTATTTGGCGATACGTTCGCTGCGGGAGATCGATCCGGTCTTGATCTGCCCGGTATTGAGGGCAACAGCCAGGTCGGCGATGAAGGTGTCGCAGGTCTCGCCGGAACGGTGAGAAACGACGGCAGTCCAGCCGGCTTTGTGGGCAAGATTGATCGCGTCGATGGTCTCCGAAACGGAACCGATCTGGTTCAGCTTGATCAGGACGGAATTGGCGCAGTCTTCTTTGATCGCTCTGCGGATGTGCTCCGGATTGGTCACCAGGAGGTCATCCCCGACGATCTGGATCCGCTTGCCAAGACGGTCGTTCAAGACCTTCCAGCCTGCCCAGTCATTCTCATCCAAGCCGTCTTCGAGCGAGACGATCGGATACTTGTTCACGAGAGTTTCGTAATAGTCGATGATCTCGGCTGAGCTCAGGGCTTTGCCGTCGATCATGTATTTGCCGTCCTGATAGAAGCTGGAAGCGGCAGCGTCGAGGGCTATATAGACGTGCTCTCCGGGCTTGTATCCGGCAGCTTCGATCGCTTCGACGATCACCATCAGGGCTTCTTCGTTTGAGCTGAGGTTCGGGGCAAATCCACCCTCGTCACCGACGCCCGTGGCAAGACCACGACCATTCAGGATCTTCTTGAGGGCATGGAAGACCTCGGCATTCCAGCGCAAGGCTTCACGGAAGGAAGGCGCGCCGAGGGGCATGATCATGAATTCTTGGATATCGACGTTGTTATCGGCATGCGCGCCACCATTGATGATATTGGACATCGGCACGGGGAGAGTCTTGGCATTGACCCCGCCCAGATAGCGGTAAAGGGGCATATCCAGCTCGGTAGCGGAAGCTCTGGCAGCAGCCATCGAGACCGCAAGGATCGCGTTAGCGCCGAGCTTTGCCTTGTTCGGGGTTCCGTCCAGATCGATCATGATCTTATCCAGATTGGCTTGCTGAGTTGATTCGTAACCCAGGAGCTCCATGGCAATGATCTCATCTATGTTCGATACGGCTTTGAGGACACCCTTGCCTCCGTATCTGGATTTATCGCCATCACGAAGCTCGACGGCTTCATGCTCACCGGTGGACGCGCCACTGGGAACGGCAGCTTTGACGAATACACCGCTGTCGAGGGTCAGATCGACTTCGACGGTGGGATTCCCGCGGGAATCCAGGATCTCTCTACCTTTGATGTAGGATATTTCGGACATTGTATTCTCCTTGTTTAGCGGATCAGATAGGCGCAAGAACACCACTACCGCAAGATGCGGATTCTTGATCTGCTATATGTTATATATAGTTATTAGTTATTTCTTGAATATGCCTTCAAGGGTCTTGAGCGAACCGAGCAAAGCGGATGATTCGTAAGGCACCAAAACAGTCTTGTCGCCTTGTTTGACGATCTCTTGGAAAGCTGAGACGTATTTGAGCGCGATCTGGTATTGAGCGGCATCGGTTCCGGTATCCTTCACGGCTTCATGGATAAACTGAATGGACTTCTTTTCGGCTTCGGCAACGAGGAGCTTCGCCTGGGCTTCACCATCGGCACGGGCGATCTTTGCCTGACGTTCACCTTCGGCGACACGGATCTGGTATTCCCTTTCACCATCGGCTTGCAGGATCTTGGCGCGCTTGTCACGCTCGGCGCGCATCTCTTTCTCCATTGCGGTCTTGATCTCTTCGGGAGGCAGGATGTCCTGGAGCTCGACACGGTTGACCTTGACGCCCCACTTGTCAGTGGCTTCGTCCAAGATGTCGCGCAGCTTGGCGTTGATAGTGTCTCTCGAGATCAGGGTCTTGTCGAGTTGGAGCTCACCGATCACGTTACGGAGGGAAGTCTGGGTCAGCTTCTCGATCGCTTCGGGGAGATTGCCGATCTCATAGACTGCCTTGTAGGGATCGGTCACCTGGAAATAGAGCAAAGCGTTGATATTAATAGTGACGTTATCACTGGTGATCACGTTCTGGCGCGGAAAGTCATAGACCGTTTCACGCAGGTCGATGCGGTTCTCGGAGCGTTGCTGAACCACGACGGCACCCCGATAATCGGTACGGGTATAACGCCAGTGAATGGGACGGGGACGGTCAAAGATCGGGACGATGAGATGTAAGCCGGATCCAAGAGTCGTGTAGTATTTCCCAAGTCTTTCAATGATGACCACTTCCGCTTGGCGGACGACGATCAAACCCTTTGAAATAATAGAGATGATCAGAACTGCAAAGACTATTACCACGTATATGGTTAGCATAAGAACCTCCATCTTGTATTCTTTTGTGCCATTATTTTAGTGTATATTCTTCTGACAAGTAATTTAATCGGTTTTGCCGCCGTGGCGAGTTGATAACAAACTCCTTGACAAATAACAAAAGGTATAGGAGTATAGGTTTTCGGGGATTCTTACATGCCTTGATACCCCGCTTTTGCCTTGCAGATAATAAACAGATGGAGATAAATGATGCCCAAGTACCTGATCCTTTTACTCGTTATAGCTCTGCCTCTGATGAGCTGTAGCCTCTGCAAAAGACACGCCGATGCAGTTCCACCGACCGATACCGTCAGCCCGGACAAAGGCTGGACGATCGCGGACTCCCGCGAAGCCGCAGCTTCTCTGGCTGCCAATGTCCTCGCCCTGCCTCTCTTTGCCGATTTTGCGGTGAAGTATGACCGCAGCCCGGTCATCATGGTCGATAGCATCCGCAACCTGACCGATGAGAACATCTCGATGGATGGGCTGGTGAAAGACTTCTCCCGGGAACTGATGAAGTCCGGGAAAGTCCGTCTCGTCACTCTGCGGGAAGACCGTCCGCTGGATCCTGAGAATCCCGATCCTCAAGCGGATAACGGCAAAGGCGTGGACTACGTGTTCAAAGGCGCGCTCGGTAGGGACGGTAGTCTCGATGACGGAGCCAGAAGCAGGCTCTATCACGTGGAACTCAGCATGGCAGACAATCACAGCGGTGAGCTCGTCTGGCAAGGTATGTTCAAGCTGCAGAAGCAGAACATGGGCAATTGAGAAAAGGAGATATGAAGATGGAAATCACCAAGCTTGACCAGATGTTCGACGTCCTGAAGTCCCGCCCCAAGAAGCGTCTCGTTGCCGCCTGGGCAAACGATGCGCACACCATCGCTGCCGCTTATGAAGGCGTAAAGCTCGGCATCATCGATGCGACATTGGTCGGCGACAGGGAACAGATCATCAAGACCTGTTCCGAGCTTGAAATAGATCCTGATTGCTTCAGGATCATCCACGAAACGAACGACATCGCCGCCGCAGACCGTGCCTGCGCCATGATCAACGCCGGAGAGGGCGACTTCCTGATGAAGGGGCTGCTCTCCACAGACCGCTATATGCGGGCGATCCTGAACAAGGAACACGGCTTGATGAATCCCGGCGCGGTGCTCTCACACGTGACGGTGATCGAACCCCCGACCTATCACAAGCTCCTGATCGTCGGCGACGTCGCGATCATTCCTTTGCCTGACCTAAACCAGAAGGTGCAGATCCTGAACTACCTGATCAAGACCGCTCACTTCCTCGGTATCGAGAAACCAAAGGTCGGCTTGCTTGCCGTTTCTGAGCAGGTCTTGCCGAAGATTCCGTCCTGCTCCGAATCCGCGATCCTCGCCAAGATGGCACAGCGCGGGCAGATCAAAGGCGCGATCGTCGAAGGACCCCTGGGTATGGACCTCCTGATCGATAAAGAAAGCGCCGAGATCAAAGGCGTGCAGAACGAAGTCTGCGGTGACGCGGACTGCATCCTCTTCCCTGCGATAGAAGCAGGTAACGTGTTTTACAAGACCATGACCAAGCTCTGCGGAGCGGAACTCTGCGCCCTCGTCATGGGTGCGAGAGTCCCGGCTGTCCTCTCCTCCAGAGGCGACAGTGAAAAGACCAAGCTTTACTCGATCGCTCTCGCGGCGATGCTCGCCTGAGGATGAAGCATGAGTATCACGAGACTCTCTGAACTTGCGGATCACGTCAAGGCAAAGGGAACAAAGACTCGGATAGCGGTCGCTGTCGCGGAGGATTCAAACACCCTCGGAGCGATCCTGCGAGCCGAGCAAGAGGGCTTTGTTCTGCCGATCCTGCTTGGTTCCGTCGAGCGTATTCGCTCTCTCTGCGCTGCTGAAGGCTTAGATCTGGGGCAGAGCACCCTGATCGACATCGAGGATGAAGTAGCCGCGACCCGTGAAGCAGTGCGCATGGTGCGCAGTGGCGAAGCGGACGTCCTGATGAAGGGACTGATCGGCACCGATAAGTTCCTCAAAGCTGTCCTGAACAAGGAACAAGGCTTGCTCCCGCCCAAAGCCGTGATGAGCTACGTCTGCGCCTTGGAGCTACCCAAATACCACAAACTGCTGTTCATCTCCGACACCGCCGTCCTGCCTTTCCCGGACTTCGACCAGAAGACAGCAATGATAAACTACTCCGTGAACATGGCGCGCAAGTTTGGCATCGAGCGTCCCAAGGTTGCCCTGATCACCGCGACGGAGAAGCCATCCGAGGCGTTTCCCGCCTCGCTGGACTACTGCCTGCTCTCCAAGATGGCGGACAGAGGTCAGATCAAGAACTGCACCGTCGATGGCCCGCTGGACGTGTTTCTTGCCTGTGACCCTGCTTCCCTCGAGATAAAGGGTGTGGATACCCCGATCGGCGGGGATGCGGACGTCCTGATCTTCCCCAATATCGAAGCTGCGAACAGCTTTTACAAGGGGCTGATGCTCTTTGCGGGCGGTGAGCTCGCCGGACTGATCCAAGGCACGACGAAGCCCGTCGTAGTCATGTCCCGCTCCGAGAGCGCTGCTTCCAAATACTACTGCATCGCCTTATCCTGCCTGATGGCGGAGGAATCATGAAGCTTGCCATAGCCTCAGATCACGCCGGATTTACCCTCAAGGAAGAGCTAAAGAAGGCTCTGCCGGAGCACACTTTCGTGGACTTCGGAACGAACAGCGAAGCTTCGATGGACTATCCAGACTCCGGTTTCCCTGCTGCCAAAGCTGTTGCCGATGGCTCTTGCGACCTCGGGATCCTCATCTGCGGGAGCGGAATCGGGATGAGCATCACTGCGAACAAAGTGAGTGGGATCCGGGCTGCCTTGTGCGGAACGACCGATGTCGCAAAGCTCTCCCGCATGCACAATAATGCCAATATCCTCGTTCTGGGAGCGCGTTTCACAGCCTTCCATTACGCCCTTGAGATATGCAAAGCTTGGCTCTCCACTCCTTTCGAGGGGGAGCGTCACCAGACCCGTATAGATAAGATAAAAAAGATAGAAGGAGCACAGTGATGGAACACATCAAAGCCTTTGACCCCGAACTCTATGCCGCAATGCATGCTGAACTGGTCCGTCAGCGTGAAAACCTCGAGCTCATCGCCTCCGAGAACTTTACTTCCCGGGCGGTGCTTGAAGCCCAAGGCTCTACTCTGACCAATAAATACGCGGAAGGCTATCCTTACCGCTGGAGCAAAAAGACCGGACAGATAAACTACAACCTCTATGGCAGATACTATGGCGGTTGCGAATACATCGACGAAGTGGAGAAGCTCGCCATCGAAAGAGCGAAGAAACTCTTTGGCGCAGAGCATGCGAATGTCCAGCCCCATGCCGGTTCACAGGCAAACATGGCTGCCTATTTCACCCTCGTCAAGCCGGGCGATACAGTCCTATCTCTCGAGCTTTCGCACGGGGGACATCTGACTCATGGTCATCCTCTTTCCTTCTCCGGACAGCTCTATAACATCATCCACTACAACGTAGCCAAAGATACTGAACAGTTTGACTATGAAGAGATAATGCGTCTCGCAGAAGAGCACAAACCCCAGATGATCCTGACCGGTGCCTCGGCTTATCCCCGCAAGATCGACTTCGCCATTTTCCGTGAGATCGCCGACAAAGTCGGGGCAAAGTTCATGGTGGATATGGCGCATATTGCCGGTCTGGTTGCTGCCGGATTGCATATGAACCCGGTTCCCTATGCAGACGTCGTGACCACGACTACGCACAAGACCCTGCGTGGACCCCGCAGCGGATTGATCCTCTGCAAAGACCAATATGCCAAAGACGTCGATGCCAAGGTCTTCCCCGGTATTCAGGGCGGTCCTTTGATGCACGTCATCGCCGCCAAAGCAGTTGCTTTCCAAGAAGCCCTCCAGCCCGAATTCAAAGCCTACCAGCAGAACGTGATCGACAATGCCTCTGCGCTTGCCTCAGAGCTGATTGGCAACGGCTTCCAGCTCGTCTCGGGTGGAACTGATACGCACCTGATGCTCCTCAACCTTGGCACAGAGGATGAGGGCGGACCCAGCGGCAAGAAGATGGAAGAAGCCCTCGATCTCGCCGGGATCACCGCGAATAAGAACACCGTTCCCTTCGACACCCGCAGTCCTTTCGTGGCTTCCGGTATCCGTCTCGGAACTCCCTCAGTGACGACCCGTGGCATGGGCAAGCCCGAGATGAAGAAGATAGCCGACCTGATCAAGCGCGTTCGCGATCATCATGATGATGAGGAATACCTCGGCAAGATGAAGGCGGAAGTTCGGGACTTGACCGCCAAGTTCCCGCTTTATCCCGGTTTAGACTAATACTATAAACAGGCAGACCTTCGGGTCTGCCTTTGTTTTTCCGTTGCCGGCTCCGGACAGACACTTTTCCGGCATGATCGAAATAGAATGTGGACTTACAAAGGAGTCTAAATGGACAAGATCAAGCTCTCTCAGATCCTTCGTCCGGGCGCAGCTTACTATGAGCTGAAGCAACAGGAAAACCGCGCCCAGAACCTCGCTTTCTTGAACGGCACTCTGGTCTCCAACAACAAATCCTCAAACGGCGGGATCATGTCCCGCACCTACGTGGATGGGGTCTGGGGACTGGCAAGCTCGGCAGACATGAGCCTCCCGGGCATGGAAAAGGTGGTCAAGAAAGCCATTTATAATGCAGAACTTCTCGCTTCCAAAGCTGGGAAAGGCAAGATCGTCCTTCCCGCCAATCCCGCCAAAGGAGAATACCTCTTCTTTAGCCTCAAACCAAAGAAAAGCACCGCGGAAAAGATCGAATTCCTCAGCACTCTCGATGCCTATATCGCCGCGAAATATCCTGATCTCAGCACCCGCCAGGTCGCCCTGTCCATGGATGAGATGGAAAAGCACATCGTCACTACGGATGGGGGAGACATGCACACCATGACTCCCAGATCGATCCTGGTCGTCGTTCTGATGCTCAACCATAATGGAGAACCGCTTTCGCATTATGACGTCTTCGGTGGCTTTGGTCAGTTCGAGGACAATTTCGACGATCCCGCCGATTTCTATCCCGAGGTGGATCGCCTGTACAAGGAACTCTGCGACAAGAAGGATGCCGTCTATGCCAAGGGCGGGACCTTCGAATGCGTCCTGGATGCCAAGCTCGCCGGGATCCTCTCCCACGAAGCCATCGGGCATACGACCGAGGCAGACTTCGTCATCAACGGCTCCATCGCCGGTGAGTATCTGAACAAGCCTGTCGCCAGCGATATCGTCACTCTGATCGACATCGCCAATACCTGGGATGACCAGATCTGCCCGGTTCCCGTCTTCATCGACGATGAAGGAACCCTTGCCGAAGACTGCGTCATCATCAAGGACGGCTATCTCAGGAACTATATGCACAACAAAGAAAGCGCGGCGATGCTGGGTCAGTCCCTGACCGGTAATGCCCGTGCCTATGCCTACAGCGACGAACCTCTGATCCGCATGCGCAATACCATGATCGTCCCTGGAAAGGACAAGCTCAAGGACATGATCGCCTCGATCGAGAACGGCTATTACCTCGTTTCTTCCTCAAACGGTCAGGCAGACGCGACCAGCGAGTTCATGTTCGGGATCGCCATGGGCTACGAAGTCAAGAATGGCAAGATCGGCAAGGCGATCAAGGAAACGACCATCTCCGGCGTAGCCTTTGACCTGCTCAAGACCGTGACCATGATCTCGGACGAGATGAACTGGACTGCTGCCGGAATGTGCGGCAAAAAGCAGATGATCCCCGTCGGAATGGGCGGACCGGCTCTCAAGTGCAAGGTCAATATGGGAGGTAAAGCATGAACCGCAAAGACATCCTGAAAAGCGTCATGACCAAGCTCAAAGACCGTGGCGCAGAAAAGATCTCTCTCTCCGCCTGGACGATCTCCGATGAGGAGTTCAACCTTGTCTATAAAGAGCTGAACCTCCTGCGTTCCGTCGAGAAACAAGGTCTCAGCATCGCGATCATCAAGGATAACAAACAGGCGCGCACCCAGCTCAATCAGCTCGACGAAGCCTCTCTGGACAGCGCCATTGCCGAAGTGATGACCGCCGTCGAGTCCTCCAATGCCGATCCCGCTTTCGATATCTCCCCGGCGCAAGAACCTTGCGTCTTCACCGATGGACCTCAGACGATGGAGACGGACAAGATCGTTGCCCGCCTCACGGAGTTTTCCGAGACCATGAAAAGGGACTTCGCCTGCGTCGGCTATGATGCCACTCTGACCTATCACAAGATCAGCATGCTCAGCATGAACAGCAACGGCGTGGACTTTGAGCGGACGCTCGGCGTCTATCAGTTTAACACCATGTTCACCGCAAAGATCGGATCCAAGATGTCCTCGTTCAACTATACCGGCTATAACCTCGCCGATCTGGACAAACCTCTGATGGAGATCAACGATACAAGGGAACTGATCCGCCAGATCACCGAACAGACGGAGACCAAGCCCATCCCGGCGAACTTCACCGGGGATGTCGTCCTGGCTCCGACGGTCTGCGAAGGTCTGCTCTCGACCCTCATCCGCCAGCAATTTGGCGATGGTGGGCTGATCACCAATAGCAGCCGTTTCCCCGATCACCTCGGACAGCGGATCTTGGATGAAAAACTCAGTGTGTTCAACAAACCCCTGGATCCCCGGCTTGCCTACAAGGAACCCTTCACGTCCGATGACTTCTATGCCGTGGATGCTCCCGTCATCGAAAACGGCGTTCTGATCCATTACCCCATCGGGATCTATGCCGCGAACAAGACCGGCAAACAACGCACCATCGGCAATATGAGCACTTTCATCGTCGAAGCCGGAGACCTGTCCCTCAAGGACATGATCGCCAATATCGGCGAAGGCGTGCTCTGCATGAGAGCCTCCTTTGGCAGTCCCAATGCCTTTGGCGACCTCTCCGCCGTGCTCAAGAACAGCTACTATATCAAAGACGGAAAGATCCAATACCCTATCAGCGAGACCATGATGAGCGCAAACCTCGTTGATATGTTCAATGCTATCAAAGGGATCTCCCGCGAGGTCTATAACGACGGTTCCTCGATCGTCCCCTATATGACCATCGGCAACGTGGATTTTTCCTGCAAATAATACCCCTTGAGGTGGAAAGAGCCGGAGAGTGATCTCCGGCTCTTCTTTTTTGGGTTAACGGGTTAATGGGTTAGTAGGTTAGGGGAGGACTGGGCGGGGCTGGCTTCGCGGTTAATAGGTTAATCGGTTAGTAGGTTAATGGAGATCGAGCCGGGGCTGGGTTATGTTGTAGCATTGGCATGCTACGCTTCGCGGTTAGTAGGTTAAAAGGTTAACAAGTTAATGGAGGACGAGCCGGGGCTGGGTTATGTTGTAGCATTGGCATGCTACACTACGAATTGGTCACTAACCCAATCTCTTTAACTTCTTTACTCTGTTTTAAAAAAAACTCTTATATCTCTCCCTATCTCTGTGTCTCTGCGTCTCTGTGTCTCTGTGTTTCAAAACTCTCACTCCCCTCTAAGTCTCCATGTAGTTTTCTTGAACTTCATTCAAGTTGAGTACAAGATGAGTACAAGATGAATACAAGCAGACTACCTGCGGTAAAGGGGTGAGCAAAGACAAAGAAATTGACAGAATATGCCCTTGACGCTGGGCTTGTCACACTATGGAAATCAAACGAAAACTCACTCGTCAGATAAAGATCGGGAACGTCCCGATCGGGGGTAATGCGCCCATCAGCATCCAGTCCATGCTAAACGTCAAGACTTCGGATATCCCTGCCGCGGAGCAGCAGATAGCCGTTTTGGCGGAAGCCGGATGCCAGCTCATTCGCTTCAGCGTGATGGACTTGGAAGACGCGCAAGCGATCCGGGAGCTGAAGCGTGGTTCCTCCCTTCCCCTGATCGCAGATATACACTTTGACCATCAACTTGCCCTGGCAGCGATAGACGCCGGGATCGACGCCTTGCGGATCAACCCCGGGAATATCGGGAGCCGCGAGGGAGTCGAGAGAGTCGTGCACGCAGCCAAGGACAGAGGCATCCCGATCCGCATCGGGGTAAATAGCGGCTCTCTCCCTGCCGACCTACTGCGCAGCCATGGAGTCAGCTCCCGGAGCATGGTCGAAGCCGCGCTGCGGCACGTTCGCATCCTGGAGGAACTGAACTTCTCCGACATCAAGATCTCGGTCAAAGCTTCTCAACTGGGACTGATGCTGGATAGCTACCGCGAACTCAGCCAAGCCTGTGACTACCCGCTGCATCTGGGGGTGACCGAGGCTGGAACCCTCCTCCCAGGAAGCATCAAGAGTGCGATCGGGCTTGGGATCCTGCTCGCCGAGGGGATCGGCGACACTATCCGCGTATCCTTGACGGCTGACCCCCGAGAAGAGATCCGCGCTGCCAAAGAGATCCTCAAGGCGCTGGGACTGAGACAGGGCTTGAATATCATTTCCTGTCCCACCTGCGGACGAACCAGGATCGACCTGATCCGCCTCGCCGGCGAAGTCGAGACCGCTCTGGCGGCTTTTTCCGAACATGCTCTGACCGTCGCGGTCATGGGCTGTGCCGTGAATGGTCCCGGAGAAGCCAGGGAAGCAGATTTTGGCATAGCCGGTGGCAAGGGCGAAGGCTTACTCTTTGCCAAAGGTGAGATCATCAAAAAAGTCCCGGAAGCTGCTCTTCTGGAAGAACTCGTCAAGCTGATACAAGAACATGTCAGATTGCCCTAAAGCCTCTCTGCTGAGCATTTTCACCACCTTCTTCAAGATCGGGGCTTTTACCTTCGGGGGAGCCTACGCGATGATCCCGCTGATCCGCAAGGAACTGGTGCAAAAGCACAAATGGATGACCGACGAGGACTTCCTGGACGGTCTTGCAACCGCGCAAAGCTGTCCGGGTCCTATCGCCGTAAACATCTCCGTCTATCTCGGAGTACGGCTGAGGATGGTGCCGGGCTTGATCACCGCAGTGCTGGGAACCGTTCTTCCATCATTCATCACCATCGTTGTGATCGCCATGTTCTTTGGCAGGATCTCGGATCTGGAGGCTACACAACGGGTGTTTCACGCGCTGCGTCCCGCAGTCGTCGCCTTGATCGCACTGCCGGTGATCCAGATGTCTCGCGCCGGAGGCGTGAATTTCCGTAACGTCTGGGTTCCGATCCTTGCCGCGATCCTGGTCGGTCTGGTCAATTTCTCCCCGATCTACCTGATCCTTCTGGCAGTGGTCTATTCCATCCTAAGCAGCTATTTCCCGGTCAAGAGGCGGGATCCGCAATGAGACGCTGTACCCGTCATTATGCGCTTTTCGTGACCCGCTCAAGTAGCTTTTCATACACCTCCGAGATAGCCTATGCTGTATCTTGAGATGCTCCTCACCTTCATGAAGATCAGCGTCTTCGGCTTTGGCGGGGGATACGCGATCCTGGCGCTGATCCAGCAGGAAGTCGTCTTACGGCATCATTGGCTGAGTCAGAGCGAGTTTCAGGATATCGTCGCGATCTCGCAGATGACTCCCGGTCCGATCGCCATCAATGCCGCGACCTTCGTGGGCTATAAACAAGGGGGGATCCTGGGTTCGGTGCTCTGCACCTTTGGGGTGATCCTGCCTTCCGTGCTGATAATGCTTCTCTTGACGGTGACCTATATGAAGCTGAGCGGTAAGCCCTGGTTCAAGGGTATCTTTCGCAATCTGCGGATCCTGACCATCGGATTGGTCGCCGCAGCAGGCATCCTCATCGGGCGCGGAGCATTTGTGGATGTGTTTTCGGTGCTGGTATTCCTACTGGCGTTTATCGTTAGCTGGCGCTACAAGGTAAATCCGGTGCTGATGATGCTGGGCGCGGGAGTTCTGGGCTACTTCCTCGGCTAAGCTTCCCCGAGGGGCAGCAATTCGCTCAGTTTCTCCGCCAGAACAGCCACCTGGTTTTCTCTGGTGAACTGCGTGGGGATAGTGTAGCCTTCTGCGGCAGCGCGTTCATCTATCAACCTCGAGATCTCCCGCATGATGCTTTCCGGCGATTCCATGGCACAGATATGATCCTGACCGCATTGACGCAGGAGTTCCGCAGCTTCGTTCTTAGCCGGGACCATCGCCAGGATCGGACGTTTGCAGCGGAGATATTCAAAGACTTTGGAGGTCAGGGTTCCGCGTGGGCTGCTGCTATTGATCACCAGGAGCAGGACGGAGGAGCTAAGCATAGCCTGAAGAGCTTCACGATGCGGAACTTGGGGGATGACCCGGATCAGGTCTGCCACGGGGCAATCCCGGATCTCTTCCGCCACTTCCCGGGGAAAGGTGCCATAGAGATCGACCCGCGTATCCTGCGGGAGCTTTCCGCTGTCGCGCAGTATTCCCAGCGCCAGATAGAAGGATCGGAGGCTGCGACGGGCATAGATATTGCCGAAATAGGCAAAGGTAAAGCCCTGGGGTGATAAGGGTTCCAGACCGGTAAAGTCCTCCTCGTCCCAGCCGTTGTAGATCGTGATGCTTTTAGGACGCAGAGCTTCTCCGAAACTGTGGATGGTATCCTCTGTGATCCCGGCGGTCGCATTGACGATCAGGGCGGCAGCATTCAGGATCTTCCGCTCCCAATATCGGGAAAGGCGATAGGAGAGGCTTTGAAGCGGGTAATCCGAGAGCAGGGTCCAATAATCCCGCGCTTCATAGACGAAGGGGACATGAAACTCTCGGGAGAGCAAATAGGCTCCGATCGCTGCGGAAAAAGGCCCGCAGGTGACATAGATCAGGTCATAGGTCTGGGTGGAGAGCTTTTTCCTCCCGGCGCGGAGCAGAAAGGGAAGCCAGCCGATCTTGTCGTCTATGGGATGCAGACCGCGGATGATCCGCTTGATGCGTTCCGGAGTTCCGGTGTAGATCGCTCTTCCGCTGCCGGGCTTACCCCGACGCAGGAGCTTGAGCAGGCTCATCAGATCCAGGGAACGGACGCGGATGACCTCACGCGCATGAGAATCGAGACTTGCGTCAAAGTAAGCGTATTCGACGTCCCGCACCGTGAGCACATCGACTTCCCAACCGAGGCGGGAGAGATATTTGACCGTCTTACCGGAACGCAAGGCGGCAGGTCCGCCCAGGGGAGGGTAAAAATAGCTGAGGTAGAGGATGCGCATCCGCTACTTGGTCTCCATCATAGCCGTGACCGCCTTGAGGAGATCCGGCTCGATCGCCTCCCAGTTGAACCGGCTTTCAGCCATGGCAGAGCAGCGTTCGCTCATCGCAGTGTATTCCTCCGGACTCATCTTCAGGAGCTTGAGAGCATCCTCGGCGATAGCCCGGCATTGGTAGCGGGAACAGGTGCCAAGACCATTCTTCTCGATCAGAGCAGTCATCAGAGGGGTCTTGACGGTGATGACCGGCAAACCGGCGGCGAGATATTCCATGACCTTCAGGGGAAGCGCGAGGCTCATACGCTTGTTCTCCGGATTACAGAGCCAGAGACCAAAACGGCTGCGCTTGAGCAAGAGACCGATCTTCTCGGCGGGGATCCAGTCGTGGGTGTAGATATGCTTGTTCAGATTGAAATTGTTCACAGAGGAGTTGAAGCGCTTCTCAGTCTCGGGAGTGAAGAACTTCCCGACGATGAGAACGCGGAGATTGGGAACTTCGGTCTTGATCAGGCTGACGACCTTGAGGAGCTTGAAGATCCCGCGATCCTCGGTCAGACCACCGATGTAGATCAGGTCAAAGTTCATCTCGCAGATGTCGGAGAGCCCGCCGGGAACTTCGCAGGAGAGATCCCAGACGTTCTTGACCGGGTAATTTGGCAGGTAAAGTGCCTTGTCCAGACGCGAGGCCGGAACCAACTCACGCAGGATCTCCCGGCTGACGCTGATGGTCAGATCGGCTTTGCGCTCCAGCCACTTCTCGATCATCAGGTAGAAAAGCTTGGCGGGAAAGCGCAAGAGCGGATTGAAACGCTCCGCAAAGGCATCCGGGAAAAACTCGTGTACATCAAAGACGATCCGGGTGCGAAAACGCAGCTTGAGGAACATCCCGACCAGCATAGTAAGGGGTTCGACGCAGATCACGATATCGGGGCGATGCTTGGCTGCGGCGGAATAGAGCATAAAGAGAGTGCTCCAGCGGGTCTCGCTGTTGACCGTCTCTTGATAAGGATTGGAGCCGGAACCGGAGATCCCGGTTGTGGTTATTACATGCACCTCTGCCAGCTTGGCGAGGCTCGTCGCTATCTTGTAAAACAAGCGGATATCGTTCGACAGGTGCGAACTGGATATAATGCAGATCTTCATGGTCTTATCACCTTTCTCATTGGGGTTCATACAGCAATTATCAGCCGGGAGTGTCAAGCCATTTTTTTGGCTATGGAAAATGAACATGGGATGCGCTTGAACCGGGAACTCAAAGTCAGCCCGGTGAGCCAGGCTTAGAAGTGGTATTGCATCCCGATCAGGCTTCGTCCGGGATCGTGATAGAGCTGAAATCGGGGAGTCGTACTCGTGGTCATCTTACCGCTCGTATAGCCGATCAAAGCTCCGGCGATCACATCGCTGAGCCAGTGACGATCAGCATGCAATCTGCCATAACAGGTAAGCGTCGCCAGCCCGTAGGCAAGCGGTGGAACCCAGCCCTCTTCGCTATACTGAGTAGCGATCACCGTCGCAACCGACCACACTGCCGTGGAGTGTCCGGAAGGAAAGGAGTCTCTGTCCCGGCTAAAACCCTTGCCATTCCAAAAGCCATTTCCGGCATCTTCATCGGGTCTGCGGCGCTGGGTAGCATACTTCAGCACAGTCGTGGTGCCGGTCGCCAGGATCAGGCTTTTCAGGCTCAGAAGGGCTGTATCCACCGTCTTGGGTGAATCCAGAAGCAGTCCCCCAGCAAGTGTCGTCCCGATCGCGGGGAGCAATACGTAGCTTTCCCCCAGTTGGTTGCCCGCACCGGCGAGAAGATCCGTCACCTCATTCTGATCGTCCGTGACGATGCTCTTGACCTGTTCATCGACGAGATAAGCCGTAGCCAGAACTCCCGCCACACCGGCAAGAGATAGCCAATCGGCACTTTCCCATGTAAGCGGAGCCGACAGGGTCTCTATCCCCGTCTGAGGATAGGAAAGCAGATACGCGGGGAAATATCCGGGTTCCCCCGCAAACAAGGCGCAGGTCGCAAGTATGAGGATCAAAAAGGTTAGTTTCTTCATAGCCCCAGTTTCTCGATCGAGCAGAAACTGTCAACCGAAACAGGATCCGCCTGCCTACTCCTCAAACTCAAAGATCACCCTCTTTCTGAGTCTCAATCTCTATTGATCTCTATGTCTCTGAGTCTCTGTATCTCTGCGTCTCTGTGTCTCTGTGTTAATAAGGAAATGTACCTCAGATCCTCAACCTGTCTTTGATCTTGGCAAAGGTCTTTTCCCCGATGCCTTTGACCTTGGTGATCTCATCTATGGACTTGAAGCCACCGTTCGCTTCCCGGTAGGCGATGATCGCCTTGCCTTTGACTTCGCCGATCCCGCTCAGCGTACAGATCTCGGCAAGTGAGGCTTTGTTCAGATCGACCGGAGCTGTCAGCTCATCTTTGGGAACATCCTTATCCCCCGTGGCTCGCTTGGTCTTGGAGCCGGATGAACCCGCCTTCTTCTCCAGGGGGCTGTCATCACCAAAGATCAGCAGGCTGGGCTTCATCTTTTCGTAGGTAGCCTTGCCTATACCTTTGACGAGCATGATCTGATTGACGGAGCTGAAGCCCTGTTTCTGACGAAAGGCGATAATGTCGTCGGCGCGTTTTTCCCCGATCCCGGGAAGCAGACAGAGCTCTTCCTTGGAGGCTGTACGGATATCTATGATCGGAACTACGTCCTTGTCAACCTTAGACTCGAGCTTTTTGACCGTATCATCATCCTTGGCTACGGACTTTGGTGTCCAACCAAAAAGCTGCAGTCCATATCCCAGGATCATGATGGTCAGCACATAGAGCATGGCTTTTTGCTCCGGGACCGTCAGCAGGTTTTGCATAGGGTTTTTCATACGGGTGACCTCTGAAGTTTTAGCTTTCGATTTGCCTCTGGAAAAAGGCTGTGAACCGGGCGATATTTGTCAACGTGTTTTTTTGCCCGTACTCCCAGGAGGAAGAGCAAAAAATAACAAAAAAAGTATTTGCTTCTATACGCTTAGTCTATATCCTATGATTATAGTAGAATATAGGAGACGAACAATGAAAACTTATATGATCACTTTCTTGCTTCTGATGGTAGTAGGGATCTCATTATACGGACAATCACCCTGGCAGACCGTGAGTGCTTCCGGGGTCACCCTCAAGTATCGGGTCAACGCCCCGGGGACAAATCTGGAATGCGACCTGAGCGGAACAACCACCGGTTGGATCGCTGTTGGATTCAATCCCACGGACGTCATGCGCAATGGCAATATCCTTATCGGTTATGTATCCGGCGGAACACCCCAGATCCGGGATGATTGGGGTACGACCTCCACGGTTCACGTCTCGGACACTTCCCTGGGCGGAGTCAGCAACGTCACCCTGGTATCCGGATCAGAGACCGGAGGTGTCACATCTTTGGTGTTTAACATCCCGCTGAGCTCAGGAGACCAGTATGACCGAGCCATGGCGATCGGGCAGAGCTATCCGATCATCCTTGCCAGAGGGGCAAACGGGGCGGATAACTACACCGGGATGCACAGCGGCGCAGGATTTGCCAATATCAGCATCACAGCGCCGGTCGATACAGTTGATCCCCTCGCCGGTCCGGTGATCCCCACCATCACCGGGAACTATCCCAATCCTTTCCACACCGGAACGAGCATCCGCTATACACTGCCCAAGAATGCCGATGCCGGTATGGTCATCTACAACCAACGCGGGCAGAAAGTCCTGGAGACCAAGCTCGATGCGATGAGCAAAGCCGGGGGAGAATACATCTGGAACGGCAAAGACAGCAAGGGCTCGCAGTGCCCTTCGGGCATCTATCTGGTAAGGATAGAGTACTCCGGGCACAGTGCCTCAAAGCGAATGACGCTTCTTCGATAGTAATTATCTGATCTTGATGCTTCCGGAAGCGATACCGGTGTGATACGAATCATAATCGTCGTCGCTTCCGGTGGCAAAGATCACATTGTAGGTCGATCCCACGCTCAGGACTTTGTCCTTGGTATCTCCTGAGTTCAAGGGGATGCTGAATTCCAGGGTAGTCGTCCCCAAGGTCTCAGAGGAGGAGATAAGGGTCACATCACTGGTCCCCCCGATCGCGGTATCGGCTTCATGGCTGGTATTGTCCACCCCAAAGTCGTCCCGGATGTAGCCGGTGTTTCCTGAGACATAACCGATGATAAAATTGGCATCGCGCATCTGCGAAGAAGGATCCAATCCGATCGCCACCCATCCGGTCGTATTCCCGCTCAAGCGGCAGATCAAGTCGTTATTCGTGCCTGCTTTGTATTTGAGCAGGAAATTACCGCTTTGCACCTGGTAAAACCCTTCCTGATCCGGAATGTCGGTATCGGGGACAAAAGGCTCATCCCAGACGGTGTCACAAGCGGTCAAAAGCATCAGCAAAGCCATGAGCAGAAGTAGGTATCTCATCATCACCTCCTATACCCCAAGCCTGCGCTGGATATTAAAGCCCAGGTGCAGGGTACCGCTATCCGTTCCCAGAGACTGGATGCGGGAGTTCATCCCACTGCCATTGCCCACGCTAAAGATAAAGTGATGACCATAAGTGTCCATCTTCAAGGCTACCGAATAGGCATCATACTTGCCGATGTATTGCTGAACCACATCAGCAGCGCTGTTCCTGTCCAATACGGGATAGTATTCTCCCAGCAGGGTCAGCTTGTCGGTCAGCTTCACTTGCATCCCGCAACCGGTGACCAAACGCTCGTAATAGCCGTCAAAGCCGGCATTCACTGCAAAGGACAGATGACCGAGGTAGAGAGGTGTCTGCGCCGATGCAAGATAGAGCAGATTGACCTTTCTGTCCTCGAGACCTTGCTGTTTAAAAGAAAAGAGCTGGACATCGAGCTGCGCCTGAACAGGGAAGTCTGCCGGAGTCGGACGGTAGGAAGCGCCGATATCATACTGCTTGATCGCTCTGGTGTATCCGGCTTTAACCTCGCAATTATAGCCTACATTGTAGCGAAATCCGACGCCAACGTTCGCACCGGCATTCATCCCCAAAAAAGTATCGACAAAATCCTTGTCGATATCGCCATAGAAGCGGTGAGCAAGGCTAAACTCTCCCTCTTTGGAAAATAGCTCCGTGGGAGTCGTCAAGCCGGGGTAGGAATTCTGATAGGCGCATAGACCCGTCGTCAGAACAAGAAGGATCAGTAAGGGAAACAAATGTCTCATATTCACCTCTTAAGAATAAACACGGTCTCAGATAAGTATTTGAAACCTGATTCATATAAAATCGACCCCGCATCAGCTTGTCAATCATTATCTTCACTACGCTTCCGGAACGGGGTTCACTGAGAAAACGCTTGACATGTCTGCCATGCCGATTAGTTTGTAATACAAACATGTCTGCAAGGAGACGAAAATGCCAAAAGATCTGCTCAATGAAGTGCGAAAGGACATCGAGACCACACACAAGCACCGGGACGGGATACCCCAGATCGCTATTGGGGTCTTCCTGATCATCGCCATGGGACAGTTAGCGGTTAGGAACTCACCGATAATGGTCGCCTTTATCGGCATTATACCGATGATCATTGAGGCAATGCGCAAACGGATCACCTATCCGAGAATAGGCTATGCCAAGCTTCGCGAACCCTCGAAACTGAGACAGATCACTTCCATTCTTGTCGCCTTGATCATCGCTCTATTGATCATCGGTTTTGTGGTCTTTGGGCATAAGCCCACCTCCCCACAGCAGTCAATGCTCGTCCGGACTATTGCGGTCATCCTCATCGGTCTGGCGATGGCAAGCATCGCAGTAGTCCGCTATATCCGGGAAAGGAATATCGACTCGATCTGGGAATTCGCCTTCGTGATCGCGCTCCTGGCACTCGTAATCATGGGGCGAATGAGCAAAGACAATCTGATCTATGTAGTGTATGGATTTGGTCTCTTCAATCTGGCTGTCGGGATCATCCGCCTTTATCGCTTTGTAAAGAAGTATCCGGTGATCAAAGATGAATAAACCAAAAGACATAGTCCCGCTGACCGAAGATCTGGACAGGATCATTCACGAACCCGCACGGCTACATATCATCCTCTATCTCTACGTCGTCGATGAGGCGGATTTTACCTTCCTCCTGCATCAAACAGGCTTGACCAGAGGAAACCTCTCCGTGCATCTGCAGAAGCTGGAAGCCAGCGGATACGTCGAATCCCGCAAGGAGTTCCGGGCTCGAATGCCGCGAACGCTGATCAAGCTGACTCCGGCAGGCAGGATAGCCTTTGAGGAATACAAAGAGCGGATCCTCGGCATCCTCCAGGGCCCAGCTCTCCAATCCTGACCGATGAACTCGGGGAAAGAGGCTTTCTGACTGTCTGTAGATATTTTAGTTGACACATTATAACTGCACACCATTGTTTGTGTGAACATCGAACCATGCTGGAGGTGACGATGAAAAGATACTTATTACTGAGCTTTATGCTCATCCTGCTCGCAGGTCTCTTTGCCGAAAACAAGGCTCTGGTGATCGGCAACAGTGAATACGGCGAGGTCGTTCTGCCCTCACCGTTGAACAATGCAAACGCTATGCGGGACGCTCTTGCCGACAAAGGATACAGCGTCACATATGGGGTGAACCTCAGCCTATCCCGGATGACCACGGTGATCGATTCCTTCACCGCAAGTCTCAGCTCAGAGGACGTCGCAATATTCTACTACAGTGGGCACGGCGCGCACGGCTCCGGTTCCAACAACTATCTGATGCCCGTCGATGCGAATCCGGAAGTCACAGACTTCTACAGCTATCCTTCTGTCTCAATCCACCTGAATCAAGTCCTGGAAAAGCTCAGCAAAGCCGGACAATCAGCGGTTATCCTCGATGCCAGCCGGACCTGGCCGCTCAAGGACGGCGGAAGCCTGAACCTCAGCTTCGTCTGGGAAGGTCCTTCAGGTGAGCATCAGCTGATCACAACCTCTACAGGCCCGGACAGGGTCATCAGAGATGACACAGCTTCATTCAGCCCTTTTACGAGTGCCATAGTCACTCTGCTGAGTTCAGGCGCGTCATCGCTAAATACGATCGTCAACGATGTCTGCGAAAACCTGCCCAAGCTCACCGAGGATATGTACATACCCTGGTGGAGTCCACCGAAGTTTGGAGATATTACCTTTGAGATGAATATCATGCAGAAGCTGGAGGAGCCGATCCTCAAAGAGGAGCTTGAGGGAGGCGGAAGCATATCCTGGTAGTATTCTCTTTAAAGTACCTATCAAAAAGGGAGCCTTTACATCATGTAAAAGCTCCCTTTTTGATAGTTTTGTGATCGGGTCACTCTATAGGGATCAAGCGTTCGATCGTTGGGCTGAGGGCAAAGGCGATCCGTAAGATACCATTCACGTAGCTGACCTTGGGGTTTTCCTTATCGATCTTGAGATCGGGAAAATAGATCCGCCGGTCAAAGCGCCCTGTCTCGATCTCCATGTTGTAATAGCACATGGTATCGCCACAGGAGGCAAAGCTCCGGTTCCCGCTGATGCGGAGATAATCCTGAGTCAGGGAGATGCTGATCTCGTCCTTCTCGACTCCGGCGAGCTCCACGACTATCACCCACTCGTCGGAGGTTTGATAGACATCACATTTGGGATGCCAGTAGTCATCCAGGGCATCCTCAAGGGCAAGTGAACCATTCGCGAGCGAGGACACTTCCCCAAGGATCTTCAGCATTTCGCGGCGGATACCTTTTAGATTGGTAAAGATCGTATCATGCATAAGTCGCTCCCGGGTTCACAGGAGCTTCCCAGAGGAAGGGCAAGCTCCTGCAAACCGCGTGAAAGTTATTAATATTCGGTGCGTTCGTTGATGGTAAAGACCACTTCCTTGTCGGGATCGATCTGGATCGGGAAGGTCGCTTTGAGGTTCTCATCGAGGTCATACTTTGCCGATGCGCTGAGGATCCTGGTGTTGGAATTGAGGTAATGGATGACGTTGATGGTCTTCTTTAGCGCAGAGTTATTGCGCAGGGTGACCTGGATCGTCCGTTCGCTGACGCGATTGGAGATCGTCCGGGATTCCTTGACGATCGTACTTCCCACGAGGTCAAATGCTTTCCCGGTAGTGAGGGTGATCTCCTCATTCTTCGAAGTATGGTCGATCCTGTCTTCGCCGATGAACTCCAGGTTACCATCGGTATCCTTTTTGTAGATCTTGAAGTTACCCTTGGGAAGAGGCTTGCCAAGACCGTTCGCTTCCGTATTCTTGAAGCGGATCAAACTGCTGATACCGGTGCCATAGGTCTGATACTCATAGACAGCTTTAGCATTTACGTTCTGAAGAGGATAGAGCTCCAGTTGCTTAGTCTGTTTGTCGGCAAAAGAGACCTTCTGGTCGAGAGTGTACATATGGAAGTCATGGAACGCCTTTTCTTCAAAACTCGGCGCAGCGCTGACCTTGTCCATCATCATCCCGGCACCCGCCATGCTTTCTGTCTCGCCGTAGTAATAGTCGCGAACCTTGTTGACTTCCCCGGCGATAAGCTTCAACGTGACATCATCGAAAGCCTTACCACTGTAGTTCTGGATCGTGACCCAAGAGTTCAGGGCGAGGGTCTTCTCGTCCCAGACCGCGTTGTAGGCAACGTTCCAGCTAAAGCCACCCGTGAGGTAGGTCATCATGGTCGGATATTTGTCGGCTTTAGGAGCGATCAAGCTCCAGTGCAAAGTGGGCTTGGTGTAGAAGTTCGAAGGAAGCTCAGCCAATTGGATGACTTCAACCTCCGCTTCACTGAGGATCATCAGCTTATTCGTTCCGCTCTCGATGATCCCAAAAGAACTGCCATCATAGAACTTCATGATCCCCCGGTAAAGGGAGGCTTGGTTCTTGGTCAGGACCGTCACTTCCTTGTCGATGTATTTTGCCATGATCTGCGCTTTCCCGGCAAGGTCGTACTCATAGTTCTGCTCCGCGACGCGAACCTGTCCGTTCTCCGAAGTGACGATCACGGAAGCGGGCTCGATGCGAGAGGTGATGTCTGAGTAGTTATATTCTTGTCTTCCTTCCTGAAGCTCAAGGTTAAAAGTGGAACGCACCATAGATAGGTCGTCGTTGTATATAGTGATCCAGTCCGAACCCATCAGAGCGCCGGTCACCATGAGCGAGGCAAGCAGCAGCAATGTGCTACGTTTCATTGTATCCTCCTGTTCATTAGTCTGTCGGTCGCGGATCTTTCCTCCGCGGCGACAAAGCATCTTATTAGCAGGATAATCAGCAATCCATCGGATGTCAAGCATTATTCCTCCGCACTCGCGGCTCTGTATCTATAATTGCATTGACACAAAACCCCACTTCTCTAAGTTTGAATTAGAATAACTACTTTATGAAGGGAGATACGATGAAATCCAGCTTTAATGGACGAACCTGGCAGCCTACTCTGACCCTTGCCAAGCTCTTCGAAGAACAGAATCAGTTCTTCGACGCGCTTGCCGCATATGAACTTATCGGTCAGAACGACAGCTCACCGATCGTGCGGGAAAAGATCGAAGCTCTGCACCTGCGCATCCTGAACGATCCCGGCACCAGCTATGACCCTCGCATTGAAAAGCTCTTTACTCCCGAAGAGCTTGCCTATCTCAAGATATTGAATCATCAAGGCTTCACCAATCTCGCCCGTGCGGTCGAGAAGCTTTCGGAAGGTGCGGACAGTGGCGAATACTACCTGGACATGGACGAACTGGGCTTTGATGAGCCGGAACAGGACGATATCCGGGACATCCTCTCCGAAATAGAGCAGAATGCACAACAGACCTTTATCCAGGGTCTTCCAGAGGTTGAAGAATATACCCTCAAGGACTTCCTGACCACGATGCTGACCGCCTATGATCGCGATACGAAGCTCAGTCAGATCAGCTTCGCGGACTTTCTCAGCATGTTTCTGGATATGCAGAGGAACAAGAACAAGGATCAATAGTCCGACGACCATGATGAAGCCTCAACCGGAGTATAATGCCATCTGCACGAAGTGTACACGTAAGTGTAAACAGCGGAAAGAGGTGCACTTGATAAGCTGCCCCCGCTACAACCCCAAACCGGTGCAGATGGAGATCAAATTCGTCTTCCCCAAGACGAAGCGCAATAAACCCTCCGCCTGAAGGAACGAACCTTGCGGATAATCACCGGCAAGTTCCGTGGCGCAAAGCTCTACACCGTTCCGGGGCAAAGCACCCGTCCGACGACCGATTTTAACCGTGAAGTGATCTTTTCCATGTACCCGGATCATCAGGATCTGGATATCCTTGATCTCTTTGCCGGGACTGGTTCCTTCGGGCTCGAATGCCTGTCCCGCGGGGCAAACTGGGTGGACTTCGTGGAGTTTGCGACCCCTGCGATATCCGTCCTCCTGGAAAACATCAAGAAGCTCCGCTGCGCCGATGACTGCCATATCTACCGCCGTCGAGCGGAACAATACCTTGCCGGAGCAACCAAGAGCTACGACGTGATCTTCATGGATCCGCCTTATAACAAAGGCTTGGTAAACAAATGCCTGAGCCTGATCTTCGCTGGTAAGACACTCAAGGACGACGGGATCGTCATCGTAGAACATTCTCCCCGGGAAGCTATAGATCCCCGCTGGAGTTCTCTGCTGATCAACTCCAAAGTGGGGAAGATAACCTGCTTCAGCGTTTTTGGCACAAAGCATGACGCTGAGCCGCAAGATAGTGATCAATAAAATAAGATAGACCGGAGTTTTTATGCTGAAGCTACACCTCCATCAACAGACCGTGGAACGTGCCCGCAAAGCTGCCCGAGCCATTGCCGGAAGCTTTGACTGGTTGTTTCGCGATTACAGCTCGGCAACGATCGAGCGCACCGTTATCCGCATGATGGGTATCGACGGCGCGACCGAGGATGGGAAGCCCCTCCCAAACGTTATCGTTGACCATCTCAAAGCCAAGTCCGCCCTCCCCCGCGGTGCCGCATATTGGATCGCCAATGCCATGGCTGTCAAGGGTATCACTGCGCAGGACGTGGCGCAACAAGTTTCCACCGGAGAGCTTGACCTCGTCAGTCTCGAGACTGCCCCTCAGGATCTGCTGGATACGATCTTGGACGATCTTTCTGATACTATGCTCGCCCATATTCGCGCTCAGAAGACGCATCGGGAAGAGCAATTTGCCAAATACGGACCCCGTCGCCAACCGGCGATCTACGTGATCGTCGCCACCGGTAATATCTATGAAGACGTCAAACAAGCCCGCGCAGCAGCTCGCGAAGGCGCAGACATCATCGCCGTCATCCGTTCCACCGCCCAGTCTCTCCTGGACTACGTTCCCTATGGAGCGACGACTGTCGGATTCGGAGGCACCTACGCCACGCAGGAGAATTTCCGCATCATGCGCGCCGCTCTGGATGAGGTTTCTGCTGAAGAGAAACGCTATATCAGCCTGACAAACTATGCCAGTGGTCTCTGTATGCCGGAGATCGCGGTCATGGGTGCGATCGAACGGCTCGACCTTATGCTCAATGATGCGATGTATGGTATCCTCTTTCGGGATATCAACCCCAAACGCACCCTGCTGGATCAATACTTCGCCCGCATGATCAATGCCTACGCCGGAATAGAGATCCAGACGGGAGAAGATAACTATCTGACTACCTCCGATGCCATCGAAAAGGCTTATACCGTCACCGCTTCCCAGCTTTTGAACGAGCAGTTTGCCCTGATCAGCGGGGTCAAGCCGGAGAAGATGGGGCTGGGACATGCCTTTGAGATCAATCCCGAGATCGAGAATAACTTTACCTATGAACTGGCTCATGCGATGCTGACCAAGGAGCTCTTCCCGAACTCCCCGGTCAAGTATATGCCTCCCACGAAGTTCGCCAGCGGCAATATATTCAAGACTCACCTCATGGATGCGATGTTCAATTTTATTGGGCAGCTCACCGGACAGGGAGTCCAACTCCTCGGCATGATGACCGAGGCGATCCACACCCCGCATATCGCGGACAGATCGCTGGCGATCGAGAATGCTCAATACATCTTCAATTCCGTCAAAGACCTCTCCAAGGAGCTGTGTCTTGAGCCGGACAGCTATATCAATACCCGTGCCAATACCGTCCTCGAAGAGGCAACCTTCTTCCTGGAGAAAGTCGCCGAAGAAGGGCTGTTCTCCGCCATGGCAAAGGGAGAATTTGCCGATATTAAGCGTCCCGAGAACGGCGGAAAGGGACTCGACGGTGTCTTCCGCAAAGACGCCGGATACGTCAATCCTTTCCTGAATAAGATGAAGGCGGAGATGGAGTTATCATGAAGAAAGAACTGATCAGACCCTATGGTGATACGCTCAATGACGGCAAGATGCAGATCTCGTTCAGCCTGCCGATGCCCTGTAATGAGACCGGAAAGGAAGCTGCAAGACTGATCCTGAAGCAGATGGGCTATGAGGATATTGAAGTCTGTGGCATGCGCGACCTGAATGAGGGATTTACCCAGTTCATCGCCTACGCAACGAGTTCCGCAGCCGTCGATCCGGCTGATATCAAGGTCAAGACAGTCGATACCCCTGTCATGGACATGGAAGAGACTGATGACTATATCGACGAGCATCTCGGCAGAGAGATCACCGTCGTCGGCGCCTGCATCGAAAGCGATGCGCATACCGTCGGGATCGATGCCATCATGAATATGAAAGGCTATAACCACCGCTATGGCTTGGAACGTTATCGCAATATCAATGCCATCAATCTGGGTGCCCAGGTTCCTTCCGAAGAGCTCCTGCGCAGAGCCAGAGAGGAGAAGGCGGATGCCATCCTCGTTTCTCAGGTAGTGACGCAAAAGAACATCCATATCAAAAACCTGACCAAGCTCATCGAGCTGGCAGAAGCCGAAGGACTCCGGCATCAGATGCTCTTTATCTGCGGAGGTCCGAGGATCAGTCATGAGCTCGCGATTGAGCTTGGCTATGACGCCGGATTCGGGACAGGATCCTACTCCACGGACGTTGCCAGCTATATCGCCATAACTCTTGCGGAACAAAGGGACAAGCTTTGACCTTAGTCCTGACCGTCATTGCCTTTGGCTTGATGATCCTGATCCACGAATGCGGGCATTTCTTTGTTGCCCGTGCTTTTGGCGTGAGGATCGAGACCTTCTCCATCGGCTTTGGCAAACCGATCATCAATTTTAACCGGGGCGGGACAAATTACCGTATATCCTGGTTGCCTCTTGGCGGTTATATCAAGATGAAGGGAGAGAATCCCGATGATCCGGACACAACGGAGGAAGATGCCTTTCAAAGCAGAGCCTGGTGGCAACGTGCCTGCATCGCCCTTGCGGGTCCTCTCGCAAACCTCGTTCTCGCCCTGATCGTCTTCATCTTTGCTCTGATGCTTCCTCAGAAAGTCGAGGATAACGCTCCGGTCATCTCCCAAGCCCAGGGCAAGTGGGCTGGCATATTCATGCCGGGGGATTCCCTGATCTCCGTCAACAACAGCAAACTGCGAGGTTTTAGCGATCTCTTTACCAAGCTGGAGCCGGGAAAGGACAATCAACTCGTTTTATCCCGCAACGGCAAGAACCAGACCCTGCGCCTCAGAGGCGGAGAACGTGAGTCGCTCGCGGAAGAGCTAAAGCCGGTAGTCGAACCTGTCGTCGGTGATGTGACTCCGGGATATCCTGCATGGAGATCCGGGATCAGGACCCGTGATCGCGTCCTCAGTGTTGATTCTGTCCGGGTAGCGGATTGGTATGACATGCGGGAGAGGATCACCGGCAGCAAGAAACAAAGCGTCATCCTGACCATTCAACGTGGAGATAGTCTCCTTACCAAGGTCATCACTCTGGAAAGCAACGTCCTGGATGGTAAACAGAAGATCATCGGGATCACCCAGTATATGCCCGTTCGCTATACGGAACAGCTCAGCCCGCTCAAGGCGATCCGCGGCGGGGGGATCACGACCCTGAACATGGTGATCATGAACTACTATGGACTATACAAGCTGATCCAACGTCCCTCGACCCTCAAGAGCAATATCGGCGGTCCGGTGATGATCGTCTCGATGTCCCAGAGCGTGGGGCAAAAGGGACTCGCCGCTCTTCTGATGTTCTTTGGCGGGATCAGCATCCTCCTGATGATCATGAATCTTCTGCCGATCCCCGTTCTGGATGGTGGACATATCTTCTTTTGCCTGATCGAAGGCATCATCCGCAAACCCATCCCGCTCAAAGTGCAGGAAATAGCCCAGAGGATCGGATTCTTCCTGCTTATGATGCTGATGATCTACGCTTTTTACGCGGATATTCAAAAGCTGATCCTCAGATTCATTCACAGCTAAGGAGTTTCCTATCTTTACGTTTACCTTGGAAGCAAACAGCGGCAAAGCCAGAGCCGCGACCATAGAGACGAACCACGGCAAGATCCTGACCCCGGTCTTCATGCCTGTCGGGACCGTCGGTTCCGTCAAAGCGATGTCCCCGCATGAACTGGAAGAGGTCCAGGCGCAGATCATCCTCGGCAATACCTATCATCTTTACCTCCGCCCCGGACACGAATTGATCCGTGATGCGGGAGGACTGCATAAGTTCATAAACTGGAACCGCCCCATGCTAACCGATAGCGGTGGATTCCAGGTCATGTCTCTCGCTGCCCTGCGCAAGATAACCCCGGAGGGAGTGAAGTTCCGCAGCCATATCGACGGCAGCCTGCATCTCTTTACCCCGGAGCGGGTGATCGAGATAGAACAAGCGATCGGCGCGGACATTATCATGAGTTTTGACGAATGCCCACCCCTGCCCTCGACCCGGCAATATATCGAGAAGTCGCTCAAGCTAACGCTGGATTGGGCGGAACGCGGGAAAAGAGCATTCACCAATCATCAGAACCAAGCTCTGTTCGGCATCGTCCAGGGTGGAACCTTTGAAGACCTGCGGGAAAAATGCGCGACTGCCCTGATCGACATGGACTTCCCCGGTTATTCCATCGGTGGACTTGCCGTGGGCGAGAGCAAGCCGGAGATGTTCCGGATCACCTCTTTTATGAATGACGTCCTCCCCAAGGACAAGCCTCGCTACCTTATGGGAGTCGGAACCCCCAGCGACCTGCTGAATAACATCGCCAATGGCGTCGATATGTTCGATTGCGTGATGCCCACCCGCAATGCCCGCAAGGGAAGTATCTTTACCCGCCTTGGTAAGATGATCATCAAGGCAGCCCGCTACAAAGATGACTTCCGCCCGATCGATCCGGAATGCGGATGCTATACCTGCACCCACTTTAGCCGAGCCTATATCCGCCACCTGATCACCATGAACGAGATCCTCGGCATGCGCCTGACCACCATCCACAGTCTGTGGTTCTATCAGGAACTGATGCGGATGGCGCGTAAAGCGATCCTCGAAGACCGCTACGAAGATTTCCTCGCCGAGATGCTTCAGGTTCTGGACAGGATAGTGGACTAAGATGCGTCACCGTCAGCGCAGGACCATGTATATCATTACCATCCTTTTGCTGATGGCAACCGCCTTACTGTCCACCCTGGTGGACAAGCTCCCCTTCCTTGCCGCCAAGGCGCAGCTCCCCGATGTCACTTTGGAGATGCGCACCGCCGGTTTCTGGATCGGCAGACACCCTTCTCCGGATAGCCTAATCCTCGACGCTGCCGGGATCAATAGCCTAAATCGCCTGATCCGTAAGAACAGCCGGGCTGTCTCCAACATCAAGGAGCATTCTTCTGTCATCGCCGGGCAGACGGTTCGCGCTCAGATCATTGCGATGCACGACCTTGTGAGCGGAATGAAGCTCCATGATAGAGCGGGACAACCCGTCAAAGCATCTTTTTGGCAGGATATGACCGCCGCAGAGAACAGGGCTGCCATTCCGGCAAACGTCAAAGTCCGCTTTGCCTTTGCCACCGCATTTGCCCATCAGCGCTTGGTTCCCAGCCGGGAAAACCTGAACAAGGTGGCGACCGATACTGAGTTTGACGAACTCCAGAACAGCGGTTATGACATAGGCACACCGATAGTGATCTATCATACTTCGGCAGACGGAAACTGGCTCATGGGAGCAACTTCGCTGACCACCGGCTGGTTCCGCAGACAAGACCTGGCGTTTTGCGACCGGGAGACCTGGCGCAGCTATCAGACCCCGCAGCAATTTGCGGTCGTGACCGCAGCCAAAGCCGATCTATGGTCAGATCCCCTGGCAACCCGGCACGCAGGTTTTGCCCGCATGGGCAGCCGCTTTCCCTTGATCAGTTCATCTCCGGGCTACAGCACAGTCAAGCTCCCCTTCCGGGATGATAAAGGGATGCTCAGTCTCCGGGACGGATACATAGCCACGGCTGATCTCTACTCCGGATATCTGCCATACACAGCCCGTAATGCTCTTAATCAGTCATTTAAGCTTCTTGGTCAGAGCTATGGCTGGGCTGATATGCAAGGCGATTGGGATTGTTCCTCTCTGCTGATCAGCATCTACCGCTGTTTCGGGATCGAGCTCCCCCGCAACGGTGCCAATCAAGCCCTATCCGGCAAGGTGCTCATCAGTTTTCAAGGAGCAGAAAGCGCTTCCAAGCGCAGGCAGGAGATCACCGGCAAAGCTCTCGGAGGGGTGACGCTGCTTCAGCTCAAAGGGCATATTGGGATCTATCTGGGCAGTGTGGACGGAGTCCCCTATTTTCTCCACGATGCCTGGGCATATCGCAAAGCTTCCGGAGATGGTATCCATCAGGATGTGAACGTGATGGCAAGGACTGTGGTCAGCGGTTTGGATCTGGGGGAAAGCTCCGCCAAGGGCAGCATGTTGATGCGGCTCGTCAAAGTCACCCTTATTGCCCTATAGTGTTAGGATTATTTTACTTGACGTTTTCACCTCTGCAATTAGTTTAGCATAAGACGCAAGTCCCTTTAAAGTGAATAATAGATTTACATTTCCAAGGAGGAAATATGAGAAAGACTCTTTTTCTGTTATTGTTCGGATTAATTGCTATCTCTACGGCTTTTGGTGCCACTGCCGTGGTCACTTCAAGACCCAGCCAGATAGACATTAGTTCTGCCACTTCCGAGAGTGCGGTTCTGATGACCGTCTCAGGATATACATCCGACGACGCCAGATACCGGCTCTACAACGGTAGTAACCAGTATAACTGCTGGGATACCACTACCAATACCTATATCTCATCCACCAGCTATTCAGCCGGTCCCCGCGTTCCCGGAACCCCCACCACAACTTCTACTTGGTGGATCGTCTTCCAGCGTGGGAATAATACCCTCACCGCTGCTTCATATCGTGACAGACTTGGTACAGCCTACAGTGCAAACTACATGACGGCTGCCTTGCCAGCTGCCGCAGCGATCACTACTCCTACTTCAATTACTAACGCCAACGTCACTTTTACGACTTGGAACACCTATACTTCCAAATACGTCATCCTTGCCTACGATGCGACGACCGCCGGAACCCTGATCAGCGCTACTTCATCCGCTCTGACCACCGGTGCCTTTGACCTCAAGGTCGAAAACGGTACCGTTATCCGTCGTATCGAAGTTCGCGACCTCTCCAATACCCTTATCGAATCCGTGACCGGAACCTGGGGCTCCGGAGCACCGACCCCCACGATCAACGTCACCGGTTCCCTTTCAGCTTTCAGCACCACGACCGGGACCCCTTCCGCTGCTCAGAGCTATACTCTCAGTGGATCGAACCTGACTGCGAACATTACTGTTGCCATCCCTGCCGGTTACGAGATCTCCACCGATCAGAGCACCTGGCTCAGCGGTCTTTCTCTCGCTTCCAGCTTCAACGGTCTGGTCTATGTCCGGCTCACCGGTATCGTTGCCGGATCCTACCCCGGAAACATCACCCACAATAGCACCGGCGCGACAGAAGTTGCCCTTGCCGTGAGCGGTACTGTTTCTTCTCCGACCCCGACCATCACTGCGACGGGAACTCTGAACGCCTTTACCGCGATCGTTGGTTCTCCCTCCGCTGCCCAAAGCTACACCGTCACCGGGACGAACCTCACCGCGGATATCGCTGTGACCCCTCCCGCCGGTTATGAGCTCTCAACTAACGGCACCACCTACACCTCTTCTCTTTCCCTTGCCAGCAACTACAATGGTCTGGTTTATGTCCGGCTTACCGGAACGACCGTTGGGACTTACAACGGCAATATCACCCACACTTCGACCGGCGCCACTCAGGTGGACAAAGCCGTGACCGGTACCGTGTCCAATCCCGTCGGCCCCACCGTTTTCTTTGAAGAGAACTTCAGCTATACTGTCGGTGACCCGTTGACCGATCACGGCTGGACCGTCACCGGAACTACTGCTACGCCTACTGTGGTCGTTTCCGAAGGCAGCATTACCTATCCCGGTTATTACATGTACGGTGGCAACTCGGTCACCCTCGCCACCAGCGGACAGGACGTGAACCACACCTTTGACGCCCAATCCACCGGCTCGATCTATGCCGCCTTCGTCATGAACATCTCCAGCGCTCAGACGAACGGTGACTATTTCATGAACTTCGGTCCCTCACCCATGGCTACCAGCTACTACGGCAGACTGTATGTCAAGCGTGACGGAACTACCGACAACGCCTTCATCGGTGTCGTCTTCGGTTCCGGTACCGGCGCCGTCGTCCAATATTCCCCCACTTCCTATCCTTACAACACGAACCTGCTTGTGGTTCTCAAATATCAAGTCGTTGACGGCACCCTCAATGATGCAGTCTCCGTCTTCATCAATCCGACCATCTCTGCGACCGAGCCTACCGCAACAGTCGCCGCAACCAACGGTTATTCCGGAGCTCCCGCCGATCCCGGCTCCATCGGAAGTATCGGTTTGAGACAGGGTAGCGCTTCCAACGCTGCCGTGGTCAAGGTCGATGGTATCCGGGTGTCCAACAACTGGCCTCTGCTTTGGGGTGGAACTCCTCCTCCGAGCCCTGTCATCACGGTCACCGGTGAGCTTTCTCCCTTTGCCTGTATCGTCAATAACCCCTCCGAAGAGATCCAGTCATACACCCTTACCGGTTCAAACCTGAACGGCAGCCTCATCGCTACCGCTCCGAACGGCTTCCAGCTTTCGATCAATGGAGTGGACGGCTGGGCAACGACACTCACCCTTTCTTCGAGCTTTAACGGTCTGGTCTATGTCCGGATGCTTGCCACAGTCAGCGGAACCTACGAAGGAAATATCACCCACACCTCAGTCGGCGCGACCCAGGTCAACCTTGCCGTCAGCGGTGAAGCCTTCAATCCCTCCGTCATCTGGAACATCACCCAGAACCTGACCGCCTTCAGCAGCGAAGCCGGTACCCCCTCTACCAATCAAAGCTATACTCTCAGCGCCACGAACGCGACCGGCGACATCACTGTCTCCGTCGATGCTCCCTTCGAGCTTAGCACTACCGGAACAAGCAACTGGCTCGCCCAGCTTGTCCTTGCGCATAACTTCAACGGTACGATCTACGTCCGCATGAACAGCGCTACTGCCGGGACCTTCAATTCCAATATCGTCCATGTCACTGCCGACGCGACCAACTACGATATCGCCGTGACAGGAACTGCGACCGCTCCCGCCGGAAACTATGCCACAGACCTGTTCTTCTCCGAGTATATCGAAGGCGCATCCAATAACAAAGCTCTCGAGATCTACAACGGAACCGGCGCGACCGTCGATCTGTCCCTCTACTCAGCCAAGCTCGCCTCGAATGGTGCTGCCACGTGGTCAACGACAAACGCCATCACCCTTACTGGAACTCTGGCTCATGGCGAAGTTTACGTCATCGCCAATTCCGGCGCAGCTGCGGACATCCTTGCCCAGTCTGATGCGACCTCGACCGTCACCTTCTTTAATGGTGATGATGCCGTCGGTCTCTTCAAGAACGATGCCCTCATCGATATCATCGGTGTCCTTGGCGTCGATCCCGGTGTTGCCTGGAACGTTGCCGGCGTGACCAATGCCACGCTCGACCACACTCTGATCCGCAAGCCTACCGTGATCGCAGGTAATCTCGACTTCACGACCGGTGCCGGCACCAACGCTGATGACAGCGAATGGATCGTCCAAGCTTTGGGTTATCACGCCAACCTCGGCACCCACACCTTCAATCCCGGTGCTCCGATCGCAGCCACACCCGTATTCACCCCCGCTGCCGGCGTTTATACCACCACCCAGAACGTGACGATCACCTGTGCAACCGCCGGTGCTTCCATATACTATACCACGAACGGAACCGAGCCGACCAATGCCTCGACTCTCTATGCCGGACCGATCTCCGTCAGCTCGACCACTACTCTCAAAGCCATCGCTTATGCGACCGGCTATACCAATAGTTCAGTTGCCACGGCTAACTACATCTTCCCGACCAACGTTGCCAATATCGCTGCTCTTCGCGCATCCGCGATCGGCACGACCGTGTATCGTCTCACCGGTGAAGCTGTCCTGACCTTCCAACAGAATACCACCCGCCATCCCAAGTATATCCAGGATGCGACCGGCGCCATCGTCATCGACGACCCCTCCGCTGCGATCACGACCACCTATAACCTCTATGACGGGATCACCGGAATCGTCGGAACTCTCGCGTCCTACAACGGACTTCTGCAGTTCACTCCTGTTGCAGATCCCGGTGCCGCAACCTCTACCGGTCATGTGATCACCCCCGAAGTTCGCACTCTGGCGAGCCTCACCAGCGCTGACCAGGCAAAGCTCATCAAGGTCATGAACGTCACGATCGATCCGACCCTCGTGAACTTCCCTGCCGCCGCTTCCAACATCACAGTCACCGATGCCAGCGGTACAGCCGTAATGCGTACCTTCGCATCCACCGACTACGTCGGCTCTGCGATCCCCACCGTTGCGACGGATATCATCTGCCTCGTCGGTGAATTTAGCGGAACCATGCAGATCAGCCCTCGCTTCCTGAGTGATATGACTCCCTCCGCAAGCTTAAACGCCCCTGTCGTGACCATCACTCATAGTGGTGCGAACGTCACCCTGAGCTGGCCTGCTGTTGCCGGAGCCACGAGCTACCGCATCGAAGCATCCGATGATCCCTACGGAACCTTCACGACCGTCACTACCACTTCCAGCCTTACCTGGAGCGGTGCTGCGGCGAGCTACAAGTTCTTCAAGGTCATCGCCATCCAGTAATCAACAAACACGATATAGCGAAAAGGCGGTCTTGATCGACCGCCTTTTCTTTTTGAGTTAACAGGTTAACGGGTTAGTAGGTTAATGGTGGACAAGCCGGGCTGGGTAATGTTGTAGCATTGGCATGCTACACTACGAAGGGAAGTGAGTGATTAACGGATTAGCAGGTTAATGATGATCGGGACGCGCCGGCTGAAGCCAGCGCTGGCTGCACGGTTAGTAGGTTAATGGAGGACGAGCCGGGGCTGGGAGATGTTGTAGCATTGGCATGCTACACTACGAAGGGAAGTGAATGATTAACGGATTAGCAGGTTAATGATGATCGGGATCCGCAAGCTGAAGCCAGTGCTACGACCGACTAAAGTCAGTGTTACGGTTGTTGATCGGGGTGGTAAATTCTGTTTGCCACAGTGACCGAAGGTCGCTACAATTCCTGCAACTCCGATGTAGGCAGCACCGCTGCCTCTGCCGAACAGAATTCGGCAGCCCAACTATCAAAGAGGATTCCCCTACGGGGAGTGATCTGCTGGATTCCAGTCTTCACTGGAATGACGCGGTTATTAGGTTAACGGGTTAACAGGTTAGTGGAGGACGCTCCAAGCTGGGGGTTTTGTAGCATTGGCATGCTACACTACGGAGAACAAGCGAAGCATCCGCTTCTCCTGCATGTGCGCCAGCCACTATTCACTCTTCACTATTCACTGGTGAAGCATCTTTCTTCTTTCTTAATTCAAGATCCCCCTCTTTTACTTCCTTTACTCTGTTTTAATAAAAAACCTTCTCTCTCCCCCTCTCTGCGTCTCTGTGTCTCTGTGTTAGAAAACTCTCACTCCCCTCTCTATCCCCAAGGACTTTTCTTGGACTTCATACAAGTTGAGTACAAGATGAGTACAAGAAGACTCCAAGCGGACCCCAAGCATCCGGTAGGTGACGAACGCCTACGGACTTTCTGCTTGACATCCGCATCACTCAGTGAGTTTTTGTAAACTGAGTCTATGTTACTATTGGGTCGCGGAACGGCGAGCTGGCTGGTTTATCGTCCGCATTGAAATTGTGTAAACAGGATAAAATTATATAAAAAGGTGTCTTATGAAACTGAATCTGATCTTGATAATGTTATTGTCGTTCTCTCTTTTGATCGGCATTCCTATGTCCGGGGACTATACCGTAGGCGGTACCGGAGCGAACTTCACTGATCTGACGCAGGCGATCCATGCCGTGAATGCGTCCGGATTGTCCGGAAACGTCAACCTCAAGCTCCGTGCCGGGACATACTCCGGTCCCTTCGTGATACAAACAACGACCGGGGCATACCAGCTCAAGCTGATGCCGGATGGTGTGCCGGCGACCTCAGTGATCCTGACCAACCCCAACCCCACCTATGAAGCGAACTTCGTTCTGAAGATAAATGAGACATCCCGGGTTATGCTGCAGGAGCTCAGCTTTGACACTACTTCAAACGGGCAGTACTCCCGCGCGGTGGACGTCAGCGGTAATTGCGATCATCTGAACTTTACCAGCAATATCTTCCGGGGTGCGAGTAGCATGAGTACCTCATACAATGAAGGGATCTACGTCCATGAGAGCGCATCCGGAGAAGCGGATAACCTCATCTTTATGATGAATGCCTTTACCGATGGAGGAGCGCAGATAAGTATCAGCAGTAATAGCTCTTCCAATCTCTTTGAGAACCTCAGCTTTGTCTCCAATGGGCATACCCGTGGCTACTATGGCGTCTATCTGGGCTATTGCGCGGGAGTGACCATGACCGGTGAGATCGTAGAGAACACCAATACCGGCGTGTTCCTGAACTCCTGCTCGGGTGACCTGACTATCCAGAGAAACCTGATCACAGCGAACTATAGCGGGATCAATTTTAATAACTGTAGCCCCAGCGCTGGATCTGCACCTCAGATCAGGAATAATATCATCCGCACAATAGGGACGAACTGGTATGGCGGTAGCTATCACCAAAGCTCCGTCGCTTTATCCATATACTCCTGCAATGGAGTCACCGCCGCTCATAACAGCATCGAGAATGTTGCAAATACAAGTGATACCTATGCCGCGTCGATAAGCGGAACGAACAACGTCCTGAAACTGAACAGCCTGGTCAGCGCTATCAACGGACTGGCGATCTACGCGAGCAATCACGAAGCTACAGCCTCAAATCGCAATCTCATAGAGTACAACGTTCTCTATACCGTGGGCAAGAACATTGCCAGGGGCGGGAATACGTATTACCGGGATCTGAGCAACTTTGCGGCTGTGATCGGCAATACGACGAATATCGAGACAGACCCGCTCTATTCGGATAGCCAGCTACGCAGCCCCTCACCTCTGCTTAATAACCCCAATGCCACCTGTAGCGTCGGGATCGACTATAATGGGCTTCCCCGGAGTTTGACGACTCCGGACATAGGTGCGCATGAGTTTAGCCCCTCAGCGGGTCTTACGCCTCTTCTGGGGACATATACCGTAGGTAACGGCGGGAACTTTGCGACCCTCAATGCCGCGACCTATGCTCTGGCTCTGCGGGGGATCAGTGGTGACGTCACCCTGAATCTCATCGACGATAGCTACAATGAACAGGTCTATATCCGTGCTATAAACGGGGCTGGCAATGACAACACAGTCCTGATCCAGGGCTATAACGGAGTCGAACGAAGCATCAGCTATTCCGCCCAGAGCGCAAGCATGCCTTACGTCGTCCGCATCGCCAGAGCCAAGGGCTTGATCTTCCAGAATCTGGCATTTGAGACAGAGGCTACGACGAATTCAAACCTCCTCTACTTAGGTGGATATGGGAAGGATTTGCGGTTCATCGGTTGCCTCTTTAGCGCACCGGTCTTTAGCTCCGGGGGTGGAACGCATCTCTATGGTAGCTATGATGATCTGCAAGAAAACATGAGCATTCTGAATTGCGAGTTCACCGGGAACAATACCGGAATCGGGATGAACATCACGGGCTTGGTTGCGGGAAGTAATTACTTCGACAATATGGTGAACGGGATCATCGGCAACCCCATTGAGAATGCTGAAGTGACAGGATCAGCCTTCCGCAATATCCGCGGAACCGCGATCACCCTGAGCAATATGACCTATTGCCTGGTAGAGCGAAACAGCATCTCCGGGACTGGCTCCGGCATCAACGTCAACGGAAACTGCGACTCTGTCAATCGTAGCCTGATCGCCAATAATACCATCGATATGCGCGATTATTATGCATCAAATGGGATATCCCTCAGCGGTAGCGGTTATGACGTCCTCAATAACTCCGTGCGAGTCATGGGGGACAATTCCAAGGGGCTGTACGCCTATGAGCTGGGGATGAACTCCGATATAGTGAATAATATCCTCGTTTCGGAAGGGGGACTGGCGATGGAGATCGGTACCTTTAGCCCCCATGCGACGAAGATCATAGATCATAACTGTTATTTCTCCACCGGGCAATACCTCCTCAGGATGGCAAACTATTATACGTCCATGCAGAGCCTGCTCGCAGATCATCCCGGATCGAACCAGCATTCCAAGTCACTCAATCCGCAGTTTAGCGCGGATATGCATACCACCAGCGTTTGGATGCGGTATGCGGGAATGTATCGAAGCGAGATAACCACTGATATGGATCTGGATCCCCGTGGCACTTCATTTGATATCGGAGCGGATCAGCAGACAGGAGCTTACATCAACCCCGTCATGCACGGGACATATACAGTCGGAGCGACAGGATGTGACTTCCAGACTTTGACGGATGCCTTTGATGCGATCGAGCTCTATGGTATCGACGGAAACGTCATCATCAATGTGACAGCAGGCACCTATAGCGGATATCACAGCTTTGGCGAATACTACCGCACATCTGGTGCATACCACGTCACCATTAACGCCCTGAGCGGAGCGATCTTTAGTCTGAACCCGGTCAATAATGACGGAACAGCAAACTATATCATCGATCTGAATGGAGTCGATAACGTCACCTTCAGCGGGTTTAACTTCAATTCCCAAAACACTTCGCGCCAGTATTCGTTCATTACCCTCAGGGGCAGATGCGAGGGGATCACCATCAATAACTCCCTGTTCAGTATCGGTAATACCACCTCTACGGGGATCAATGCCACGACCAGCACGGGTACAGGGCTCAGCATCAATGGTTGCAGCTTTGTCGAAGGTAGCACTGGGATATACGTCGCGGGGACTTATTACGGGTCACTCAGCTATACTGATGTCGAGATAACTGACTGTTCTTTTGATGGAGTAGATAACCCGATCAACCTTGCGAAGGTCGTCGATCTCTCCCTGACGGGCAACCACCTCAGCACCTTCAATTCCGGGATCAACTTGCAATATATCAGCGGAGTGATAGACATCGAGAACAACAGAATGCGCTCCGGAGGATACTACGGCAGCTTTAGCGGTGCCACGATCATGAATCTGAGCTCGGTCACGGGAAGCGTAAGCCGGTTTGGCAGGATCCGCAACAACATCATTATGGCGGATGAAAGCCGGTGCCAGGGGCTCTACGGGATCAATGCCGCAAACTGCAGATTTCTGAACTTTGACCATAATACCATCATAGTCGAGAACATCAATGCCAATGATTATGGCAGTTCTCTATACATGGTGAGTTCCCCCGATTGTAGCTTTTATAATAACATCTTCTCTTCCCCGTTAAATGGGATGAGCATCAGTATCTCCAGTTCTGCCGATCTGTATTGGGCGAATAACGTCTATTACACCTCTGGCAAATATGCGGGATATGTAAACGGCCAGAAATACAGCTTTGCCGGGATGGTCTCTGTGTTAGGAGATCTTGCCGGGATCTACGCAGATCCCCTCCCGGACGAGAATGGCTATCCTGACTGCAGCTTCCTGAGAGGAAAAGGCTGCGTAACTGCGATCACAACCGATATCGACGGTAATGCCTATGGCAGCTCTGTCGATCCCGGAGCAAGCCGGATCCCGGATCATGGAACTCCCATCAACGGAAGCATCAGCGTCGGTACAGGAATGCAATACGCCACGCCACAGGAGGCATTGAGCGCGCTCAGCAGGAGAGGGATCAGCGGGAATACAGAGCTCGTCATCTCCGCAGGTACATATCGAACTCACTCTATTGTCGATTATATCCCCAATAGCGACCTCTATCACCTGACCATCACCGGCAATATCGGTAATTCGCCGACCCTCAGATATACAGCAAACAGTGAGGCAGAGAACTATCTTCTCAGCTTTGCCAATCCGCGTAACATCACCTTGAGTAACCTGAGCTTTATAACAGTGAATCCCGCTTACTCCAGCATAGTCCGGCTTGCCGGGTATCCGCAGAATGTGACCCTGGACAATTGCTCCCTCTCTACCTATGCAAACAGCTCCTGGAACAACTCCGCTGGGATATATGTTTATGATACGCAGTATAGCGGGATCACCGTGCAAGACTGTCACTTCACCAATATCCCCACCGCTGTCTATGCTTATGGAAAGAACGTCACGGGTGAGGTCAACGCCGGGTTGGAGCTAAAGGATAACAGCGTTGTCAATAGCCAGACGGGGTTCTACCTGTACAATGCCGACGCTCCTCTGATCTCCGGAAACGTTATCACCAACTTCAGCTATAATGGGATGGTCTTAGGAGGTAATACTCCCGGCTTTGTAATCACCGGAAACACCATCACAGGTGGAGGTAGTTCGGCATTGATAATCACCGGAAACTCTTCTGCCACAGGACGCAGTGTCCTCGCCAATAACTACATAATGACCAATGCAAACAGCCAAAGTACGGTAAACATCAACACCGTGCCAAATCTGGATGTGTATTACAATACGATCATCAATAGCTTTCCCAGCTCAGGTAATGCCTTCTATCAGGGAAGCGGATGCAGCGGACTGCGCTTTGTGAATAATATCTGCAAAGCCTTATCAGGACTTGCCGGAGCGTTCTATCAGCTCAGCGATCTGAACCGGGTGGATCATAACCTGTTCCATGCGACAGGTTCCACATGGGTGACCATTGCCGGGACGAATATCAGCAGCCTCTCCGCCTGGGCAGCTCAGACGGGAGACAACACTGCCATATTCGCTGATCCTTTACTTTCAGCTGGAACTTATTCGCTGATGAGCGGTTCTCCGGCGATCAATGCCGGTATCGCAATTGACGGATATCCCGCGGATATCACCGGGACTCTGCGCAGTCTTCCGGACATGGGTTGCTTCGAGTATAATGCCCAGGGCTTGACCCCGCCGACCAATCTGATCATCGCCATCGACGAGCAAAACGGCAACATCAGCCTCAGCTGGACGCCCGTCTCCGGCGCGACAGCCTACAAGGTCTATATGAACTCAATCCCGACGGATAATGGCTGGGTAGTCCAGAGTACCACCAGCACTTCGTACCAAATCCCCATAGCCCACGGATATCGGTTCTTCAAAGTCACAGCCACTACTCCCTGATAATATTGGGAGATGACTTTATGCAAGCGGGCTGGTGATACAGCCCGCTTTTCTATATATGTTTGACAAGGATCTGCCGCCTAAAAACCTTACGCACATCATGAGAACTATAAGGATATGTGATGAAACAATGCCTTGTGATCCACGGTAGTCCCCGCAACGGGAATACTCGTAAAGTGACCGGAATGGTCATGGCTGAGATGATGAAGCTGGGAGAATGGGAGTTCACTGAAGTAAATGTGCATGACCTGCGTGTACCATTCTGCATGGGATGCTACAACTGCTTTAGCCGCGGGGAAGAGTATTGCCCGCACCGGGAACAGGTTCAGATGATCGAGAGCCTGATCACAAGCTCTGATGCAGTGATACTCTCCGCTCCTATTTATATCCTCCAGATCAACGGAGAGACGAAGAATCTACTGGATCACTTCGCGTATAGGTTTCACCGCCCGAAGTTCTTTGACAAAAAAGCACTGGTGATCACTACCACAGCCGGTGCCGGAGCAAAGAAAGGAGCCAGGTTCCTGCGGGAGACCCTGTATCAGATGGGATTCAACTATGCTTATCTCCTCCCGATCACCTGTTTTGACCTCGTCTTAAAGCCTAATGCCAAACAGGAAAAGCTGATCAAAATGACCGCGACGAAGTTCCATCAGGATCTGCACTCGGCAAAGCTTCATCGTCCCGGTTGGTTCCACGTCATATACCACACGGCGTTTCGTGCCGGAGCGAATGCAGGTAAAAAAGAGGATAGCGCAGACTATCGGTATTGGCGGGATAACGGACTCCTGGAAAAGAAACATCCTACCTCGTTAGGCGCAGTCAAGGGGCTTGCAGCCGGGATGCTCTTTGCTTTGATGCGGCGAGTGATACCCTCATAGATTTGTAACCAGATCAATATAGATAAGGCGGAAGCTATTGCTTCCGCCTTTGTTATAATGACTATACTTAGCGAAGGATGTATCAGGCTTCGAAGCTGACTTTGTCCTTTCGGGCTGCATAGAGCTTTTTGAGTCTTGGAACCGCCGGGGATTGCTTCTCTACGGGAATCTTGCGGAGTGTCGCCGGATCGATCGCGGATGCGATAAAGGGCTTGGGTTCTGTCCCGACCAAGCTCTCCAGGAGTTGCTCCGCCGAATTATTCCAGTAATTGATCTCCGCCGTTGCCGGGGATATCAGCTCCAAGGTATAGAGCATCCGCATCAGTTCATTGATCAGCATACTCTTGGAGGGATTGCGATAGGTCGTCAGATGCCCCATATTCGCCAGCGCATGCCCATCGATATCCAGATAGGTCGGAGCAGGCAGCAAGAGATCGGCAGGTGCCTGATCATCCCGGAAGGGGGTCACACAGACGGTAAAGCCGCAATGTTCCCCGCTCGGATAGGCTCCCCAGGAGAGGGTCAGATCCGCCGGTGCGGGGTGATTGAAGCTGGGCTTGAGCGCCAGCATCCCCCAGTAGTTCGCGCTGTCTGAGGTGGTAAAGACGTTTTTCAAACCGGGGTCGGTCTTTGCCGCATAGTTCCAGATACTCACGATCTCGGCTTCTGAACTGTGATTCAGGTTGTAGATATAGAGCTGCTCCGCCGTCGGACTAAGCTTGTCCAGGGAGGGGAGGATCAGATCGGCAAAGCGGTTAAACTCGCTTTCTTCCGGCTTGATCAGGATCAGCTTGGCACCCGCGCGCTGTCTCAGCCTGAGCATGGTGCGCAGCGTATGGCTGATCTTGCCATAGACGACGTATTCTGAGTAGTTATCCAGAATGGAATAGGCATTTTCCCGGGGAAGCAGGGGTAGATGATCGTTGATAAACAGGTCATACTGCTCCGGAGCATAGAGGCTTGTTCCGCTCTGCACCGCCGCAGCACGGGCGATCAGCATCTCTTCCAGGCTGATATCGGGGCTGATGCAGAAACGTTTGACGCTGCTTGCAGCCAGCTTTGATCTGAGGAGCGCGGTGGCTTCCTCCCAAGATATGTCCTTCCACACGCCGTCGAGCTTTGCTCTGGGGCTATTTAGCCGATCATCGGCAAAATACACCTGCCAGCCAAAGCGTCCTTTGAAGCAGAGGTTGCGCCCGTTGAACCCGCGCTCTTCCTCTTTTTCCGGGGTGGTGATCAAGGCTACGACATTGGTCTCCGTACCGGTCTCTATGACGCACCCGGTTCCGCAATTACCGCAGTTTTGGATCAGCGATTCTCGCAGGAGAGGATTGAGTTTGTAGTTCCGGTTACGTTCGACCAAGGCACCCACCGGGCACACAGCTACGCATTTGCCACAGCTTTCGCAGCTTGTCTCGGTCAGCGATTCGCCGAATTCGGGAGCCACGACGGTCGGGAACCCTCGGTAGATATATCCCAGCACTGCCGCACCTTGGATCTCGGCGCAGGTGCGGATGCATCTGCCGCAGTTTATGCACTTATTGGCATCACGGACGATGAAAGGATGAGTGTAGTCGATGGGATGCTTGCCGATGGAGCCGATAAAGCGGGCAGGATCGACCTCATGATCGGTGCAATACTGCCTCAGCATACAGGTCTCGTTGACCTGGCAACCGCATTCCAGACAGCGGGATGCCTCTGTCTGCGCGGCAGTTTCGGCAAAGCCCGTTTCTACTTCATTGAAGGTCGTGGTCGCCTCGTCAACCGGTATTTCCGGCATGATCACCCGAGCTTGTTTGGCAAAGACGGCATATTCCTCGGCAGAGATGTCGCCGATCGCGGCTCCTTTCTTGGAATCAAAACGCGGTTTGAAGGGTTTGATGTCTTTGCCCAGCAGATACTTCTCCATGGCGATCGCCGCGAGTCTGCCATCGGCAATGGCTTCGATCGCAGTTGCTGCTCCGCGACGGAAATCACCACCGGCGAAGACGTTGGCATAGCCTGTATGCATCGTGTCTTCATCGACGATCGCGGTTGACCAGCGGGTCAGCGGGAGCTGAACCTCGCCGATATAGTTTTCCTTTTCAGCAAAAATATCGATATCCGGAACCTGCGAGATCGCAGCGATGATCGAGTCAAATTGCTCTTCAAAATATTCACCCGTAGGTTCGGGACGTCTTCTGCCACTGCTGTCCGGTTCACCGAGCTTCATCTTCTCGATCCGGACGGTCTTGAGCTTACCATTCTCGCCCAGGTATTCTACCGGATTGGCGAGATAGTGGAATACGACGCCTTCATGTCCGGCAGCTTCGATCTCAAAAGGTTCCGCGGGCATTTCCTCTTTGGTGCGACGATAGATCAGGCTGACCTCACAACCGAGGCGGATCGAGGTTCGGGCACAGTCGATGGCGGTATTTCCACCTCCGACGATCGCCACACGCTTACCCAGAGCAGGGGTCTGCCCTAAAGCATGCGCCTTGAGGAAGTCCACTCCCAGGTAACAGCCCTGCAGGTCACTGCCTTTGACGGGCATAGGTACGGCTTTCTGAGCTCCGAGCGCAAGATAGACGGCATCATAGTCTGTTGCCAGTTCTTTGAGGCTAAGATCGCGTCCCAGAGCTTTATCATAGTGGATGCGCATCCCGTTGGCGCACATCAGCTCGATCTCTTTATCCAGGATCGCCTTGGGCAGACGATATTCAGGAATGCCATAGCGTAACCAGCCTCCCGCAGCGGGAGCTGCCTCAAAGACATCCACGGTATAGCCTTTGCTGCTGAGGTAGTATCCGCAGGTCAAGCCGGAAGGTCCGGCTCCGACGATCGCGATCTTCTTACCCTTATCATCTTCCCTTGGTGGGATATAGCTCCAATAGTCATTCAAGTCTTCATCCGCGGCATAACGCTTCAACTGGCGGATGGCGATCGGATCTTCGACGATCTGGCGGCGGCATTCCTTTTCGCAGAAAGCCGGGCAAACGCGTCCGATCGAGAGAGGCATCGGCAGAGTATCCTTGATCACCTTGACGGCTTCGTGATATTGACCGTTGGCGATGAGCGAGACATAGGACTGGATATCGACGTGATCCGGGCAAGCGACCTTGCAGGGAGCTTCGCAATCGGCATAGTGATTGGAGATCAGGAGTTCCAGCGCCATCTTACGCGCCGAGGCTATCTCCGGACTGTCGGTAGTGATCTCCATGCCATTGCTGACCACTGTGCCGCAGGAGGTGACGAATCCGCGTCTCCCGGCGACCTCTACGGCGCAAACCCAGCATGATCCGTAAGGATTGAGCTCTTCATCATGACACAGGGTGGGTATTTCTATTCCCTGGCGACGCGCCAGTTCGAGGATAGTGATCCCCGGCTCTGTTTGCAGCTTCTTTCCATTGAGTATTACTTCTATCATGATCTCACTCCTAATTCTTGGTGATAGCGCCGAACTTACAGGTCTGATAGCAGGCTCCGCACTTGATGCACTTTTCCTGGTCTATAACGTGCACTTGTTTGACCGCGCCGGAGATGCAATTGACCGGGCACTTTCTCGCGCAAGCGGTACAACCGATACACTTGTCGGGGATGATCTCATACTTAAGTAGTGAGGTGCAGACCCCGGCAGGACAACGCTTTTCGACTATATGGGCGATGTACTCGTCCTTGAAGTAGCGAAGCGTGGTCAGGACGGGGTTTGGCGCAGTCTGTCCCAAACCGCAGAGCGAACCTTTGATAATATTGACGGCGAGCTCTTCCAGCTTGGTAATGTCGTCCAGACTCCCCTTGCCTTCGGTGATATTGGTCAGGATCTCCAGCATCCTTCGGGTTCCGATACGGCAGAAGGTGCACTTCCCGCAGGATTCATTCTGGGTAAAGTTCAGGAAAAAGCGCGCCACGTCCACCATACAGTTGCTGGCATCCATGACGACCATACCGCCGGAGCCCATGATCGCCCCGGTCTTGGTAATGGAGTCATAATCGACGATGGTATCGAGCAGATCAGCCGGAATACAACCCCCGGAAGGTCCGCCTAATTGCACGGCTTTGAACGGTTGCTCGGTCTTCATCCCTCCACCGACCTTATAGATGATGTCGTGGATGGATATGCCCATGGGAACTTCGATCAGACCACCGCCTTTGATCTTTCCGGCAAGGGCAAAGACCTTGGTTCCGGGAGACTTTTCAGTACCATACTTACGATAAGCCTCGGCACCGTGAACGATGATCCAGGTGATGTTTGCCCAGGTCTCCACATTGTTGATATTGGTGGGCTTGCCCCAAAGACCTGATTCAGCGGGGAAAGGCGGACGGATCGTCGGCATCCCGCGTTTACCTTCGATAGACTGCATCAAAGCGGTCTCTTCTCCACATACGAAGGCGCCGGCACCTTCTTTGATGTGCAGGTCAAAGCTGAAGCCTGTTCCCAGGATGTTCTTACCCAGGAGGTTCTTGGCTTCCGCATCCTCGATAGCCTTTTCCAGATGTTTGATAGCCAGGGGATATTCGGCACGGCAATAGATATATCCTTCATCTGCGCCCATCGCATAGGCTCCGATGATCATTCCTTCGATCACGGAGTGCGGATCGCCTTCCAGGACACTGCGGTCCATAAAGGCACCGGGGTCTCCTTCATCGGCATTGCAGACGACGTACTTCTTCGGTCCGGGCGCTTTCATGGCAAAGCTCCATTTCAAGCCCGTGGAGAATCCCGCTCCGCCTCTGCCCCGGAGTCCGGATGCTTTGACGAGCTCAACGATCGCCTCAGGCTCCATTGCCAGAGCTTGCTTCAACGCGGTATATCCCCCCGCTGCTACGTATTCGTCCAAGGATTCGGGATCGATCTTCCCACAGTTGCGCAGAACTATCCGAACCTGTGCCCCAAGGAGCTCGTTGTGGATCGCTTCGCCTTTCTCGGAAAGGATGACCCTTTGCAGAGGCGCATCACCCCGGAGATATTGGTCCAGGGCTTCGGATATACTGTCCGGAGATGCCTGACCGATCGTCAGCTCTCCGGCTCTGCCTCCGCAGAACTCGACCAAGGGTTCTTCAAAGCACATCCCGATGCAGGCGGTCTTTTGCAGCTTAACGGCAAGCCCGTGCTCGGTGATATGCTCGGATAGCTTGCGATATACTTCGTCAGCGCCTGCGGCACGCCCGCAGCTCGCCATACCTACTTTTACGGTGATCTGTTCCATTCTCATCCTCCTTAGAAAGCAAAACGTTCCAGAATGCCGGGAATGGCTTCCGGTGTGAGTTTTCCAAAGGTCTGGTCATCGACCATGATCACCGGCGCAAGACTGCAACAGCCCAGACAGGCTACTTCCATTAGCGTGAATTGCAGATCGGTGGTCGTAATCTCGCCATCTGCCAGGTTCAGGGATTCCCTGAGCGCTTGAGCGATGGCATTGGCTCTTGAAACGTGACAGGCTGTTCCTTTGCATACCCGGATTACGTGCTTACCCTGCGGTTCGAGATGGAACATTGAGTAAAACGTCGCTACTCCGAAGATCTCCGCGGCGGGCATTCCGATCTCCTGCGCCAGATAACGCATCGTCTCTCTGGACAGATAGCCTTCGAGCGCCTGGATCTTTTGCATGAGGGGAATGAGAATACCTTTCTTGCCTTTGTACGCGGCTATGACCGCGTCAAGCTGGGCTTTTTCGACTGGCATATGAACTCCTTTTCGATGGGAGAATTTATATAGCTTTCACACACACATTTCAGAGCCGGATCGGCTTCTGACACCAATATGGAGTGCTTTTTTATTGTCAATCGATTTCTGAGTCCTGCCCCGAGGGCTGATCCGGGGACGGAACTGAACTGTCCCGTCCCGGTAGTCTGCCTAAAGTTCCTCTGCCGGGATCAGCAACGCTTCCGGAGTTGCCGGGAAGCATAGTTCCGCCTCCGGTTTGCCGGCGCGCAAGGCACTGCGCAGAGCGAAGAATACTGCCAAGCCATAGATGAAGGGTGGTTCACCGGTGGCTTTGGAGCCATAGACGCTGCCGTAATCGCCTCCCGAAGGGATCAGCTCCACTTCGAGGTTCTCCGGCATATCCCGCATGGTTGGGATCTTGTATGTGGAAGGATTCACAGCCAGATATCTGCCCTGCTTATCCACGGGAAGTTCTTCCATCGTGCACCAGCCAAGGCTCTGGATAAAGGCTCCGATCACCTGTCCCCGATCGATGTCCGGGTGAAGGCTGTTACCATTCTCATGAACGATATGGGTGGCAAGGATCCGGTGTTCGCCTTTGAGCAGGTCAAGCTCGACTCTCGCCAAAGCCGCACCAAAGACGTAGTAGTGGAAAGGCTTCCCTTTGCCGATCTCCCGGTCAAAATGCAGATCCGGAGTACGGTAATAACCATATGCTGCCAGCGGGATCCGGCTGTTGTAAGCGTATTTGACCACTTCGCCAAAGCTGAGCGTCTCGGATGATTCCGAGCTGCTGATCATACCCTCTATGAAGCTGAGACCTTCCGCGATCACCTTCTGAGCATATTTCTCCCGGAAGAGATCCGCCGCCGCTTGCCTGAGATTCTGCATGATCTTCTCGGCTGCGACTCGTGCGGCATTGCCGTTGATATCGCTCCCTGTCGATGCTGCCGTCGGAGAAGCGTTGCCAACTCTCTGGCTGTTTGCGCTTTCCACGTTGATACACCCGATCGGGATGCCCATGGTTCGGGCGACGACGATCGCCACTTTGGTCGAAAGCTCCTGACCCATCTCGATCCCACCGGTGGTGACGGATACGCTCCCATCGATATAGACCCAGATCAGGGCGGAACCCTGGTTGAGCAGGGCAGTGGTAAACGAGATGCCAAACTTGACAGGGACGATTCCCAGCCCCTGTTTGACCGTTTTGTGTGCGGTGTTGAACTCCGCCACTTGCTGCTTCAAAGTAGTGTAGGATGCGTTCTGTTCCAACTTATCATATATTCCGTTTAAGGGACTCTGCTCGATCACCTGTCCATAGGGTGCGATATCCCCGCGACGATAGGCATTGCGGCGTCGCAGTTCCAGAGGGTCTATCGCCAGCATGTCGGCGATCCGTTCCAGGATAGACTCGATCACGAAGATCCCCTGAGGAGCACCAAACCCGCGAAATGCCGTGTTCGGAGGTAGATTTGTGCGGCACGCCTTCCCGCGGATCCGGATATTGGGGATGTGGTAGGCGTTGTCGGAGTGGAACATCGCCCGCTCGAGGATGGCAACGGAAAGATCCGCATACGCTCCGCCATTGGCGAGTAGCTCTATATCATAAGCATTAATGCGTCCCTGATCGTCAAACCCGACCTTCCAGCGGGAGAGGAAGGGATGCCGTTTTCCGGTCGCCCTGAGGTCTTCGTCGCGCTCAAGCAATACTTCGACCGGGCGATGCGTCAGGTATGCTCCCAGAGCTGCCATGGTCGCCCAGATCGTCCCGGCTCGTTCCTTGCCCCCAAAAGCTCCGCCAAGGCGGGGAACTTCGATGATCACGTTATTCGCCGGGATGCCCAGCAGATGCGCGATCACTTCCTGGCATTCCATCGTGCTTTGCGTCGCCGCGTGGATCGTGATCCGCTTCCCTTCTCCGGGGATGGCTCTGGCGCGCTGGGTCTCCATATAAAAGTGTTCTTGCCCTTCCGAGGCGGTCTTCCCGCTCAGGATGTGTGCTGACTCTTCGAAAGCGGCTTCCACGTCCCCGGATTCGATATGCCTTTCCGGGACGTACAGCTCTCCCGCATCTGCCGCAATCTCGACATCCAGCAGAGGAGGCAGTTCCTCGTATTCAAGCTTGATCAGGCTCGCTGCATGCGAGGCGATGCTCTTGTCCTCTGCCAGGACCATAGCCAGGGGCTGACTGTGATACATGATGATCTCGGTGGGAAAAAGCGGCTCATCCTTGATCACGTGCCCGATCTGGTTCTCAAACGGGATATCCGCAGCCGAGACGACCCGAAAGACTCCGGGGAAAGCTGCTGCTTCAGAGATATCCATCCCGATGATCCGGGCGTGAGCCACGGGGCTGTAAAAGAAGGCGGAATGAAGCATTCCATGGATCGGAGCTTCATCACCGATAAAGCGTGAACTCCCTGTCAGATGATATCTTCCGCTGATGTGATCCGGCTTGCGCTTCATCGGGAACCTCCTTCGCTCAGTTCGCTCAGATAGCTAAAGACGTGATTGCGGATCAGCGTCGCGCGGTATTCAGCCGAACCCCTCACATCGGAGATCGGGCTAAACTCAGCCGCGACTTCCTGCGCCAGAGCAAGCGGATCGATCTCGGAAAGCTCTTTCCCTACGATCGAGGAGAACCGCTCCGAGAGTTTCGGGATCGCCGCGGAACCGCCAAAAGCCAGCCTTGCCAGCTTGATGGTCTTGTCCGGAGCGATCGCCAGCCTGACCGCTGAGGATATGGCGGAGATGTCCACCGCATTTCGCTTTGCCGCTTTGGTCGTACGGATGATCTCGCCGGGTTCCGGAACAGGGATGATCACCTCGAGGATGATCTCGCCTGCCTGCAGCAGCGTCTGCTTGTAACCGGTAAAGAACTCCGCGATCCGGACATCCCGTTTCTCTCCTTTGCCATAGAGCCGAAGCGAGGCGTCCAATACCAGCAGGAGCGGTAAGCTGTCTCCGACCGGGGAAGCGTTGGCTATGTTCCCGCCGATCGTGCCAAAATTGCGGATCTGCTTCGAGGCAATGACCCGGATCAACTCCGAAAAAGCCGGCAGGTCTGCGCGGATAATTCCCGAATCAAGGATCTCGCTATAGGTGCATCCGGCGCCTATATGCAGCCCGTCATGCCGCAGATAGAGCCTTCTCAGCTCCGGGATACAGGTCAGGTCGATCAGCGTCTCATGCTTGCGGTGCTGGATGTTTATCCCGACCATGACGTCCGTTCCACCGCTGATAAAGCTTGCCTGCGGATGCTCACTCAGGAGTTCGTCCAGTTGCGCCAGACTTTTGGGGACAAAGTAGCTGCGAGCGCTGTAGATGCTCGCGGATTCTCTCTGAGGATAGGCAACCGGCGCGGAAAAACCGAAGAGCCACGGCTCCACGTCTCTTGCCCAGCGGGGAACGATATCTTCCGGGCTCATCTTCTCCGCGAGGTCTTGCATCGCCCGGTAGATCGAGTCATAACCCGTGCAGCGGCAGAGATTTCCCTCAAAAGCTGCCATCAGGTCTTCCCGGCTTGGTCTTGCCTGCATGGCAAAGAGGGCAAACGCGCTCATCACGAATCCCGGAGTGCAATACCCGCATTGGGTGGCGTGAAAATCCAGCATAGCCTGCTGGATCGGATGCAGCTTGTCCGGGCTGCCCAATCCTTCGACGGTCATCAGATGCTTGCCGTGCAGACGTCCGGCGGGATAGAGGCAACTGTTGATCGCTTCATAGACCACGTTGCCTTCCTTGACGGTAGCGATAACGACGGTGCAAGCGCCGCAGTCGCCTTCGTTGCAACTGCATTTCGTCCCGTAGAATCCCAAAACCTTGGTGACGTAGTCCAGGGTGGACATCGCCGGCGGGATCTCCGCCTGAACCGGTTTGCCGTTCAAATAGAACTGAATACTCGTAAGATCATATTTATTCATAATACCTCGATCGCCTTTAGCCCTGCCGTTCCCTTTCTCTTTCCAGGTCGCGCTGTTGGATCGTGTCTCGCTTGTCATGGAGCTTCTTTCCCTTTGCCAGAGCAAGCGTAACTTTGCAGAGCCCTTTGTCGTTGATGAATATCTCCAGCGGGATCAGGGTCATCCCCTGTTCATCGACCTTGGAGCGGAGTCTCTTGATCTCCGTTTTGTGCAGAAGCAGCTTGCGTTTACGCTCTGCCTCATGGTTAAAATAAGCTGCTTTCTCCCAGGGAGAAATATGAAAGTTATACATCCAGCATTCGCCTTTGTCGATCTTGGCGTAGCTGTCCTTGAAGTTTATCTTGCCCGCGCGCACTGACTTGATCTCCGTTCCCCGGAGGACGATCCCCGCTTCATAGCGGCTTTCGATGAAGTAGTCGTGCAGCGCTTTCTTGTTCTTGAACGATCTCATTTCTCTATTTCTTTCTTGATCACTTCTTTATATTCATTGGCGGTGGCGATCAGCTCAGCTTCGTCGAGGCTGACCAATACCCGGTCTCTGAGGACGGATCTCCCACCGATCAGGACGTCCCGGACGCTGCTCGAAGAGATCGTATAGACCAGGTGCGAATAGGGGTTGTACATCGGCTGATTCTCGAGCGTATCCAGCCCGATAATGGTGAGGTCGGCATCCTTGCCGATCTCGATCGAACCGCGCATCTGCTCCCAGCCCAGCGCTTTCGCCCCGTTGATCGTCGCCATCCGGACGAGTTCGACCGCCGGGAGGATCGCCGGGTCATTGCCGATCACCTTGTGCAGTTTGGCTGTGATGTCCATCTCCGCCAAGAGGTCGAGGTTATTGTTCGAGGCGACCCCATCCGTTGCCAGACAGAGATTTACCCCGTGTTTCAAATACTTGCTGATCGGGGCGATCCCCGATGCCAGCTTCAGATTGCTATCCGTACAGATGGCGATCGAGGCGTTCTTTTCCGCCAGGATCTCCATCTCCGCATCATTGACCCAGACCCCGTGGGCAAAAACCGTGCGGCAATCCAGCAGCCCCGTTTCGCGGAGGTATTCCACCGGACGCTTCCCCTGCTTGGCAAGGCAATTCGTCACCTCGTCCTCCGTCTCGGAAAGATGCATATGCACTGTCATGTCGTTCTCCCCGGCGATCTTTGCGACCTTCCGCAGGAGCGCGTCGCCACAGGTGTAGATCGCATGAGGAGCGAGGGAAAAGCTTAAGCGAGGCTCGCCCGCATAACGGCTTTTCAGGCTCAGAGAACCGGCGCCGATCCTGTCCTTCTCTATCTCGCTCAGCATCGGCTCGATCAACGCTTCCGAGACCATGCAGCGAGTTCCCGCCCGCAGGCAGGCATCCGCAACCGCGGACATCTGAAAATACATATCATTGGCAGCGGTGATCCCGTTCTTGATCATCTCCGCGGCTCCGTGCAAGGTCGCGTCATAGACGAACTGTCGGTTCACCAGCTTTGCCTCCAGCGGCCAGATATAGTCCCCCAGCCACTGCGCCAGAGACAGATCGTCCGCCAGACCGCGGAAATAGGTCATCCCCAGATGTGTATGAGCATTGATCATGCCGGGGATCAGCATCGTTCCGGAGGCATCCAGATAGTCCCGGGCAAAGGCTTCTTGCGTTCCTTCGGCAAAGATCTCGGTGATCTTGCCATCTTTTATGGCGACGCTATGCCCCTCCAGGACCCGCATTTGGGGATCCATGCAGACGATCAGGGCACCGCTGATGATCAGGTCATAGCTCATAGCTGCACCTTGTGCGAGGCATCCTTTGCCTTGAAGATGCCCTTAGGGGTGATGATCCCACCGGTGATATACTTCGCCGGAGTGATGTCAAAGGACGGGTTCAAGCCCGGGCTTCCGGGATTGGCGATCCGCTGTCCGCCGATCTCCCCGATCTCGGTATCGCTGCGAAACTCGATCGGGATGTCCCTGCCCTCGCGGCAGGTCAGGTCAAAGGTGCTGAGCGGCACTGCCACGTAGAAGGGAACCTTGTGCTCATGCGCCAGGACTGCCTTCTCGTAAGTACCGATCTTATTGGCAATATCACCATTGAGGCAGACCCTGTCCGCCCCGGTGATCACCATGTCTATCTCATTCTTCCAAAAGTAGAATCCGGCTGCCGCATCGGTGATGATCGCATGCGGGATCCCCTCCTGCTGCATCTCGAACGCGGTCAGACGTCCCCCCTGTAGCCGGGGACGGGTCTCATCGACATAGACGAAGATTTTCTTCCCCTGCCGATGCGCCATGCGGATCGCCGCCAAAGCGGTTCCCCAATCAACCGTTGCCAAGGCTCCGGCATTGCAATGCGTCAGGATCCTGGCTCCGTCCGGGATGATCTCCGCGCCGATCTCGCCGATCAGGCGGCATTCCTCCGCCCCGATATTGGCAAATTCCTGTGCCGCGAGCAGGGATACTTGCCGGGCATGATCGTAGTCCGGGATGAATTTCAAGGTCTGTTCATAGACGAAGTTCACCCCGTTCAAGAGATCTATCGCCGTGGGACGGCTGGCGATCAGCCTGTCCTTTGCCTCACGCAGAAACGCGCGAAACTTGTCATCCGGCGCTGCCTGTGCCGCCAGGGCAAGCCCATAGGCTCCCGCTGCACCGATCGCCGGCGCTCCCCGCACCGTCATGTCCCGGATCGCGGAGATGACCTCTTCAAAGCTCTTCGCCGTGGCAATGCCAAAGTCAAAGGGCAGCTTGTTCTGATCTATCATGCGCAGGATCCCGCCTTCCAGCCAGACGCTGCGATATTCCTTTCCGTTTATCAGCATTTATTCTCCATCCAAAAAGTCTGTGACTTCTCCCCCGGGGATGTACTTGACCTTGCCCCCGTCGTTCATGTCCCGGCAGGGACCGGCTTCGATCTCCGCGCTGTCCGTATAACCGCGCTTTTCCCAGAACCCGGGGATGTAGTGATCCAAGAGCTCGATCCGCACGACCGACTTTGCCGACTTATAGCCCCAGAGATAGGGGATGAAGGCGCGGATCGGTCCGCCGTAATCCTCGCTCAAAGGTTCGCCGTTAAAGGAGATCGCCATGATGGACTTGTCCTTGAGCGCGATCTCCAGCGGGATCGAGGTGTCATACACTTCGCCTATTGACCAGAACCGCACGTATTTGACGCTGTCCCGGGCACCGACCGCCTCCAGGATCGTCTTTAGACTGATCCCGCTCCAGGCTCCCAACACCGACCAGCGGGTGACGCTGGTAAGCCTGCCCTGAACGGTGGTTTGGGGCAATTCCATCAGCTTTGCCCAGCTAAAGTCCTTCGGCTGGTCACAGGCTCCGGTGACGCTCAGCGTCCATCCGTCCCGATCGAGACTTCCCGGATGCCCTTCCGCCCAAAAGATCGGGGTCTGCAGATCTGCTAATCCCGGCATCGTTTCTCCTTGTAGTCTATGAGGTTATTATCTTCAAAAAGGTGCTCGATCACGTCCGAAGGCATGATCGCGGCAGTGTCTCGTCTTTCGGCGAGCTGCTCTGCCGTAAAACCGAGTAGGAAAGCGCCATTTGCCGCTGCCAATGCGGGTGAGGCTCCTTGCGCCATGAAGGAGGCGATGATCCCGCTGAGGACGTCTCCGCTGCCTCCGGTCGCCAATCCGTCATTCCCGGCAGTGATATAATACAGCCGTTCGGGATCACGGTAGATGCTGTAGTGACTCTTGAGCAGGATGCTCAGTCCCGTAGCGGCGACGTAGCGCTCCAGCTCTCCCAGCGGATCCTTGCCAAGGGCATCCATCCCGATCCCCGCCAGGCGGCAAAACTCTCCCCAATGCGGAGTGAGAACGGCTTTGCGTCCCCTCAGCCGGGATATCAGACCCTTGTCCTTCGCCAGGACATTCAGTCCATCCGCGTCGATGACCAGCGGGGTTTGAGTCTCTTCGATCACATAGCGGAGCAAACCGGCACAGTAATCCCCCTGTCCCATTCCAGGACCAAAGAGGATCACCTCCGGTTCCCCCAGCTCAGCGCCAAGCGCCTTCAGCTCCGGTCTTCCCGCAGCGTTCAGCGGTACCGCCCGCGGCATTATCTCCGGCACCTGCGCTCCATAAACCTGAGTCAGTTCCGGATGATGATAGAGCCGGGCATAGCCTGCTCCGGCGCGCAGAACTGCCTTTCCTGCGAGGATCGCCGCACCGGACATCCCGGGAGTCCCGGCAAAGATCGCGACCTCGCCATTGCTCCCTTTGTGCCCCTGAGGGCTGCGATAAGGGAAGCTGCAGGATCCGGCATCGATCAGGATACCGCCCTGCTCCTCCCGCAGATAGCTTTCCGGGATCCCGATGGGGATGACGAAGAGCTTCCCGCAGGCTTCCCGGCGGATGATATGCGCCGGCTTCAAAGCTTCGATGGCGAGGGTGGCATCGGCGCGCACCGAAGCCCGGGTCTTGCTGCCGTCCCCTGCCAGTCCGGAAGGGATGTCGATCGCGATGCGGGGTGCCCTGGCGGCGTTCATAGCCGCAAAAAGTCTTTCCATGCGGGGATCTTCCCTGTCCCGGTAGCCGGTGCCAAAGATCGCATCGACGATTATCCCGTGATGCGCGAAGAGCATGCCCGTCTGACCCTGTTCATCCGCTTCGCTTAAGCCGACGGTCTTGATCCCCAGTTTGCCGCAAATATCCAGATTTGCCCGGTTATCCGGGCTCAGTTCTCCCTCTCCGCCGAAGACGAGCGTCACCGGATACCCGGCAAGGAACAGCCAGCGGGCAATGACCGCTCCATCGCCGCCATTATTGCCCGTACCGCAAAAGACGAGCGCGCCGCGCCGGACTTCCGCGGGATATTCGGCGCTGATGATCTTGGCAGCTTCCTTCCCGGCAAGCTCCATCAGGACGCGGGAAGGGACTCCAAGTTCCTCGATGGTGCGGTGGTCTGCTCTGCTCATCTGCTCCGGTCTCAGCACATAGTATGGCATCTTCAGCCTCCCGTCTTATGATCCGTATGCAGCTTGATCTCAAAGGTCGTGCCTTCGTTCAAGGTGCTTTCCAGTACACGGATATGCCCCTGATGATATTCTTCGATGATGCGCTTGGCAAGGCTCAAGCCCAGTCCCCAGCCCCGGGTCTTGGTCGTGACTCCCGGTTCGAAGACCTTTTTCCACTGCCCTCTGGCGATCCCCTTGCCTTCATCGCGGATATGCAGGTAGATCCAGGGTTCCTTGTGGGTAGCGGTGATGATGATGTTCCCGCCCTTGCCGGTCATCGCATCGACACAATTCTTGATCAGGTTTTCCAGCGTCCACTTAAAGAGCTCCGCATCCAGCATCACCCGAACTCCCTCGACCTTGCTGATCAGATGGATATCGATCCGGGCTCCCAGATGGGGCATGCGGTTGCTGAAGTATTCGACGGTCTCGCTGAGGATCTGATGCAGGTCGGTAGGCACCAGCTTGGTCATCGAGCCGACCTTGCCAAATCTGGAAGCGATGTTCTTCAGATGGTTCAGGTCTGCCGTCATAAAGTCGATGATCTTCTCCGTCTGTTCTTTGGACGCTCCGCCTTCCGGCTGTTCCCGCAGGTAGGCGATCCAGCCCATCAGCGAGGTGATCGGCGTGCCAAATTGATGCGCCGTTTCCTTTGCCAGCCCGATCCAGAGCGTATCCTTTTCGGTGCGTTTGACCAGCATCAGCCCATAGGAGCCCATGAGGATCAGGAACGCAGCGACGAAGAGCTCCAGATAGACGAAGTATTTGATATAGGACAGCGACCGCGGAGTGCTGAAATAGATATAGCCGAGGCTATCCGCTTCGTTATTCAGCGGGATCTCTTTCATCTCCTTCATCTTCATCCGCAGGAGTTCCTGCGCTTCGAGGGAGAAATCGCTGAATCTCCCCGTCTCCGCCATACCCACGTTTCGCCAGTAAAGCGGACGCTTGCGGCTGTCGGTGACGATGATCGCCTGGTCGATCCGCTTGATGAAGTCCTCAAAGGAAAGCGGTTTTCTAAAGAACGCATAGCCGGTAAGCTGCCCCATATCCACCAGCGGGATCTTTTCCATGACGGACATCAGGGCATAGAGCCGACGCTGCGAATATCCGGAAAGCTCCGTAAAGGTCGTATCCTGGGAGACATCGACGCGGTTCCAGACCGTAGGTCGCATATCCCGGTCGGTGATGATCACCGGCAGCGGATTCTTCGGGATGAATTCCCGGCTGATATAGTCCCAGAGATCGCCGGTAAAGTCCTCATGCGTGCTGATCTGGATATACTGGCTAAAGACCTCCGTCAGCATCTGCATATATGCCTCGCTGTTGCGCATGTAATTATCCGTATAGGCGATGTACTGCGCAAAGAGCCGCGGAACGTATTCCTGCTCCCGGCGGGCGTTTTGGATCAGGACCTGGGTCAGCACGCCAAAAAACATAAAGATGAAGACGCTGCTGACGATCAGATAAGCCCGCAGGCTATTGAAGCGATTGGGTTTCTTTTGCCTTATCCCAGATTCTGTCGAGTTCTTCGAGCGTTGCTTCATGGATGTCTTCACCCCTTTCCTGATAGTGTTCCTCGATATAGTGGAAGCGACGGTGGAATTTCCGCGCGCAGTCCTTGAGCGCGCTTTCCGCGTCTATATGCAGCTTGCGCGCCAGATTGACGACGGTAAAGAGCAGATCGCCGATCTCCTCCCGTATATGCGCTCCGTCTCCGCTTTCCAGCGCTTCGTCCAGTTCCCGGCGTTCCTCGTCCAGCTTCGCCAGGATCGGTTCCAGGGTCTGCCAGTCAAAACCGACCGAGGCTGCCTTTTCCTGTGAACGGTGCGCGTAGATCAAAGCCGGCAATGCCCGGGGTATCCCCTCGAGGACGGACTTGCGCTCCGTCTTTTCCGCCTTCTTGATGCGTTCCCAATTCATCTTGACCGCGTCCGCGTCGCCGAGCTCCAGCTCGCCAAAGACGTGCGGATGCCGGCGCACCAGCTTTGCCCCGATCTTGTGCAGCACGTCCCGGATCGTGAACTTGCCCTCTTCCTCGGCGATCTGCGCCTGAAAGACGATGTGCAGCATCAGATCTCCAAGCTCCTCCGCCAGAGCCGTGTCGTCCCCGTCTTCGACGGCTTCGACGACCTCATAGAGCTCCTCGATGAAGTTTGGGATCAGCGATTCCGGCGTCTGCTTGATGTCCCAGGGACAGCCGGAGATGGGGTCCCTTAGTCGGGCGATGATCTCGGTCAATTTATCAAATTCTTGCATTATATCTCACTTTCTTGGTTATCGTCGGTTTGCTCCGTCTGTTCCCGGCTGCTCGCATACATAAAGGCGAGGCAGGACCAAAACACCACGGATATCGAATACTGCTGGACGAAGATGTCCGTCAGGCAGGAAAACAGCACGGCTACCGTCGCCAACCAGATCATATAGCTAAAGGTGTCATTTTTACCCTTGACCATCTTGCGGTAATAATCCCGGATCACGCTGCCGATCAGGGCGAAATAGGCGACAAAGCCAAATATCCCTATCTCCAGCAATATCTTGAGATAGAGGTTATGCGGATGCTCCGCGTAGAGGAACTTGAAGGGAACTATCCCATAATACATCTCTTTCCAGGTCGAGATCCCGATCCCAAAGAAGAAATTGTGCAGGATCAGGCGGATCGAATGATACCAGGCAAGCAAGCGGATAAAGAGCGAATAGTCCAGCGCAAAGCCCGTCTGCACCCGCATCATCATCGATGCCGGGATCGCCAGCGGAACCAAGCCCAAAAGGACTATCCCCCAGATGCGAAACCGCTTCATGCGCCACATGATCATCCCCAACCCCAGCACCACCGCCAGCAAGGCTACCCGGGTGTAGGTGTACATCATCCCCAAAAAGACAAAGAGCGTCATCAGGCTCCAAAAGAGCTTTTCCTTCGGTAGCTCCGCCCGCATCGCCAGTCCCAGCCCCAGAAAGAACGCCATAGTATAAAACCCGTTGATCGTCATCGCCGTGATCCAGAGCGAGCCCAGCCGTTCCGTCGGATTCAGGACTCCCATGATCACCCCGATAAAGCCCAAGTTCCCCCCGACCACGACGATCGCCTTGATCCAGAGGACAAAGTCCGCCTTGCGCACTTCGGTATTGGCAAAGAGCAAAAAGAGCGTCAGCGGCACCAAAAGGGTCGAGCAGAAATAGGGGATCGCATCCCCGAAATTGCGCGCCCGGACCAAGCCCTGGATCGCCATCCCCGCCAGGACAAGAAAGAGCAGCGGATGCGGTAGCCTCAGGCTCCGCTTTTGCCCGTTATAGTAGCTGACCACCAGCGCAAAGACGAACATCAGCAACAGGGGATAGAAGGTCTGATCCAAAGGCTTGAGAAAGAACAGCGTGGAAAAGAGTAGCGTTGCCCGAAAGCCAAACCCAAACGCCAAGCTATAGACCAGCCAGGCGCCCATCGCGACCAGGATCACCCCCATCTGGGTCGGTGACGCGCTCTGCAAGGGGATCGCGATCACCAGGGAAAGCCCCGCCAAGCCAAGGCAGAGCAGGACGCAGACCAGCATCAGCCATGCCTTTCCCCGGGGAGATCCCTCTCCCGGAATATTGCTCTGCCGTGCCAGGTCCATATCGCTCATGGGCTTTGTCGTCCCTCGCTTACAGGGATTCGCGGATCTCCTTGATCCTGTCCTTGTTCCGCTCCAGGATGCCTTTGATGATCACCAGGAAGGATGCCACAAAGAAGGCTACCATCGCGCTGATGATGCAGATGATCGCCCGGCGCGGACGCACCCTAAGACCCGCTTCCCGGGGACTATCCAGGACATCCAGGGTCGGCATGTCCTTCAGCTCTTCCAGCCTCGCCGCTTCATACTGCGGATAGAGGAATTCATAGACCTTGGATTGGATCTCCAGATTCATCTTGAGCTGGGCAAATTGCGAGCCGAGATCCGGCAAACTGGCGATATTGATCATATACTGCGGCTTGACGCTGCTGTTGCTGGCTTCCAGATCGCGGATCTGCTTCGCCATTCCGGCGCGCTTGGTTTCCAGCTCGCTGAGCAAGGGCGAACCCTCGCTGTAGTTCTTCTTTGCCAGTTCATATTCCAGATCCAGCTTCATCTTCTCCGCGACCACCGCCGAATAGGATTCGATCAACGCCGTGGTCTGCGATTCCAGATCGATCGCCTTGTTCCTAGTCTGGAAGTCCTTTACCGCGATGATCAAAGAATCGATCTGCGCCCGGGTGTCCCGCACCCGTTCCTCGAGGAACTGCCGGTTCATCTTGCCCTTGGTCAGCTTTTGCTCTCGGTTATACTTTTCCAGATGCTCCAGATACCACTTCGCGATGTCCCGGGAAAGCTGCTTGCTCTTGGACTCGACCGTGAGCGAGATCAGCCCGTTCTCCTCGTTAAAACTCATGCTTACCATGCCCCGATGCAACCGCTTCAGAGCCTCATCCATCGCCGCCAGACTATCCGGCTTGGAGATCTTGAAATAGCGGATCAGGTCAAACTCGCGGATCACAGCCTCGGAGAACCCCCGCGAACCCATCGCGGTCAGGAAGGTCATGGATTGATCCCCGCCTCCCGTATCCAAAAACTTCGAGGTGATCCCACCCAGTCCGGGAATGTCAAAAGGCAGCGCGCTGCCGGTCTCTCCCACGGCATAAAAACTCGTCGAGGAACTCCAGATCTGCGGGGTGACCAAGCTGTAGATCACCGCCCCGATCCCCACCACGCCGACGAAGATCACGATAAAGACCCGATGCACCAGGAGCAGGCGAACCAGCTCAAAGAGGTCAAACTCTTTCTTTTCCATTACTTATCTATCCTTGCTATAGCTTTTACTGCGATACTATCACAGCGTCGCAGAATATTACAAACCTTTTTGCTGTCAATCTTTTGTTTACCGGAGCGGTCTCCCCGCCAAGTCATCCCCCAAAAACCCAGGCAAAAAAAATCCCCCCTAAATATATAAGCTTGACAGTCGGGGGGATTTTTTGACAGTAAGGTTGATTTCGTTTTCTTCAGTGATTTTGATCAGTTGATTGGAGTAATAGGCAGACCTCAACTGAAGATTTGAGCGGTCTACTTCATATTGCTGGGCCTAGAAATACACTGTCATCCAAATACAACCGTGCCATGCCACTCTATTCAAAAGATGTGACATGGCAAGGTCGATTCAAATATTAGTTACTGAGAACTGCTCTTCTATGCTACTTGAATGTCTGACTTATAACAACGTCATTTATCCCAAAAATGAAAATGTACTCATTAACAATATCCTCGATCTGGAGCGGTAGAAGAACCTGGAACTTACGATTCTTATATGGCTCTGCTTTTGTTCGAAGCTCCTCTACCGTATATCCTGAAGTTGGGAATAGTGGTACCTGGGTCCAGCCTCCATATGCTCCAGATGAGTAGTAAACATTGTCTGTAGGGAATACAAGGTCCTCAATTGATCCATTTCTGACAACAATTGTGGGTGGCTGTGGACTATTCATATCTACAAACTTAACACCAGAGTGCATAACTCGATGACTACTACCATTTACATCAACGTATGCAGCCTCATCCCAAACGATTTTTATTGAATGTGTCGTTTTGTTGACCAAACTAAAGTGAATGGCATCAGGGGTAGGCACCCATAGTATCTTTACCATCTCATCTTCAAAGACATACTTGTTTACACCACTCTCGTTATTGGTGATGATTTTCTGCTCGCCATAGCGCTCTTTGGCTTGAGCAGGCCTTTCAACCTCTGTTAACTCCATATCATACTTTGCGCTGATAGAAGCACATCCTGACAGGACTGATAATAGAACTAATCCGATGAGCAAATAAGCCGATGTTTTCATGCTTTCTCCTTTGTTTATTTGATAGGTAGATAAATCCAAGTTGCTATTCATTGAACCACGTCTTTGGGACTGCCAGTTTTCGTTCCGCTTGACATGAGCACCTGTTCTAACTCTCCATACTTCCATTCTCTGCGGCTGTCCTCGATTGCCCTCAGATCATCGAAACTACCACTATAAGCTGTCACTACATAGAACTGTTTCCCAATATCAATGAACCACGCTGCCCAATTATGTGTGAAAGTGGTGGCATCGACTGCTCCAACGAAGTAGAAATCCTCTATCGGACTAGGGGTGTTGCTGCGATAAATCACATAACAGGAGGGAGTACCGGGATTTCCGCTGATTGTCTGGGTAACAGGATTCCAGGTAAGCTTCACATGTCTGTCACGGATAATCTCCATAGTAAGACCAGTAGGCGCAGGGAATCTCTGTAGCCATGCCATCACTTCTTCTGATGCAGCACTTTCATTATCGACCCAGTCCACAGCAGTTATCTTGTAATACACAGCAGTGGTATCCAAACCAGTGAATTGATCATCCATAAACCAATTATGGTCTGCGTCAACAGAACCCTTTAAAGACCATAAGTTATCGTGTAACCCTCTGCGGTAAATATTATAGCTTTGTACACTATCTGCCAGTGCATTGCTTGTCCAAGATAAAGAAATATGGTTCATGTCGCTTTGCAATTCCTCGAAGATAAACCCCATTGGTTGCGATGGGGGTGAAAAATCTACTTTTATTACTACTGGATATAGAATGCTATCTCCAGGCGCAAGTGCATTAGAGTGTAAAACAACATTTGAATCGTAAATACCCTCAGATAAACTTGCTCCATTTACATACATAACTAATGGTAATGTTGAATTTGCGTCTATGTATCCACTATCTTGGGGGAATGAAAGTACAGACGAAACAACTGATTGGTCAATCTCCAAAATGTGTTTTGCGAGATAATTGCCAAAGCTATGATCATTTTTTTGGTCATTCCAATAGCCTATATCACCATAGTTAGTCTCAACGTAATCTTCACCTCCATCATAATCATCAGGTTGCCCAGACCACCACTTTGAATAAATGAGTGGCTCATTTGTAACCCACTTGAATATTCCTTCTTGATCTTCGTCTGTTAATCCTATCCAAGCCTGAGATGAGTATTTAGTAGAAATAAATGTGTTTTCAGGTTCGCTAGTTATTGTGGCAAGATGCCCCCCCGCCATTATACTAGAGAGTTTTGCATCTGTCCAAGTTGATGAGTTATTGCTAAGATAATATCGATGATTATTAAACAATCCCAAGTATGAGTAGTTCCCGACGTTATTTCCAATCAGATTGTCGCTTCCTTTGAGATGGTAGTGTAAGATACCTCTACCAGAATTAGTGATTTGTAGAGGAATATTCCTGATGGCATTATCAGCGTTGATTCGCACTTCATAAGATGTAGGTGTCAGAGATGGAATGGGTGGTGTTACGTTAATGGTCACAGTAATCGGAATAGTATGTGAGACAGGATCATTCGTGCTTATATTCAGAGTTTCAACATGCAACCCAATACTCAGATTCTGTGCACTTACACGAACTATAGTTTGTTGGTGATTAGAGGCATTAACTACTCCTGATACATCACTCATCCCAATATGATGTGAATAAGAGGCATAAAGTGAATGAATCTCACTGCCTGCCAATGCCCTACTATACAATGCATATTCATCAAAACCTCCCGGGTATGGTATATATGGCCATTCTGGAAGACCGATCCCCCCGATTAGGTATGGAGCATACAAAGTTCTCGAAGTTGGATGAGTTCTCTCTCTAACCAACTCGCCGTTAATAAACAACTTGTAGTGATGATTTTCGCAAACAACTGTAACCATATTCCAGCCGATTAAATCACCCTGCCAAACTAGGACCGCCGGAAAATACGAGCTCGAATGTTCATATACCGATACACCATTTGTGCCCGCTGATAATCCGACTCCGGCAGATCCGTTTCCCCATGTCCAGTCTCCTTGAGATGGAAACAGAACAAATCTTTGCCCATCGCCCTCACCACCTCCCTCTGGGTCTATCTGATGAGTGACAATTGGGTTAATCCAACAGGAAAATGAAAAGTTGTTTGCTATGCCTAGGTTGGGAGATACTATTTCATCTGTAGAGCCATTGAATAAATATGCTGAGTTAGTACTACCCACTCTATCGGATGTCAAGACGGGACCATTAACGATTCCGTCATTGTTGTTACCACTCGCATCTAGTGCGTTGCCATTACAGTTGTAATAGATGGTAAGTACATCGGAGAGTATATTTCCGCTGTCTTGTATTTCCCAATACAAAGGGTAATTCCCATTATTTGTAATAGTAACATTCGTTGAATCACAATATCCATACCCGACATTGATATTGATCTCAGTCGGCACAATATTTGCCTGAGGTTGTAGGTGTGCATCCACTTCGTTAGAGTAGTTGCTTTCAATAATACCAAGTGAAATCGCTTTCACACGATATTTATAGTCAGTGTTTGGATCAGCAGTATTATCCACATAGCTTGTTTGCGTTCCAGGCACTTCTGCCAAAAACACATCCGCGGGAGAGGTAGTCTTGCGGTAGATCTTATAGGTCAGGAAGTCCTGAGGAGTGCCAGTCCAACTAAGGTTAATGTTGTTTACAGCCCCTACTGCCGACAAACTCGTAGGAGTCGCAGGTGGTATATCGTTATAGACTATGAAATCATCAATATACTGAGTGACGGTTGAGCCCGAACCGGCGCGAAAGGTAAACCGTGTGAAGTCACTCACAGCCAGACCGGCAATGTTGTCTGCGATGAGGATATTGTTTAGCCAGATCGAAAAGCGATCGGTATCGATGTTCACTTTCAGTTTGAAGTTTGCCCAAGTATTTGTCGCCAGACTCCCGATTGTAATGGGATTGGAGAAGTCACTGGTGTTGTCATAATAGAGATTGCCCTCATAATCATGCCGTAAATAGGTAATAGTGCCATTGGGGAACGCATCTGCTAGCCAGTTGTTGGAGGTTATTTTCCAGTCATAGCTAATATAGTAGATCCCTGAGGTGATACCGAGAGAGGTAAAATCGCGTCGGACGCCTTGCAAGCTGTTGGCTGTCACCTTCATACTACCGTTTTCGATGACGGGACTAACAGGTCCGATGTTCGTCCAGCTATTGCCTACGGCAGATCCTTCCGCGCGTTCAAAATTATCAAAAAACAGAACTTCCGCATATAGTGCAAAAGCGCACAGGAAGAGCATTACCCACAGAATTTTTTTCATGATTCACTCCTAATCTATATACTTGTTTCAATTTCTATACTACCAATCTAACATCCCCAAGTCTCTTAGTATTCGTTGTATAAGTGAGGTCATTCTTAACGTCTCATTTTTGTATTTACCAGATATGCTATACTAATTCATCATCGATTGGCAGAGACTCACTGTAATCAAGCGAGACCCAGCCCATGACAGCCAGATTCCTGATACAGGATGCTATAGATTGTTTCTTCTCAGGAGTATTCCAGTGCTTCTTCCACTTGATGATATAGTCAAAGAACTCTTGCTCAGTTCTCATCTGGTTCTGGCGTTCGCTATTGAGATCAGCGAAAGCAAAGAGAACCGTGGCAATTTCTTCAGCCTGATATGCGGATTTGACTCTACTAAACAAATCGACCGTTTTTTCAATTACGTCCTTTTGGATCTCGATTATTTGTTGCTCTTTCGCACGAAATGTCCGATACTCGCTACCAGTTTTAATTCTGATCAACGTGCCTTGTTGCTGTTCGGATAGCAGGTTGGCATTCCCAAACACCTTGTACATATGGTTAACCTGAGCTGAAAAAGGTCCATAACTCCCTTGCTTGAACACAAATCCTGTATCCAGACCTTTCATGGTCATGACATAACATATCTTTTGCAAAACTGTCCTGCCTACATAACTGGTGTATTGCATCCTTTCAAGACGATAGAGCACTTCGAGGATAGCGATCCAGCCGGGAAGTATAGATGAGGAGGGTGCCTTAGCTTCATATGTCGCCTTATATGTATTGAGCAGAAACTCCGGTTTCAAGTGCTCCGGATTCGTACTGAAAGGCGCAAATATCTCAATGTCAATATCCAGACAGGAAAGCTTACGGTACATGATAGGTCCGACCTGTTCCCATTCCAGTCCACCATTCCCACAGCCAAGGGGAGGAAAGGCAACTGACTCGATCCCCCATTCTTTGTACTGCTCAACAAAAAGATCTAAGCCATGAATAATGTACTCGATCTTTGACAGGGTTTTCCAGTGGTCTTTGGTGGGGAAATTGATGATCTTTGTACCAAATATATCCTCAAACAGGTAGGGTACTCCAGGATGCACTTCTTTGGACTTACAGCGTTGTTCATAGTCGTCATACATCTCCGGGTAGAGCCGCTTGAACTCCAAGGCTACCCCTTTACCCATGACGCCCACGCAGTTGACAGTATTGACCTTCGCCTGCATCGGGCTTTCAAGTATATTTCCTATTTGTACTTTAATCATTTCTTTACTCCAAAAAGAACATTCTGGGATTGAGGGTAATTGTCAACGAAAATCCTTGAGATTCTAATCTTGCTTTTGCTGCCGTCGAAGCGACATACGCTCCGGATATGAATTCCTGCGAAATCCGATTAGGAACTAATACTTCTGCGCATTTTATCGATTTTTTGCGGAAGTAGGCATGCTGATTCCCATCTCTCCAGTCCTCACAATAGACCATATCGAAATCCAAGCTCCGTATCCCTTCCAAGCTCGGGATAAAACGGACATAATCCGCGGAGGCATTCCTGTCAGCTATTACTACTTGATCTAATTCCAACACCACGGGTTCTATCAGCAATACACACAAGTCTTCTACCTGCTCTTTGATCTTATACATCATCGGATTACGTGCATCAAAATACAAGTTCACATACTGATGTAGCCTAAGTCCATTAGGTACCCTTACTCTATCCCGCCTTCTCTGGACTTCGTTCATCGCTACAGACCTATGATTGAGCAGTGTCGCCAATTCATTCGACAGCAACCCGCGCTCCATGATCGAAGCAATGTTCTCGATCGGTGTAATATAGTGAAGCTCGTTTCTAAAAGTCATGCCGTTCTAATCCTTTTATATCTTGCCAAAGACATCTGCTAATCCAGTATTCCCGCACATTTTACAATTGCCTATGCTTTCGCTTTCCTATTTTTTTGTCAATGCATATTTCTCTGTTGAGAGAAATCACCGCTTCTCACTTCCGCATCAGCCGCAGCAGCCGATGGCGCCAGCCTTGGGTGCTGACCCGGAGGCTATCCGCCGAGGTGAGCTCCAGGAGGCAGTCCACGACCGTGGCTCCGGCGAGGATGGTGCTTTCTCTGCCGGCTTGGATGCCGGGGAGCCGGGCGATGCTGTTTTGTTTGTGGCTGCGGTAATAGAGGAGCTGTTTTTGGATCTGTTTGCGGGAGAGGCTGCTGCCTTCGAGCTTGGCGGGGTCATACTTGGCGAGTCCGGCTGCGATCCCGGCGAGGCTGGCGATTGTGCCGCCGATGCCGACGAGGTTGCTCTTGGCGGGGGGAAGCTCCTCCGGGGAGAGGGTCTGGATCACCTTTTCGCGCAGACGGAGGTATTCCGCTTCGGTGGGGGGATCGGTGCGGAGGAATTCGGCGCTGAGGACGGAGGCTCCGAGGGGTAGGCTGATCGCGGAGAGGAATTTGCCGTTCTTGCCCCGGTTGAGCTCGAGCGAACCGCCACCGAGGTCAAAGACGAGGACGTCTCCTTTGCCGTGCAGGGCGGAGGAGGCTTCAAAAGACCAGAGTGCTTCTTCCGCGGCGCTGAGGACGCGGATCTCGATCCCGGTGCTGACGAAGACCCGGTCGATAAAGTCCGGCGAATTCTCCGCTTCCCGCAGGATCATCGTCCCTGCGGCATAGACCTTTTGGACGCCATTATCCCGGCAGCGGCGCAGCTCATCGGCGATGACCCGGGTATTGCGCCGGATCGCCGGTTCGCTGATCCTGCCTCCGGGGAAAAAGCCTTCCCCGAGTTTGCTGACGACTCCCCGGCTGTGGACGAAGACGTCCTTTTCCGGGTCATAGATCAGGGTCTTGACCGAATTCGTTCCGATGTCCAGCAAAGCGATCAAACTCATCTTTCCTCCCTGAGTGGCATTATCCGCATTGCCTTTCTCTTGGCAAGCAGTATTTTGGCTTCCGCGGGGGAACAGACCGGGATCATCCCGGCATCATTTCGGCAATTTCCCCGATATGATACCGGTATGATGCCGATATGATCCCCGGATGACTCCCTCATGACGATAAGGGAGTCATGTGCGATAGACGTTGCCAGCCCGCGGGATAAAGGCGCGGGAGAAAAGTGAATGCAATTCAACTTGCGTTTTAGGCAAGATCGCTTTATAATATTCTTGATCGCGCGGTAATATTGCCGAATGTCACAGGGTATTGTCCCAAAGGAATAAGTAAACATACGGTCACCGTTCGGAAAATGGAGTAATACTATGAACGTAAAGTACTTTAGCATAATGCTTCTGATCATCAGCCTGGGGATGACGATCCCGCTTTTCGCCCAGTTCGGCGGAGGTAGCGGAACGACCGCAAGCCCCTATCTGATCTCGAATATCATCCATCTAAATAACATCCGCACAGCGACGTATCTAAACAAGACCTTCCGTCAGACTGCGGATATCGATATGTCCGCGACCGATCCCGCCAAGGTGAGCGTCTGGGTCAGCGGAACTTCCTATGCCGTGGGCGACTTCGTGAAATACAGCCCCGGTGCTACGCAATACACCTATATTTGCATCCAGGCGACCAATAGCGTCGCTCCCGGAAACACCGCCTACTGGACCCAGATGTGGGAATCCGCCAAAGGCTGGAAACCCATCGGGGACACGAGCGTGCCCTTCACGGGGGTCTATGACGGCAATGGCAAGGTCGTCTCCAATCTCTATATCAACCGCGGCGCCTCTCCGGTCGCCAATACCGTCTATCCCTCGGACGGTGAGGACAACGTCGGACTCTTTGGCTTGCTCTACAATAATCCCGCGGCAGACACGGTGATCCGCAATCTGGGGGTCTTGAACCCGAACGTGCGCGGACGCAGAGCCACCGGAAGCCTGGTGGGCAGGTCACTCTTGCCCTATGCGACTCCGGCGCCGGACTATACCGTGATCATCGAGCGGTGTTATGCGATCGCCAGCGGAGTCGGCGGAAGCGCGACGGTCAGCGGCTTTGGCGCGACGGGAGGCTTGGTCGGGGCGAATAACAGCGACCGCAAACAGCAGATCCCGGTGATCCGCTACAGCTATGCGATCGTGAACGTTTCGGCGACGCATCCGAATAACTCGGCGCGCAATCCCAATGACGAGACCGCGACGAACGGGGTCTTTAACCCCTATAACATCAAGTATGGCGGATTGGTCGGCTGTAACGAGAACGGCTTGACCATGGACAGCTTTGCCCGGGGCAACGTCTCCGGAGGTGATCGCGTCGGTGGAGTCGCCGGCTGTTCGATCGGCGGAGCCATCTTCCGCAGCTATGCGACCGGAACCGTGACTCAGGGCATCGCTCCCGGAGACTGGGAAGGCGGGATCGGCGGAGTCGTCGGTCGCGTCGTCGGCAAGCTCCCTGCGGGGCTGGGCGGAACGATCTCTCAGGCAAACTCGGTGCAGGATGCCTATTGGGATACCGAGACTTCCGGACAGCTAACCTCTCCCGGCGGAACGGGTAAGACCACTTTACAGATGAAGACTCAGGCGACCTTCGTCAACTGGGACTTCGTCAACGTCTGGGGGATCAGTCCCTCGATCAACGACGGCTATCCTTACCTGCTGGCAAACCCCAGCTCCGCGTTCTACTATCGCACCAAGGCGAGCGGAGCCTGGACGAGCTTAGGGGTTTGGGAATACTCCGCGGATAACCTCGTCTGGAATCCTGCCGTGGTGATCCCGGATCACTCGAACAGCCTGGGGATCAGCATCCTGAGCGGACACGCGGTCAGCCTTGGCACCGCCGTGATCGCCGATCAGATGACGATCAATAGCGGCGGAAGCCTGAGCATCGCCAATGGCGGTCAGCTCTCGGTCTTCAACGGCAGCGGGACGGATCTGGCGATCGACGGTTCCTTGACGATCACCGGGACGCTGACGCTGGACCTGGGAGTCCTCGTCACTGCCGGGACGCTTTCCACGGTGACGTTCAACGCTACCACGGCGCAGACGACGAGCAGCCTCTTCCCGACCACCGTGCACAACATCATTATCAACAATCCCGCCGGGGTCAGCTTTGCCAGCCCGATGACGGTCAACGGAACGCTCAGCGTGCTTTCCGGAGCCTATAGCGGCGGTGGCACCCCAAACGGCTACTATTCCCCCGCAGTGAACTTCCTGGAGATCTCCCAGACCGCGAGCAACATCAGCGGCTTCTCGCTGGCGATGACGACCCCGACGCTCTTCCCAGACAGGGTTGACCGGCAATGGGCGCTTTCCGGATCATTCAGCGGAACCAAGACCATGCGTATGTATTGGACAAGCGTCGATGACCACGGCTTTAACTGGACGGGCTACGTCCCCGCAGCCTGGGAAGGCGGAGTCAAACACAGCGCCACGGCATACGACACGACGGTCGATCCCCGCTGGATCGAGGTCTCGGTCAGCAGCTTTGCCGCCAAGGGAAACTGGACGGTCGGGCTGGAGAGCGAGCAGACCCTGCCGGTCGTGCTAAGCTCCTTCACGGCAACGCTCAGCGCCTCTCAGCATGCGATGCTGCAATGGATCACCCAGTCCGAGACGAACGTCGCGGGATTTCGCATCCTGCGGGCGACGAGTCCGGATCCTTCCGCCGCGACCCTCCTGGGCGTCTTCATCGCAGCCACGAATACCTCCCAGACTCAGAGCTACATCTTTGAAGACACGGAAATCGAAGCTGCCGGGACTTACTATTACTGGCTCCAGAACGTCGATATGAGCGGGGAGACAGCTCTTTACGGACCCGTATCGATCACCTTAAGCTACAGCAGCGATCCCGGAACTCCGGTGATCCCCACTCTCAGCGGGATCGAGAAGATCTTCCCCAATCCCTTTAACCCCAATACCACGATCAGCTACGGGGTCAAAGACCCCTCCAGGATCGATATCCGCATCTATAACCAGCGCGGACAGCTCGTGCGCAGGCTCGCCTCCGGAGAGAAAGCTCCCGGAACCTATAAGGCGGAGTGGAACGGGCTGGACGATCAGGGACGCGGAGTCGGCAGCGGAGTATATCTGCTGATCATGCAGATCGGGAATGACAGTTTCCAACGTAAAATGACTCTCAGCAAGTAAACGCGATCAAGCACAGGACATAAAAGCAAAAGGGGAACCGACATCGGCTCCCCTTTTTTTTCATAGGAGGAAAAAGCGCCGGGGAAAGACCGGCGCTTTTTGATGATAGCAGGTTATTACGTTCACTTGATCAGGATCGCCCGTGCCCTATCCATCATATATCCGGCACGGAGTATGACCATATAGACGCCGGAGGAGCAAGCTCTCCCGGAGTCATCGGTTCCATCCCAAATGACAGAGTGTTCACCCGCAGGGGTTGGGGCTGTTGCGTAGAAGCGGACGCGCTGACCGCGCAGGTTATAGATCCCGATGGAGACTTCCTCATCCTTGGCGAGATCGTAGGAGATCGTCGTCGTGGGGTTGAAGGGATTGGGGTAGATCCCCTTTAGCTGCGTAAAGGGAGGCAGGACGACCGGAGGACCTTCGGGGTTATAGACATGCACCGTGACAGGTCCGTAGAGCTCCGTCTCACCGCCTAAGGAGAGGTTTTCCAGCCAGTAGTAATAGTCACCGTTGGCGTTGACCTCCTCGTCGATGAATTCATAGTCGTGCGCTTCGGAGCTATTCGTCCCGTAGATGAAGGTATTGAGCATCTCGGATGTGGCAAAGACGTTCTCGCCGTTACGGTAGATGCGAAAACCGGAGACGTTAGTCTCTGAGAGAGTAGTCCAGAAGAGCCGGACGCAGCCATCCGTCGCGTAGTTTGCGGTGAAGCAGGCAAGCTCGATGGGCAGGGAGCTTCCGTTATCCGTGCCGATGGTATAGGTCGCCTTGGAGAGGCTATTGGGGATCAGGACCGTCACCCAGCGATCCCCGGGGAGGATGTTATACGCCGTCGGGGTGAGCTTGGTCGCGCCGATATAGACCGCCGGGGTATTGCCTGTCCAGTCGTTATAGCCATCATCGACCTGCGTCCAATAGAAGGTGACGGACTTTGTCCCGGAGTAGGTCCCGGTGATCGTCCAGGTTCGGTTGATGCGCTGCGGCAGGAGCGAGGGAGTCGCGGTCGAAACGCTGAAATTGCTGATCGCCGTGCCGCTTTCTTCAATGGACAGGAAATTCAGGCTCACGGAGTCATAACCGTCGATGGTCGGGGTACCGATCGAGGCTCCGGAAGTCTGGGTCAGGATCCCGTTCACGGTGACGACATTGGTAAAGGTCACACCGAAGGGATTGTTCAAAGTGACGTTATTGGCGGTGGTCAGGGCATTGCCGGTGATCTGCGGAGCCGCTCCGTTGAAGGTATAGTCCCCCAAGGGGCTATAGGTACGGGTTCCTGTCACCTGAACGCAGCCGCCGGAACCGGAACTGCTGATCCCGTTGGGGTCCGCGGTGATCAATCCCGCTCCGTCTTCCAGGGTGAAGCTGCCGTTCCCGGTCAGGACACTGGTGCCCAGATCGAGGGTGCTCCCGGTCTTGACGACGAAATTGACCTTGCCGCTGATGGTTCCGCCCAGATTGGTAAAGGTCTGGTCTCCGCCTTTGCAGAAGTTGATCGTCGAAGGCGTCACACCCGTGGTCAGGGTTCCGCCGAACATCGTCATATCCCCGGAGATGTTCAGGATGTATGCCGTCGCGTTGCGGGAGATTGTAAAGACCCCGCCGCCCTGGTAGTAATTGGTCAGGTCAAACCTGTAGGGTGGACCGGGTTCATTGGCGCTGACCTCGAGATTGGACGTCCCGGTACTGTAGACCTTGAAGTCGTGCCGGACGGGACGGAAGCTGTCTCCGCGGATATAGACGGTCTGAGTCTGATTTGGGCAGTTCCAGATAAAGTCATAGAAGCTTTGGCTGGTGCCCTGGAGCTTGGCGGTTCCTCCGCCGCTGGTGTAGCCGATGATCTCGCATACCGAGCCGTCATTCCAGGTGGCTGTGGGGATCGCTCCGACGCCGCCGCTTGCCCAGGCATGCTGATATTTGCCTCCGGTTTCAAAGACCATAGTTCCGGTGGTCACGACGTTCCCGGCGCTCTTGAGCAGTCCGTGGACGATCATATCCGTCCCGGCTCCGTCCGCCAGATATACCGTCACCCCGGCAAGAATGCTGATCTGTCCACCCGTCGCGATCTCCACCTGGTCGATCTTGGCGGTGGATCCTATCCTGACCGTCATCCCCGCAGGGATGGTGATCAGATTTGCGTTGGACGCGGTCGGTGATGATGTGGCGGCAACCCAGGTCGCGCCATCGAACCGCTCCCAAATACTGAGCGTAGTCCACGTGTTTGAGCCGACTGCCCGGTAATCTCCGGTTGTCTGAGCCATCACAAGCCCGGCAACCCCCAAGATCAAAAGCATGAAAAAGTACTTTTTCATATTCTTCTCCTTTGTGAATTCCATCCTATGCTGGAGACCATAGTCTCTATATGAGACAAGTCAAGCCGGATAAAGGCAGAGGACACCTTCGCGAGGGGGTAAACTGTGGACGAAAATACACAAGCCGGAGCTAAATCGGCTCAGGGTCGGTCTTTGCAGCCGGACAAGAAAATTGCTTGCCCTATCTGTTTATATTTCTAAGAGATAGCTTGCAGTGTAAAAAAGAAAGCGCGCCGGGAAATGGCGCGCTATAGTTATATCATAAGCCGGAAAGTGGTTATTTTTTACCCACAGTGGCGATGTATATGACGTATTCCTCGATCCCGTCCACTCCCAGAGCCTCGTTCATCAGCTCATCGAGATAGGCGCCGATCATGCAGGCGCCGCTGTCGATCGCCTCGGCGGCGAGATGCAGGTTTTGCGCCGCGTGTCCGGCATCGAGATAGAGATAGCGGAAGGCGCGCTGTCCATAGCGCCAGATGGTGCGGTAGGGCACTGCCGTCCAGATGAAGGTGACCGCGGAAGTTGCCGCCATTTCCTGGCGGAAGCATCCCTCGAAGATCTCCGCTTCCTTGTCGGCGCTGCTATTCATCAGCACCAGGCAGTGTTTGATCGGATGGTAATAATACAAGCCGCTCTTCAGCCCCTGCACCCGACGCACCCAGAGATAGGTCTCCAGAGGATGTCTGGCGCCGGCGGAAGGGACGTTGCGCAAGGTCAGCTCGATCTTCTCGTTGGTGCGGAAGTCCCTCGCCCAGGAGCAGGACCAGAGCAGGAAGGAGAGCTCGTCCAGGCTGAGCGCGGCATCCGAGTATTTGCGCAGGCTGCGGCGTTGCTCGATCGCCTTTGCCAGGCTCAGGGAAGGCATGTTTATCACCCCGATGGCAGGCAGGGAAACGAGCTCGCCGGAACGCGCCTTGATCGCGTCGGGACGGGTGATCCCCAGCTCCTGGTCGCTCTTTTTGTCATAGATATAGCGGGTCAGCCGCAGGAAATCCGTGCCGATCGTCTCGGCTTTGGGACGTTCCTCGGCGATCTGATCCAGGATCGGGGTCAGGGTCTGTTCATAGAGGGTGTATTCTTCGGGGCTGATCCCCGCCTGAGCGAGGATCTCGTCCCGGTCTGCACCGCGAGTCTTGTAATATAGGTATTCAAAGGTCTTCATGTCCATAGCCGGCTCCTGAATAATGTATCTTAGCGGGAAATAGCCCGGGTCGGGCATCCCTTGAAGTTCTTGTCGTTCCCCTGGATGCAGATCCCGCAGGCGACGCATTCGCCCTGGTCGATGACGGCTTTGCCCTTGACCATGCTGATCGCTCCTACGGGGCAATTGCGCACGCAGAGCTGGCAGCCGATGCACTTTTTGGCATCCACGGCATAGGTGGACTTCTCGTCATAGGCTTTGTACATCCCGTCGCCGATGCGCAGGGTATAGAACTCGTCCTTGTACATAATCTTGGTGACGTAGAGGGAATTCAGCGCCTTGGGGGCTTCGACGTAGAGGCTGTCCCCGGAGACGAGCTTGATCCCGAGGCTGTCCAGCGCGGCGGGAGGAGCCATCAGGAGGTGGAACTTGCCTTCATCGGTGAGGATATAGTGCTTTCCGTTATCGAGCAGATAGTGCCCGCGATAAGCCATGATCTCTTCGTCCGTGACAACGGCAAAGAGCATCAGAGCCATCACGATCAGGATCAGGATGCTGATATATTTCTTCATAAGAGGGTCTGTTCTCCTTTTTCTTTCAGGTGATCCACGACTTTCTTGACGTCCTCGGCACGCTCCTTGGTGGTCACCAGGATGGCGTCGTCCGTCTCGACCACGCAGAGATCGTTCACGCCGATCAGGGCGATATACTTCTGCGAATAGACGTAGTTGCCTTGTGATGCAATCGCTATTCCAGCTTGTTGAAAACTATTGCCCTCGGCATCAGCGGGACTGAGATCGGCGAGGGCTTTCCAGCTGCCGACGTCGCTCCAGCCGAGGGATACGGGGATGACCGCGCGGTTTGACGCAGGCTCCATGATCCCGATGTCGATCGGCGTCCGGGGCATGCGAGCATAGATCGCGCCGATATCCGTCTTGCCGGTGTCCCAGAGGGCGGATATCTCGTCCAAAAGGGCGTCGAGCTGCGGCATCAGGCTTTTGAACGCGGCGGAGATGACGCCCAGTTCCCAGGCAAACATCCCGCTGTTCCAATAGAAATTCCCCTGCGCCAGGAAGGCTTCCGCGGTCTGCAGATCCGGCTTTTCCTTGAAGCGGGTCACTTCATGCACGCCGGGAGCGAGTTCATCGCCGGCTTCGATATAGCCGTAGCCGGTCGCGGGGTATTCCGGGACTATCCCAAAGGTGACGAGCTTCTTTTCCCGGGCGACCTGCTCAGCCAGGCAAAGCCCGGCATGAAAGGCTTCCACGTCCTTGATCACGTGGTCGGCGGGCAGGACAACGATCGACGTTTCCGGGCTGTAGATGCGGCGGAGATAGGCGACCGAAAGCGCAATGCAGGGAGCGGTATTCATCCCGAAAGGCTCGATGATGATGTTCTCCCGCGGGAGCAGCGGCAGATGCTGACGCACCAGCGGAACCTGTGCCTCGGCGGTGACGATGTAGATGCGCTCCATGGGGATGAGAGGCAAGAGCCGATCCACGGTAAGCTGGAGCATGGACTTCTCGCCTACGACGCGCAGGAATTGCTTTGGCATGCTTGCCCGGCTCTGCGGCCAGAAACGGGTGCCAAACCCACCTGCCATGATCAGTGCTACCATTCTTTTTGTCTCCTTTAGCGGTCGATGACCTGAGCGTTCTTGGGATATTTGTAGCTCCAGACACCGGCGGGGATCCCGCCATTCACCTTGATCCCGCTGAAGGAATAGGTGACGCTGTTGCCGGAATGATCGGTATAGCTGAGGGTCTGCACAAGCCCGGTATTCTTGCCGATCACCGCGCTCATGCTCTTGACCATCGGGTCTTTGGTCGGCTTGAGGCTGACGCTGACCGATGCCTTGTCCTCTTTGGTGACGCTGACGGCAGACTTCGTCCAATACACCTGCAAGACCTCGACAGGGTTCATCCTGCCGAACTGGGGCTGCACGACGGACTTGATGATGGTATTGGACATCCCGTCAAAGAGCGTGATCTTGCCGTCTTCGATCTGCAGACGCTGAACCTGAGGCTTGGTGAACATCATCAGCATCTTGCCCCCGGAGAAGTAAAGGGTTCCGTCATAGACGATGCTCTTCTTGAGCTGGGAATAGTAGTTCGTCTGGCGGACGTTCGCCTGATAGCTCCTAACTCCCTGATAGACGGAGCGAAGCTTGGCATAGATGGTCTTGGTGCTCGTCAGTGAACTAAGCTGGACGATCCCGGCAAGCAGGAGCAGGACGAGCAGGAGTGTCGCTTTGCGGGGCTGATAAAAGTGTCTGGTCATTCTTCTTCGATTCCTATTTGAACGAGGTATTCCCGGTCGGCGAGGACGTCCCGGGATTTGCTGCCCAGATGCGGTCCGATGATCCGGGCGCGTTCCAGCAGGTCGATCAATCTGCCCGCGCGGGCATAGCCGATCTTGAAGTGACGCTGGAGCATGGAGACGGAGGCAGTTCCGCTGCGCACGATTACCCGGGCAGCTTCCGGGAAAAGGTCGTCGTCATATTCGATCTCGCCGATCTCGCCGGTCTGGGCTGTGACGATGGAGAATTCCTGTCTGGGCTTGGGTTGCATCGCCAGGAAGTCGTTGGTTCTGGCGATCTCATGGTCGGAGACGTAGGTTCCGTGGATGCGTTCGGGAATAGCCTTACCCGGAGGCAGGAAGAGCATGTCGCCCTGTCCCAGGAGGCGTTCGGCGCCGATCATATCCAGGATCACGCGGGAGTCCACCCGGGACGAGACCTGGAAGGCGATGCGCGCCGGGAAGTTTGCCTTGATGATCCCGGTGATGACCTTGATCGAGGGACGCTGCGTCGCCAGGATCAGGTGGATCCCGACCGCGCGCGCCATCTGCGCCAGACGGGTGATGGGAAGCTCGATGTCCTTGCCGGAAGTCATGATCAGATCGGCAAATTCATCCACGATGATCACGATGAAGGGGAGCTTTTCGAGCTCTTCGCCTTCCGCGCTCTTTTCGTTGTAACTGATGATATCCCTGGCTTTGGCTTCCTGCAGCAGCTCATAGCGACGCTCCATCTCTTTGACCGCCCAATACATGGTCTCCAGGGCGGTATCGGGATCCGTGACGACATCTCCGATCAGGTGCGGAAGCTCGTTATAGCCCGCAAGCTCGACCCGCTTGGGATCGATCAGCACCAGACGCAGGTCTTCCGGTGTGGTGCGCATGATCAGGCTCATGATGATGGTATTGATGCAGACGCTTTTTCCGCTGCCCGTCGCGCCGGCGATGAGCAGGTGCGGCATCTTTGCCAAGTCGGTGACCACCGGTTTGCCGGCGATGTCCTTCCCCAGCCCAAATGCCAGCTTGGAAGCGTTGTTGCGCATCTCATCCGAGAGCAGGATATCCCGCAGGTAGATCATGTCCCGGGTGAGATTGGGGATCTCGATCCCGATGAGCCCTCTGCCGGGGATGGGAGCCTGTACGCGGATGGATTTTGCCTTGATCGCCAGAGCGAGGTCATCCGCGAGGGAGACGAATTTATTGACCTTGATCCCCTTGGCGGGTTCAAGCTCATATTGCGTGATGATGGGACCGATATTGACGTTGCGAACTTCGGCTTCGATCCCGAATTCCGCCAGCTTGTCCTGCAGGATCTTGCTCGTTGCCAGGATCTGATTTTCGATCTCTTTACGATCCCGCTCCGAGAGCTTAACGGGGCTTTCGAGGAAGTCCGAGATCGAGGGCATGACATATTCCCTGTCCTCATCCTCGTCCTCATCCGGGGGACGCGAGGTCTGCTTTATCGGCTCTGCCTGAGCTTCCTGCTTTTTGCGGGTATATGGTTCCGGCGGGAGAGGAGGCTCCTCTTCGCGGATCCGGGTATGATCGTGGATCACCGGCGCAGGCTGAAGCTCAGCGCTTTCGGGAACAGGCTTGGGAAGGTCTGTGCTGATCGTCGGACGGCTCTCTTTGGCAGGCGACTTTTCCCGGTTTTCGTGCCAGCGGGCGAGGTCTTCGATCGTCCCGGCAAGCCAGGCTTTGATCCGGCGATATTCGATGATCAGGATAAAGGAAAGGAGCATCGCTCCGATAATGATGATGCGGGATCCCGTCGCCTTGAAGACACCCTCCAGAAGATGCCAGATAAAGAGCGGCAGGATGGAATGCGGATAGCCCTCGGTATTGCTGACCAGCAGGATCTGGAGCAGGAAGGCGACGATCACGAGGAGATAGCCCTTTTGCCGGCTGCGTTGCAGCTCCGGCTCGAGGAAGAACTGGAAACTGGTCACCGAGATGATGATAAACCCCAGCAGGGATAGCCAGTATCCAAAAAGATAGATGAACATATAGCCAAAGAAGATCCCAAAGACCCCGATCGGGTTCTGCGTCTCAGCTCTGTCCGCGCTGAACCAGCTGATGATGTTTCCGCCTTCCCGCAGGATCTGCATGTCATCCGCGATGGAGCGGTAACCCATGATCAGCGAGATGACGATCAGGATGCTCAAGATGCTGATCAAACCACTGATCAGGCGTTTCTTCAGCGAACTGAGTCCCTTGGGCTTGGCTTTCTTAGCCGGGGCAGACTTTTTGCTGCTTTTGTTCATAGGCTGTCCTATACGTTAAAGCGGACAGAGATGATGTCCCCGTCCTTGACGATGTATTCCTTGCCTTCGAGGCGGAAAAGCCCCTTTTCTTTGAGCACTTTTTCGGAGCCATGCGCGATCAGGTCTTCATACTTGAAGCATTCAGCCCGGATAAAACCCCGTGCCAGATCGGAGTGGATCTTACCCGCCGCGGTCACGGCATTATCACCCTCGACGATCGTCCAGGCGCGCACCTCGTCCTCACCCACGGTAAAGAAGGAGATATAGCCCAGCAGCCTGTAGCAGAGATGCGTCAGACGGTCACGAACCGACTCGCTGATCCCCATATCCGCCATGAAGAGTTCGGCTTCTTCGCTTTCCAGGCGGGAAAGCTCTTCCTCAAACCTTCCGGCGATGGCTTCGACCAGATAGCCCTTTTCGGAGAAATACTTCAGGAGCTCACCCTGAGACCCCAGCTCATCCTCGGAGCAGTTCAGGAGCAGCAACAGCGGCTTCTGGGAAAAGAACTGGAAGCCCCGGATGGACTTCTCTTCCTCCGGCTTGAGGTTCATCTTGCGGATCGGGACACCGGCTTGCAATTCTTCACAGATCGAGCGCAGCGCATGCTCTTCGATCTGGATCGCGGGAGTCCGCACCCCACGCTTGTAGCCCAGCTCGATCTTTTCCAGACGCTTCTCCGCAACGATCAGGTCGCTAAGGATCATCTCCTGTTCAAAGGCATCAAGCTGTTCCGCCGGGCTGCCCTTGCCATAGAGCTCATCCAGTTCACCATCCGCAAAAGCGCGCAGCACCAGGACGAAGCCTTCGTTTGTCTTGATCTCGGAAAAGAGGGCGTTCTCCGGGTTCTCCGTATGCGCGGAAAAGATCCCGGGGTAGTCATGATACTCGATGGACGCATAGATCGTCTTCTTGGGCTTGTAGATCTCCGAAAGCCGGGTGATCCGGTCGTCTATGACCTGAACCACTCCGACGTTCGCCTCATCCGCCGGGGGGAGATACTTGTCGGTGGGATGCTCTCCGGAAGTGAGAGCGTTAAAGATCGTCGTCTTGCCTGTCTTGGGTAAGCCAATAATGCCTATTTTCATTGTCGTTTAAATCCTTTATCGATACTGACCTTGAGCGCTTTGATCTCTCCCGGAGTGAGCATCCGCCATTTTCCGGAGGGTAGATCCTTGAGCTTGAGCGGGCCAAATTGCAGTCGTTTGAGATGCCGGACCTTGGCGCCGACAGCTTCCATCATCAGCCTGATCTGGCGTTTTTTACCTTCGGTGATGACCACCTTGAGTTGGGATGAACCATCCGACTGAGCGTTGACGAAAACACCCGCGGGACGGGTCTTGCCGCCTTCGATCTCGACACCGGCGCGCAGCTGGTCGAGCTGATGCTTACTCAGACGGGTATTGATCTCCACCTTATAGACCTTCTCCACCTTGAAATTGGGGTGCGTGAGCTTATTCACCATCTCCCCGTTATTGGTGAAGAGCAGAAGCCCTTCGGAATTCTTGTCCAGCCTGCCGGCATAGACGGCGTTACGGGCAAATTCCGGCAGGAGCGAATAGACCGTCGCCCTGCCCTGCTCATCCGCACGGGTGACGACGACTCCGACCGGCTTGTTCAGCACCAGATAGTAAAAGTCCTGGCGGGGAACCACCGGCTTGTTCTGATAGGTCACCTCATCCTTTTCGGGATCGACCTTCGTAGCCAGTTCCCGGCATTCCTGCCCATTGACGCTGATCGCCCCTTCACTGATCAGGGTCTCGACCTTGCGTCTGCTTCCGATCCCCGCTTCCGCGAGAAATCTGTTCAATCTGATGATCACCAAGCCTCCAATGTATTTTGAATGACTGTTTTGAATAGGGTCTTGATCAATTCCGCCTGCGCCTCGTCCTTGCTCTTGAAACGCGCGCTGCTCTCCGGACCGACGGCATAGAGCTCGGATACCACCAAGCCCTTGTTCTCATACAATGCCTGATTCGCGATCAGGTCGGTAAAGACGACCGAGACCGTCAAACTCAGACGGTAGTCCTGAACCTGATTGGCAGCGTCATAGCTGTAGATATTCTCCGTGTAGCTCAGGATAGAGCCTTCCAGCGTGCAATCCGGAGCCTGAGTGACGAGCTTGAGCCGACCGTCGTCCCGGAACTCCGTCGTCAGCCGGTTCAGGAGCAGATCACCGATCTGAAAGTCCGAACTTTTATTCTCAAATGCCGTCACCCGGATTTTTTTTAAGTGGGGATAAGCATTTGAATATACGGAATATGCGCACCCCGAGAGGAGTGCCGCGACACATAGCAGACAAATAATTCTCTTGACCATAAAACAACCCTCAAAAATATCATATATCTTTGTCAAGTTAAACCTTGATGAAGCGAACTCAAACCACAGATTCCCAAGTGTACATGGAGGTATATTATGGCAAAGAAGTATTTGTCAAAAGCCGATGCGGCAAAGAAACTTAAGGTTTCGGAACACGTCATCCAGGAGATGATAAACACCAACGTGTTTGAAAGCAAGCTCGTGGGAAAAAACGTCAAAGTTGACGAAGATTCCCTGAACGAATGGCTCGAGAACCTGAGCGAGAACGAAGAGGAAATGCTCGCTCTCAAACGCGTGATCTGCCACTTTGAAGAGTATATGCGCCCGGAAAACATCTTCCTCGACTTCCAGGCGGAAAACAAGTATGATTCCATCCGCGTGCTCAGCGAAAAAGCCAAGGAACTGAAGCTCGTCCGCGATGCCAGATGGCTCTATGAAGTCGTCGTCGCCCGCGAAGAACTGATCTCCACCGCCATCGGCAACGGAGTCGCCCTGCTTCACCCCAGACACCTTCACCCTTCCAAGATCAAGATGCCCAGCATCCTCTTTGGTCGCTCCGCTGAAGGCGTGGACTTTGACGCGCCGGACAACAAACCGGTCAACATCTTCTTTATGTTGCTCCTGCACAATGACAAGCAACACCTTTTCTCCCTCTCCTATATCTCGAAACTGATCATGAACCCGGATATCCTCGCCTCTTTCAGCACCGCGACCAGCGCCGCCGATATCCACAAGGCTCTGACGGTCATCCCCGAGACTCAGAACAAATAACCCCTTGACGGTCATGAAGAAAGTCCGCATCATCCTCGGCAGCAAGTCCGACGAAGCGATCTGCAAACCCGCTCTGGATCTCCTCAGCGAGTTCGGGGTCGAATACGATTTCCACGTTTCGTCCGCTCACCGCAACCCCGAGAATACCGCGCGTCTGGCTAAGGAAGCCCACCGGGAAGGATTTGGCGTGATCATCGCCGCCGCCGGCATGGCTGCGCATCTCCCCGGCGTGATCGCCGCCCACAGTCCCCTCCCCGTGATCGGTCTGCCGATCGCCTCCGGAGCGCTGAACGGCGTCGATGCCCTCTACTCCATCGTGCAGATGCCTCCCGGAGTTCCCGTCGCTTCAGTCGGGATCAATAATGCCAAGAACGCCGCCCTGCTCGCGATCCAGATCCTGTCTTTGAGCAACCATGAACTGCATGAGAAGTTCGTCGCCTACAAGGAGAGCCTCGCCAACCCCAAGTAAACAGCTAAGTTATTACACCACCTTTATGTACAACGAAGGACATGCCCGCTTAACGGCGGACGTGTCCTTTTTTCTTTTCCCCTGCTCCCGCTTGATCCGCTTGGGGTTTGCTTGTACTCATCTTGTACTTTACTTGTATGAAGTCCAAGAATACTACTTGGAGACTTAAGGGGTAATGTGAGGTGTGTAACACAGAGACGCAGAGACGCGGAGACACAGAGATAGGGGGAGAACACAGAGGCTCAAGAGACTCAGAGATACAGAGAGAGGGGGAGATATGAGTTTGTTTAAAACAGAGTCAAGAAGGGAAAGAGGGGAATCGTTGAGTTAAGAATGAAGAATTAAGAAAGAAGAAAGATGCTTCGCGAGTGAAGAGTGAATAGTGAATAGTGGCTGGCGCTGAGGCTGAGGACGCAAATGCTTTGCTACGGGAAGTTGGGCTGCCGAATTCTGTTCGGCAGAGGCAGCGGAGCTGCCCACATCGAAGTTGCAGGCATAGTAGCGACCTTCGGTCGCTGTGGCAAACAGAATTTGCCACCCCAATCAGCAGGCGTAACACTGACTTTAGTCGGTCGTAGCATTGGCTTTAGCCGGTTCTTCTTAAGTCCATACCGTCCATCGTGTCCATATTGTCCACAAAAGTCCATCGAGACAGCTATCCTCTAACAAACACTACCCAGCACTAGCTCGTCCTCCATTAACCTGTGAACCCGTTAACCTACTAACCGCGAAGCGCTTACCGTCCAGAGAAAGCACCGCTACCAAGAAGAGACGTGCAGCACCCATAAGAATAAGCACCCCAATCAGATAACGGTCTCAGCAGACAGCTACAGTCGCGGGGAAATCCCTGACTTCCAGGCGGAAGATGGCTTCCGGACCGAGGTCTTCCCAGGCGAATGTTTCACATGAAACCACATACTTGCTCATCAGGGCGGATACACCTCCGCTGCAGGTCAGATAGACCGCACCCAGTTCTTTGATCTTCGTTGTGAGTTCCGAACTTCTTTCCCCTTTCCCGAGCATGGCGAGTAGTCCATGATCCAGGAGGATCAGGCTGGCATTATCCATGCGCGAAGAGGTCGTTGGTCCGATCGCTCCGCAGACTTTTCCCGGAGGGGTCGGGGAAGGACCGCAGTAGAAGATACATGTTTCACGTAAAACCAAGGGCAGTTCCTGTCCGTTTTCCAGATATTCGATCATCCGTTTATGCGCAGCGTCCCGGGCGGTGAATAGGGTTCCACTAAGCAGTACCCGGTCTCCCGGACGGAGTTCTTTGATCTTCTCGGGGGTGAAGGGTAGGATTATTGTTTTATTCTGCATGCTTAGATCCATAAGGTCAGGTGTCGGTGAGAATGACATTGGATGTTTATCGCCAAAGGCAAAGATGCAATATGGCAGGGGGCGGTCTCGATCATAACCCCCAGAGCAGTTGTGTCACCACCCAGACCTTGGGGTCCGACCCCGGTCTGGTTCAGCTTGGTCAAGATCTCATGTTCCAGATCTGCATATCTGGGATCCGGATGCCGCATCCCAAGTTCACGGAACAAGGCGCGCTTGGAGAGAAGTGCGGAAAGCTCGAAATTACCTCCCAAACCGATGCCAACGATCACCGGCGGACAGGATCTTCCCCCGGCTTCAACGACGGTCTCGACGACTTTATCGATGATATCCTGAGAAGTCGCATCTGGTTTGAGCATATATTGACGGCTCATGTTTTCCGCTCCGCCGCCTTTCTGACCCATGAGAATGCGAACTTTATCCCCCTCGATCATACTGTAGTGGATGATCGCCGGAGTATTGTCCCCGCTGTTGACCCGGTCAAATAGCGGGTCTTTGAGGATGGATCGGCGCAGGTAAAGCTCATGTGTGGCGGTCGCGACAGCTTGGTTAATCACCTCGCTTAGGGGCTCACTCGTCAGGCAGACCTGGTGCCCCAGATCGACAAAAAAGACCTGAGTTCCGGTATCCTGGCAGGGAGGTATATGCTCATTCCCGGCTATGCGCGCATTGGCAAGCATATCCGCGAGGATCTCCCCGGCTGCGGGATCCGTCTCCCGTTCCTTTCGGTCTTGGAAGATAGCGGTCAGGGCAGGATCGAGCTGAAAACTGAGGCGAGGATAGGCAGCCAGGATGGCTTTGCCGATCTCCGCGGTGGATAGATATCTGATGTCTTGCATGGCTTAACCCTTTCCCCGCTTGGAGAGATAACGGAGGAGTAATTCTGCCACCGGGGTAGCGGTGCCACAGGGGATGTATTCGATGCGTGCCTGGTGACATTCGCCTTTGAGAAAGTCGATGTGTTCCTGGTATTTGCCCAGGTATTCCTTGCGTATTTGCCAGGGGTTCACGGTTATCTTCTCCCCCGTCTCGCTATCAACAAAGCGGGTTTCGTGCTTGAATGAGAACTGATCTTCCTGAGGGTCGGTGAGGTGAAAGACCAGTACTTCGTGATGGCGATAGCGGAATTGTTTCAGCGCATTGATGATCCTTTCGGGGTCATCCAGGAGGTCGGAAATGATGATGATCAGGCTGCGTTTGCGGATGGACTCGGCTATCTTCGTCAGATTGGTGTAAAGATCGGTAGATTCCATGGGTTCGAGCTTCACCAGCACGTCAAAGATCTGGGCGAGGTAGCCACGGTAGGCTTTGGGCTGGAGCTTATTGGTGATCTCCCGGTTGAAAGTGACCAGTCCGACAGCGTCCTTCTGGCTCATCACCAGCCAGGCAAGGGACGCGGCAAGCTCCGTCGCATAGTCGATCTTGGCTACGTCATGAGAGTGGTAGAACATCGAAAGGCTGTGGTCGAGGATGATATAGGAACGGAGGTTGGTCTCCTCCTCATAGCGCTTGACGTAATAGCGTTCCGTCTTCGCCGCGATCTTCCAGTCTATATCCCGCAGGGGTTCCCCGGGGTTATATTGCCGGTGATCGCTGAACTCGACGCTGAAGCCGTGATAAGGGGACTTGTGTAGCCCTATCAGGAAGCCTTCGACGATACCCCTGGCGGTGAGCTGGAGCTTCCGCAGTCTGGCTGTGGTCTCGTCCCGGAGCAGAGCCACCTTAGTCCTTTTTGGGTCTATAGAGCAGGGCGAGGGGAATGATCGCGATATAGACGATCACAAGGATGATCGGAGATATGGATATCTCATTGAAACTCATGATGATGTAGCCGATCACGAGAAGGATCGCCGCCAATAAGAGCAAGAGGTAGTTGATCTTTCCCAGTCCGAGTCTGTCCTTTGTCTTCTTTGCCATGTTTACTCCTGTCTTGATTGCAGCATCAGCCGGAGAATTAGAAGTCCGGGATGCCAGTATCTGTAGTAATTATATCTCAGTTTTGATAAGTAGCCCTGATACGCTCATAAGTCACGTTTGAGAGCTCTTGGCGCTTGGAACGTATAGAACACGGCACCGGCTCCAACACGTGGATCTCGGCGGTTATTTTGTGCCCCATAAGACGCCAGAAATGAGGCGCAAATGCCATGTCACCATACCAACATACTATGTCGGCGTTTTCTCGATTACGGGGCTCTCCGTCGATCGTGAGGTATTTTATGCATATAGGGAGGATATCCCGCTCGGCTTTGATCGCCATTTCGAAGAGTGAAGAGCGGAAGGGACGGACATCGGATCCGTCCGTACTCGTTCCCTCGGCGAAAAGGACAACGTTAAACCCATCACGCAGCGCTTTGGCAAAGTTTTCGATCTCTGCCGGCAGAGAGACAAATTGTTTCCGGTTCGTATAGAGTGAGCCGCCCAGTTTGGTGATATCCCCGAGGAAGGGGTTCTCCCCCATCTCCACGGAAGTGATGAAGGAGAAGGGGTGGATCGCGCTGAGCATCATGATGTCCGTATAGGAGACGTGATTGGCGACGATCAGGTAGTTCTTCTCCTTCAGGAGAGCGAGTCTTTCGGGGTTGATCAGCTTGGTCCGGATGCGAAAAGCCCGGAGATATATCTTTGCCACGCGGTGGTTATTGCGGATGAAGCGATGGCGGCGCAGATTCGGATCGCGGGTGATGAGCTTGATCAGGCTGGCGGTGATCAGGAAATCCAAGGTCAGGACGAGATGCCAGAGGAGAAAGAATATCTTTTTCATCGTCTATCAATCGCTTCCGGTCGGGTTTGCCCGGCGGGTGTATGATCTTTTGATGTTCTCGACGTCCAGGAGGGTCAGGAAATCAATGCACTTGAAGCTCCTGTCCAGAGCCGGAGTTCCGCAGATCTTGGCGCCGACCTTGAGGTAGGAAGCCAGAAGTGAAGGGATCTTCCCTCTTTCGAGATTACCGGCATCCGGATGCGGATGGGGGAATTTGCGTACGTGACGATGCAGTCCCGGCACGCGGAACTTATTCCTGGGACGTACCAGGAGATCGGGGTCGAGATGACCCTGGTGCTTCAGGTAATAGTATATGGCGCGGATCTCTTCCTTGTCCATGGTCTTGACGCTGGAACAGCCGAAGAGATACTTGGTATGGCTTGCTTCGATATAGGCGATGATCCCTTCCCAGAGCAGAGTGATCGTCACTCCGTTGCGATGCTCGGGATGCACGCAGGCTCTTCCAAGCTCGAGCTTGTTCCCGGGAAGGTGTTTGATATGCTTCATGTGAAATTCGGTCGCGCTGTACCACTTCTTGGTATGCAGGGAGGACTGCAGGCGGTAGGTCCCGATCAGGCGGTTATCCCGTTTATCGATGATCAGCAGGTGATCGCAGCTTTTGTCAAACTTGTCGATGTCCAATCCGGAGCGTTTCTTGCGGTGGAGCAATTCGCTGAGGAAAACGTCGTGCCGGAGCTGAAGCGCCTGACGCAATTCATCGGCGGAATTGGCGGTCTTGACGATATAGTTCTTTTTGTCTATCAGGATTGGAATATGCGCGCTGAAAGTCCGGAGGTTACGGCGTTTCTTTGCCTTCTCCTTGGCGGGCTTTATCTTTGTCTTGGGCGTTTTTAGCATGTTTCGATCCTTAGTCTCTCATCAGCTTTAGTCGGTTCGTGCTTGATAAGGTCAGCTTGCTACTTTTGTCAAGCAGAATCAGTCTTGCCGGATCAGCAGGGTCTTTAGGGAGAGTGAACCGGAGCCGGTGCTCTGACGCAGGATATATACTCCGCTGGGCAGGTCTTTGCCGGCATTGTCCTTAGCATTCCAGACGGTCATCGTTTCCCCCCGGGGGATGGAAAGAGAGCGGACTTTCTGACCGCGGAGGTTGAATACATCGAGCCTGACAGGCTGATCCGCGAGCTTGGAAGAGCGAACATACAGATTGCCGGAGAAGGGATTGGGATATGCTGTCAGGGATTTCTGCGCCGGAGGTGTCGTGGGGTCATCAACGCTCACCGGAGCGGTGTCCCCCACTCCCAGCGTGTCCAGGATGACGCTGAGCAGATCGCTGAGATCATTGGTGTTGTTGACTATATAAGCGAGTTGGAAGGATACTCCCAGGGTGCGGTAAGAACCGTTGGTGTTGTATATCCCGATCACATCGTTATTGTGCGTCGTGTTCTCGGTCCTGAATAGCGGAAGAGCCGTCTCGGTCGCAGGCCAGAGCGCCATGGTCACGTTATTCTGCTGGTCGTAGTCCCAGAGTAGGGTATTATCGGGGACATCATACTTGAGCTGTTCGATATAGGCAAGGTGGTTGAAGGGAGAACTGATCCCAAACTTGGACATCAGGTTGTCCTGAGCGTCCCAGTTTGCCCAGCCTTCGAAGTAAAGTGAACCTCCGTTCTCCAGATACTGATCGAGCTTTTGATATTCGACCGATCCGGGCTCGAGGATATAGGCGCTGTCTCCGTCTCCAAAGAGGCAGAAAACGGCGGCGAACCTATCCAGATAATCATATTCGCCGATGATCTTGTCGGTATAGACGACGTTGTAATTACCCGTCGCGAGGAAGGCGGATTGGAGCTCGGGCGTGGCATTCTGCATCGGATCCCAGATCAGGATACCGGCAGACGGCGGAGTGGCTTCCGGGGTGTAGCCTACTGCCGGATCGCCAAAGAGCAGGTAAGTATAAACGTTCTGAAGTTCAGGCCAGATTATCCCGCCGGAATCGACAGGATCGCCAAAGAGATAGACCTGGGTATGCAGGAGATTGGCATATGCCAGCGCCATCCCCACGGACTGGTGGTGATAGGCATAGTTTTCGAGGAAATGGTGGTTATATGAGCTCAAGCCACCCCATCCGGCGTTCTTCCAGCCGATCTTGTACCAGCCGGTTCGGGTCGCCGCGAGGGTCGCCACGCTCTTCTTTTGCAGGCTGTATTCGCCCAGGGAAGCGTCCGTGCCGTCCAGCATCCCGTTGTAGCAGGATGCGGCAAAGATCACGGTACCGTCCGCGTTTTGCAGGTTATCAAAGCTCTGGCGGTTCACCATGCCGATCCACTGCATCTCGTCTGCATCGGGGATCTGATTTGAGTTTGAATCCTGCATCCAGACTTTGCGGGAGCTGGAGGAGGAACTGCCATGGGCACTCCAGTTCAGCAGACCCCAGCTCTGGGTATTGAGGAGGTTCTTCAAGCCGTCATAGTCCAGAGGCTGATCCGAAGGAAGGGAGGGAACGTGCCCGATTTGCTCATACATGGTGGTGGTGTCCATATTCACGAGCGAAGAGAGCTTCTCATACTCCATGAAGTCGGCTCCGTCGGTCTCCAGATAGATGGTCTCCGGCTCTCCCTGGTAGTTCAGATAGGCTGCAGGTAAGAGGGCTTTGTTCTTCCATGCTCCGTTATTCTGCTCAAAAGCCACGATGCGATTGGCGATATTGGCGCAGATGGTCGTACTGTTCGAGCAGATACGCCCGACAAAGACTTCCGGGGTATAGTCCACACCCCAGTCCTGTTCCCCGGCTTGGGTATAATACTCTCCGTAGCGGGTATCGTTATCCGTATCCCAGATCGAGGAGAGATCGCTGTAGTAAAAGTCTGAAGGAACCGTGTCCCAGCCATCCGGTTCGGGCGTGAGCATGGCGATGGGAACGATATCCACATCGCCCACGAGCAAGAGATAGCGGAAGTTGTTTTGCGCATAGGCATTGACGAGGTAGTTGCGCAGCTTCTCGGCAGAATTGGCTCCCGGGCTGCTCTGCAGGATCGTTGTGATCTCCGCAAAACCGGTCGTCAAGCCCTGGCTCTGGCGAAAGGTCACCAGAGGGGTGATCGCGTTGTAAAGGGCGTTCGTGGTCACGACCAGATAGTCATAGTTCTTCGCCTGTTCATGACGATACCACTTGCTAAGGTCGTTCTGATTGATGAAGAAGGATCCGTCCGTAAAAGTGCTGGGAATGGTGCCGATATTGCGGGTCGTAACGGAGTAACTCAGGCTGATCTCCGCGCGGTCATTCCAGTAGTATGATGCTCCGCGGATGGAGGCGGGAAGAAGGCGGAACGAGGCATAGCGCAAGTCTCCCCAACGCTTGACACCCAGATATACGGCACCGGAGGAAGGGTAATAGGGAATAGCTCTGTCCAGACTTTCCTGACCGTCGCTAAAGGCGGGGTTGATCTCAGGGAGAGGCAGGGATAGCTGGCGTTCGCCGCTGAGAACTACGGAGTGACCGGTGACCTCGGCATCTTTGGGAATGAGGACGTTGACAGTGCGATAGGGAAGCCGGGGCATTCCGGGAGAGGACAGGACGCCAAACCCGTCCGTAGCGAGGGCTTTGGGATCGGCTCCGGAGGGAGCATTCAGGCTCAGTTCGCGATGAAACGTCTCCGCCATGAGCCAGCTCATGCAGAGCAGGATGATCAGGATCGTAATGTTCTTCTTCATTGTTACGCCTTTATCAGATATTTCTGTAGCAAATATAACCCGCTATCCGCTATGGTCAAGGGGTTTCGGCGTGCAATGAGAGAGCTTATTGGGGCTTTCTGAAGCGCTTACGGCGTTCCTTACTCATCTTTTCCGTCGCACCCTGAATGATCACACGGGAAGCTGTCTTTTTGTGATGATGCAAGAATTCTTCCACTTCCTTGGGATGTATGACCCAGAGCTTCTTCAAGAACCAGCCCAAGCCCTGCTGCACGGTCTGTTCCTTCTCCCGCATCATCGGAGCGAGGAACTCCAGCAAGACCTTGGGATCGACGGTTCGCTTCAGGTAGAGCATAGTCACCGGAACAGCCCGGCGCATCCACTTGGAAGAGGATGTTCGCCATTCGGAGAGGTCTTCCAGCTCGATGATCCCGAGTTCGAGAAAGACCGGGGTGACCTTGGTGCAGAGATAATCGGTATGCGCCCAGTTCTCGATCCCCTGTTCCAGCCACAGAGAGACCTGTTCAAAGACAAAGCGGTCAAAGCGGGGACGGAATTTCTTGAGGAGCATGATCGCCAAAGAGCCGAATTCGTATTTGCCTGTCTTGAGGAACTTCAACCCCATTTCAGAGGCTTCGTGCGGACCTATCTCGTATTCTTCGATGAGCCGTTTCTTCAGGGTTCTGATCTGGTCCTCGGTCAGACCGTAGGCATCATAGCCTTCCGTAAAGAACTTGGCGTTCTTCGTCACCAATACCGGGTCTTCAAGATCCAAAAAGTACTTCTCACAGATCCTGTATATCTCAGGATACTGGACTTCTTTTCGTTCCATAGACAGCTCCTTAGCTACGCTGGTCGTAGCCTTTACCCTTTCCTGTGACCAGAACATGAAACCGGTTGAACATTTGCCTGAGCCGGTAGACCATAGACTTGGAGGGGTTCAGCTGCGCCAGCATCTTTGCCAGGAAGGTATCCCAGTTCGTGGACTCATGCGAGCGAAAGAACCCGACCTCACGCATTACACTCAGCATGTAATTATGTATCCTGTCAAGCTCTTCTTTACCAACGGCATCAGCCTTGAAGGGGCTCTGTGGCGAAACTTCCATTGCCCGGCTATACAGCTCCCAGGTGGCGATAGCGACAGCCTGAGCCAGGTTGAAGGATGGGAAGTCCGGATTGGCGGGGATATGACAACGCAGAGGGCAGAGATCGGCTTCGACGTCCGTCAAGCCGTAAGTCTCCCTGCCGAAGACCAGACCGGTCTTTAGATGAGGGATTTCATGCAGATAGGAAGCCGTCTGAGAGGGTGACATGTCTATGGGTTTGGTCTTGCCCACACGGCGAGAGAACGCCACGACCCGATCCAGATCCGCAATAGCAGAAGCGAGATCGGGAAAGACCTGGGCATTATCCAGGATAAAGTTTGAATGCACTGCGAGGTAATAGTCGTTCTTTTCGGGGATGCTGCCGACGATGCGGAGCTTATCGAGAGAAAAGTTGTTCATGACCCTGGCAACGGCACCGACGTTTCCGCCGTAAATAGGCTCCACCAGGATGATATAGGTATTGGCGAGAGCCTGTTGCCGATAGTTTTGCTTGGTCGGGGGCGTCTTATCCATCAGCGAGTCCATACCGGGATCAAAACAAAGCGAGAACCGGCTTTTTTACTTCTTGTTCATGATCTGGCCCAGTCTCTGCCCCATCTGCTGAACCTTGGGATTGGAGTCGGACTTCCAGTCGGCGATCGTCTTCTGCGTGACGTTAATAAAATCGTTGCTCTTGTCCTTGCGTGAGCGCTGGCTGTAGATATTGGCGAGCTTCTTCATGGTCTGCCAGATGGTGCGAACCTTCTTCTCATCGGCTTCGAGCAACCAGCGACGGATGTTCGTGTAGCATTGGAGCGGACGCTGTCTGGCGACCTGGGTCAGGATATGGCTGATCTTCTTCTGAACCTCGTCGCTTTCGTCATCCAGCAATCTGGAGACAAAGGTCAGGATATACTGCGGATGACGGGAAGAGATATTCTCCATGCCGTGCATGGACATCGCACGCTTTTTCTCGCTGTCCGATTCTGCCCACAGAGGCATGTATTCTTTCATGACCTCAGGCGCCTTTTTCCACATCTCAAAACAGATGGTCTCGGATTCCCAGGGTACGGTCTCAAAGGTCTTTTCGAGAGTCTTGATGATCACTTCGGGAGTGCTCTGACGTTTGTAGTAGATGTAGAATAGGGCTGACGCGCGAACCCCGTAGAACCTGTCCTCCAGCATCTCCCCGATTATCTTGTCCAGCTCTCCGGTGCCGTTATAAACGGCGAGTCTCTTGCCCAGATCTTCACGCACGAAATAGTTCGCTGTGTTCGCGAGTTCCAGGATTTGCTTCTTTGCCAGGTCGGTCTTGCCTTTGTCCAGATTCTTGAAGATCTTGTCGACGTGCGCGTCCATGATTTTATAGTCGTCTATGTTCAGACGTCCCATTGATTTGATCATAAATACTGCTCCAGATACAGAATATTAGCTTTATATCAGTGTAATAATTGACTTTATTTCAAAGTGATAAGTGGAATTGGTCAATACTGTCCTTGTGATGTAAGTGGAGTATTGAGTTGCCGTCAATTTACGTGGATAATGCCCTGCGGAGGTGCTTTCTGTCAAGAACTTTCTTTTCTCAGGCGTTTGGCTTCGCTTCTTTTGCTGCCGGAGCAGGGACTTTTAGCTGGCTGGTCGTGACGAAATGGAGCTTGGCAACCTCGCCCAGACGCTGCACGCCAAACTTCCCGATAAAGCCTTCGGCGACTGTCTTGACCACCGGTGCGGCTCCGAAGGGGAACTGCGTGTCAAAGTATCTGCTCATCGTCTCATGTGCCTGGATGAACTGGTACCTCGCGATGACCGATGCCGCGGCAACTGCGGGATCGGCTTCCCCGCCCGGTCTCTCGATCACCGGCAGGAGCGGAAGCTTCTTCTTGATCGCGAGACGAACCTTCTCCGCCTTGCTGAAGCGATCGACCAATGCTCCCTCGATGCTGCCGTCCCGGGTGTAAAGATCCTGGATCACGCGGCTATGCTGCCAGGCGAGCAGGTCGTTCAGGTTTTGCCCCTTACGCTTCATATCCGCATAGATCTCATTATACTTCTGCGGGCGGAGCACGATACAGGTGATGCGGGAAGCGTACTCGGCATAGAGCTTCTTTGCCAGAGATACGATCTCCTGATCACGCATCCATTTGCTGTCGCGCACTCCGAGCTTCTTCAGATGCGGGATATCCTCGCGGAAGGCAGAGAATCCGGCAACCACCAATGCCCCAAAATAGTCTCCCTTACCGCATTCGTCCGACCCGCACCAGTGACCCCAGTTATGCATCTCCAAGGGATCAGCACGATTGGGCTTCTCTGCTGCGACTATCCCGGAAAGGATCTCGCGCAGGCTGTTGTCCTTCCTCCCGCCGATGATGGTACTGATACCCTTTTTGACTGAATGATAGATATTCAAGACGGAGACCTCATAACCCCGGAGCAGACGCAGCTGCACCCCATAGGCGATCTCCTTCTGTTCGGTAATGGCGATCCCGGCTTGGCTGAACCGCGGGACAAGCTGAGCCAGAAACTCTTCTATTGCTGTGTGCATTTCGTGTTCTTCATTCGTGTTCGCAGTCCGCTTTTAGTCGTCGCTCCGAGCTCCGCTGCGTTCCCATGCTCTGCGGATGGTATCCAGTTCCCATCCCTTGCGGTATAGAGAGCTAAAGACCTTGTCCTTGAGCTTCTGATAGGGCATCTCCGCATGGGTGATCCGCATCCTGACGATCTCGGCGGTAAGATTATCCAGCGAGGTCTCGGGATCGATCAGTTCCTCAAAAAGCGGTTCATAGACATCGGAGGAGATCTTCTGGATTCGAAGCTTGGCGATGATATACCGTCTGCTCTTGCCCGCATCCAGCAGCGAGCGGATATAAAGCTCCGCATAGCGGGTGTCCGAGAGGTATTTCTTTTCCTTTGCCTCGGCGATGCAGATGTCTGTGATCTCCCGGTGATATTTCTTTGTCTTGAGGTAGTTCCGGCAGGCATATTCTGAGTGTTCTGCCTTTGCCAGATAGTCAAAAAGCTGATCCCGGGCATAAGCACGGATCACCCCTTTGATCCTATCGATCTCTTCGTCCTCGGCTTCCCTGTCCTCTTCTATGGCGCAATAAGGAAGGAGAACCCTGGCTGGCAGGGTTCCCCATAAGCTGTTATCGATCGAGATATGGACCAGACGCTGGTTTTCCGGCTTAGTCCAGGTCCTCAGACGACTCATCTTCAATGACTGTTTCGATCGTATCCGGGCTGACTCGCTGTCTCAGGATGTCTTCGACCTCCATCAGGATCGCGGGGTTGTCACGCAGGAATTGCTTGGTCTTATCGGCTCCCTGTCCCAGTTTATTCTCGTTGTAAGAGAACCACGAACCGCTCTTGCGCACGATGTCCAGATTCACCGCCATATCCAGGATGATATCCAGATGCGAGATCCCTTCTCCGAAGATGATGGGAAATTCGACCGTTTTAAACGGCGGAGCAAACTTGTTTTTGACTATCTTGACCTTGGTCTTGGCTCCCAGAACCTGATTGTCCTGCGAGGGATCCTTGATCGCGCCGGCAAAGCGAACTTCCATCCGCAATGAGGCATAGAACTTCAGAGCCATACCACCGGTCGTGGTCTCCGGATTGACAAATGCCGGAGCACCGATCTTCATACGGGTCTGATTGATGAAGAGCACCGCGGTATTGGACTTGGAGACAATGGCAGTGAGCTTGCGCAGGGCCTGCGACATCAGCCTGGCATGCAGACCGACGTGGCTGTCCCCCATGCTTCCCTCGATCTCCGCCTTGGGAACGAGCGCAGCAACGGAATCGATGATGATCAGATCGACCGCGGAACTGCGGACGAGGGTCTCGGTGATCTCCAAAGCCTGCTCTCCGCCGTCAGGCTGAGAGAGGAGCATGTCATCGATCTGCACTCCGAGACGCTTGGCATACTGGACGTCCAAGGCATGCTCGGCATCGATGAAGGCGACCGTTCCGCCCAGCTTCTGGCATTCTGCGGCAATGTGCAAAGATAGGGTGGTCTTACCGGATGCTTCCGCACCATAGACCTCAATGATCCTTCCCTTGGGAATACCGCCAATACCGAGAGCTATATCCAGATTGAACGCGCCGGTGGGGATGACGTCTGCGGTCTGCTTTGGCTTATCGCCCAAACGCATGACAGTTCCGGTGCCAAACTTCTTTTCCAATTGTGTGATAGCGCTACTCAGCGCAGTTGCTTTTGTCTTTTCCAACATGTTCGTAATCTCCGTTTATGCTAATTTAATCTGCTTTAGAATGGTGTATGTGGGTCCTTCGGGCTTGAGAACGCTCTGATACAGCGTTATCGTGTCGAAAACACCCTGAGGGGTATCCCAACCTGCCTTGAGGATCTCGGCTTCAAATATGGGGCTCTGAGGCGCTTTTATTCGCCCCATTGTTATATGTAGCCGCAGAGGCTTGTCATCCGGTTCCAACCCAAGCTCGCGCACCTTATGGAGCAGCAAGCGGTTCACCTTGGTCAGTTCCTTCTCTCCCCCGCGGAGCTGTGCCCAGATCATCCGGGGTTGTTTGAGCGGAAACAGCTCGAACCCGGTGAACTGAATTTCCTGTGCTTTGATCTCCTCGGCTGCCTGATCCAGGATCTCTTCCAGCGCCGGGATCATCCCCGGATCGGTATCACCGAGGAAGAGCAGAGTCTGATGCAGGTTTTCCGGACGCACCCAGTTTATCCCCCGGGGATAGGCGGTCTTCCACTGAGCCAATTGCCCGGCCAAGACAGAATATATCTCCGGCGCGAGTTCGAGAGCGATAAATGTCCTGATCGGCATCAGCGTTTATACCCGATATCCCGCAGGAATTGCTTTCTGTGGGTGATGTCGCTGTCCAGCTCGATCCCCTTGGGTGAATTGCCGTCGATGACCCCGAGGATGCCATTCCCCTGCTCAGTATGAGCGAGGATGACCTGGACGGGGTTCGCGGTGGCGCAGAAGATGCCGACGACTTCCCGGCAGTCTTTTACCGCAGGGAGGACGTTGACCGGAAAAGCTCCCCGCATGACGATCAGAAAGCTGTGTCCCGCTCCCAGACGCAACATGTTTTGGACCGCGATCTCGATCAATTCGCCGTCCGTGCCGTCCTTGCGGATCAGACAGGGTCCGGAAGCTTCGCAGAAGGCGATGCCAAACTTGATCCCGGGAACGCTGTTGACCATCGCTTCATAGAGATCTTCGACGGTCTTGATAAAGTGACTTTGACCCAAAATGACGTTGCAGTCCTCCGGGAATTTGAGCTGCTCAAGGAACAATTCCATTTGTTCTCACCTCGTTGTTGATTTCGTCTATCATTAAATCCGGGCGTTTTTTGTAAAGTCTTTTTTCTCGCCCCGATACAGCAGGCGCTACATCCAGATCACCCTCGCCAAAAGAAAGAGCCGCGCAGCTCTCGCAACGCGGCTCCGGATATATGTATGAGGTTGGAATTAATACATTCCGCCCATGCCGGGATTGGGCATCGGAGCGGGAGCCTCGGGTTCCTTGATATCGGTGACGATGCACTCGGTGGTCAGGAACATCGCGGCGATCGAAGTAGCGTTTTGCACGGCGCTGCGAACAACCTTGGCGGGATCGATGACACCGGCTTTGAACAGGTCTTCATACTCGTTCTTGGCAGCATTGTAGCCCATGTGGATATCGGTGAAGCCTTTAAGCTTCTCGACGACCACAGCGCCTTCTTCGCCGGCGTTGAACGCGATCTGATAGGCGGGTTTTTCCAAGGCTTTGGTCATGATCTCGACCGCCATCTTCTCCTCGTGGGAAAGACCGGTCATTTCGCGCAGAGCTTTGGCAGCGTGGATCAGAGTGACCCCACCGCCGGGAACGATACCCTCTTCGACGGCTGCGCGGGTGGCGTGCAGAGCATCATCGACGCGGGCTTTCTTTTCCTTGAGTTCGGTCTCGGTCGCGGCACCGATACGAATGACGGCGACACCGCTGGAGAGCTTGGCAAGGCGTTCCTGAAGCTTCTCTTTGTCATAATCAGAAGTGGTCTCTTCGATCTGAGCCCGGATCTGCTTGACTCTGCCATCGATCGCTTCCTGAGCACCGGCACCTTCACGGATCACGGTGTTCTCTTTCTCGACGATGACCTTCTTGGCACGTCCGAGGTCGGTCATGGTGCAGCTATCCAGCTTGCGTCCCATCTCTTCGGAGATAAGGGTGGCGCCGGTCAGCACCGCGATATCTTCGAGCATAGCCTTGCGACGATCGCCAAAGCCGGGAGCCTTGACCGCGACGACATTGAGGATGCCACGTAGCTTGTTGACCACGAGAGTAGCAAGCGCTTCGCCTTCGATGTCTTCGGCGATGATGAGCAGGGGACGACCGTGCTGGGCGATTTCCTGGAGAATGGGAAGCAGGTCTTTCATGACGCTGATCTTCTTGTCATAGAGAAGGATGAAGGGATCTTCCATTTCGGCGATCATCTTCTCGGGATTGGAGACAAAATAGGGGGAAAGATAACCGCGATCAAACTGCATACCTTCGACTTTCTCAAGCCCGGTATCGATGGATTTGGCTTCTTCGATATTGATGATCCCTTCGTTGCCGACCGATGCCATGGCTTCGGCGATCAGGCGTCCGATCTCGGGATCGTTATTGGCGGATATCGTCGCGATCTGGGCAACTTCCTCGTTGCTCTTGATCGATTTGCTGTATTCGTGGATCTTCTCGATCACGACTTTCATGGCTTTTTCCATGCCCCGCTTCAGATACATCGGATTGACACCGGCGGTGACATGCTTCAAACCTTCTTCAATGATCGCCTGCGCCAGCAAGGTGGCGGTAGTGGTGCCATCCCCGGCGACATCGTGGGTCTTCTCGGCAACTTCTTTGCAGAGCTGAGCTCCCATATTCTCAAAAGGATCCTCAAGCTCGATCTCCTTGGCGATCGTGACGCCGTCATTGGTGATCGTGGGAGAACCGAATTTCTTGTCCAATACTACATTTCTGCCCCTGGGTCCAAGGGTAATTTTCACGGCATTTGCCAGCTTGTCCACTCCATTCTTGAGCGAGGTGCGGGCTTCATGAGCATATTGCATTTGCTTTGCCATAAGTGTTTACCTCCATACATTATTTAATAATCTTAACTTTGTTTTAGCAGTCATGGCTTTTGAGTGCTAATATCAAGATAGTCTGTTTTTTGTCAAGTGCAAAGTTTTTTTCGCAGCGTGGCGGGAGGGAACACAGAGACACGGAGACGCAGAGAAACAGAGAGAGATGAGAGTTTATAATAAAACAAAGTCAAGAAGGGAAAGAGGGGAATCTTGAATTCAAAAGAAGAATTAAGAAAGAAGAAAGATGCTGGTGTGAGGCAGAGAATGCGATGCTTCGCAGACTTCCCGTAGTGTAGCATGCCAATGCTACAACATAACCCAGCCCCGGAGCGTCATCTACTAACCTGTTAACCCACTAACCTACTAACCGCGCAGCCAGCGCTGGCTTCAGCCGATGCGTCTGAAGTCCATACCGTCCATCTCGTCTATAAAGGTCCATCGAGATAGCTATCCTGAAACAAACACACCCCCAGCTCCGGCTCGTCCTCCATTAACCTATTAACCCGTTAACCCATTAACCGCGCCGCGCAGTATCCGCTCAGCGCAGCCTCATTACTAATCTGTTAATCTGTTAATCCGTTAATCACTCACTCACAAAAAAGAGGCGAGCTTATCGCTCGCCTCTGTATGTCTCAGACGAATCTGATTACTTCATCAGGATCATCTTCTTGGTGCTGCTGTATTTGCCGGCGTACATCTTGTAATAGTACATACCGCTGGCAACTTGGCGACCGTTGGAGTCAGTACCGTTCCAGACGACTGAGTGTTCGCCGGCGGCTTTGACTTCGTTAACGATGGTCTTCACCAATTGACCTTTGATGTTGTAGATACCGATGGTGACGGGGGTGCTGTCCTTGACGCTGTAACGGATGGTGGTTTCCGGATTGAAGGGGTTCGGATAGTTACCAGCCAGGTTAGTGGTCAGGGCAGGGACGGTCGGGTCATCATTGGCAACCGCGCCCATAACGACGACGTTATCGACTAGGAATATGAAAGCGTCGTTCGACAGGCACTGGATACCGATTCTGATCTGCTGTCCGGCATAGGCGGCGAGACTGTAGGTATACTGTGTCCATTCGATCGGAGCTTCGACGTAGTTTGCACCACTGATGAAAGTGAAGTCTGCGGGGTTGGTTCCGCCGGCGGAGACGCCGACCTTGAATCTTTCGAGACCATACTGATCAGTGTGGGACTTTGCCCAGAAGGTGATGTTTCCGCCACCGGTAAGGGGAGGAGTCATCAGCCAGTCGTTGTTAGGAGGTGTGGTAGCGGCAAAGCAAGCAGCCATCTTAACGCCATCCTGTGCAGTCATGGTGGTGAGAGCAGGGGAGGTCGTGGTGGGATTGAAGACGATGTATGCTTGTGCGGCATAGGCGTTTGTCCAGGAGGTTCCGGTGATACCATAGGTAGCGCTCTGATCGACGTCAACGTTTACCCACGGGGCAAAGTCGATCACGAAATCCTGATAGGTTTCGAAGCTGTCGCTAAGCAGGACCTGGGACACGGGAAGCTGGAAGTTCACGGTCGTGGTCTGACCGGTCACGACGACGACACCGGTCTGAGTCACGGCATTGTATCCGGTGGCGGAAGCAGTCACGGACTGGGTTCCGGCAGGGACGGTCATGCTGTAAGCACCGTTGGCGTTCGTGGTGGCGGTGACGGTTCCACAGGTGACTGTGGCACCGGCGATACCCTGGTTCGAAGGATTGCGGACAAGACCGGCAATCGTTCCGACCTGGGTAAGTCTGGTAAGAGGATTGGAGAAGGCGGCAGCGGCAGTCACGTTATTGGTATAGACAGCCTTGACAGCCCATCTGTATGTTCCGTCGGGAAGTGAGGACCAGCCGGTATCTTGATAACCGGTGGCGGTGATGGCGTTCGGGGTAAGTTGGGTCCAGACTGCTTCATTGGTCTCCTGACCCTGAAGCAGACGCCAGACTTTGTAACCCTGGAGGGAACGGTCGTTGTTCACGACAACTTCCGGACGAGCGGATTTGATGAATTCGGTGTTCTTGGCATAACCAAGAGCGGTGGTGGGAGCGCTGTAACCAACGTAACCCTGAATATTCCAGTTATAGGTAAGGGAAGCGGCAAGTTCGGTAAGAGTTGACCATTCGCCGTTGAAGAATATCATGTTGCCAAAGCCTTCGACTTGGGGACCGGCATCGCAACCCGCGGGATATCCGCCGGTGACGTTGCAGCGATAACCAAACCAAAGCTCTTCGGTTCCGGTCACGGTGACGGGGTTAGTAAGCGTGATGGTGTTATAGACATCGAGTTCGGGGGTGAAAGCCTGATCGACGACCATGGTTCCGGGAGCATCGGCAGTTCCGCCGGTCCAGACACGCAGGGAGAAGGTACCGGCTTGGGCGGGCCACACCTTGACGGCATGGAGGCTCATTCCGGCATAGTCAGCGAGGGCTGATGCGGGGAAGCGGATCGCGACGTCAAAGTCAGCCGCTCCACCGGTTCCGATACTGTCATCATTTTCACCGGAATCATAGTGAAGCCATTCTCCACCGGCGGTTCCGGGAGCCATCCAGGTAAGGTTCACGTTATTACCGGCTTCTTCTGCCTGGACTGCGCCGGCGGGAAGGGTAAGCTCGGTGATGACGATGTCGCCCATGTTCAGGTTAGTGGTTCCGACGACTGCGTTACCGGTGGCAGCTTGATAACCGACAGCAGTAGCAGTGTACTGGTAGGTCTGGCTGGCAAACACGCCGGTGATGGTGAAGTTACCGGTGGCGTTGGTGGTCGCAGAGTAGGGTTCATAACCCGTGAGGTTGATCGTGGCGTTGGCAAGACCAACTGTGGGAGCGTCGCTGCCGACGATGCGACCGGTGACGGTCACCTGCGGAAGCAGAGCAAGTATGAAGTTGGAAGTGGCAGCCTGGTTTTCAGTCACGGTCACGTTGTTGGTGACGCTGGTATAGCCATGCTTGGTGGCGGTGACTTGGTAGGTACCCTGGGTGACGTAAGGGAAGTTGTATTGACCCTGTGCATTGGTGGTCGCAACAAGCTGAGTGGTGGCAACGGACACGGTCGCACCGGCAAGGGGCTGTCCACCGACGGTCACTGTGCCGTTCATCGAACCCATTCCGCTTACGACGAAGAAGAGGGTTGTCTTGGCAAACTGACCGGTGGGAGTAGCAGCCGCGGGAGCGGTGGGATCGAAGGTCGTGCTGTCACTGGTAAGGGTAAGGGAACGAGCCGTTCCGACAGTCTGGCACTGGAAATAGTCCGAAGAGCTGAAGTAAGCTGTATCCATCGGACGATTGACCATGATCACGAGGTTTCCGCCGCCATAGGCATAAGGAGCGGTGAAGGTGATGTTGATCAAGTTCGGACCTGAGGGATAGGTGACGTTGCCATCATAGACAGAGGTCAGCTGGGTGGAAGGGATCCATCCGCCGGAAAGGTCTGTCATTGTGGTTTCGCCGATCCAGATCTTGGTGGGCTTGTCGGGAAGGTTGGTGACGAAATTGTTATAGAACTGGATACCGGTGATCAGACCGCCAAGGTTGATCTCGCTGGCAAGCAGGATGTATTCATGCAAGCTGTTCTTCCAGTAGAAGTCCATGGGCATACGGGCAGTCTGGCTGCCATCACCGATGGTGACGGCGACAGTGCCGGAAGCCTGGACGCTCAGGTTCAGCGGAGAGGTCTGATCGTTCGTGGTGTTTTGGTCACCCGCGAGAACTACCTTACCATAGATGGAGGTAGGACCGGCAGTGGTGGGGGTCCAGTTGATCACGAAAGGAAGTATCTCATTGGGAGCGATCGCGGTACCGGCAATGGTGCCGATCTCGACGTTGCTGGCATTGAAAAGCTTCACGGCATAGTTGGTCTGCGCGACAGTACCACGGTTACGGATAGTGACCGTATAGGGGCTGGCGGTGCCAACGGAAGGAGTGGTGTTACCTGTGATCGACATGGCAGCAAGGTCATTGGCTTGCGCGACGACAGGGTTAAATTCATAAACTGTACCCTGAGCCGGGAAAGCAGCGATAGCCGTATTTGCGGTCGTGGTCGAATAGGTAGCGGGGCTACCCGGGGTGACGCTGTAGAACCAGCCTGATCCGCCGGGAAGCATATTGATCCCGATGGAAGCAGATGCGCTGGCAGGAGCGCCGGTGGCAGAACCGTAAATTATGTCGATCTTACCGGTCTCATAGATCCTGACCTGGAAGTTGAATTGGTTCGTGGCGCTGTAGTTCCAGGCAGCATTCTCATATTGAACCGTGAAGATACGGTTAGGAGCGGTGCCACTGGTCAGATACTGAACAGTGCCGCTGGCCATACTCAGGTCGTCCCACAGAGGGGCGATAACGGGAGCGATAGTGGTGGAATTCAAAGCATTGGAAAGGTTGCTACCGGTCTGAGCAGTGCCCAAGCCGACCCAACCGTTGGAGGACACTTTCACTTCAGTGTAAGCGTTGTCTCCATAGGCAAATGTGAATCCCATAGGAATGGCACCGGATATAGCATCGTCAGAAGCTATAGTGGTGATCGCAGTTCCCGTAATGGGTGTGTATGTACCGGTGGTCGCATTGAAAGAGTAATACTCGTCAATGGTCGCCCAGGACATACAGACGATGAATATCATCACGAGGAGCAATGATAATCTCTTCATAGGTATCTCCTTTTTCCCATATTGATTTTCTGGGTTATTATTATAATTCTCTATCATCGGAGGCGGCTAACTGCCGCGGTTCTAACCGATAATGCCCTTTTAACATGCAATTATCATACCGTAGTGTGAAAAAAGAAAGGGACTGTCACACACTATGCACTTACAATGGTTCTACGCCATTAAATGCATCAGTAGAGACAGTCCACAAATCTGTCAAGCAAGAATTATCGTTTCCGCAGATTTATCTGTCCGCTGTCCGGATCATACCCGATGATCACCGGCTCATTCCTGCCGATCTCACCGCTCAGAACCGCGATCGCCAGCCTGTCCTCAAGCTCTCGCTGGATAAGGCGTTTGATCGGTCTGGCACCAAAGGCGGGGTCAAATCCCTCCCGGGCAAAATGACCAACCACGGCATCATCCCAGGAAAGCTCAATCCCCTGTCCTTGCAATCTTTCCGCGAGATATCCGAGCTGAAGCTCGACTATTCTGCGGATATGCTCCGGTTCCAGCCTGTGGAAGGTGATGATCTCATCCACCCGGTTCAGGAATTCCGGACGGAAATACTGCTGCAGGATCCGCATCAGTTCAGGCTTGAGCGTCTCCGTGTCGGTGGTCTCGGCTTCGAAGATAAACTGTGACCCGATGTTTGAGGTCATTATGATCACGGTGTTACGAAAATCAACAGTGCGTCCTTTGCCATCGGTGAGCCGACCCTCATCGAGGATCTGCAAGAGAACGTTGAAGACATCCGGATGCGCCTTTTCGATCTCGTCAAAGAGCACTACGCTATAGGGACGACGCCGCACCGATTCCGTGAGGTGACCGCCCTCATCATAGCCTATATATCCGGGAGGAGCGCCGATCATGCGGGAAACGCTGTGCTTCTCCATATATTCGCTCATGTCCATGCGGATGATCGCCTTCTCAGAATCGAAGAGCAGGGTAGCAAGGGTCTTTGCCAGCTCGGTCTTGCCGACACCCGTAGGTCCCAGAAAGATGAAAGAGCCGATCGGACGCGACCCTGTCGAGATCCCGCTCCGGTTTCGCCGGATCGCATTCGCCAGAGCCCGTATCCCCTCTTCCTGACCGATGACCCGGGCGGACATGACCTTCTCCAGACCGAGGAGCTTTTCCAGCTCGCTCTGCATCAGCCGGGAGACCGGGATATTCGTCCACTTGGAGATGACCTCGGCGATCATCTCTTCATCGACCTGTTCTTTGAGCAACTGAAGGTCTCCCGCCGTCTCACGCAGCTTGGCGCTGAGCTCTTCCATGTGGCGCTCGGCTTCGACGAGCTTGCCATAGCGGATCTTCGCCGTGGTCTCATAGTCTCCCCCGCGTTCCGCCAGTTCAGCCTCGGTCTTTAGCCTTTCGATCTCTTCCTTGCTCTTGCGGATATCGTCCAAAAGGCGCTTTTCATTTTCCCAGCGGGCTTTCAGACTGTTCCGCTCTTCGGAGATCTGCGCCGCTTCGTTGACGATCCGCTCCAGCCTCTCGCGCGACTTCGGATCACTCTCCTTTTGCAACGAGAGCTTCTCGATCTCGAGCTGACGGAGTTTACGCTCCGCTTCATCCAGTTCCGCCGGCATCGAATCGAGCTCCATTGCCAGTCTGGCGCAGGCTTCGTCGATCAGGTCGATCGCTTTGTCCGGCAGAAAGCGATCGGCAACATATCGTTCGCTCAGCACGGCAGCAGCGACCAAGGCGTTATCCGTGATCCGCACTCCGTGATGCAGCTCATACTTATCCCGGATCCCGCGCAGGATGGAGATCGTGTCCTCGACGGAGGGCTCCGTCACCAGGATGGGTTGAAACCGTCGCTCCAAAGCCGGATCCTTCTCGATGTACTTGCGATATTCGTCGATAGTCGTCGCACCGATGCAGTGCAGGGTTCCCCGCGCCAAAGCCGGCTTCAGCATGTTCGAAGCATCGACGCTGCCTTCCGCGGCTCCGGCACCGACGACGGTATGGATCTCATCGATGAAGAGCACGATCCTGCCCTCGGATCTCTCGACTTCGGCAAGGGTTGCCTTCAAACGTTCCTCAAACTCCCCGCGGAACTTCGCTCCGGCGATGAGTGCCGCCATATCCAGCTCCAGCAGTTCCTTGTCCAACAGGTTATTCGGAACGTCCCGAGCGATGATGCGCCGGGCGAGACCTTCGACGATCGCGGTCTTCCCAACCCCGGGATCCCCGATCAGGATCGGATTGTTCTTGCGCCGGCGAGAGAGGATCTGCACTGTGCGGCGGATCTCTTCGTCCCTGCCGATCACCGGATCGAGCTTGTCCTGCCGGGCAAGCCGGGTGAGATTGCGGGTGTATTTTTCCAATGCTTGATATTTTGCCTCCGGATTCTGATCCGTGACCCGCTGATTTCCCCGGATCTCCTTCAAGGCGCGCAGCACGGCATCATGCCTGATCCCCATGCCCTTCAGCAGTTCCGGTGCGGACTTCCCCTTCTCCAGCAAGGCCAGGAAAAGATGCTCCAAACTGGTGTATTCGTCACTCATCAGGTCGGCTTCCTTTTCCGCCTGATGAAAGATATCCAGCATTTCCCGGGAAAGATAGATCTCTCCCCCGCTGACCCGCGGGATCTTTTGCAGAGAGGCTTCCAGCCTGTTATGCAGCAGCGGGAGCGGAACCTCCAACTTTTGCAGCACGGGAACGACGAGCCCATCCTCCATCTCCAGCATCGCCATCAGCAGATGCAGGTCCCGGATCTCCTGATGCCCGCGGCTGACCGCCAATTCCTGCGTCGCGTTGATCAGCTCCTGCGATTTGAGTGTAAAGCGTTGAGTATTCATAAAAACACCTCCATGTGTTCATTCTGAGGTAATCACCCTGTATTACCTACAATTTACGCGACCTGCTCCGGCTGTCAAGACATTTTTTAGCAGTCTATATGTGTGACTGCTAATTTCTCATGTTTTGGCTATGTCACACCTCCCCCGCCCACCCGGATCGCAGGTAGTCTGCTTGTAGTCTGCTTGTACTCATCTTGTACTCAACTTGTATGAAGTCCAAGAAAACTACTTGGAAACCCAGAGATGATCGAGAGTTTAGAAACGCAGAGAAACAGAGACGCAGAGACACAGAGAGGGGGGAGAGAAAAGATCTTATATTAAAACAGAGTAAATAAGTAAAAGAGGGAGGGGGTAACTAATTAAGAAAGAAGAATTAAGAAAGAAGAAAGATGCTTCGCCAGTGAATAGTGAATAGTGAAGAGTGAATAGTGGCTGGCGCACAGGCTAAGGATGCGGATGCTTCGCTGGTTACCCGTAGTGTAGCATGCCAATGCTACATCATAACTCAGCCTGGCTCGTTCTCCATTAACCCATTAACCGCGAAGCCAGCATGCCAATGCTACGACATTGCCCAGCTTAGGTTGTCCTCCATTAACCTACTAACCTACTAACCCATTAACCGCGAAGCGCAGATCCGCGCAGCGCAGCGCACCCTCATCACTAATCTGCTAATCTACTAATCACTAATCCAGAAGAGTTGCCGGGAAGATCGATAAGCCGGATTCTGTTAACCTGCTTAGCAGGCTGATGTCTATCCATCTGGACCCTGTCTCGCGACGCTTAGCTCTCATTTCTGAGAGAGGGTTCAAGCTGCCTACCCGAAAGCTGAATGTACGGGCCGCACAAGCTTTCCTATTTGGCATTGCACCGGATAAGGCTTTCCTGGCTGATCACGTCACCGCGACCACCGGTGGTCTCTTACACCGCCATTTCACCCTTACCGAAAGCCAATAAGGCTTCCGGCGGTTTGTTTCTGTGGAGCTGGCTCTGCATTGCTGCAGCTTCCCGTTAGGAAGTATCCTGCCCTGTGGTGTCCGGACTTTCCTCCATTCCCGATAAGGGAACGGCAGACATCTTCGTCTTCCCGCACTCTATAAAGTAATAACTGTGGTATAGTATAAGGTCTATTCGACGACCGGGCTCTCGAGATCTTCAAATCTCTCGAGGAGGATCCTGCCGCAGCTTTCGCAGGTGATGACCTTCTTGCGGAGCTGAAGCTCGATGCGCACCTGAGGACGGATCACGAAGCCGCAACCGCCGCAGGAACCGTCGATAAAATACGCCACGGCGCGATTGCCTTTGTTCTTGATCATGTTCCCATACTGTTTGACCAGAGAGATGGGCAGGGTACGGGCAAGGTCGTTGCGGGCGTTCCTGGTCTTTTCGATCAGGCTTTCGATCTCGTCGATCTGAGCCCGAAGGTCGCCTTCTTTTTCCCGTTTGAGCTGTTCGGCTTTGTCCAGTTCCTTCTTATCGGCTTCGATCTGGGCTTTGATGGCGTTGTCCTCGTCCATGAGCTCCAGTTCGACGGATTCGAGGTCGGAGATCTTGCCATGTAAAAAGGCGATCTCGCTGTTTAGGGCTTTGTATTCTTTGTTGGTCTTGATCTCGGAAAGCTGGGTCGAATACTTGCGCACCTGCTCCTGATGTCCCTTGATGTCCATTTCGACGGCGCGTTGGCGCTTGCCGAGTTCGGCACGCTTGGTCTCGGTAGCGAGGAGGTTGGCAGTGGCTTGTTCGACTTGTTCGAGGATACTGCTCAGTTGCTTGGGCAGTTCTTCCTGCAGGGCTTTGTATTGCCCGATCTTGTCATCGAGAAGCTGCATCTTTGCCAGAGTTCTCAATTGTTCTTCCATATATATTCTCCTTAAAATAACAAACTGATGTCCAAAGACTTGTAAGAATGGGTCAATGCTCCGGAGGAGATGAAATGAACTCCGGTCTGGGCTATGGCTTTGACGCTGGTCTCATCGACCCCGCCGGAAACCTCAAGCTCGACCTTTTTACCGAAGCGACGCACAGCGGTCTTGATCCGGGGCAGGGTCATATTGTCCAGCATGACCCGGTCAACTCCGGCTTTGACGGCTTCTTCCAGTTCTTCGAGATTGGTGACTTCGCACTCTATCTTGTAGGATGTGTTATGTAGCTTGACCCGTTCGACCGCAGCGGTGATCCCGCCGGCGGCGCGGATATGATTCTCCTTGAGCAGGATCATATCGTAAAGCCCAAACCGGTGATTAAAACCACCGCCGACCTTGACGGCGTATTTCTCAAGCTGGCGCAGCCCGGGAGTGGTCTTGCGGGTATCGAGGATCTTGGCGGTTGTGCCCTTGGTCAGTTCGACGAGAGTATGTGTCTTGGTCGCGATCCCGCTCAGCCTCTGGATGAAGTTCAGCGCGGTGCGTTCCGCCTGTAGGATAGAAGAGGCTCTGCCCTCGATGCGCATGATCTCGTCCTTGGGCTTGACCTTGTCCCCGTCCTTGCGGTAGAGGGTGACCTTGAGCTCGGGATCGACAGTCTTAAAAACCCTGCGCGAAACCTCAGCCCCGGCGATCACGCCTTCGGCTTTGGCGATCATATATGCCACGCTGTGAACGGTTTCCAGATCAAGATAGGTCGTCGTGATATCACCGGAACCGATGTCCTCGGCGAGGGCTTGAGTGATCAGGTCGTCGATTTTCATAGCTTTTCTCCAAATAAAAAAGAGCATCTGCTGACCGCAAATGCTCTTTTGGGCAAATCTATTGTCTTCTTTGTACTTATCTCTGTCGTTAATAAACACATAATCTTCTTATATCCTCTTTGGAACGACCAAATATGAGAAAGTGGCTTTGGTGTCAACCAAAAACTTACGGCACGTTCCGCTACACCATCTTTTGGATATTGTGAAGCATCGGATCCTGTATATCGTATCGCCCTGATATCATTTTTTCCAAAACAACCACGGTAAGTATCCACGGGTATAGACCGGCATGAGATAAGATTGGTGCAGAGTTGAGATAATTCTTGACAACATTCTCCTGCACGGCTGTCCTGCTCCTCAAGTGTGTTGGACCAAAAAGCTCCCAGTATTTATCGAGTGGTTTAATTGATCGAGTTATGTGTCGTTCCCCAATTAAACCATATGTGTCGTAAAGTTTAGTTCCAGACGATCACATTGCTTGATGCTCCATTTTGTAAACTTAACCTTTGTGTCCTGGGGACCCGTCCGACAATTCAAAGAAAAGTTTAAGGAGCACCCCCATGTCCATGATCAACCTCAGTGTAAGCGCGACAGTGCTGGATAGTCTGCAGACTACCGTACAGGCGCTTGCAGCCCAAGCTGCATCGAAACCATTGTTTGACACAGGCAATACCGGTTTTATGCTTTTGTGTTGTAGTCTCGTGATGCTCATGACCCCGGCTCTCGCCTTTTTCTATGGCGGACTCGTCGGGAGAAAGAACGTTCTGACCATCATGATGCAATCTTTTGTATCTTTATGTCTTACCACAGTTATCTGGTTCATCGCCGGATATTCACTTTGCTTTAGCGGAACCATGTCTGCCGGAACAGACCTTTTCGGGGTATTCGGCAATCTGGACAAAGCCTTTTTGCATGGCGTGACGCTAAAGACCGCCTTCTCGGGTAACGGCACCATCCCGGAAGTCGTCTTCATCGCCTATCAGATGATGTTTGCGATCATCACTCCCGCACTGATCACCGGGGCTTTTGCCAATCGGGTCACCTTCAAAGCCTATCTTCTCTTCCTTATCGCCTGGCTCTTCCTCGTCTATTTCCCCTTCACCCACATGGTCTGGGGTGGCGGGATAATGGCTGCCATGGGCGTGCTGGACTTCGCCGGTGGGATCGTCGTGCATGCGACAGCCGGTTTTGCCGCTTTGGCTTCCGTCCTCTACGTCGGTAAACGCCGGGTCAAGGATACCGGAAATCACAATATCCCCCTCGTAGCGATCGGAACCGGTCTGCTGTGGTTCGGCTGGTATGGATTTAACGCCGGTAGTGAGCTTTCAGTCGATCCTCTTACTTCGATCGCTTTCCTGAATACGGATATCGCCGCTTCCTTCGCCGGAGTAGCCTGGCTGATCATCAGCTGGATCGCGGAAGGGAAACCGAAGTTCGTCGGTTTGATGACCGGTGCTGTTGCCGGCTTGGCGACGATCACTCCCTGCGCCGGATTCGTTCCTCTCTGGTCTGCCCCGCTGATCGGGATCATCGCCGGAGCGGTATGCTATTTAGCCGTGAACTTCAAAAACAAGATGAAGTGGGATGATGCTCTGGATGTTTGGGGCGTGCATGGAGTCGGCGGTGTCACCGGGACCATCCTCCTCGGTGTATTCGGTTCCGAGCTGATAAACCCCCTCGAAAAGGGCGGAGCTCTCTTGAGCGGTAACGTGCATTTCTTTCTTACTCAGTTGATAGCGGTTGCTTTTGCCTCTGCTTATGCCTTCGTCTTTACCTATGTGATGCTGGTGATCATCAACCTCATCACTCCGGTCAAGGTCAACGAAGTTGACGAGACCTTGGGCTTGGATGAAACTCAGCATGGCGAGATGGCCTACATCGACTAACTATATGTCTGATCACTCTCCCGGGGCAAATTACCCGCCCCGGGAGACTTTAAAAACCTATCACCCCACATTCTGACACAGAGGAATTCATGAGTCTAAAAGCGAAACTGATCCTGACCCTGATAGTCTTAACGTTTAGCACCTGCCTGTTGGCGGAATCCCCCCATGAAGGAATTGTGGAAAGGATGCCAAATCTGGTTCTGCAACTCGGCATCCTGATCATGGCTGCCCGTCTGGGAGCCGGTCTGGTCGAAAAGCTCGGAGTTCCCGGCGTCCTGGGAGAACTCCTGATCGGCGTCCTGATCGGACCATATTTGCTGGGTGGGATCCCCATTCCCGGCTTTGAATACGGGCTCTTTTCTACCGGGCATCCCGGCTTTCCGATCCAACCGGAGCTCTATGGGATCGCCATCATCGCCTCGATCATCCTGCTTTTCCTCTCCGGGCTGGAGACAGACCTCAATCTGCTGATCCGCTTCTCCCTTGCCGGAACGGTCGTGGGGATCGGCGGGATAGTCTTTTCCTTTGCCTTTGGCGCCTTTGTCGCCATGTACTTCCTCAAGCTTCCCTTCATGGATCCCAAATGCCTGTTCCTGGGGATCATGAGCACTGCGACATCGGTCGGCATTACCGCCCGTATCCTCTCAGAAAAGAAGAAGATGGATACTCCGGAGGGAGTCACGATCCTCGCCGGAGCGGTCATCGATGACGTTCTGGGGGTGATCCTGCTGGCGATCGTGCTGGGGATATCCATGGCTATGAAGACCGGAACGGGAGCCTTGAACTGGTCCAAGATCGGGCTGATAGCCTTCAAGGAGATCGGTATTTGGCTGGGTGTCACCGTTCTGGGACTGTACTTTGCCCACAAACTCGGTGGGCTGCTCAAACGCTTTAAGAACCGCTTTGTCTTCTCGATCATCGCCTTCAGCATCGCTCTCGTCACCGCCGGGCTCTTTGAACGAGCCGGGCTGGCAATGATCATCGGTGCCTACGTCGTAGGCTTGACATTTTCCAAGACGGATATCAGTGTCTCGATCCAGGAAGCCCTGCATCCCTTGCAGGTGTTCTTCGTCCCCGTCTTCTTTACCGTGATGGGAATGCTCGTCGATGTCAAAGCCTTACTGGCTCCGGGAACCCTGATCTTTGGAGTGGTCTATACAGTCGCCGCTATCGCTGCCAAGTTTGTCGGATGCGGAGTTCCGGCTCTGGCACTGGATTTTAATTGGACGGGAGCAAAACGGATCGGCTATGGGATGATCCCCCGGGGTGAGATCGCCCTGATCATCGCCAGCATCGGGCTTTCCTACGGATTCCTGAACGATCCGAACTACAACATCTTTGGCATCGCTGTGTTCATGACCCTGATCACGACCGTGGTATCGCCTCCCTTGCTGAACCGGGAACTGAGGAATAACCGAAAGGGGGTCAAAGACAACGTGCAGATGCCCAAGCCGGAGATCCTCGAATATGACCTGCAGGACAAGGCAATTGCCGACATCCTCGTACACAAGATATCCCAGCAGTTCACCTCCATGGGCTTCTTTGTGAACCGGCTGGAAACAGGGGATCAGGGCTATCACATGCGCCGGCACAATGCGTCTGCGAGTCTCGAACAGCACCAGAACATCATTCAGATCCAGACCGAGAAGGAAACTGCGATCTTCGTCAAACGCATGGTGCACGAGGCGATCATAGAGATCAAACGCACCGTGCTTGGTATCCTGGATCTGGAGATCGGAGATCATCATTCTGATGATCCAAAGGTCCGGAACTTTAGCCTCGGCAGCGTTTTCTTCGCGGATAGGATAGTGCCCGAGCTACATTCTGAGACCAAGGAAGGCGCGGTGTGGCGACTCCTGGAGAAGCTGCATGACACCGGGGACATCAAAGAAGTGAAACCGCTGTATTGGGAGATCGTCGAGACCTGGAAAACGCTCAGCGCAGGCTTGATCAATCAAGTGGCGATCCCTCATCTGCATACGGACAAGGTCGATAAGGTGACCCTGGCATGCGGAGTCACCCAAAAGGGTATCAGTTTCGATGCCGTGGACAAGCAGGACTCCCGCCTGATCTTCCTGATCCTGACCCCGATGAATGAAGCGAATAAACACATCCATCTGCTCTCCCTGATCAGCCGTCTTTGCCGCCAACCCGCCAAGGTCGGGCAGATCATTACCGAGAGCGATCCGGAGACCATCCGCTCAATGATCATCGAGGCTGTGACCCTTCCTCCCGTTCCGCCTGCCAACCCCACAAGCTAAGTTATCCACAGGCAAGACTACTAATAAAAGAAAGGCTCCTCAATATTGAGGAGCCTATTATTTTGGTGTAAATATCGGTTTAGTTCACTTTGAAGGTCTTGTCCCCGCGATCGAGGAATCCGACGATCTGACGGGCAGCGGCAATACCAGCGTTGGTATTGGCTTCTTCCGTCTGCGCACCCATCTTTTTCGGTGTATAATAGACGCGATCGGCATAGAGCTCCATCAGCTTCGCGGAGCATTCCGGCTCGACGTCGGCGACGTAGCGGAATTTCTTCTTCTCTTCAAAAGCCTTTAGCAGGGCTTCTTCGTCGATGATCTCCTTGCGCGCGGTGTTCACGAGAGTGGAATTGGTCTTCATCAGGGACAAAAGATCCCAGTTGATGGACTTCTTGGTCTCGGCATTGGCGGGAATATGCAGGGAGACGTAGTCGCCGGTCTTGAAGATGTCCTGAACGGTGCTGAGGGGCTTTACGCCGTCTTTGGTCATGATCTCCGGGGCGATATAGGGATCATAGGCATAGATCTCCATTCCGATCCCGCGCGCGATATTCGCCATGTAACGGGCGATGTAGCCATAACCGAAGAGCACAAGCTTCTTTCCCGAGAGTTCGGACCCGCTCTTTCCGTTGAACTTGCCCCGCGCCATGTAGATCATCATCCCGATGGCAAGCTCGGCAACAGCGTTGGAGTTCTGACCGGGAGTGTTCATCACGACTACGTTATGCGCCGTGGCAGCTTTGAGATCGACGTTGTCATATCCGGCGCCTGCGCGCACCACGATCTTGAGGTTTTTGGCAGCAGCAAGGGCGGCTTCGTCGATGATGTCACTGCGAATGATCACCGCATCCACGTCTGCCAGAGCAGCGTGCAATTGGCTCACATCGGTGTAGTTTTCCAGGAAAACGTAGTCATACTTTGCGGCTTCGAGCTCTGCCTTGATCTTGGCGACTGCTTCGGCGGCAAAGGGTTTTTCGGTAGCAACCAATACTTTTGGCATGGTTTCCTCCACTTCTTATTTTTGCTTTTGAGCAAGAATAAGATAGGCTGAGATTTATGTCAACCTATTCTTATCCGGATAGGGTCATACTCCGTATTTGGAAGTGATATCCTCGACCCCCGGGAGCAGATAGACCTTGAACTGGTCGATGCGAACATCCGGCGAGGTCATGAACTCGATCTGATCCTTGAAAGCCTGGAAGACGTTACTGTCTTTGAGGATGTGAGCATGCAGTTCCGGATGGACGACGATGCGCAAACTCTTGTTGCGCACGAAGTATTCCGCCCGGCTCAACCAACGGTAGATGCGCATGGTCACGGCTTCCTTGGAGATGATCCTGCCACTGCCATTGCAGAAGGGGCAGGGATCGGAGAAATTGGCGATCAGGGTCGAACGCATCCGTTTGCGGGTCACCTCGACCAAGCCGATATCGGTGAAGCTATAGACCTTGTTCTTCGCTCTGTCGCGCCGGAGACCACGTTTGAGCATCTCCAGAACCTCGTTCTTATTAGAGTCGCTGACCATGTCGATAAAGTCGATGACGATAACCCCGGAGAGGTCACGCAGGCGGATCTGTCTCGCGCATTCCGCCGCAGCTTCGAGATTGGTCTTTTTGACCGTATCCTCGTAGTTCGATTTCCCCGTAAAACTGCCGGTGTTGATATCGATGGCGACGAGTGCCTCGGTCTGCTCGATCTTGATATTCCCTCCGGAGGGAAGATAGATGCGGGAGTGAAAAACGGTCTCGATCTTCTTTTCAATACCCCAGGCATCAAAGATGGGGGAATCCTCTTTATAGACCTCGACATTGGGGATCAGATCCGGCGAAGTCTCTTCCAGTTGACCGATTATCTTGCGGGCAAAAGCCTTGTCATCGATAACGAGACGATCGACGTGATCACCAAAAAGGTCTCGGATGAGGTAGTTCTCCAAGGCATTCTCCTCGAAGACGCAGACGGGAGGCTTGGCGTATTTAAGCTGTTTTTCGATCAGCCGCCAGGTCTTTGCCAGAGCGTTGTATTCGTTCTTGAATTCTTCTTCTTCGCATCCTTCCGCCTCGGTTCGGACGATCAGACCGTAGTTTGGATCCTTGATCGCCGAAAGAATGTTGCGAATGCGTCCACGTTCGGACTGAGCGTAGATCTTGCGGGAGATCGCGATCTTGTGCTTATTGGGGAAGAGGACGAGGTATTTACCGGGGATAGAGATCTGCCCGGTAAGACGCGCTCCCTTGGAGCCGATCGGACCCTTGTGGATCTGGACGACTATCTCCTGTCCGCTTTTCAGCAGGTTTGATATCTGGGAGGAGTCGCTGGGATTGAGCCGTTTCATAGGCTTATCATGCTCGAAGACATCCAAAAAGTCCAGCACGATGTCCGAATAGTGCAGGAACGCCGTGCGTTCCAGGCCGATGTCCACGAATGCTGCTCCCATTCCAGGAAGCACATCCTTGACGATGCCTTTGTATATGTTACCGACAGGGTTCTGCTTGTCTTTACGCTCGACAAAGAGCTCCACGAGGCGGTTTTCTTCGATGACGGCGACCCGCTTTTCCAGCGGGTGCACGTTCACGATTATCTCGGTATTCAAATTGTCTTTTTTCATATTAATCCATTTTGTAAGGTAGGTAATACAGCCACTCACCGGGCTGCAAGGTTTTGGTCAGATATTCCTCGATATCCATGGGCTCGAGCTTGATGCCCTTGGTCAGCCGGGACATAAAACCCGGTAAAGACTTGGACTTGAGGATCATCTCCATAAAGCTGATCTTTGAGGGATAATTCACCGCTCTGTAGTTTGTCACCTTGGCAAGCTGAGCAGCCTTGGCGATCGCTTTGTCCAAGCCGCCGATCTCATCGATCAGACCGTTGTTCTTTGCCGCAGCGGCAGAGAATACGCGTCCTTCGGCGACACTCGCGATGCTGTCCGGAGAGATACCACGCGCGCTCATCACCCGGGATTTGAACTCCTCATAGACTGAGGTCGAGTTCCGCCGCATGGACTCCAGGACTTCCGGATCGACATCGTTGAACATGCTTATCTTACCGGCATATTTGCCGTAACCGATAGTCTGAGTACGCAAGCCAACCTTTCTCCCCAACCCTTCGGTTCCTGGCACCATCATGATCACCCCGATCGAACCGGTGATGGTCATCTCGTCCGCCATGATGTAGTCCGAGGCGCAACTGATATAATATCCCCCCGATGCCGCGACTCCGTTCATGGAAACGACGATCGGGAGCTTCTTCTTCAAGCGCATGAGCTTCTGGTAGATAAGCTCGGATTCCAACGCGCTGCCTCCGGGACTGTTGACCCGCAGGACGATCGCTTTGATGCTCTTGTTCTTCTCCACTGCATCGATCATCCGCTGGACCTTGGCAGCGCTGATGACCCCCTCAGCCCGGTAGTTACCGCCGTCTGATGCGATGTTGCCGTTCAGATTGAGCACCGCAATACCCGCGCCTGTTCCGGAGACCTCGTCCTTGTCCCGATATCGGGAGATATTGTACATGTTATCCTTATCTATCTTATACTGTGCCAAAAGGCTGTCTCGGTTCGCCACGCCGTCGATAAGCTTATAAGCCAGCGCGGACTTCCCGGAGATAAAGTAATCCGGACGGGACTCAAACACAGCCTGAGCCTCGCTGAGGCTGATCTTGCGGGAATCGGCGATTGCCTTGATCAGCAGGTCATAGCGTGCTTTCAGCACTGCCATCAGGTTCTCCTCGGTCCCGGGATTAAGCTGCGTCTGAGAATAAGGTTCTCCGGCTCCCTTATACGCTCCGGATTGCAGCACGTGCATCTTGATCCCGAGTTTGTCGAACAGCTCTTTGTAAAACATGATGTTTGCCGAAACGCCCTCGAGCATCAGTCCCGCCGATGCGGAAGGCTCCATATAGATCTTATCCGCGCTCAGGCAGAGGAAGTAGTCCTTTTGACTGAGCATATCTCCAAAAGCAATGACCGGTTTACCGGAACGGCGAAAGTCCTGGATCGCCATGCTGATCTCCGCCAATCCGCTATAAGCGACCTCGATGAAGCCGGGTTCCAGGAACAAGCCCTTGATCCGGTTGTCCTTACCTGCAGCTCTGATCCTTCCGCAGATCTCCGGAACACTGGGCTGGTCCATCCCAAAAAGCTCGTTATACTCCAGCTCATTGTACGCTGGGATCACTCCGGAGGAATTGATCACCAGCCAACTGTCCCGCGAGGGTGCCTTTGAACCGGATGCCTTTCCCATAGTGGAATTGAAGCCGATGTAGAATGCGATGATGATGATCAGGGGTACGACAAGGCACCCGATCAACAGTGATTTCTTGGTGTTCATAAAAACTCCCTTGATGATTGAACTCTATGTGTAGAGAAAAGTAGGCACAAAAATGGCGGAGATGTAGGGATTCGAACCCTAGATACGCTTTCACGTATACACGATTTCCAATCGTGCTCCTTAAACCAGCTCGGACACATCTCCGCTTTCGGTGGGGACAGCTTTTTTACCCATCCCATTTCTGTCAAATAGTTTTCAGTGCTTAAAATGGCGTACTCCCGTAAAGATCATGGCGATCCCCAGCTCATCACAGGCAGCGATGACCCCAGGATCCCCCTTGGAACCACCGGGCTGAATGACCGCCCGGATCCCCTGTACATATAGTTCATCGATGGAATCCCTAAAAGGGAAGAAACCGTCGGAAGCGCAAACAGCTCCCTGAAGATCATGCCCAAATCGCTTGGCTTTGCGAACGGCGATCTCCGTCGAATCGATCCGGCTGGTCTGCCCCATTCCCAACCCCAAAGCTTGATCTTTGGAGCACAGCGCAATGGCATTTGAGGTCATGATCGAGACGCAAGCCCAGCTAAACCGCAGAGCCTGCAATTCATCCGGATCCGGGCTTCTCCGCGTGACGACCTGCCAGCTTGACCTGTCATCTTCCATTCTGTCCCATTCTTGGATCAGGATGGAATTGGTCAGTGAACGTATCTGATACGCGGGATCGAAGTCCGTGAGAGCCTGTGGGATGTATTCCACCAGACGCCGATCCTTCTTCTTCATCAGGAATTCCAGAACCCCATCTGCATATTCCGGAGCCACGATGATCTCGGTAAAGACCTGATTGATCGCTTGCGCCGTATCCATGTCCAGGACCCGGTTCACGATGACTATCCCGCCGTAGGGAGAGACGGTATCGGTCGCCAGAGCACGCGCATACGCCTCGGTGATATTCGCTCCGCTGCCGACTCCGCAGGGGTTGCAATGCTTAAAGATGATCGCCGAAGGCTCGGGGAATAGGCGGATCGCCCTAAAAGCCGCATCGACGTCCATGTTGTTCGTATAGGACATCTCTTTGCCGTGTAAGACCCGGAAAAGGCTCTTGCCGCTTGTGTACAGGGCACCGGCTTGATGGGGATTCTCGCCATAGCGAAGGATCTGTCTGCGCTCCAGGGATAAAAACAACTCAGCAGGGAGAACGGTCTCCTCCTTCCTCCCGCCCAGATAGGTCGCGATCATCGCGTCATAAGCCGATACGCTGGCAAAGACCTTCTTCGCCAGATACTCGCGAAAGTCCAGCGCCATCTCGCCACCTTCGTCGAGGGCGGTCAAAGCCTGCTGATAATCTGCCGGATCGGTGATCACCATCACGTGGCGATAGTTCTTTGCCGCAGCCCGCAAGAGGGTTGGACCGCCGATATCAATGTTCTCGATGATCAGATCATGGTCGGACTTGGGGTCGGCAACAGTTTTGGCAAAGGGATAGAGATTGACGATGACGATGTCGATGGGGGAGATGTCATGCGCCTGAAGGGTCTGCAGATGTTCCTCGATATCCCGGTCTGCAAGGATACCTCCGTGGATCCGCGGATGGAGAGTCTTGACCCGTCCGTCCAGGATCTCAGGAAAACCCGTCAGATCGGATACTTCGGTGACCTCCCGACAATATCCCCTGAGATGACGAGCGGTGCTGGAGGTCGAGAGGATCCCATATCCTCGGTTTTCGAGTTCGATGGCTATCTGTTCGATCCCTGTCTTGTCTGAAACGCTGATCAGTGCGTATGGCATTATTTTTCCCCTTCTTCTTCGATGATCTTGACCATATTATTCAGCGACGAACGGGAGAGGTAATCCTCCAAACGTTGATTGAGCTTTCCGTCGCTATACATTTCCATAGTTATCCGCACGACCTTTTTCGGAACCTTGCGCGCGATCTCGACCTTGTCCTTCTGATCGATGACAGAGATCAGCACGATACCCCCGATAATGATCACCCAGTTTGCATAGATCCACATCAGAGAGATCGGCAAAAGGGCAAAGTAGCCATAGACCTTCTGGACACTGGTCAGGTTAAATATATACCAGTCAAATCCGGACTTGGCTATGACCCAGACGACCGTCGTCCAAAACGCCCCGCGAAAGAGAGAGCTGCGCTGCACCCGTATCGAGGGCAGGATCATATACAGGAAGGTGAGCGCCATGAATTGGATCACAAATGGTATCAGGTACAGGAGTTGCTGTTTGAGAAACGAATATCTCAGCAGAGTCGAGATGATCGGCATCGAACTCGTCGAAAAGAGCACGATCATGATAAACATCCCAAAGATCATCGTTCCAAGGAACTTCAACAGCTGTCCGAGCCAATCCACCGGTGGTCTGATCTGCATGCTCAGGATCCGGTCAAAAGTATCCCGGATCACGCTGAAAAGTGAGTAAGACGAGACGATCAGCACGATGAAGCTGAAGATATTGAAGCCCGTCCTCTGTTTTAAAAGACCGCTGATAAACTGCGTCACCGCGCGTGCCGATCCCGGAACGAAGTTCTGCTCGATCACCGTATTCAGCTTTGCCTTGAAATCCAAAAATGGCAGGTTGGGCACCATCAGGACCACGAAAGTGATAAAAGGGATAAATCCCAAAAGTGTGATATAGGTGAGCGATGCGGATTCCTTGAGAACCCCCTCTGTAGTCACCCGGCGATAGAAGATACTGATGAATTCCCAGACCTTTCTTGCGGCATAGCGGCGCTTAGCCGGAGACCGCATATAGTCCCAGACAGTGATCAGATCGGTAAAGGGTAGCTTGAGATAAGCCAGGACGGACTCCCAGACACTCAAGACCAAGCCCTTGCGTTTCTTTGGCACTATTCCTCCCTCAAGGCTACGACAGGGTCAAGATTGGCGGCTCTGACCGCCGGCATGATCCCAAAGATCAGCCCTACTCCGACAGAGACCATCAGCGATATCCAGATCATCTGCAGCGATGCGGCGACAATCACGCCCAGAAATTTACCGACCATCCCCAGGATCGCATACCCGGAGATGATCCCAAACACTCCGCCCAGACCGGTGATCAGAACGGTCTGAACGAGAAACTGCATAAAGATATCTATCCTGCGGGCACCGATCGCCAGCCTCACTCCGATCTCTCGGGTACGTTCCTTGATCGAAGCCAGCATGATGTTCATGATCACGATCCCGCCTACCAGAAGCGAAATGACAGCGATCAGAATGAATATCGCTGTGAAGATCATCCCGCTTTGCTTCATTTGCTGCATCTGCTCCTGCGCGGAGACCACCTGGAACAGCCGCTTGCCACGTTTGAGATCGAGAATGATGTTCTCGACCTTGGTGCGCAGCAATCCGGCAGTCTGGGGATCCTTTGCCCGAATGTCGAGATTATCGACCTTCTGGGAGGGATCTACTTTATGCAGCATCGTGGATAAGGGAATAAAGGCACGTCTGTTCATATACTCCAGAGGGTTGTCACCAAATCCGGGACCTCCTCCCATCGAAGCCATTACCTTTTTCTCCATCACTCCCACTACCACAAAGCTGTGAGTGATCAGTTGCGTCTCCACGCCACCATTCCCGGTCGGAACGTTCATCTCCGTCCGAACGTTCACCGTCTGCCCCAAAGGATCGCGAGAACCAAAGAGTTCACTGGCGACGGTGGATCCCAATACTATGCAGTTGCTGCTTTGCTCCCGGTCAATATCCGTGATGAATCTGCCCTTGTCGGTAGTCCATTCGTCCACGATGGTCATGTCCGGGGTCACTCCTTGCAACTCGACGTCGTAAGTACTCTCCTTGCGGGTCATCACGGCATTGTGCAGAGAGATCCTGGGGCTGAAAGCTGTCGCTTCCGGGATCTTTTTCCGGATGTATTCGATCTCCCGCAGACTAAACTCTGGCTTACCGCCCTTGCTAAAGTCGTAGGACCAATTTCGCTCCACTTCGATCTTGTTCAAGCCGCCCCGCTCCATCATCCAACTCATGGTGGATCTGTTCATCCCATTGACGATCGCCAGGACCACCATGATCGACATCACCCCGAGGATGATTCCCATGATGGTGACGATACTGCGCACCTTACGGGTCCAGATATCGGCAAAGCCGATGTGCAGGGATTCAACTACCGAGATCGCCATTGGTGATCAATCCATCCATGATCTTGATAACTCTGTCAGCACGTTTGGCTACCGCCGGGTCATGGGTCACCATGATCACGGTATTCCCGGCTTTATGCAGCCGGTCAAATATCTCCAGGATATCCCCGCCGGCTTGGGAATCGAGGTTTCCGGTCGGTTCATCCGCCAAGAGGATAGCCGGATCATTGACGATCGCCCGGGCTATCGCCACCCTCTGACGTTGTCCTCCGGATAACTCGGAAGGCTTATGCCGCAGTCTGTCTCCCAGACCTACACTGCTAAGGATCTCGATCGCCTTCCTGCTCCGCCTTGCCGGACCTATCCCTGCATACATTAGCGGCAATTCCACATTCTTTTGGATATTGAGATGTGGTAAAAGATTGAAAGACTGAAACACGAAGCCGATCTTTTTGTTGCGGATCTGCGACAATTCCCGCTTCGGCAGGTCACTGACCAATTGCCCGTCCAGATAATACTCGCCCTCACTGGGCTTATCCAGACAACCTATAATGTGCATAAGCGTGCTCTTCCCCGAGCCGGAAGGGCCCATAATCGCTACAAACTCTCCCTTTTCGATGACCAGGTCAATACCGCTCAAGGCACGAACCTTGACCTTCTCCAGACTATAGTCTTTGATGAGTCGCGTTATACGTATTACTTCCATTTTACATCCAATTCACCTATTCTACTCAAGCTTTGGCAATTCCACCTCTTGTCAATATTTTTTTCTCCCCCCTATATATGTAACCTTGACACTGAGGCTCATATTTTGACAGCGAAGCGATTTTTTTTGGTTTGAAGAAATGGTGATGGCAATTTGAAGAAAGTATGATAAAAGCTTGAAGTTTTCAGTGATCAAATTTGAAGAAACGGTGATGGTATTTGAAGAAATGGTGATAAAAATGATGGCACTGAGTAGCCCGATTATACCTCGCTTTCCCCGATTTGAAGTTTTGGTGATGAAATATGAAGTTTTCAGTGAGGGTATAAAGTGAGGGTTACGAGAAGATACTTGACAATCTGAATCATATTATACCCGATGAATTTTGATTACATTCCAAAATAAGGATTATCTGTGCTATGAAATCAAGACTTTTTGCTTTGTGCTTAGTGCTGTTTGTTTCCTTGCAGCTTAGCTCCTGCAAGGATGAGCCGGAAAATGTGAATCCACCTGCACCAAGCTGGATTACCGTTCCGCAATATGATTTTCCCATTTATATAGCCCAGCGTGGAGGAGTGGTAACCACCTGCTTGGAAACCTTTGACGTTACTGGATTCTTAGAAGTGGGCGATTCTACTGCCTTTAATGACACCCTGGAATGGAAGGTTCTTCCCTATACCAGCACCTTAAAGAACTATATCGCTCTGCACAATTCACCTGCTAAAACTATGAGCAGGCAACCATGAAGCACTACGCTTTTCTGTTACTTATCCTTTGGGTAAGCATGTGTTTCGGTTACGATTTTCCTGCGGGTATGCCCACCGAGATATATGGCTTGGTGATTACCTCTTCTGCCAACCTGAATATTCGCCACGATATAGACATAAACCATCCTGCCATCACGGTTTTGCCGCATTATGAATACCTGATCGACCCCATTGCGATTGGCTTGGAAGGAAGCGGACTGGCTGATATTGTGGTAGGGCAAAACCTGAGTTATACCTTTAGCTCAGCATACTATGGAGGTTCCTGGCACAAAGCAGAGCCTTATGCAGAAATTCCCTATGACGATATGCTTCTGGAGCAGGTAGATTTTGAAGCTGGCTCTGAAGTTATCCTGCTTATCTGCCGAAATGATCCCTTTATGCAGGTGGTTTTTGATAGCTTTACAGCCGTGTACACCGAAGCTGAACCGAGAAAAATAACAGTTAGCTGGACTAGTTCATCCGAAACAGGGCTTAGCAGTTTCAGGCTATTTATGGGCATCAGTAGCGATCAGGATCAGTTCGAATATATTCACGAAGTTCCCGCCACAAACACAAACCAGCCCCACACCTACAGCTTTGATGTCCTTTATCCCAGGTTAGGATATACGCATTACTTCTGGCTACGCTTGTGGGATAACCTTCATCAGGGTTACCTTTATGGCCCAACTTCGGTTGCTGTTGGGGCTCCCAATGTTCCGCAAAACATGGTTTATCCGGTAATCCCCAATCCATGCGATAACGAGTTTTGGTGCGCGTTTGGACTTCAGGATAGCTCGAATGTGAGCATTGTGCTGCTGGATGCCAGTAATAATGTGGTAAAAGAGATTTGCCATAATGATAGTTATACTGCACAACGCTATATGCGCAGGGTTCAGGTTTTTGACCTTCCGGAAGGTTTGTATAGGATTTATTACTGGATAGAGCAAGTCAGCGGACCCTTTTATGGCTATGGAGATGTTCTGATAGAAAGGAGAAAAGGGCATTAGGTGCAACTGCTTCCTTTAGAACAAAAGAGACGTAGCATCGGAATGCTACGATACAATGATCCAATAACTGAACTTTTCGATGATACGAAATGTAGCTTCGAATTGATTTATCCATAGCTATTAACCCTCACCCAAAACTTCAAATTGTCATCGCTTGAGCAATTCAACCTACCACATTATCAACAAACATGGTAAAGCTTGTTAGGATTGTTGATTGGATTTGGACACTTGAAGTTTTCGGTGATGAAAACTGAAGTTTTCAGTGAGGTTTTATAAAAGGATCTATAGTATGGGGTGAGAGTTTATATTGTGAGGGCGTATATGAGTCTATTATCAATCAGTTGGGGGTCTACTCACGAAAGTCTCAACGATTAACACTCAAGTGCACATACACACTCAACCAAGCTTAAAACCGGTATCTATCTCCACAAGTTTCTTGACACAACCACTGCAATAGCACAGCCTGTTCTTAGACAAAAAAACAGCTCACACAGGAGTCTGCCATGTCACATCATTCCGCCAAACTCGCCTATTACAAATTGCAGGAACGTCTAAATCGTTTCCCACAGGGTGCTCCACCTTCTCAAACCCTTTACCGAATCCTTGAGCTTCTTTTTAGCAAGCGAGAAGCGGAGCTGGTCTCCAAACTGCCGATCAAGCCATTTTCCGCCAAGGACGCTGCTCGGATCTGGAAGCTAAGCGAATCCGAGGCGCGCAAAGTGTTGGAGGAGCTTGCCGGGAGGGCGATCCTCGTCGACGCGGACTTTGAAGGCACGACGAAATATACCCTGCCACCGCCGATGGCGGGATTCTTTGAGTTTTCCCTGATGCGCACCCGGGGTGACGTCGATCAGAAGCTCCTCAGCGAGCTGTATTACCAATATCTCAATGTCGAGGAAGACTTTATCAAAGACCTGCTCCTGGGCAGTGAGACGAGGTTGGGGCGGGTATTTGTCCAAGAGGAAGTGCTCTCCGGGGATGGCGCAATCCATATCCTGGATTGGGAAAGAGCGAGCGAGGTGATCCGAACTGCTTCCCATATCGGGATCGGGCTTTGCTACTGCCGGCACAAGATGGAGCACAAGGGTATGGCTTGTGATGCTCCGCAGGATATCTGCATGACCTTCAACACCGCCGGTGCATCGCTGATCAAAGCCGGCTACGCCCGGCAAGTGGACGTCAGCGAAGGGCTGGACCTCCTGCATCAGGCTTATGAACACAACCTCGTCCAGTGCGGGGAAAACGTCCGCCAGGGCGTAAATTTTATCTGCAATTGCTGTAGCTGTTGCTGCGAATTCATGCTTGCTGCGAAGAAATACGGCGCCACTCAGGCGATCCACACCTCAGGCTATATTACCCGCAATCAAAGCTCCGGTTGCGTGGGATGCGGCAAGTGTATCTCCGCCTGCCCCGTGGAAGCGATCTCTTGGGATGAGACAGATCCTTCCCAACCGAAGAAGATCCACATCGACGAATCCGTCTGCCTCGGTTGTGGCGTCTGCGTCCGTTCCTGCCCCACAAAGTGCCTGGTATTGGAACAGCGCGCGGAAAAGATCATCACCCCGGTCAATTCCGTTCATCGCGTCGTCCTCATGGCGATAGAAAAGGGCAAGCTGCAAAACCTGATCTTTGATAACCAGGCATTTGCCTCGCATCGTACCCTGGCAGCGATCCTGGGAGCGATCCTGAAGCTCCCGCCGGTGCAGCGGGCAATGGCATCCAAACAGCTCAAATCCGTCTATCTGGAAAAGCTCTGCTCCCGGATCAGGGCGTAGTATTATACACAGAGACTCAGAGACGCGGAGACGCGGAGACGCGGAGACGCGGAGACTCAGAGAGGGGAAGATATTAGAGTTTTTAATTAAAACAGAGTCAAAGAGTAAAAGAGGGAGGGGGTAACTAATTAAGAAAGAAGAATTAAGAAAGAAGAAAGGGGCTTCGCCAGTGAATAGTGAATAGTGGCTGGCGCACAGGCTGAGGATGCGATGCTTCGCTCGTTCCCCGTAGTGTAGCATGCCAATGCTACAACATTACCAAGCCACGAATCGTCCTCCATTAACCTACTAACCCATTAACCCATTAACCGCGCAGCCAGCATGCCAATGCTACAACATTACTCAGCCACGAATCGTCCTCCATTAACATACTAACCCGTTAACCCATTAACCGCGCAGCCAGCATGCCAATGCTACAACATTACCCAGCCCCGGAGCGTCATCTACTAACCTGTTAACCCACTAACCTACTAACCGCGAAGCGTCCCGTTCATCATTAATCTGCTAATCCGTTAATCACTCACTTCCCCCCAAGACGTCCTCCATTAACCTACTAACCCATTAACCCACTAACCATAATGGGCCGGGACGCAGCGCAGCCGCGTCCCGGAACGATCCCATAGCCTATCCCAAACTTTATGCACTGTGGGGACAAGGGCTACAGACCATTAAAAAAACTATTTGAACCTGAGCAGCTTGAGCGTGGTGCTTTCCTGCCGGGAACGGACTCGCAGATAGTAGATCCCGGAGCCGAGATCATTGCCGGAATTATCCTTGCCGTCCCAGGCGTATCCTACTGCACCATTGGGAGATCCCGGAATCTCTGCGCTGCGTAGCTTTCTACCCCGGGCATCAAATATCTCCAGCTTTGCCGGGTCTGATGTACCAAGCTTTGCCGAGATCCGGACGGAGCCTGAGAAGGGATTGGGATACGCCTGCACCACAAGTATCTGAGGAGTATTTTCTGGATCGTTCACCCCGACTATTTCGCTGTATTCCATTCCAAAGCGGCATTGTGGGGTCATCAATCCGCCTTGCATGGCGTAGATCATCTTCCCGGTGAGGTTGCCCTGGGCATCGCTCGTATAGTCGTTACCCGCGGTGATCTGCCAGGATCCGTTGACGTTGAAGGCGAATTCTCTGGCTTCCGTCAAGCTGAGATCCGGAGCATAGAAATAGTCTCTGCGATTGGTGTCCCGCCAGACGTTACCAGATCGCACCGCGGTGGTATTGGAGATGATCTTGAATCCAGTTCCCCAGTCCAGGGGAGTATAGACCTGAGCCCATTCCAATGCGTTGAATTTGAGAAAATCGGCAAGGGTGCTCTGATCCTGCGGCAGCCAAACCAGGCTGTCTCGGCGAACAGGGAGCCATTCTTCCGCTTCCGAGCGATCATAGTGAAATATCTGGACAGGTCTGCCGGAGCTATCCAGATTCAACTCCAGCTTCTCCGTATCCGTGCGGTTCAAATCCTGATCATAGTAGTTATAGATGATGTTCTGCAACTGCCCGGTCTGCGGATCGTAGCCGTAGAGCTTTTCCCAGCTTGAATTATTCGGTTCGCCGTAGATCAGGCTAAGGCTCACTCTATCCAGGCGAGAGCCGGTATATTCGTAGTTATGGATCTGAAACGGGGTCTGGATCCCGGTTGTTTCGCTGTAAAAGAGTGCCTGCAGAGGCATCCCATCCGGTCTGAAAGTATATTCTGCCCGGTAATCATTTACAAAAGTCTCAGCCACGTTATCCCAGAGCTGCAGCATAACTGACGCGATGTTTCCCGCGCTGTCGTAGTCAACTATCCATCTGGCATAGTTTGACCACTCTGCGTCATAACTCTCCATAGTGATCTGCGTAATGCGGAGTTCTCTGTTCGCTACTCCCGCAGCGGAGTAAGGAACTGTAAATCCGGCAGTCGAACCCATTGCCGGGATCGCTACTGTCAAGATCACGAATAGTGCCAGATACGTAACAAAAGTCTTCATAGTTCACCTCGTACTTTAAGGTAAAAACATCGAGCTAAGCTGACGAACTGCATCTTCAGCCGGTCTTTGCCATACCTGTGGCGAGAGGGGAGACTTTCCCTTCTCTATAGATTAGTATGCCGTTCTGAGGTTTGGGGGAGCGAATTTGGCTATTATTTTTTACTCGGGGCTCTGCCGTGATAGATCCTGATGCCCGGTTCCGGTTCCGCAGCGGGATTGGGGCTGACCTGACCCTTGATCAGTTCGGCGACCTCTTCCTGGCTTAGGGGGCAGATGCCTTTTTCGGTGGGGATGTTTACCTTGGCGGTGTTCTCGATCACGTAGGTGGGTTGTTTGACTTCGCAGGAAAGGGTTTCGATCCGGTGATTGGATAGGATCTGCACCTTGATCTGGATGAACTTTGGCTTGTCATCTGTCTGTAAACAGACCAGAAAGAGCTCATAGACCCGATCCCCGCGGAGCGTGACCGTCCAGTCCGCGATAATAGCGACATCTTCAAAGGCATTCTCCAGCGCGATCCCCTTGATGCTCAGGATGTTCTTGCGGGTTGCGGAGCTGCTTTTTGCCTTCACAACTTCGAAAATGCGCCGGATATAGCGTTGAATGGATTTGTATTCATTGTAGCCGAGGATATCTGGGGTCACGGTCCAGCCAAAGTGGCGCAGGCATTTTGCCTTTATATCTCGCCGGGAGCTCTTGCTGAGCTGTTTTGCCTGATCGTAGCTGATTCCCTTTGCTTTGGCATAGTCTCTCAAGGTGGGGTATTGGTTGATCTCTTGGAAGACGGTGTATTCAGGGCAGTCCGCCAGACCGGGCACCTTAGCGAGGTCTTCCATATCCTGCGGGGATAGTTCTTCCGCAGAGGAGATCATTTGGCAGACGCTTTCTTCTGCCTCGAGTTCGCATAACATGGCATGGTTTGCGACCTTATCCCGGTAATGCGTGCAGATCAGGTTGTGGCAGACCCCCCTGAGCCAGGCTTTGGGGTCGCGGATCTCCTGGTGGGTGGTCAGTAGGAGGATCATTGCTTCCTGGGCAATGTCCTGAGCCGGTTCCGGTTCACTCAGTTTACTGAGGCAATAGTGCAGGCAAAACCCGCGCAATTCCTCCAATACTTCGGCATAGACGGCATCAAATTGCCGCGTCACAAAGTCTGCCGGACTATCGATCCCTTTGTCCACAGCGATCCGCTTCAGGATGATCCGGTTGGCGATCATTGTCTCCAAACGGACCAGCGCATTCTCACGCAACAGCCTCTGCTCGGTCAGCCGGAGCAATTCCTCATAATCATCCTTGCTCATCGGGCTATTTGCCATCATATCTTCACCTGCCATTACAGTCTCCCGGTCGCTTTTATTACATATGGCGACTATGTTACTGATAATCCGGGCAAGGCGATCCTGTCAAGAGCTCATCAGGCACAGGTAAAGCTTGAGAGATCAAAACACGGCTGTCACCTGATAAAACGCTTGGGGTAATGGCTCTATATCGACGTAAACCGCGCTGTCCGTCTCTCCGATCAGGATGAATTCACCCTGAGGATCGACTGCTCGGTAAACCCGGTACAAAGACGCACCGGACAATTCTGCCCAACTCAGCATGATCGCGGATCCATCCCGGCTGATGATGAGTTCGGACATTCCCTGTGGGACGATGTTCATCTGCACCGGGATATCCAGGATCGGTTGGCTCAGATCGTTCGAATTGATCCTTAAGGTCGCATGGTAGGAACCGGGGCTCAAAGACCCGGCATCAAAGCTGAGCGTCGTCTGTCGGGTGGCTCCACCGGAGACAGAACCACTCACGGGGGAGATGCTGACCCACCCGAGGGATACAGATGCGGGTTCCATGACGATTGTTCCATTCAAGCTGTGAGGCTGTCCGCCATAGACATCACCGTCGATCTGATAATCCATGTTCAGGCTTCCCGCCAGATCACCGAGGATCGTGACGTTGACCGTGGTAACGGCAGTTTCACCACCCCGGACCACTCCCCAGCCGCCGTCATTCCCGGTCCAGAGGATCGCGATCCCATTACCGGAGACTTGATCCGGAACCATTGCTCCGCCGGTACCTCCGACGAAGCCGGTAGCGCTATTGACCACCACTCCCGCGGGGAAACTGATGCGGACACTTCTCAGCCATTCATAGTCCGGGCTGGCATTATAGACGCTAAATACCCAATCAACCGTTGTATTTGCCTGATACAGGGAGGTATTCGCCACCAAAGTCGAGCCGGTGATGTTTCTATCTTGGTCTATAGGTAGCTTGTCGCGGCTTTCTGCGTTCAATAACTGCATACTGTATTCCAGAGGTCGGCTACCGCTATTGCCAAGGCTGAGTTCTACCGTTCTCAGCTCTTCCGGAGCCAGAGATACATGCACAGCCGGAGCAGAGACTTCCAGGATCGGAGGGATGTAGCCTTCGGCATAGATATACACCGGGAGATCCGCGCTCAGGAGGCTATTGGTCTGGATATGCATGACGGCGTCATAGTTCCCCGGAACGGTCGGGTTAAAGGTCAGGATAAAGGTCTGAGAAGCTCCCGCGGCTATGCTAAGTTCGACGCTGTTACGCAAGTTTCTACCCTCGGATATGCTATAGCCCAGAGGTGCCGTAAACGAGCCTGTCAAGGTCGTATTGCCCACATTACTAATGCCAAGCTCCCTGGTACTGCTGCTATTCACGAGCTGTCCGCCAAAGTCCAGGGAATCGGCACTGACGAAGATGAACGGATTTGCACCATATTCGACTACCAGCGAGACGGGAATGAGCATAGGGCTGTTACCCGGCGCATTACTGACGATCCGGATATTGGCGGAATAGTTTCCGGTGGGCAATTGACTTGCGCTCAGTCCCAGGCTAAAGTCCCGTTGAGAGCCGGAGATCAGGGTACCTGTATGAGTCTCAGCCTCATCGAGGGTCAGCCAGGAGACAGTGGTTCTCTGAGGCGAGGCGAACTTTGCTTTTTCCCTGCCAAGTTCCGCTGAAGCATCCTCACTGCCCCGGCTGGGGTATTCCACCGTAATGGTATAAGCAAGGTCACTTCCCCCGGAATTGCTGAGCCTGAAAAGCTCCGTGGTCTGACTTCCGATCAGGATGCTGCGGGACAGCGAGCCAAAGTTTGTGATCGCCGTGGGAGGGGCGGGACGGATGAAGGGATAGCCACTATTCTGCTCAGCGCTGAGCTGCCAGACGTTGACCATGTCAAAACCCACATAGGTGCTTGCGGTTTTCATCTCCGCCGTAGTCTTACCGTAGCTGGCATTCATCCCCGCGGAAGTGGCGGTATTGGAGAGAACTTTGTCCCAATAGCAATTTGCGAAGCTGATGCTGGTGCCGACGATGTAACCGGCAAATCCCCCGGCAGAAGGAGCTTCGTTTGCGGAATAGTCCATTGTCACCGCGGCATAGCAATTGCTGAAGTGTCCACCCGCCGTGCCGGAAAATCCACCGACCTGATCATAGCCCAGCACAGCTCCATTGACGTAACAATCTGTGAAGGAACCCTGTCCGGTTCCGACGAAACCGCCCACATAATATGTCCCTTGCACCATGCCATGAAACGAACTTTTGGAGATCGCGCCGAAGTTTATCCCCACCAATCCACCACAGTAAACCCCAAACAGACTAAACACTCCGCTGGAGACCGTGACGTGGCAATTGGAGATCGTGCCGCTGTTTGCGCCGACCAAACCGCCTATCTGGTTATAACCTGTGATCCAACTGCACCCCAGAGTAAGGTTCCTCAGGCTGAATCCCGCTCCTGTATTGCCAAAGAACCCGATCCATGATTCATAACCACTATGATTTGCGTGCAATGCCTTCACTCCCGTGATACTACGGTAGTTACCATCCACTTTGCCAAAGAAGGGATCATTGCGAGTACCGATCGGATCCCAGCCATAGCCATAGTTATAGCCGGCATTACCTTGCGTTAGGTAGGTTGTCATATCTATATCATTTAAGATCTTATAATACTTGTCACTGTGCTCTGCGCCCAGATATTCGTTGAGCTTGCGGAGTTGCCCAGGGGTTGAGATCAACCAGGGATCCGCTTCTGTTCCGCTCCCTCCGGCAAATTCTTCCGGGATCGGGATACAGATACCGCTGACCGGCATGGTGTAGGTGCTCTCCCGGTCACTGTTGCTGGTGATGACGAGGTTGCCACTGAAGTTCCCATAGCCTGAAGGGGCGAAGGTCAAGGCACAATTAAGCGAAGCGCCGGGGCTGAGGGTAAATCCCAGACTACTTGCCTGCCCATTGACAGTATAGTCGGTGGGAATAGCCATCGTTCCGCTCAAACTGAGCTGACCGATATTGGTGACCACAAAGCTTTGGCTGTTTGATGTTCCGGGATAGACGTCTCCAAAGGCAAACTGGGTGGCACTTACTGAGATGCGGGGCAATACGGGATTTCCGGACGCCACTTGTTCCCAGACCAGATATGGATAGCCATTATTCACGGTAGAGTTTAGGAACCAATAGTCGTTAGTTCCGTTGGCAGTCTCCCCTGCAAAGTCCCACCCCACAAAGGTAGCCTGAGTCTGCATGGCAGCGGTTGTCTTAGCATAGCTGCTCGGTAGTGCGTAGGACGTATTCATGCCTGTGGTCTGGAGATCCCAATAGGAATTGCTCGCGGTTCCGCTATTCAAGAATCCCAGGATCCCACCGCGAAAGCCTTGATTGCCGGTATTGGTGACGCTGCCGGTCGCAAAGCAATTGGTGATCCCGGCATTTGACCCGGTTCCTTGATAGCCGACCAATCCACCGACATAATCCACGCCCCGAGCGGAAGCCCGCGAGTATGATTCGTAGATAAAGCCGTTGTTCTGACCCACCAGCCCGCCAACCGTATTTCCACCGCCCAACACGTCCCCGGCGGTATGACAACGCCTGACATCGCCATTGTTCCACCCGACCATTCCACCGAGCCAGACACCGCCTCGGACGCTGCCGGTGGCAGAACAATTCGTGAGTGTTCCGTTGTGCCGCCCGACCAGCATACCTGTCGCACTTGAACCCTGAACTACCGCACTCGTTTCTGTCGATACATTCAGGTTTTCGATCAGGCTTCCGGTCGCCGTCGTACTCCATAGCCCGCAATCAGCCAGACTTGCTCTGGATATCTTCAAGCCGGAGATCGTCTTGTAATTACCGTCAAAGTGTCCATAGAAGGGAGCGGAGGCAGAGCCAAAGGGTAACCAGCCGGAAGTTCCCCAAGCCGTGTAGCCTTCTCCGCCGGATTGCAGATAAGAGCTCAGCGAGATGTCCGAGACCAGCTTGAAGTTCACATTCGCATAGCTGCTGCCCAGATAGTTCCTGATGCTGTTTAGCTGGCTTGCGGTGCTGATCCGGTAAGGATCTGCGGCGGAACCGAATCCCTCTCCCTGGTAGGTAAAGCAGGGGGGTAACGTGATGTTATCGATAAAGACCCGATCCATTTCATGGACGCCTTCGTCCATATCAAAAGCATCCCGTTTGAATGACCAGGATAGGTTATGCACCCCCGCGGAGATGGCAAAGCTCTGAACCGACCAGGGGTTGATCCCCGCCCAGCGAGCCTGAAGCACTCCATCGATGTAGAACCGCAGAAAGTCGCCAAACTCCCCTCCGCCGTATTCCGTATCGGTGCGCATGGCAAAGCTGACGGTCCCTGCCGTGGTGATATTAAGATTCAAATTGAGGTTTGACACTGAGTTGTTAAAGAATCCTCCCGAGATCATGCAATATGTCCCGGCATACGGCTCATAAGATGAGAGATTCCATTGATCGTTCGGGGTGTCCGTTATCCAGTTCAAAAGCCCGTATGTCGTTCCTTCAAAGCCTTCCGTGATCGCCTCTGCCGTGGAAAAAAGCCCACAAAGCAGGATCATCATGACAAAAATAGCCGGTTTGAAGCGGGAATAATTCTGTTGTTTTGTCCTATGGATCATTGTTTACCTCACTGTTTTCTTGTACGTACCATATGATCTAAGCGGAGAAACGTCTGCGCAAAGCAGTGAGGGATAGCCCCGGCACTAACCCGGAAAAGCAAGTCCTAACCTATTGCATCTCAGCTTGTTCTCAGGAACGCTAATGATGCAATATCCAGTTTATCCAGCCAATATTCTATAGTCCGTGAGTATTTTATCAAATCCCACGATAACGTCAAGCTCTTTTCCTACCTTATAGCTATTAAGTCTCGACGAATATTGCAAATTGTCTCACTGAAAATTGCATATGCCTTGGTAAGCGCTTTATCGAGGTTATATTTCCTAAATCTCACCCTTGACGGCAAGAAGGTAGTGAATAGAAAAGTAACACTTATCAAATAGCTGATGAGAGTAGTATGTGTTAATCATTAATTTGTTCATTTCTGTAGCATTGGCATGCTGGCTGCGCGGTTAGTGGGTTAACAGGTTAGTATGTTAATGGAGGACGATTCGGGGCTGGTTTATGTTGTAGCATTGGCATGCTGGCTTCGCAGTTAATGGGTTAATGGGTTAGTAGGTTAATGGAGGACGATTCGGGGCTGGTTTATGTTGTAGCATTGGCATGCTACACTACGGGGAACCAGCGAAGAATTCGCTTCCCCTGCATGTGCGCCAGCCACTATTCACTCTCCACTATTCACTGGCGAAGCCCCTTTCTTCTTTCTTAATTCTTCTTTCTTAATTGGCTAGACCCCCTCCCTCTTTTACTTATTCACTCTGTTTTAATATAAGATCTTTTCTCTCCCCTCTCTCTGAGTCTCTGAGTCTCTGAGTCTCCGCGTCTCCGTGTTATACACCTCACATTCCCTCTTAAGTCTCCAAGTAGTTTTCTTGAACTTCATACAAGATGAGTACAAGTTGAGTACAAGTTGAGTACAAGAAGACTTCAAGCGGACACCAGGGAGGCGGAGAGAAAAAGATTGACGTTTTACGGGTATTCCATCGCAATTGACTCACAAGAGATAAGGAGACAGGATGTCAGAAGATCAGCGCAAGTATCACGAGTTCATGCCGGACGATGTCTGGAAATGGAAGATCATCGAGTCCAAGGTCGATCGCCTTTTGGCTCTCTATGACTATCAGGAGATCCGTCTATCGATCCTGCAGGATTATCACGTCCTGCGAAACGGGATCACCGCTCTGATGCACGGAGATCAGGCGGAGGACGTCACCGAACGGGTACTCAATCTCTGCGTTCCGGATAACAACATCAGCCTGATCAGTCTGCGTCCGGAGGGGACGATCAGCGTTCTGCATCACACCGCCCGGATCATCAAGCCGGGTGAGATCCACCGCTTTTACTATCACGGACCGATGTTTCGCAAGGACAAAGATCTAAACCCGATGGAGTTTTACCAGCTCGGGGTGGAATATCTGGGCAGTGACAGCGTCCTGAGCGAGAACGAGGTGATCAGCCTCGGGATGAAGATCTGCCGTCAGTTGGGGTTGACGGATACGACCCTGGAGCTGAACAGCTATGGTTGCGAGGAATGCCGTCAGCCATATTTTCACGCCTTGCGGGAATATCTCGAGGCAAACCGCGGAAATTCCTGCCAGAGCTGTTTTGAGACGATAAACGCCAATCCGATGACGGATACTTCCTGCAATCAGCCGAGTTGCCGGAGCTTCATCGCCGGTGCCCCGAAGGTCAGCGACTTTCTCTGCGACAAATGCCGGCAAAACTTTAGCAAGGTCAAGCGCATTCAGGCGAATCTGGCGCATACATACAAGGTGAACCACGGGCTCTACAAGAACTTCTCCTATTACAACGAGACGGTCTTTGACTTCATCGTCACCCACAAAGGTGAGCGTCTGGTCATCGGCGGCGGGGGCAGATATGACTATCTCTCCGCCAAGATCACCAACAAACCGATCCCCGCGGTTGGCTTTTACCTGAATCTGGATACCATATTTGATGTGATGGAGGAACGCAAGATCTTTGCCCAGACGGGGCAGAGATTCACGACCTACATCTGTGCCCAGTCTCCCGATCTGGAGATCATGATGCTCCAGATCGCGACGGAATTGCATGACAATGGGATCATGACGATCGTCAGCCCGGAATTGCTTTCAACGGAAGAGGAGAAGAAGAACGCCTTGGAACGGGGCGCTTCGCTGATCCTGATCCTGCGGGACGACAACATCCGCGAGGGTAAGATCCTCATGCACAATCTGGTCAAGAATCACCCGGCATACCTGCCGATAAATCAAGTGGTCAATGAGATCCTCATTGCCCGCAAAGCACTAACCAAATAAGGAGAAATGATGCAATCTGTTATGACGCACCGTGCTCCCGGAGCCATCGGACCCTATTCACAGGCTACTATGAAGAATAATACCCTGTTCATCTCCGGACAACTGGGGATAGACCCTACCAGCGGTAACCTCGTCGAAGGTTTTGAAGCGCAGACGACCATGGTCTTTGCCAATATCAAAGCCATCCTCGAAGCTGCCGGGATGGGCTTTTCCAATATCGTCAAATGCAGTGTCTTCCTCAAAGACCTGAATGACTTTGCCGTGATGAACGATATCTATTCCCGCTATTTCAGCGCCCCATATCCGGCACGGGAGGCTGTCCAGGTCGCCCGCTTGCCCAAAGACGGACTGATCGAGATCTCCGTCATCGCGATGCGCTGATGAGCATCACGACCAAGACCGGAGACAAGGGGCAGACCTCGCTCTTTAGCGGAGAGAGGGTCTATAAGGACGATGCGCGCGTCGATGCTTATGGCTCTCTGGACGAGCTGGATGCGCATATCGGCGAAGCCAAGCACTACGTTCCGGAGGATATCCGGGAAGAGCTGATCGCCTTGCAGAACAGGCTCTTCAGCGCGATGGGACAGCTCGCTTCCCGCGGGGTCGCCTATCCATACCCGATCTGCCGCGCTGACGAGGAATATCTCACCGGCAGGATCAGGTTCTATGAAGAGCGCTTGCAGCTCAAAGGCTTCGTGGTGCCCGGCTCCCTGCCCGGCTCCGCCAAGCTGGATATCTGCCGCACGATCGCCAGACGCGCCGAACGGCGGGTCATCGCCCTTTCCCGGCAGGAAGAGCTGGCACCGGAGCTCCTGGGCTTCGTCAATCGGCTCTCGGACTATTTCTTTATCCTGGCGCGCTGGGTCGAACACCTCAGCGACGCCATCGTCTATAAGACAAAACCGGCTGAACCCGGATGCAATAATTAACCAAACAGGAGAATATAGAATGTACAAGATAGTATTGGTAAGACACGGTGAAAGCACCTGGAACAAGGAAAACCTCTTTACGGGCTGGACGGACGTCGATCTCTCGGAAAAGGGAGTCATCGAAGCGCATGAAGCCGGCAAACGCATGAAGGAAGCGGGATTCGTCTTTGACGAAGCCTGGACCTCCGTCCTGCGCCGAGCCATCCGCACCCTCTGGATCAGTCTGGACGAGATGGATCAGATGTGGATCCCCGTGCACAATGACTGGAGACTGAACGAACGTCATTACGGAGCCCTGCAAGGGCTGAATAAAGCCGAGACCACGGCAAAATACGGGGAGGAACAGGTCACGCTCTGGCGACGCAGTTTTGACGTCCCGCCTCCCGCGCTCGAGAAGACGGATACCCGCTGGCCCGGGCATGATCCCCGCTATGGGCACCTAAACCCGGAGCAGATCCCGCTCGCGGAATCGCTCAAGGATACCTGCAAACGCACTATGCCCTTCTGGGAAGAGACGATCATCCCTCGCCTCGTTGCCGGCAGACGCATGATCATCGCCGCGCATGGGAACAGCCTGCGCGCTATCGTCAAGAACCTCGATGGGATCAGCGATGCCGAGATCGTCAAGCTGAACATCCCGACCGGGATCCCGCTGGTCTATGAATTTGACCGCGATCTGCACGTATTGAACCGCTATTACCTTGCCGATGAAGCGGAACTCGCAGCTGCGACAGCCGCGGTCGCCAATCAGGCAAAAGCGAAGTAAGTCCGGGAAGGCTATGCGGCTCAGGCTCATCTATCCGCTTTTGGCACTGGTCGTTCTCCTTATCGCCGGCTCCTGCGCTGCAAACCGGGGAAACCTCTATCCGCTGGATGAGGGATATACCCGCTTTGAGGACCTCGGACCAAAGCTCACGGCACTGATGCGCGAACATCCGGAGATCTGCCGCGTGCACCTGATCGGCTTTAGCGGGACGGAACAGCTTCCGCTTTATGCCTTGCAGATCGGGGATCGCAAGCTGGATCGCAAGGTCCTGGTCATCGGTCAGCATCACGGAGACGAGGTCCTTGGGATCGAGGTCGCCCTCGGGATCGCCAAAGCTCTGCTCAGCGAGCCCAACAAGGAAGCTAAAGCTATCCTTTCCCGCTATCAGATCTGGATCATCCCCACGATCAATCCGGAAGGCTGGCGCATCGTCCGCAATGGGGAATACCAGTGGAAACGGCGGAATAACCGCGATACGAATGGGAACGGGGTCTTTGACTCCCGCGAAGACGGAGTGGATCTGAACCGCAACTACCCCCTGTTCTGGGAGTATGACCAGCTCACAGCGGTCACAGACCAGTATTACAAAGGCTCCGCTCCGGCAAGCGAAGCGGAAGTCCGGGCGGTCATGGATCTGGCAGAACGGGAGAAGTTCTCCCTCGCGGTGTTTTATCACAGCTCCGCCTCCGGGGCTTTCAGCGAGAAGCTCTACCTCCCCTGGCACGAAGCCGGGGATCCCAAGACCAACGCCAACTGGGACAAGCTGCTCAAGCTCTCCGAGTATTATGCCTCCCTGGTCAAAAAAGACTATCTCAAAGGCACTTATGAAGTGCACAAAGCCGGCAACTCCCGCATCGGGAATGCGCGCAACTACTTCTTTTACCGGCAAAACTGCCCGGCTTTCCTGGTCGAGATCGGGGGTAAGAACTCCTCCGGAGTCGCCGTCGTCCATCCTCAGGCAAAGATGGTCGGCAACCTCGTAAAGAAACACCTGAATGCCTTTTCCAAGCTGCTCCTCTCCCCACTTATGGAGCTATAAGGAGATGCCATGAAACTGATCGAAGCGATCCGGGATACAAGATCACAGGTAGCATATCTCCTGAACGGGCTGTATGACTCCGTCTATATCGTCAGCCCGGACAGACATATCCTCTTCTGGAACGAAGCCGCGGAGAAGCTAACCGGATACACGCAGGATGAAGTCCTCGGCAAGTGCTGTGGGGATAATATCCTGAACCATATCGACGAGAATGGGCTTCTGCTCTGCCGCAGCGCCTGTCCGCTCCTGAAGGCGATGCAGACCAATAGCAACGTCACCGCCAAGGTCTATCCCAAGAACAAGGAGGGAAGACGCTTCCCGGTCGAGACGCACGTCTCCCCGCTCTATGACGAGGAGGGTAAACTCCTCGGAGCGATCGAGGTCTTTCGTGATATCTCGGCGCAGGAAGAATACCGCATCCTGCAGGAGAAGTTTAACTCCCTGATCCGCAAGTACGTCTCCGGAACCACCTTCGCCGACGTGCAGCAACGCGTCCGAGGTGAGGCGGTGCAGGGCAAGACACGCATCCTGGATCTCAGCGTGCTCTATCTGGACATCGTCAGCTTTACCACCTTCTCGGAGAATAACCCTCCGGAAAGCGTGGTCAGGATGCTGAACGAGCTCTTTGGCATCTGCGAGGTCATCACCAAGGAGTGCTACGGGGATATCGACAAGTTCATCGGTGACGCGATCATGGCTGTCTTCAACGACGCCAACGACGCTGTCCGCTCCGCGATCAGGATCCTCGAGGTCTCATTGCCGGAGATGAACCGCATCCGCAAAGAGAACGGGGAAGCCGAGATCAGCATCCGCATTGGGATAAACTCCGGGCTGGTCTTGCAAGGAGACGTCGGCACGCTGGACCGCAAAGACCTGACGGTGATCGGGGACACGGTAAATACCGCCGCAAGGATCGAGAAGGCGTCGCTGCCCAATCGCCTGATGATCTCCGAAGCGACACTCTCCAGACTGGACGCTGCTTTGCACGGGGAATTCGTCTTTCACCACAGCGTCGCCCTCAAGGGTAAGACGGAGGAGCTGAGCCTCTTTATCCACTGAGTTGCCCCGGAATAGATCACTATAAAAGCAAAACCCCTCCAAGATGGAGGGGTTATTCGTTTAAGAATAGATAAGGGTTTAGCGGACGAGCATGACCTTCTTTTGCAGGGGCTTTTCTCCGGGCAGAGAGATACGCAGGAGATAGAGCCCGGCTCCGCAGGGTTCGCCGCGGAGATCCTTGCCGTCCCATGCCAGAGAGATGTCGCGCTCTTTGTTCGCCGTCTGGCGATGCGTGAGCTGACCGCGGAGGTTATAGACCTCGAGCGTGGTCGTTCCGCTCTTGCCACCCCGGACGTCGATACTCAAAGCACCGCTATCCCCCCGAAAGGGGTTGGGATAGATGCTCAGGCTCAGCGGAGCGGGAGAGGCTTCATCCGTCCCGGTCGTAAAGATGGTGACGGTGTTTGAGGGCTCAGATTCCTGCGCTCCGGTCCAGTAGGTGACGTAATATGTGTAGGCAAGCCCCGTGGACGGAAGCGTTTCTGTATAGCTCAAGCCATTGACGTCATAGACTGTGGAGCTCCAGGCGATCACGCCATTACGATAGACTCGAACAATACTCCAAGCCTCCCCGGGATTCTGACGAGGTGGTTGCCAGTAAAGGTGCAAGGTATGCAATTCCGGGGTGACCGTCGTCGGGTTATAGTATAGATCCGTAGGAGTTAGGCTCAGTTCTTGGGGCATGTAGATCCAGATATTGCCAGCCACGAGCGGGAAGTCCGTCCCGTCCGGTTCCACGAGATAGTCAAAGCGTTTGACGCTTCGCTCCAGGAACACCACATCATAGCTATTGATCAGATACTGCTCTCCCGTGTCGATCCGGCAGCCCATATGCTGTCCGTTAACCTCTTTTTTGAAGAGCAGTCCCTCCGGCAGGTTATTCGTCCCGGCAATTGCTATTGCGGAGATCTGGGCTATCTCGAGCGTGCCTTGGGCATCAATGACCCTGACCTCAGGCCAGCTGTCTCCGGCGGATACGTCGTCGATCTTCATCCATGTCCGCTGTCCCATCGGGATCGTCCAGGTCTGTATCCCTTCGGGGGTATTGCGGGTTTGCTTCATCAGCATGAGATAATCCCCATCCCGATAGAGCCAGTCCGCATAGTCCCAAGTATAGACGAAGAAACCGCTAAATACAGGATAGACCTGCTGTCCCTCGATAGTTTGGGAAGGATATACCCTCTGGTAGGAATACGGCTCCTGATCGACGATCTCGATATTGCCGACCCAGGTCTCGATCAGGTCTCCGGGGCTAAAGACTTCAGGAGAGAGCATCCCCCCGGAGATCCCGTAGAGCTTATGCCCGTCGGAGGCTGCATTAGCGACCATCACGGCATAGAACTGCTCCGCGATGGCAAGGCTGACGGCAAAATTCGCCGTGACCGGAACTTCAAAGAGGATATCCCCGTCCGTCGAAGACACTATCTGTAGGCGCGGATCGACCAATACCTGCTCTCCCTCATAGCTCCAGAAGCCATTGACGAGGGTCGGCACGACGTAGGTCTGCCAGGGATCAAAGTCTATGGTCGGAAGGGCAGCGGAGTCGTTATGATCATTGATCGTCGCGGCGATCCCCGCTTCATCATCGGTATCCCAGAGGTTGTTCTCGGCATAGATGATATTGGCGGCATTGGCGTATTGATAGCAATAGACGCTGTGGGTGACGCCATTGGCATCGACGTTGGCGCGGATGATATTCTCACCCTGTGCCCAGGCATGATTGATCGCCATATTCCCCAGGCAGGGCATGGCGTTATTCGTGATATAAAAACCCGTGTAGTTCCCCGTGATCGTATTGCGCTCGAAATAGGGCTGTGAAGTGACTCCGGAGACCATTACTCCCGCACCGCTGTTCATATCCCCGGGGATGAAGTTGTAGTTTATCTGGTTATCCGCGACGTAGCCGGAAGCCTGCAGCAGATAGACTCCGGTGTAGTTATACTCGATCACGTTGTTCAGGATCTGGGGATTGATCGCCCCGGCATTGGCTACGTCCCAGGCGGAGATCCCCTGCTTGTAGTTATGATGGATGTGATTGTAGCTGATCAGGGGGTTGTTGCTTCCCCCGGCAGACTGATTGGAAAGCTGGATAGCAGCCCGGAACTGCGCTCCGGTGCCGTTGCGCCTGATCTCGTTATAGCGAACGATAGCGGAGCTATTTTGGCTGATGAGGATCCCATTCTGGATGCAATTCTCGATCAGGCTGTGTTCGACGATGACCGGGGACGGATTCGCCGCGCCGATGGCATAGAGCTCCATCCCTTTCTCGCAGAGGTTGAAGCGGCAGTTCGAAACGTTCAGCGGAGCGTTGATACAGCGAACCCCATAGGTGCCGTATTCGACGTAAACATGCGTCAGCGTATTGTTCGTGGCGGTCTCTTCAAACTTGAGCCCGGGCCAGAGGGCAGTGGGATTGCTCTGGGAATTGACGAAGCGGATAGAATCCGCCGGCGTTCCGACCGCGGAAAGGGAGCCCTGCACGAGAAATTGATAACTGCCCATGACGTGAACGATGACTCCCGGCTCGATCGTCAGTGCCGAACCGACGGGAACCGTCACCGCGCCGATCATTTCGTAGGGATTGTTGGCGGGAGACCAGGTTCCGGATTGATTACCGCTGACCTGGATCCCAAAGGCAAAAGACAGGCTTAGCAAGGCGAACATCGCGCCGAGAAAAAGCTTTTTCATGACCATACTCCTTTGGCAAAAAACGAAAGAGCCAGCAAACTTGCCGACTCTTTCAAATAGGTGGGTTTATTTTCCGCGATTACTCGGAAATGGCTTGCACGGGGCAAGTGCCGATGCAGGCTCCGCAATCTATGCAGGCGCCTTCGTCGCATTTGGCTTTGCCATCTTCCATGCTGAGAGCGCTAACGGGGCAAACGCCGACGCAGGCTTCACAGCCGATGCAGGTTTCTTTATCGATCTTGACTGCCATGGTATGACTCCTTGATAGTTTTGTTCCAGTATATTATCCGTGGAAATACGGTCAAGGTTTTTTCTCCGCAATCCGGGCTTTGCCTTTAATGACCCTCGCCCCGACGCAGGATGCGGACGTCCCCGGTGTCAAACCGGACGACCGCGCGATACAGCGGCTGATCCCCTTCCCAATATTCACCGGGATAAGCTCCGATGACCGCCAGCCGGGCATCCAGCGCCAAAACTCTATATTCGGCATAATCCGTATTCAGGATATACGTCCCGCCGTCAAAGCCCATAAAATAAGCGAGATCGGACATGGTGAACGTGCTCGCGTCTCCGCCCGCTCCTCCCTGAGAAACCGGGGTCTTGAGCCATTGGATCGCCATCGTGCCGTAATTCCTTAGCTCAGCCATGAGGCGATATTCGCGGGAGACTTTGTGTCCCTCTGCATAGAGGGGGAGAAACTCCCTGCTGAGTTGATCGGCAACGCTCCGGATCTGCTTGATAGCTTTGGCGAGGGATTGCTGATCCGCTTTCTCGTTTAGCTCGACGATGATCGTCTTTAGCGGCGCATACATGTAAAATGTGCCAAAGGGCAGCTTTTCCGGCGGATCATCATCCTCGGAGAAGCCCAAGCTGACCGTAAAGGTAATCAGAGCGTCATCGGCGGCATAGCCCTTGCCCTGCTCCACCACCTGGATCACGGGGAAAACGTCCATGTCATCCCAGCGATAGAGTCCCTGCTTCCGGTTTTCCTCTATCAGAGTCCGCAGCAACGCGGCTCCGGCATCACCAAAAACATCCCCAAAGATCTCCGTCTCCAGCGCGCCGAGATTCCCCAGCGCGAGCAGGAACAGGATCAGGACGGCAGCATATCTGGTCATAGCTTCTCCTTAGCCGCTATAGGGCGTTAAGAGGCTCATCAGCGACCTTCGACCTTGAGCCAGTTCGTGGTCTTCTTGATCGTGCGAAGCGATACCCAACTCGTTAAACCGACCAGCATCAGGATCAACCAGTGCAGATCCAGCTCCAGCCGGTGCAGATAGATCCAGTCTCCATAGACCTCAAGGATAAACATCGAAAGGATCACGGCAAAGAATCCGTTATACTCCCGCTTCAGGACGTTACGCAGCGAAAAAGGCAGCTCCGGCGGACGATAACCGGAAAACCGCGGGATGATCGCGGGGGTGACCTTTGCCCAGTCCAGATAGACGTCTCCAAACTTACGACGCAGAAAAGCCTCTTCGGCATACATGATCCGCTCGTAATATACGATGAACAGCAGGGTATTGACCAGGATCGCCCAGATATGATGCGCAAACATCACGACTCCGAGGATCATAAAGAAATTGCCGAGGTAGAGAGGATGCCGAACCAGAGAGTAGATCCCGGTGTTATTCAGCTTATCCGCGACCTGTACCTTTGTGTTGCGTCCGGAAGTCCGCGCCGGGGCACAGCCTATCGCCCAGGAACGGATCCCCAGCCCGAAGAAGCTCACCAGAAGGCAGACTACCTCCCAGAGATGGTCATAGAGCTCCGAACCATAAATGTAGTGATACTTTTGCATCGCCATAAAGAGCAACGCGACAAGGATCAGCGGGAGAAAACTGCGCCAGCGAAAGAGGCGGTTTCCCATTGTCTCAAGATCTTCTTGAAGTGCCATGTGTCCTCTATATTTCATGATATGTGTATGCAGGATAGGATAAGGTGATCGCCCGTAAAGGCAAATCGCAGGTCTTGCCTTGGTCTTCCTCAGATGACTCCCTCATCGCATCTGGGGATCATCTGAGGATGATGAGAGGAAGATCAGCCCGGCGAACCGGGATGAACTATTCGAAGACCGTAGTGTCGATGATCTCGCGCGCCTGATCCTTGTCAAAGACAAAGGCATCGACGATCTTGAAGTTGTTGCCGGTATCCAGACACCTGGGGTAGGTAGCTTTGAGGGCTTCCAGCTTGTCCGTCGAGAAGGGGAAGATCTCCAGGATCTCGATGATCTGGCTACAGGTATAGTAATTGCCTTTGGAGGCGCTGCGCAGGATCTGTAGCTGATCATCGGCAAAAGCCGCACGCCGCAGGGCATCCTTGAGATCGCTGAGATCTCCGCGGGAGATCGGCTCGATCCGGTGCATCGGCTTTTCCGGAAGGAGCATCACGAGTTCTTCGATCTCGTCCAGCAGCTCATGCACCCGGCGCTGATCGGACTTGTCCAGCTTGCCCTTGAGCTCTTTCTTGATCTTCTCGATCCGCAGCTCGATCCGTTCCCGGATGGCAGCGTTGGCATCGACCGGTTCGCATTCCTCACAACCCTTGATGATCCACTCCGAGCTTTCATTCTCGCTGTTGCCGGCAAAGAGCGCCAGAACCGCCGAGAGAAAGATCACGACAATAAGTATGTTCTTCATTATAAACCTCATATTGATATAGTAGTTATGAATCTTTACAGAGCTTGGGCAGGCTGAGGACTTTGTCAATATAAATCCGCGGGGAGCCAGGCAAACACGGCTCTATCTGCTAATAGAACACGAGAGCTGGGCTACCAAGGAATTAGAGATTGACAAGAATTCGGCAACGAATACTATTATTCTGGTGTGATCGGTAGTCATGGAATGGCATGGCGTTAGAAGCATAGAACCCGTTTAGGAGGATGAATTGAGACCTTTATACATGACCTTATGTATTGGATTCCTTTTGCTTAACTGTAGTGCTTTACTTGCAATGAGTGTTCAGCATGTCGCCGGTGTGGAAATGCCGGACGTTGAATACAGCTTGGTCGTCGGTAAGCAAGACAGTCTGTTGCATTTTTATCAGCAGGAAGCCAATTCGGACTCCGTTAGGGTTAATACCTTTACTTGCGACACGCAGGGAAACTTCTCAAACCAAGCAATTGTGTATAGCTACCTCTTCGAACCATCCGTGATCAACGAGCCTATAGTTCTGCTTTTTGAATATCGATATGAGAAGCTGTATCTTCTGGCTCAGGTAGATTCCACGTCCGTTATTGCCTGCGTGATCGAGGAGAATGGCAATAGCGTTTGTCGCCTCATCGATACAGACAATGTGAACTTTGCGTATCTGTTCAATCCAACCTCAAATCAGGTCATTCTGTTCAACGAAAGCACAATTATGGCTGCCACAGCGAGAGCTGGAAGCGTATATAGCATTGACTTGGCGACAAGCGAAATGCAGATGGTTTTGTCATACCCCAATAGCACTTATCGGCTATTCCCCCTGATAGACGACTACGTGATAGTAGCCGATCTCCTTCATGACTATGTCCCCAACTACTTCATAGATCGGGACATGATCTTGCATGAGATCACCGGATACATGCCTTATGGATACACTGATGTCACGAAGGTCGGGGAATACTATTTAGCAAAGGGTGTTTCACCCAATCAGTCTTGCGCCTATTCGCTTCTCTACGTGCAAAATAACCTCTTGGTTGAGAATATCCTCAGTTCGGGGATTGAGATAATATCGGAAGTGGAGAGTATTGTTCCCTTGGATAACTGCAGTTTTATCGGTATATTCAAGATCCACTACATTGGAGGACAAGCTTTGTTTAGCGCTTTTGCGGCATATGACATTATTAATGGCGAGACTTCAGCTAACGGTTCTTTCCCCCAACTGACGAGTTTACCCGATCCTCGGAATCTCATTCGCATCAATGAGAACTGCATAGTTGCCTTATCCGGCGTGTTTGGTGAGCCTATTCAGTTTACGACGTTCGATCCGGAGACACAACAATACCATACCGATACATATCAGATCGATACGGATGCATATGCTTGGGAGTGGGAAGCTTACCAGGCAGGAAACAACTTCTACCTGATCAAAGGCAACAAGCTACATTCTTTTAGAGTCGATGCTGGCTCCGAGGCGAATGATCCGTCTGTCCCACAGATAACCGATCTATCCTGCTACCCCAATCCATTTACAGATGTGCTGAATATTGATATCAAGCTCGCTACCCCGTCCAAGATTACAGTGAACATCTATGATATCAAGGGAAGGAAGATCAGCTCCACCTCTTTAGCAGAAAGTCGTTCCCAGACTAATGTCGTTCGTCTGACAAACTCTGAGATCAAGAGCCTGGGCATGTCAAGCGGGGTATATTATGTGCAAGTGATCTCAGGAGAAGGTGAAAAAGTACTCAAGACAGTTTTTCTGAAATAGTTTCAGTGAATGGCACTCAAGGATCAACGTAGAGAAGCGACTATTTCGGAGCGCCTTAATACCTTTTTTAATAGAACGATGAGCGGTTGCCAAACTGCTTATTCATAGCCCTTGCGAGTTTTTGGTGAATACAGAGAGATAACTCCAGATGATACAATCACCCTGAAAACTAAAATTCCGGGGTGGGTGTCTCATGTTCGACAATCGATAACTAATTGTCAGTATCAGGAGATACGGGGTCGGACAGCAAAATCGGCAAAGAGCATATCAACCTTCTAAGCCTATAAAAACTATTGACGTTAAAAGCTGACAAGCGTTCCTAATTGCTTGCATAGCTTGATTTTCCGGTCTTGACAAAATAACAGGCATCAAATTTTCTTGCCGGGTTGTGGATAAGTCTGCGTGAAGAGTTTCTTAGATGCTTAGAAAACAAAGCTATTCGGAATTACTCACAGTTTTTGTGGATAAATTGTGGATAAGTATCCTTCACCGGAACTGAGACGGGCAGACGACACGACGCTATAATGATAGATAACAGTGACTTAGATGCGGCGATCACTCCTGATAAGGACTCCGGTCTAAGTTGTGGATAAAAAAGCTTTTACGGGAATGACTAATGATGGATCAAGATATCTGGCAGAATATTTTAGACAAGCTTGAGGGGCATATCAATCCTCAGAGTTTCAGGACCTGGTTTTCGGATACCAAACTTGTGGACATGAGCAGCGAGGGTCTGACGATCCGGGTGAGCACCCAGTTCACGGCGAACTACCTGAACCAGAACTATTCGGAGATGCTCTCCGAGATCTCGCACGCGCTCTACAACCGACGTTACAAGATCACCTTCGAGAGTAATACGCATCGTCCGACAGTTATCGATACGAAAAATGGTAAGAAAGGCAATGACAACGGCGTGACGCTGAATTCCAAGCTGAACGAGCGTTACACTTTTGACCAGTTCGTGGTCGGTAAGAACAACAACTTTGCCTACAGCGCCGCCAAAGCGGTGGCGGAATCCCCGGGCTATACTTACAATCCGCTGTTCATCTACGGTGAGAGCGGAATGGGGAAGACGCACCTGATGCAGGCGATCGGGAATTTCGTCCTCGAGGAAGGCAGGAATTGCAGTATTCACTACACTACCTCGGAGGAATTCACCAACGAGATGATCGACAGCATCCGGGGAAACAAGATGCCGGAGTTTCGCGCCAAGTTTCGCAAGGTCGATCTCCTGCTCGTCGATGACATCCATTTCCTTTCCCGCAAGGAAGGAACTCAGGAAGAGTTCTTTCATACGTTTAACACCCTCTTTGAAGCGCGCAAGCAGATCGTCCTGACCTCTGACCGTCCGCCCAAGGACATCCCGGATCTGGAGAAGCGACTGGTGACCAGATTTGAGAGTGGTCTGCTCTGTGACCTGAAGAATCCGGATTTTGAGACCAGGGTCGCGATCCTGCGCAAGAAGAGTGAGCCGGATAATATCGACCTGAACGATGAGGTCTTTAACTATATCGGCGAGCATATCTCCTCCAGCGTGCGAGCCTTGGAAGGATCCCTGATCCGGATCCTGGCGTATGCTTCCTATAACAAGATCAAGCTGGAAGACATCAGCGTCGATGAAGTCCGCAAGATCCTCTCGGATATGATCTCCGAAGCGAAGAAGGACATCACACTGGATATGATCACCCAGCACGTCTGCGCTGCCTATGGGATCACCATTCCCCAGATCGTGGACAAGAGCCGCAAGCCGAATATCAGTTTTCCCAGACAGGTCGCCATGTATCTGGCGAACCTCCTGATCCCCCAGCTCTCGTTGAAAGAGATCGCTGAGTATTACAAACGCAAGGATCATACGACGGTCCTGCACGCCAAGAAGATGATCGACAACCAGTTCCGTTCGGACAATAGCTTCCGCGTCCACATCGAATCCCTGATCAAGAACATCAATGGATAATTGGTATCGTCCTTCCCGATCCACAGGCATGGATAAGTATGCGTGGAAACCTGTGGATAAGCTCGATATTTTCTTAGCTTCCCGGGCTCGTGTGGATAAGTCCCAAAATCCGGGCTTGATATCCACAGTTTATCCACAGGAAACGAGGTTGGTTTTTCGCCTGTTTTTGCAGGGGCTTAAAAAAAAGGTTGACCATTTATCCCCTTATGCACAGTGCCTACTACTGGTACTTCAATAAAAAATGAAATTCTATAGGAATATTTAATATGTATTCAATGAAGAAAAGCCACATGCTTATACTGAGCGTTCTGAGCCTGGTATTGCTCTTTAGCGGAGCTTGCACCAGAAAGAACAATCTTACCGGAAACAACTGGTCGGACATCCGACCGCAGGTATTTACCGACAGTCTTTTTACAGCGGGTTTTTCTTTTGCCGATACTGCCAAGGTCTCGGGCTATGAATCGACCCTGCTCTGCGGAAAGATGGGAACCAGGGAAGCCGTGGCAGTTATGCGCTTTACCGGGCTTCCGGCGGATTCGCTCCTCCAGACCGTGACGGAAGCAAAGCTGACGCTCAAGTTTAAGCGTCGCTCCCCCGAACCGCGCAGCACTCTGAAGCTGAATCTCTTTCGGCTGAAGTGGAGCTGGACTGCGGACAGCACCTTTGCCATCGCGGACAGTTCCATCGTCCCCTTTGAACCGGTGATCCCGGAATATACCGTTCCGGATGTCTCGGCGGATAGCACCTACAGCATCACCATCCCCAATGACGTGATCAAGAACTGGATGCATACCGGAACCACGGGATTGTGCTTTGCGCTGCGTTCCAGCGAGAACGGATGGTCGGAGATCTACTCCATAGACAGCGGGAGCAGCGGCCCCAAGCTTTCCTTCAAGTATAAGCTGACGACCGATACCGCGACCGCCGCGCTCAAAGAATACAGCTCCCTGGCGATCTCGGACAGCTATCGGGTCGTCGCGCCGTTTGGCACGGAGTATGACAACCGGTGGCTGATCAAGAACATCAGCCCCTCCCGCATCTTTGTCAAGTTTGATATCAACAGCAGCAAGTTCCGCGATATGGATGGCAACCCGCTGAATGCTCAGGCTATCAAACGTCTGACGATCAACAAGGCGGAGATGGTCTTATACGTTAAGAACAACCCCTACTACGGTTCGACCATTCCCTACGGGCTGCGGACCTATCGGGTCACCAAAGACAGTCTGAGCACGGCAGTATCGCTCCAGGAAGGGGATTATGAACTGCTCAGCCTGAACCCCACCAGCAATGGGCAGATCACCGCCGATTCGATCGTGGTCAATATCACTGCGGTGGTTCAAGGGATCACCAGCGGGGATATCGAGAACTACGGGGTGATGATCCAGTCCCTCCAGGAGATGGCGAATTTTGGCGAGCTGGAGCTCTGGCACTTTGCCGATCCCGCTCTTCCCGCCGGGAAAGCACCCTATATCCGGATCAAATATACTCCTCCCTACCTCTAAGATATGAAGCGATTAGCGATACTGTTTCTTTTGTCCCTGGCTCTCTTCGGCTTCTCCTGCCAAAAGGAGAAGAAGGATAAGTCCAGGATCCTGGCGCAGGTGAACGACGAGGTTCTCACCGAGGAAGGATTTAAGACCCTCTTTTCGGAAGATGAATGGAAGAGCCTGGACGCGGAAAAGCGGAAGAAATACGTCGAAGATTGGGTGAACCTGACCCTTTTGGCTCAGGAGGCGGATGAACTGGAACTGCAGAAGACTCCCGCCCTGAAGATGAGAACAGAATTTGCGATAAAGAAGGTCAAAGCAAACGCATTGATATCCAAACGGCTCGCCGAGATCAAAGTCACGGATGACGAGCTGTTCAATTATTTCCGCATCCATCGGGCGGAATTTGAAAACAACCTGATGGACTATTCCCTGCAAAGGATCAGCCTCAAAGACAAGTTCACCGCGACGGAGGTCCTAAACAAGATCAAAGCCGGATTGAGCTTTGACGAAGCGGTCAATCTCTATTCCCAGGAAGAACTGAAGCAAAAGGGCGGGATGATGGGCTTCGTCACCAAAGCCGGAGCGGATTCCGTCTTCTGGCGTGCCTGTGCCGGGCTCGAAAAAGATCAGCCCACGCTCATCAGCCGGGGAGACAAATGGTTCGTATTTCGCATCACCGAGATGCGAGCCGGAGATGGCGAGGCGAACTTTGAGGACTACCGCGACCTGATCCGCAAGAAGATCATCGCGGAAAAAGAAGAAGAGATCTATCAGGGACTCCTGAAAGAGCTCAAGACCAAGACCGAAGAAATATATTACTATTAGGAAGTTATATGAGATCATCCCTGATCCTGCTTAGTCTTTGCCTGGTGCTTAGTTCTCTGAGCGCCGAGGTCATAGACAAGATCGTCGCCAAGGTTGGTTCGGACATCATCCTGCGCAGCGATCTTCAAAAACAGATGATGCAGATCCAAAGCACAGGAGTCAAAAAAGAAGACATACAGCCCATCGATGTGTTGCAACAGATGGTCGAACAGAAGCTGATGGTGCAAAAAGCCAAGGAACTCGATCTCAAGGTCGATAAAGACCGGATCAAGAGCTATGCGCAGCGTTACCTGAACCAGCTCAAGGCGAAGTATCCCTCGGAAGCGGCATTCAACGCCGATCTGGCGCGGATGAAGCTCACCCAGAACGATCTGCTGGATTATTATGTGGACATGATCACCGATAATGCCTTGCAGGATATGCTGGTCGAACGTTACGTCTCCTCCAAGGTCGAAGTCCCGGAAGCGGAGATGCGCAGTTTTTACGAAGCCAGCAAAGACAGCATGGCAGTCAAGCCCACTACCTGGAAGGTCGGAATGATCATGCGCGAAGTCAAGCCAAGTCAGGATTCCGACGCGGCGCAACTCACCGCGATCAAAGCTGTCTTGCAGCGTCTTTTGGCGGGTGAGGACTTTGCCACATTGGCGAAGACCGAAAGCGACTGCCCCAGCTCCGCGCAGGGCGGTGATCTGGGCTTCTTTGGCAAGGGACAGATGGTCAAGCCCTTTGAGGATGCCGCATTCTCACTGGACGTCGGGGAGATCAGCAACATCGTCAAGACCCAGTTTGGCTATCACATCATCAAGGTCGAGGAAAAGCGGGGGGATCAGATCCGCGCCCGTCACATCCTCAAGATAGTCTCTCCGGCGACGGATGATACCCTAAACGCCCGCAATGAGATGGAAATGATCCGGGCAAAATACGTCAATGGCGAAGCCGGATTTGCCGATCTGGCAGCACAATATACCGAAGATCCGGAAGCCGCGAAAAACGGCGGGATCATCGGCGAGATGACCGAAGCGGAGATGCCGGAGCTTTTTGCCTCAGCGATCATGAGCACCCCGGTCGGCGAGATGACTCCCGTGCTGGAGAATGAAGGGATGTTCTATCTCTTTATCCGCACCGAGGAGCTTCCAGCCAGGCTTATGACCTTTGAAGAGGTCAAAGATCAGGTCTATGAATACCTCTTCACCCAGAAACAGATGGAAGAATATCAGGTCTGGATGGGACAACTGATGGAAGAGAGCTACGTCCAGATAACGCCATGACGAAGCAGAACAAACTTACACCTTGCACGTTTTTAGCCACCGGACTGGGGGTCGGGTTCATACCCTTTGCCCCGGGAACTTTTGGCAGTCTGCTGGCTTTTGGATTATATTTACTAATGCCGGAGACTCTGTTCAGCGGGATCAACCAGCTATGGTACGGAATAGGTCTGCTGGTCTTTTCCCTCTTTGCCGTCCTGGTCTCGTCCAAGGCGGAGAAGCTGCTCGGGCATGATGCGCCGGCGATCGTGATCGATGAGATCTGCGGTTATCTGCTGGCGGTGATGCTGATGCCGCACAAGCTGCTCATCGGGATCTATGCCTTTGTTCTCTTCCGTGTCTTTGACATCGCGAAGCCATTTCCGATCAAGGTCTCGCAGAAGCTTCCCAGAGGCTGGGGGATCGTCGTCGATGATCTTTTGGCGGGGATCTTCGCCGGGGTCTTATTACACGTTTTACTAATGATCTATCCAAGATTCTTTGGAGTATAGGAGAAAATATGACTAATATAATACTCGCGGCTACGCCCGCAGCACAACAGCAAGGCAGCGGTCTTATGACCCTGATCTTCTTCGGCGGGATGTTCCTGATCATGTACTTTTTGATGATCAGACCCCAGCAGAAACGTCAGAAAGAGATGCAACAGATGCTTGCCGGATTGCAGGTGAATGACAAGGTCATCACCAGTTCCGGTATCTACGGCAGGATCGTCTCGATCAAGCCGGACAAGGACATCGTGGTCATCGAGATCGACGAGACCAACAAGATCAGAGTGGACTTTCAGCGCTCCGCCGTCGCCATGATCATCAAAGCTACGGATACGCCCGCCTCATAAGCCATGAAAGCAAGTCCAGCATTACTCCCGATCCACATCCTCGGTGATGAGATCCTCCGGCGCAAGCTAAAAGAGGTCGAAGTCATCGACGACGAGATTAAAGACTTTGTCCAAGACCTGATCCATACCATGTATGAACGGGATGGCGTGGGTCTTGCCGCCAATCAGGTAGGCAAGGACCTGCGGATATTCGTGATGGATGCGACCTGGACGCGAGATCACAAGGGAAAGAACCCCCGGGTGATGATCAATCCGGTGATCGAGAGTTCCTCCGGCGAATCAGCGAACGAGGAAGGATGCATCAGCATTCCGGATATCTACGCCGAGGTCATCCGTCCTTCGAGCATCACTTATAGCTTTACCGATCTGGATGGAAACAGGCACCGGGAGTCCGTCTCCGGATATTCAGCGATCGTCTTTCAGCATGAATATGACCATCTGGACGGAGTGCTCTTTATCGACAAGATCAGCACGCTGACAAAGCTGAAACTGAAGCGCAAGCTTCGCGAAATCGAAAAGACCACCGTGGACGGAGTCAACATCCGGGTCTATGACCCCAAGGATTGATGGTCAAAAGGATTATCTTTGCGGGGACATCCCCATTCGGGATCCCCTGTCTCAAGGCATTGGCTGCTGATCGCGACTATCAACCGGTATGCGTGATCAGCCAGCCGGACCGTCCCAAAGGCAGAAATCTGCGCAATAGCCCCAGTCCGATATCGGAAACGGCGCTGGAGCTGGGTCTGACCCTGCTCAGACCGGAGAATACGGCTGATCCGGATTTTCTGGCGGAGCTCCGCAGCCTGGCTCCGGACCTGATCATCACCGCTTCATACGGTGAGATGCTGGGCAAAGAGCTGCGGGAGATCCCCACGCATGGGGCAATAAACATCCATCCCTCGCTGCTACCGCTTTATCGTGGCGCGAGTCCGCTTCAGGCGACGCTGCGGAACGGGGATAAGGTCTCCGGCATCACGATCTTTGTGATGACCGCCAAGCTGGATGCCGGGCCGATCCTCATCCAGCGAGAGTATGACGTATATCCCGAGGATGACTTCGGGACACTGCATGACAGATATGCAGAGCTATCGGCTCAGCTTTTGCATGATCTTCTTGAGATGATGAACCGGGATATGCCGGTGCCCATCAAACAGGATCACGCAAAGGCGACCTATACAGCCAAGATCGGCAAGGAAGACCAGCTTATCGACTGGTCGCAACCTGCGGAGAAGGTGCGAAACCTCATCCGCTCTCTTGCTCCGAATCCCGGAGCTTACCAGTATTTTCGGGAAGCGCCGTTGCGCTTTCTCAAGGCAGAGCCCGATCCCGAACCGGCTAATGACCGACCCGGAACGATCGGCAAACTGATCCGCAACGTCGGATTTACCGTGAACACAGGAGACACACAGCTCCTTATCAAGACAGTGCAACCCGCCGGCAAGAAGATCATGGATAGCTGGGCTTTTAGCCTCGGCTCCAGGATTACCCCCGGCACAATGCTTGGGAAGTGAATATGAAAGATTACTACTTGTCCGTTATAAAATTCCCCGTATTCGTCAGCATCAGCCTGATCCTTATCGTCGGTCTCTTTTTTGGCATCGCCATCGGCAGTTATGCCCGTACGGGACTGTCCATGCACGAGACCGTCATCTATACCTTGACCTTCATCGCGCTGGTATTTTTGGTCAGCAACTGGATCCTGATCCTGATGTCCACCCATACGGTGATCAAGCCGGACTGGATGCAGCGTCACGCCCAGTGGATGCTATTTCGCGTCTATTATCCTCTGGCAACCTATCTCAACAGCCTGCTGATGCGCCGGAAGAAAGGCTTGCAAGAGTCCTTCCTGAACTTTAACAACGAGATCGTCATGAGCAACTACCGGCATCTGCAGAAACCGTCGATCCTCATCCTGCTGCCGCATTGCCTGCAAAGCGCAGACTGCAAGATCCGCATCACCCAGGATATCAACGACTGCGGGGACTGCGGCAATTGCGACATCTCCTCCGCCAAGAATATTCTGGGCAAATACCCGGTCAAGACCGTCGTCGCGACGGGTGGCTCCCTTGCCCGCAAACTTATATCCGACAACGCTCCGGATCTGATCATCGCTGTTGCGTGTCACCGCGACCTGATCGAAGGCGTGCGCGACAGCTGGAAATACCCGGTCTTTTCCGTCCTCAACGAGAGACCGAACGGTCCCTGTTTTGACACTACTGTCAGTATCCCGGCGATCGAATTTGCCATCAAACGCTTTTTGTAACTAACGGAGTATCCATATTATGCGAACCGGTAACGTAATCGTTCTGCTCATCGCCGTGCTTGTCCTCAATGCCGGCATTTCTCTGGTTTTGATCAATCACTTCTCCGGCGGTCCCGGTATATTCAACTCGGGAAATGCCAAGCCGGATAAGTCCTCATCCGCCTTACGCTCCACCTCGATAACCGATGCTGTCGCCAAAGCCGAACAGGCGGTAGTCAGCATCAACGTCATGAAGACCGAGGTCGTTCGCGGCGCGAATCCCTTCGGTTTCTTCGGATTCTTCGATTTTATGCCCATGCAGCGTCAGGTGCAGAGCTTTGGCTCAGGCGTGATCTATGACGCCAAGAACGGCTATATTATCACGAATGCGCACGTCGTCAAGGGTGCGACCCAGATCAAGGTCGTTCTGCCCGACAAACGCGAATTTGATGCCTCTATCGAGGGGATCGACGACACTCATGATATCGCCAAGATCAAGATCAAAGGACAAAACCTGCCTGAGGTCGCCCTCGGAAAGTCCAAAGACCTCCTGATCGGAGAATGGGCTATTGCGATCGGTAATCCCTACGGCTATCTGATGAATGACTCCAATCCGACCGTCTCGGTCGGCGTGATCTCAGCGGTGAATCGCAGCTTTTCCATGCGGGATGACAACCGTTCCTACAAGAACATGATCCAGACCGACGCGGCGATCAACCCCGGCAACAGCGGTGGACCACTCATCGATATCAATGGCGAGGTGATCGGGATCAATACCTTCATCTTCTCCGAGAACGGTGGCAACGTCGGCATTGGCTTTGCCATCCCGATAGAATCCGTCAAACAGATCCTGGCGGTTATTTGATGCGCCGGAATTGCCTTGTCCTCCTCGCTCTGCTCCTGAGTTTTGGGCTGCTTTCCGCAGTCTCGCCTTATAACGCCGTGGGGGACACTCTGACGGTGATCCAATCCCCGATCCTGAATGTCCCGGCGATCCAGATCCCGGGTGAGACGATGCAGATCACCTGCATAGCTCCGTCAACCACCACCGGATGGACAGCCAGCCTGATCCACCGTGCCAAAACGATCCCGATGAACGTCCTTTCCGCGCAGTATGTGACGAGTCCCGACCGCTGGCTGATCAGCGTGCTGATCCCCCAGGTTCAGGTCTTTGAACTCTATGACCTGCGAGTGACGGCTTCCGGCGGGATCGCCGATACCAGCGAGAATGCCGTTCAAGTCCTGCCTACGCGCAAGACGAACTACTATTTCGTTCACGTCACCGACCTGCACATGCCGACCCGGATCTTCTATCCCGATGCCGGATACGACACGGACAGCACGGCTGTCGATGACTTTCGGGCAGTAGTCGATGACATAAACATCATCCGTCCGGAATTCGTCCTTATTACCGGCGACGTTGTCAATGAGGGCGAGCTGGAGAACTTTAACTCGATGTTCGTCTATGGCTGGGCACAGCGGGTCATGGCGGAGCTGGAAGTTCCGTTCTTTCTGACCGGCGGTAATCACGATCTGGGAGGCTGGAACAGCACCCCGCCTCCATCGGGAAGTGCCCGGAGAAGCTGGTGGCGTTATTTTGGCTGGCCCTGGCTGAATAATACCGCGGCGAATCCCCAGCTCTATACGCAGGATTATGGCTTCACCTACGGCGATCTGCGCTATATCGGCTTGGAAGGATATATAAACTATGATAACTGGCGTTCCAATATCTATGGCGGTCAGAGCTTTATCTACAGCCAGATAGCTTGGCTGAACACGGAGCTTGCCCAATATCCGGACAAGACCAAGGTGCTCTTTTATCATTATGACTTCAACGATCAGATAGATCTGAATGCCCTCGGCGTGGATATGGCGCTCTGGGGGCATATCCATTCCAACAGCGGTTCGACGACCACTTTCCCCTATAGCCTTGGTACTCGCAGTACGTGCAACGGAAATCGCGCTTATAGAGTGATCGAGGTGCAGGGAACCCAACTGATCCCCAGGACGACGATCTATGCCGGAAGCAGCGGGAATAACCTCAAGATCCAATATTCCCCTTCAAACATCGCTCAGGCGGACAGCGTCATGGCGACCGTGACCAATACCCAGAGCATATCATTTGCCAATGCTGTAGTGAAGTTCAATATGCCCGCGGGAAACGCAACCTATAGTGTGACCGGAGGAGTGCTCGAACAAGTTGACCGCAGCGGACCTTACAACGTTTGCTATGTGCGCGTGGATCTGACTGCCTCATCGGTAAAATACGTCAGCATCAAGGTCTCCGGCGTGTCTGCAGATGACCCTCTCAGCCCGGCTCAACCGGAGCTGCTCAATATCTATCCCAATCCCTTCGGTTCCCGGGTGACCATCGTCCCGCGTGGTTCAGAGCCGGTCCGCGTCTCGATCTACAACCTCCGGGGAGAGGAGCTTTCCTCTTTCATGGCGACTGATGAGATGGTCTGGGACGGGAAGGACAGATCCGGCAGATCCTGCCCCAAAGGGATCTATTTCCTCAAGGCTGTCTCAGGTGGGAAAAGCAGCGGTTACAAGCTTCTAAAGAGCGACTAAACGCCGATTTAGCTGATACTAACATAACATTTCCTTGACTTTTTATTACAGGCTTTATACTTAAGCCAAAATCCCCCATGCCGTGAGGTTAATATGTTATTATCCAGCTATTTGGATGCCAAGCTGATCAGTTTTGAGCCTTCCCCGAAGAGCAGGGAAGAGGTCTATCATAACATGGTCGAAAAGATATGCAAGGCGTATCATCTGCCCGTCTGCGGAGCAAAGCTGACCGAGCTGATCATGCAGCGCGACAGAGAATCCTCGACCGCGTACAATACCGGAATTGCCATCCCGCATGTACGGATGGAAGGCTACAACGATACCCTGATCTCCATGTGCTTCCTGGATAAGCCGATCGATTACGAAGGTACTCCGGTCAGCCTGATCGTTCTGATCATCACCAATAAATCTTCCTCGACCCTATACCTGAACTTGGTTGCCACCCTGTTGATGCTCTCAAAATCCCCAGATCAGATGAGGGAATTACGAGAGAGACATGAGGGCAACCACGTAGTAAGTATGCTGAAGAAGATGGCGATCAAGGTCAAGGAAACCATCACCATCGGGGACATCATGAATCCAAGCCCGGTGACCATCGGTCCGGACGTCCTGATCCGTGATCTGGGCAATCTCATCCACACCAAGAACATCGCCGTATTACCCGTGGTTGATGCAAATTCCCGCTATCTCGGCGAAGTGGACATCCTGCGGCTACTCAAGCTGGGTGTTCCGGATTATATGTTCATGATGGATCATCTGGGATTCCTCGGTAGCTTTGAACCTCTGGAGCACCTATTTGAAAGGGAAGACAGCACGATAGTCTCGGATATCATGAATAAACACGAAGAGGTCATTTCTCCCTCGGCTTCGATCATCGATGCGGTCTTTGAGATGATCCAGCATAACAAGCGCTTTTTCTCGGTCGTGGATAATGGCAAACTGGTAGGCATCATCACGGCAATGGATATATTTAAGAAGGTATTCAAATCATGACCCCTACCATGCTGCTGTCCATTACCATATTCTTTATCACCTATATCATGATCATAACCGAGTGGATCAATAAGACCACGGCTACTTTGGTCGGCGGTTTTCTGGTAGTCTTGCTTGGGATAGTCAGCCAGGATGCTGCGTTTCAGGCGGTTGACTGGAATGTTATCTTCCTGCTTATCGGGATGATGCTGGTCATGGCGATCGTCAAAGAGACCGGCGTGTTCCAGTATATCGCGATCAAAACCGCCAAACTGGCAAAGGGAAAGCCTCTTTCGATCATGGTGCTGATGTTTACCGTGACGGCTGTTGTCTCTGCGTTCCTGGATAACGTCACGACCGTGATGATGCTCGTCCCGATCTCCATCCTGATCGCCAGCGAACTAAAGATCACTCCGGTACCCTTTATCATCACCATGGCAATAGCTTCAAACATCGGCGGTACCGCCACGATGATCGGTGACCCGCCGAACATCCTGATAGGTAGTGCAACTGACTACACCTTTATGGATTTTATCTTTCATCTGACTCCGGCTATCATCGGGATAGTGATCACCAGTATCGGGATCACCTATCTGCTCTTTAATTATAAAATGGTAGTCACAAACGAGAATCGCGCTCGATTGATGGAGTATAACGAAGAGAATCTGATCAAGAACCCCAAGCTGCTGCGTAAGGCATTGATAGTATTAACCCTTGCTTTAGGCGCGATGATCTTTCAATCCCAGCTGCACATGAAGGTCTCAACGATCGCAATGATCGCCGGGCTGATCCTCGTTCTCCTGAACGACCGACGCAACGTCGAGCAAGTCCTGATCCACGATATAGACTGGATGACTATCCTCTATTTCATCGGTCTCTTTATGATCGTCGAAGCCCTGATCAATTCCGGGGTGATGGATCTGGCAGCGGGTAAGATCGTGAAAAGCACCGGCGGAAACCTGAAGTCCACCTCTTTTGTCATCCTCTGGATCTCCGGGGCTGTCTCATCCGTCGTGGATAACGTCGCCTACGTGACGACCATGATCCCCTTGATCGAGAAGATCGGCAACCATATCCCCCGCGAGATGATGCACCCCGTCTGGTGGTCTCTGGCTCTGGGTGCCTGCCTGGGTGGCAACGGCACGATGATCGGAGCCTCCGCGAATATAGTTTCCGTCGGAATAGCCAATCGCAACGGTTTCAAGATCACCTTCTGGGACTTTACCAAGTTTGGTCTGATCTATACCGCAAACGCAATGCTGGTCTCCACGCTTTATGTGTGGCTCAGATATTTTTAGTAAGGAGTTAATGCAAGCTTATGACAAATATGATCCTGTCGCTATTGATCTTTGCCGTCACCTATGTAATGATAATGACGGAGTGGATCAATAAGATGACAGCGGCTCTGATCGGCGGTTTTCTCGTCGTGAGCCTGCATATCGTTACCCAAAGCAAAGCATACAACAGCGTGGACTGGAACGTCATCTTCCTCCTCATCGGGATGATGATGGTGATGTCCGTACTCAAGGAGACCGGTGTCTTCCAATACCTGGCGATCAAGACCGCCAAGATCGCGAAGGCAAAGCCGATCCGGATCATGCTCTTGATGTTTGTCGTCACCGCCGTGATCTCAGCCTTTCTGGATAACGTCACGACCGTTATGATGCTCGTGCCTATCGTTCTCCTGATCTCTTCTGAACTGAAGATATCTCCGGTCCCCTTTGTGATTACCCTGGCGATCGCCTCGAATATCGGCGGGACAGCCACGATGATCGGTGATCCACCGAATATCCTGATCGGGAGCTCAACTGACTATACCTTTTTGGACTTCATCGTGCATCTTACTCCGGTCATTGCCATCGTGACCGTCTCCAGCCTGGGGCTGACCTACCTGCTCTATAACAAAAAGCTGATCGTGACGAATGAGAGCCGGGCACGGCTCATGGAGTTCCGCGAGGATAACCTGATCAAGAACAAGAAACTCCTCATCCGTTCTCTGATCGTCGTGGTATTGATGTTCACCGCTTTCCTCTTTCAGGATAAGCTGATGCTGGAGATTTCCACGATCGCCATGATCGCGGGTCTTATCCTTCTGGTGATCAACGACCGGAAACACGTCGATCAAGTGCTCATCCACGACATCGACTGGGCTACGATCTTCTTCTTCATCGGTCTGTTTATGATCGTGGAGAGCCTCATTGCCACCGGAGTGATGGACATCGCCGCAAAGAAGATCCTCTCGGTGACAGGGGGAAACCTGCACAAGACCTCGCTGATCATCCTCTGGTTCTCCGGGATCTTTTCCGCGATCGTGGATAACGTCCCCTTCGTGACGACGATGATCCCCCTGATCCAAAAGATCGGTAACGGCGTCCCCAGAGAGTTGATGCACCCTGTCTGGTGGTCTTTGGCTCTGGGAGCCTGTCTGGGTGGGAACGGAACCCTGATCGGCGCTTCCGCGAACATCGTCTCGGTAGGGATCGCCAATCGTAACGGCTTCCATATCTCCTTCAAGGAGTTCACCAAGATCGGGCTGATCTATACCCTGAACTCTTTGATCATCGCCACTGCCTACATCTGGCTCCGCTATTTCTAAGCCATACGATTCATAAGCTTGCCTGTCACTGATGTGACGGGCTTTTTTGTGGCAAAAGAAAAACCCGCTTGGTCTAAGCGGGTTTCCTTTTCTATGGTCTAAACTAAAGTTTGGACTATTCTTCGTTCGGGATGACGGACACGAACTTCTTACCTTCTTTCTTGGTTTCGAATTTGACTCTGCCGTCCACGAGGCTAAACAGGGTAAAATCACGACCCATGCCGACATTGTTCCCAGCGTGGATCTTGGTGCCCTTTTGACGGACGATGATATTACCGGCGATAACGACTTCGGATGCGTGTTTCTTTACACCACGGTATTTGGGATTGCTATCCCGACCGTTACGACTACTTCCAACACCTTTCTTATGTGCCATTATATCCTCTCTTTATGCCTGAATATCAGTCACTAATATATTTGTGTATTGCTCACGGTAGCCTTTCTTGACCCGGTAACCTTTTCTTCTCTTGGTATGGAAGATTACCAGCTTCTTACCTTTACCGTGCTCGACCACATTGGCGAGAACTTTGGCGCCTTCGACTACGGGAGTGCCGACGACGATCTCATCATCCTTACGGACGAGGAGAACTTTGTCAAACTCAAGAGCTTGACCGGCTTCTGCCGTATTCAGCAAGGGAACGCGCAGGACGACGTTCTTTTCGGCCTTGAACTGAAATCCGCTAATTTCAACGATGGCGTACATCTTTTCTCCTTATAGATTTATCTTGAGAGGACAGCCTTTTTGACAGCTATGTATCTGTCAAGCGGAAAGTTCCCCGATCATCCTCATCCCCCATCATCACTGATCCGTTAATCTGCTCATTTGTTAATCCGAAACTATCTCCACTTTCATCCTGTCCGGATCCTCAAAGAACACGGCATAATAGCCTTCACCGCCGGCATAGGGATGCCTGTCCTCATAGAGGATACAGACTCCGCGCGCCTTCAGCTCTGCCGTGATCGCGTCGATGAACTCCCGGCTGTCCGCATGAAAAGCCAGATGGTTTAGCCCGCTGCGACAGCGGTGGTATGGAATGTCCAGAAACCGCTCTTCCGTCTGTACAAAGACGATGTAGGTCTCCCCTAGGAGATAGCTGATCCCGCTGTCCCAGGCTTGGTATTCCCGGTAGCCCAGCCTGGCGAGCAGCCAGCCCCAGAATTCTTTGCTGACCTCGAGGTCGCCCACGTAGATCTCGACGTGATGAAGCATTCCTTGCATATTATATCCTGCAAATCCTTTTTACCCGGATGGGTTTGTTATCGACGACCAGGCGGATCAGATAGATCCCTTTGCCACAGAGCGTCCCTTTATCGTCCGTGCCATTCCAGACGTATCCAATGTCCCCTTCGAGGGAGACAGTGCCGTCAGCGAGCGTTTTGACCCGTTGACCGCGAAGATTGAAGATCTCCACCCGATGCGAGACCCCCTTGGGGATGTTCATCCGAACCTGCAGATCGTCCCGCATGGGGTTCGGATAGGTCTTGAAGGATACAGAGTTCAGTTCCGGAGCGACGGGGTCATCAGCAAAGCTGGGATTGGTCGCCCTGGCGTGATAGATCGTTCCGGGTTGATTCTCTCCCGCGGGAGTGCCATAGGGTACCCAGAGGAAGATGTCCAGGATCTCATTGGATGTCGGGCTGAGGTAGATCCGGCTATTGCTCAGAGCTTCAGGCGTAATCTCATGAACCGGGAAGGTGCAATCATTGATGTGAACCAGTTCGTTTGAGCTGTTTATCTCATAAAAGTATATCCTGCTTTGAGCATATTTGGCGACGAGCTTCCTGCCGGAAGGGGTGATAGCCACATCATTGATCTTTGTTTCGGTGGGGATTGATAGATCTGTTCCGGTCATACCTGCTTCAGGATCGATGATCTTTATGTGCATTGTCCCGGTTCCTTGAGCATCATATTGATAGATAAGGGCTGTACCGGTATTTGAAAGGGCGACGGATTCGATCAGTCCATGACCCGTAGTCAGCGATGACAGGTCTATGGTCTCGGTGCCGTTATCATAGATCAATAGGTCATTAGTCGCATAAAGAGCGTTTTCACCGCGTCTGGTAAACGCTTTTGAGTGGGTTTTCCTGGTCTGACTTTTATGGAAGCGGGGTTGAACGTTTGCGCTGTCAGTATTGGCGTAAACCCATGTTCCCCCGCTCATTCCAAGCTTCCAGAGATAGTGGGAACCGTCGAGGGTCGCCGATTGGGATAGGCTATTCCTGTTATCATTATGGGACTTAAACTTATATCCGGTATAAAAACCGTTACACCCCGGATAATTCCTGTTTCGTAGAGTGATTCCCAGGACCGTGTCATCCACATGTTCTGTCGAGGGTCCTCCGCAGGCGTCTATGCTCGGATCCCAGAGAACTCCCGGGACAAAGTAGAAATCGTTGAGCATTCTTCTCATATAGCCTCTCCGCTTTGTGATCATCGAACCCCAGACCGACACTTTACCGCGGGCAAGATATGGTCTCGCTTCGGGCCACAGAGGGTTGTACCAGGGATAATCTACGCGCGTAGCCCATGGATTGGCGGATGAGTGCGGAAAAGTCCATCTGTGCAGGTCAATGTTCGTCCATAGCTCACCTCCGAAATACATGTCGGGAGTAGAGGGGTGAGGATGTTGATACTCAAAGGTAAAAACACCGTCCTTGTGTGAGTTGCCTTGTCCATCGCCAAGGGCGTAAAGAGACGCGTATATCTCGATCGGGCTTGAATCTGCCCTACAGTTTGGGTAGTGCCTTAACGAATCTATCGGATCGCGGTAGCCGTATTTGAGTACAATGCTCTTTTCTGCGATCAGATTCACATGGTCTGTCAGATTTTGGGGTTCAGCACTGGGATCGTTTCCCGGAGGTGTTCCCGATAGCGTGATGTCTCCTATAATGAAAATAGTATCCCCGGAGCACCATGTTTGATCTCCGCTGAATTTTCCTTTTATCCATAGTTTGTTTGGGGTATAGAGTGTGCCAATGGCATTTCCCCCTGGTAGAGGTGTCCATACTGTATCACTGATCGCATAAACGTTTCTGCGTAATGGATCTCCAAGTGGGATTGCCGGATATGGGCTGTAAACCCAGGCATAATGCAAGACAGGTTCGGATATAGTACCAAGCATCGCTTCGTAGCTACTTCCGGTAACCGTCACCATCAGGATCTTGTTTGGGTCATAGTCCGCAGGACCTACTGTCTGAGCGTTGTCAAAGGAAGGTGTCTGGGGCTCGAGCATGATCTGGGGAGCGTTCTCTATATAGCCACCCAGAAATATATTCTCCAAGTTTATGTTATCTGGTTGAGCGTCGATCTGGCCCCCGACGATGACTTTATCATGAAAAGTCGGCCATCCAGTTCCATCCTGATAAAGACCAATGTAATTCTGCACATAGACTATTCCATATATGTCATCCATCCCGTTAAACTGATTGTGAATCCCGTTCGAAGCTTGGATATTTTCCAGATACATGCCTGGCGCGACGAGTTCTTCCGAATCAGGCTGCATGGAGTAGCTATCTTGATCATACTCCGGATACATCATGTCAAGAGAGAAGATATCATATGTGCCGTTGCGTTTCTCAATATACGGGCTTTTCTCAAAAGTCCTGCCGAAATTCAGCGTTGTCCAGGTAGTTCCGTGATCCGAAGAAGAAGCTGCCTTCCTTGCCGTACCGGAGCTATAGTTCACCAGTATCTCTTCCGGTGACCAGAAAAGGGTTGGCTTCTGACAATTGCTGACCATATTCGGAAAGGTCTTGTTCGTCCAATTCTGACCGAAATCTGTTGATCGCCTCAGCACGATCGCTCCATAGCTGTCTGGGCTTGATGTTTCTGCCGGAATATAAGCAAAAGCAAGCGTATCACCTGCGGTATATATCCCCATCTTCCCGCTGAAGTGCCCTCTACCGATCTCACTAAATCTGCCTATGGAACCACAAATCCCGGATGAGACCATATAGGCGATAAACAATATTGCCAGTGTTTTACTTGAATAGAACCGTCGCATACTATATCCTACATATCCTTTTTACCCGGATGGGTTTGTTATCGACGACCAGGCGGATCAGATAGATCCCTTTGCCACAGAGCGTCCCTTTATCGTCCGTGCCATTCCAGACGTATCCAATGTCCCCTTCGAGGGAGACAGTGCCGTCAGCGAGCGTTTTGACCCGTTGACCGCGAAGATTGAAGATCTCCACCCGATGCGAGACCCCCTTGGGGATGTTCATCCGAACCTGCAGATCGTCCCGCATGGGGTTCGGATAGGTATCCAGACGTACATTGTTCAGCTCCGGGGCGATAGGATCTTCACTTGCGACAGAGAATACAGACCTGGCGTGGTAGATGTCGCCGAGGTGGTTATCCCCGCCTTGCAGGAGAGTAGGAATCCAGAGGAAGATGTCCATGACCGTGTCTGACGCGGGAGAGAGATAGAGCCTTGCCCGGCTGAGCATCTCGGGAGCAACGTTTGGTACCGGGAAGGGGCAGGCATCGAACTGCACCGGCTGCTGTGCCGAGTTCAGCGCATAAAACTTGATCTGCTCGTCCTGATATATGGCGAGGAGCTTGTTGCCGTTGGGAGTGATCGCGATGTCGTTCATTGCCGTTGTGACGTGAATGTTATCCTCAAAAGCGGTGTTTCCCGTCTCCGGATCGAGCACCTTGAGGCGCATTTCCCCAATCCCCTGCTGATAGACCAGGTGCGAGCCATCCGGCGCAACTGCGACGGAGCGGATCTCACCATCTCCGAGGGTGGCAGCGCTGAGATCGGTGATCTCGTCCCCCAGACCTTTGACGAGCAGGTCGTTGACCGCATACAGCGCGGTATTGCCCAGGCGATCGAAAGCCTTGGTGCGGGTCTTGTGCACCTGCGCCTTACGGAAATAGGGATGCGTGACCCATCCATTTTCGGAGAGTGTGGTTCTGCCCAGGTTCATTCCCAGCTTCCAGATGCTCTGCTGCCCGGTCGGAGTATCCCAATGGAAGAAGGAGGCATTGTTGCCCATATCATGAAGTTTCTTATATCCGATCCCGCCACCTGTAGCTCCGGGATAGTTCTGGGTATAAAGCGGCATATTCAGGACGGGATCGGTGATATTCACCGCCGAGGTTCCACCGCACATGTCTCCCTCGATCCACCAGTCATTATTAGGATTTACTACTTCCGTATCGACGAGGGGGCGATGCAAATACCCCTTGCTACGTTGATTGATCGATCCCCAGATGTGGACGGTTCCGCGTTCCAGATAAGGCTTGCTTTCCGGCCAAAGGGGGTTGTACCACGGGTAGTCGATATTGGGTGGCCAATGAGCGGCGGAAGTCTGCGGGAATTTCCTGCGATGCAGGTCGATCCTTGTCCACAAAGTCGTTCCGACCCACACTGCCGGAACTGAAGGGTGCGGATGCTGATACTCAAAGCTAAAGACCCCGTGCTTGCGATAGTCATCGCCTCCGTTTCCCAAGGCATATAGCGAGGCGTAGATCTGCACCGGGTCATTATCTGCCCGGCAGAGCGGATAATATCTCAGGGAGTCGATCGGGTCTTTGTAGCCATACTTCAGCAGAATGCTCTTCTCCGCGATCAGATTGACCTTGTCGATAGTGTTCACAGGTTCCAGGGTCGGGTCAAGCCCCGGTGTCGTCCCGGCAAGGGTAATATCCCCGATGATCATGATCGTATCCCCGGAGCACCAGGTCTGATTTCCGCTAAAGTTCCCTCTGATCCAGAGCTTATTCGGGGTATAGTTCAGCTCGGAGCAATTACCATCGGGGATCATATTGAAAGACCACGTGGTGTCCCTGGTTGTAAAAAAATTCCTAAAAAGAGGTACCCCAAGGGGATTAGCCGGATAAGGATCATATACATAAGCAAGCTCTGCCTCCGGCTCGCCTATCCGCCCTTCCATAATAGAGTATGTGCTCCCATGCACTGTCACCATCACGATGAGATCTGGATCATATTCAGGACTTCCCACTATGGTAGCTGCTTGCCGGATCGGAGTGGTGTCCGGCATCTCCAATGTCGGGGCATTTTCGATCTTGCCACCGAAAAAAACCTGTTCTTCCGGGATCTCCGAGCTTGCGGACATTATTGACTCTGTGGATATGACCGGAGCCAAAAAGGTTGGCCAGCCACTGTTGGTGCCACCTCCTGCTTGTCGTATGTATATCTCACTGTTCGCATAGACAGGACCCCAGAGGTCATCTTGTCCGGTAAAGTAAGTAGGTCCGCCATTACTGTTTTGAATACTGTTCAGGAACACCTGCGGGCTGAGAAGTTCTTCCGAGTCGTTTCCGCTATAGCTGTCCTGGTCATATTCCGGATAAGGCAGGTCGAGGGAGAAGCGTTTGAACATCCCCAGGTTGCGTTCCATATACGGGCTCTTTTCGAAGGTTCTGCCGTTGCTGACTCCCCTCCAGGTGACCCCGTTATCGTTGCTCCAGGCGGTCTCACAGAGCCAGCCATTGGTGTAGTTCACCATGATCTCGTTGTTTGAATAGAACAAGGTCGGTCGTTGAAATCTGCTGATGATATTGGGTTTGACCCAGCTTACCCAGTTCTGCCCCCCGTCAAATGACCTCTTTAGCACTATAGATCCGAGTGATGTGGGGTCTTGGTTCTGGGGATTGTTATACACAAATGCGAGAGTATCTTCGGTGGAGAATATCCCCATCTTTCCGCTAAAGTATCCTGAGCCGACCTGGCTAAATTGCCCGACGGTCCCGATCGCAGTAGCTATGCACAGGCAGCAAAACAGCAAAATCACATAAGCCTTCATTTTTCCTCCTGAATGCTTGTTGCGCGGTTTATCGAAATAAGCCACTTGCCCGGCTATCCCGGACGGGAAGGCTGTCTGCCAACCCGTCCGGTCAGTCAATTCTTTATCTTTCTATATGTCTGTTCTCACTTTATTGGTTTTGGTACCGGGTCTATTTGACGACGAGCATCTTCCGGGTGCTGCTGCCGTCTTTGGTGCTCAAGCGATAGAGGTAGATCCCGGCTGAAACGGCTCTGCCGGAGGCATCCAAGCCATCCCAGCTTGCCGTGTGGTTGCCGGCACTCTTGGTCTCGCTCACCAGGGTCTTGACCAATTGTCCGCGCAGGTTGTAGATCTCCAGGCGGGCGGTTCCGGAAGACTTGGTCGTATAGCTGATATTGGTGATACTGCTAAACGGATTGGGGGAGTTTTGGCTCAGGCTCTGCACCAGAGGTGTATTTTCCTCATCCTGATTGGCGACGTAGCCGGTGGCGGCGTAGGAACCCTGGCGGTTCAGATTTCCGCGGTAGGTAGTCCAGGGAGTCATATCGCTTGCCGGACGACGGAGGTTGATCAAGAGTACACCGGTAGAGTATCCGGTCACCAGTTTGAAGATCCCGCTGTCGTCAAAATCCACCAGGCTTGCAGGCGTCGCGCCGTTATACGAGGTGATAAAGGGGAAACCTGGCAGGGGGCTGCCGTCGTTATTATATATGTACACAGAGTTTACATAGCTGTGGAGTAGGATCTCGTTCTGATGGTCATTATCCATATCCGCGATCAGAGGAGGGCAGTTAAAATTCACTCCGACGTTCACAGGGAATCCGGGAAGGTCATTGCCTGTTTGATCCAGGGCGTAGAGCATACCGTTCAGGGTGACGAAGACGATGTCCACGCTGCCGTTGCGGTTGATATCGGCAAGGGATGCTCCGCCAGCCATGCTGGAGGGGATAGGCTTGGAGAAAAGCACGCTGCCAAAGGGATTGACGACATATACGTCTGTCGCTGTGCCGACTACGATGAGCGAGGTTTCCAGCACCGTGGGTGAGCCGGTGATCGGGCTACCGAGATTGACCGGGAAGCTCTCGACTGTTCCGCCGCCTGATCCGACCGCGTAGAGATAGCCGCCGTTGGTGCCGGCGATGATCTCCATCGCTCCGTCACTAAAGAGATCGGCAGCGGCAAGCTCGGAATTGAATGCCGAACCGAGGTCAACCGGGAAGCCGGGGCAAAGGCTGCCGGTTCCTTCCAGGGCATAGAGCTTATGATCCATGCCCCCGGCGATCACTTCGTAGAGCCCATCGGCATCGATATCCGCCAAAACAGGCGAGAAAACGAAGGAGGTGGGGGTCTGATAACTAAAGAGATTCGTTCCGTTCAGCCGGTTGCAGATGATCCTGCCGGTGCGGCTGACGAAGACGATCTCCGGGCTGCCGTCGCCATCGACGTCGCCCATGGCGGAATTGCGCATGATGTTCTCGTCCGGCGCGCCATAGGTCTGATAATCTTCACCATCGTTGCCGATGTAATAGGTGGTGCCAAAACTGCTCAGGTAGCTGATCTCAAGCTGATCGTCGCCATTGAAGTCATAGACGATCGGAGCGGTCTTGCTTCCGGTCTGGCAGTCCCAGGGGAAGCGGTTGTCCAAAAGCGTGCTCTCGAAGGAGACGGTAAACACTCTGATCCCGGTGGTGAGGTTCGTCTGCGGGTGGAAGGACTGCAAGGAGAGCTTGAGGGTATAGATCCCAAAGCCCATGCTGTCCGGAAGCTGGAGGCGGATATAGCTGTCTTCCCCGGTGACCTGTCCCGGAGCGATCTGCGGGTAAGAGGGGCAAGAGCCGAGGATCTGAGCTCCCTGAGGCAGTCCGCTGGCTTGAACCGTGACGTTGTATGCGGTATGCCATCCGGCGGCATTCTTGATCCGGGGGTGGATGCGGATGATCTCGCCGGGATTGATGATCCCGTCGTTATCTCCCTCGACGTCGTCAATGGTATAGCCGTCCAGACTGAGCAGCGGCATCATCGCATCGGGATATTTGACCTGCACCGAGGGATCGCCAAAGAGTACGTGCTCATAATAGCACCACCGCATAACGCTGTTTTGCAGAGCCGCATTGAGGTTTGCCGTGCGGCAATAGCTCAGGGCTTTGCCAAATTCCGGGATCACGTTGTTGTACATCCCGTTAAAATACTGCCGGTCAAAGAACTCCGAAGCACCATCGATGCTCCCGGGCATATACCAGCCGTAGCGGGTATTGCCGATGAAGCTCATCAGAGCCCCGGATGCGGTGAGCAGATGCTCGCCGATCGATTCTCCGTCTCCGCTGGTGCGCTGGTCAAACGCCGCGGGATAACAGCCTTGGGAGTAGAGCCAGCCGTATTCTGTATTTTGCAGTTGCTCGATCGTGCCGTTGCCCTGTCCCAGCAGGAAGGTCTCGTTGGCGTGACCCATGTGGTTCATGACGTTCGCGCCGTTGTTGATCGTATTCCAGACGATGGATTCGCTGTAAGTCCCATCCCGCTGATAATGCGTCTCGACCTGATAGGTATCGGGAACGAAGGGCAGGACGTCGTCCTTGTAGTCTCCGCCCCAGGTCACTGGGTTCATATTCAGGTTTTCGCCGAACATGATGGCGAGGTTGTTGCTAAAGCTGTTTATGTCTGTATAGTAGCGGATCTTGCGGAAGATATTGTTAAATTCGCCCAAAGTCTCCGCCGGGAAGCGTCCCACATGCACCTCGGGGATCATATCGACGTTGTCGGCGGGCTGACCCCAAATATCGTTGTTATTGGAGTTCCATGTCCCGTCCAGGCAGCCATAGTAGAGATCGGTCGGGATGCGGGCATCGACGGTGTCGCCGACTTCGCCGTAGCATCCGCGTTCCGGAACTATCTCGTCGTCCCCGCCGAGGAGCACGTATTCCAGGGGAGTGGAGGTTCCGGACCAGGTCTGATAGGCATCGATGATGAAGTTTCGCACTTTTTGGGCGTTGTCAATTCCCTGATAGGAGGCATAGATATCCGAAGTGAGGAATACCCCGGTGCTGACTCCGTGCTGTTCACGCCAGGCGACGTATTCGGTGAACCAGGGAGCGCGAACCGCGTCCGTGATCACGATCATCTTTTTCGGAGTGGAGAGGTCGATCAGGCGGGATTGGGGATGGTGCGCCGGCTTGGAAATCACGCTGTAGGTGTTTGCTGCTTCGGGGTTCAGGGTCCAGAGGGCGAGGTCTTGGCTTGCCCGGCTATCATAGGTATAGAAAGTTCTCTGGTAATCCGCCGTCTGCAGGCTGGGGGTCGTCTCGACGTCGATCACTGCGTTTGAATAGGCGATCAGCCGTTTTTGCACCGGGTTGTATCTGAAGGGGTAGATGTTGATCACTGCGATCTGATATCCGCGATAATACTGCGTTCCCAGATAGAGAAAATCCGTCTCGGGATACGCCGCATCCCGGCAATAGACCGCTTCATTGCGGATCGTCATGTCCGGCATTGCCTGCGAGGTCGGCTGCTGGGCACGCACGTAGTCCAGGCTGAGCGAACTGCGCAGCAGCGTCTCACCGGAAAGGCTCACGTTTATATTTGCCACATCCTCGCCAAAGGGGAGGATGATCTTGACCGGATAATAAGGCAGATTCGGGTTCCCGGGGATGCTGATGTCCGCGGGGAACTTGGCTTTATTTTGCCAATCGCTCACGGCGATATCGGCATTGACCTGTATGCCAAAGGCAAAACACAGGCTGATCAGGGTCAGAAGCAGCAGGATTTGGCGTTTCATATAATGATCCACTTTCACTTTAGATTTTTTATCTCGTAAGTGCAATATCTATTCCCACTTCGGGATTATCTTCGCCTATGGCGGAGCTTGCTCTCGGCTCCCCTTTCCGATCTCCGGGGTCGGGGAGTATTATTCTCTTAGTTTTCTTGAACTCCATACAAGTTGAGTACAAGATGAGTACAAGAAGACTTCAAGCGGACTACTTGCATCAAAGGGGTGAGCGAACCGAGACCGGAAAGTGAGGTACAGGGCTGTCAGCGGGGACAGGGCAAAGAATAATTGTCTTGACAGGATGTGGGCTCAGCGGGCAATTAGAAAAACAGCAAAATGGAATCTGAGATGTATGACTGCGTAGCTCCGGGAGAAAGGACAGACTGATGGATATCCTCCAGATATCGCTCTTCTTTGTCGTTTCCTATATTCTCTCCCGAGTCTTCGTGACGCTCAGAGTGCCGGAACTTGTCGTCGGCTATCTCTTTGAGAAAAAACACGTCAGCATCCAAAAGCTGACCTTCATCTTTCTGATGAGTTCGACCCTGCTCTCGGCAGTCATTGCCAATCTGATCACGGTTTTGACCCTGATGCCGCTTGTCCTGATCCTCCAATCCCAGGCGATGAAGAAGGATGTCGAGACGCGTAAGATAAACACTCTCTTTCTTTTGACTATTATCTGGGGCGCAAATATCGGCGGGATCGGGCTGGTCACCGGGACGACAACGAACGGGATCCTGCTGGGGCTATACGAGGTCTATAAGATGCCGATCAGCCATTCGATGACCTTCGTCTCCTGGATGGCTTGGGGATTGCCGTTGGTCGTGATCCTTGCGGTCATCGGCTGGGCGATCCTGATGCTGGTCTTCCGTCCCGGAAACCTGACCCGGGAAGTGGATTTTTCCGAGAAGGTCAAGCATGAGGACGTCTCCCGCAAGCTGCAACGGATCGGCTTTTTCTATGCCGGGATCTTCGTGATCAGCGCCTCGCTCCTGTCCTATCTTCTGCATGCTATTCCGGAGCATCAGTTCCTGATCATGGGGATAACCATCGTCTGGACGGGGATCTTTGTATATCTGACCCTGTTCCGGGAATACCGGATCGAAAGCGGGGAGATGAGGCAACTGCTAAAATTCAAGGATACCCTGCACGATATTCCGAAGAAAGGCATTCTCTGGATCGCGATCGGGCTCGCGGTGACGCTGGTCTTGTGGCGCTTGAATTTCCATCAGGCGTTGGCGCATTGGCTCTCAGATCAGCTGCAGGGGAAGCACTCGGTGTTTTGGACATATCTGGTTTTTGCTCTGTTCACGACCTTTGCGACGGAGATCATCAGCAATTCAGCGGTGCAGGTCGCGACCTTCATGGTGCTCTTCCCGATGACGCGCTACAATCCCGATCTCTCCTGGCAAGGGATGCTGATCATCGCGCTTTGCTCCTCCTGCGCGTTCATGACTCCGATGGCGACACCCTCGAACGGTTTGGGATTTGGTTCCTCGGCGAAGGTCTCGCTCAAGCACATGCTGAGCGCGGGATTTCTGATGAATATCGCCTGTTCGGTGATCATCAGCCTGTGGGTCTTCTACGTTGTGCCCGTTATCCTCGCTCTGGTCGTCTGAGTCCCTCTTCCGCCTGAGCTATTCGCCTAAGACCTGCTGATAGACATCCCTGTTCACCCGGAGGATCGTCTCCATATCCGGAGCCGAGATATTTTGCTGGCTCTGCACTGCTTTCTCCACCACCTGCGCGATCTGCGTAAAAGATATCCGCCTTTCCAGAAAGAGCTTCAGTGCCGCTTCATTGGCGGAATTCATCACCGTCGGCAGGATGCCGCCGGCTTTGGCGACCTCCAGTCCGAGATAGAAGAGGGGATATCGCTCTTGCTCGATCTCGCGGAAGCTAAGGCTGGAGAGAAGAGAGATGTCCGTATGCACGAGGTCGGAGCTGATCCTGCGCGGGTATGAAAGGGCATAGAGTATAGGCAGACGCATGTCCGGAGCACTGAGCTGAGCCAGCCAGGAACCGTCGGTAAACTCCACCAGGGAGTGGATCACGGACTGAGGATGCATCACCGCGGAGATCCGCTCATAATCAACTCCGAAGAGCCAATGGGCTTCGATCACTTCCAGGGCTTTGTTAAACATCGTAGCGCTGTCCAGGGTCACCTTGGTGCCCATGTCCCAATTGGGATGCTTCAAAGCTTGTTCGACGGTGATATGGGGAAAATCGGCGAGAGGGAGATCGCGAAATGCGCCGCCGGAAGCGGTGATATGCAGCTTGCGGATCTCGGATAAGGGATGCTTCCCGATCGCCTGGAACAGGGCGCTGTGTTCGCTGTCCACCGGCAGGATGGGGTTGGCAAGCGTCAAGGGACGGAGCAAATGCCCTGCCATCACGAGGGATTCCTTGTTTGCCAGGGCGAGCTTTTTCCCGCGGGTCAGCACTGTCACGCTGGAACGCAGCCCGGCAGAGCCGGTGATCGCGTTCAGAGCGATGTCATAGTCCATATCGGCGAGGAGTTGGATCAGTTCCTCCTCCCCAAAGTAGATGCGGGTTTGGGGGGAGAGAGAACGGATGCTTTCCTGGATGGATCTATCCTCGATCCCGGTCAGGCAGAGGACGGGGGTATTGTATTGAGTGGCAATGCGGATCAGGGATCGATAGTCCGAATGCGCGGTGGCAAGAGAGATGCGGGCAAGCTCGGGATGAGCGGAGAGAACGCTGAGAGTGGAGCTTCCGATCGAGCCGGTCGCTCCCAAAAGCACGAGGGAAGGGCTCACCATCGGTAACTGAGCGAGACTCTTTGGGAGGTTCCCAGACCGTCCGGTGAATTGGCGCGGAAGGCGTAGTCCAGCCCGAACGAGCTGTAACGCAGGGCTATTCCCGCCGTGATGCTGTCCACGTCGTATCCGCCCAGGATGCTGAGCTGTGGGATCGGGCTGAGGCTTATCCCGCCGTGGAAGTCCGCGCTGAGCGGTCCGGCATTCAAAGTCGCCGCTTCGCCTCTGTCCTCGGCAAGGATCTGGGCTCGGGCTGCCAGCCGCACAGGAACGCTGCCTCCCAGAACGGAGAAAGAATAGGCGGTCTCCAGATCGAGATTGGGGATGACGAGCTCGTAGCTGCCGTTCTCCCAGATCACCTGGGTGGAAAAGAAATCCCGCAGGTTTGCGCCCAGAGCAAAGCTCTCGCTTGCCTGCCAAAACACGCCCAGATCAGCGCCAAAGGCGTAGCCGGAATGCTCGGCGAGGGAACGGTAGGCGAGCTTGGGGGCGATACCGATCGAGAGGCTTTGAGAAAGCTCCCGCGCGATCGCGCCATAGAGGATGAAGTCGTTGTTCCCGATGGTCTTCCAGACTTGGGGACGGTTGTCGTTGGACAGGCTGTCCGCAGGGTCTTCCAACTCGGTGAGCTTGATGTTGTTCACGCCTAAGTGATTGATGATAATAGAACTGTGGCTGGTCTTGCCCAGGATGATACTTGCCTGGTTCTGTTCCAGCAGACCTTCAAAGTGCTCCGAACGCATCAGCTCCAAGCCTTGCTCCCGGGAACGGGACAGCAACGCGGGATTCCACCAGCCGGCGGAAAGAGCTGCGGAATTGGTCACACCGGTATTTCCCATTGCCTGATTGGCTACTCCGGGACTGAGCTGGAATATCTCCCCGGCATAGCTCGTGGCAAAAAGGACAAGCGTCGAGATCGACAAGGTGATGAGGATAAGGATCTTCTTCATTAATCAAACCTTCCTATCGCATAATATAGGCAATCTGTGAGCCAATTCAAAGAAGAAAAGAGGAAAATATGGTGGGCCCAGAGGGAGTCGAACCCCCGACCATCCGGTTATGAGCCGGAAGCTCTACCAACTGAGCTATAGGCCCCTGTAAATACAGTTCGTTCCTTAAAATCCTACTGCCTGTTTCTGTCAAGTAAAAGCGTCAGAAGCCGCGGACCATAGGGATCAGGTCATCAGATAAATACCCAGTTTGGTTAGTAATACCAGCAGCAGGGTCATGACAAGCGCGGCGATTATCGCGACGGAACTCTCGTCATCGCTGATCAGATCCCACTTGAAGAAGAGGATCTCAAAGCGATTGACGATGAATAAGCCGAGAATGGGAAACCATATCTGCCATAGCCACTCCAGCAGGCTGAAATGCAGCACGAGGATCATGACTATGGCAGAAATGAGCAGCGCGAGGAATGTCACCAGAAAGACGGCAACAAACTTCGGTGTAAACAGATCACCCATACGGGAGTTCTCTCCCCTCTTCAGGAGCGAGAGAGGCTAATTACCCGCGGCGATGCTGATCATCTTGCCGGGGATGATGATGAGTTTCTTGACGCTCAAGCCTTCGAGGGACTTGGCGACGTTATCCAGAGCCAGTGCCTTATCCTTTAGCTCAGCTTCTGTGATGTCCGCCGGGACGTCCAGCTTTCCGCGCAACTTGCCGTTGACCTGGATCACATAGGTGACGCTGTCGCGGGTAAGGTAGCTTTCCTCGTATCCGGGCAGACCACCCTCATGCACCAAGCCTTCAAAGCCCAGCATCTTCCAAAGCTCTTCGGCGATATGCGGAGCAAAGGGATAGAGCATCTGAGGGATGATCCCGCAGGCTTCCGCAAAGACAGCCAGATCGGCATCCGACAGGGATGCGGGATCCTTGACGGCGACGCAGTGGTTCAGGTGCTCCATCACCGCGGCAATGGCGGTGTTATACTGCATGCGGTGTAGGGAGTCTTCCAGCCATTTCTTCACGGTGAAGTGCGAGCTATAGAGCAGCTCCTTCATAGCGAGGGAAACGTCTGCCGGATCGGCATTGAGGGTCATCCCGCGCTTGAGCGTATCGAGATTGGAGTCTATCAACCGCCAGACGCGATTGAGGAAACGGAAAGAGCCCATGACGCCATCGTCACTCCATTCCACGTCCTTTTCGGGAGGTGAAGAGAAGAGCAGGAAGACGCGCAGGGTGTCCGCTCCAAAGCGGTCTATGATGTATTGCGGATCGACCATGTTGCCCTTGGACTTGCTCATCTTGGCACCGTCTTTGAGCACCATACCCTGGGTCAAAAGACGCGCAAACGGCTCATCGGCCTGCACCCAACCCATGTCCCGCATGAACTTATGGAAGAAGCGGGCATAGAGCAGATGCATGCAGGCATGCTCGATCCCACCGATGTATTGATCGACGGGGAGCCAGTAATTGGCTTTCTTCGGGTCGAAAGGCAGTTCCTCGTTCTTAGGATCCGTGTAGCGGGCGAAGTACCAGGAGCTGTCCACAAAGGTGTCCATCGTATCCGTCTCACGCCGGGCTGCCTTTCCGCACTTCGGGCATTCGACGTTGAGCCATTCCGGGACAGACAGCAAGGGGTTCGAGGTCGTGCGGCCGACCTGGACGTTATCCGGCAAGAGCACGGGCAGATCCTCATCGGGGACAAGCACGATCCCGCAGTCCGGGCAATGGATCACGGGGATGGGATTGCCCCAATACCGCTGGCGTGAGATGCCCCAGTCGCGCAGTCTGTAGGTCGCGGTGCGTTTGCCCATGGCTTGCTCCTCTATCCAGAGGGAGATAGCTTCCTTTGCCTCGGGGCTTTCCATGCCATCGAACTTTGCCGAGGCGACCATGATCCCCGGCTCCGTGTAGGCTTCCTTCATCTCATTCAGGGAGAGGCTCATGTCCGGCTTTTGGATCACTATCTTCATCGGTATGTTATACTTTACTGCAAAGTCAAAATCACGCTGGTCATGCGCAGGAACCGCCATCACAGCACCCGTGCCATAGTCCATCAGGACGTAGTTGGTGATCCAGATCTGGACCCGGTCGCCATTGACGGGATTGATGCAATAGTGTCCGCTGAAGACGCCTTCTTTCGTGGTTTCAGCGCTGCTGCGGGAGATCTTGTCCTCGTTGATGACCTTATGGCAAAAGTCGTGCAGTTCACGGTTATCCGGGGATTCCTTCAGCCATTTCTGGACCAAAGGATGCTCCGGGGGAAGCGCCATAAAGGTGACGCCAAAGAGCGTATCAGGGCGGGTCGTGAAGACCGGGATAAGGGTCTCACCGTCTTCCAGAATAAAGTGTATCTCGGTGCCAAAGCTCTTGCCGATCCAGTTCTTTTGCATGGTGATGACGCGCTCAGGCCAGTCGATCACGCCGGAAAAGTCCAGCAGTTCCTCTGCATAGTCCGTGATGCGGAAATACCACTGCTCCAGGTCTTTCTGGATGACTTCGTGTGAGCATCTCCAGCACTTACCGTCCTCGACCTGCTCGTTCGCCAGCACCGTTTGGCACTCGTCGCACCAGTTTTGATAGGACTTCTTACGATAGACCAAGCCCTTCTCATACATCTTCTTGAAGATGTATTGTCCCCAGTGGTAATACTCGGGACGGCAGGTGCTGACCTCTCTGTCCCAGTCGAAGCCAAAGCCCATGATGTTAAACTGACGCCGCATGATGGCGATATTGTCCTCGGTGGTAAAGCGGGGATGGGAGTTGTGCAGGATGGCAAAGTTCTCCGCGGGCATCCCAAACGAGTCATAGCCCATCGGCTGCATGACATTATAGCCTTCCATAAGCTTGAGACGGGCGATCGCATCGCCGATAGAATAGTTGGACGCGTGTCCGCAATGTAGCGCGCCGGATGGGTAGGGGAACATCGAGAGTACGTAGTACTTCGGTTTCTGCGCAAAGTCTTCTGCATCAGCGAGCTTGTGTTCGCGCCAGATCTCCTGCCATTTGCGTTCGATTTCGCTAAAGGGGTATTCCATATTCGTCTCCATGGGATCGGGAGTTCCTGCTCCCTAATCCGCTATAATTCATTGGCTTGCATTGATTATGAAGGGGGACTATTTGTCAAGAGGGAATGAAAAACCGGCTTCGCTCAGGCAAGAGCAAAGCCGGTATAATAAAGCAACTTGCCCTTTATCAGAGCTTACTCATATAATCCACAAGGTCGGTGACACGGCAGGAATAGCCCCACTCGTTGTCATACCAGCTAAAGATCTTGACCATGCTTCCCTTGACGTAGGTCGTAGGCGCGTCAAAGATCGAGGAATGTCCGTTGCCGACGATGTCGATCGAGACGATCGGCTCATCGGAATACATCAGGAAGCCCTTGAGATAGGTCTCGGCGGCTTCTTTCATTGCGGCATTGACCTCTTCCTTGGTCGTGGGACGTTCCGTATTGACCGCGAGATCGACCAAAGATCCATCCGGAGTGGGAACGCGGATCGCGACTCCATCCAGCTTGCCGGATAGCTCCGGGATCACCAGACCGATCGCTTTGGCAGCCCCGGTCGAGGTCGGGATCATGCTCATCGCTGCTGCGCGAGCACGGCGGAGGTCGCTATGCGGGAGGTCGAGGATCCGTTGGTCGTTCGTATAGGAATGGATCGTCGTCATCAGCCCTTCTTTGATGCCAAACTTATCATGCAAGACCTTGGCAACCGGTGCCAGGCAGTTCGTCGTGCAGGAAGCGTTGGAGACGATGAGGTCTGTGCTTTTAAGGGTTTGGTGATTGACGCCCATGACGATGGTCGCATCGATCGCATCCTTGGCGGGAGCGGTGAGGACGACCTTCTTTGCCCCGGCTTTGAGGTGCTTGGAGGCTTTTTCCTTGCTGGTGAATATCCCCGTGGATTCGATCACGATGTCCACGCCAAGCTCTTTCCAAGGCAGAGCTTCCGGGTCTTTCTCGGCATAGATCCTGATCTTTTTGCCGTTGACGATGATACTGTCTTCCGTATGGCTGATCTCCCCGGGGAAGATCTTATGAATACTGTCATATTTGAAGAGATATGCGAGGGTCTTGGCATCCGTGAGGTCGTTTATGGCTACGACGTTGACATTCGGATAACGGTTTATAAAGGCTCTCAGCACGAGACGCCCGATGCGTCCGAATCCATTGATCGCTACATTGGTCATTTTATGCTCCTTTATAGTAATATGCTTTTATTGGCGCTGCCTGTGACCTGACAGAAGCCCATGATCGTGTTTTGCATCGCTTCTTCGCCCTTGGCGAGCCACTTGCGGGGATCAAACTTGCTCTTATTCGGAACGTAGTCATCCGGGTTCACGTCCGCAGGGCAGACGATGGCATACTTTTCCTTTTCCCAATAGGCTTGGACTTCCCGCGCCATATCCATCTGATAGTGCGTGTCCTTATTGATCTTGACGACACCATTGGCGACTGCGATGCGCTGTTGCTCGTCGGTCAAGCCGGAGGCTCCGTGCAAGACCAGCCCGCGTTCACAGCCATGCTTGATCAGCAGATCATCGATCTCCTTGATCAGATCGAGATGGAGGACGACGTGCGCGCCTTTGGTGACACCGTGGTTGGTGCCGACTGAGGCGGCAAAGAGATCAACATTGGTCTTCTGCACGAATTCCAGTGCCTCTTCCGGCTTGGTATAAAGCTCTGTGTCGGATACGATCTCGTCTTCCGTGCCCTTGATATGCCCGATCTCACCTTCGACGATGACCCCATGCCTATGCGCCAGGTCAACCACCTCTTTGGTGATGCGGATATTCTCTTCCAAGGCTTCCTTGGATGCGTCGATCATCACCGACGTGACGAGCTTGTTCTCTATGCAAAAGACTATAAAGTCAAAGTAGTTCGGCGTTGCATGGTCTATGTGCAAGCCAACTCCGCTCTTGGGGAATTGCTCCGCGTAGGTGCGGATCATATTGGAAATGAGCTTGGCACCATAGTTCATATCCTGAGAAGCTCCCGCGGCAAACTTGCACGCTCCGGAGCTCATCTGCATCAGACCGTCACTTCCGACGGCATTGTAGCCTTGAACGATGGCGCGGATCTGTGTATCAAAAACCACATTGGACGCTATGATCCCAAACCGTTCACGCTTGGCTTTCTTGAACACTTCGGCGAGTTGCTGTCCTGTTAAAAACATCTTAATACCTCCATATAGGCTTATTTATCGTTTCTGCAAGGATTTCGAATCGGACAGAACTCGTCAAGCATTTTTTTGGTGAGATTGTCTGATCATCTCAAGTATCCGCCGACAACCCCTTTGGCTAAATTCGACAACCCTTTTGGAAAACATACTC
>CAYVXJ010000003.1:96068-240566 GCA_964454815.1 uncultured Candidatus Cloacimonadota bacterium | reverse complement strand
ATTTGCAGAGACATCCACGACCTGAATGTCACAAGGTGGCGCTCCATAGTTGCTGTAGATAGAGCAGCGGTTAATCGGGTCGAACACGATTTCCGGGATGAAGGCAGGATGGGCATATATGTACAAACCAGTACCCACAGAATTGGAAAAATTGTCATGTACCCTAACCCCGGAGAGGTTCATAGAACTCTCAATGCACATAATACCAGCACCGAAATAGGATCTATTGTAGGCTATATCGCTATTAATGATCGAGATATCAGAAAACCTGCCTACGTAGACCCCGCCCCCGGCAACAGTCTCTGCTCCCCAAAGCAATCCCGACCCATGCTCCAACGTAAATCCCCTCAGCACCGCGTTTTGCTCTTGATTCCGAAAGATTACGCAGCTACCGCTGTTATTTCCATCGATGATCGTCCTGCTGATATAGGTGCTGTCATTGGTTGTCGCTTCGCGGCTACAAACGGTGATCGACTTGCCGATAAAGTCCACGTTTTCATAGTATCTTCCCGGGAAGACCAGGACGGTATCTCCATTCTGGGCATTATTGATCGCGGACTGGATAGTGCTGTATTGCCCGCCTCCATCCTGCCGGACGGTCAGGATCAGAGCCTCGGCTTGGGTGATGCATATCAGCCACAGAGACAGGGAGAGAGCGATGATGTATGGAGCACGAAATCGGGGGGAACGGGAAGTTTCTTTGATATTAAAGCCTGCTTGGTGATTAGTCACGAGTTTTGTATTCACTTCTATTCTCCTTGTCTCTGTGGCATTTTGTTTACTTGACCATGAGCATCTTCCGGTAGATGCTGCGGTCATTTGTAATCAATCTGTAGTAATAGACACCGCTGGATACGGCACTTCCGGAGGAGTCTGTTCCATCCCATATACTGCTATGGGAGCCGGCTTTCTGGTCTGCATTCACCAGTGTTTTTACCAGCTGTCCCCGTGTGTTGTATATCATCAGTCGCACGCTTGTTTCCGTGGGTAGTGAGTATGAAATCGTGGTCGAGGGATTGAAGGGATTGGGGTAGTTTGAAGTCTCCGGTACTTGTAGCTCAGGCTCTGAAGTGTTGTCAATATCTTCGATCTCAATATCATAGAACGCAGAACTATTGGGCGTCGCAGATGTCTTGACCGGGTTTATCTTATGGGATACCCTCTGGTCATATCCGGTCTTTGCACCGTAGTAGAGCACCAATTGGGAGTTTTCCGGAGTGATCTCCATACCGGGATTGATATAGGCGCATAGATGCGTCAAACTACCCGTCACTACCGATGCCCCCACGCAGATGCCGTTTACATATAGACCGATCTCAGAGGGTAATTGCTCTGCCTTAGCAGAAGGGATGCTGATATAAACCGGAGTATAGTCCAGCTCCTCAGTATATGCAAAAGCGGTGGGCAATGCCATATTTGCCGGAGGTATGGGCTGATTGTTATTCCAGCTAAAGCTACAGTCCTGAGTAGTCTTGATGATCACCATATCTTTGTAGTTCAAGACCCATGCCGGGTTATATCTCCATATCCCATTGGTCTTGATCATTGTCCAATACTGGGTCTTGATCTCGGTCAGGTAATCAGCAATGTTCACAAGCGCATCCAAAGGGGCGGTGCTTTCTTTACAGAAGTAACCAAGCCAGTTTTCCTGTCCTCCTCCTTTGACCGGGATCGTTGTATAAGGCGCCTGCTGGATTCCCGAGGTAGCAATTGAGTATTCAGTTAACAAACCGTCCTGCATTCTTACTTTGTAACCTTGTAGACTGCATGCAGTATCAGTAGAATTAGTCCAGTCACCATCGAAATATCTGATGATACGCTCAGGTTGATTATATGGTTTGTAGTATATATTGAGCAACAGACTTTGGTTTAGCAATGGACTAAAGAAATTCCCATTCATTGTATACCCGGATGTAACGGTATTGAGCACCGGGAAGCTCATCCAGCGGATGTTCTCTCCGGAGCCAAAGGGCATATTATAGACTTCATATCCATGTTCGACTGCTGTCACGGCACCAATATCAGACGGGGTATCATCCTCGTCCAGCATAGCAGGATTCCCGGCATCGATCAGCACAGATATCAGGCTTGAGTTCCAGATTGGGCTGTAGTAGGAGTCTATCTGGGGACTGGATGCTACTACAGGGTTGTTATTCGCATAGGTCTGATAGGCATTGCCTTGGACATCTACCTGATTTGTAGTGGAGTTAAAGTAACAGTTGTTTATCGTCAGGCTTTCGGTGGCATAGCTGGGATTTAGCGCATAATCACCCCAGCGGATATCATAAGGGGAACAGTTATCAAAGAGATTGTTATTAATGACGTATGCTGCCCCTTGGTACAAGACTAAGCCTGATGCGTTGAGATTCATCAGAGTATTATTATCAAAGGAAAAGTATGCCGGATCCTGAGGCGCGCCACCGTAATACTTGAGATACATCCCATATTGTGCGTTGGATATACCCTTGATTATGTTCTGGGTTAGCGACATACTTCGCTTTCCGGAATAGTCATGGAGATATACGGCACCTCTATTGGTGAGGTTAAATGTGTTGCTGCTAAGTATGCATGCGGTGGCGTAATTCTCGGTTGACATGTTCTCGCGATAGAAACGTAAGGCTGGGTGGTTATATGATGTCGTGGCGGAGAATTGACACTCATTGATAGTCAGGCTGCTTATCCCTTGAGTTGCCGCGACCCATATATCATTAGCTTTTTGAGCCGAGTAGTTGTTTTCAAACGTGCAGTTTTCAAAAGATATATCTCCGGTGTGGTTTGATACAGAGACCAATACAGCCCCTGCAGCATAAAATCCTCCCGATCCTCCGGTTCCGTTTTCCGTCCAGTTATCTTCGAAGCTGCAATTACTAAAGCTCCCGGGACCAAACAATGCGACTGCACCACCTCCATTTGAGCTTCTGGCGGAGTTGTTTTGAAAAGCGCAGTCATCGAACAAAGGTGCTCTGGTCTGATTAGTGGTCCCATCTACTATGACGGCGCCACCAAAGCCTATGGGGTTGAGAATGTCGGTCTGTGTGATGTTCTCAATATAGTTCGAATTGAAGGAGCACTCTCTGACAATGGGAGAAGCCCCGTTTAGCAGAGCCATTGCGGGCCCCATGTAGCTGGTATGGCTTTGGGAAAACTCCAATCCCATGATGAGGTCGCTGTGATCGATACCACTCCAGTCCAGCTTGATAACGTGGTTCCCACTTCCCAGGGTCAAAGTAGCGCCTGGCTGACCAAGCAGGCTCAGGTGCTTGTTTCTCCAGGTCAATTCACTTCCGTAGTACGGGTTGGGGTTAGTCTCCACGATCACAGTACCACCGCCTTGAATGCGATCAAGCGCTGTCTGGATATTCGCATAATCTGTGGGCACACGCAAGATCCTATCCGCATTGTTTATCAGGACAACCGATCCTGCCGTTATACTATTGACCCCGGTGTTTAGCGGGAGGTTAAAATATTGCCTCCATTCGAAGTTACCGGTGCTATGCCGTATGTTCACGGAATACACGCCGGGTTGGCTGATTTGAAAGTTAAACTGCCCCAAGCTATTGGAGTTGTAGCTGGTAGAATTTCCAGCATTGTCTATCAGATCAAGGATAGCGGTTCCGTAGAATGTATATCCTTGAAGTACGACGTCTTCTTGAATGATGACCTGAGAGAATAAGGGGAGCACCCCGACCCACGTGATGAGAACAAGCATTAGTACATAGAACTTGGGACAATGTATCCCGGTTGGCGGCATCTGAGTTTTAATTCGTTGCATGAATTACTCCAGGTGTTTCATAGATTGGTTAACCACTATCCAAATTAAATACCGGGTCTATGGGATTAGAGATGATCACATATACACCGATTCCGAAAAAACCTTTCCTATGCAGCTGTCACACTGCGTTCATAGACGCTCTTCAATATCGCCGTTCACCTCCAGTGAGTTCCGATTTTGTGCTGGTCACATACTTTATTATTAGCAAAAAGCTGTCAAGCACTATTCGCGGCATTTGCCCTGCCCTCCGTGGGAATATGTCACTTACTGTCTGCGATCTTGTTAGTCCGTCGCGCCTGTCTGCACCAATCGCGTCAGATCCCAGCCGTTTGCCGTGAGCCAGGACTTTATCTCTTGGTAAGTCCCTGCATCAAAGGGTAGTTTGCGTGCCAGGATCCAGAGGTATTCGCGCTTGGGATCGCTGACGACGGTATAGCTATAGTTCCTTTCGTCCATTTTGACTACCCAATAATCGCCTTTGAAAGGCCAGAAGAAGGTGACCTTGAGCTTGCTGTTGCTTTTGTCCACGGGATAGGCTTTACCCTTTGCCTGTTTGCGGATCTCCCGCCCTGCCGTATCGTTATAGATGGTGTTTACCACCTTGATCTTGCCATTGGGCAGGAGGCTATAGTCCGCGGTGACGAGTTTACCGACATTCGGCTGAAAACGGGTGGGGAAGTATGCGACCTGGTACCAGCGTCCCAGATAGCGGGATAGCTCGATCTGTTTGACCGTCGTGACCGGGGCTGCGATCAGTCCCGTGGCAAAGATCGCCAGGACTATGATCAGGATCAGGGAATAATTCATGTGGGTCTCCATTATTCTATCTTTTTTTGTATAGTATAATCCTTGCGTCCTGTCCTGCCATCCGTCAGTTCTTCCTCAGATGACTCTCTCATCACTCCCAGATCATCATCCGGGGATCATATCGGCATCATATCGGCATCATATCGGTATCAACCCGGGCGTCTGCCGGGATGATACCGATATGACAGCGATATGATAGCCATAAGCTTGACAAGGTGAAGCAGGCGCAGAGAAAGGGAAAAACGACAGATAAGGTGGTATGAGGATGTACTCGCAAATGGCACAGTACTATGACAAGCTATACTCGTTCAAGGATTATCAGGCTGAGGTGGAGCGGTTGCTCCCCATCTTAGCTCTCCCAGAGAGGGAATCCCGCTACAAGCTGCTGGATGTAGCTTGCGGCACTGGGATGCACCTGAAGTATCTGAAAGAGTATTTTGACTGCACGGGGATAGATCTTTGTCCGGAATTGCTCTGTATCTCCCGCGAGCGGAATCCGGAAGTGACCCACTATGAGATGGATATGTCTCGGATCAGCCTGAGCGGGACTTTTGATGTGATCACCTGTTTCTTCGGCTCGATAGGGCACCTCTGTAGGCTTGACCTCTTAGAGCAGACCCTGAGCGGATTTGCCCGACTGCTGGCAGAGGACGGGATGATGGTCATCGAGCCTTGGCACTCTCCCTCGGAGTATCGGGTCGGAACCGTCAGCCACCTGCTCTGGGAAGGCGAGGGGCAAAAGATCTCCCGCCTGAGCGTCAGCCTTGAGGAAGATGGTTTATCCGTCCTGGACATGCATCATCTGATCGGGACTCCGAATGGAGTGACGCACTTTCGGGAAGAGCTACGCTTGGGGATGTGGACGGACGCGGAGTTTGAGGGGATATTCTCCGAGCTGGGCTTTGCAATGGAGACAGACCGCATCCGGGATAACGGACGGCGGATGATCGTTGCCAGGCGGCGGGGATAAAAGAAACGGGCTTGGATTACCCAAGCCCGCTATAGATAACGTCTGTGGTCAGATCATTTGACGAGGGAGATGCGTCTGACGCTCCGCTCGCTACCGCTCTGCATCACGACGAGGTATGTCCCGGAGGGGCACTCCCTGCCGTTTATATCCTTGGCGTCCCATTGCAGGCTGTATTTGCCTCTGCTCTTGTGGGTGTCGGCAAGGGTAGAGACGAGCTGACCCCGGGTATTGAAAATGCGGATCACGACCTGCGCATCCTCTTTGAGGGTATAGGAGATGGTGATCAGGGGGTTAAAGGGATTAGGAAAGAGGCTGGCTAATCCTGTCTCATAGGGGATCTCCGGGCTGGATCCGGGCGCGCTCTCGAGGACGACTCGGACGGGACCATAGTAGTGCAGACTGCCATCCATTTCTATGCTCTGGAGCCAATAGTAGTACGTCCCATAGCTTTGCAGATCCTTATCCTCAAATTGGTAACGGGTCGTGATGGAGCTATTCTCGGCATAGATCAACGCGGAGACGACGTCTGCCGTTGTCAGATCATCTTTGGTGTTTCTCAGGACGTAGTAACCGCTGATCCCCGTCTCGGATTGAGTTGTCCAGGAAAGGTTGATCCCGCTATTCCCTGCGGGAACCGCGGTGAACGAGCTTAGCTGAACCGGAAGGGTGACGTCGCCATTTTTGACGATAGTAAATATCCCGCGGTTGTCAAAGCTGTTTAAGTTGATCGCTATCCAGCGTGGTTCGGAGCGGGTGTCAAATTCCGAAGAGCTATAGATCCGGTTTCCCTTTTTGACCGCGGGAACTCCCGCTGACCAGTCGATTCCGTTATCATCCGCGCTGTCCCAGAAGAAGGTGATCCGCTTGCTCCCGCTCATTTGCCCGGAGATGTTCCAGCGTCTGCGAATGGCATTAGGCTGGTTGTTATTGGTGTCGGTATCGGGACGGTAGTCGCTGATCTTTACGCCATTGGGGTCGATGCGGTGGTAATAGTAGCTGCTGTTAAATCCGTCGATCAGGGAGAGATAGCCCTCGATGGCGACGTTGCCGGTCGCGGTGCCGTCTTTGACGGTGACCACGTCCTTGATCAGGATGGGATTACTAAATGAGACGCCGGCGAGATTGTCCACGGTGATGGATTGCACGATCGTGCGTCCATCCGGGCTGGATTCCGGAGTGGTGACAAAGCTGCCCACTGTCTGGACAGTGCTGCCATTGAAAGTATAATTGCCATAGCTGCTGTAGTCCCGAGTGCCAAGCTGAATGCTTCCTGTCTTTGATGTGGAACTGATGCCATCCGGATGAGTTGAGACGAGCGTGGAGCTCGGCTCCATGATAAAGTGCCCGCTGCCATACCAGGCTTGATCGATGATCGATAGACCGGTATTGAGGGTGGATCCGGCAGAGACTTTGACCTCGTAGACTGCTTTGATATTTGTGCTGAGAGTAGTCCCTGTGGGATTGGAAAATACTATGCCCAGTACTTCCTGGGGGAGGCTTTGCCCGGTGAACTGCGGTGTCGTCCCACAAAAGGTGTAGTACGCTGGGCTGATGTTCTTTTGCCCGGTAAGGCTTAACGCGCCATCCATGCCTTGGGGGTGGGCGATGTTCATGGTAGAGCCATATCCGGCGGTGAAGGATCCTTGTCCGGCAATGCTGCCCCGGTCGCCAAAGTTTATGATGCTGTTTGATAGAGCATTAAAGGCAAATCTCGTGGAGGAACCGGTAATCGCCGCGTAGTTCGAGAGGGTTCCGCCGGCTTCGACGGTGAGCGAGGGGGAATTAGTCTGGGTGGTAATAGCTCCGTTGTTTGTGAGCTTGGTACCGGAGGTGACGCGCAAAACTCCCAGGCTGAGAGTCGCGCCGGGATTGACGGTAAGCTCGGCAGATCCGCGAAGCTGGAACTCCGCAGATATGATGAGGCTTCCGCGCAGATCGATCCGGCTTGTCGTGCCGATATAGTGGCGGATATAGACGGTTCCGGTGATCGGCTGGGCGGGGACCGTGGTCGCGTTTACCCACCCGGTGCCGTTATATACTTCCCAAAGCTGGGTGTTTTCCCAGTCTCCGCCCCATTTGGTACGATAGTCGCCCGTGGTGACGGCAAAGATCTGTCCGCTGAGCAGGACAAGAGCAAGGATCAGCATGATCCTGTGAAAAAAGCTGTTACGTATAGACATGACAGTTCTCCTGTACAAATGATTTTGTGAAAAAAGAAGGCTACGCCTCAGAAAAATAAAAAAGAAGTATCAACTAATGGAGCCAGAATCCCGCGGAGGCTTATTCCGTCAAGCAAAAACCGCTTTTCAAGCTTTCCGGACAAGGGGTATCTCAATGCTAAGGGGGGGAGATCATGCAGATGCAGGGGGCAAATCTATGCGGGAAAAAGGAGCGGGAAGAGAAGATCTCAGAAAGGGCTTGACAAAAAACCGCCCTCGTATTTCAAGGACAAAACTGATTTGGAGGATTAGTCCTAATTGGTAAGGCAGCGGTCTTGAAAACCGCCGGGTTCTGCCCATGGGGGTTCGAATCCCTCATCCTCCGCCAGAAATTTATAGTGTGATCTCCAAGCTGGAGAGGTGGCCGAGCCGGTTGAAGGCGCACGCCTGCTAAGCGTGTGTAGGTCAAAAGCCTACCGAGGGTTCGAATCCCTCCCTCTCCGCCAGCTAATGCTGGGCAGTCGCCAAGCGGTAAGGCACCGGGTTTTGGTCCCGGCATCCGGGGGTTCGAATCCTCCCTGCCCAGCCACGAGATACTTCATAGACCTTATTGTACTGCTGGGATGTCGTATAATGGTAGTACAGCGGACTCTGGATCCGTATATGGGGGTTCAAATCCTCCCATCCCAGCCATACTCTCTCCGAGCCATCCACCCTCTTTAACCTTTCCCTTTACAGGATAGGTCTGCCATCTTCATTCTCACCGAATAAATCATTTGACAAAAAAGCAGTTTGCCGGATGCTTGAGGAAGAAATACAAAACATACAGAATATATCTGGTTACAAGGAGTAAGTATGAAAACAACACAAGTAAGTATATCCAAGCTTGCTTCCCGCATTTTGGTTTTTGCCGTTGCGGTGATGGCATTGGTCCTCATGGGTTGTACGATCCCCGGCATAGTGATCAAGGCTCCGGATATCACCGTCACCGATCCGGGTACGACGGCAGTCGCCCCGACCGGTAATGCGGATGCGCATTACATCCAGCCGGAAGAATACTTCGTCTTTGACGAACTGCTGGGAAATAAGGAATGGCAGTATGTGGAACTGGGCAGAATGATCTCTCCCGCTTCCGCCGAAACCAAGAATCAAGCGCAGTTCTTCATCATCAACGGTGGTCAGACCAAATGGGCGAACTACTGGGTCAAGACCCGGATCGCCACTACCTCAGATCTTGCCCTGGGCAAGGAAGTGGTCATCTTTGAAGGTGATACGGACAACGATATCTATCAGGCGCCCAAGACCAACCAACAAGCCCGCACCTATAGCTGGTATATGGCTCGCATCGTCGATACTTCGGAGACCTTCCGCGGTTACGTCATGGTCAGCGGTGGTTACAAGGTCGCCCTGAACAATATGCGCGTCGTGGTCAAATAAGCCTCGTTCACGCAGAGACAAACTCTATGAGCGGACATCGGTATAGCCGGTGTCCGCTTTTTTCGTCAATTTCCCGGGGAGGAGATGAGGATAGCGGGAAATGTCTTGACATATTCTGAGGGTGATGGAGCGTATGGCTCGAAAAATGCTTTTTTATACACTGATAAGGATCGGCGAGTCCGGTCCGGATCGATCGAGGAGTTTTTAGATGCAAGATATGATCCCTATTCTGCTGATCTGCGTTGTGCTGATCGTTCCCCTGCTTCTTTGTGCCGCGAATCAGACGGACAAAGAATACCTGGATGACTTTATGCGGGTGCGCGGTGACGCTTCCGGCAAAGAGGTCGTCTATCATTGGACGGGTACCGTCTATAGCTATATTCCAAACGAAAAGAAGCGGGAGCTCTTTCGCTTCGAAGGCTTTAATATCGCCAGAACAGTGGTCAATGAGAACGGTTTTGAGCTCTTGACCCGTGAAGCAGCGTTCTATATCGACCCCATGACCGGTAAGATCATGGACACCTGGAAGAACCCCTTTACAAACCAGACGGTGCCGGTCGTTCAGATCTGGAATGACCCCGTGAACCAGGACATGACCTTTGAGGCGGATTACCTGCCATATGTCCGCAAGATCCTGCCCTCCACGGATCTGGGTGATGTCATCGCCTACAATAACGATATCTTCCCCTTTTACGACAATCCCATGCCCCGCAAGGATTATGGCGAATTCTCCCAGAGCGATACCTACCAGTCGGCAGAGTTCTTTCAGTTCTTCGTCAACAAAGACGAGCTGGCAAAGAAAGAACTGACCAGCGTTCCGGCAGCGATCTCCTGGACGCGCCTGAGCCCCTGGATGCCCTTCATGCGTATGGGTGACCGCGCCGGGAACCTCGTCTTCGTCTGCCGCGGCAGCAAGCTCAAAGATGGTTTTGCGGGTTTACCGCAGCATATCCGGGACTACGTCCTGGCGAATAAACCGGAGTTTGCTCAGGCTCCGACGGAATACGTCAGTCCAAACGAAACAAGCTGGACATACTTCAAAAAGCTCGTGGATTCCGGACAGATCAAGAAGTGAGGAAATGATGAAAAACAGCCTGCTGATCCTTTTTTGCCTGCTTTCCACCCTGCTTTGCGCCCAGGACATGAGCCTGTTTTCAAACTTGCGCCACAGTTCCGTCGATGCGCAGGGGAACATCCACGTTTTGTTCAACAGCATGGACGAATCATTTCAGGATTTTGACCTGTATTACAGCACCGGGGGTGCCTGGACAGGGCTTGCCGCGTCTTCTCCGGCATTTGGCGAATATGAGGTCTTGGTGCCCTACAGCTGGGGACAGAGCCTGGATTATCGAATTTACACGGCGATGGAGTATGAGGGAGAGAGCTTCTCTTATATGCAGGGAGCTTTCGTTCCGGAAACGACCTTCCCGCCGGTCTTGGATCGTCTTGCCGCTATCGGCGCTGATCCGACCGGGGATTCACTCATGGTCTATGCACCAGCGCTGGACATCACGGATAGCTACGTCGGCTACAACGATACCAAGCTGATGCGCGCGATGCGTAATGCCGCGGGAGCCTTCCCGACCATGAATTCGCTCACTTCCTACAACGTCTATATGAGCATGATCATCAATCCCGAAGCTGCGAGCGACTCGGTTGCCTATGGGATGATCTACTGCTTCAATATCCCCGGGGTCATCTCCACAGGGCTTTACAAGATCGGCACGGATGAGACGGAGATGCCCGTCTTTACCAGGCTGGGAAACGTCCAGAGCCAGGTCAGCGGAGGAACCCTCTTCCTGAGCTGTAACTGGGCAGATCTCACCGCTGATCCGCAGTTCGGCACCTGGCCCAATATGTCCGGATCGCTGATGCTCACCGAAGCCACGATCAAGCTGGATATCGACATCACTACCATGCAGCCGAATTTCAGCTTTGGGGATAACGGCTGTATCGCGGTCACGGAGTTTATCCGGCACCACTATCAGGTCTCGCAGAACACTTTGCCCACCGTTCAGTGGATCAGCTATTCGCCCCTCACGGGAGAGTATTCCCTCAGCTACAGCGATGTGGAAATGGACTGCCCACTGGTCGCCAGGCTTCAGCTTGACGACACGGGGATGAATTTCGTCGATCTGACCCCGTCCTTCATGGACGTGGCAAACGGGCAATATCAATACATGGGCTTGATCCCCGCGGGAAATGGCTACTACTTCCAGTTCAGCGACAACGGTTATGACTATGTGACCCTGGGCGAATACGTCAGCAACGAAGACCAGGTGATCCCTGCTCCGGCAGCGATCACGCTCAGGGCTGCCAATCCCTTCCGCGTAGGGGACGGTGCGCTGGCATTGCAGATCTCGGGGCTGGATAAAGCCCCATATCAGGTCACCCTTTACAATCTCCGGGGACAGGCTGTCGGCAGCATCAGCGGAGCAACGCCCAAGAGCAGCATCGAGAACCTGAACCTCTTACCCGGTAAGGATCTCGGCGTCAATTGTTCCGGGGTCTATCTCCTAAGCGTCCGGCAGGGAACCCGGAACACCACCCAAAAGATACTATTCACGAGGTAATAACACAGCAATATGTTTATAGATTATTCAACGATCCGGGTCAGAGCCGGTAATGGCGGAGATGGAGTCATCAGCTTTCGCCGTGAGAAATTCATGCCCAAGGGCGGTCCGGACGGAGGTGATGGAGGACGCGGAGGCGATATCATCGTCGTCGGGGATCCAAACGTCAATACACTCCTGGACTACCGCTATCAAAAGCTCTATAAAGCCGAGAACGGCAAACCGGGAAGCGGAGCCCGCAAGACGGGTGCTTCGGGTGAACCGGTCATCCTCAGGATGCCACTCGGCACCGAGATCTTTGAGCTGGACGAGGAGGGAAAGCGGGTCAAACTCGCCGATGTCACCGTCGAAGGCGAGAAGATCGTCATAGCCAGGGGAGGATCGGGTGGCAAAGGGAACATGAACTTTGCCAATTCCATCAATCAGGCGCCGCGTCATGCCACCCCCGGCAGACAGACCAGAGAGATCCATCTGGAGCTGGTCTTGAAGCTGATGGCGGATGTCGGCCTGGTCGGCTTCCCTAATGCCGGGAAGTCCACCCTGCTCAGCGTCCTTTCCGCTGCCAGACCCAAGATCGCAGATTACGAATTCACTACCCTTGAACCGATGCTGGGCGTTGTCCGGGTCGGTGACTATCAGTCCTTCGTCATGGCGGATATCCCCGGGATCATCGAAGGAGCGCATCTCGGCAAAGGCTTGGGGCTGCAGTTCCTGAAGCATATCCAGCGTACGGGAGTCCTCCTCTTTCTGATCGACATCGATGCTCCGGATCACATCGAGGCTTATCGGACTCTGAGAGCAGAGCTCTTTCTCTATGACTCGTTCATGGACAAGAAGCCCTACCTCATTGCGATCAGCAAGCTCGATACCCTGGATCCCGATCACGCGGAAGAACGCAAAGCGGAGATCCGGGAGACGTTTCGCCGGGAACTCGGAGAAGAGATCATCGAGCTGTCCTCGATCACCGGGGAAAACATCGATGCTCTGAAGTTTAAGCTATATCAGATCCTCAAGAGCACATGAACGAAGACAAGCTGCATGCCTGGCTCTGCCTGAAATCTGCTCCCGGACTGGGGCTCAAGGCGGCGCAACGCCTCCTCGAAGCATACCCCGATCCGCAGGACTACGTCGGCATCAGCACGCATGAGGTCTATCAAAGCGATCTGATCCCCGCCAAAGCCAGAGACGCGCTGCGTAACGGAGAGCTGGCTCTGCCTATGGCGCAGATCAAGAACCTGATCAATAACTACAGGATAAAATATACCTGTTTGACGGATGCGGATTATCCCCGCCAATTGGCGGAGATCTTCTCGCCTCCCTTGATCCTTTACTATCGGGGAGATCTTTTCCCCGCCCTCGATGCGCCTTGCCTCGGGGTCGTCGGCACCAGAAAGCCCAGTTCCTACGGCAGAGAGATGACGGCAAAGCTCCTGCGTCCCGCCTGCAACAAAGGGACGACCATCGTCAGCGGACTGGCGATGGGGATCGACACCGTCGCGCATCAGACGGCGCTGGAATGCGGAACCCGCACGATCGCCGTGCTTGCCGGAGGACTCGAGAGTGTGTATCCGCTGATGAACCGGAATCTGGCGCATGAGATCATCGAGAACGGAGCGCTGGTCTCCGAGTATGAGCCGGGAGCGAAGCTGGAGAAGTGGAACTTCCCTGCCCGGAACAGGCTCATCTCCGCCTTAGCCAAGGCGGTGTTCATCGCCGAAGGGGCTTTGACCAGCGGGGCGCTACTTACCGGTAAGTTCGCTCTGGAACAAGGGAAGGACATCCTTGCCCTACCGGGGAATATCAACCACCAGAACGCGCAGGGACCAAACTACATGATCAAGACCGGCGCCTATGCCGTGACCTGCCCGGAAGACATCCTCGAGAAGCTGGAGCTGGACGCGGAACCGGAGCTGCAGATGCAGATCTTCCCGGAATTCAGCGTCGAGGAAGAAGCCGTGTACAACCGCATGCGGGAAGAATCCCAGGAGATGGGCTTCGATGAACTGCTGATCGCTACCGGACATGGCTTTGGCAGACTCTCTGTGATCATGCTCAATCTGGAGCTAAAGGGCCTCGTCGCCAAGTCCGGTAACGGAGCATATCTCATCAAATAGGAGCATATTATGACGGATATTACCTACCATATAGTCAAAGAAACAGACACCGCGCGCATCCTGGAGCTCTATCGCCAGGCGGGATGGTGGCAGATGGACGATGACCCGCAGCATCTGGTGACAGTTGCCCGGATCGTCTCGGACACTTACTGCTTCGTGATCGCCAAGCTCGGCGAAGAGATCATCGGCATGGGCAGAGCCATCTCGGACGGCTGCTCGGATGCCTATATCCAGGACGTGACTGTGGACGTTATCTACCGCGGGAAAGGGATCGGCAAAGGGATCATCCACACGTTGGTCGATCACCTCAAAGCCAATGGTCTGCAGTGGATCGGACTGATCAGTGAGCCCGGTTATGAGCGATTCTACGGCTCGCTCGGGTTCAAGGTCATGCAGTCCTACACTCCTTTCCTGCTCGAACAATGAAAAAACTAAGGAATTATAGACACACACTATGCTAAAGCTTGAATCACTGACCCTTGAACACAAACCGGTTCTGACGGACTATCTCGAGCGCTATCCCCGGGAGTCTTGCGACTATTCCCTGGCAAACCTCTATGCTTGGGGTAAGATCTATGACAACCAGATAGCCTTTGATGCCGGGAACCTCATCCTGGTCAATCCCAAATACCAATACATCTGCTTCCCGCTGGGTGAGAACATCAGCGTGGATTACCTCGTTCAGCTCGTTAAAGAGACGCGGGAGACGATGCCGCAGGCGGAGCTGATCCTCGTTCCGGAGGACTATCTCCTGCTTAATCCCGAGATGCACCGCTGGTTTGAAGTGGACGACAACCGCGATTGGTCGGACTACATCCACAGCGTGCAGAGACTGGCGGAACTCAAAGGCAAGAAGCTCGCCAAGAAGAAGAACCTGATCTCCCAATACACCCGTGCCTATCCGGACTATCGCATGGTCGAGATCACCAAGGACAAAGCCGAGATGGTGATCTCCTTTACGGAGAAGTGGCGCCGGGAACGCGATGCGGAAGGTCCGTTCCTGGACAGCGAGTTCGAAGCCATCCGCCATACTTTTGAAATGTGGGACGATCTCCCGGTAGAGGGCTTGATCGTCTGTCACCAGCACCATATCTCCGCCTATTCGGTCTTTAGCCCCCTGACGCGGGATATGGCAGCCATTCACTATGAGAAGTTTGACCCGGACATGAAGGGAAGCGCCCAACTCATCAACTGGGAGACGGCAAACTATCTCCTCAGGAAGGGATATACATGGCTAAACCGGGAGCAGGATCTCGGGCTCGAGGGTTTGCGAAAGGCAAAGCTCTCTTACGACCCGGATCACCTGGTGAAGTTCATTACAACCGAGCTAAGACCGTGAGGTGAACATGAAGAACAAGGCTTTTCTCCTGCTCGCACTGCTGCTGCTGATCGTGCTGAGCGGATGCGAATCCGGGGCGAAGATCAACTTCGTCAACCGTAGCTCTTTCCCGATCTATGTGACTATCGAGGATACCCCGATGCTGGCAATTCCCGGAAACAGCTCCCGTAGCATCGATATCGAGACCGATACTCAGAGCCTGCTGACCGGAACCGTGAACAAGGAAGTTCTCGTCTATCTCAAAGGCGAGACCTACCAGATCTACGATCAAGACCTGCATGCCTATCAGGACAGCACCATAGTCACCGTTCAAGCAGGGAAGACGCTGAGTATCTATACCGATCCGAATCGAGCTTCGATCAAGATCGTCAATAACTCGGACAGGGTGATCACTTCAGCGGAGATATATCGGCATAACTTCGTCAGTCCTCTGAGGATCGGAGCTCTGACAGATATCCAGCCCGGGGAGATGCGCTTTACCCACGTGAACTATTCGATCCCGGTAAATTCCTCAGTACAGCCCTGGGTTCCGACCCCGGCAACGCGATATTACTACTATGTGGTTCTCATGGATTCCGAAGGCGAGCAATACGTCTTTGGCGATGAGACGAATATCCTCTACAACGACCAGCAATACCTGATAAACTTCGCCCCCGGCATAAACGGCAAATGACCCGCCATACCGAGAGGCTTCCACTAAAGGAGATATCTATGAAACTCAAGGGATGGGGATTGGTAATACTGATCCTGATTACTTTGGTCAATCTGGCTGCTTTGATCGATCCCGAAACAGCCTCGATCCCGCTTCCTCAGGATCCCGCACTCTTGACCGGTAAGCTTCCTAACGGGCTTACCTATTACATCCAGGCAAACAAGCAACCCGAAAAGAAAGCCGAGCTGCGTCTCTTCGTCAATGCCGGCTCGATCTGCGAGGATGACGACCAGCGTGGTCTGGCTCATTTTACCGAGCATATGTGCTTTAACGGGACCAAGAACTTCGCCAAGAGCGAGATGCTGGATTTCCTCAATTCCGTCGGTATGGGCTTTATGAACGGACTGAACGGCGGAACCACCTATGACTATACCATGTATATGTTCAAGATCCCGACCGATAACGCAGAGACTCTGCGCAAGGGTTTCGTGATCCTCTCCGATATGGCATATCAGGTGTCTTTCGACCCCAAAGAACTGGAAAAGGAACGGGGTGTCATCATCGAAGAATGGCGCATGGGACAAAACGCCAACAGCCGTGTCTCGGCAAAGACGGACGGCGTCCTCTATGCCGGCAGCAAATATGCCGATCGTTCTCCCATCGGGACCTATGAAGTGCTCAGCACCTTCAAGCCCGAGACGATCAAACGCTTCTACACGGACTGGTATCGTCCCGACCTGCAGAGCGTCGTGGTCGTCGGTGACGTCGATCCTCAGGCGATCCTTGCCCTGATCACCGAATACTTCGGCAAGATCCCTGCCAGCCAGAATCCCAGACCCCGCATTATCAATAACATACCTTCCCACGAACAGCCCAAAGCTGTCGTGGCGATAGACAAAGAGCTGCCCATGAGCTCGGTCAAGGTCCAGTGGAAGACCCCTCCGACCAAGCTCAATACCCTTGGCGACGCGTATGATTACTTTACCCGGAACCTCTTTTACAGCATGGTGAATGCCCGATTGCAGGAACGCGGACAGTCCGCGACCCCGCCCTATAGCTATGCTTATTCCTTCGAATATCCAGTCCTTGCGCCGATCTCCCTCGTCAATCTAGTCGCGATCTTTGGCGACGGCAAAGCCGAATCCGCCCTCAAAGCCCTGATCCAGGAAGTCGAACGTATTCGCAAGAACGGCTTTACCCAATCCGAGCTGGATCGCGCCAAGCAGTCTTTCCTGCGCGAAAGCGAGACTCAGCTTGCCGATAAGGACACGCGTGAATCTGACGCGATGACTTGGGAGTTCATGAGCGTGATAACCCGGGGTGAAGCTTACCTCAGCCCGGAGCAGTCCTATGCCCTGGCAAATACTCTGATCCCCGAGATCACCCTCGATGAATGCAACAATCAGATCAGCAAACTGATCTCCACCGGCGACCAGGTCTATTCCATCGAAGGCGTCGATAAACCCGGCGTGACCTACCCGACGGGGGATGAACTCCTGCAGATCGCTGCGAATGCCGTGAACGATCCTCTGCCCGATTACGTGGACAAGGTCAATGAAGAGCCCATCCTTGCCGAGATCCCCAAGCCCGGCAAGATCGTCAAAGACAAGCTCTACAAGAAGACCGGGATCAAGGAATGGACTCTCTCAAACGGGATCAAGGTCTATAGTAAAAAGACCGACTTCAAGAACGATGAAGTTCTCTGCCGGGCGACCAGCCCCGGAGGCTATTCCAAACAGGTTCCCGAGAACATGGAAGCGGCGAAATATCTCTCCATGTATCTCGAAGATTCCGGGGTAGGCAATCTGGATAAGATCTCCCTCGACAGAGCCATGACCGGAAAGATCGCCTCTGTTTCGTTGAACGTCAGCATGTATGAAGAGAGTATGCAGGCTTCATGCTCCCCGACCGATCTCGAGCTGATGTTCCAGCTGATGTATCAATACGCGAGAAAACCCTACTGGGACGAGACCGCTCTGGCTTCCAACCTTTCCCGGATGGAGTTCTACTATCAAAACCGCGCTCTGGATCCTGAAAGCGCCTTCTTTGACACGCTCTACATCCTGGCGAAAAAGCCCAATCCCTACAACAAGAATACCGATGCCGGAGATCTCGCCGGGATCACCCTCGAGCAACTGAAGCAGATATATGAAGATCGCTTTGGCGATTTCTCGGACTTTAGCTTTACCTTCGTCGGAAACTTTGACGAAGCCCTTCTGCGTGAGTATTGCGCCAGATATCTGGCGAATCTCCCGACCAAAGGACGTAAGGAAAAGATCGGCAATACCGGGATGCAGAACGAGCCCGGCAAAAAAGAGATCGTCTTCAAAAAAGGCGGAGCCCAAAAGAGCTACGTTGGTCTGATCTCGAACAGCACCGGAGACATGAAGCAGCAGACGAGTATAGATCGCAGCGCCATGCTCATGGTCCTGAACGAAAAACTGCGCGAGAACATCCGCGAAGAACGCAGCGGAGTCTATTTCGTCCAGACCTACACCGCCCCCGATCGTTATCCCACACCCCAGTTTTCGACCTACACCATCATGTCCTGCAATTCCGAAAGAGTGCCAGAACTGACGGATGCGGTCATCGCCACCATGGACAGCGTCAAAGCCGGTCTCTTCGATGATAAATACATCGCCAGCGCCAGAGCTACTCTGGAGAAACGCTACGAAGAGAGCATCAGGCAAAACGACTTCTGGCTGAGCCAGATCTCCAGCCGACTCAGCAGCGGCGCACCGCTGGACGAATTCCTCGATAATCCTGCTAAGTATGCCAAGCTGAACCGTAAGGCGATCGTCAGATCCGCCAATCGTTTCCTGACCACGGACAAGAGCCTGATCAAAGTGATCATGATGCCGGAGGATGAGACGCCCTAAGGCTTCCTGTTGCATTAAGCATTACGAGAGAGTGTCGAATATCCGGCACTCTCTTTCTTTATAGTTGATTTTTTACTTGACCATGAACTTAGCTTGGCTCAGGCTTGCACCATTGTAGAAATCCTGGAGGTTCAGATGAAGAATCTGCTGTTCATTTGCGTCTTTTTGCTCTCTCTGAGCGCATTCTTTGCTCAGGCTGTCCCGATCGAGATCGTCAACAATGCCGAGGACGCGATCGGGAAAAACCTCGTCACCATGTTTCGGGATCTGATCAGAAGCTCCCCTGCTTACGAACTCACCTATTCCAAGAACGATCCCCACTTCGTCGTCCATATTTCCACCATGGACAGATACAAAGGGGATGACACGGCAGAAGGCATTTCCACCATCTATAACTATATGATCCTCCTCAATCTGGGGGATGGCACTCAGCTCTACTGCTACAGTCAGCTTGGCTATGCGGGAAAGTCCGTGATCAGCGATGTCGCCTACAATATCTATACCGATCTGGACGAATTCGTCGAGTCCTTCAAGAGCACTCTGACGAACTCCCTGGAAGAATAAAAAAAGGCTCACCCGGGATAGGGTGAGCCAAGTATCGGTTTACAGACTTGCTTAGTTGATGACGATCTCTTGCTTCGGGGTGGGCTCTTTCTTCGGGATCAGGAGCCTCAAGACTCCGTCTTCCATCTTGGCGCTGATCTTTGCCAGGTCCGCATTATCCGGAAGAACCAGATTGCGTCTGTAGCTCCCGCTGTAGCGTTCACAGCGATAGACGGTTCCCTTCTGCTCTTCCTTGTTGATGCTTGTATTGGCTTCGATCATCAGCTGATTCTCATGCAGAGAGATCTTGACATCTTCCTTTTTATAGCCCGGCAGATTTGCCAGGATCTCATATTCCTTCTCATGTTCCACGATATCCATCGCCATTGCCCGATAGTTATCATCGGCAGATTCATCTTCATAGACCCGGTTAAAGAAGTCATCAAACATGCTGAGCATATTGCTCATCGGTCTGTATTCTCCGGTTTTACGATAAGGTACGAGTTTCATTTTGAACCTCCCATAGGTTTTGTTAGTTTCTGAGGACATAATAATCCCCTGCCGGAGAAAAGCAAGAAAAAAATAAGCAGTCTATGCGATAGACTGCTTATTATTCTTTGGATGTGCTGTTATTATTTGATCAACAGCATCTTGCGCGTAGCGATATAGTCTCCCTGGCGCAAACGGTAGAGGTAGATCCCGCTACTAACGGGCTTACCGGAGTCGTCTCTGCCATCCCAGATCACGTTGCCGCGGTTCGAGGATACGTTGCCGGAGATGAGACTGCGCACCGCCTGTCCGCGTTGGTTGTAGATCGTCAGGCTGACCGGAGCGCGAAGATCAGCAAGCTCATAGCTGATGGCGGTACTGGGGTTAAAGGGGTTTGGCGAATTCTGCATCAGCGCGTTCTGATAGGGTGCCGCAGTCACGTCATCGTTATCGACGGTCGTTCCGGTAGTGAACTTCCGATTTGAGGTGAAGTTGCTATATCCCATCACGTTATGGGCTCTTACACGCCAGTAATAGACCGTGCTCGGTTGCAAGGGCTGGCACTGATAGGTACCAAGGCTCAGGTCCATAGCTTCCTGGACGATCTGGGAGAAGTACTGATTGGTCGAGATCTGCACGTGATAGCTATCGGCGAGGTAGGAGGCATTCCACCTCAGGGTGAGGTTCAGGGGTTGGTTCACCGAGTTATTCGTAGGTGAGACGAGGGTTGGAACCGCCGGATACTCGCTGATCTGCCCGGTCGTAAAGGCGAGAGCTTCAAAGTAGATCCCTTCGCCGATCTCGGAATTGGCACAGACGCGCCAATAATAGGTGGTAAAGGGGCTTAAACCGCTCATTGCATAGCTGGTCTGGGGGTGATCCAGCAGGTTGATCTCGTAGTAGGAGAAGGCGGGATCGGCAGAAACCTGGACGTTGTATGAAGTAGCTCCGGGGACTGCCAGCCAGTTCAGGGTCGGGTTGGTAGGCACGCCTGTCGCATTGGCGGCGGGATAGGTCGCCTCCGGGATACCGAGCTGACTGATCACGGTGAAGGGATAGACGTTGTAGTCCGATTGACCGCTGGTGAGGTGAGTCACCCGGATCCGGCAGTTGTCGGAGTCGATCGCAGCGACGTTCGTCCAGTTATAGCTGCCGACGTTCAGGGTCGAAGGGGTGATCAGGTTCCAGGTCGCGCCATCATCGGTCGAGTATTCGAGCTTGACGCTTCCGGAGCCGGATTTGGCTTTCCAGGTGATGGTCTTGCTCGTGCCGGAGAACCAGGTCTCGCCTCCGTGCGGGAAGGTCAGCTGGACATCGGAGATCTTAACCTTGAAGGTGATGGTGTCGCCCATCTGACCGATGTCATAGACATTCAGTCCCCCGCTGGTATTATTGCCGAGGAATCCGTTCGGGGAGGTCGCTTCGCTGATCTCGCGGCGGTTGTTGTTTGCCGAGAAGGCAGCCTGGGAGAGGACCCCGTTCGTTGTCGTATCTGACCCGCCGGGACGATAGATATACAGTTCATCGGGAGGTCCGCCGGCATTTCCCTGTTCGCGGTTATCGAGGCGATAGATCAGAAGCCCGTAGCCGGGGAGGTTATTGTCATAGACACCGCCGTTCTTGCGGTATTCAAGGACGTAGGTTTCGTTATTGCGCCAGGAGGGGAGCCTGAGGATATTGTTCGTGGAGCTCATCGACACCGGGCTCAGAGTGTATTCTCCGCTCACCGTTGTCAGGGTTGGCGCGGGGAGCCACTGACCATAGCGGTATTTCATCCAGGCGCTCATGTGCTGAGGTGGGTTTGAGTTCGAAGCCATCAGATCCCATCCGCCGATGGGCGTGATCGTGTTATCTTCATAGCGGTAGAGGTCGGGAGCGCCCAGAGAGTGGAACATCTCGTGGGAGAGAACGCTGGCTCCCTCGGAAGCGAGGAAGGTCTCCAGTTGAAGGTTGAAATCCCAGACCAAAGCACCGTGGAGATAAGCATCAACGGCAAAGAGGTTCCAGCGATGCGGCCAGAGGAGCTCCGCCCATCCGTCGGGAGAACCCTGGACGATGAAGCAGACGTTATCGATATAGCCATCATCATCACCGTCAAAGTCTATGGTGTCCGGGATCCCGGGTCCGATCGCGGCGATGCAGTTTGCCAGCATCGTCTGTTCACGCATCGTGCGTTCATTATCGTCGTTCGGATCATAACCGATGGTATTGCCACCGGTCAGGGGACGGTAATAGTTGCGGGGCTGAGGATCGACGTAGCAGGTCACGGTCGTGCCGTTTGGTGCGGGATAAAAGAAGGAATCCACTTCCAACTGCTGATATGAGGCATCGTAGAAGTAGTTCCGCATGGAGTTCGCCCCCGTCTGCGAGCTGTTGAACATCGTTTCGTAGGTCCCGATAGGCTGGGAGAAAGCGGGATCATCGGCAAAGCGGATGAAGACCACGAGGTTGTTAAACTGACCCGTATGGGGAGAGCGACCGTTGCTGTAATTTAGCATGGTATCGCGGTAGCGGTCATACTTTGCCTTGCGTTCGGCGGGGGAGATATTCAGCCCGGGTTCCAGACCCCTTAAGGCGGGATTTGCGCTTCCCACGCGCTCGTCCCCGGCGATCAGGCGATCTCCGGATCTCTGCGCATAGACATACCAGCCGTTGTCGTCTCTGACGATCGTATAGTTATTGGCATCATGCAGCCAATTGTGAAATTCATCTCCGGACGCGTAGATCGTGAGGGGGCTGCCATCCGGCTGAGTGACGCTGAGCGGAAGCTTCGTCACCGGGGCGGAGAACAGTGCCGGGACACTGATCAGCATCAGGAACAGTAGGATCAATCTGTTATAGTTCATCTATACCTCTGCATTATTACATTTATGATCGCAATCGCAAGACCGGCTGTCCACGAGGGGCTTGATCAGCAGGCGTGGCGCGAAAAAGAACTGCTCGATATCGAGCTCAAAACCACCAAATGTCTCGATCAGTTTCGGATCGAGGAGAATATCCAGATCGCGATAACCGATATGGGTATCCGTCTCGTCCGGGCGGTCGAAGCACATGGCGAATTTCGCTCCCTGACAGCTTTTCGCCACCAGGATGATCCGCGGAAGACGGTTTCTGGAGCTGAAGAACTTTGCCTTTCGCTCCAGGAATTCATAGGCTCGTTCGGTGATTTTTAGCATGGGTTATACCTCACATTGTCACTTGATGATACAATTTACGTTCCACATCACTCATAATTTAATCAAAGCCTGTCTGATCACCGGTGATTTTCCTGATCTTGCTCAGATGATCCTCTCATGATTCCCTCATCCCATCTGGGAGTCATCTGAGGAAGATGAAGAAAAGATGAGACACCGGATGAGGGAAGTGGTTTACCGGAAGGATGTCTCGCAGGTCAAACAGGTCTGCCCGCGTCCGGATAGCGTAGCGCGATATTTCCCTTGACAGGCAAAAGCTTGAGATCAGGATAGCTACCAGCAAAAAATAAGGAGGTTCCGCTTATGGAACAATATCCAAATTATAGTCAACCTCCCCAACAGCAGCAGAACTACGGTGGTTACATGGCGAATCCGGTCATGACGATCGGTAACTGGGTAGTGACGATGCTGATCATGTGCGTCCCGATCGTCAACATTGTCATGCTCATCGTCTGGGCATCCAGCTCCACCGAAAATCCCAATCGTAAGAACTGGGCGATTGCTCAGCTGATCTTCATGGCGGTAGGGATCCTTTTCTGGATCGTTGCCTGGGGTGCGATAATGGGAATGGTCGCCGGAATGGCAGGCAGTTGGAATTAGCGCGACATATTTCTTTTCCATGCTCAAACCGCCGGTCAGACTTGACCGGCTTTTTCATTGACCCGTCCATGTCGTGGCTGCATGGAGCAACATTACCAGGCAGAGAATATTTCTGTAAAGCACCTAAGTATCGATAAATATTTATAGATATACGGATGGATACATAAGCAAAAAAAACTTGACAGAATATCCCGAAATGTCAGAATAGAGATATACAGGGTGAGTAAAGGCGTGATCTGACCAAACATGGTCAATGCAATTTGAAAGTCAAATCACGTATCGTATGATTATTATTAAATTAACATAGGAGTCACAGATGAAAAAGCGAGTAATACTTTTATTATCTCTTTTGGCTATTGTCGCGCTTTGCCTTGGGCAAACATCCGGAGACTATCGTTCGACCGGGACCGGCTCATGGGCAGCGACGTCCACCTGGCAGACCTATAACGGCAGCAGCTGGGTTGCGGCTTCGTCCGCCCCCGGTTCCACGAACAATGTCTATATCCAATCAGGTCACACCGTGACCCTTGCAGCGAATTCCGCCTGCAAGAACCTCAATATCGCCAAGGGTAATTCCTCTACGAACAACACATACGGCAGAGTTGCGCTCAGCACCTATGACCTCGAGGTCAGCGGAAGTCTCAGGAACTATTATGCCGCAGTGAATACGATCCCCGGTACCTCTTCCACGGCAATACCAAATCAACCGATCACCACTGCTGGTGGAGCACTGAAGATCGTGGGCGGAACGCGCACCTTGGTCAGCTCCTCCGAGTGGGGAAACGGGACGTACGTCGCTTCCAATACTCTTTTCCCGATCGTCTTTGCGCCGAATTCCGGAGCGACGATCACCTTGAACTCAACTTTGCGGGCTCAAAGTTGGACTTTCAATTCCGGCACGGTCAGCATGACCACTGCTTGCCTGGTGCATGCCGATAACGGTCAGAACAATCAGGGAGACGTCACGGTCAATTCCAATGCTCTGTTGATCCTGAACGGCACCGGTAGTTCAAATAGTCTTGTCCGCAGATCCTCTGGTAAAAAAGGCGGCACTTTCACGGTCAATGGAACGCTGCGTTTCACCGGCGCTGCGCCGTATCTCGCAATGACCACCATAGCCTTCAATGGCACCGTCGAATATACCGGGAACAACCAATCTCTCGTCAATTTCGGTGGTGACGGCGCGACCACGCCCAATGTTTATACAAACCTGGTCATCTCCGGCACCGGAACGACCACCATTCCCTTTAACATCACCGTGAACGGAAACGTCACTGTTAATCCCGGATCAACTCTTTCCAATGGTTCCTACACTCTTGGATTGGGTGATACCGCATCCTATACCAGGGAAGTGTCCGGTTCCGGCTCGATCTTTATCGACCTGCCCTCCTTCACGATCGCGACCAAGACCTTTGACACCGATGTCACGCTCAGCACCTTCGCTGCTGCTGCCAGCCCCGGCGTCACCTTTGCCTGGAAACCCGTCGAGGTTGACCTGACGGGAGCCGGCGCGACCTTCACGACCTATGGTGCCGATCTATCCGGCAAGACCATGAAGGTGCGTCACAGCCTGGGATTCACTCCGATGAACGCCTATTGGCGCATGAAGAACGGTTCGGACGTCTGGGGTAGCTGGAATGAGCTGACCACCGGACTGGACGGAACCTTCGTCGAATTCACCCTGCCTGCCAAGGCTCAGGGCGACGTCCAGCTCGTCTTACCCGAAGATTCGAATACTCAGGTCCAGACCCTGCCCGTCGAGCTGTCCAGCTTTACCGGAACTCCCACGGCGGAATATTATATCCAGCTTCACTGGATCACCCAGTCTGAGACCAACATCACCGGGTACGTCGTCTATCGTTCTCAGGAAGCTGATCTGGAACATGCTCTGGCGATCACGGGGTTGATGGAAGCCGCCAACTCGGCGAATATCACCCACTATTACTTCACCGATGAGGACGTCCTCCCCGGCACATGGTATTATTGGCTGGCGATCAACGAGTTTGACGGTTCGCACACCTATCACGGTCCGTTGCAGGTCATCCTGGTTCACGATGTCGAAGAACCTGAAGTTCCGACCATTCCGATCATCGAAGGGATCAGCAAGATATTCCCGAATCCTTTCAACCCTGCCACGACCATCAGCTATATCCTTACCGCTCCCGCAAATACGAAGGTCTCGATCTTCAATATGCGTGGCGAAAAGGTGCGCGAGATCTTTACCGGATACCAGGAGATCGGTAACTACACCGTCGTCTGGGATGGAAAGACCACAAACGGGACGAAATGCGCTTCCGGCATCTATTATGCCAGGCTGGAATCCGGCAATCTCGTCCAGACCAGAAAGATGGTCATGACCAAGTAAGCCAGAATATTTATCATCCGAGACGGGGCAGATCTGCTCCGTCTCTTTTTTTGTCCACTCATCGCCTTGCCTGAGAGAGGATAATCCTTGACACAAAAGGGGATGTTTCTTGGGCTGTCTTATGAAATTGACATCTTAAGGATCATATTCTGATGAGAGAAAAGATAAAAACCAGCGAGAGCAAACAGCCTGAATATACTCTGAGCCCGATCCCCGAGGGCAAGAAGTTCCGCAAACGCAAACCCTTTGTTCAGGATTGGATCGAGGCGATCCTCTTCGCCTTCGTCGTTGCCATGATCATCCGGAACTTCACGTTCCAAAACTTCGTCATCCCGACCTCATCCATGGAAAAGACTTTGCTCGTCGGTGATTATCTCGTCGCCAACAAACTCAAGTATTATTTTACCGATCCCAAGCGTGAGGATATCGTCACCTTCCGCTATCCCAAGCTGGAAGAGGGAACTCCCGAACATCCTCAATCCAAGGATAACTTCATCAAGATCTTCCATCCTATTTACCTGAATAAATCCACAGCCTTTGCCAAGTATCCCATGACCTTCATGCATATCACGTACTATGCCCGGAAGAACATCGTCAAGCGCGTGATCGGGATGCCGGGGGATACGATCTCCGTCAAGGACAAGATCGTCTATATCAATGGCAAGGAGTTTACCCGCGGATATGAATGCTATGACATAGCAAATCCGCTACCCCCGCTTGCTCCCACCTCGATCGAGGAGCAGCATCTGCCGCCGAACTTTATCGATTGGGTGGCGCAGAACCCCTGGTATCTGCCCTACAAGGTCGAAGCCAAGTGCGACACCATGCGTCTGGTGAATTTCAACCGGGATTGGTTTGGCCCCATCGTCGTTCCCAAGGGGAAGTACTTCGTTATGGGCGATAACCGGGACGTCAGCGAGGATAGCCGCTATTGGGGATTTCTGGAACGGAGCGACATCACCGGAACCCCGTCCTGGATATTCTGGTCAAAGGGGATCGAGTATAACAAGCTCTATGACATACCCCATATCCGATGGAACAGGATATTCCGCAAAGCCCGTTAGCTGTATATTTCCACATTCCGTTCTGTCTGAGTAAATGCCACTATTGCAGCTTTTACTCTGTGCCTTATCGGAGAACGGAGGTCAGCGAATATATCCGGCTCGTATCCGCTGAAACGGCTGAGTATCTGCGCCGATATCCGGAGCTTGCCCAGGCTGACACTCTCTATTTTGGGGGAGGAACCCCCTCTTTGCTCGAACCTTCTCAGATCGCCGGGCTCCTTTCTCCCTTTAGCTTTGGGGCAGATGCGGAGATCACCCTCGAGGTAAATCCGCTCCAGATCACTCCGAGCTTTATTGAAGGCTTGTCTCAAACAGCGGTGAACCGTCTCTCCATTGGCTTGCAGTCCATGCTGGACACAGAACTCGTCTGGCTGAGCCGTAAACACCGGGCAGAACAGATCCCTGAGAAATTACGGCTTGTCAAAGACGCCGGATATGCTAATTTTTCCTTAGACTTGATGTATGGATTACCCGGCTCCCGGATCTCCGATCTGGATTACGTTTTGGATAGGTATCTGGAGCTTGAGCCGAAGCACATCTCAGCTTATCTGCTGACGCTGGATGCGAGTGAGCAGGGAGACCAGCAGGATGAGGATCTCTGTGCCGATGAGTATGAGTTTATCTGCGGGAAACTCAAGGCAGCGGGGTATATTCAGTATGAGATCTCGAACTTTGCTCAGCCGGGGTACGAGTCCCGGCACAATCTGCACTACTGGAAGAGCGATGACTATCTGGGCTTGGGAGCCTCGGCTGCGGGATATTTGCGGGGTAAGAGATATACCAATCCTGCGGATATCGGAGCATACCGGCTGATGGTCGAGCAAGGCGGGATCATACCTGATCCGGAAACGGGAGAACATCAGGCAGAGGACTATCTCATGATGGGCTTGAGGCTGTTGCAAGGCATAGAACTTGAAGATTTTAAACGCCGGTTTGGTAGAGATATTGCACGAGAGAAACAAGCCGTGACGGAACGCCTTATCCGGCTGGGATTACTGCGGATCGAGGATGGATATATGCGCCTGACGGATTCGGCGCTTTTCATCTCAAACGCGGTGATCGGGGAGATTATAAGCTGATGACCATACACCAATTGCGTATCAATCTCGCGGAAGCGATCGAAGGGACGGAGTTCGCCGGGAAAGCGTATTTCGTCGGGGGAGCGGTGCGTGACCTGCTCATCCATCGCCAGTCGCAGGAGTTCGACATCACCGTGGAGCTTCCTGATGGCGGGATCCGCCTGGCTCAGTTCCTGCATACGAGCCTGCCGGCAGCAAACCTCATCACCCATCCGAAGTTCGGCACTGCCTCCATCGAATACCTGGGCACACATCTGGACTTCGTCATGACCAGACGCGAGCTTTACAAACCGGGAGACCGCAATCCCAGGGTCGAGTATGCTTCTCTCAAAGAGGACGTGCTGCGGCGCGACTTTACGATCAACTCTCTTCTTCTCAGCGTCAGCGGTGGAAGCCTGATGGACGTCTCGGGGATGGGGCTGAAAGACCTGCACGATGAAGTAGTGCGCACTATCGGCAACCCCCGGCTGGTGTTTATCGAGGATCCCTTGCGGATGCTCCGGGCGATCCGCTTTGCTGCGGCGCTGGACTTCGAAATAGCCCCGGAGACTTGGGAAGCGCTGCTTGCCTGCGCTCCTGTGATCAGTACCCTGAGTCAGGCGCAGATCACGGGGGAATTCGCCCGCATCATGGTCAGCAGTCCCAGTCCGCATCTGGGGAACCGCAACGAGCCTGAGGGCATGGCTGTGACGCGGGGCTTTGGCTTGCTTCTGGACAGCGGGATCATGGATTGTATCCAGCCGGAACAGCAGCGAAAGCTGGAGATCCTCTCGGAGAAGAAATTTAGCTTGACACCACAAGAGCTGATCGACTACTTTGGACAGCTGGATAACACCCGGCTGGGAAAACTCATGAAAATGGCAAAGGAGTATTGGTTTGACAATCCCGATAACGGCAAAGAGACCATTCTGGAGTATCTGAGGGAACAGGGATAGTGAAGAAAGCATTTATCTCCCTACTTTTCCTGATGGTGGGATGGCTCTCGGCAGAGATCCTGATCCCGATGGACCTGAGCCAGACAAACCACCTCAAAGCATACGGCGTCGCCTTTGATGCGCTCAAGGAGCAGACGACCGTGCGCTGGCTACTGAACTACCGGGGCGGAAGCTTCCTCATCCCGGAGTCCGAAGCCGTCGTCGCCATGTGCAACATCCGTGGGGTTCGCTATGAAAGCGTCTCTTCCGGGCAGGTCGCCGCGATCCTGACCGAGATCCAGGAAGCGAACATGGAGTCTGTGGTGCTGGAAAAGGAACCCAAGATCGCGGTCTATATCCCGCCTAACACGTTGCCCTGGGATGATGCCGTGACCCTGGCGCTGGAGTATGCCGAGATAGACTATGACCGTTTGTGGGACGAGGAAGTCCTGCAAGGCAAGCTCAATGACTACGACTGGCTCCATCTTCATCACGAAGACTTCACCGGGCAATACGGTAAGTTCTACGGTTCCTACCGCCAGATGCCCTGGTATCAGAACGACGTTCGCGTTAATAGCGAAATGGCTTCCAGACTCGGATATAATAAGGTTTGGGAGCTGAAGCACGCAGTCGCGGAGAAGATCCGGAACTTCGTCGAGGGAGGTGGATTCCTCTTTGCCATGTGCGGCGCGACGGATACGATAGACATCGCTCTCGCAGCGCATGATCTGGATATCGTCGATGCGGCGCTGGATGGTGACGGGATCGACCCCCAATATCAGTCCAAGCTCGACTTTGACCGCTGCTTCGCGTTTACAGACTTTCACCTGAAGACCAACCCTTACGAATACGAATTCTCCGATATAGATGCCAGTGACTACTCCCGTCTGCGCGGTGCCGAGGCGGATTACTTTCAGATCTTTGACTTCTCGGCAAAGTATGACCCCGTTCCCACGATGCTTACCCAGTGCCACGTTAATGCCATCGACGGCTTCCTGGGGCAGACGACTTCCTTCTTCAAGGACAAGGTCAAGAAAAGCGTGATCATCCTCGCGGAAGTTCCCGGAGCGAACGAAGTGAAATACCTGCACGGGAATCTCGGCAAAGGGACTTTCACCTTCTATGGCGGACATGACCCGGAAGATTATCAGCACAAGATCGGCGATCCGGAGACCATCCTCGACTTGTACAAAAACTCGCCTGGATACCGCCTGATCTTGAATAACATTCTCTTTCCTGCTGCCGAAAAGAAGCAGCTAAAGACTTAAAAGGAGACCCAGTGACCCGGTTCTACCCCAACATGCATAAAACTCATCTCAAGGTCGGGATCCTGACCCTGATCATCTTTATCGCCCTGATCACCGGTTACCTTTGGCTCTCCGGGAGAATGAACCTGAAGTCGCAACAAACCATCCGGGTAAGGTTCCCGGACGTTATGGGACTGGAGATCGGCGACAAGATCATGTATCGGGGTATGGAAGTAGGCAGGGTCAAATCCCTTGAGATAACGGGGAACGAAGTTCTCGTCACCGGCTCGATCAGCCGGGAGACCCGGATCCCTTCCGGAAGTCTCTTTTTCGTCAGCGACAGCAGCCTGATGGGTGGCAAAGCGCTGAACATTAGCCCCGGAGATTCGCCTCAGATGCTGGACCTGAGCAAGGTGCAGAACGGCGAAGCGCCTGCCGGGATCATGACGATAATGACCAAAGCATCGCGAGCTGCGGATGAACTGATGCTCCTCGTAGCCGATGTGCGCAAGGAAAACGGGCTTCTGACGAGGTCTGAACGCCTGATGGACGATGCCGGGAAGGCTGTTCGCAGCGTGGACGGCATTGCCGGTGGGCTGCGGGATGAGCTTACCCGGACGATCAACCGGGTGGACGAGCTCACTTCCGGGCTGAATAGCGTCGTCAAAAGCAACTCCGCCAATATCGAGACTGTGATCTCCGAAGCTCCCCGGGCTCTTGCCGGGGTGGAGCAGACCCTTGACAGTCTGCAGACGCTCTCAGCCAAGCTGCATAACACGGTGGACACGCTCAATTCCGGCAAAGGTAGCGCCGGAAAGATGCTCACCGATGACGAGCTATACACTCGGCTCATGACTTCGGTCAACAATCTGGATCTGCTCATCCGGGACGTCCGGGAGCACCCCAGGAAATACATCAAATTTAGCCTGTTTTGAGGATATATGACCAAGCTACGTCTCTTCTCCGTCGTCCTATTGCTCCTCCTTTGCGGTTCGATCTCCGCCTATACCTTCGGTCAGAACAAGGTGAACTATCGTCAGACCGACTGGTCCTATATCGAGACCCTGCATTTTGATATCTACTATCCTGCAGATCAGCCGGAATTCGGACGACTGGCAGCACTGATGGCGGAAGAAAGGTATTATTACATCAAGGATAACCTGAAATATCCGGTGACCTCCCGCATCCCGATCATATTCTACCCCACCAAGAGCGAGTTTCAGACTACAAACATTATCTATCCGCTCCTTTCAGAAGGGGTTGGAGGCTTTACCGAAAGCCTGAAGAATCGCGTCGTCATCCCCTTTGAGGGAGACTATCGCCGCTTGGAAGAGCTGATGACCCACGAGCTCACCCATGCTTATACCAACGGACTGGACAACCGCCTGACCAATGCCCTGAGTTCCCTGCGTCCCACGGGCTTTCCCTTCTGGTTCTCCGAAGGTTTGCCTGAGTATCTCTCGATCGGCGGTGAAGACGCTTATAACAACATGTTCATCCTGGACATGGTGCTCAATGACGGGATCGAGGATCTGGAGATGGTGGACGGGTATCTCGCCTATCGTCTGGGCGAGTCCTTTTTGACCTTCATCGCCAAGACCTACGGCAAGGCGAAGGTCGGTGAGTTCTTCTACGCCGTGCGTTCCCTTCCGGAAGTCGATGATGCCAGCAAAAAGGTCTTTGGCATGGAGTTCAAGGATCTCCAGGCACGCTGGAAATACCAGCTCAAGCGGGACTACATCCCGACCCTGGCGACCAATACCATCCCGACCGAAGCCTATGAACGCCGAACCGTGAATGAGAAGGACGGATCATACTTCAATATCAAGCCGCGTTTCTCCCCGGATGGCTCGCGCTATGTCTATTTCTCCGATCAAGGTGCCCGCTTCAGCGTTTGGCTTGCCGGGACGCATGGTCTGACCCCGCCCAAACGCATCATTCTGGGTGAAGCCACCGCTTCGATGGAGGAGTTTTACTATTTTCGCAGCAGCCTTGCCTGGTTCCCCGATGGTCAGCGGATCTGCTTCGCAGCCAAGACCTCCGAGGGAGACCGGATCTATATCTACGATGTGGATACGGCAAAGCAGACCGCCGAGATAAACATCCCGCAGATCTCCTCGATCTTTGAGTTGGACGTCTCTCCGGATGGCAAGCAGATCGTAGTCGCCGGACAGAGCGGAATGCAGAGCGATCTCTTTCTCTATGATATCGAATCCGGCTTCGTCACTCAACTGACGAATGACAAGTGGGACGACAAGCAACCCCGTTTCTCTCCCGACGGCACTACCATAGCATTCGCCTCCCAAAGAGATATCAATTCCGCGCAAACGGGATTCTTCGACGGACTGACCTTTGAGATCATGGGCATGAACCTTGAGGACAAGAGCATCATCCAATACACTCAGGAACAGACCAACTGCGGTCAGCCCATCTGGGACAAGACCGGCAAGAAGTTGATCTATCTCGCGGAGCGGGACGGGATCAGCAACATGGAGATGATCGATACCGCGGATCAAACCAAGACCTTGCTGACCAAGACCCTTTCCGGTGTCTATTCCGCCGATCTCTCTCCCGAAAATGAATATATCCTGCTTTCGATCTATTTTAAGGGTGCATGGAACATCTATTTTGGGGACAGCCCTCTTCGGGACCTCGAACCCACGCCCTATGCCGCGCCAAAGAGCGTGACCCCGGACTCAGCTTTCTTCTCTGCAATTCCCCTTGATCGGCTGGACTATTATGGCAAGCGCGATCGCGTCAAGATCCCCAAGCCAAAGTCATCCTATCGCCCCGATCCCCGGCGTCCCTTCTTCGGTGAACTGCAGTATAGCCCGGAGGATTCGCTTCAGTCCGTGATGGACTACCGCTGGGATGCCAAGCCGGATTCCATCGGCATCAAGCCCGTTTCCCGCAAATACAGACCAAAGTTCCATCTGGACAGCTTCTGGGGCGGAATGGCATATTCCTCCTCGATCGGAGCGATCGGCTATCTCCAGCTTGAGATGTCTGACCTCATGGGCAATCACGGCATCGGGATAGATCTCGGTGTCGCGGGGAAACTGCGGGATTCGAACCTGCTTTTGACCTATCTCTATCTCAAGCAGCGCATGGATTACGGGATCGGCGTTTACAACATCTTTGACGAAGCCTATTACCGCGAACTCACTTCAAACCCGGAGGATGACTATTTCCGGGTAAGAAAACGAGAAACCGGGCTCTACACACTGCTGCGCTATCCCTTGAACCGCTTCTGGCGGCTGGAATTTGACCAGCGGCTCTATCAGGGCGAATATCATATCGATTCCTGGGAATGGGATCCCAGCTATATCGAAGGTAGCTGGCACGAGGATGAGTATCCCCTGGGCAGCGCCTATCCCAAGACCTCCGGCTGGGTCTATACTCCCGGCTTTACCGTCGTGCATGACAATGCCCTGTATGGCTCGACGGGTCCGCTGGTCGGCTGGAGAGGGATGTACACCATCCGCAAGAGCTTTGCCGGCTCAGATATGGATTACTTTACGAACTATCTGGATATCCGCACCTACAACCTATTCTCCAAGAGATATTCCTTTGCCAATCGCCTGATCGGCGCAGTCAGCACCGGCAGCAATCCCCAGCGTTTTGACCTGGGTGGTTACTACGGCATCCGGGCTTATGACGGCGACCTCAGCGGAGAAAAGAAGCTGATCTTCAGCTCGGAGATCCGTTTCCCCTTCTTCGACTACGTCAAGCTCGCCTTCCCCGTTCCTCTCGCGCTGGGCAATATCCGCGGCGCGATGTTCATGGAAGCGGGTAGCGTCTGGGACAAGGCGAAGGATTTTCACGGGATGAGCGACGGAGAGCTCGAAGATATCTATCTCGGCTATGGTTTTGGTCCCCGGATCAACCTCGGCTATATTGTTCTCAAGATGGACGTTTCGTGGATGACTAATCTGCGAACCAGCTCCAAACCCACCTATTTTCTCAGTCTTTCCGAAGATTTTTAATAGATAATATACAATATAAGGAGTCGTTATGAAGATCGACGTTATAAGGAAATTGCCCGAATTTATGGATACCGTGCTGATCATGCATCAGACCGGCGGAATGATCGAAGAGATGGAGTATATCCCCACAGATCTGGGAAGCTCCATTTCCGCTTTCGTCAAGAATGAAGACATGAGCTTTGAATATGGTAAACTCAAGAGTTTTCACCATATCTGCGCCAAGCACAATACCAAGGTGATCGTCTGCGGCGCAGGGGACACGGAGGTTCTGACGGTGGACAAGCTCCGCAACCTCTTTGCCAATGCCCTGCGGATGGCGATCAAGATGCAATCCCGCCAGGTTTTTCTCTTTCTCGGCTTTGTCATTCCGATCTCCGACGTTGCCTTTGGGCACGCGCTGGCTGAAGCGGCACTCCTGACCGCCTATCGCTTTGACAAGTATCTCAGCGACGACAGGTCGTCCCATCTGGAGACGATCCACTTTGTTCTGAATACCAAAAATACCCGCCATATAAACAAAGGGATCCTCGAAGGCAGGATCTTTGCCGAATCCACGATCCTCGCCCGTGACCTGGTCAATGAACCCGCCAATGTGATCTATCCCGAAACCCTTGCCGAAGCCGCGAAAAAGGCTGCGCTGCAATATGGCTTCTCGATCGATATCCACTCCGCGGACAAGCTTCGCCGGATCAAGATGGACGCATTCCTCGCGGTTGCCAGAGGTTCAAAGCACGAGCCGAAGCTCATCATCATGCGCTACAACGGCAATTCAGACCACAAGAGCGAGACCATCGGGCTGATCGGAAAGGGCTTGACCTACGACAGCGGCGGTTATTGCATCAAGACCCCTCAGGGCATGGTCAACATGAAGAACGATATGGGCGGAGCTGCGGCGGTCATCGGCGCGATGGCTGCAATTGCCTCGCTCAAGCTCAAGGTCAATGTCGTCGCGATCATCGCTGCTTGCGAGAACATGATCTCCGGCGATGCCTACCGTCCCGGGGACATCATTCGCGCCATGAGCGGCAAGACCATCGAAGTCATCAATACCGACGCTGAAGGTCGCCTGACCCTCGTCGATGCGATCCACTATGCGATCGATCGTGAAGGTGTCGATCGGATCGTCGATATCGCTACGCTCACCGGAGCAGCGGTCGGAGCTCTGGGAACCAGCTTCTCGGCAGTGCTGACCAATAACGAGGAATGGTTTGCCCAGCTAAAGTCTGCATCGGATTTCACCGGTGAACTCGTCTGGCAGATGCCGGCGCATGACGATTACAAGGAACTGCTCAAGAGCGAAGTCGCAGATCTGAAGAACGTGGGTGGAGCCTTTGCCGGCTGCATTACCGCCGGACTCTTCATCCGCGAATTCATTGCCGATAAACCCTGGATCCATATCGATATCGCCGGAACCGCGCTCAAAGATCGCGAGTCCGGGATCTACAGCTACGGCGCGACCGGTGTCGGGGTTCGTCTGCTCACTACTCTCATAAAGAACATGGAATAAACATAGATCTCTTATCCGGGAAGGGTGCTAAAAAAAGCACCCCTTCCCGGGATGAGGTTTGCAGCTCTCGCCCCGTTCGCCGCCCATTGCCTGCTTTCCTACGGCGGATACGGGCTCATACGAGGATCATATCGGTATCATACCGGCATCATATCGGGTGTTTTGCCGATATGATGCCGATATGATACCGGAAAGATGCCCCGGGATACCCGGGATCACAATTGGCAAGGCAGGAACAAGGATAAGGAAAATGAAATACCACTTGATGGTTTGGATATTGGTCATACTGATGCTGCTCAGCATTACAGCTTGTGATAGAACACCCCAAACAAAGGCTCTGATCCTGACTTCGGTCTATCCCTATGAACTGCTGATCCGGGACATGGTTGGCACCGATATTGAGGTGAAAAGCATCATCCCGGCGAATTCCTCCCCGCATACTTGGTCACCCGTTCCTTCCGATCTCAAAGCGGTGGACAATGCGGACTTGATCGTCGTAAACGGGCTGGATCTGGAGAACGTCATCGCCAAGACTCTCGCCCTGCACAAGGATAAGACCATCGTTCTGGCGGAGCTTGCCAAGATCACTCCTCTGGGAGATGATGACGGGGAACATGCCGGCGATGACCATCCCACCGGGCATGAGGCTAAGATCGAGCACGAAGCCGGGCATCACCATGAGCAAGACCCTCACATCTGGACCTCGCCCAAAAACCTTATCCTGATGGCGAATGCACTCAAGCCTGTGCTGAGAGACAAGTTCCCCGCCTATGCGGATTCCATCTCCGCCAGAAGCGATAGACTGATCAAAGCTCTGACCGATCTGGACTTCAGGATCACCCGTGAACGCACCCAATTATCACATACCAATATCATCACCTATCACAACAGCTTTGCCTACTTTTTCCGGGATTACCAAATGGACCGTCCGGAAACGGTGCAAAGCTCTCCCGGGAAAGAACCCGGTCCGCGGGAACTGAATGACCTCGGCGCCAAGATCAAGGAAAAAGGGATCACGGCGATCTACGTCGAACCTCAGATGAGCCGCAAGTCAGCAGAGATCCTCGCCGGAGAGTTCCGGCTCAAGATCCTGACCCTTGATCCGCTGGGGCAAAGCCTGGCTCCGGATGGAAGCGTCGATCTGATCAGCAAGAACTGGTCAGCCATGAAACAGGGGATGAGCAGCCAAAGATGATCGAGATCAAAGACCTGAACTATAGCATCAACGGCAAAGAGATCCTTGAGAATATAAACCTGCAGATCTCAGATGGGGAGTTTGCCGCCATCATCGGACCCAACGGCGCGGGAAAATCTACCCTGATCAAGCTCTTGCTGGGCTTGATCGAGAAGCAGAGCGGGAGCATCAGTATCGACGGTATCCCGCATCTGAGCTGGCTCAAAGAACATTCCATCGGCTATCTGCCTCAGCGGGAAGAATATGATCGGCGATTTCCGGCAACGGCGCTGGATATCGTTCTGATGGGCTTGGTCGGAGAACTGGGGCTGTTTCACCGGATCGGTAAGACGGAGCGGGGAAAAGCTCTCCATGCCTTGGAAGAGACAGGGATCGGACACCTTGCCGGGAAGCTCATTGGCAGCCTCTCCGGGGGTGAATTCCAGCGTGTCCTTCTGGCTCGGGCTCTGGTCACCGAATCGCCCTATCTGATCCTCGATGAGCCTGAAGCGGGCATCGACAGGGTCGGCGTCGAAGGCTTCTTTAGTCTGCTCCAAAAGCTCAATAAACAGGGCAAGACGATCATCACAATCTCGCACGATCTGCATACGTTGACAGAGTATTGCAGCTTTCTTGTCTGTCTGAACCGCCGCTTGCATTGCCATACCGAGACGGAGATGCTCTCTTCGGAGATCATCCACAAGACCTTTGGCGAGAGCGTCCGGCTCATCGAAAAGGGATATTGATATGTTTGGCTATAGCTTTATGATCGTTGCCCTCCTGGGAGCTCTTTTCTCCGGGGCTGGATTGGCTATCTTTTCGTCCTTCGTGACTCTGCGCAAGATCTCCTATATGGGCGAGGCACTCTCACATATAGCCTTTGCCGGGATCGCGCTGGCTCTCTTGGCAGGGCTGGATCTCAGCTTGACCAGCATGGTCTTCGTCGCCGGAGTCAGCCTTGCGATCGGCTATTTCTCCCAGAAGCACCAACTCGACGAATCGAATACCATCACCATCTTCCTCTCCGTCTCCATGGCGCTGGGGATCATCCTTATCTCGCTCAAGAAAGGCTTTACCTTTGACCTGAGCAGCTACCTCTTTGGTAATGTGCTCCTTATCGATAAAGGCGATCTGATCCGGCTTGGGATCTTGATCCTGATCGACATAGCTTTTGTCCTCGCGTATTACAAGGAACTCTTTTACCTGACCTACAATATGGATATCGCCGGAGTTTACCGGGTGAAGGTCACCCATGTGAACCGGATCTTTCTTGTCTTGCTCGCTGCGAATATCGTCATCAGCCTCAAAACAGCGGGGATCATCCTCGTCAGCGCTCAGCTCATCCTTCCTGCAGTGATCGCTGCCAATCTGAGTCACCGCCTCCCTCGCAGGATCGTCCTGTGTGTCGTGATCTCGACCCTCTCGGCATTGGGTGGTTTTGCCCTGTCATGGTGGATGGATCTCCCTACCGGCGCAACCATCGTGCTCTTTGAATTCGCGCTGTATCTGCTTAGTCTGCCCCTCCGGAAGCAAGTTTGAGCAGGGTCGCAGAGCTCAGAACCAAAGCTGCTTGATGCATCGTTCCGAGAAATAGTCGATCAAGTCCCACGCGCTCCATAATTACCCGACAGCCGGGATTAGCTTGTGAATCTTTGATCTGTTGATAGATTTCGATAACATAACTGCCTGTCTTTTTTACCGTTTTCGTGTATTTCCGCTTCAACATAGTATAAGTAGTGACTTTTCAATCATCAAGAACGTGACGATCACCCGTTTTGGGAGAGAAAATGTGGATATCCGTCCACAGTTCCACATAGTCAGCCCCGTAAGCCGTTATTGTGAAGTATTTTTGACTTGACACGATAGCCATTCCTGCATAGCTTATCGGTTGTGTGCTGAGTTCTACCACGAAAAACTGCAATTCGGCATACGAATGACGTTAACAAGAGAGTGATCACAAATCCTGTTTACGCCCTTATAGCGTAGGTCTGTCTTTGTGTATCGCCGAACTTTGTCATGTGGAGAATACATTATGAAACGAATTGGACTACTATTTCTATTGTGCTTTGCAATAGGTTTCGTCTTTGCGCAGACGTTCACCGAAGGTTTTGAGGGAGCAGTTCCGCCTACCGGCTGGACCGGTGTCGGGGCTACTCAAAGCACGACTTACGTGCATGGCGGGACATACTCTGCCTATTACGTCAACGTCGGGGATCATCTGATAACCCCGCTCTTACCCAATCCCGGTGCAATGACCTGGTATGCATACAAAGGCAATACCGGTAATGCCCGTACTCTGATCGAGACGAGCCCGGACGGAGTCACTTGGACAGAGAGATTTCGCGGTGGGAACATCGGGAATGCTACGTGGGAAACATATAATTATACTTTTACTGTGACCAATGTTTATATCCGCTTTTCGTTTGTTCAGGGCGGTGGAACTCAGCTATATCTGGACGATATTTCCATCAATCCTTCAGGTCCCGTCTACTATCGCTCTGTCACCTCGGGGAACTGGGCTTCTCCTTCTACTTGGCAGTATTCGGCGGATAACGTCACCTGGTATGCCGCATCCAGCGCGCCGACAGCCACTTCGGCTCTGACGACTACGATCCAAAGCGGGCATACCGTCACGATCGCTGCCAGCGTCACGGCTGATGAACTTGTCGTCAATTCAGGTGGAACTCTTGTCGTCGCCTCCGGTCAGACCCTTACGCTGAATAATGGTACCGGGACGGACTTGACCGTCAATGGCAGTCTTACCGTGACCGGCTCGATCGTCAACACAGGCACGACCATGACTTGCGGAACGAGCTCAACCGTCACCTTCAACGGCTCTACGGCTCAGACGACGGGTACAGGCTTTGCCTCCTCGGTGCAAAACCTGATCATCAATAACGCTTCGGGGCTTACTTCTTCGAACAACCTGACAGTGAACGGACAGCTTACCATGACCGCCGGAGCTCTTTCCATGGGAGCCAATACGCTTACTTATGGAACGGGAGCATCGCTTGTCTATAACGGAACCGCTGCGCAGACTGTCGGTATCGAATGGCCCTCCACACTTTCGATCAACGTCACCAATAACAATACGAGCACGTCCGGGCTGAGCCTGAACGGATCCAAGAGCTCCTATTCCGGGACGTTCACGAACAACGAGACCTTCAATATGGGATCATATACGATCAGCGGAACAGGAACGGCGATCAACAACGACTTCATCATCTCGACGGTCTCCAGCCCGATCACGACCACGACCTTTACGCAGGCTATCGGCTCTACGATCGAATATACCAACGACGTGACTCTTCCCACTCCCTTTACGTATCAAAACCTGATCCTGAACTCCACCAATACGGAGTTTGACCTTGCCGGAAACATCAACGTGAACGAGACCTTCTCGACGCAGAACAATGCCCGGCTCCAACCGAATAACTATCGCATGTTCTTCCCCTTCAAATACGTGAGCGTTAGCGGTACCTCGACGGTCACTGCCTTCACACCCGAGACCTACGTCGAAGGACCTGCCTATGGGAATGCCGTCCAACGCAAATGGACGTTCACCGGCTCCGCCAGCGGATCGGTCACTATCTACCTGCACTGGGACAACTCCCAGGGAACAGGGCTGGACTTCACCGCCGGATCAAAGATCTGGAAATACGTCGGAACGGACTGGACGGAAGTCGCAACGGTCGGCGCGCCTGTCGCAGACGGTGGAACAAGAATGATGGTCAGCTTTACGACCAATCTCGGCGCTAAGTATGACGTCGGTGGTCAGTACGCCGTGACTCCCGCGGACGAGACCTTGCCGGTCGAGCTCTCTTCCTTTACGGCTACGCTCTCGGTCAATAACTACGTCCAACTGATGTGGGTCACCCAATCCGAGACCAGCGTCTCCGGCTTCAATATCTATCGCGGTACGAACGACCAGCTCGTTTCTGCGGAACGTCTGAACGCCTTCATCCCCGCGACCAACACCTCCCAGATGCAGAGCTACGTCTTCACCGACTCCGAGCTCCTCAGTGCGGGAACGTATTACTATTGGCTCGCGAACCTGAATATGGATGGTAGCACGGAGTTCCACGGTCCCGTGGCGTTCAACTATAACCTCGACGATAATGGCGGTGCTCCGGTTATTCCGCCGGTCGCAGGGATCAATAAGGTCTATCCCAATCCCTTCAACCCGACCCTGAGCGTCACTTACGGTGTGACAGACCGCTCCACGGTCAGCATCGAAGTGTTCAACGTCCGTGGTCAGCTTGTGCGCTCGGTCTATCCCGGCTCACTGGAAAGAGGGAACTACAAGTTTGTCTGGGATGGCAGAACCAATACCGGACAGAGCAGCCCTTCCGGTCTCTATACGATCAAAGTGAAGATCGGGAACAAGGTTTCGACCCGTAACGCAGTCCTGGCTAAATAACTAACAAGACAAGTATTCTTCATATGCGCGCTCCTCTCCGTGAGGAGCGCTTTTTTTGTGGGATGAGAAATCGTAGAAAAGGGTTGGTAGTAGGGAAGAGAGTCTGTGGCTAAGCGTGGAACGCCTGAACGAAGGCTTTGACCCGGTCAGGGTCTATGGCGTTTGACCAGAGTCCGTCTCGCTTGAAGTAGGAGCCAACGATGAAACCGTCGGCATAGGGGAGATAGGCGTGGAGGTTCTGCGGGGTCAGTCCGCTCCCGATCAGCAGGGGTAAGCTTGACGCTACTCGAACGGCTTCAAGGTCGCCAATGCTTGCTTCCTTTCCGGTGGAGGAGCCTGTCACGATCAATCCGTCCGCACGGAAGAACTCTGCCGCGGAGGCTGTCTCACCGATGCTGACATCCGCACTGATCGCGTGAGAAGAGTGCTTCTTCTTAATATCGGTGAAGACTGCAATGTTCTCAGCGCCGATAGCGCGCCTATAGCGCAGGAGACTCCCGGCATCGCTGTCCATGTATCCTTCGTCCGCCAAGTGCCCAAAAACAAAGCCTTCCGCGCGGATAAAGTCCAACTCGGCAGCCTGAGCAACCGCGAGCGCGGCTTGATTGGCTCCGGCAAGGATCTGGATGCCGATGGGCAGGGAGATCGCCTGACGAACGAGCGTGGCGATCGCGGCAAAGCTACTGACGATCTCCGGGCCGACCTCACGGTTTAGATAGGGGATGTCGTGCATATTCTCGAGGATGATGGCGTCCAGCCCCAGTTCCTGATACAGGGATGCTTCCGCGATGGCTTGTGCTGCGATAGCGCGGACGTCTCCGCCATACGCGGGAGTTCCGGGCAATGCCAGCAGATGCACCATCCCGATCAGCTTCGGCTTGGCAAAGAAGTCTCGGGGGTTCACGAGTGTTCCTTGATGATTTTGTCCACACCGAGAACGCAATGCGCGATGTAGTTTGGGCAACGGGCGTCGAAAAGACCCTGCTCGATGGCTTTGTCGCGATTGCCGGGAATAGAGAGATCGAGTCCAATGAGGTCGTAACAGTTGATGTTCCCGTGAGCAGCGTCGAACTCATTGATGAAGCTTGCGACCAAGGATTTGTGGCGATCCTTGAGCTCCAGATCTTCCGGGTTGAAGTAGCCCGTAGCCAGCCCCAGAACCATGATCGCTCCTGTTAATGCGCCGCAGGTCTTGCCACAGCTCATTCCCCCGCCAAATCCGGATGCAATGAGCGTCGCGGTCTCCTTGAGCAGCCCAAAGTCCTCCGCAAATTGCCGGATGACGGATTGAGCGCAGTTAAAGCCGTTGTCATGATCGAGTAGTGCCTGCTTAACTTTGTTTTCGATGTCCATTTGTGACTCCTAATAATGGGGATAAAAAAACCGTGGGGAGCACCGGGCGGTGTCCCCACGACTCGGAGGGCATTCTATGTAGGGTCTGTAGGCTGATGACAATATAACCGGCTTACAACCCTTGGCAAATAAAAAATACGTATCAGTCAAAAAAAGACGAGACGATGAGCAGAAGCGAGAGGGCATCGGACGCTCTATCCACGCAGCAGCAGTGCTTTGATCCTTTCCAGATCTGCTTCGGAGCGATACTCCAGAGTTATCTTCCCTTTACCCTGATCGTCCTTGATCGTGGCGCGGATATTGAGCGATGAACGGATCTCGCGTTCCAATTCACGGATCTGTACCGGCTTGGGCAGGGGTTTGGCAGGTGTTTTCTCCGGCTGATCACTCCAGGTCTTGGCTTTGTCCTCTGCCTGACGCACGGTAAGGTTATACTTCAGGATAAAGCCGGCGAAGGATTCCTGATGCTCAGGCTCAAGGCTGAGAATGGCTCGACCGTGCCCGGGAGAGAGCTTGCCTTCGGAGATCAGAGCTTTGACCTCATCCGGGAGGTTCAGCAACCGAATGCTGTTTGAGATAGTCGTGCGTTCCTTGCCCATGATCTCGGCGATCTCTTTGTGCGTAAGGGCAAAGTCATCGGCGAGGACGCGATAGGCGAGAGCTTCTTCCATCGGGTTGAGATCCTCGCGCTGGACGTTCTCGATGATCGCCAGCTGAAGCTGTTCCTTCTTGGATACAGAGCGGATGACGACGGGAACCATGTCCATCCCTGCAAGGGTCGCTGCCTGAAGCCTGCGTTCTCCGGCGATGAGTTCATACTCGGAAGCAGCGGTCTTGGTGACGATAAGCGGTTGGATGATCCCGTTCACGCGGATGGACTCCGCGAGTTCGGCGAGCTTTTCCGGGTCAAAGATCTTCCGGGGTTGATATTTATTCGGCTTTATCTGCTCGATCGGCAGGGTGCTGAGACCGGAGACCGGCTTGTTCAGGTCATTACTTTCGGGGATCAGGGCTCCAAGCCCGCGTCCAAGGCGTTCGTTCATCGTTTCCTCACTTAGAACAGCGATCTATGAGTTCAGTGGCGAGATTGAGGTATCCCATAGCTCCCGGGGAGCGGATGTCATAAAGAAAGATCGGTTTACCAAAGCTTGGCGCTTCGGTGAGCTTGATATTGCGGGGAATGATCGTCCGGAAGACCTTTTCCTTGAAATAGCGATGGACTTCCTTGGCGACCTGGAGGCTGAGATTGACCCGTTTGTCAAACATGGTGAGCAGGACGCCGATGATATTCAGCCCCGGATTCAGATTCTTCTGGATCAGACGGATGGTGGTAAGCAACTGGCTAACCCCTTCCAGAGCATAGTATTCGCATTGGATGGGGACGAGCACGTCCGTGCTGGCGGTCATGGCATTGACGGTAAGCAATCCGAGCGAAGGCGGGCAGTCGATCAGGATATAGTCATAGTCACCCAGGATAGGCTGGATCGCTTCCTTGAGCTTCTGTTCCCGCGCAAACTCATGCACCAGCTCGATCTCTGCCCCGGTGAGATTGATATTCCCGGGGATGCAGAATAGGTTTGCCGTCTCGGTCGGGAGCACGGTCTGAGCGATCGGGACCCTCTGGATCAAGGCGTCATAGACCTGCAATTCGACCTTTTCCTTGTCCAAGCCCACTCCGCTGGTGGCGTTCCCCTGAGGATCGAGGTCGATCAGGAGAGTCTTCTTCTCCAAAACCGCAAGCGCGGCTGCAAGGTTCACCGCGGAGGTCGTCTTGCCGACTCCGCCCTTTTGGTTCACGATAGTAATAACTCTTGCCATTTAGTTCCTTAACGGTATGTCCTTAAAATGTTTATCAGTCTTTGAGCGCGTCTCTGGCGACGGCGAATATGCGTCTGGTTCCGAGGACGTCGTCCTGCCTTTCATGCAGGAGTTCCGGGGAATAATCCCGGATATCCTCGGTGTTCTGGGCTTTATAGAAGATGACCTTTCCCCGCGGTTTCAAGAGCTTCCGCAGGGGATATACATAACGTTCTTCCATCGCCACTGCCCGGCAAAGGATGAGGTCATAGCTCGGTCTCCGAGCCAGCGCCGCGTAATCCTCCAGCCGGTTGCAGACCGCCGTGGTCTCACTCAGCTTCAGTTCGGTGATCATTTCCTGCAGGGCTCGGACCTTCTTGCCGATGGAATCCAGAAGCGTCATGTCCACGCTGGGAACGCAGAGCTTCAGCGGTATTCCCGGCAAGCCTCCACCACTGCCAAAATCCAGCACCTTCGCACCGGATAAATCCAAACATTCCATGATAGTTATGCTGTCAAGAAAATGCTGTGTCCAATAGGCATCAGCAGGCATCTTGCGGGAGATCAGGTTTATATTCTCGTTGATGCGGACGAGAAGCTGTTGATAATGCTCAAACTGGCGGATAACCGGCTTTGTTTCGCCGATCCCGAGTTGTTCCAGATAAGTGATAAAAGTAGTCTTTGCTTCGGTCATTGTTTTAGCTCCGGAATACTGCACAAGAGGCTTTGCACCAGGAATGACCGGTCATCCTGCATCTCTTTGAGCAGGGCGAATGCTTCCGGCATTTTGAGGTATGACAAGCTTCTGGCGGTGATATAGCGATACCTTTCCGAGGGATGGTCGATATACTCGCTGAGGACACGGACGGCTTCCGCGCTCTTGACCCAGCCGAGGCAGGAGAGGCAAGCCGTGATGTATTTCTTTGCAGATAAAAGCTGTAGCAAGGGGTCGATCAAAAGCGAATCTCCGGTTCCGGCGATCAGGGACATGGCATTCTTTGCCTTGAGACTATCCTCACCGGTGATATAAGGGAAGAGACGTGTCTTAAAATCCACGGAGTTGTCGATCAGCTCTTCCAAAGCCCGGAATTCCAGCCCGGAATCACTGTCCAGCTTATTGGCGAGGATATAGTCGATCGCCTCAGCCTGACGCTTGATCATCAGTTCTCTGGCAGCGCGGACGCGCTTGACGGCAGATCCGACCTCCCATTCCGAGGCAGCGGAAAAAACTTCGGAGATCGGCGCAAGGCTATCGACCAGCGCGGCGGATTCGGCAAGGGCTTCGACGGCAGTCTGAGTTTCCTGATACAGATCGAGATCGCGCCCAAAGCCGTATGAACCTCTCTGCCAGGTTTTGTTATTGGCAAAGAGACTGTCGGGATAGGTGTCCTTTCCCGAAGTATCGAGAAAGAGCCCCAGTGACCCGGCAGAGCGGGAAAAGGAGCCAAAGCCATAAGAGCTGGGATTCTGCCGTTCATAGCGGTCGTTCCCCTTGGAATCGACAAAGATCCCGACGGAGTTATTCAGCCCCAGACCATTCCCACCGGGTATGCTGTAGGCATCGTCTCCGGACTTATCCAGAAGGATCCCCAGCGCCCAGTCGTGTCCTGCCCCTTGTCCCGGTCCATTGCGGGTATAATACGCATCATCGCCTTCACCATCATAGAGATAGCCATTGGCAAGGTGGATCCCGGAACCCTGTGGGTAATACACGGCATTATACACGTCATTTCCCTTCTCATCGATCAGGATGCCGGTGGCAAACCAGTATCCGACCCCTTGAGCATAGACACCGCCGATGTATTTGTCATTGCCGGATCGGTCGTAGATCATCCCCGTTCCTCCGGCAAAGTCCGAACGATAGCCAAATCCCATGCCCTGTCCCATACTGCGGTAGTCATTTGGCATGAGCGGCGCGTGAGTATATTTTGCTCCCAGGAGATAGCGGTCGCTTCCACCAAGCTCGATGATCCCGCCAAAACCTCTGGTGCAGCCGAAGCCCTGAGAGGTTGTCGCGGCGATATACTGGTCGTCCCCGTCCTCATCGATGAGCAGAGACGCGCCAAAGAAAGCCGATCCCTGGCAGAAAGACCCGCCTTTGTAGATATCGTCTCCGGCGCTGTCAACGTGGATATTCACCCCGGAGAACGCGCTGAAGCTCATGTCTCCGCCCAGGTAGGTGTCGTTCCCTGCGAGATCCATCCCGATCCCGAGTCCGCCCATAACGCTGAACAGACCGCCGATACGTTCGTTGCGGTATATGTCATCACCCTTGAGGTCAAGGGTCAGGAAAAATGCTTGCTTGGTCGAGCTGCGGAACTCCAACTCATAGATATCGTCCCCACCGGGATCGATCACCAGACAGGGCTGGTTGCGACGGGGATCCTTGCCTTTGGTGTAGCGGTCGTTGGCATAGCTGCCGATGATCATCGTCCCATACGGACTGTCGTGATAGCTGATCCCTTTTTCGGCAAAGCGAACCTTATCGATCCCCTCGAGCATGACCTCGTATGCGGCGATAAAGACTAAAGCTGCGTCGTAATGCCCCGCGATATCGATCCGATCCAGCAAGGGCGAAAACCCCAGCGGAGAAGGATCGGCAGGCAGAGGCAGACCGAGCTCTTTGATATACTCTTTGTAGGCGGCGTTATCCTCCCCTTCGCTGTTGGAGAGCAGGTGAAAGGCGATCAGACTGTCCCGATCAGCCGGAGACAGATCATTCCCGATAGCTCCGAGCCTGACGCTCAGATCACGATAGACCCGCTCCCAGTAGGCAAAGACCTGCGCCGGCTTATGCACGCTTTTGTTCCAGAGCCCGGCGTAATAGGACTTGATCTCCCGGAGCTGGTCCGGAGCAATGAGCGAGCTCTCGCTGTCAATTTCCAGCAGGGCAGCAGTCCTTGTTTCGAGCGTAACATCCGCGGAGCAGACAGCCCGGAGCGAATCGATATAGGGAAAGGCTTTCCAGGGATCCTGAAGCTGGCTGAGTTGATTGTGGGATTTGTATTTGGTAGAGAGATCCCAGTCTTTTTCAAATGCCAGAGAAGTGGAGTCGAATCCTGCGGAAGTGAGCATCTCCACGAGCAGTTCGGCTTCACCGGGATACAGACCGGGACTGACGGACGCAAGTCCCATCCCTGTCATCAAGCTGATCAGAATGATAATTAACGATCTACGTATCATTTTTGCCTCTTCGGTCACCTTTCCCAATGCTGCCATCCTTGTCAATGACTTTGCTCGGTAGGGGCATCCCCAGGGCGGATAGGGCATCCGGACGCTATCATAGCGCCGTCATACCGGTATCATATCGGGGATTTTGCCGAAATGATACCGGTATGATGCCGATATGATCCCGAAATGAACCCAGACCCGAAAAGAGAGGCAAAGCAGGGAGCCGGGAGCAGGACTCGCAAGCCCAATCCCCTTTTTCCTTGACAGCATAATGCCTGTGAAAATAATGCGATGAGATGGATTAAAGTCTGTTATTTTAACGATTATTACTTACACTGAGAGTGGATAGAGAGGTTTTTAATGTCCTTATTTGATTTTTTCGGGATGATGGCAAACGATATCGCGATAGACTTGGGAACAGCCAATACGCTGGTCTATAAGAAGAATGGTGGGGTCGTCATCGATGAACCTTCCGTCGTAGCGGTTTCCTCCGATGGCAAGAAGATCATCGCCATCGGGCATCAAGCCAAGGTAATGCTGGGTAAGAATCCGGACGAAGTTCGGGTGATCAAGCCCCTCAAAGACGGTGTGATAGCCGATTTTCAGGTCACGGAGCTGATGCTTCGCAATCTTATCCTGAGAGCGCAGAAGAAGCGTCTCTTGGTTCGTCCCAGAGTCATCGTCTGCGTTCCTTCCGGGATCACGGAAGTGGAGAAACGCGCGGTTCGGGACAGTGCCCTGCACGCCGGCGCCAGAGAGGTCTTTCTCATCTCCGAGCCGGTCGCCGCGGCGATCGGAGCAGAACTCCCGATCGATAAAGCCTTTGGTAATATGATCATGGATATTGGCGGCGGAACCAGCGAGATCGCGGTCATTTCCCTTTCCCACATCGTCGCCCATAATTCCATCCGCGTCGGCGGGGACAAGCTGGATACGGACATCATCAGCTATCTGCGCAAGAAGAACAATCTGCACGTGGGTATTCAAACCGCTGAAAAGATCAAGATCCAGATAGGCAGCGCCTATCCTCTCAAGCAAGAACTGACCATGGACGTCAGGGGACGTGACATCGTCTCCGGCTATCCGGTCACGATAAAGATCAGCTCCGAAGAGATCCGGGAAGCCCTTTCCGAAACGGTCGCCACGATGATCGACGCGATCAAGCGTCTCTTTGAACGCACCGCGCCGGAGCTTTCCGCGGATATCGCCGAACGCGGTATCTTCCTTACCGGTGGCGGAGCCCTGCTCAAAGGGCTGGACGAGAAGATCAGACGCACCGTCGATCTCCCCGTGCACGTCGTTCCCGATCCGCTCGTCGCAGTCGTCAAGGGTGCCGGAACGGTTCTGGACAACGTCGATAACTATCGCGAAGTTCTGATCAAGAGAATAGAAGACTAAAGGTCTATCAGGCCCGGGATGCGAACCGGGTGAATCGATACCAAGATCCCGTCCGGAGGTCTGTGAGTCTATCCGGCGGGAAAGGCAGAGAAGCATATTATGGCTCTAAAGCAGTATTTGACCACGGCGATCCTCTTCGTTATCGCCCTGATCCTGGTGATCGGCAGCGCGGAATCGCGCTCAGCCAAAGCCCAGTGGTTTGGCAGAACTGTCTTTTTCCCCTATATGCATTCCCTGCGGGCTATCGAGTCCAACAAAGCGCTCAAAGTGGAGATCAACCGTCTGCAAAAGGATCTCGCCACCCGCACATTGGAAAACCTCTCCCTTCAGAACGAACTCAAGCTGTTGAAAAACACCGAGTCGATCGGCTTTGAGACGGGGACGGAGAACTTCGTCGTCGCGGAGGTCATCGGCTATTCGGGGCAGTTTCAGCAACGCAATCTGATCGTCAACCGGGGGAAGGGAAGCAAGATCCGGGTCAATGACCCTGTCATATCCTCCGGGGGCATAGTCGGCAAGGTCATCGGCGTCAGCGATACATACTCCGTGGTGCTGCCGTTTTCCAATCCCCTTTTTCAGCTCCCGGTCATGAACAAGACGACCGGGGTTCAAGGCATCCTCAATGCCGATATCGGCGGAACTATAAACATGAATATGATCAAGCTGGGCAGCGCGATCACCGTCGGAGACACCATCGTCACTTCCAATCTCTCGCGGCTCTTCCCCAAAGCCTACCCGGTAGGCAGGATCTCCCGCATTCAGGAATCTCAGGATAATCTCTTCATCAGCGCGGAGATCACCCCCTTTACATTGGTCGAAAACCTCGAACACGTTTTTATATTGAAGGCTTATTATGATGAACAAAAGTAAAAATCTCGACCCCGTGATGCTCGTGAACGGTATCCCTTTTGAGCGGATACCGGTCGAAACCAGAATTCTCACCCCGGAAGACAAGATGAGCGACATAATCCGGGAATACGCCGTTCCCCTGCTCAAAGAAGGGGACATCCTCAGCCTCAGCGAAAGTCCGCTGGCGATAACCCAGGGACGGGCTATCCCGGTCGAAACCCTGCACATCAGCCCGCTGGCGAACATCCTCTGGCGCTTTGTCGCCAAAGTCCCCTATGGCATAGGGCTCCGGGCTCCGGCAAGCATGCAGTGCGCGATCGATGAATGCGGCGCGTGGCGGATAATCCTGGCAGCTATAGCCGGATTCGTCGGCAAACTCATCGGGATCAAAGGACTGTTCTACCGTGTTGCCGGGATGCAGGCAGCTTTGATCGACGCAGCGGAGACCTCCGTCGTCCCACCCTATAACCATACGGTGATCAAGGGTCCGCTCAACCCCGGCAAGGTCGCGCAAGAGCTTTCGGAAGAATTCGGTCATCCGATCGCGGTCATGGATATTAACGACATCGGCGGATGCTGGATGATCGGCGGAAGCGAAGGCGTGTCCAAGCACTTCATGGAAAAAGTGATGCACGACAATCCTCAGGGACAGGATGACGAAATGACCCCGCTCTGCATCATCCGCAGGGTTCAATAGTGATCTGGAAATACATCTGGGCATTTGTCCAGGGATTGCTCTTCCTCTATATCCAAATACTGGTGATGCCGGCATTTGAGATCGCAGGAACGATCCCGAATATCCTCTTGCCCTGGATCATATACACGATCTGGGCAAAGCCGCTGAAGCTGGCGTCCATTATCGGCTTCATCATTGCCCTGATGTATGATTCCACCCTTCCTGCAACCTTTGGGATGCATGCGGTCATCTTCCTGATCCTCTGCGTGGTCATCGACCTCTTTCGCAAGCCCTTTGAGGCGGAGAGTCTCGTTGCCAAGCTCCTCACGCTCTTTATCGCTACCCTGATCTTCAGCCTGATAAACCACCTCGTGCTGGGGCTCAGCTATGGGTTTGACGGCAAGCTCTTTAACCTCATCCTCGTTGGCTTTGCCTACAATCTCGTCCTCAGCTTCATCGTCTTCTGGGTGATGAAGTTCACCGCCATGCTCAGGTTGGTCATAGTGAATGACTAGATCGCCGTCGCTGCTGATCTATCGGATAGTCCTGGGAGTGCTCTTTGTCGCGCTCATTGTTTCCCTTTTTCGTCTGCAGGTGATCCGTGGCAGCTACTACAAGGAGGTCGCGGAGCTGAACTTCGTCCGCATCCGCAGAGTGATCGCCACCCGCGGAGAGATCTACGACAGCAAGTATCGCCCCATTGTCCAGAACATACCCTCTCAAAACCTTTACCTCACCTCCGGGAAAGTGCGCAATTACCCCGCCCTGGCGAGCTTCCTGCAAAGGAACTTCGGGATCACCAATCAGGATCTGAGCCAGATGATATTCCAGCAGCGGTTCAAGACCTACGAGGAGATCCTGCTTGCGGATAACATACCTTATGAGACGGTGCTCAGCCTCTCGGAGCAGATGAACTTTTACCCCGAGCTTGCCTTTCGCGTGGGCACGACGCGGCAATACCTTTACCCGAACCACTTCACAGGCTATGTGGGACGCATCAACGAAGAGGAATTCTCCCGTTACAAGGACGAGGACTACTCCCTGAACAGCTATATCGGCAAGACCGGGCTGGAGAGCTATTACGAGGTTCTCCTCCGGGGTAAGGACGGGAAGGAGATCGTGCAGGTTGACTCCCGCGGAAGAAGCCTCGACCTCTTTCGCAGCGAGGGGAACATCGAGCCTGTCAACGGGCTCAGCCTGATCCTGACGATCGACAACGATCTCCAGGCAATGGCGCAGGAGTCCTTTCCTCCGGGATATAAAGGGGCGCTGGTGGTGATGGATTCCCGCAGTGGCGGGATCCTCGCTTACGTCAGCAATCCGGGATATGACCCGAACGTCTTCATGAGCAAGATCAGCCCGGAGATCTGGGCGCAGCTAAACAGCAACGAACGCCCGATGCTGGACAGGGTCATCCAGGCTGCCTATCCTCCGGGATCGGTCTTCAAAGCACTGACCGCAGAGATCGGGCTGGAGAAAGGGCTCGTCGATCGCTACACCCGGCTGGCTCCCTGCATTGGCGGGATGAAGGTCGGTAACCGCTTTTTCAAGTGCTGGTCTCATGCGGGACACGGCAGTCTCGACGTCATCAATGCCCTCAAGGTCTCTTGCGATGTATATTTCTATGACCTCTCGCTCAAGATCAAGCTGGAGGACTTTTACCAATACGCATACAAGAACTTCCTCTGCGTCCGCACGGGTGTGGACCTGCCCAGTGAGCGTAGCGGTTTCTTCCCCACGACCAAGTGGTACAAAGACAGGCTGGGCAAGAATACAAACACTCAAGGCTACAAGGTGAACCTCTCCATCGGGCAGGGAGAAGTGCTGAACACTCCGCTCCAGATCACCGCCTTCTACGCCGCGATCGCCAATAACGGCATCTGGACGCAGCCGCATCTCCTGAAGCAAAGCGTCGGACGCGGAAAGCTCACCAAAGACCAGGTGCAGAAGATCAGGAAGGCACGCCTGCCCATCTCTGCCCGGAATCTGGCTATCATCCAGGAAGGTCTCTACGCGGTGATCAATGCACCGGGTGGGACAGGGAGCAACGTCCGCGTCACGGGTGCCAAAGTCTTTGGCAAGACCGGTTCCGCGGAGAATGCCTTCGGCAAGGCGACGCATGCCTGGTTCACAGGATACATCGTCACCGACAAGCCCGAGATCGTGGTCACAGTGTTCATGGAGAATGCCGGCAGCGGTGGCGCCATCGCCGGACCTATTGCCGCAAAGATATTTAACTACTACATCGGGAATATCGAACGCATTCGCAAGGAAGTCCCGATCCCGATCCGTCTGCAAAACCCGGAAGTCACGCCTTTGCCGCAAGAAGGAGCCGAACCGGCAGTACCTGCGACGCCCGAAGAACCCGGCAACACGCAAACGGAGGTCCCCCGGTGATCAACCGCAAGAAGTTTGACTTTACTCTCCTGGCTTTGCTGTTCACCCTGATCCTCATGGGCTGCATCGCGATCTTTACCGCCTCGACGACCTCGATCGGCGAGCACGTCACGACCCAGAACACCTGGTGGAAGCAGATCATCTTTTCCCTCCTCGCTTTTGGCGTTATAGCAGCGATCATCAAGATCCCGATGCCGATCTTTGACCTGGTGATCGTTCCCCTCTTTCTGGTCAATCTCCTCGCGCTGGGACTGGTCCTGTTGACCCCAGCGGTGAACGGCTCGCACAGGTGGTTCGCCTTCGGCGGGATAAACTTCCAGCCCTCCGAGAGCGCTAAACTGCTGACCATCATGGTCGTAGCCAAATACATTTCCCGAGAGCATCTCTCGGAGCTAAAGCAGATCGTAATCGGCATTCTGATCATGCTTATACCGGTCGCTTTGATCCTGATCGAGCCGGATTTTGGCACGACGCTGGTCTTCTGGTGTGCCCTGCTGGCGATGCTCATCGCAGCGGAAGTTCCTCTTTTCTACGTCCTGATGATGGTCAGTCCGATCGTGAGCATCGTCACTTCGATCTATTGGCTGGCGATCGTCATCTGGCTCCTGATCTTCGTTTTCCTTCTCTGGCGGGCAAGGCTTTCCTGGGTCGCAGTGACCGTAGCCACCATCGTGAACGCCTTTATCTCGGTGATCATGCCCGTGTTTTGGAACGGGCTCAAGGACTATCAGCAGGGACGGATCCTGACCTTCGTCGATCCCATGCGTGATCCCCTGGGGGCTGGATACCAGATCATCCAGGCAAAGATCGCGATCGGAAGCGGCTCCATTGCCGGAAAAGGCTGGCTTGCTGGAACGCAGAAGAACATGAACTTCTTGCCCGAGCACCACACGGATTTTATCTTCAGCGTCATCGGCGAGGAATTCGGCTTCATCGGCAGTATGATCCTGCTGGGAGTCTTTTTCCTCTTCTTCTGGCGCCTGACCGTGGACGTCGGCGAGCTCAAAGTGCGGGAACGCAAGATCGCCTCTGCCGGGATCATGGCTTATTTGATGTTCCAGACTTTTATCAATATTGGTATGAACATTGGTCTGGTTCCTGCAACAGGTATTCCTTTACCCTTTATTAGCTACGGGGGATCGAACTTACTGATAAACGCGATCTCCGTAGGTGTGATCTTAAAATATATGAATGAACGGGGTTTTATTAAATGAGATATCGAAGTCTGATTCTTTGTGCTCTTTCAGCTCTGCTGCTGAGTTCTTGCTTCGTCGGCTCCAGCCTGATGTTTTTTGAGTCCGATACGCATGGCAGGACGAATCTGGTCCAGAATCCTGGATTTACGCCACAGAACGGGATAATGAGCAATTGGTCGATCGTCAACGACGAATCCGAGTCGGCGCAATCCGTCAATGTCGATCACGCCGTATTTACCGAGGGGAAAAACTCCCTGCGCATCGATGCCTCACCCTATGCCGTGATGATCGTCTCCGATCCTTTCAAGGTGCGCAGATACGGCGGATACTACATCCGCGTCAATGCCCGCGCTACTGCCGATACGGATGAAAAGATAGAGCTCCGCTTCTTTACCTATAACAGCGCCGGAAAGCACATCAACCGCTTCCGCGAGACCTTACGCGTCGGAGAAGAATGGAAGAAGGCGACGATCAGCGCCGGGTTCCTCGATACCCGCTCGACGTTCGGCAGAGTCGCGATCTTTATCCCGCCTTTCCTCAAAGGCTCCATCTGGATCGACGATGCAGGTGCCTGGGAAGTTCACTCCTTCAAGATAGACTAAGCTCTTTTTAGCCTATGCGTCTCGTTCTGCAAAGAGTCGATTCTGCGACCGTCACGGTCGATGGCGTGGTCACCGGTTCGATCGGTAAAGGTCTTCTGATCTTCGCCGGCTTTGGCAGAGGTGACAGCCCGGAGATCCTTCCCAATTATGCGAAAAAGGTCTCCGAACTGCGGATGTTCAGCGACCCGGATGGCAAGATCAACCTCTCGCTCCGCGATGTCGGCGGGTCGATCCTTCTGGTCTCCCAGTTCACTTTATACGCCAATTGCACCCGCGGACGCAGACCGGACTTTACCCCCGCAGCTCCTCCCGAACTGGCAAGGGCACTCTATGAGGAGCTTATCCTCAGGTTCAGAGAGCTTGATCTGGAAGTCCGGACCGGGATCTTTGCCGCGGATATGCGGGTCGAACTCATCAACGATGGTCCCGTGACTATTATCCTCGATAGTGATACAAACTAAAGGAGTTATCATGCATAAATACTACATTGCTGCCGTCGAATTTCCCACCATCGCCCTAGCTCTGCTCTTGATCTGGGACGGATTTGGCTTGAGCGGATGGGTCGGTATCGAAGCCCTCGCCGGACTCTTCCTCGCCTTTGTCGGCTTTGAGCTGCACCTGATCTATCACCGCAAGGAAAGAGAAGAAAACCTAAAGAAGAAAGCGGAGAAAGAGAGCTTGGAGCGGAAGGGCTAAAGCTTAGCCGTCTCAATATTTACCGAATGAATCCCGGTATCAGCTTTAGCACCCGGATAGTCCTCCGGGACGTCCTCCTCGTCATTGCGGGTGGGGCATTGGGGAGCCTCATGCGCTATCTGATCAGCTACTTTACCCATTACCAAACGAGTAGCCCCTTCCCCTACAAAACCCTGATCATCAACGTCCTTGGCTGCTTTTTGATCGGCTGGATCACCATGCGCTTTGAGCACCATCATCTGATGAACGGTATACGCCTCTTCTTCATCATTGGCTTCCTCGGCGCATTTACGACCTTCTCGACCTTTAGCCTGGAGACGATCGCCCTTTACCAAGCAGGGCATATCCGCAGTGCGATCCTCAATATCTTTGCCTCGACCTTTCTCGGTATCCTCGCCGTGATCGGCGGGCTCTGGGCAGGGAAATAGTCCTTTTGCCCGCTATCCGCAGCAAGCACCGTGCCGGAAGCAGCTCTCCAGATGGTCATTCACCATCCCGGCAGCCTGCATAAAGGCGTAGCAGATCGTCGAACCCACAAACTTGAAGCCACGTTGCTTCAGGTCTGCGCTCATCGCATCCGATTCGGGGGACGTCACCGGGATCTCGCGGTTTTCCCGCCAGTGATTGACGATGGTCTTGCCCTTCGTGAACTGCCAGATATAAGCATCGAATGAGCCAAATTCTCTCTGCACCTCGAGAAAGCACTTCGCATTTCCGATCGCGGCATTGACCTTTGCCCGGTTGCGAATGATCCCCGGATCAGCGAGCAGTTCCGCAACCTTCTCTGCGTCAAAGCCGGCTACTTTCTCCGGGTTAAACCCCTCAAAAGCACGCCGGAGATTCTCCCGCTTCTTCAGGATGCAAGACCAGTTCAAACCGGCTTGAAAACCGTCTAAAACTATGAACTCATACAGCTTAATGTCATCATGGAGCGGTGAACCCCACTCTTCGTCGTGATATTCCAGCATCAGGGCATCGGCTCCGGGCCAGTCACAGCGGGTCAGTTCGGGCATGGGACCTCCTTAGGGTCATACATTTCATGTGGCAGAATCACCCGTCCCTATCTCCTAGTCAAGCTAATTTATCTCTGATCTGGTCTGCAGCCCTATCCGACTTCGTGATCTCCTAACACCTTATCTGATATGGAAAACCGTCAAATAAGGAACAAATCGTGCATTGAATACACCATGGATTAGTTTTGCTATTCCAAAGGAAGTAGATATGAGGAATACCGTCGTTAGGCTTACGTTGATTTGCTCGTTTGTTTTTACTTTGCACTGTGCTTTTTCCCAGATGCTGAATATCGAATATACAGATGTTCTTGCGAGTAGTAGTGGTAGTGTGATAGGATTCTGCTCCTCAGAGGACATCTCGTACATCTTAATTAGGGATAACCACAACAGATACTTCATACAGATCTACGATCTAAGTAATATCCATGCCCCCGATTACCTAGCTGCGATCCAACTACCTTACCTAACCCCCGGTAGCCATTACGAGGGGATCAAAGTCGGAGAAGAGTGTCTGTGTGTCTTCAGATCCGACCTCATTTTATTCTATGATCTTACTGATAGATATCATCCGACTTGGGTCTCTGATATCCATACATCTGAGAGTTATCTCGATGCTGGGTTTTCAGATACTAATCTTTTTGTCCTCTTGGATGACATCCTGTTCTCCTATAACGTATCAGATATTGCTCATCCGGTGGTCTTAGACAGTGTTAGCTGCGTGAATTCGTCAGGACTTTTCCTATCGGGTGAAACAGCTTACGTAGGGTATTACAACAGCGGATATCAAGTCTTGGACATATCAGATCCAGCAAACATCCAGATCATAGGTGTGAACCTTACGTCTAGCAACTCTCCTCTCTGTGGTGTAGAAGGTGACCTGCTTATAGTAGCCAATATTTACTCGATTATTCTATACAATGCCTCGGATCCTATGAATCTGGAGCAGTTCTCAGACATCACTCCGGGGGTCTCCAAAATCGGCAGCGTTTTTCTATTGGGGAATAAGATATACGCTACATTTTATATGGAGCTATATCATTATACTCCTACGGAATATAGAGTCTATGACATATCGGACCCTCATTCGCCGACGCTTACCGATATCGGCTCAACAGATCTGAGTTACGAAGTATTATCCGATAGATCGCAACGTATATTGATCAAGCGATGGGATTCTTTTCGACTTTTCGATATAGATCAGGTACCGTTGGCGGGTGTAACTATGCGATACGCTTGTTACGAAAACCTTGCCGTATGTGATAATCGTCTAATTGCTTCAAACAGCCACATCGAGCTATCCGCTTACCCCCTCAGTTTGAGAATAATAGAGCCTGATTTCGTTGTACCATTTCCCGACATCAGAGCCATGGAAAGCACTTCGGATGTACTGGTGATCTCCCAAAGTCATCCTATTGGGGTTAGAGCGGAAGACAACTCCGAAAACCTCATTTCCTTGTATCTGCTTTCTGCTCCAGATCATCTCAACCCGATCACCGACTTCATCTGTGCGGGTGATTCATACCCGACAAGGGAGATAGGATTCTCCGGTTCAAAGCTCCTACTGAGCAATGGAAAAGCCGGAGTAATGATCTATGATATCGATGATATCGATCAACCCGAGTTTTGGTGCGGTATCGCCGATCAATACTCACATACTTCTTCGGTTTTATCAGGGGATAGACTGTATAGCGCAGTAGTCTCTGACAGTTCAAGTTCATCAGTGATCATCTACGATCTCTCTGACACGCGCAACGTCACAACCCTCAGCACCATTCCCTTTGACTTTCCAGTCAACCGTATACTGAAGGTGGGGTCAAAGCTTGTTATTGCAGGATCTGATAGTACATTAGCATTCTGGGATGTTGAAGATCCGGAGAATCCGATAGAAATTGGAGTCAAATCCCTTCCTTCCAACCTTGTTGATCTATACGTTCATACAAACGCGATGGTGATTCTCTTTCAGGATCATTTTGAAGTTTATCGGTTTTCCGCCTTGCCATCCGGTGATCCGGTGGGATTCTATCCAACAGATGGGAAGGGACTTAGCATAACTTACCGCGGAAATGACATCATCGTCGGTACTGATATTAGCGTCACAGTCTATGAAGGCAGAGATGCTTTTAACATCTGCAATTCCTCCGGAGAAGATCCCTTCGCAATTCCACAGATCCAAAACCTTGAGACCTACCCTAATCCCAGCAGAGACTTCACCATGATCGGTTATGAACTTCGTGAACCGGCAGCAGCATCAGTTGAGATATTCAATCTGCGCGGACAACGCCTGATCTCCATGTATTATGAAGATCAGGATGCCGGCCCCCAATTGGTCGGATGGGACGGTAAAAACGATCAAGGCGAGAGTTGTGGAGACGGGGTATATCTCTATCGAATAGTGAGCAAAGGTTACTACGCAACCGGTCGGTTGATCCGGCTCAGGCAATGATCAAGTGTGCTTACATTTCAGATACTATGATCCCAGATCCCGTAGTCATAGACTTCCGGGAGGATCCCGGCTTCGATCGCCCTCTTCAGGCTGATGCAGGGTAGGTCTCTCGCATAGATCTCCTCCCGGCTGAGGCTGCGCAGGTCGAGCGTGGGATCGGATTTTGCCATAGCGTACATCAGCTTGAGATACATATTTGTCCAGGAACGCACCGGACGGGTGCGGTTCTCTTTCAAGGCATTATACCGGCTCAGGTAAAGGCTGAGGTCATTGCGATACCCCGGCGAAGGGTTGATGCGAAACAGGTTTTCGGCGATCCCGCCTACCCGCTTGTTTGACTCGGTGATCTCCGGACGGACATATCTGCGGGCATAGAAAAGCCCTGTCGTTCTGCTATAGCAATAGACTATCCCTTCCGACTTCCCACTGATCCCGGGATATCCCCGGTTGAATTTGACTTTCATGTTTTCACCTCCATTGAGAATCTTGCTTTCATATATATAAGCTTGACAGTAAAGGGGATCTTTGGACAGTAGATGAAGATTTCCGCAAAAAACCTGTGGTATTTCGACCACGAATCTCTGGTCTTCCTCAGATGACCCTCTCATGATTCCCAGATCGGATCTGGGAATCATGTGGGTTTGAGGTGGGTGGGAATAGAACTCCGTAGTCAGAAGAATGAAACACAAGAAAGTCTTGACATAAACCTAGGCATAGGAATTGTCATAGTTTGATCGTGGAAAGTGTTTGTGACCGGGGCTGATGCAATTGCGGATGGTGCTCCTGATAGGCGATCGATCGTGAAAAGGCAATACTCGCTAAGGCGAGGAGGATTATAAATGAGAGCAAGACTTACTGTAATGCTGGTGTTTACCATCCTGCTGGGGTGGCTGAATGCCGCACAAAACGATGAAGCAGTCCTCGTAGATACTTTGTACGCTGAGTTATCTCTTACAAATTCGATATTTCACAATATGCTAACAGATACCTATATGTTGTATCCCAACTACACATCTTTAGAAATCAGATATGGTAGAGATGCTTTTGACAACCCCGGAATTGTGGAAGCCAGAGGAGTAGCATCCTTCCAAGTTAACCCCTTACCTGTGGGATATCATGTAACTAGTGCTGAGTTACAAGCATACTGCTATTGGTACCTGGATAATAGTAGCGATTGGGTATGGCCTCATTATTATTCAACACCATATCAAGTAATGATAGATCACTTACAATTCGATACAATCTTGCCTGCTGTGTTCGGGCAAAATGCTCTATCCCCCAATGTAGCAGTGTTACAAGATAGCGCATACATAGGATGGGTTGGGACGGACGTTACTAATAGCTATATTGATGATATTCATCAGTCAAGGACATACTCGCAGTACAGGTTACATTTCCCGACTGGCTATGATGTGTCTGGGTATCAAGCAGATTTAGTCGCTTATGCAAGAGGACAGGGGCACCCAAGACTTATAGTCACATATCAGAAGGATGTATCAAACTCTGATGACGTATCTCCACATGTATCAAGCTTAATTAAACGATTGTATCCCTTGCCTGTGCGTGGAGTTCTCCATATTGAACTTGAGGACAAGTACAATATCGCTGCAAGTATATACTTGTATGACCTTAAGGGTAGGCTTGTTGAGCTTTACGATGATCTAAACTATCAAAACGATCCAATACATTTTCAACTTCCAGAATGTCCATCAGGAATCTATTTTTTAAAAGTTGAATCTGGACTCAAGAAAGAGGTTAGGAGAATAACAATTCTCAAATAATAACCAAAATATAGGAGGAAAACATGAAAAAACTGATAGCTCTGATGATCGTATTATTTAGCATGATAGAAGCTGTGAATGCAGTGCAAAATGAAGGTTTAGTTCTCATGGACTAAATGGACTATATGGACGATATGGACAGGAGGTGGTCAGGAATGGCTTCGCAGGATAGTAACAAAAACTCTAGTAGAAAGTTGCTGCCGGCTCATGGTGGTTATCGTAAGCTCAAGAGTTTTCAGATTGCCCAGCTTGTCTATGACTTGACAGTCAGATTCTGCAGCCTCTATATTGACAAGTCGAGCCGTACTCGAGACCAGATGGTTCAGGCTGCAAGATCAGGGGTGCAGAATATTGCCGAAGGTAGCCAAGCAAGCGGAACATCTAAGAAGACAGAACTGAAGCTAACTAATGTTGCAAGAGCAAGTTTGGAAGAGCTAAGATTGGATTATGAAGACTTCTTGAGGCAGAGAAGCTTCGATCTCTGGAAAGAAGACGATCCCAGAAGGGCAGAACTGATCAAGAGACGCTGCAAAGTGTGCGATGATGTGTCGAGCTTTATCAGAGATATCCGACATACAGTATCCCCCAATAGTAATCAACTATCACCGCACGGAGCGTCCATTAAGTCCATATCGTCCATTCCGTCCACACATGAGGAAGTATATTCCGGGATCGCTGCAAATGCCATCCTGGTGCTGATCGGAGTCGCAAATACACTATTGGACAGACAGATCAAATCTCAGGCAGAGGCATTTCTAAAGGATGGAGGCTTCACGGAAAAGCTATATGCGGAGAGGAAAAAGCAGCACTCCGGGGCTTAGTTCCGAAGAATAAACTTCGATATTTGCGGGTATAACCGCAAAAAACACCCCTAAATCTGCGGGTATAACCGCGAAATAATGGCTTTTTTCGCGGTTAGGCTTTCCCGCCAACCCCGATGATGTGAAAGAAACTTGAAGAAATACTGGGCTACTGTCCAAGAAACAGCCCTAATGTCCGTATCTTTGCCTCTCAGACTATTCGCTAAGCGAATCATCGAGCGATCCGGAAAGCTCATGGAGTAATGACATATCAGGTTTAGAATTCCGGTGGGAAGAACTGATTCCCCAAACCTAAAAAATACATTGACAGAACATTAGGCTTTACTATCCTAAACAAAACAGTGTGTTATTCTGTATAGGTGGTAATATGACAAACAACAGATCAGATAGTGTTATAAGAAAAATCCAGAAAGGTATCTCACGGAGATATAGTGCGAAACCCGTGTCGATCCTGTTTTTTGCAGTGTTTATCCTGCTTGTGAATGCTCTTTACGCAGATCGCGATCCTGCATACATCCCGGATAGTAACTTCCGCCAAGCGATAAATTACAATCTGGGACAGCCGGCGAGTTATCAGCCCACTATAGCCGATCTGATGAGCTTAACCGGGTATTTCTGGGGTTCCGACTGGGGGATCCACACGATCATTGGCGCTGAACACATGATCAATGTCGCCAATCTGGATTTGAGTGACAATCTGATCAGCGATATCAGCCCTCTGGCGGGCTTGTCCAATCTGACCTTCTTGTCCCTGCAGGTAAATCAGATCGCTGATATCAGCCCTCTGGCAAGCCTCATCAATCTGCAGAATCTGGTGATATCCGACAATCAGATCGCGAACATCAATCCTTTGGGTGGGCTGACGAATCTCGAAATGCTCGAAATGAGCAACAATCTTATCAGCAGCATTGCGACTCTGATAACTCTGACAAATCTGGAACACCTGCATTTTATGAACAATCAGATCAGCGATATCAGCCCTCTTAGCGGTCTGCTCGGGCTACAGATACTCTATATGGACTTTAACCAGATCTCGGATCTCAACCCGCTCTTAGCTTTGACGGGTCTGTGGTGCTTGAATTTTGAGGGAAATCAAATCACGGATATCAGTGTTTTGGCAGAACTCCCGGCTTTGCAATACCTCCGCGGAGGGGTAAATCAGATCAGCAATATCAGTCCGATCTCCGGTCTTAACGAGCTATGGATGGTGGATTTTTGGTACAATCAAATCAGCGATATCAGCCCTCTAAGCGGTCTCACAAACGTGTCATATCTGATCCTTAGTTATAACCAGATCAGCGATCTTCAGCCTCTTGCAGGACTGACGGATTTGTATAAGCTGGATCTTCATGCCAATCAGATCAGTGACATCGGGTTACTGGCAGCGATGAACGACCTGCATGAATTGGATCTTGGTGCTAATCAAATCCGAGATATCAGCGCTCTCGAGGGTTTGGTACTTTTGGAACGCTTGTATCTGGAAAGTAACAGAATTGACGATCTTAGGTCGGTGTCTCACTTGAACAACCTGCAAGAGCTTTTTATGCGGGATAATGAGATCAGCGATATCTTCCCCGTGGAAGGTCTGACCGGTCTGAACTATCTGCTACTTCTGGGAAACCCCCTATCACGGGAATCCATGCTGCTGTCACAGGCATGGGACTTACCATTTGAAACCAATCGCTTCGATCCTCTGGCACCTTGCTATCCCAGTCCTGCCAGAACCGCGACAAACGTCCCGCGAGATGCTATTCTGAGCTGGGAAGCGAATTATGAAGGAAACACCGCCAGTCAGGAAGTTTATCTGGGCACTGAACCGGAAGAGCTGGTATATGTCGGATCGGGTAGTCAGAACGGTGTAAATCATTATTCATGGGCTGCCCAGTTACTGCCTGATGTAGAATACTTTTGGCGGATCAGAGCAGTCTCCGCTGCCGATACAGTTTGGAGCGGAATTTGGATATTTACGACCGGGGCAATCTCAGAGACTGATACTGAGACAGCGATTGTGCCAAAGGTTATATCGATCGGGAACTACCCTAATCCCTTTAATCCAAGAACGACCATTTACTATGAATTGCCGACAAACGGTGCCGTGACATTGGCGGTGTATAACGCAAAGGGACAATTGGTTAACATTCTGGTCAGAGAGACTCAGGCAAAGGGGATCCACAGTATCGTCTGGGAGGGTAAGGATCAAGAGGGCTCTGCTTGCGCCAGCGGCGCGTATTTCTGTCGTATCGTTTGGGAAGGTCACATTATCAGCAAAAAGATGCTTCTGTTGAAGTAAGAAGTTGAGAACGTTGATCTGGTTGGTACCGCAGATGCGGAGCCGGATGACCACGAACGTGCGCATATTGCAGCCAGACCAATAGTATCCCGGTGCTTGAGCGATCAGACTGCTCCACGCGCTTAGCCTATCAAATCTATACACATCATCCTTGTCATGTAGATCAAGGGGGGTGGGATTCCTAAACGATCGATCTTTCTGAGAAAAAGAAGGTTCACTGTCAAAAAAACAGCTCTACTGTCCAGCTTATATATATGGGAGGAAAGTTCATTTATAGGGTCGCAGAATTTCCTGCTTGACTAATAAGACGAGAAGTATAGACTGGTGATAAGCGTAGTTGTGAAGCTGCGTAGAGACTAAAGATATGAAAAGTAAATGAGATAAGGAGTGATAATGCTGACATCCAAAGAAGCAATACGGAAACTTCAGGACAAAGAAGCCAAGATCAAGGCGATGGGTGGCGAGAAAGCTGTCGAAAAACAGCATAGCGGCGGTAAACTCAATGCCCGTGAGCGTCTGGAGCTGCTTTTCGATCCGGGGACATTCCGCGAGCTTGATATGTTTGTGACTCACCGTTGTGACAATTTTGGCATGGAAAAGATCGAGATCCCCTCGGACGGGGTGATCACCGGACACGGCATGGTCGATGGCAGACCCGTGTTTGCCTTTTCTCAGGATTTTACCTCCCGGGGCGGAAGTCTCGGGGAGATGCACGCAGCCAAGATCTGCAAGGTCATGGATATGGCGCTGAAGTCCGGAGTTCCGGTCGTGGGGATCAATGATTCCGGCGGTGCGAGGATTCAGGAAGGCGTCGATGCCCTGCGGGGATATGGCGATATCTTTTTCCGCAATTCCCGTGCCAGTGGGGTGATCCCACAGATCACAGCGATAATGGGACCCTGCGCCGGTGGTGCGGTTTATTCCCCTGCCATGACGGACTACGTCTTTATGGTCAAAAACACCAGCTTTATGTTCATCACGGGACCGGACGTGATCCGGGCGGTGACGGGTGAAGAGACGACCCAGGAAGAGCTTGGCGGAGCCATGGCGCATAACAGCCGGAGCGGAAACGCCCACTTTGCCTGTGAGAACGATGAAGACACGATAATGCAGATCAAGAAGCTACTCAGCTATCTGCCTGCGAATAATATGGAAGATGCTCCGCGTTTGGAACTGAGCGATGATCCCTGGAGACTCTGCCCGGAGCTGGACGAGATCATCCCGGATAACCCCCGCATGGGCTATGATATGCGGGAAGTGATCCACAGCATCGTGGATAATGGGGACTTCTTTGAGCCGCATGCCTATTATGCGCAGAATATCATCATCGGCTTTGCTCGCCTCAATGGCAGAACTGTCGGTATCGTCGCCAATCAGCCGACCGTGCTTGCCGGGTGCCTGGATATCGATGCCTCAGACAAGGCTACCCGCTTTATCCGGTTCTGCGACGCTTTTAACATCCCCTTGATCAGTCTGGTGGACGTCCCCGGCTATCTGCCCGGAACGCATCAGGAATGGAACGGGATCATCAGGCATGGAGCCAAGCTTCTCTGGTGCTATTCCGAAGCAACCGTGCCAAAGCTGACCGTTGTCACTCGTAAGGATTACGGCGGAAGCTATATCGCGATGAGTTCCAAGCATCTGGGAGCGGATATGGTCTTTGCCTGGCCCAATGCGGAGATCGCCGTCATGGGTGCGCAGGGTGCTGCGAATATCATCTTCCGCAAAGAGATCGATGCCGCCGAAGATAAGGCTGCCAAGCGCGCCGAGATGATCGGGATCTATGAAGAAGCCTTCAATAATCCCTATGCGGCTGCCTCTCGCGGGTACGTCGATGCGGTGATCGTTCCTTCCGAGACGCGCAAACGCCTCGTGGACGCTCTGGAGATCCTCTCCACCAAGAGCGAGAGCCTACCGCCTAAGAAACATGGCAATATCCCCGCCTAAATCCGGAGGAACTGTGGACGAAAAGAAGAAACAGATCGCAGCGATCACCGGAGTCATGGCTTATCTGGCAGAGGAGACCGGGACGAGCGGATATGCGGAGCGCAAAGCACCGCAGGCATCCAACCCCTGGAGCCTATATGCTCGCCAACTCACAATGCAATATCGTGACATCACCCAAAGAAGAATAATCAAAAGAAGCAGATAAAAGGAGCTACAATGGACAAACACGGTATCTTGGAAATGCGTCCCATGCAGTATGGGACAGACAGACCCAAAGCGGAAAACCCGATCAAGATCCAGGACCTGAGCTTTAGAGACGGACATCAGTCCCTCTTTGCCACCCGCGGCAGAACCGAGGATATGATCCCGGTCGCCGAGATGATGGATGCGGTCGGATTTTACTCCATGGAAGTATGGGGTGGAGCTACATTTGACACCATGCACCGCTTCCTCGGTGAAGACCCCTGGGAGAGGATCAAGACCCTGAAGAAGTACATCAAAAAGACCCCGTTCTCCATGCTGCTCCGTGGCCAGAACCTCGTCGGATATCAGAACTATGCCGATGACGTCGTCGAAGCTTTCGTGCAAAGAGCCTGCGACAATGGGATCGATATCTTTAGAGTGTTTGATGCTTTAAATGACTTCCGCAATTTCCAGACGGCAGTCAAGGTCGTACTCAAGAACGGAAAGCACTTCCAAGGCACGATCTGCTATTCGCTGACCGAACAGCGGATGGGCGGAGATATCTATAACGTCGAGTACTACGTCAGTAAGGCGAAACAGCTCGAAGAGATGGGTGCCAATAGCATCTGCATCAAAGATATGGCAGGCTTGGTCGCTCCTTATGATGCCTATAACCTCGTGAAGGCTCTCAAGGAGAACGTCAAGGTTCCGATCCACCTGCATACGCACTTTACCAGCGGAATGGGCGACCTGACGCTATTCAAAGCCATCGAAGCGGGGGTAGATATCATCGACACCTGCGTCGCACCTTATGCCTATCGCACCTCGCATCCTGCTGTCGAACCCCTGGTCATATCCCTCTTGGGGACAAACCGCGATACCGGGTTTGATATCAAGCTGCTCAATGCCATCGGCAAAGAGATGGAGAAGTCCATCCCGAAATACCTGCAGTTCGCTGATAATACAAAGTATTCGATCATAGATACAGACGTCATAATCCATCAGACCCCGGGGGGAATGCTCTCCAATCTGGTGAATCAACTGCGTCAGATGGATGCGCTGGACAAGCTCGATGATGTGTTCAAGGAAATCCCCAAGGTTCGCAAAGAACTGGGGCAGATCCCGCTCGTCACACCCACCAGCCAGATAGTCGGCATCCAGTCCGTCAATAACGCCATCTTTGACACGGAGCCGGGAGAATATGCCCGCATCACCGAGCAGGTCAAAGACCTTTGCTATGGACTCTATGGCAAGACCACCCTGCCGATCGACCCGGAAGTGCAAAAGAAAGCCCTTGTCGGCTATCCCAGAGGGGAAAAGCCTATTACCTGCCGTCCCGGAGACGTGATCGAACCCGCTATGGGCAAAGTCCATGAGGAGATCAAAGACCTGGCGAAGGACATCGACGACGAGCTGATCTATGCCATCTATCCCGTGACCGGGAAGAAGTTCCTCAAGGTCAAGTATGGCATGGAACCCATGCCGGCCGAGATGAAGCCAAAGACATTTGAGGAAGTGGCAAAGGAAGAAGAGCTTTGCGCGCTTGCCAAAGCCGGAAAGCTGATGCCAAAGCCGGAAAAGAAAGCCCCGGAGAAAGGCGAGAACCTGAGAGAGTTCGACGTTTTTGTCGATGGTGAGTACTTCAAGGTCGAGGTCGATGCCAAGGGTGGCATGCCGCAGATCGTCAGCCCCAGACCCGCAGTAGCAACTCCGAAGCCCGCACCCGCTCCAGCTCCCGCTACTGTACAACCAGTTTCCAAGCCTGAGCCTGCCAAGGCTGCTCCGGTTAGCACCGAGGGTGGAACTCCTGTTAGTGCCCCGATGCCCGGTATGCTCGTCAAATATGAGAAGAAGGTCGGCGATCCCGTCAAGAAAGGCGAGACCGTCCTTGTCCTCGAAGCTATGAAGATGTACAATAATATCCCCAGTCCCGTGGACGGAGTGGTTGCCGCTACACCGTTCAACGCCGGTGATTCGGTCGGGAAGGGAGACGTCCTGGCAGTGATCCAATAATGGGAGGAACGATGCAGACCAAAAGCATGATCATGGATAAAGCTCAGATGGAGCGTACTATCCATCGTATCGCACATGAGATCATCGAGCAGAATCGTGGTCTTGAAAAGATCCGCCTGGTGGGGATCCGCTCCCGCGGAGTCCCTCTGGCACAGAGACTATCAAACTACCTGAGAGTGATCGAGAACCAGGAGATCCCGGTCGGGATCCTGGATATCACGCTCTATCGGGATGACCTTTCCACGATCTCGCATCAACCGGTGATCAAAGGCAGTACCCTGGACTTTGAGATCGAAGATGCGATAGTGATCCTCGTCGATGATGTGCTCTATACCGGCAGAACGGTGCGCGCTGCGATCGACGCGCTCTTGGACTTTGGACGTCCAAAGCATATCCAGCTTGCCGTTTTGATCGACAGAGGTCATCGCGAACTCCCGATCAAGGCGGATTACGTCGGCAAGAACGTCCCGACCTCCAACGAAGAGATCATCAAGGTCAGCTTTGAGGAAACCGATGCGGAAGACTCCGTCAAGATCGTTCTGGCTTAGCTATCGCGAGAGATGGGAAAGCAGCCGCTCTCTCGTTTGCGTCGGGCTGGATTCTGAGCTTGCGAAGCTCCCGTCTCACCTGCAAGATGAGAAGAACCCGATCTGGGAATTCAATCGCCAGATCATCGACACGACGGCTGAGCATGCCTGCGCCTACAAACCAAATCTCGCCTTCTATCTCGCGGATGGGGTCCGGGGTTTGGAAGCCTTGTACCGCACTGTCGAGTACATCCCTGAAGAGATCCCGGTGATCCTGGATTGCAAGGTCGGGGATATCGGGAATACCATGCAAGGCTATGTGAACGCCTTCTTTGGTGACCTCGGGATCTCCGCGATCACCTACAATCCCCTGATGGGCGATGATGTGACCAAGCCCATACTGAGCAATGCGGATAACTTTGGCTTTGCGCTGGCGCTGACCTCCAATCCCTCGGCAAAGGACTTCCTCAAGCAGGATTCCCTTGCGGAGAAGATCGCCGGATGGATCGGTCAATATCCAATTAAGCAGATCGGCGCAGTCGTAGGTGCGACGCAGGTCTCTGAGCTGCATGAGATGCGCTCGCTGCTCAAGGGCAGACTGCTTCTCATCCCCGGGATCGGCGCTCAGGGGGGAGACCTTCAGGCGGTCATGAAGCATGCGATCGACACACAGGAATACCCGAATATTCTGATCAATTCCTCACGGGGGATCATATTTAAGGACGGCAGCAAAGACTTTGCCAAGATAGCGGCAAAAGAAGCTGCCACATTGAAAAACGAGATAATCGCTTGCCTGGGTTAACACCCGGGCAAGCACTCTTTTCTGTTTGAGGTATAAGGATGATCTTGTTCAGACGACACAGACAGGCGATCCTCATTGGAGTGCTGCTCCTGCTTGCCATAGCCTTGTGTGCCACTACCGTTCTGATCCCCAATGTCAAGCGGGTCAAATGCGTAGGATGCGGAGATTGCACCAAAGCCTGTCCGACCGGCTCGATCACGCTGCAACGTGAGAAAGCGGTCATTGATGCTGAGACATGCATCAACTGTAATATCTGCGTCAAAACCTGCCCCTACAAGGCAATAGAGGGGGCAAGATGAAACGAAAGATAGCCCTTGTCGCACTTTTATTGGTTTTTCTCAGCATCATAGCCTGCCGTCAGCTTACTCACACCGAGTATAACGTTGACAAAAGCGCATGCAACGGATGCACAAACTGTTCCGCCGTTTGTCCCAGTGATGCCATCTATTACGATGGTAATGGGAAAGCGGTCATCGACCAGACCAAATGCACCACTTGTGGTGATTGCGTGGCTGTATGTCCTCAAAACGCTATTTATTGAGCCTTGCGCTCCTCTTCGCAGCCGTTGCCGGGATCGCGCAAGTCGGATTCTGGGCAAATACAGACGTGATGATGCGAACCGGTGATCCCAATGCCTGGGGATTGGCGGTACGCGCGGGGATGAACTCACCTATAGACGATATCAGCAGCTTTGAGGTGACGGATTATCTGGACTGGTGGAATTACCGTCAGGATAACCGGAAACAGAAGTTCAACAATCGTCTCTTACTCGGATATTATTACCAAGATCAAGGGCTTAGCTGGGGTGCGGCATATAATGCCACCCTGATCGGCGGTGCCGAACCCATACGGATCAACTACGAGTGGGTCGATATGGTTCCCGATGTGCTCTATCGCAAGAAGCTGGCTCATCAGGGGAATATCGATGTGAACTATGCCTACAAGATGCTGGAAGCAGGCGCGGAAGTCAATATGCGTCTCCTGCAGGCGGATCCTGTCCAGCTTTGGGGGGATCCGATCGAGGGGCTGGATAGCTATCTCTTTGATAACTACTCCAGAGCGGAGCTTGCCCTCAGACCATTGAAGGGGCTTCGGGTCCATACTGCCTATGACTACAAGGTGCATCCCATGGATGAGGCATTAGCCGGCAGAACCCTGGATTATGACTACAACGCCTTTGAGATGGGTGCAGCCTGGGAGCAGAAGATCGGCTATAATGCTCACTTGAGCCTCTCCGAAACCTGGCAGAACAGAGATTGGGACAGCATGATGCCTGAGCATCGCAACCAGCTTATCTCCGAGATGCGACTGGGATATCACCTCAATCCGGATATCTACGCTTTCTGTTCTTATGTCAACCGCTCCTGCTTTGCTGATATGGGAGAGCCTGTGTATCTTCTGGCGAACTATGCCAGAGCGCAAGTTCAGTACAGCTTTCCTGCTGATCCCACTGCCGGGTCTTATGTTTTAGTCGGGGCCAAGATCCGTCCCGCGAACGATAGCGCATTCCATCCGGATACTTCGGCTTACTTCGGTGAGCTAAACTATGCCGTTGCAAAAGCTATCTATCTCGGAGCCAGGGTCAATCTTGCTCCGGATATCCAGGACGAATATCGGGCGAGGATCAGCTATCACGTAGATCCGAATAGTGAACTGCACTTTGAGTATATCGGCAGACAAACGAATCGAGCCAGCATCGCTGATCAGGATTACCATTCCTTCATCGGCATGGGAACCGAGGTACACTTTTAGTGTTCGCTGCTTTAGCTGAAGGATTTGCCCTGGGGCTCTCCACAGGCACGGTGTGTTTCGTGACCTGCGCTCCGATCTACCTGCCCTGGCTGATGTCCGAGAAAAAGAGCATCTGGCGTTCCCTGGGCAAGCTCATGGAGATATCCGCCGGGAGGTTTGTCGCCTACATTCTGTTTGGCGCGCTTGCCGGATATTTTGGCGGGCAGATGGAGCCGATCAGTCGCAACCTCTTCACGGGTGTATCCTACATTCTGCTGACGTTATTCCTCCTCCTGAATGTCTTTAGGACGCATCGGGAAGGGAAGAGCTGTAAAGTCCCCAAATGGGCGGTAATGAGCCGAAGCGCGTTGTTGCTGGGGCTTTTTACCGGCGTGAACTTCTGTCCTTCCTTCCTCATCGCGCTATCCTCAGCGGTCAATGTCGGCGGAGTTCTCTCCGGAATGCAGGTCTTCCTCGGGTTTTTCTTTGGAACTTCGCTGTTCCTGCTGCCTCTGGCACTTTCCGGGTACCTGACCATCCTCAAGGAGATCAAAGCCATAGCCCGTATCGCGACTGTTTTAATCGCCGTTTGGTTCATCTGGCAGGGGGTACATAACCTCATCGATTACTACCATGAATATCAGCACCGCCGTAATACCTACCTCCTCGATCTGGAGAATGCAAAGCTGTCTCCCGTCCTGATCGCATCACCGGCGGACAGCAGCTATATCTATGCCTTGCAGGACTCCCTGAAGACCCTCTATCGGGAGGAAGCTCAGGTGATCCTTACCGATGAGCTGAAGTCCACGGCACTCCCCGCATATGATAAGAGACAGCTCTTTATCGTGTCCGGTTCCGTGATCAAAGACCGTTACGTAGATCAGGAACTTAAGACGAGGCACCTGCTCCGGCTCAGGAATAAGGACTCTGTCCAGAAAGTAATGCCCTTGCTGCGGACTAAGATGTTCCGGCTCAAGAACGGTAGCTTTATGGACTTTAGTCTATAAGAAAATATGACGATAAAAAAGAAGCCCCGACCGAAGTCGGGGCTTTTTCTGTATTAAGTCAGAGCATCAGTCCATGAACAGCAAACGCTTGGCGGGAGCTGACTCATTGCGGAGTTTGTAGTAATAAACTCCGGCAGGAAGGTCTTTGGGTGTCCATTCGATCTCGGTCGTGCCTGTTCCGATCCCCGTCCTGATGAGGCTATCCACGCGCTGACCCTTGAGGTTGTAGATATCCAGGGTCGCGGAGCTGACTGCTTTGAGGGAATTGAGCATGATCCGGGTAGTGCCACGGAAGGGATTAGGGTAGCTACCGCCCAAAGAGATCGCAGCATTTGGGATCACGGGATCCAAGACGGAGACGTCATCGGTCGTGAGCCGGAAGGGGATGTTATAGGTTCCCAGCCCGGTCGAAGTGACTTGGAAATGAAAGTCGGCGACGCCACTATCCCCGACGGAGATATTCAAATGAAAGCCTTTGTGCTGGTCTTCGTTCAGAGAAAGCGGAACCGGGAGCGAGCCGGGGTAGCAGAATCCGTCTTCATCACAATAGTTAAAATACCAGTTTGCCGGGGCACTATCCACGACTATCTGAACCTGGTAGTTATCGCTGACACCGAGGTTGAAAAGCCAGAAAGGCGAGGATGTATATGCTTGTCCTGCCGGGATCACTTGATGCGGATCCCAGTCCATCGCGGCGCGAAGATCATAGGCGGGGAGCTCCAGGGAGGATGCGGACTGGAGGATGGTATCATCCGGGAGCTGGACGAACATCGCCACCCAGAGGTTTGCCGGATTCCAGGAAGGCTGGATGGTAAAGGTATGATCGACGGTATTGATGCTGCCCAAGCCACTGAGTGAGAAGGTCTCGTAGGCGATATCACGAACCGCACGATCAACTCCTGCTGTGGGAGTATTTTCAATGAGTAGATAGTATTTGCGGACATTGATCATATCCATGGAGGAGACAAGCTCGATGTTACCTGTCATCCGCCCGGTGGAAGCTTGCCAACCGGTCACTTCCATCTTCAGAGGAGCTCCGGCAAAGCGATAGGGGCGATAGGCGGTCAGATAGTCCGTACCATCGATGACAGTGGGTCCGCCACCGTCCACTCTGGCTTTTCCGTTCATGATGAACGCCGGAACTCCAAAGACCTCGTAATAGGTGAATCTGTTCTCGATTGCCGGGCTGGAGAGATCACCGGATGTCGTATAGTAATGGACATTGATGAGTTCGCCGTTATGTGTGTTCTGTTCCAGAACCTCCATACCGGCTATGGCATCGGGACAATTGACGCACCAAGTGGCTCCAAAGCCTTCACCCAGGGAAGTGAGGGGGTAATAGTTCGGCTCTGCATACAGCAGACCGGAGATTAGGATAAAGATGATAAGGATGTATTTCATATATACCTCAGAAACGAGTGTTTATTTCCAGTTTTACGCCCTCAAACGGAGCGACATAGCGGCAAATGCCGTTGCGACAAACCTTGCCTCCGGCTTCCTTCCCGACGAACAGGGTCAGGTCGGTATGGCTCCAGGCAGCGTATTTGGTCTCAAGATTTGTCCAATAACGGGAATCCATCATAGCCCCCATATCTTCCCAGTAGGATTGGGCAGAGGCAGAAAAGGAGAACTTGCCGATCGAATAGTCCGCCTGCAGACGTGGTTCCCAATGATCGGTCGTCACAGCCTGATAAGTGCCATCGACGGTATCCATCTTCTCTTTCTCGGTGTACTTGTGTTCTGCCTTGAGGATAAGGGTATGTCCAATGAAGGGGAAAGCGACATGAACAGCGGGAGTGAGCTCCTTTTGCCAGAGGTCACGGTTATCATAGTTCTTCTCGATGTGCGAGTATTCGGCTCCAAGGGTCGTCTCACCCGCGATCAGCTCAAGAGAGGTGAAGAGATCGTTCATGTGCTTGTCTTTTTCGAGATTCCAAGCTTCGGCATAATCCGCGGTCCAGCACAGAGCATCGGTGATGTTCCAGCTCAGGTTGCCCTCGATACCTTCCTCGCTGATGCCCGGATTGGTGTCTTCAAGGGGCTCATTATGATAGTTTGCCATGGGAAGATCTTGCAGCCGGTAGCTGAAGTTCTCATATCGCTTGTATGCTGCGCCAAAGGTAAAGGGGTAGAGGTTTACCGAAGCATTGGCATAGATCCCGCTCCCATCGAGAGTGGGAAGCCCGTTATCACGTTTATAAAGAGATGAGGCTGAGTATTCCGCATTGATCTCGACAGGGTCATAGATCAGGTTCATCCTGCCACCAAAGACATCGCGCTGATCATACAGTCCACCGGAGGTCCGGGTTCGGAATGCCAGTGCAGAGGCTCCCAGGGTCAGAAAACTCAAGGCAGGATAGCCGGCATCTGCGCCATAGGCAAGATCGTACTTGGTCTGATCCAGGGCATTGGGGATCGCGCCATAAAGAGCTTTGAGCTTCAGCTTGTTGTCATACTTGAGAAAGAAGCCATCCAATCGGTTGTCCTCGTCAAACTCGACGTCATCCCAAGCTCGGAAGTTCATCCCGCTGCCAAAGGTCTCGGCGAGCGTGCCGCCCTGGATACCAAATCCGTCTTTCTCGTACTTGACGAAGAGCTCTTTCCAGGCGATCGATAGCCTTTGAGCATCCAATTCGTCGATTAGCTGATCCTGATTGATCGAATACTTCGGGAGCTCGGCGACGAACTTCATCCCAAAGCTGAAATTACGATAGCCCATGCTAAAACTGAAAGCGTCCCGGAAATATGCATTCAGGGAGTCTTCGGCTGTGCGATAGATGAACTGCGTCTCATTGAGACCGTTCAGTTGCAGATTTGCCTGAGCCAGGATCGGGATCATGGCACTGAGCAGCACGGAGACACAGATGATCTTGAAGAACAATGACTTCATCGGCGTTATTCCGCTTCGCTGGTGAGATGGAGCAAAGCCTTGATCTGCTCTTCGTAGTGAACTTCTGTCCCGGGCTCAAAACCAATATGGGAGACGATGATCTCGCCGGTCTTGTCCAAGATGAAGGTATGCGGGACATTCGAGACGTTCAGCTTGCGTGCCAGAGCCTTTTCGCTGTCAAAGAGGCAGACAAACTTGAAGTCCTTGCTCTTGATGAAGTTCTTGGCTTTGACGACGTCTTTGGGAGCATCGACCGAGATCAGCACCACGGTCAGCGAGTCATACTTGACCGCAAGGTCGTTCAGATAGGGCATGGCACTCTTACAAGGGTTGCACCAGGAAGCCCAGAAATCGATAAGAACAGGGCCTTTCCCGAGCAGGTCGGTCAGGGCTACATCTTTGTTGTTCAGATCCGGAAGCTTAAACTCCGGCATGGTATCAGCCCAAAGGAATCCCAGGCTGATCAGGACTATCATGATCACGATAAAGCGTTTCATTATTTCCTCCTGTTATTTGGCGGCTATATTGAGTGGGATCTCGATCCCGTTATATATCTGTGCATTGTTAGCAAAGGGGGTCGGATACTTCTGAGCCATGATCACGATGGACGTATCGGTCGGAAGTGTCCCGGTGAAGGGGAGCGTAAAGTTGACAGGGCTTGAAAGATCGGCGCTGCTGATGTCCAGAGAGCCTTTGGCGCGGACGACGTTCGTGCAGGGAATACCGGCGGAATTGGTCACTGACGAGACCTTCTCGATCAGGACGTAGCGCAGTCGGAGATCGGTCTGGTCGATCGTTCCGCTTGCCGGGACCAAACGCACTGATCCGCTGAGGGTTTGTCCCACGATCTGGTAATTCAAGTCTCTGATTTGCAGGGATGGCGTGGCGGATACCATATTTTGGGCAAAGGCGATGTAGGCGTCAAGAGCTTCGGGATTTGCGCCCAATCGCTTTTCGATACCCTGGAAGATAGAGGCAGGCATCGGAGAATAACCATAGTAGCTGAAGATGTCGCTATTGCCGATATCCAGAGGATCGCCCATGTGGTATTCCATATAGGTAAACTGAGCCGGATACTGGGTCTGGAGGCTGTGCATCACCCCTTCGACAAGCGGGCAATTGGGGCAGGTCGTATAGGTAAAACTCTCGATGAAGACACGTTGTCTGTCACCTTGTTCCAGATCGGTGATCCGGTTGCCAAAGAAGAACCATCTGGTTCCGTCTTTCACGATCTTCTCTTCGTTAAAGACGATAGTCTGGAGGACAGCCTTCTTGTCGGCAGAGAGGACGCGAAGCTCCCAGTTTACGCTCTGGGAATTGGGGTTGTAGTTGCTGAAATCGGTCTCAAAACTGATGTCATTTCCGTAGAGGACGAATAGTGAGTGGTAAAAATCCTCTCTTCCGGCTTTATCGACCGCATCATGGAGATAGTCGGCATCGTAGAAACCCATGACGTTGCTGAGATCATTCGGACCGGCAGCATTGAGCGTGGCTTCCAGCGGCTCGAATATCTCGGCATTGAAGTTGATCAGCGGACGTGTATGGTCAAATCTGTCGCAGGATACATTCAGGAATGCCATCGCGGCTAAGAGTAGTACAAGGAAATGCTTCATTTCTTACCTCCCGGTAAAGGGGCTAAGGCGTCCAAGATAGCCTTCTTGCTCAGGATCTCGGAGAAGAGCTTGGGTTCCTGCCCTTTTACGTAAAGAGCATTGAACGGGACACCGACGCGCTGATGCTTCTTCATCCAGGCAAGCATATCCGGATTCTGCTTCGTATAGTCACCGTGCACAAGGACGACACCTTTGTCTTGGAAAGCCTTTTGGATATCGTCCGTAAAGATCACGTTCTTCTCGTTGGCAGCACAGTTCTTGCACCAGGCAGCGCCAAAATCGACAAAGACCGGTGCGTCCTCCTTGAGCAGCTTATCCATCAATTCCGGAGAGAAGGTTTGCCATCCTTCCGGAGTATGACCGGATGTCTTGATCGCCTCTGTCCCGGCTTTATTCGTGACGGATTCCTCTTTGTAAGGCAGGAACTTGACGACGGCGAAAACTACGACGACGAGCGTCAGCAGAGTGAAGATCCATTGCGTCAGCTTGCTGTGTTCGGGACGGACAAAGCGTCCATACATCCAGACTGCAAATCCGAGGATCACCAGATAGTAGATCACGTGGAGGAGATAATCACCGCTGGTGAGCCCGAGGATGCTCTTGAGCATCGTATAAACGAGCCAGAAAAGCACGAAAGCCATGACTTCCTTGAAGATGTTCATCCATTCGCCGGGCTTTGGGATGATCTTCAGGGCTTTGGGAGTCAGACCGATCAGTATAAAGGGGAATGCCATGCCCAAGCCGATAAGGGTAAAGAAGACCAGCATCAGCCAGGAAGGCAGGCTAAAGGCAAAACCAACAGCAGTCCCCAGCAACGGGGCGGAGCAGGGAGTAGCCAGCAGGAAGGCAAAGACACCACCGAAGAAAGAGCCGCTAAGTCCTTTCTTTGAGGATGCTTTGGTCGCTGCGCCCATCCCGGGAGCGCTGATCAGAAAAACATCCAGGAGTGCCAGGGCAAAGACGAAGACTATCGAGGTGAGCACCAAGGTAAAGGTAATGCTCTGAAACTGGAAACCCCAGCCGACAGATTCACCTGCCATCTTCAGAGCAATGAAGACGATGGCGAGAGTGATAAAGGAAACGACAACGCCGAGGGCATAAGCCATCGAGTTCTTGAAGATCAGGCTGCGGTCCTCATGCGCCTGGTTGACGATGCTCATGGCGCGGATGGTCAGGACGGGTAGGACGCAGGGAGTAAAGTTCATGATGATACCCCCGACGAAGGCAAGAAGGAGATACTTCAGGATCTGCCCTAAGGGGGATTTGACCGGGGCAGGTGCCTTTTCTTCCTGAGCCAGCGCAGTATCTGCAGCCGCAGTTGCAGGAGCAACGGTAGTGGTGTCGATATTGGTTACTGGCGTATCCGGAGAGGCTTCGGCTTTGATTATGGTCAGCTTGGCAGTTCCTTCGTGATCTTCAGGGGGCTCGCACATGCCCGATTCAAAGCAGAACTGCGTCGTGGTCACAGGTTTCAGGACGATCGCGCCGGGCTTTGCGCTTGATTTGACGGTAAAGCTCCTGCTGATCGTCATCGTTCCGGCATAGTCCCATTGCTCCGCGGAAACAATCTTCTGAGCTTTGGGATATAAAGTGGGGGAAAAGACAAGATCCGGATGGCCTACTTCCAGTGCCGGGAAATCCGGGCTGGAGGGGTTATATGACTGATGCTTACCGGCTGGGATGCTGATCGTTGCTTTGAGGATCCCTTTTTCTCCCGGTTTGAGCTGTGACGGACTGACCTGGTAAGTCACACTCTGGGCAAAGATCATTACGATGCCCAAAAGCATTAGTATCAAAAGAGTTAACTTCCGTTTATCGGAGCTCATAAAACCTCCACAGTTTTATTCAATTACTATCAAATATATTATGCAGGAACTATTCCACAACATCCGCTTTTTGCCAAACTCGACGGTGCAGGGAGATCAGATCCTTGGACTGGGAAAGCAGCAGTCCGCCAATGGTCAGGATCAATCCTGCAACTACTCTTATATTAAGCCGATCTCCCAATATTGCCCATGCCAATCCCGCGGTGAAGACGGGAATAAGATTAGTAAAAACGTTACTGCGGATCACACCCAGATCCCGGATCACTCCTGTGTAGAGGAGGAAAGCCCCGACAGAGGCGCACAGGGACATCGCGGCGATGGTGCCGAGACCGAGCATGCTCTGTTGCATCTGAAAGAAGTGTCCCGCATCGTAGTAGAAGAAAAGCGGGGCAAAGAGGATCATCCCAAAGAGGCTTTGCCAGGCGACGATCGTTAACGCGCTGTAGCTGTGGGTGAGTCTCCTGACCAGCAGTCCATAGGACATCCCGGCAAAGACCGCAACCAACAGGAAGAGGATGCCCTTGATAGTTGCCGTGAGATCCCCACCGCCCAAGCTCATGACCACGACACCGCCGGTAGAGACCAAGAGCCCGATGATCAGCATCACCCCTGCTTTTTCCTTGAGGAATAGCCACGCGCCGACAGCAGTCACGATCGGGATCAGAGCAATGATCAGCGAACCAAGAGTGGAGCTGACGTACTGCAAACCGTTGGCTTCACCCACGAAATAGGCGAAAGGCTCGGAGAAGGAGACCAATATCATGCGAAACAGGTCACGACGACTGAGCTTTTGCCAGTGACCTGAGATGAGCATAATGGAGAAGAGCAGTCCGGAGGCTAGGATCAGCCTCAGGAAAACGATCTCATAAGGGCGATAACCTTCGGCAAAGGCTATCTTTATCCAGACGAAGGTCAGTGCCCAAAAGAGCATTGAGAGAGTAGCTTTGGCATACACTAAGAGTTTATTCATGTCCCTGCATTTTCAGGAAGAACAGGCTTAACTGTCAAGATAAATCTCTCGGTCAGATCTTGGCTGAGCTTGAGGAACCGAGCCCGACTCCGGACTATAGCAAAGGCGGCTACGCTCAAGTATAGTAAATAGCTTGAATAGGATCGATGCGAGAAGCTTTGGTAGCAGGATACAGCCCGCTCAAGAAACCGATCAGGAGCGAGAATCCGATTCCCAGAGCAACGCCCTGGATCGGGAGATACAGGGGGAATTTGATCGCTTTCTCGATGCCCATGATCGTCAGCCAGGCGAGGATGATCCCGAGCACAGCGCCGAGAAAAGCCAGGGTCAGAGCTTCAAAGATAAAGTAAAAGAAGATATCGCCCTCAGTCGCGCCGATGCTCTTGCGAATACCGATCTCCATCATCCTTTCCTGGATCGAGATCAGCAGCGTGCTAAATAGCCCGATCCCACCCACGATCAAGGATATCGAAGCTATGGCGGAAAGCGCGATGTTCCACTTCCGCATGTTTTTATCTATCTCGTTATTGATGGTGAGGAGCATGTCTCCGATGTCGATGAAGCTGAACGCCGGATACATATTGTGACGGGAAAGGAGCAACTGCCGGGCTTTGGTCTTCATCTCATAGAACTTAGTTTCCGATGACGCCTGCAGGTAGATCGTATGAACTCCCTTCGAGGTTCCGAAATAGGTCGCGCCATACTCGAGCGGGACATAAACCGCCTTGAGATCCTGCTCCCGCTCAAAGTTGTTAAAGTTCATCCCATTACCGGAATTGAGCGCGTCCTTGGCTAAGACTCCGACCACGGTCAGCCGGTATTTGCCCAGGCTAAGTGTCTTCCCGATCGGATCTTCATCGCCAAAGTGATCTTTGGCAAAGTAGTATCCGAGGACTACGACCGGCATCAGATTGTCGCTCTCATAGGAGTTGTAATAGCGTCCTTGCCCGATATTGTAGCTCTTGTTGCGGAAGAATTCCGTGTTCGTAGCCCGGATTCTGACGTATTGATCCTTCTGTTTGATCCGCATCAGGGTGTTGGACTCGATCGTCGCATACATGCTCTTATGCTCGACGTTGTCGCGCACCGCCAGATAATCCGCGTAGGAAAGCGTACCGACGTTTTGGAAGGCTCTGCGAAAGCCGCCTCTGCGGGAGCTGCTTTGCTCCCCGGAAGAAGCTGTGATGATGATGGAATAGTTCCATCCCATCCCTTCCATGTTATTCTTGACCAGATTCTTCAGCGCATAGACCGAGGAGAACATCGTGACCACTGCAAGCACTCCGATGACTATCCCGGTAAGGGTCAGGAGAGAGCGCAGCTTGTGGCTGGAGATGCTCTGAAATGCGCTGAGGAGTCCGTCTTTGAGGTGCATCTTTAGCTCAGCCGATCATCGCTTTGCATTTGGGGCATTGCAGATAGACCCCCTGTTCCTTGTTATGCTTCTCGACCGCATGGTCTGAGCCGCAGTGCGGACAGGTGATCTTGACCGGTTTGTCGTTCGTGATCCACTTGCATTCCGGATAGGTCGTACAGGAATAGAAGATCCTGCCCTGTTTGTTCTTGCGCTGGATGATCTCGCCTTTTCCGCATTCGGGACACTTGATGCCCAGAGTGTTGGGCTTGATGTATTTGCACTTGGGATAGCTGGAACAAGCGGTGAATTCACCGTATCTGCCGTTCCGCTTCATCAGCGGGGAACCGCAACTGGGGCATTTCTCGTCCAGGACTTTGGGCTCAAAGACGACGATGGCACCGGTCTCATCCCGCTTAAAACTCTTGCTGTTCTTGCATTCCGGATATCTGGAGCAGGCGAGGAATTCACCTCCTCTGGCTCGTTTGATCAGCAGTTTTCCGGTATGGCAGACGTCGCACATCAAGCCGGACTCGACCGTGAAGCTGCTTTTTTCCTTTTTGACATCGACATCGCCGATCAGGGCTTGCAGTTGTTCATAATAGGTGCGAACGACCTCATGCCAGATCAGCTTGCTATATTCGATCTCGTCGAGCTGGTCTTCCATCTCGGCGGTGAACTTGACATTGAAGATCTTTTCAAACTTTCCGACCAAAAAGCTGTTTACGTCCATCCCGAGCGTTGTCGGGGCGATGGATTTCTTCTCCATCAGGATATATTTGCGGGTCTTGATAGTGCTGATGATCGAAGCATAGGTACTGGGTCTGCCGATCCCCTTGGCTTCGAGCTCTTTGATCAGGGAAGCTTCGGTATAGCGCGAGGGAGGAGTGGTAAAGTTCTGAGACACCTCAGGCTGGCTATACTCGAGTTTATCGTCTTTGGCATAAGCGGGGTCGATCTTTTCCCCCAAGACGATATTCACATGCGGATAGGCTTCGAGGAACCCACGTTCGGTGATCTGATTGCCCGAAGCAGCGAAGGTAGCCCTGCCAACGGTGATCTGCGCATTGGTCACAGCGAGCTTGACCGGCTTCATCTGAGTGGCGACGAAGCGTTGCCAGATCAGCGTATAGAGCTTCAGTTGCTCCTTGGTCAGCGAATCCTGGATGCTTTCCGGAGTGCGGAAGGGATCCGTCGGGCGGATGGCTTCATGCGCATCCTGTGCCGAAGACTTGTTCTTATAGACTCTGGCGGTGGGATTGACCTCTTTCTCGCCAAACCGTTCTTTGATCAGCGACCGCACAGCGCTTACGGCTTCATCGGCAATGCGAGCGGAATCGGTACGCATATAGGTGATCAAACCTGTTCTTTCACCTTTGAGATCGATACCTTCATAGAGCTGCTGAGCGACGCTCATCGTCTTCGTAGCCTGCATGTTCAGCAGTTTTGAAGCTTCCTGTTGCAGCGTGCTGGTGATAAAAGGTGGTGGTGGCTCGACCCCTCGGCTGCTGCGTTTGATCTCTTTGAGCAGCGCTTCCTTGTCCTTGATCTCCCCTGTGATCTCGAGGGTCTTTGCCTCGTTCGGGAGCTCTATCTTCTTATCGTCCCATTTCTCCAGGACTGCGGTGAAGGGGCTGAGCTTGTCTCTCCAGAACTCAGCTTCTACCTTCCAGTATTCTTTGGGGACAAAAGCCGTGATCTCCTGTTCGCGTTCACAGACCAGTCGCAGCGCGACGGACTGCACCCTGCCGGCGGAGAGGTCTTTGGCGATGACCTTCCAGAGCAGCGGACTGACGCTATAGCCAACGATCCTGTCCAGGACTCGTCTGGCTTGCTGGGCATCGACCTTTGCCTGATCGATGCTACCAGGATGGGAGATGGACTCGTTGATCGCCTTGGAGGTGATCTCGTTGAACACTATACGATAGATCTTTTTGCCCTTGAGCTCTTTGTCAAAGGTCTGGGAGAGGTGCCAGGCGATCGCTTCTCCTTCGCGGTCATGATCGCTGGCGAGATATACGGCATCCGTGTCCTTGATCGCTTCTTTGAGTTCGCTGAGCACTTTGGACTTTGCCTTATCGACCACGTAAAGCGGTTGAAAGTTCTTTTCGATGCTCACGCCCATATTGTTCTTCGGCAGATCACGGACATGCCCGAAGGAGGCTTTAACGATATACTGGTTCTTGAGGAACTTACTGATGGTGCTGGCTTTCGCCGGCGATTCAACTATGATCAGACCTTTTGGCATAGACTTCGTCCTTTAATCTTCAAACTCGTGCTGTCCACAGCACTTCTTATACTTTTTACCGCTACCGCAAGGGCAGGGATCGTTGCGTCCCACTTTCGGAGCAACCCGCGTCGGGCGTTGTTTTTCTCCTTCCGGAGGCGCGGGATGCGAAAACTGAGGCGGCGGAGTCATTGTCTGACTTGCCTGCGCATTGAGGAATGCGGATATATCTTCGTGGCTCATCGAGGCGTTATTGAGCATGCTGTCAAGCTGCGCCTGAGAGATGATATAGGTCGTGAAGACCTTCTTGGTGACAGTTTCCTGGATCCTGGCGATCAGGGCTTCAAAGAGATCAAAACTCTCTTTCTTATACTCGATCAGGGGGTCTTTGTTGGCATAGGCGCGGAGGTGCACCCCTTCCTTGAGCAGATCCATCTCATGGAGATGATCACGCCATTCGTCATCGACGACTTCCAGAAGGCTGCGACGTTCGATATTACGCAGAGTATCTTCCCCAAGCTGCTGTTCCTTGTGGGCATAAGCCTTGAGGACATATTCCGTGAGGCTATTCAGCAGCAGTTCCTTGTTCAGGTGGTCGCTGTCCAGATCCTCGACCGTCAGGCTCAGATTTAAGCCATGATTGAACCAATAACAGAGCTTTTCGAGGTTCCAGTCCTCCGGATAGCTGTTCTCCGGGATGTTCTCATCGACGACGTTCTGGATCGTCTCCTGGATCATCTCGAGGATCTCGTTGCGCAGGTTGTAGCCTTTGAGCACGCTGCGTCTGTAGGAATAGATCACTTCACGTTGTTGATTCATGACCTCGTCATATTTGATCAGGTTCTTTCTGATCTCAAAGTTATGTTCTTCGACCCGTTTCTGGGCTTTTTCGACCGCCTTGGTCATCCAGGGATGGGTGATCGCATCACCCGGCTTCAAGCCCATCTTGACCATCATCGGAGCGACCCTGTCCGTACCAAAGAGGCGCATCAGGTCGTCTTCGAGGGAAAGATAGAAGCGTGAAGTACCCGGATCACCCTGACGTCCGGCGCGTCCCCGAAGCTGACGATCGATACGTCTGCTCTCGTGGCGTTCACTGCCGATCATGTGCAAACCGTCCAGCGGCAGCCCAAAGGGGAAGTCCGGAGTCACTTTATCGGACAGCCCGCGATAGCTTTCCGGGCTCCCGGTGACGACGCCTTCGCCCAGCTTGATATCCGTTCCGCGACCTGCCATATTGGTAGCGATGGTCACGGCTCCCGGCTGACCGGCAAGGGCTACGATCTCCGCTTCACGCTGATGCTGACGCGCATTCAGGACGTTATGCGGGATATTGTGCCTGCGCAGGAGCCGGCTGAGGACTTCGGAAACTTCCACGCTGATCGTTCCGACCAATACCGGTTTATTCATCTTGTGCCAATAGGTGATCTCATTGATGATCGCTTGATACTTTTCGTTCTTGGTCAGGTAGATCGCATCTTCGTGATCGATACGGGTAATGGGAACGTTCGTCGGGATCGCCATCACCGGAAGTTTGTATATCTCCATGAATTCGGATTCTTCCGTCAGCGCTGTTCCCGTCATACCCGCCAATTTCTCAAACATCCGGAAGTAGTTTTGCAGCGTTATCGTGGCAAAGGTTTGCGTCCCGGCTTCGATCGTCACGTTCTCTTTGGCTTCGAGAGCCTGATGCAGACCATCCGAAAAACGGCGACCGGGCATCTGACGACCGGTGAATTCATCGACGATGACGACCTTGTTATCCATGACGACATATTCCACGTCGTTCTCAAAAAGGGTATAGGCGCGTAAGAGCTGGTTTATATTATGCAGTTTCTCGCTCTTGTCCATGAACTTCGCGGTACTGCGTTCTTTCTGCTTGGCTTTGTCCTCGGGAGAGAGGGAAGCATTTTCGTCGATCTGACGATAGATATCGTCCAAAGACTCAACGATAAAGAGGTCTTTTTCGTTCTTCGCCAGCATATCGCGTCCCTTGTCACAGAGATCGACGCTGTTCTGCCGTTCTTCGACTACGAAAAAGAGCTCATCGTCCAGCTCATGCATCTTTTTATCCCGCAGATAGATGCCTTCGGTGTCATTGACGAGCTTCTTAAGCTCGCCTTCCTGCATCAGTTTGGCAAAGGCTTTGTTGCGTGGTGCAGCGCGTTTGATCAAGATGAGGTTGATCGCCAGTCGGTTGTTATCGGCATTGGGATTGTCTTCCCTCAGATCTTCTCTGATCTGGGTCAAATATCTCTGCACCAGTGCATTCTGAGCATTGACGAGCTGATGGATCGCCGGTTTGAGCTCCGGGTAAAAGTTCTTGTCCTGGGCGATCGGACCACTGATGATCAGCGGAGTTCTCGCTTCATCGATGAGGATGCTATCGACTTCGTCCACGATGGCAAAATAGAAATCCCGTTGCACCAGTTGATACGGCTGAGTTGCCATGTTATCGCGCAGGTAGTCAAAGCCGAATTCGCTGTTCATCCCGTAGGTGACGTCGCAGAGGTATGCGTCCCGACGCTGCTCAAAATCCATTCCGGTAGTAATACAACCGACCTTCATCCCGTGGAAGTTAAAGATCGGACTCATCCATTCGGCATCACGCATCGCCAGGTAATCGTTCACTGTGACCAGATGCACCCCGCGACCGACCAACGCATTGAGGAAAAGAGGCAAGGTCGCAACCAGTGTTTTACCTTCACCAGTCGCCATTTCGGCGATCTTTCCGTCGTGCAATGCCATCCCACCGATGAGCTGTACGTCAAAAGGAACCATGTTCCAGACGATCGGATGCTCGCGTACGATAAAGCTCTGCCCGACCAGACGCCGGCAAGTATCCTTCACCAGGGCAAATACTTCCGGAAGATAGTCGTCCAGAGTTTCCTTCGTCAAGCTCTTGAGCTCTTTGCGACAGCTATCGATCTGGTTATCGATCCGGTTGCGTTCGCTATCATCGCTCTCTTCGCGATATGCGACCTCCAGCTCTTCGAGTTCATCGCGCTTCTTGCGCAGCTTTTCCGCGATCTCAGCCTTGATATCGGCGATTCTCCCGCGGATCTGATCATCGTCATAATCTTTGAGCCCGGCATAGATTTTATTGATCTCCAGAACCAACGGCTCATACCGGCGAAGGTCCTGCGAGGATTTGTCACCAAACAGCTTCTTGAGGATTTTCTCTAACATTTCTCTTTCCTTAGTGTATTCGCTTTTACAGGTTTCAGCATGCCCCACTACAGGCACTGTATCCCTAAAAAAGACAATGGCGGATTATGTCAACTTATTCGTTATCAGAGGGAGAGCCCGAGCCTTTGGGGATAAGACTTGCAGGATATTCTCTATAGATCCTATTGAGTGGAGCATAAGCAAAGAGGTACTTACATCTACAACAGTCAACCTGATACTGATCTAAACGATAAGCCCAGAGTCATATCTCCTTGTGCTATTTTATCAACATGATTTTCTGGGGTTTTGTCCCCATGTATCGTTGATTTAGAATATATAAACCTGTGGCAAGCTTATTACCACGGTCATCGGTACAATCCCAAACAACCTCTTGGTTGTCTTTGATGTATATTGTTCTGACCTTTTGCCCCTTAAGATTATAGATGTCTAAAACATTTGTATTCTTAGAATTAGTACGTATTGTAAGCTGCTGATCTGATACTACTGGATTGGGAAACATCTGTATCTCGCGGCTACTTATAGTTACTAGATCTTCTTCATTTGAACTAGATACATCAACATAAAAAGAATAGATTTCGTTGTCGTTAACAACAAACACAGTATTGTTGTGAGAAAAAGCTCTACAGTTATTCGGCACATCAGTGCTTACCGGGAAATTAAACTCATGCACGACTGGGAAATCATAAGACCATAATGCCATTATTGCTATCGAATTGGGAAGCCTAACTGATAAAGTAGTAATGCCTTCGGAAACTGGTGTGATAATGGGAACGTGGGACCCGAAACTGTAAGTATGGATTATGTCAGGAAATTGCCCCAATGGGCTCAGATTATAGTAAACGTAGAACTGCTCTAACAAGTCATCAACATACAATCTGAGGATTCCATTATCTCCAAATTGCGAGATATCTAGAAGCCACTCATGAATCGATGAGGGAGACTCAAAGTAATAGTAATGCAAAGAATCCAGTTCGGGAAAACTGCATTCAAGCCAACCATCCGACATTGAAATCGTGGGATAGCGAACATACCATTTGTTGAACATTGATTTGGGCTCATCTCCAGATTCCTTTACAAAACGACCATGTAATAGTAATACATCAGAGCTATCTTGAGTTGTGATGATATTTCCAGCAGAATCATAGATAAACCATACTTCTTCAAGTCCTCCATCTTTTGCGTATAGAAAATGGGTATCAGGCAATGAAAGCACAACTGGGTCTTGATAAATTGAACAGTAATAGGCATTGCCTTGTAGTAATGTAACGCTGTTGCCGTCAGTTAAATTATAATAAACTAGGCTATCTGTTGCAGCAATAGCCAAAGCATCGACTGCAACAATATCAGTCATGGTGCGTAGATTAAAGAACTGGTTCACGGAAACATCAGATATAATCCTGCTCGTCAGAAAGCTGTGATTGAGCACGATAACGGAAATACCAGAAGTCAATTGATGAACAAGATATAACCTATTGAACCTCCATTTCCAATACATACCATAAGTCGTGATCCCTTCAAGCCCAGAAACAGTGCCAACATCCACTAAGTTTGTAGTTTGATTGGTCAGAGTACTATATTGAAAGGAACTAATCTGCAGGGTGGATGTCCCATAGTTTAGTGCGTAAAACTGGAGATCGCCATTTGGCAATTGAAAAACATAATCGTATGTGTACGGAATATCCAAAGAATCTATTAGCGTAATCTCAATGTGCGGTTGTTGCGCAAACAATGAGATGGTAGCTAACCAGACTAGTATTAGCGATACAGCAACTTTGAGAGCACCCATATAATCTCCAGATCAAAGGCTATTTAACAGCTTTATATAATCCACAAACTTACTCCTTGTCAAAAAAACACCTGTCGCTCAAGATTGCGCGAATGAAGTCTACTGGAGTCTCAGACAATGATATCATTACAAATATCTTCTTTCAACTAGTTATGAGACTAGTTTGCAGAATTGCTTCACTCAACCTGTACTTTACTTCTTTCATGGGAATGAATAAATTCACCACGATACTTCTATAAACCTATTACTACTATTATTATCCTCGGTTCAAGAAAATAAGCAAGGAAAAGATTGTTTTGATCTCTGCCGTATCTTTTCGCATCCGAATATGCGTGTTATGGGGTTCATGGATTCCTAAATTCAGAAAGAATATCCTATGCAACCGCATGAAGATACTCTGAAAGCCAAATTCATGGAACTCATTGAAGAACAACTGATCAGACACGAAGGTCTGCGACTGAAACCACTCCGCTTTACGTCTGTTATATTAGCCTTGGATATTGGCTGCAATCTCGTTGACTGTGGTATCTTCCAGACCGAAGTCTAAGTGCACTTGGAAACAGTTATCAGGAATTGCGAAAAACAGCTAATAGATGAGATTCCTGAAATCTAAAATACCCTGGATGAAGTCCGTCAGCGGTGTTGCAAAACATTTGTTTCACCCTGGGTTATTGGTTTGCTCAGCTTCTATATCATCTTGGCTTTTTGTTGCTGCCGGGGATTACTAAATCTATCTCATTGACATGTTTTTGCTCAACTGGTAAGCACGGAGGTCATTACTATTCAAATCCTCAATAGTGTGGTTACTGGAGACAAGTCAGCCAATCGAGTATAACTATAAACGGACTCGAATACCTCCAAGTGTAAACTTACAGGTATGAGATACGACCATGCCATGCAGACGCCTCGACCACGCCGCAATGTGGCGTGATCGCGGCGTGGTCTCATCATGTTCAGCTCACAAACCTGTAAGTTTACACTTAGTGATCAGTTGTATCGCTTTGAGATCGCTTTGGGTGGGGAGTGTTAAGGAAAAGGCAGCTTGGGCTGTCGAACAGGCGAAGATCCTTATCGGAGTTCCTCTGCTCATAGCTGAGTCTGAACGCGGTTCAGCCTGCCCGGGAATGTTTCTTTGCGATAGATCGTTGCCGGAAAACGGAGCTTGAATTAGCTATGCAAACGGGTGATTATTTTATTGACATAAAAGCATGGACTCTTACTGTGGAGAAAGAGGAGAAGAATGGAATTATGAAGAACACAGGTTTGAACAGTTTTGTATTTAGTCGTCCGTTTATAGCAGGGCTGTGTTTCGTCGCTCTTCTTTTGTGGAGTGCTCCGGTCCTTGCTCAGATCGACTATTTCGTCCAGGACGATCCAAGTCTTTTTGGATTGTGGTACAGCGACAGCGATTGGGGTGATTTTGACAATGACAATGATCTCGATCTGCTGATGGTCGGTTATGGTCTCGGAGGAGTCAGTGGGCAAGGATTTATCAAGTTTTATCGCAATGACGGCAATTCGACCTTCTCTCTCTATCCGACGGAGATGAGCGGAGCCGGGAATGGAACGGCAAGGTTCATCGATCTGGACGGGGATAATGATCTCGATGCTTTGATCTGCGGTCAGGTCTTATCCGGGGTCGATACCCTGAGAGTTTACAAGAACAATGCCGGAGTCTTCGTTGACTGTGGATATCCTTTTCCGCCAAGGGTTTCGAGCAGCGCGAGCTTTGGGGATTATGACAATGACGGGGATATCGATATCCTGATGACCGGCGGAACTATCGACGATAGCGGGGTCGGATATCTGGAGATCTACCGCAATGAGGGGAATTTCTCCTTTACCCGCATGGAAGTTGCCAGTCCGGGAGTTCGGAGCGGGAATGCGGACTTTGGCGATTACAACGAGGATGGCTGGCTGGATATAGTCGTGACCGGAAGCGCCGGTTCGTCAAACTATATCACAAAAGTCTATAAGGGTAATCCCGATGGTCAATTCACGCTCGTTCCGCTTACCTTGCAGGGCTTGCGCTATTCTCGCGTCCTCTGGGCGGATTTTGAGGGAGACGGAGATCTCGATATACTGCTATCCGGGTCTTTCCAAAATGAGGCGCCGAGCCTCTTCAAGCTCTATCGCAATGACGGGAATGACACGTTTCAGGACGTCACTCAGAGTGCTGTGATGGGTGAACGGCAGGGAGATATGGTCTGCGGTGATATCAATAACGATGGGTATAACGACATCGTGCTCAATGGTTTGATCACCAATAGCACTACCGTCGCAAACGTCTATCTTTTTGACCACGTCAGCGGGCAGTATGTCGATTCGCAGCAAATGATCTATCTCAAATATGCCGCAATGGCTCTGGGAGATTATAACAACGATACCCGGCTGGATATGAGCCTCAGCGGGCATTATGATTACCAGGACTATTGGAACGTGCTTTATTACAATGACTATACGGCAAACAACCTTCCGCCGACACCTCCGCTCGATCCGCAGGCGGGAATTACCGGCAATGATGTGCTCCTGAGCTGGTCAGGAGCTATAGACGATACGACTCCCGCAGCCGCTTTGACCTATAACGTGCGGGTCGGAACCACACCCGGAGGTAACGAGATCGTCAGCTCGATGGCAAGTTCGACCGGCTGGAGAAAGGTCGCTCGTCCGGGTAATGCGGGAGAGAAGCTCTTTTTGTATCTGAACGATCTGCCGGATGGGCAGTACTACTGGTCGGTGCAGGCGATAGACAACAGCTTCGCCGGCTCGCCCTTTGCTGCCGAGATGTCCTTTGTTCTGGGACCTGTGAGTTCTCAGGATGAGCTTGCTCCGGTGATCACAGGGCTGAAGGTAAGCCCAAATCCCTTCAACGGGAATACCGAGATCAGAGTAAAGCCCCGCAGTCCGAAAGCGGGGAAGATAGAGATATTTAACTGTCGTGGACAAAAGGTTCGCACCTTGGTCAATGGCGCTGTTTTAACAGATGCTACGGTTTATCGCTGGGATGGAGCGGATGACTCACATGGAAGCCTGCCTTCCGGAGTATATACGCTCAAGGTCACTATCGACAAACAAAGTACGCTCAAACGGTTAACCTTGGTAAAATAGGAGTTTATATGAAAAAAACACTGATCTTGATCAGTATTCTGGCTCTCTGCAGTCTTGCCTTCGGCTGGGATGTGATCCGACAAGCTTCGTTCCCGGCGAATTTCTATGGTATGGATATCATAGGATCGACGATCTGGGCATGCGGCAGCGGTGGCGCGGTCGTCAAATCCACCGATAATGGCGAGACTTGGTCTTTTGTGACCACTCCCTTCTTCAATGCAGCCACTGCGACGTATCGAACCGTCGAAGACATCGACTTTGCCGATGCTCTGCACGGAGTCGCAACGGGTGGAATGGGCATCGTCGCCCTTACCGCCGATGGTGGTGCGACGTGGACATATCCCGCTTCAGCGCAAGCTGTGATCGGCACGAACGAGATGAAGAGCGCGGTCTATCTTCCCGATGGCAAGATCTGGGTCTGCGGTTCGGCAGGGATGATCGCCTATTCTCCGGATCATGGCGTCACCTGGAGCCTGCAAACAGCCGGTATCTCGACGATCCTCTATGGTATGTCCATGAACGAAGCCGGAACGGGATTCATCGTTCTGAACAAAGGAACTCCGGATCAGTCCAAGATACTCAAGACCTATAACTATGGAACGAACTGGACGCTGGAGAACCTCCCCGTCACCGGGAATCCCTCGATCTACAACGTGCGTCAGTTTGGCAGCCGGGTAGTGCTCGTGGGTGACTTTGGCTATCTGGGCTATAGCAACGATAACGGTGCGACCTGGACGCATCTTCCTTATGCCGCCGGTCCGACTACATCCGATGAGCTGCACGACGTCGTGATGAACGGTGATGTCGGATATGCCGTGGGATGGAACTATCGGATCATCAAGACCACGGATGGCTGGGCGACCTACAGCGCGGTCTCGCATAACTTCTCCGCTTCATATATGGAAGGGGTCGTTTTCAATACCGCCGGAGTTCTGGTCGGTTGCGGCTGGCAGGGCACCCTCGCCACTTCCAATGACGGAGCCGTCACTTGGGAGGACAAGGTCCCCAATGCGGTGGACTTGTGGAAAGCGAGCATCCTCGACGCCAATACCTGGTTTATCGCCGGGGACAAGGGCAACGTGCTCAAGACTGTCGATGGCGGACAGACCCTGATCAAGAAAAAGATCCCGGGATTTGACGACATCCTCTATGCCTGCTATTTCAAGAACGAGAACGAAGGCTGGGTCTCCGGAAAGACTGTGGGTAAGATCTACCGCACGGTTGACGGTGGTGATACCTGGACTTCCTCGACCATTGCCGGGTTCTCATCTACGAAGTCTTACTATGATATCTATTTCGTCAATGACAACCTTGGTTATGCCATCGGTGTCGGTGGCAAGGTAGCCAAGACCATAGACGGTGGCGTCACCTGGAACACGACCGGGGACAACATCAACACCGCGCATAACCTCTATTGCACCTACTGGAAGTCTGAGACGAACGGCTATGCCGGCTCAGGCACCGGTCTTCTATACATCACCACCAATGGCGGTGTCACCTGGAGCAGCATCACCGTCGGTGCCAGTGCCAATATCCGCGATATCTGGTTCCGCACTCCGATGAACGGTGTTCTCGTCAAAGAGAACGGCGAGATCTGGTACACCAATACAGGTGGCAATACAGCCGGTGATTGGATCGCCGCGACTGAATCCGCCGCATCCCAGGTCAATGGCGTCATGTGCGACCACAATGGCGTGTACTGGGCTGCCGGATACAGCAATGAAGCTTCACAAGCCGGGAACTCCTGGGCTCTGATGAAGTCTCTGGACTACGGCGCAACCTGGCAACCTGAGACTTTCCCTGCCCTGACCTTCAACGCTACCCGCTTCCTGGGAATAGGGACAGGCGGAGGCAAGATCGTGGCTATCGGAAGAAACAACCTCGTCGTTGCCCAGCTTGAAGTGCCGGAGCACGTCACGCTCAATTCCCCTGCCGATTTCAGCGTCGATCTCGATCCCGCCAACGTTCAATTGAGCTGGACGCCTTCACCCTATGGTTCCGTGGCTGAGTTTTACCAAGTCTTCGTCGCTTCCAGCCGGGAAACCATCTTTGACGAGCTCTATTTTGAGACTCCGTCATCCAGCTTCGATCTCGGTGCTGCCACGGCTTTGGGCTATGACGCGACCTGGTATTGGGCTATCCTTCCCGTGAACGAGATCCTCGATTCTCCCGATGTAAACTCCGAAGACTTCCAGATCTGGAGATTCACGACCATGACCGATCCCGGTGCCAGCCTGGAAACCCCTGTAGCAACGATCACCAACGCCACCGGACAGGTCGTCCTTTCCTGGGCTGCGGTGCCTAATGCGGTCTTCTACAAGATCTATGCCGCGGACGAGCCGAACGGGACATACAGCCTGATCACTACTATCAGCGGATTGTCCTATATCTATGCCGATCCCCCGGCGCACAAGTTCTTCAAAGTGATCGCGACGACTGCTCCCTGATCCCGAATAACTAATCAGTAATAAAGAAAGCCCGGTGATATCACCGGGCTTTTTGTATAGCTGAGACTTGCGGAAGCTTATTCGGGCTTTTCCTCTTCTTCCTTCTCAGGAATGGGAACCGGGATATCTTCCGGGTCTTTGATGTTTTCGAGATCGGCGACACGTTCCAGCTCTTCAGCTTCATGGATATCGTCCAGCACATCGGAGGGTTCGATGACGTCGGCGAGATCCGCCGGGAGATGCTCGGGATCGAGATTCAGTTCTCCGCCGGTGGAATAAGCATATTGAGGCTCACGATGCGGAGCGACGAAATGCATCACGGATTCGATCATTGCCAAAAGCGGCAGGATGAAGGCAGCCCAGAAGGCGGGAGTAAATTCCAGCCCCAGATACTGCATTGCCTGCGGATCAAGCTGCATATACTTCAGCAGATAGGCAGGGAAAAACACTTTCATCAGATAGAGGAGGATGGCGGCGACCAAGGAAGTGATCGCGACGACCAGAGCTCCCAGATGATGTTTCACGAAGCTAAGTGGGATCCCGGCGAGGATCAGGATAAAGGCAAAGAGAGCATAGGGATTCGGAGTGGCTTTTTGCTCTTCTTTTTCGCCTTTCTTGGCGTCATCCGGTTTGGCGGCTTTGCTGTCGTCGGCTTTGACGCTGTCGTTGACCGGAGCGGGCATTGCCTCAGGCTCCTGGGCAACGGTCTGCATCACGTCGTTCATACCCGGCTGGGTTTCGGTGACGCTTGCCGGAGCGGGCTTTTCCGCCGGTTTCTCTTCACCGGGCTTATCTTTCATCATGCGGTTGGTCGGAGCCAATCCAAAGACGAGGTGATAGCCGTTGTAGGTCATGATAACGTTGTCTTTTTCTTTTTTGGCATCTTTGGCGGGATCGGGTTTGTCCTTGCCAAGCTGTTGCATGTTTTGCAGGGGATTATCCATCTTGCAGCTTACATGCACAAAGGGGAAGACAAAACAGATCAGAGCCATGAGCAGGATGATCGGAGAGATTCTCAGTTTTGGCATTTCTTATTCCTTATTAGTTAGCGTTCTTATTGATCAAGGGCACCCAGATCTCCATTATGGAATCGGGCGATTCTATCTTATAACGGGAGTCATACCTTTCGATGATATCCTGCATAGCGGGGCTGTATCCGCTCTTGGGGATCCATTCGCCAAAGATATAGGCAAAGGTCTTGTCTATCGAGGTGGCAGGTCCGCGATGCTCAAACACCGCATACAACGCACCGGGAACCTTGTGCAGGGTCATCCCCGCGGGCACTTCGGCGACTTGAGAGACCTGCTTCCCAACGAGGTAATAATAACCCGTTTTCTTGGCGGGGTCAAACTCTTTCCCAAAAAAGGTGATCCCATATTCGGAATCATCGATGGTTTGGGGGATGGCTTGCTTGTTCTCGGCAAATTCTTTCCGGATCTTGTCCATGGTCGTTTCGTCCAGCGCGTCCTTTGCCTGAATACCCATTACGGTGAATTCGCCTCGCTTTTCAAACCGGGGAGATGAGGCTCCGGCAGAGCCAAGCTGACCGCCATCGGCAAACAGTCCACAAATACAAGAAACAATCATTATGAGGATAAGCAGAAGTCTTTGCATCTATACTCCTTGTGGGGATTTTTTGATTATTTCCCACTAATTTTGTAGCTCAGTGATGTCAAGTCTTTTCAAATATTTGCCCATCTGACGGGCTTCCCGGTTCCTTTCACCCTTAGCGGGAGAAGGCAATAAAAACTTATCGACATTTCTATTGACCCCTTGCAAGCCTCGGTGATGTTTGCCTCATACAAACCGACAGGGAGAAGATAATGCTAAGTGACCTGAATAACTATCTCAAAGACAAGCAGATGGCAGACGTGGCAACGGTCGAGGGACTGCAGGCGAGGGTTCGTCCCATGACCCTGATGTGGTATAAAGAGCAGCTCTGGCTGGCGACCGGAAGCGAGGATGCGAAGACTGCTCAGCTCAGGATGAATCCCCTTCTCGAGGTCGTCACGCATCTCAAGAAAGAGAACTTCAGCGGCTACATCCGGATCAGCGGATCGGCTATGCCGGTGACAGATCCTGCTCTGCGTAAGGAGATCGCCGATTTTTCGGGGTTTATCTACAACTACTGGTCAGACCCCAATGACCCGGGCTACGCGCTGTTCCGGATCGACCCGCTGCTCGTGAAGCTGATGCAGCCGGGAGATATGCTGGAAAGCGTTCTCTATCAACATTAGCCCCCTATTCTCTGTCCGGGGTTTCCTGCTCCTCGCCAATGATCTTCGCAGGTCTTTCTCAGATGACCCTCTCATGACTCCCAGATGAGATGAGGGAATCATCCGGGAAAGAACCGCGTGAGACATGTGCGCCGAAGAGGGGAATAATGCACCCTCGCTGATCGCAGATCTGCCACCGCTTATCATGATCTCGGTAGTTCCTTTGCCGGTTCCGCGTGAACTTTTGGCGATGCCTAAGACAAACAAAATCTAAGCTTGAGGAAAAGCGTCAACATATTTTCCGACAGGAGAATAGAACCGTGAAATCCTTAGAAGCTTTTTGTAGATTGACCTCGCGACACTGAATCCCGTTCACTGCCTTGCTGTGGGCAAAGCCCCATCCTCTGTGACAAACATTTTTGCACTTGACGCGCATCCCGAAAGCAAAGCAATATGTAAGGATGCGCAGTAACTGAGAACCTGCGCAAATCTAAAATGGAGGTTCTCCAATGAAGCGATTGTTGCTCCTCGCAGCCATCCTGATGATGGCGTTTTCCATGGCTTGGGCACAGAGTCGTTATGTGACAGACATATCATACTATGACGATTCAGGAGCTCATACGATCTATTACACTCAGATCCCCTCGACCACTGTGACGGAACTGGGTGTTCGCTACACTGCGGTCTATCCCATCACGCAGTTACAAGCAGCTAATTTCTATCTTTACGGCATCGTAGGCACGCCTACCGGCGCCATAGTCAAGATCTATAATGTCGATACGAACGGGTTTCCCACCGGTTTCCCGCTTGGGGTGGTAAACGTCCCGCGGGCAAACCTCACTACCGGTGGTTGGAACACCGTGGATCTCACTTCGCTGAACCTTTCCTTTGCCCAGGATGCCAAGTTCGTCATCACCGTCAGCGTTGATGGCGGAACGGTCGGCACCGCAGCCTTGCAGTTCTTCCTGAATCGCATTGCCTCGACGGAATTTCCCTCGCACTCTGTGCGTCTGATCAGTGGAGCATGGGCAGCCTATCAGGGCGTGACCCTGGGTGGAGTTGCGAATTCCGGCGGTGAATATTTTATCTCCGCGACAGTGAACTACAACGCGCCTTATCATGATGTCGCCGCAAGCTCGATCTGGTTCACGGGGCAGGTCTTCCTGCAACAGAATCAGACGGTCACCTATGAAGCGGATATCACCAACGTTGGCGATCAGGTCGAGACGAACATACCGGTCACGATCGAGATCGCGGATGCGACCTATCCCAGCCGGACCATCCTCTTCACCGATACTCAGTATGTAGCGACGATGAACCCCACGGACGTGGCGCACGTGAATACCTTTGCGGGCTATACATTTGCCAATCCGGGAGAGTATATCGTGACCCTCCGGACAGGGCTCGTCGGAGATATGGATGCGACGAACAATGAGCTCTATCTGGAGCAACAGGTGGTCGTCCTGCCTACGACCCTGACCTATGATGATGGCTCAAACGAAGGTGCCTGGGCTCCGAACGTTGCGGGGAACTACTTTGCCAATGAGTTCACCTGCCCGATCGGTCCCGTGCACGTCCAGCAGATCCACTTCTACGTCTATGGCTCGACCTGGCCGTCACCCGGTTCCACGACAATGGGTATAGCTGTCTTTGACAACGATGGTCTGGATGGCGATGGCAACCCCGGGGCACCCGGAACTCAGCTCTACTATGCCGAAGTTCCCGTCACCCGCGGCGCCTGGAACACCTTTGATATCACGAACTCCCATGTGATCGTCGGGGATGGGCATTTCTTCGTGGCATACAAGAGCCTTGCGGATTACCCGAACTGCCCCGGCATGGGCGTGGATAACAACACCCCCTACACTGCCTGGAAGGTATCCTGGGAGACATCCGGCGGTTCATGGTATCAGGTCTATCCCGAGTATGAGATGGACTGGATGATCAGAGCAACTGTGGACTATATCGAATTCTGGACTCCGGAAGATCTGACGATCACCCAGCTTGGACCGGATATCATCCTGGATTGGACGGACGTCCCTGCCACGAACTACTATGAAGTGTATCAGGGCGACGCTCCGGATCATATCACCAACCGCATCGGAACGGATATCACCGACAGCACGTTCCTGCATGCAGGTGGTGCTCTGGATGGCAAGAGCTTCTACAAGGTCACCGCTTCGACGATGGAGATGAGAACCGCCACCGGTAGAGAATCGGTTGCCAGAAAGCTTGCCGGCAGAACGACCGGACCCAAGGCAGTCTTAGCCGCCGAATAGCACATGTAGATATAAGCTTAAACGCACATTATACATAAAGTCCCCGGCTCATCACCGGGGAATTTTTTTGTCCCCGATAAGTGGACTATTCGCCTGTTTGGGACAAAGCCGCATGCACTAAAAAAGAGATTGACATAAAAGCGGTTTTTCCAAGTGGTGATAAAAAGCCAAAAAACCAGAATGAATTATAGAATAGGAGACCGCCTATGAGGTTGGACAAACGTCGCCTTATCCTGGTTTTGCTTGTTCTGTTCATCGTCACTGCCACGGTAGTGATCGCGCAGAAGAAGCAAGGAAAGGATGATTATGTGGTTCAAGACTTTAAGGTCGAGGACGTTCCGAACGATGACGGCAGCGGGCTGATGCTCAGCTGGAAGCCGCTCGATCGTGACAAACGGATCATCGAATATCGTGTGTATCGAGGTATCTCGCCGGATCAGATGTTCTTCCTGGAATCCATCCAGGTGAACGTCAAGAGTGGCGTCGCATCGGACAAGATGTATTATTACGACAATTCCGGAAGTGAATTCCTCGATGTGGATTCCCCCGGGAAGCTTCGTAAAGAAAAGCAACAAGCCCCTTCGAGCCCGCTTTACCGCAAGGTTCCCCGGGACGTGAAGCTTCTCGCCGAGCTTGGCAAATCCTTCCAGCTGGTATCGATCGTGGAAAAGAACCACCTCTATTACAGCAGCCTGGAAAGCCAATCCGCGGATAAGGCGGACAGCACCGTCTATGCCGGGATGAAGATGAACCGGCAGAACATCGTTGCCTATCTGAAGCCCGGACAGAAGTATTATTACACGATCCTCGCCGTGAACGAGAGAAATAAGTTCCAACAACACGCAGACGTCCAGTCAGGGGTTCCGGTGGACAATCCTCCCGAACCCGCTGCTGCTCTGCACAGCGTCTTCGTTGCCGATAAAGGCGAGATGCAGTTTGAATGGGAACTTCCCCTCTACAAAGACGACGTGATGCGTTATCAGCTCAAGATGGTGAGTGGTGTCTCGGACAGCACTTGGCTGTCTCTGCGGAACAACCCCGAAGCCACGGCTCAGCTTGCTACGCCGATCTCGGCACCCGGCATCGTGAACAGCGGCTATTTCAAGAACTACACGACGGTCAAACTTGGCGATCCCAAAGTTGATCCGACCCTTGCGGAGAAGATCAAGAATGCCAGATTTACCATTGAACTGATCGATGGCTCCGGGATGAGCTCCTTCTCCTCCCTTTCCGCTCCTCGAGTGGTCATGAGCAACGCATTGCCGCCCAAGGCTCACTTCTATGTCGAAGACAAGCCGAATGACAAGGGCGACAGACTCAGCGTCATCTGGGACAATCCGATCGTCTTCGTGACCAAGACCAGTTCGCTGAACAAAGACAACACCCGCCTCAAGATCAACTATCAATTGAACAAAGCCGAGACCCAGAAGATCAGCAATATATACTTTGAGTTCTTCAAGCCCGGCGATGCGAAGGCATTTGCCAAGATCAACGAGTTTTACCAGGATAATTCCGTCGTCCTCAAAGTCCCCAAGGGCTATGACTATACCAAGGGATTCCGGGTCAGGATGACCTTGAAGGGTAAGCCGGAGATCAAGGACTATATGCTGGAGCAAGACCTGCTCTGGGATAAGAAGATGATGACCCTGATGCCGCAGAAAGAGCTCTATCGTAACGGCGTCGAGGTCTCTACTATTCAAAACGTGGTCTATCGCGGCACCTATAACGCCGATATCTCTTCCGAGAAGTGGTCAAACAACATGATCCTGATCAAGAAGAACACGTCGTTCGACAACAATCTGGACGTGACCATTCCTTATCCCACCGTGATGCAGAAGCCGGTCTATGGTTTTAACTATGTCGATAACGGCAAGCTGGTCACCGTCTTCTACGGTGGAGAAAAGCCTGAGACCTTTACCCAGCCTTGGAAGAAAGGAATGCCGAAAGTTCCCGTGTCATTGATCGACTCCGGGATCGACCTCACTTTTGACAAGGTGAACGAGATCAACCTTTCGACCAATATCTTCCCCGCAGCGGCGAAGAAAGACCTCGAGAAGAAGATCGCCGACACCAAGGATCAGATCACCCAAATGAAGTCGCAGATGGCGCAGATGCAGGCGATGAATCCTGCTCCGCCGCAACTGCAACAGGTCAGTGACCAGATCGCCAAGCTCGAAAGAACCTTGAAGAGCCTAAACACCAATCCAGAGCTCAAGAAAGCCAATTCCATCGCCGGAAGACGCAGCCGCATGCATTACGTCGCTTCTCAGCGTGAGGATTACAGCCGCTATCAGAGCTACAAGGTGGTGCGCACGGACGGTAAAGGCTTGTTCACCGAAAGCGACCTGGACAAGGACGCCAAAGGCAAGCTCGTCTTCCGCAAGCCGGAATCCAACTGGTTTGACACCAATAAGTGGGTGACCCTATTCGCGACCTTGCTGTTTGGTCTTTCGGTGACTATCTTCGTGAATCTCGCCAAGCGTGGCAAAGACCTCTATATCCGCCCGATCGCGGGTCTGGCTGAGATCGACAACGCCATCGGTCGCGCGACCGAGATGGGACGTCCCATGCTCTATTGCATGGGTAATGGCGGTCTTTCCGACGTCGCCACCCTCGCCTCGATGGGTATTCTCGGGCTGGTCGCCCGTAAGGCAGCCGAGTATGACACGAAGCTGATCGTTCCCTGCTATGACTATATCATCATGCCCATCGCGCAGGAGATCGTCCGCGAAGCTCACTATGCGGTCGGACGCCCTGATACTTACGACAAGAACTCCGTGTTCTACCTGACGAACGTGCAGTTCGCCTACGTCGCAGGTGTCAACGGTATCATGATCCGTGAACGCATGGCGACCAACTTCTTCATGGGATACTTCGCAGCCGAAGCCCTTCTCATGACGGAGACCGGTAATGCCGTCGGCGCAGTGCAGATCGCGGGAACCGACGCCGTGACCCAGATCCCCTTCTTTATTACTACATGTGACTATACACTGATAGGTGAGGAGCTCTATGCAGCTTCTGCTTATCTGAACCGTGAACCAATGCTCCTCGGAACTCTTAAGGCACAGGATTACTTCAAGTTCGTTATCCTTAGCGTCGTGATCGTCGGAGCTATTTTGGCAACCTTCCAGGTGACTGGACTAACTCTGCTATTACCGCTAAAGTAAAGAGGTATTTTCATGAAGAAAACAATACCACTATTGATCGTGATCGTAGGCGGGATCATCTGGGTGCTTTGGGCATTCAGTCCGCACTATATACTCCAGGAAGTGTTCTATAACAAGTTCTACCTTCCCTGGTCTTACGCTTCTGCACCCTTCGCCATGCTTCTGGGTGTTATGAGCCTTTCCATGATGCATTCAAACAAGATCAAGCGCAGAGCTCCGAAATGGCAGTATAGCTATTTCTTCTTTGCCGGGTTTATCATTACGACCCTCGCCGGCTTCATCGGTGGAACCCAGAAGGGTGGTCTCTTTATGTGGATGTTCGAGAACATGCAGATGCCCATGAGCGCTACGATGTTCTCGCTCCTGGCTTTCTATATGGCATCTGCCGCATACAAAGCCTTCCGCGCAAGATCCCCCGAAGCTACCGTGCTCCTCGTTGCGGCTATCGTCGTGATGCTGGCGCAGGTGCCTCTGGGCGTCAAGATCTCAAAGCATCTCCCGTCCATCTCGCAATGGATCCTGGACGTTCCGAACCTCGCTTCCAAGCGTGGGATCATGCTCGGCGTCGGTCTTGGATCGGTCGCCACTTCACTGAAGATACTCTTAGGCATCGAACGCTCCTATCTGGGCGGCGGTGATTGATAAAGGAGATGAAGATGAACTTTTTTGAGAAGATACAGAAACTCGACAGACGCTATATCTATATCGTCGTCGCTCTCGCCATCATCATCCCCTTGATGGTTCCCTATAACTCCGATAACGTGACGACTCCTCCCTCGGAGAACCTCTATCAGATGATAGACTCCTTTGCCGGGCGTGAAGATCGCGCTGTCCTGCTTAGCTTTTACCATGATGCCTCGACCATGCCGGAGCTCTATCCCATGGAAGTCGCCATCCTCAGGCACTGCTTTGAACGCAACATCAAGGTCTTTACCCTGACCTGGTCACCTGCCGGTGCCCCGATCATCGACTTTGCCATCAACAACGTCAAAGAAGAATTCCCGGATATCAAGAGCGGTGTGGACTATTGTAACTTCGGTTACAAGCCCCAAGCCTTCGCGATGGTCATCGGTATGGGCGACAACATTGCCAATACCATGAATACCGACGCGGAAGGACGTAAGCTCGAAAACCTCCCGATCATGAAAGGGATCACCAACTATAACGAGCTGAACCTCGTGGTCGAGTTCTCCGGCGCAGTTGCCGGCGGAACCTGGATCACCTACGCTCGTCCGAAGTTCGGTCTGAACGTCGCAGTCGGCGTGACCGCCGTTATGGCAGCCGACGAATATCCTTACCTGCAATCCGGTCAGTTGATCGGTATGCTTGCGGGTCTGAAGGGTGCCGCCGAATATGAGAAGCTCGTCGATGTCTTTGCCGGATATCGCGAACCCGGGTTTGACGGTAGGATCAAGACCGATGCCAATGGCAAGAAGATCCTCGCCGGTCGTCCCTTTGGTCGCGAGATCCTGCGGGATGAATCCACCAAAGACCTGATCAAGATCACGACGCAGACCAAAGCTGTCTTCTCCAAGGAAGACTTCGCCGCGTTCGTGGCAAAGTATCCCGAGCAGGCTGCGATCCTCCAGAATCTCGGCAAGCCGGAAGACAACAAGATCGTGGTCGATGTCGCTTCGATCAGCCCGGAACAGCGCAAGAACCTCGGTGAGGTCACCTATCTCGATCTGAAGAAGATGACGCGTGACATTCCCTACAAGTTCAAAGTTGCCCGTATCGGGATGAACGCCCAATCCGTCGCCCACATCATGATCATTCTCTTCATCGTGCTGGGTAACATCGGTTACTTCATCCAAAAAGCCAAACAGGCTAAAGTGAAATAGAGGGAGGATACAATGTCTTTTGAAATGATGTCAAACCTGGTGGGTGCGTTCTTCACCCTGTGCATATTCTCCTTCCTTTACAAGGATAATCCTTTCTATCAGATGGCGGAACAGCTCCTCGTCGGTATCTCTCTCGGATACGGACTGGTGCTGACCTATACCCGAGTCTTTGTCCCCTACGTTTATCAGCCGATAATCCTGAAACACCAGTGGGTATTGATCTTCCCGGCGATCCTGGGTATGCTCTATCTCCTGCGTTTCAGCCGCAAGCTCGGCTGGCTTTCCCGCTACCCCATAGCGTTCTCGATGATGGCTGTCGGTGCTTCCGTGCCGATGGGTATCCACGCGACCATCCTGGTGCAGATGCGTCAGGCGATGGTCCCGATCGAGACGGTGAACCTCTTCCTGATCTTCATCGGAACCATAGCCGTGCTCCTGTATTTCTTCTTCTCCAAGGCGCATACAGGTGTTTATGGCAAATTCGTGGACTTTGGCAAGTGGTATATGATGATCGGTTTCGGTGCTTCCTTCGGACTCACCGTTATGGCTCGTATATCTCTGTTGATCGGACGTATTCAGTTCCTCGTCAATGACGTTCTGGGGCTGATCAAATAGCTTAGTTGTCGCGGTGGGTCAGTTGATGAGGATGCTTGAGCAAAGCGTCCCGGATCATCATCTGACCCGCGGCAGTTTTTTGCAGGATCTGTAGATAAAGCCCGATTTAAGGGGATAAGATGAAGAAAGTTTTGATTATAACTGGGGCGCTGATGCTCATGGCTCTGATCCTGTTTTCCGCAGGATCGGATACGGCAACGGCAGTCCCGGCGGGAAAGATACAGGACTTTTCCGCCTTTGATATGCCCAATGACAACGGTGGCGGGATCATCCTGAAGTGGAAGCCTCTGGATAAGTCCAACCGCGTTATCCAATACAATATCTATCGGGGCGTTTCCCCCGACAGCCTGTTTTTCCTGACTACCATCGAGGTAGATCCCAAGCTCGGCGTTATGAGCCCGGAGCTCTTTTACTATGATCGCGGCGATCAGCCTCTGATCGAATTTGAATCCGCTCCGACCAAGCTCAAGAAAGAAAAGAAACAAGCTCCCGACAGTCCCTTCTATCAGCGTGTTCCTCAAGACGGTAAAGTGCTTGGTTCCCTTATGGGACGCTACAGCATGGCGGGATTGATCAAGAACTCTCAGCTTTACAAGCATGACAAGAAGATCAAGCTGGATGACAAGACCTTAGCCGGCTACAAGATCTATCAGTTCGAGTCCATCTATGCGATGCCCACTCCCGGACAGACCTATTATTACAGCGTCATGGCTGTCAATGAGAAGGGACGTTTCCTTCCCGCAGCGGACATCAAGAGCGTCCAGCCCACCGATAACCGCCCGGAATCCAGCGCGGCGATCTACAGCTCATACATCAAGGATACCGGAAAGCTGAACTTTGAATGGACCGCTCCCAATTCCGGTAGCGATATCGTCCAATGGGACGGCTGGCTGATGCCCAAGTCCGCTCTGGAACAATATAAAGCCGATGAAGCCGCAAACGCCAAAGCGCCGGATTCCGTCTTCGTCGCGAACTGGAGAAGCTCCGCCATCCAGGTCTTCTCCATGCCGAACTATTTTGCCGCTCCGTTCTATTATCATACGATAGACGTCAAGCAAGACCAGATAGCACTTCCCGCGGATCTTGAGAACTACCTCCCTGTCTTCACCTATGTGGATGCCGGCGGTTATCAAGCCAGCAGTCTGGGACGTCAGCTCCGGGTCGCTGTCTCCTCCGAACTACCGACCATCCCGAAGTTCAAGATCGAAGACAAGAAGAACGACAAGGGTGATAACCTCGTCATCGCCTTTGGCAAGCCGTTTGCCTATGTCACCCAAGCCGTATATATGAACGACAAGCGGACTCATCTGCGTCTGAACTACGACATCTCCAAGAACGAGTCATACCAGATCGAGAAGATCCGCTTCAAGCTCGCCGACATCAACGGTCAGAAGCTCGGAGAGATCACCGAACACTTCGTCGATCATATCGTCAATTTCACCCTGCCTAAGGGTAAACACAATATCGAAGACATCAAGATCGAAGTCTCGATCAGGGTCAAAGGCGAAAAGGACTTCGGTAAGGAACTCACCCAGCAACACATTGTCTATGACAAAAAGAACAAGCGTTTTGCCGGGACACAGATCATCCATGACGGTCAAGTCGTGAACGATCTCTTCTACGATATCTATTCCAAGTCCATGACCAGCCCCATGTATATGCAGGGGATGCGCACTTCCGCCATAGTCCGGACTTACGACCATCCGATCCCGATCGAAGAGACCTCTTTCCAAAGTGTGCTCAGCTACGACAAGAAGACCGATCGGTTCTTGATCGATCCGCTGGTCACCGTCGCCGCCGATTCGATCTCCAGTGGCTTGAACGTACCGATCTATCGGGAAGCCTTTGAAAAGCAGATCGCTGACCTGCGCAAGCAGATCTCGGATCGTGAAGCTCAGGCGAAAGCCTTTGCCGGAGCTGTCCCGGATTCCATCAGCATGCCTCTGGAACAAGCCAAGGCAGACCTGAAGTTCATCGAATCCCACCCCGCATACAAGAAAGCTGCCGCTGCCAAGACTGAAAAGCTCTGGCGCAAAGCTTTCCTCGATGAGTATTTCAAGAACCTCCAGACCTATTCCTACCAGTTGATGGTGACCGATGGTAAGGCTATGCTGAACCTTTCGGAGCCCTATCGCGATGCCAAGGGTCAGCTCTATACTCATCCCATCGCCGAGTGGTTCGATTCCAGCAAGATCATTACCCTCTTTGCGACCATCCTGCTGATGATCCTGGTGATCTATGCGATCATCATCACCCGCAAGAAAGAGGTCTATATCCGTCCCATCGCCGGTCTTCAGGAGATCGACAACGCCGTCGGTCGTGCGACCGAAATGGGTCGTCCCGTGATGTTCGTTCCCGGATGGGGAACTCTCGGTGACGTCTGCACGATCGCCTCGATGATGATCCTGAACCAGATCGCGAAGAAGACAGCGGAATTCGATATCCGCCTGATCAATCCGCATTGCGACTACTTCGTCATGCCCGTTGCCCAGGAAATGGTGCAAAGTGCCTACAGCGAAGCAGGACGTCCGGATGCTTACAATCAGAGCGATATCTTCTTCATTTCCGATAACCAGTTCCCGTTCTGCGCCGGCGTCAACGGTATTACCATCCGTGAACGCGCTGCGACGATCTTCTATATGGGATATTTCAATGCGGAAGCTCTGCTTCTGACCGAGACCGGTAATCAGGCAGGCGCGATCCAGATCGCTGCGACTGATGCCGTGACTCAGGTTCCCTTCTTCATCACCACCTGCGACTACACCCTGATCGGGGAAGAGTTCTATGCCGCTTCGGCTTATCTCTCCCGCAATCACGAGCTCGTCTCGATGCTCAAGGCGCAGGACTATTTCAAACTGATCATCGTCATCGTCGTGCTGCTCGGAACCATCCTTTCGACCTTGCACTTCAACGGCTTTATCAACGCCTTCCCTCTGGAATAGGACGGTACAAATGGATAAGATCCCGACCTCTACCCTCAAACGCCTGCCTCAGTACCTCGAAGTGCTGAAGCAGTTCTCCCGCGCGGGGCTCAAAGAAGTCTCCGCGACCAAGATCTCCGTCTTTGCTGATCTGCATCAAACTCTGGTGCGCAAAGACCTGTCATACTCCGGGATCTCGAACGTCCCCCAGACCGGCTATAACATCCGTAAACTCGCCAAAGCGATCGAAGACCTTCTGAATTGGAGTGACACCTCATCCAGCTATCTGGTCGGTGTAGGTCACCTCGGTTCTGCCCTCTTGGGCTATCAGGAATTCTCTCAGAGAGGTCTGAACATCGTCGGCGCTTTCGATAACGATACCGAAAAGATCGGAACGACCATCCACGGCGTTCCGGTACACTCCCTGCTGGACATCACTTCGATGGCTCACAAGCAAGGAGTCCATATCGGGATCATCACCGTACCGCCTGAAGCTGCCCAGCTCGTTGCCGACCTGATGGTGCACAGCGGGATCAAAGCGATCTGGAACTTCACCCCGCATAAGATCCACGTTCCTTCGGACATCATCGTCGAATACGTCGATATGTTCGCTTCGCTGGCAGTCCTTTCCCGCCGTCTGGCAGAAAAGGAAGCTCACTAAAGATATCAGGCGATCGATCCTGTAATCAATTACCGATAAAGGCACCCGGACTACCGGGTGCCTTCTTCTTTGTCCCCTGTCTGACGCAGCAGATTCGCAGCAGGATAGCTGGTAGTCATCTTGTATCTCATTCAAGTTGAGTACAAGATGAGTACAAGATGAGTACAAGCGGAGTACATGGGGATCGAGACGGAGAATCAGTAACGCAGAGGAAGAACACAGAGAAACAGAGACCCAGAGAAACAGAGATTGGGGAGAAAAGAATTCTTAAAACAGAGTAAAGAAGGAAAAGAGGGGGAGGTAACTAATTAAGAAAGAAGAATTAAGAAAGAAGAAAGATGCTTCGCGAGTGAATAGTGAAGAGTGAATAGTGAATAGTAGCTGGCGCTAGGGCTGGGGATGCGGATGCTTCGCTAGTTCCCCGTAGTGTAGCATGCCAATGCTACAACATAACCCAGCTACGGCTCGTCCTCTATTAACCTATTAACCTATTAACCTCCTAACCGCGCAGCGTATCATGCCAATGCTACATCATAACCCAGCTACGGCTCGTCCTCCATTAACCTGTTAACCTATTAACCTCCTAACCGCGCAGCGCTGTCCGTCATTCCGGCGAAGGCCGGAATCCAGCAGATCTCTCCCCGTAGGGGAATCCTCTTCTAATTGTGCAGAGTGGCTGGTGCCCAGCCCAGATGAGCGACGAACTACTTCTTAAACGGGCTGACGCGGACATTCAGCGAGAACTGCGGTTTGCCGTTTAGCAGGGAGACCGAACCCTTGGTGTTGAGGGCAAAGACCTTGCGTGAGTAGCTCAGGGAGAGCTCGAGCAGCAGTTCGTCCTCTCCGGCAGGGATGAGCTGGTCAGCATCAGGGTCACCTGGTTCAGCGTCGTTCTCCGGTTTGATGAAGGAATAGACGCTCTGCCAGTTTCGCAGCCCCCCGGTCAGGCTGAGCTTATCATAGCTCAGAGTCAGTCCTGAACGCCAATACCAGGAGTCAGACTGCAGCCCACCTTTGTCCTCGAGATGGTAGCGGATAAGGATATCCCAGTCCAGATGCGGGTCGATCCGGTGTTTGTAGCGGGATTCGAAGCGTAGATGCACGGGGTTCGTCGTGGCATACCCGGCGTCGATCTCGGAAACTATGCTGCGGTCGAAGGCTGTGACCGCGAAAGAGGCGGTATTTAGCGTGTCCCGGTAGGAAGCCATACCGTATATCTGTCCGAGCAGCGAACGCCCGTCAAAGTCGTCATAGGGCTGATAGACGGTGGTTCCGAACCTGACTCGGCTGCGTGGGTGAGGAGTGTAGTCTATACGGTAGGAATATTCGGTTGCATCGGAGCGCGTTGAAAGCGAGGTTTGCCGGGATGCATATGCCGGGATCTGGTATTGGGGAACGATGGCGAGGGAGATGGACTGGCTCAGGCGCGGAAAGACCAGCTCGCCTTTCAGGGAGAGGGTCTGAACTCCGTTGATACTCGCCGTCTCTCCCCGCAGGCTGATCCGTTTGAGCCGCAGAGCACCGGCGAGAGATATCGCCATGAGCTCCCGCTCTGTATCCTCTGAGCTAAACAGGCGGTCGTAGCTTTGCCCATATCCCAGCAAGGCGAGGTCAAAGCTCTTACTCTTATAGCCGAGGCTAATTCCTTCGAGGGATTCTGCAGTTTTGGTCAGCTTCTGAGAGCGGGTCTTGGGCAGGTAAGAGATCAGGGAGTCGGTGAGACTGCAGGCGCGGGATTGACCGGAGATAAAGGCATTGAACTGCCAGGAAGCCAAGCTCAATTGTGCTGCTGCTCCGAGGGGTTGATAATAGAGGGGAGAGCCGGGTTTCTCGATCTCGGGGGCTGTAGTCGCGCTGGCTTTTCCGAGGACGATCCCCTCCCCGAAGTTTGCGCGGTAGTTGCCAAATGACAGAGTCCGCAGATACGGTGACAGCGCATCGAGCCGGAGTCCGGCAGCGCTTGTTCCATATCCGTCCCGCTCTCTCAGAGACAGCGATGCGGAGAGCTTTGCCCGGCTCAGCTCCAGGCGATGGGTCTGGGTGCTCGTATTGCCGGTAAATGCGCCATAATAGCTCATGGGGATATCGCCCTTGAGGAGGAGCTCGGTCAGCTTGTCAAAGTCTGTCTGGATCAGCAGATCAGGGTCGGACTCCGGGATCAGCACAGTCTGTGCGTTGAGGAAAAGGGGCAGGAAAAAAAGCAGAGCGATGAAGCGTGAACGCCTCACCAGCGGACTCCGATATCAACAGCGTGAGTGAGATTAAGATCCGGATGAGTGCGGATCGAATAGCCGAGCTCAAAGTTGCTGAGATCGACCCTTGCTCCGAAGCCCAGTCGGGAGGGATTGGTCTGCCAGGAGACCTGCAGGGAGAAAAGGGAATCAAAGTCGTAGGATGTGGCGGTCGCAAACCTGGTCTCGTCGTTCCTTTCCCAGATATAGGAAGTGGCGACAGATACCCCCGGATAAGGCTCGGCGACGGTCGTCAGACGGACTTCCTGATCGGGCGAATCGATTCGAATGAGGCTGATCTCGCTACCATAGCCGTTGTAGATCGCCTTGAAGCCTATGTCGCCGGTCCAGTCTCGTGCCGTGTTTCCGTTCCCGACCCGATCGAAGATGTAATGCTGAGTGTAGCCAAGCCCAAAGTTCCTGTTTCCCAAAGACAGGCTGAGATACTGGTCTTGCCAGCGATAGGCGGAAGCTGAAGTGTAGCTGATCCCCGCGGCATAGAAGAGGATATCCGTATTGGCGGCAGCATGAAACCCAAACACGCTGCCGTTGCGGGAGCCAAAATGGCTGCAAAAAGAGGAGGAGAATCCGCTGACCCCGATCACGGGGGACATTGCGTAGTCGCTGACGCTACCGGATAAAGCCGTGATCCCGCATAAGGCGTTCAGAGAAGCAGAGTTCTCAGTGACCACGGAGCCAAGCGACAGCGCGCAAAGCAGGAAGATCACAGACAAGACATGGCGCGTCATTGTCCCTCCGGGAGTTTAGTAGATCCTTAGCTCGCTCTCCGCATCAAAGAAGTGGGATTTTACCATGTCGAAGGTGATCTTCAGGGGCTGACCGATGCGGGGCAGATCCTTGGGATCGAAGCGAGCGGTAAAGTCGTATTTGGCGGTCTTGAGCTGGACGTGATACTCGTTTCCGAGGGGTTCCACGAGGTCGCAGGTCGTGTCCAGACTTTGCGGGAAGTCCGCCATGGAGTCAAATCTGGCATCATAGATGTCTTCGGGACGGATACCCATGATCACGGGTTTATTCAGGTATTTCTCCAGGTCTCCGGTCTGCTGCGGGCAGAGCTCCAGGACGTAGTCTCCACTGTCGAAAGAGAGCTTTCCGTCTTTGGTCACGATCTTGCCGGGAACGAGGTTTATCGCAGGGGAACCAATGAAGCCGGCGACGAAGATATTGGCGGGATTGTTGTAAACTTCGAGAGGAGCGGCGATCTGGTGGATCACACCGTCCTTCATCACGACGATCTTGTCTGCCATGGTCATGGCTTCGACCTGATCGTGGGTGACGTAGATCATGGTGTTCTCGAGCTGATGATGCAGCTTGACGATCTCGGCGCGCATTTGGACTCTGAGCTTGGCATCGAGGTTTGAGAGAGGCTCGTCAAAGAGGAAGACCTTGGGGTTGCGAACGATCGCCCTGCCTAAGGCAACGCGCTGACGCTGACCGCCCGAAAGCTGTCCCGGACGGCTCTTCAGGTTCTCCTCGATCCCCAGCATCTTGGCGGCATTATCGACCTTGGCGTTGATCGTGGCTTTGGACTCTCCGCGGAGCTTGAGCGCAAACGCCATATTCTCATAGACCGTCATGTGAGGATAGAGCGCATAGTTCTGGAAGACCATGGCGATATCACGATCCTTGGGAGGGGTATTGTTCACGAGCTTGTCCCCGATGGTAATGTCTCCGGAAGTGATCTCTTCCAGACCGGCGATCACGCGCAGGGTTGTGCTCTTTCCACAGCCGGAAGGACCGACGAGGACGACGAATTCTTTATCTTCAGCTACGAAGCTGACGTCTTTAACGGCATGGAAACCGTTGTCATAGATCTTGTTAAGGTTCTGAACGACTACTTTTGCCATGGCAATCTCCTTTGGAGTTTAGCAATTTTTATCTTATGAATAATGTCAAGCCGGAATTATCGGATCTTCAAAGGTGCAGACTCTGTTGCGTCCGCTGTTCTTCGCTTCATACATAGCTTTGTCCGCTTCGGCGATCTTTTTGTTTATATCCGGGTCACTGTTGTTAAATACATCGTTGACCGAGACACCGATACTGACCGTGATCGGGATGATGGTTCCGCGGTAATCGAAACGGTGTTTCTCGATGGACTCGCGTACGCTCTCCATGACTGCTCTGCCGTTTTCTCCATTCGTGTCAAAGAGCAGCATTAAGAACTCTTCGCCTCCGTAGCGGATGATGAGGTCGCTTTTGCGGAAGTCCCGGGTGATGATCATGGCGAGTTCTTTGAGCACGAAGTCCCCTGCCGCATGACCATAAGTATCGTTCACGACCTTGAAGTGATCGATGTCGATCATCGCGAAGCAGATCGGGACGCGGTGCCGGGTCGCCAGATGGATCATGTGGAAGATATTGTTTTGGAGATAGCGTCGGTTGCGCAGACCGGTCAGGGTATCGGTCAGGGACAGTTCCTCGACCTGCTTGTAGAGCTGCTCGAAGGTGGCGTAGTTCGTCTGCAGGGTCTCGACGTAGGCGTTGTTCTGCAGGCTTATCTGGTTGCCGAGGCTGAGGACGCGCTTCTCCAGGGTGGGGACGATGTGATAGTATTGATCCGGGGTCATGTGCATGCGGAGGTATTCATTCACCGCTCGCATATGATCCCAGCATTTGTAGAGAAAGTAGTTCGAATACTGGTAAAAGAGGATGGAGTCCTTGAAGCGGGAATCGACCGCACCGGTATAGTTCCCGGCAAAGAAATAGAGGTATTGGAGCTGACTGACCGTGAGCAGATTGGGCGGGAGCTTGGTAAGCCTTTTGAAATAGCCGAATTTCTCCTGAGGAGTGACCAGTTTTTCTGCCATTTCAAAAAGCTCATATAGTGCCATTGCGGTGTTCTGTCCCTTGTGACACTGCTGCATGTCAATCACCTTTTGCAGGATGTATCTCTTGTGGGGCAAGAGGTTTTGCCAGCGGATGGAGATGATCCAGCGGATCAGGATATAGGTGGCGCATTCGGGGCCGTCATGGTAAAAGCAATGCAGGATCAGCGAGAGCCAAAGGGTGATCAGTTCCTTCTCCCTACCGTCCTTTTGCAGGATCGTGGTATAGGCGAGGCTATAGATGATGTTCAGGCGGATCTCGCCCGGACGGATAGAATGCTCGAGCATATCGGCGAGCTTGCGGCAGTTATAGAGGTCTTCCAGAGAGCTGAAAAGATAGAGCAGTTGCATCTTGCCAAAGCGTTCGGTCGCTTCGGCGAGGTCGTCATATTCTTCTGCCAGTTGCTCTACCAGGGTGTCGTACTGGGGAGAATGCTCCGGAACCGGCAAGGCATGGATCAGCTGGAGAAAGTCCATGACCTGAGACTCGCGGGAACAGCGCAGCTCGGTCAGGTAATCCATGAGCTCGTTGATCAGGATGACCGAGCAACGAAGCGGATCGAAGTCCGGAACGTCCAGCATCTCAGTGATCAGCGCGTCTCGCTTGCCGTCCATCGCATCCATCAGCTCGGGGATCAAAGGTGAGACATGCTGCTGATACAAGGGATGCAGGCTATGTATCTCAGAGACATCAAAAGCAAAGCTCATTTCTTGCTCTTCGGATCCTCCTCTTTGGGTTCGGCGGCGGGAACGAAACGGAAGACCTTTTCGCCCGGTTTGGTGAGTCCAAAGCGTTCGCGGGCTGCCTTTTCCGCCGCTTCCGGACTGGTGCGCAGCCTCTCGTTCTCGGCTTTGAGACTGTCATTTTGTGCTTTGAGGACAGCGACCTGCTTCTCCATGACCTTGAGGGATCTGTTCATCAGCGCGGTGCGCAGGAAGCTATTGCTGCCCCAAAGGGTGATCCAGCTTGCCACGAAGATGATGACAGCCCAGAATACTATCTTGGAGACTTTGGCTTTGGTACCGGGATCCGGCTTCATGAGAACCTCTCGATGACTTTGATGACCAAGGGTTTGGATACGACGATCGCCTGATGCGGGCATAGCTCGTGACAGCACATGCACTTGACGCATAAGGAGCTGTTTATTACGGGATAACCATCTTCTTTGTAGCTGATAGCTTCGACTGGGCAACTCTTGACGCAGATGCCGCAGCGTTTGCAGTTCTCTCCGACCACCGGGTGAGGGTCATAGACCTTTCGGAAAGCGCGCTTGGCGACCGGAGGGACGAAGCGGAGCATATTCTTGCGCAGTTTGACCGTCTTGATATCCGCATCCGTGATACGGAAGTGGCGGAAGCTCGTCGGAATGGCGATGCGAGACGGAAGGATGCCGTCCAGATGCAAGGCAGCGGATAGGTAGGGAATATCGTCGATCTCAAAGCCCATCATCCTGCCGGCGACGCAATCCAGAGCGGGTATGCTCGAGGAGCCGAACAGGAGCCCAAACTTGCGCGGATTACCCGCGGAAGGACCGGCACCATCCATACCCACGATCCCATCGATAAAGCTGTAGGTGATGCGGTTGCGAACCACGGCATAGAGGGCAACGAGCAACTCAGCGAAGCTGCCCGTGTCCGGATTGTCCTTGTGATACTCCGTCTTGATCATCCCCGGGACCAGCCCGTAGAGGTTCTTCAACGCCCCGGTATAAGCCATCAGGCTGTGGGTCTTGTATTTGGCGACGTTGATGACCGCTCCGCACTTCCAGAGAAGCTCGGAGACCTTGATCGTGATGCCGTTGTAGGTGACCTCGCGATAGCCGGAAGTGGAGATGTTGACCAGTTTCACGGGATAACGCTCCGCCAGTTCGCTGAATCCGCAGGTCCGGAATACATGCTCGAAGCTGACCGGTCCGCCGGGGCTATCCCCGATCCAGACCTCTTTCCCTTGCTTCAAGAGATAGCGAACGACCGCTTCCAGGACGACCGGATGAGTCGTGACGGCGCGATCCGGGCTATATGCCGCGAGGGCATTGGGCTTGACCAAGACTCGCTTGCTCCGGTTGAACTTGGCGGATTTGAGCGAGCCAAGATAGTCTTCGACCGCCGCTTCGATCAACGGCAGGTCGTAGGCTTCAATGTTTCGGATTTTTACGCTTTGGCGCATCGGGGAACCTGAGGAAGTCCTTGCTCTTGAATGCTTCCATATAGAAGGACAGGGCGAGACCGATCTGCGTCAGAGGTGTATCCTTGCTGACGCTTTGGATGATCGATCCACTGATCGTCCCATACTTGTGATTATAGGTAAATCCCGCGCTCAGGAGATGCTGAGTATTGGGATCGACGGTGGTGACGGTGACGACTCCATCCCAGGCATTGGAGGAATCCGCTTCTGCCGAAGTATTCACAGGGATATTGTAGAATCCCTCATAAACCTGCGGAGCATAGATATAGCCCAGGCGATAGTCGATCTTTTTGTGCTTATACTCAAATCCGGCTTTGACCCTCAGACGATCCGCATAATCGCGATGGATCGCGCTAAACTGCTCCCAGTCCAGATCGAGGAGGAAGGTGCGCGGACCGTGCTTGAGCGCGGTACCGATCGCCACTTTCAGGGGCAGGATCGTCTCGTATTCGGCATATTTGAGATCCCAGGTCGTCTTGACGGGCGGAGTGACGGACATGCCGACGTTTCCGCTGTCTCCGACCAAGAGGATGCCAGGTTCAAAACGGGGGATGTATTTGATATCTTCTATACGCTCAAAGGTTCGCATAAAGGGGACGTCGTCCATGTAGTGAAACTGGTTGTGCACGGAGAGACCGAAATGCAGGCTGCTGAGGTGATATCCGACGGATGCCGTGATCTGATGCAGATAATACTTCGGATAGCGTTGCAGGAGGTATGCTCCCTGGTTCATCTCAATGCTCCAGTCGTCCATCATCAACGCCGCAGGCTGGCTATAGATGACCGCTCCGGTGAACTTTCCGCCCAGCTTACCACCGACTCCGACCAGTCCATAGGGAATGCGGGTCGCAAACTTCGAGCTGTAGGTGACCGGGAACCCGGATACATCGACGGGGGGCTTGATCAGAGCTTCGACAGCGATCGAGGCTTTCTCCGGGATATAGGCTGCGGGATTGAGGAGAGTGGTCTCCAGACCGCCGGGAAAGCCGACCCCCGTCTGTCCCCGACCGGCAGGAGCAGTGCCGAGGTAATTATGCGCAAAGCTGTCGTAAAAGGGATTGATAAACTGAGGCATCGGCAGGTCTATGCTGTCCGGCTCTGCCTGAGCCAATGCAAAGCCCGCCATGAGAAGCATCAGAGCGAGTATAAAGTTCCTTTTCATATGATCCTCCTAATTACCGGATCTGAGATTGATGGTCTGGCTGCGGTCTTTTCCCACGGAGACGAGGTCGATCGGTCGCTCGACCAGATCCTGGATGACCTCAAGGTATTCCCGGGCGTTCTTGGGGAGCTTGGCGAGTTTGCGGCATTCGGTGATGTCCTCTTCCCAGCCCTTGAGGGTCAGATATTCCGGGGTGACCCGTTCCAGCTCCAGCGGATGCGAGGGGAAGACGGAAAGCTTGGTATCCCCGATCCAGTATCCGGTGCAGATCTGCAAGGTCTCGATCCCGGAGAGCACATCCAAAAGCGTCACTGCGATCGAGTCCAACCCGTTCAGTTGAGCCGTGTAAGAGGCGGCAACAGCGTCAAACCAGCCTACTCGGCGCGGTCTGCCTGTCGTAGAGCCAAATTCGTTTCCCTGGATCCTGATCCAATCCCCAAGCTCGTCAAAAAGCTCGGTGGGGAAGGGACCTTCGCCGACCCGAGTGCTATAGGCTTTGTACACCCCGATCGTCTTGTCCACCATCTTCGGCGAGATACCACAACCGCAACTGATCCCACCGGCGATCGTATGTGACGATGTGACGAAGGGATAGGTGCCGTAGCTGACGTCCAGGAGCGTGCCCTGTGCGCCTTCGAAAAGAATATATTTATCAGCGAGATAGGCTTCCCGGATCATGATGTCCGCCCGGGTGACAAAAGGACTTAGGTAGTCCCAGACCTGAGCAAGACTGTCTATGACTTCCCCGAGCTGTCCTTCGTTCAGGCTGATATTGTGATGTTCATAAAGCTTTATCAGGCGATCTCTTACCCAATCCGGATAAGCCAGATCACCGATCCTCAAACCCATTCTGGCGGTCAGATCGGAATAGGCAGGTCCGATACCGCGTCCGGTCGTCCCGATCTTTCCTTCTCCAAGGCGGGATTCCGCTTTGAGATCGCGATCCTTGTGCATGGGAAGGACGATTCCGGCCCGTTCATCGATAAAGAGCCGGTCGGCAAAATCTATGCCCATCTCCCGCAGGGAATTGATCTCGGAGATGAGGGAATAGGGATCGACGACGACTCCCGCGGCGATGATGCAACGGGTCTTTGGATAGAGGATACCGGCAGGAACCGTATGGAATACATACTTTTGCCCCGCATGATGGATGGTGTGTCCGGCGTTCGAACCACCTTGGAAACGAACTACGTAATCCGCCAGATCGCCGAGATAATCAACGATCTTCGCCTTGGCTTCATCGCCCCACATGCACCCCAAGACAGCCAGTGTACTCATCTTTTACTCCATAATCTTTGTTCTTCCAAGCTCTGGTCTTTTGGCAATCTGTCAAGGTTTTTATCCCTGATCGACAAGCGAACCGCATTTCAGGCAGAGTTCATCGCCAAACGTGATTTCGGGTTGAAGATCATCCCGGTTGCGGGAATGACGCTTAAATACTCTGTTCGGATGAGTTTATCCCGGGATAGACGAGGTTTGGAATCCCGGTGAGAGGGTTCTGCGCGATCTCCAGACGAACCCCGTAAAGATCAAAGAGGTTTTCCCCGGTCATCATCACTGTCGGCTTGCCGCTGCCTATGACCTTCCCGGCTTTGAGAAAGATCATCTTGTCCGCGAAATTTGCCGCCAGATTCAGATTGTGGGAGACGAGGACGATCCCGATCTCTTTTTCCCGGCAGATCTTAGCGAGCAGACGCATGATCTCCAGTTGGTGATTGATATCCAGTTGAGACAGACTTTCGTCCAAAAACATGAAGCGGGTCTGCTGCGCCAGTGCCCGGGCGATCAGGACGCGTTGTTTTTCTCCGCCGGACAGGGTCGAATACCAGCGGGAACCAAATCCCTCCAGCCCCAGCATTCGCAGTGCATCCGCGACGATCTGCCGGTCTTCCTCCGTCCAGGACTGCATCAGCCCCATATATGGGTATCTGCCCATCAGAACGAGCTCTTCGACCGTGAAGTCAAAGCTGAAAACAGTTTCCTGCGGAACGAAGGAGATGAGCTTTGCCAAAGCCGGACGTTTGTACGCGCCAAGTGCCCTGCCAAAGATCTTGATCTCCCCGGAGACTGCTTCCAGGAAGCCCATTACGGCATAGAGCAGGGTCGATTTACCCGCGCCGTTTGGACCCGCGATCACGGTGAATTCCTTATCGGAAAATTCGGTGCTGATCTCATTCAGAACGAGAGTATCGCCATACTTGCTTGTGACCGCGGAGACCTGGATCATCTATATCAATCTTCCTTATGTGAACTATTTGGTAATGTGGAACATACGTATGTCGGTTAGCAAATAAGGGAGGGGTGAAAATGTCAAGCAGATTTGCCCCTGAAGGCGGAAGCGTGACCCAACGGGTATCATCCCGGCATCATATCGGTATCATATCGGGTGTTTTGCCGATATGATACCGATATGATACCGATAAGATATCCCGTCCGCAATAGGGAAGAATGAGGCAGAAAGCGCCGGCACAGGCTTAAGGGAAGTTCCCGTCAAAAACGGTGGAGATCGGCACAGATTTCCCTTGCCAAGAATAGCATACTAAATTACTATGTATTCAGAAAGAGATAATTGGAGTATCCAATGGCGATAAATACAAGAACTGAATATGCCTTACGCGCATTGATCGAGATGGTCGGCAGCGAGAATGAACCGCTCTCCGCCAGGGAGATCTGCATCCGTCAGGACCTGCCGAAAAAGTATGTGGAACATCTTTTGGCGGGGCTCAAATCCGCCGGTGTCATCCGCAGTTCGTCCGGCTCCAAGGGAGGCTATACGCTGACCAAGGATGCCGGGGAGATCAGCCTTCTGGAGGTCATGAAAGCCGTTGATGACGGGACTTTTGACCTGCACTGCTATTCGGGCAGAGATGCCTACTGCCTGGGTGAGAATTGCGGTCTCAGCAGCGTTTTTGGCGCATTGACAGAGAAGCTGAACCAGGTTCTGACCGAATTCACCCTCAGAGATTTTTACAAAAAATATATGGAAACCCAGATAAGGAGAGATCATGATCCCCGGTAAGATCTACATGGACAATTGCATTACCAGCAAACCGGCGCCTGAAGTCCTCGCTGCGATGCAGGACTGGCTGACCGAGAAGTATTGGTATCCCGGAAGTTTTGTCTCGACAGGCGAGACGATCAACAGCGACATCGCAGGATTCAAAGAGATCGTCGCCAGGAGTCTCGGAGCGATGGCGGACGAGATCCACTTCACTTCGGGTGGGACCTTGGCAAACAACATGGCGATCAAAGGCTTGGCGAATGCCTATGCCGGTAAGGGGAAGCACGTGATCTGCTCTGTGGTGGATTACCCCGATCTCCTGACCAATGCCGCCTACCTCGAGAATGCCGGGTTTGAGGTCTCATACCTCAGCGCAGACTCCGAAGGGTTTATCGATCTGGATGAACTCAAGCGGGAGATCAGGCAGGATACGATCCTCTTTATGACGACCGTCGTCAACCATGTCATCGGCACGATCCAACCCTTGCGGGAGATCAAGGCGATCCTCGAATCCGCAGATCACAAGATATATTTCCATGCCGATGCCGGGCAAGCATACGGGAAGATGCCGCTGGACGTGAAAGAGCTGGGAGTGGATACGCTTTCGGTCTCGGCGCACAAGATCCATGGACCGCAGGGGATCGGCGCGCTGTATCAGCGCAAGGGCGTCAAGCTCGCCCAGACCATCCACGGGGTGAAGCGGATAGATAATTTGCAGACCGGTGGGCTGAACATAGCGCTGATAGCCGGCTTCGCCAAAGCGGTGGAGCTCAGTTTTACCGATATTCATGCCACGGAAAAGAAGCTGCGCGAACTCTCCGATTACCTACTGGAAAAGATCGAAGCTACTATCCCGGAAGTCGAGCTCAATGGGCCGCGAGGCGAAAAGAGAGCTCCGCATAACGTCAACGTATCCATCGACTACATCGAAGGTGAAGCTATCACCATGATGCTGGATATGCACGGGATCACGGTCGCGACGGGTTCCGCCTGCGCTTCGCAGGGGCTTCAGGCAAATTACGTGCTCATGGCAGTAGGCAAGAACCACGTTCAGTCGCACGGTTCCATGAAGTTCACTCTCAGCCGCTACAATACATTTGAAGAGATAGACGCCGTCGTCGCGAGACTGGCGGAGATCACCGCGGAATTGCGCTCACGCAGCCCGCTCTATAATGCAAAGAAGAATCAGGAGAGATAAAATGCAATACTCAGAAAAGGTTTTAGAACACTTTATGCATCCGCACAACGTCGGCAAGATGGAAGATGCGGACGCTCAGGCAACCGAAGGAAGCCCTGCCTGCGGGGATCAGGTCACCGTCTATCTCAAGGTCAACGAAGCGGATCTGACGATCAAAGAAGTCAGCTTTTTGTCCTATGGCTGCGCTTCGAATATTGCGACCGGCTCGATCATCACCGATCTGGCAAAAGGCAAGACCCTCGAGGAAGCGAAAAAGATCACCTGGCGTGATGCGATGGAAGCTCTGGACGGACTTCCACCTGTCAAAGTGCATTGCTCCGTACTCGCGGCAGACACGCTGCAAACGGCGATCTCGAACTATGAGATCGCGCATGGGCTCAAGGAAGTGCCAAACTTTACCAAAGACACCATAGTCGAAGAACTGAAGAAGATCATCTATCCCAAGGTCGGCGAGGACATCGTCACCCTGAAGATGGTCAAGTACGTCGGTTTTACCGAGGGTGAGGTGCTGATCGACCTAAACATCCCCTCCTTCGATCAATGGCGGGAAAACATCGCCGAAGAGATCAGGGAACACCTGGAGAAGTATCCGGACGTCAAGGACATCCAAATCAATATGTAATAGTTCTTTAGTTGGCTCGTCTTGCTCCTGCGTTTATTTAGCAGAAATGACTTGACGAGTTCAAGATCGCAGATAATCTGGATTCCCTGATAATGGGGAGATTTCCCGTAGTATCAAAGGAGTTGCGATGAGTAAGATCAGAATGATCCTGATCCTTGGGGGTCTGCTGCTATGCGGGGCTATGTCCGCTGTCAGTCTGGATGACTTTTACATGGCGGTGTACAACACTGATTCACCTCTGACGATCGAAGAGGCTTTTACCGGTCTGTTGACCGATAGCCTCAAGGCAGGAGAAGTGGACAATGCTGTGCAGCTTTGGACTTCGTATGATCCGGATGCCTGTCGGGACTTCATCGGCAAGAAGTATAGCCGGGCTCAGAGTGATCTGGGCTGGGGGATCGCCAAGGTCTATGCCGAAGCGGACTTTGCCCAGGCGATCCGCGCGGCGAAGAAACTGATCATCCTTCACAGAACGGATCCCAGAGCTTATCAGGCGATGGTGACCCGCTATATATACGAATATCCGGAGAGTCCCGAAGCTGAGGATTGGGTCGGTATGCAGAATATGCTGCTCAAAGATGCTGACTATTTCTACCGCTTCTATGAGCTTGAACCGCAGAACGAGATGGCTGTAGTGGGCAAACTCATCGCCTCTATGGCAAAGCGGGATGTCCAAAGCGGAAAAGACATCATGGATCAGATCATCCTCTATCCGGTATCGATCGCTTCCAAGCTTGACATGATGGGGCTGGCAAAGGATCCTTCATATCTGCAGGTAATGCTTTACTATCTGGGACAAGTGACGGCTGATGATGCCGATCCGGAGACCCTTTACTCTTTTGCGGAGGCTATCTCGACCCGGTATTATCAGACCCAGACTTGGCAGGAGATGATCAATGTCTTTGCCAATAGACGGGATCTGCACGGGCTGGGCTTGATCGCGATAAACCTCCTGAGCGCATACTATGAGATGGGGCAGCTTGCCGCAGCGAAAGATCTGCTTGCCTATCAGGGAGTGGACTCGGCGGTCAATCTCATCTACTGGTGGGACTACTATTATCCGGAGCGGGATTCCAAGGACTTCGTCAATGCGATGCATGCGATGTATTCCGGGGACAGCATCGTGGATGCTGTCTGGCTTGCCATTCTCGACGATGCTCAGACCAAGCTTGTCGCCGCACGAGCTTACATCGAAGAAAATCCTGAGATCGAGGTCGGATACAATGTTCTCTTTGACGGCTGGAGACTTACCTGGCGCGAGAACCTCATGGTCAGTGCCGACCAGGATAGTCTGACCCTGCAGTTCATGGACGATCTCAGCTATTGGGATGCCTTCAGCGTGTTGAACGCCGATGCGGCGAACAAGGCGATCGTTGCCGTAATGGAAGGCTCATACTACGCAGAAAAGGCTGCGAACGTCATCGCTATGATCGGGCTGCGTCCCGGGTGGATCGAGAATCCAGATATGCAGTTCCTCTTGATCAATTCATACTTTAACCTCGATGACTACGCATCCGTCATGCAACGTCTTTATGTAATGGTGGACAACGGGCTGGTCAGTCTTGCCGATCTGGAAGGGCTGGAATCCAGCGGGAACGCCATTTGCGAGCATGAAGGCTGGGCAAGATTGATGGACTATGCCCGCAAACTCGAAGATAAAAAAACGGTCGATGAAGATCAACCGGAAGAAAATAGATAAACGGTATTCGCACCAAGGAGAAACCATGAAGAAATATACCCTGCTTCTTTTGGCTGTGCTGCTCGCGATCGCGGGTCAGGCATTCGCTCAATTCAGAACTGACGCCGTCGACCTGTTCTTTTCAGAATACGTCGAAGGCTCGTCCAATAACAAAGCAATAGAGATCTTTAACGGGACGGGTTCGGCTGTTGACCTTTCCCACTATACTGTCAAGCTTGCCTCAAACGGGGGTGCTTGGTCCACCACCAATATCATCACCTTGAGCGGATCCCTTGCCAACAACGATGTGTTCGTTATCGCCAACTCCGCTGCTAATGCAACTATCCTTGGGGTCGCTGATGCTACCTCGACGGTCACCTATTTCAACGGAGACGATGCGCTCGGGCTCTTCAAAGATGGAGTTCTGATCGATCTCTTTGGTATTTACCAGAACGATCCCGGAACCGCCTGGCCGGTTGCCGGTGTCGCCGATGCCACATTGAACCATACCCTTATCCGTAAGCCTACCGTCGTTCAGGGCGTGACCGATTGGGCTGTCGCTGCCGGAACCACGGCGGATGACTCTCAGTATATCGTTCAAGCGATAGACTATATCACCGATTTGGGAACGCACACCTTTACCCCCGGGGGTGGCAACAACACTGCAACCCCGGTTCTCAATCCTGCCGGCGGAGCCTACTCCACACCGGTTGACGTCACGATCACCTGCACTACTCCGAATGCCGTGATCTATTATACGACCGATGGTTCGACCCCTACTATCACCTCGACTGTCTATACTGCGCCGGTGCATATCCAGGCAACTACCACTCTCAAAGCCATCGCCAAAGCCCCGACCATGGATCCCAGCTATGTGGTTTCCGGGACATACACCTTCCCGGTGATGGTCGCTTCGCTTTCTGCGCTGCGTTCTTCTCCCGCAGACGGGACTACGCTATACTATGTGACCGGAGAGGTGTTTCTCTCCTTCAAGCAGACGTTTAGAAACCAGAAGTACTTCCAGGATGAAGCCGCCGGGATCCTCGTCGATGACCTGAACGGAGTGATCTCCACACCTTTGAACGTCGGTGACGGAGTAGAAGGATTGATGGGCAAGATCAGCGAATATGGCGGAATGCTCCAGTTTACCCCTACAGCGAACGTCGCGGGTGTCACCTCGACCGAGAACCCGATCATTGCTGTACCTGTCACCTACACCGACCTTGTCGATAGCTTTGATCAGTATGAATCAAGACTTGTAAAAGTTCTTGGGGTCAGCTTTAATACCCCGACGGGCAACTTCGCCAATGGAGTCACCTACCCGAGCTATGACCCGACGAATGACTTCCCGATCCGCACTACATTCTACGATGTGGATTATATCAATACCGCGATCCCGACCATTCCGATGGACATTTCCGGAATCCCGAATTCACGCACCGATGGAGCATATCTCACCCCTCGCACCCTGGCGGACTTCGCTCTGCCTACCGGGGGAGTCTCAGCTCCGAGCTTCACCCCTCCTGCCGGGCTCTACTTTAGCCCGCAAGCGGTGACGATCTCCACGACCACTGCCGGCGCTACCATCTATTACACAACCGATGGTTCGACCCCTTCAAACGCTTCCACGCTCTATTCCACACCGGTCAGCGTCACTACGAATACGACGATCAAGGCGATCGCGTATCTGGGAACCCAGACTTCTGCCGTCAATACTGCCGTCTATTCCTTCCCCGTAAGTGTCGGAAACTTGGCTGAGCTCCGCTCCCAGGCTGTCGGCACGACGATCTATCGTCTTGCCAACCCGGTGCAATTCACCTATGCGCAAAGCTATCGGCATCAGAAGTTCGTCCAGGACGGAACCGGTGCTCAAGGCGCAGGCATCCTCATTGACGACTTCAGCGGGATCATTACCGGCACCTATCAGCCCGGGGACATGATCGCGAACCTTACCGGAACTCTTGCGGAATATGGCGGGATGATGGAGTTTGTCCCGGTTGCCGATCCCGGTCCCGCGACCTCGAATCAGCCCCTCATCCCCGTGCATGTGACCCTGGCAACCCTTGCCAACGCTACCTCCTTTGAGCAGTATGAATCCCGCCTCGTGGCGATCGATGCTGTCCATTTTACCACCCCCGGAGGTACTTTTGCCACCGGTCAGGTCTATGAAATGACCGATACCAGCGGAACCTTTGGTTTCCGTACCAACTTCTACGATGCAGATTACATCGGACAGACCGTCCCGACAGGGACAGGTGCCTTCATCGGGATCCCGAATTCCCGCACCGACGGAGCTTATTTCACCTCAAGAAACATGAGCGATATGCTCATCTATCAGAGCCCGGCAAACTTCACGGCAAATTCACCCGTCACCGGAACAGTGAACCTGAGCTGGAACTGGGCGAACGGAACTCCGATCTACGTTCAGAGCTATACGATCTTCAGGAATGGAAATCAGATCGGGATTATCTCTAACCCCCAGACCCTGACCTACCAGGATAGCAATGTAGTTCCCGGAACCTCCTATACCTACGGCTTGGTCGTCGTCTGCTGGGGAGACTATTCCCTGGAACCCATCACTGTGGATATCACGCCCTCTCCGAACGATGATCCGGTCATCTCGGTCGTCGAGACCGTGCTCAAGGGGAACTTCCCCAATCCCTTCAATCCCGAGACTACGATCAGTTACAGCGTCAAGGACGCCTCAGCGGTCACACTGTGCATTTACAATGCCAAGGGACAGCTCGTGCGGACTCTGGTGAACGAAGCCAAATCTGCCGGGAATCACTCCGCAGTCTGGAACGGACTGGATGAGAACGGTCGCACCGTCAGCAGTGGAGTGTATTACTACAAGATGAACGCCGGTAAATACAGCTCTACCCGTAAAATGATCTTAATGAAATAGGAGACTAAGCTTTGGGAGCTATCAAACGCCTCGGACTGTTCCTGTTGACCAACCTTCTGGTGGTCATCACTCTGACCATCATCATCGAAGTGCTGGGGATCCGGCTCAGAGATTATGCCGGGCTATTGGCGATCTGTGCCGTGTTCGGCTTCGTCGGGAGCTTTATCTCCCTGCTTCTGAGCAAGACCATCGCTCGGTGGTCATACAAGATCCAGCTCATCGACACCGGCAATGCCAGCGGACGCTACCTCGGTCTTTATCAGGAGATCGTCAAGATGTCCGCTCATTTGGGAATCAGGACACCCCAAGTCGGGATATATCCCTCGAACGAAGTCAACGCCTTTGCCACCGGAGCCTCAGCCAATTCGGCTCTGGTGGCTTTTTCTTCAGCGATAGTTGATCGGCTGGATGATGCCGAACTGGCAGCGGTCGCCGGGCATGAGCTCAGCCATATCACCAACGGCGATATGGTCACCATGACTCTCTTGACCGGGGTCGCAAATACCTTTGTGATGTTCTTTGCCCGACTGCTGGCATCCGTAATCGCCAACCGGGATCGTGACGGTAATGGTCTCGGATATATGGGCTACTACCTGATCGTGATCCTGCTGGAAAACATCCTGATGCTGCTTGCCTATATCCCGATCTCCGCCTTTTCTCGCTGGCGAGAGTATGGCGCGGACTACGGAGCGGCTCAGCTCACCGGCGCAATGCCGATGATCACGGCATTGCAGAAGATAGATCGCAACTATCGCCCCGAAACCAAGAAAGACTCTTTTGCCATGGCGAAGATCGAGAGCCGGAAACGAGTCTCTCTCTTTGCCACGCATCCCTCGATCGAAGCGCGGATTACCCGCCTGCAGAAGCTCTTGTGAACGAGATAAAGTCTCTCAGGATCGAGAAGCTCGCAATGCAGGGCTATGGTATAGCCAGGCATAACGGTAAGACCTTCTTCGTTAGCTACACTGCCCCCGGCGACGTTGTCAACGTCCGGGTCTCGCATCAGCGCAAGGACATTGCCTTCGCCGGAGTCACGCGATATGTCTCACGTGGGGAGGGAGTTCGTGAACCTGCCTGCGAAGCTTTCGGACCGCAGGCTCAATGCGGTGGTTGTGACTGGCTCATGCTGCCTTATGACAGGCAACTGGAGCATAAGGATCTCCTTATCCGGGAGCTCTTTGAACCTTTCGTCGATCCCGCAGTGATGCACCCCATTGTTCCCTCTCCGGAGGAAGAGCACTACCGCAACAAAGCCTTTTTCCCCGTGGCTTCTCACAAGGGACGGCTGAGCTTTGGCATGTATCGCGCCTTTACGCATGAGGTCGTTCCGCACAAGTCCTGCGTCCTGCAGATGCCGGAATTTGACCGCATCGCCAGGACGATCATCATCCACGCTCAGAAGGCAGGCGTCGAAGCCTACCGCGAGGACAAACACGGGGGGAACCTCCGTCAGATAGGTTTTCGTGCCTCGTCCGACGGGAAAGAGATCCTTGTCATCCTCGTCACCAAGAGCGGAAAACTACCTTTTACTAACCTGCTCGTCAAGGCACTGACCGCTGAATATCCCTCGATCGTCGGGATCATACAGAATATCAACACTCGCCGAACGAACGTCATCCTCGGAGATACGGACAAGGTTCTCTTTGGACGCCCCTGGATCAACGAGGTCTTTTTGGGGCAGAAGTTCCGCGTACATTACCGGAGCTTCCTGCAAGTCAATCCCGGTACAGCAGAACTCGCGGTTCGCAGGATCCGCCAGCTGCTCGGTTCCCCCAAGCACGTGATCGATGCGTACAGCGGCATCGGGACGATCGGGCTAAGCATTGCCTCTGTCTGCGGAGAGGTCACCTGCATTGAAGAAACACCGGAAGCCGTCGAAGACGGAAGCGCCAATGCCACTTTGAACGGGATTAGGAACGTTGGGTTTATTCGGGGCAGGGTCGAGGATGTCCTCGCTAAGCTCCTTCAGGAAAAGGGCAGATCAGGCATCGATACAATGGTTCTGGATCCACCGCGTTCGGGGCTTGATGCGAAGGTCATCTCCGCCATCAGCGGGGTCTCAATACCCAAGCTTATCTACATGAGCTGCAATCCCATGACCCTTGCCAGAGACATCCGTGCCCTGATGGAGAAAGGCTTCGTCGTCAGCCGTCTGCAAGCTTTTGACATGTTCCCTCAGACCTGGCATATCGAGACGCTCGTGGAGCTGATCAGGCGCTGATGAAGACTGCCTTGCGTCGTTTGCTCATCGCGCTGACCATCTCGTTTATCGCGCTGCTAACTCTGTCTGCTTGTGATCTGACGGAGCCGGACACGACCGGCGCGTCCCAGATCCGGGCTACTCTCTACGATGTTTCAAGCTGGTTTGACTATAAAGACATCGACAGCTTTATGACCCGCGTGGACGCGGACTATCTGCATAACGGCATGACACGCTGGAACCTGCGAGAGCTTTGGCTCGACCGCATGGCGAGATATTCTCTTTTGACGATCTCGGATATTACTATCAGCTTCAATGGGGATTATGCCACCGTACGAATGCACATGCTCTTTGAGGATGCGCAGGGCGATCTGGAGCTGAATGAACCATCGGACAGCGGAGACATCGCCTACTTCTACTTTAACGGCAGTTCCTGGCTCATCTACGGTAATCACGACCTCAGCAAATAAAGGAGCAAGGCATGGCAAAGAACACCTGGCTTTACACTGAGAACGGGCATACCCTCGGTCCCGTGACTTCTGCCAAGATAGCCGATCTCGTCATCGATGATGTCCTGGACAAGGACTCAATGATCCAGTCCGCCGAGACCGGGCTGTGGAAAAAGATCGTGGACATCCCCGAGATCGTGGAGATCTATCACAGACCACTATCTACCAAGCCTCTGCTCAAGGAATCAACCGCCAGGCAGTTCCAAACCTTCATGAACGTAAGTCCCGAAGCCGAAAGTCCCGAGCCGATCTTCTGGAACATTGCCTGGAAAAAGCTCTTTATCCTGAACATCGTGACCTTGGGGCTCTATGAATTCTATTGGTTCTATCGCCAAGCGAGATACATCCGGGAGAGTAAACTGAACCACGGAAGGAGCAACCGCATTTCCTGGATCTTCTTTGCTTATCAGATCTTCTCCGTCATCGAGCGGAACAAGGACTTCCTGCGGATCAAGCGGGCTAACTTTAGCCCTATGTCTCTCGGGATACTCTGGTTTGTTTGCTTAGGAACCCCGTATATCGGCTTTCACAGTTCCTTGATCGAGACCCTTGTCGATATCGCGACATTGGTGCTCTTTAGCTACACAGTCGTGCCCGTTCAACGCTACATAAACGAGTGTAACAAAGCTCTGGGACGCGGGATCCCGCTTTAGTTCAGGCAAGCCTTTCGAAGTGCTGCCATATCTCATCCGGGACTCTTCCCGGCTTTCCCTCTCGGGCATGCACGACATAGACGTAAGCCCTGAAGCAGAGATCTCCGGCAGGGTTGTATATCTCCTGGCACCACTTTGAGCGAGCGCGGTTCATCTCGATTATATTGCTTTTCACGGTTGCGATCTCGTCCAATAGCACCGGTTTGATATAATCCAGCTCAAAGCGATAGATATAGACGTGCCAGCCCAAGTTCAATAGCTTGTCCACGGGCATGTCGATATCCTGCAGGGCTTCGCTGCGCGCAGCTTCCAAGACCTGCAGGTAGTTTGAATTGTTCAGATGCCCATATATGTCGCATTCAAACCCGTATATCCTTTTCTTAAAGTCGTTTATCATCGTAGTTCCTCATGTCTATTGTATTGGAGTCAGCATTCACGGTCAACGCGGTGTTGTCAAGCAGAGGCTTAGCGCAGCTTCAGGATCCTCGTCACGGGAGCTTTCCCATTCTTGTCCCGGATCAGATATATCCCATCCCGGCAGGCTATTCCTTGTTCATCCTTGCCGTCCCATGAGCTTACCTGACCTTGCATCCGGCGTACGACCTGCCCTTTGAGGTTATAGATCGTGACTCCGCTTGCGTTCGTCTTCAGGTTCAGGCTCTCGACGAAGGGATTGGGATATGCGACGATGGGGCGCACCGGTTCCGTGATCTGCTGATCCTCCACGGTAGAGTTTAGCTCGGAATTGACCCTTAAGGGGATGTCTATCGCTCCAAAGCTATGGATCAGGCGGATATTACCCTCTAATATCTCTTTCGCTGGAGCAGTGGGTAGGTCGATCATGACGTCCAGATATATGCTTTGTCCGCTTGCCACCGTGCAGGGATAGGACGGATTGGTCTGGACGTTGACCATCATCCCGCCGATAAAGCTCGGGAAGACCAGCGTTTCTACGCTGACCGGCTCGGCACTTACGTTGATCATCTCGATCTGTACATGATCGAGGACATCCTCGAAAGTGTTAAAAGCTGCCTCTCCGGGGAAGTAAAAGAAATACTCCCTGGGGTTGATATCGCAGATAGCCCCTTCGATCACCGTCAGGCTATAGGGAATCTCTTGGGGAAGGAGATACCAGCCATTGTAGGATCCGCCCCACCCGAAGTTCAAGTGAAAGTAGTTATCCGTATTATATCCATCAACGACGACGTTATGCCCGGAGTCCCAGGCAGGTGTCACGACCGCCAGATGCACCGGCTTTGCGTCCATCATGTTTCCCGCCATTCGCGTATAGAGAGCGGGACCGTCCTCGGTATAAAGCTGCGCGCCGTCAAAACCGAATCTCTGATAAGCCATATATGCCTGGTTGACCCCGAATGTTCCGGAACCTGCCGCGTTATAGACCTGTTCCGCCGCTGCTCCGCAGGCAAAGGTGAGCGCTGCCTTGTCCATGTCCGTGATGTCTTCCTGATAGCGATAGTGGTGCATCGCGGTGTCCAGATACCCGTTCAGCTCGCTCCAGGACGGGAATCCCCAAGCTGCGTGATCGTCGTCGAACCAATAGTTCGCACCACCATAATTATGATGATAGTCATCTTCATCGGTGAAAACAGTCCCGTTGATCGTCCCGTAATAGTTCACGATCTGCGCCATTGCCACAGCAGGACAACCGGCATAGGTATGCATCCCCGAACTTGGGGTCACAGGGCAGAGGTTGTTGTAAGGCGCTGTCTGGGTCCAGAGGGTCTTGATCCAACCCCCGGTCGCGGTGCTGCCTGCAGGTGGCCACTGCTGCTCCGGATCCCGGCTTATGCTCGTAAGGTTTGTTCGCCAGGCGAGCCGGTTCGCTTCCACTGTCTCCCGCGGGATAACCGCTTTGTTTTGTATCCTTGATTTCAGATCTGCCCGGAGCATATCTATGAGAGGGTTCATCGGACTTATTGGGAAATCGTTCTCAAAGGAGTAGGCGATGATAGGGAAGATGTCCGTATCCCCGGAGATAGCGACGTAGCCTGAGGGACTGAGCTGATATACATAGCCAAGGGTCAAAGACTCATTTGTGATCCCGATAGTTCCGGAGATCCCGAGCTCAGCTCCGGCTCTTGCGGTGATGAACTCTGCGCACTTTTCCCGTGCCTCATTCTCCGTGATCGGAGTAGCAAAGCCGATCCCACAGACGATGATCATAATGACTGACGCAATAAGTCTGGTTACACTTTTCATACAAACTCCGGTCTTTCTTTTAATCTGACACATTGTTCATGGCCATCTCTACTGTCAATCATTTATTCCCCAAGAGGGATAGACTGTCTCTGAATATCTTGATGATCGCGATAAACACGACGAAGAACTCCAACCTGCCGAGAAGCATCCCCAAAGTCTCAGTCCAGATGACGTGCAGAGGCGCAGAGGTAGTAGAAACCCCTATTGATAGTCCTACGGTACCGATCGATGATGCAAACTCGAACATGGCATCTCTCAAGGAATACGCCATTCCCGTGAGTGGGTTGGTTGAGAGTGAGATGATCAAGGTTCCCAGAGTGAATAGACCCATATAAAGAGCCAAAAAGCTCCCGACTTCAAAGTGCCTTTTCTCATCTGTATAGACCTTCAGGTCGCCTTCCCAGAGATAGTCTTGCTTGACAGCCTTACTCGGTAAGAGACTCTGCTTCAATCTCCAGACTATGGACTTGAACATCATATAGATCCTTGCTTGCTTGATGCCCCCGGCGGTAGAGCAAGTCCCACCCCCGATCAGCATCAGTACGATCAATACAAAGACGCCATTGTCATACCATCCCGGTTGGTTATAATTCACCAGAGAGAATCCTGTCGTCGTCAGCGCTGACACAGTCTCAAAGACAGAGACTCTCGCGGCGTAGGACAGGCTCTCGTATATTCTGGAAGTGACACCAAAAAAGACTATGGGTATTGCCGTCAGTAATGCTATGGTCATGACCCTGACCTCACCATTTCGGGCTATACTCCTGAACTTACCCTTCGCGATGAAGTAGCCGGTAAGGAAGTTCAGATTTCCAAGGATCATCAGGATTTCCGTCACCAGCTCGATCATCGGTGAGTTGAAGTATCCCATATTCTGCGGATAATTGGAGAATCCTCCGGTGGAGATCGCCCCAAAACAATGAACGACGGCATCGAGGAGGTTCATCCCCAAGACCATATACGCAATAGTGCCCAGCAAGAAGTATCCCGAATACAGACCGATCACGATCCTGGCGGAGGCAAGGACGTTTGGCTTGATCAAAGTTCCCTTACCCTCTGCTGAATAGATGTGCTGAGCTCCGACTCCCGTGAGCGAAGCCAGCATGATGATCGCGAAGCCGGCTCCACCGATAAACTGGGTCCAAGCTCGGTAAAACAAGATGATCTTTGGTGCTTCGGGGATGTTTAGCAGGGAGAGTCCGGTCGTCGTCCATCCACTTACCGAGTCAAAGACCGCATGGGTGAAGCTCATTCCGGAGATCACCATGTAAGGAATAGCTCCGGCTATGCTGATCACAAACCAAGTCACAAATACGATCATGCTGCTCTCGGTAAAGTCCAGAGCTTCGATCTTCCGAAGTCTAAACCCATATCGGATAAGCATCCCGACCCCGGCGAGGATCGCGGCTATCAAAATGAACGGCAAGCCATACTTCACTTCACTCGGTGAAAAGGGGATCACGATCAAGGGGAAAAGCATGACTCCCCCGATCACGAGCATGAGCATGCCCAGATATCCCAGCATGATCTGGTATCTATCAAACAAATATCTGTTTATTCGGTTCATACTGGCCTTACGAGAATAGCTTCAGGGCTATGGCTTGGTTATCCGGCAGCGTCAGGATCAATATCCTGTCCATTGCCATGATACTTGTAGAGCCCTGCGGGATGATGACTTCATCCCCGCGGATGATCGTCGTGATCAGTACACTCATTGGGATCGATATCTGGCTTAGTGTCTTGCCAACTACACGCGAATCAGCCTGGATCTCCATTTCTGTGATTATCACTTTTCCTTCGACGACTGAGATCTGCTGTTTGATATCATCCAGATCGCTCATATTCTCAATAGTCTCGATCAGGAACCGGCAGTTGGAGATAGCACGGATACCGATCTTGCGAAAGACTTCTTCATTGTCCGGATCATTCACGACTGCTAAGATCCGGGGTATTTGACAGAATTCCTTTGCCATTTGGCAGAGAACGAGGTTGTCCTGATCCCTTGCTGTCATTCCGATAAATATCTCAGCGCTGTGTGCCTGAGCCTGGGTAAGGATCTCCGCATCGGAAAACTCACCGTGTATGACCAGCGCTTTGAGGTTTCTGCTGTAATACTCGCTATCAGGAAGATTATCCGAGATGATCGAGATGCTGTAACCTTTGGAGATGAATCTCTTTGCCAGGAAATACACCGCGATGCCTGTGCCTGCGATCACGATCCTCATTTTCCCTCTCCTATGGTCTCTCTATCATCAAGAGCCCGGTTTAGCTCGTCACTTGCCAACAGCGCGGGACAGATGGTCTCGATCCCCAGTTTTTGGAAGACGTTTGAGCTTTTGGGGTTATTTACCCGAGCAATAACTCTGGGAACATGGTACAGCTTTGAGCATATCTGAGAGAGCATGATATTCAGGTTATCATCATCCGTGAGTGCCAGGACGATATCTGCCTGATCGATCTTTGCCTGATTGATGATGAAGAATTCGTTGGCATCTCCATGGATCATAAAACCGCTGTATTCATCGCCAAGGTTCTTGAAGCTATCCTCGTCCTGATCGATGACTACGAGGCTATGCCCGGCTGAGGATAAGCGGTTTGCCAGGGTCGAGCCCAATATACCACAGCCTATTATGATGATGTACTTTGCCTTCATCAATACCCCAATTTGATCCCTGAGTTAAGATCCAGGTTTCTCAGCCGGGACAAGTTATCTCTGGCAGACTCATTGGTCGGATCGAGCTTTGTCGCTGTCTGATATGCCGCTATCGCCTTGGGAAGGTCGTCCAATACTTCGTACAACACGCCCATGATCGTATATGCTTCCGCACTGTTCGGTTCATATTCCAGTGCTTTATAAATGGTCTCGATGGCGGAAGAAAACTTCCTCCTCTGGATCATGAGTTTTGCCTGCTCGATCAGCGCTTCATACTCCAATATAGAGCTGAGTGCTACCTCACGGCGTTGCAATACTTGTTCGACCAACCCCCGCACGATATCAAGATCAAACGGCTTTCTGAGATAATCGACGCATCCGAGTTTCATCGCTTCCACTGCATTTTCGATCGTTCCGTGAGCAGTGATCATGATCGCATTCTTGAGTTTGCATCGCTCAAGGATCTCCAGTCCGGAGATGTCCGGCAACCGCATATCAAGCAGAATGCAGTCATAATCCGTGTTCTCTATATGGGCGATAGCTTCATGTCCGTTCTCTGCAGTATCGATCTGATACTCATATCCCTCAAAAGCCTTTTTCAGAGTCGTGAGGATGTTCTTTTCGTCATCGACGATCAGTATTTTTGCGTGTTTCATAATCACTCCTGATCAACGCATTATCTTAGTTTGGTTCTTTTGGTATTGTGAAGCAGAACGTCGCACCTTGACCCGGACTGGACTCGACCCAGATACTGCCTCCATGGGCACGAACGATCTCTCTGCTTATGGTTAGTCCCAGCCCGGTACCCCTGGCACTGTTCTGATCTTCGACCTGGACAAACCGATCGAATATCTTGTTCTGATACTGTAGCGGGATGCCATGTCCATTGTCCTTGACGGCAAACAGGATATACTTACCTGATGCTTCTGCCATGAGCCGGATCTTGCCACCGGGGGGAATGGCTTTGATCGCATTCGAGATCAGGTTGCTAAAGACCAGCATCAGCTTTTCCTCATCTCCCCAGATCTGTCCGATTCCCGGCTGAGCTTCGATCTCCAACTCCGCCTCTTTGTCGCTCAAAAGGTTCCGGAAATACTGGACGGCAGTAGTCAAAAGCTGCTCCGGGTCGATATAGCGAAAGTGCATGTCTATCTTTCCGGCATCTATCTTGGAGAGATCGAGCAGATCGCTGACGAGCGAGCGAAGGCGGTTTATATCCTCTTTGGCGATATCGATCAGTTCCATATCCTCAGCCTTGGGGTTTGCCCCCATGGACTCACGCAATAGGTCAATGCTCATGTTTATACTCGTCAAAGGCGTCTTCAGTTCGTGTGACGCGATCATGATAAACTCGCTCTTGAGTCTGTCCAGTTCCTTGAGATTGGTGATGTCCCGGAGCAGGAATAATGCCCCCATCAGCTCTCGATCATCGGTCAAGACAGGAGAGAACGAATATTCCAGATAGATCTGCTTGTCTCCGTTCTTGATCGAAATGATGTTCTCCGCGTCATTGCTGATGATCTGTTCCCGCCTTTCCAAGCAAGACTTGAGGTCATTGAACAGCCCATCCTGCTTGACGATCTCCAAGAAGTGATGCCCGATCACTTCATTGCGTTTGAGATGAAACGCCTCCAGAGAAGGTGGATTGGCGTCTATGATATGATAATCACCACCGATGAGGATGATCCCATCCCGGATATTGGCAAAGATCGCTTCGATCTTCTGTTGCTCAGCGACGATCTTCCGGATATTCAGGTCGTTAAAACTCCTGACCTTCTTTGCCATATCCCCAAATTCCTGGGTCAATATACCCAGCTCATCATCGCTTTCCCGTTGTAGTTCAAAGCTATAATCACCGCTCCCCAGTTTCTGGGTCGCACTCTTTAGCATCAGGATCGGGCGGACAATGCGCCGGGATAGCCCCCAGCTTAAGCCGGAACCGAGGATAAAGACGATCACCGTGACCAATACTAAGGTCAGCTTCCCACGTTTTGCCACAGCTTGTGCGGCGGAGCTTTTGACGAACATAGCATCTTGGTTCAGCTGGAGCAAATGCAAGCAGTTCTTTCGTATCTGATTGCGCAATGCCTCGATATCATTACCGCCAACCTCCCCGAGTGGGGTTCCGCTTCGATTCTCCTCGATCACCGCCAAATACTTGCCGTAGTCGCCTTCGATCAGTTGCAGGGTCTCTTTCTCACCTGTCTCGGTGATATTGTCCTTAGCTCTTCCCAGCCACTGGGAGAAATTGCTCTTTGCGTTGATGAGCAGTCTTAGGTTCTCTGGGCTTGGATCATTCTGATTCAAGATATAGCCGCGATGGATGCTCTCCAGCTCATCCATCATCCGCATCGAGGTAATAATGCTGTTATAGTTCATCTTCAGGATCTTGTCGCTGGCTTTGCCAAGCTGACCTATCACCAGAAATGAGGCGAGAACCACAGCCAAGAGCAAGAGCAGGATTACCTGAAAGCTAACAAAGAGCTTGTTTTGGATGCTGTTTTTGATGATCCCCGGAAGTCGTATCATATATATTTCGCGACGCAGCTTCTGATCTCGTCCGGTGAGAAAGGCTTTTCGACAAAGTCCAAAGCTCCTGCTTTGAGACACTTGACGGCGGTATCGACAGTCCCATGCGCTGAGATCACGATGATCTTCGCCGGGATCTCCATCTCGTTTAGCTTCTCGATCAATTCCAGTCCGCTCATGCCCGGAAGCTTCAGATCCAGAAGCACCAGGTCATAGCTGTATAATACCAGACGCTCCAGCGCCTCTTCTGCGCTCATGACCAAGTCAACGTCTGTCTCCGGATCGCTCAAGCTCCTGCTAAGCGTTGTGCGGATGTTCTTTTCATCATCGACGATCATTATTCTTCGGTTCATAAATCTCCAATTGATTATCATGCATGGATTTGTGGATGCACATACTCAACGCCGGAGATATTTCACTATTGACAATGCTCTGTCAAGATTATTCATTTTGTGCCCCGCTGCTTGCTCTTCTATTCCGATCTCTTACATATCTGCTCGGTCTTTATGGAAGCCGGCTTTAGCCGGTGACTTGACCGGCTAAAGCCAGCAATGAACGCTTAGTTCAGCTTAAACTCGATAGGGATGATCAATAGGGTATCGACCGGCTCACCGTCTGTCTCTCCCGGCTCAAAGGAAACGGCGCGGACGGCGGCTATCGCGGCTTCATCCAAACCGCCGGGTCCGGCTTGCACCGAGCGCTTGACCAAGATATCGCCGACACTCCCGTCTTTATAGACCTGCACTTCGAGGATGACCGTTCCTTGTATCCCAGCCTTACGCGCATCTGAGGGATAAACGGGTGAGATCTGACCGATTACCTGAGGCGGAGTGTCGTAAGGAACGAAAGTCACGTCATCTTTCGACTCATCGGCTGCAGGTGCGGCTGCTTCGAACAGCTTGCTAAGTTCTTCGATCGCATCCATCCAGCTCTGATAATCATCCTCGGCATCTTCTGATCCGTCTTCAGAGTCTATATCATCTTCATCTTCATCGTCAGCTTCATCATCGGCATCATCGTCATAATAGTCGTCATCAAAGTCGAGCGAATTGATGCTGTCATAGAGTTTCTGATCGATATTGTAGATCTCCAGGAACTTCATCCCGATCTTCTCGAGCACTTCCTGATCCTCGGAAAGGCGGGAAAAGAGCTGTTCTATGGCGGTGGAGAGATAGCTGGAGTTATTCAGGATATATAGATCCAGATACTTACCGCCGGTCTTGGTGCTGAGGAACCGGTTTAGCTCTTCGAGTTCCTTGACGCTGAACTGACTTTTGATGAGCGGGATGCTGATCTCTTCCAGCTTGTCATAGTCCATCCCCACTTCGATGATATAGTCAAGGAGTTCCTTCATCGGAGCCCGGTCTTCCGCGCTAAGATCAAAGCCCATCTCCTGCTCCATTCCATCCAGAAAGATTGCCAGGACGGAATCATAATTCTCGTCGATCATGTCCGCGACTCTGTCCGCCGGAGTATTCAGACGAAAGAACCGCAATGCCTCATCATCATGCTTGGTGGCAAATGCCATGCCCGCAAGCATCAAAACTATAAATACTGCTAATAGCTTCTTGCTCATTTTTATTCTCCTTTTGCCATCCGTTTCATAAGAATATACGCGTCTTTCCCCTGTCAATCAAATTCCTTTGGTCTCTGAATACCTCATCTGAAAAACTGCCCTCCATATATATAAGCTTGACAGTAACCAGGTTTTTTTGACAGTAAGAGAAGAAAATCACATACTTAGTGGAAAATATCCAATTCTCTGAGAATTGTAAACGCCCCGAGGGATACTGTGTGTGGGAGTTTGTAGCATAAAATGCTATGTAGAGGGCTAGTAACTTAGAAAAAGTTCTTGCCACAAATATTCATCCTTAGAATTCTTGTCCTGGGTATGAAAAGGCTCTCGGAAATACCCTCGGAATTAAAGATATTGTCGCAATATAAGCATTAGGGAGGTCTTACAGATGCAATATAATCTGTTGCATGATGCTTGGGTGCCTGTGATTCGAAACGCGCGGAGTTATGAGCTGCTCAGTCTCACCGAGTTATTCAGATCCATGAACCAAGTTCAACTGGCTATGAACAATCCTATGGACAGGTTTGCTATCTTTAGGTTTGTACTTTCTGTTCTATACTGGTGCCGGGAGAAAACCGGACAAGAGCTTCTCCCGGATGGAAGCATCCCCGGACCCTGGCTTGACTTTCTGCTCAACAATGAGCAGCATTTTGAGTTATTTGGCTCCGGGAAGAGATTCTATCAATTTCAGGATGTCAAACGTATCAGACCGATCACTGATTTGATCCACGAGATCCCGACCGGTAACAACTTCGTTCATTTTCAGCACACACAAGACTACACTGGAGGCTTGTGTATCGAGTGCGCAGTTCTTGGTTTACTACGGCTACCCCTATTCTCCGTGAGTGGTCTTCCTGATCTCAAGTCCGGGATAAACGGAACTCCCCCGATATACATGTGCTGGTGGGGAGACGATCTGCAAAAGACGATCCTTTATAACTGGGATCCTCTTCCGGATATGGGAGTTCCTTCCTGGGTTGATCCCAAACCGCATAATAATGAAGACCTCGTTCCATACCTTACCGGGATGACGACTCTTTCTCGTAGATGTCATCTCAGGGATGAAACAATTCTAGATGGCTGGTGCAGTCACTGTGGCAAGAGCACAGACAAGCTCATCATGCAATGTGGGTACGAGACTGCCGGGACTCTTGAGAACAAAGCATGGATCGATCCCCATGCAGGCTATGGCGCGAAAGGATCCATCTCGTCTCCGAACCCGTTGGCAGATTCGGCAGTGCGAAACGATAAACCTTGGTATTATGCGATCCCGGCATTCGTGGCAAACCATCCAGCAAGCTACCCGGCATCTCTTTTCGTAGTAGGATTCGTGACAGATAAAGCAAAGTACGTGGACGTCTGGGAAGAGACATTTCCTCTGCCGGAGCCTGACCCGGAGACCGGGGCTGAGTTTGAAATCACGGACTGGCGATCATGGGTATCAAACATGAACAACAAGCTCAAGGATCTAATGCGGGTAGATATCCGTATGGATAGAGAACAGAGCGGCAATGCGTCATCGAAGCGCAAGCAATCACTTGCCAGGATGATCGCAGTGATAGCAAACTCAGCACTGGAAACGAGCCTTGCTCATGCCTCGAAGGGTGTTCTGGGCAATAGTGATCAGGATTGGCAACAGGCGGGGGAGAGCTACAGCAGTCTGATCCGGAACCTGGCATCATCTCTCTATCCCGCCAGAGACGGGATAAGCTTGGCAAACAGACGTCGCTTATATATGATCAAACCATATAAGACAAAAAAGAAAGATGAACCGATCAAGGATGGTCAAGATGCACAATCCAATGACTGAAGAATTCATTCGGGCTATTACAGATCTCAAGACCGGTGATCTCGGGCTGATCAGAGCTATGTCGCACAAGTCGATGGATGAAGACATGCTTGCTTTTGACCTCTTTACAGCGATCTGGTGGCCACTACGGGAAAAGAACCCACGTGCCCCCAAGAGGGAAGTAGCATGGCTGATAATGAAGCTTTATTCAGCTTATCCGATCCCTCACCAGGCAGGAGCAGCGTTATGCTCCAGATTAAGGGAGATTCCGGGTGATAGTCCTGCCGGGAAAATCCTGGATTATCTGATTAACCTCAGCTTGGATGAGCTTGAGCTCCCGCTCCAAGATCTTCTGAGGCTGTTAAAGAAAGTTAACTGTAGTTCACTTGACTGGGTCAAGCTTACTGATGACCTATCCGGCTGGGACTTTGATAGTGTCCGCGCCGGATGGATAAGCGACTATAACCATTACAAATAATTGGAGGAACCAATGTTAATCGAAATTCACATGATCCAAAACCACAGCCCGGCAAACTTGAACCGGGACGACCTCGGCGCACCTAAGACATGTTATTTTGGCGGACATCTTCGCAACCGTATTTCCAGCCAGTGCATCAAACGCAGTATCAGAATGAGCACGGAATTCGACAGTTTACGCGGAGGAATACGGACTCGCAGACTGGCTGAGCTTATCCAGATAGAGATCGGCGATAAAGAGCAGTTGAAAAGAGCTGTTGCTGTGCTGGAAAAATGCGGGATCAAAGCGAGTAAGGGTAAGAGCAGTAGCGATATGCTGGTGTTCACCACCCATGACGCCATCAAACAGATCGCGCTGCTCTTTCAGGATAGAGACCTGGACGATGAGATCCTGATCGAAAGAGTCAAAGAGCATATTGAGCACAACACCAAATCACCGGATATTGCCCTTTGTGGTCGTATGTTAGAAACAAAAGAGCTCAAGGACACGACCGTCGAAGCAGCTCTGCAGGTTGCCCACGCGATCTCTACTCATGAAGCCAGACCGGAGATCGATTACTACGTCGCTGTCGATGATATCAAGGGAGACGATGCGGGAGCTGGATTCGTCGATGAATCGATGTTCGCTTCTGCTTGTTTCTACAAGTATTTCTCCATCCACTGGGAGCAACTTGTCGCCAATCTTGCCGGAAATGAGGAATTGGCAGCAAAGACCCTGGCTACTTTCCTGACTGCATCTGCTCGCACAAACCCCAGCGGTAAACAAAATAGCTTTGCCGCGCATAACTATCCCGATGGTATCTTGATCGAGATCAAATCCACACCTGTCAGCTATGCCAACGCTTTCACTGCGCCTGTTGAGCCGCATGGAGAGGCTGATCTGGTGACGAGGAGCATAGGGAGACTGGCAAACTACGTCCAGGATATGCGGATCGGGTATTTTGAGGGTGAAGACATCTTTACTCTTTGGTTTTCTCCCAATGGACGCATCGATTTCAAGCCACGTAGCGGTGATATCCCAATGGAAAGAATCCAGAGTCTCAATGCCCTTAGAGATGCCTTGTTAAAACGGCTTGGCTATGAATGGGACAAGATCAAAGACATGAACGTAGTATCCTGAGGGTTCCGCTATGAATCAGGAACCAAATACACTACTCCTGCGTCTGGAGGGTCCCTTACAGGCTTGGGGAACAAATGACTCAAAGTTTGGTATCCGGCGCAGCTATGGCTATCCGACCCGATCAGGAGTATTCGGTTTACTCTGCGCAGCCTTGGGGTGTACTCGGTCAGAAGCCGGAGAGCAATGGCTGCCCAGAATGCAGTCCTTGGTCATGGGAGTCCGGATCGATCGTCAAGGCTATAGGTGGTGGGATTACCATACAGTTGGTGCCGGGATGAGAATGCCGATTGCGGAAGCTCCCCCGCCATCAGAGGGAAGGCTCGACCCCGATACGACCAAGGTCAAGTTCAAGCCGGGAGCTATGCTGACCCGCCGTGAATACCTCGCAGATGCCAGCTTCCTTGTCGCTTTGCAGGGAGATCCGGAGCTGATCGCCACTCTTGCTGATGCAGTAGCAGCACCCCAATGGACGCTTTATCTTGGCAGAAAGTCCTGTCCCCCCTCTACTCCGATCTTGCAGAGCAAGCCCGCGTATCATCCGGACATGATAAATGCGCTGATCTCAGTACCATTATCTCCCCCTAATTCCAAGGAGGAAAGCCCCCAAGACATCGTTATCATTCGCGACTGGGAGCCGAACTCCGATGAGGAACCTGTCCCTGATACTGCCTTTATCTGCTATGATCGTCCCATCAGTTTCGAGCCACCCAGGCATTTGCCCCGAGTGATCTTCCGCGAGCTCATAGCAACGTCCGCCTTTATATCCGGTGAAACACGGAGATGGAACCGGGAATGGTATCCTGCTCGAAAACGAGCAAACTATAGCTCGACAAGCTGGGCAAGAGCCAGAGATGCAAGGTTACGATATGACTCCGGTATGTGTCTCTTGTGTAAGAGCCCGGCAAACACAGTTCATCATACGAGCTATGATCACAGAGATGGAGAGGATAATATCGGACACTTGCGCACTCTCTGCCGTCTTTGTCATGATGCTGTGACCATGATCGAATATGGCTCCGGCATGGCTTCGGACCGGATCGACCCCTGTGATCCGGAGTGGCGAGAACGGATCTTGGCAAAACGAGCTGAGATAGTCAGTTTCCGCTCTCTGGAAGCCCGACGCCGCAAGAAAACCCCAGAGGAGGATTGATGTACCTATCCAAGCTAATGATCGATACCGGAGGGAACCCGGATCGCCCCAGACCCGGGAGAGCCTGGCTCTCAAATGTGTATAACGTGCATCGCAGGCTGTCAATGGCTTTCCCTACCAGAGAACGGGTTCGCAAAGACCCGGATAATCTGCAGCCGTTCGATCAGCAGGATCTGATCGATAGGCAGTTCCTTTTCCGCGTCGATACCGGGATCACTCCGGATGGGAGCAGAGCTATGATCATCGTTCAATCCGAGATCCTTCCGAATTGGGAATGGTGCTTTCACAATGCTCCGGATTTCCTCGCAGCACCCCCGGAATATATCGAATACGAACCTTTGTTCATCCCGGGTAGCATCTACGCCTTTCGCATCGAGATAAACCCTACCATCAAAAGTGGAAAACACCGGATACCAGACTCCAAGCACGAAGGGAAGTCCCAAGGGAAAAGAGTATCCCTTACTTGGGATTCTTCGATCACCCCGGATGAAGCTATCAAGAACTGGTTCTCAACCAAAGCCGTATCACACGGGTTTGATGTGCTGGATGCAGAACTGATCAGCCTGGGCTGGAAGACCGGTATCAAACCTCTCTCCGGCAGCCGATCCAAAGCTACCGAAGAACAAAAGAGCATAATGAAGTTTCGCACTGCTCTGTTAACCGGAACACTGCGTGTGACAGATCCCGCAATGTTTGCCCATGCCTTCAGGCAGGGTATTGGCTCGGCAAAGAGCTTTGGATTTGGTCTTCTGTCTTTAAGGAGTGTAACCGATGTTGACAAAAGATCTCCATAGCATTCCCAGACTCAAGGACCGGCTCAGCTATCTCTACGTTGAGCATGCCAAGGTAGATAAGGAAGACCAGGCGATAGCGGTTCATACAGCATTTGGCTCAACCCCGGTTCCTTGTGCCGGATTAGCTCTGTTGATGCTCGGTCCCGGGGTGTCCATCACTCATGCGGCGATACTCACCCTCGCTGATAGCGGCTGTCTGGTAGCGTGGGTGGGAGAAAACGGTATCAGATTTTATGCAGCAGGAACGGGTACGACGCGCAGCTCAGCGAACCTGATGAAACAGGCTGCTGCATGGGCAAATACCGACGAGCACACCCGTATTGTCCGGCAGATGTACCAGATGAGGTTTTCGGGTCCTTTGAGTCCCGGATTGAGTTTGGAACAAATACGCGGAAAGGAGGGGGCTCGAGTTCGTGATACATATTATCGACTGTCCCAAGAATATGATGTCCCTATGTCCGGTAGGAACTACGACAGGAATAGCTGGAAAGATCAAGATCCGATCAACCGTGCACTTTCTGTCGCGAATTCATGTATGTACGGGATATGTCATGCGGCAATAGTAGCTGCGGGGTATTCGCCCGGGCTGGGCTTTGTCCATACAGGGAAACAACTCTCGTTTGTATATGATATAGCTGATCTCTACAAAATGGAGATGTCTGCTCCGGCAGCTTTTAAGGCTGTATCAGCGAGTATCGGTGATCTCGATAGACGAGTTCGAATAGCGTGCCGGGATGAATTTCAAAGCCAAGGATTACTAAAGAGAATAGTCTCGGATATCCATTCCCTCTTTGATAAAGAGCACGATCCGGACTCTGCCGACGACTTTGATCATGATCCTGCAAACCCGGGGAATCTCTGGAGTCCGGACGGGGCGCAAATATCCGGTGGTGTTTCACACGAAGAGGAGTGCTAATGGTTGTATTGATCATGGAACGAGTTCCGACTTCTCTCAAGGGGGAGATCACCCGCTGGTTATTAGAATTGAAAAGCGGTGTCTTCGTTGGCAATATCTCTGCTATTGTTCGAGAAAAGCTCTGGACGAAGGTATGTGCCAAAAGCAATGGCGGGGCAAGCATCATCCTCTGGACATGCCAATGTGAACAAGGCTTTCAAATGGAGTTCTGGGGATCAGTGTCCAGAGTCGTCACTCAATGGGAGGGGCTTCAGCTGATGACAAAGCCGGAAAAGCCTTAAGCAATCAAGTGTATTCCCCACGCACGTGGGGGTGAACCGATGTCATCCTTAACATAAACTGCGACATGATAGTATTCCCCACGCACGTGGGGGTGAACCGCCAGCCGTCAAGCTCACGGACAGCCCGCTTTTGTATTCCCCACGCACGTGGGGGTGAACCGGTATCCGGAACCACCTCTGTCACTCAGTATATGTATTCCCCACGCACGTGGGGGTGAACCGTTTATCCAGCCATGCAATCACCAGATGTACCGGTATTCCCCACGCACGTGGGGGTGAACCGATCATCACCCCTGAGCCTGAGCACAAAAAAACGTATTCCCCACGCACGTGGGGGTGAACCGCGATTGATTTTAATGGGGAAAAGTTTATGACCGTATTCCCCACGCACGTGGGGGTGAACCGATGGAATCATCCAGGATAACCCCTGCACCGGTGTATTCCCCACGCACGTGGGGGTGAACCGCTCCGATTAGTCTCGACACTACAGAGATAAATGTATTCCCCACGCACGTGGGGGTGAACCGGTTGACGTCAACTGGGCGGAAATCGCTCTCAAGTATTCCCCACGCACGTGGGGGTGAACCGCAACGTCGGTGTCGGTGGTAATGGTATCTTTAGTATTCCCCACGCACGTGGGGGTGAACCGCGTATCGAGCGTGGAGTTGAGGGCACAACTCAGTATTCCCCACGCACGTGGGGGTGAACCGAGGCGG
>CAYVXJ010000003.1:0-95968 GCA_964454815.1 uncultured Candidatus Cloacimonadota bacterium | reverse complement strand
AATATATATCTTAAGCACATTGTCTAGTATTCCCCACGCACGTGGGGGTGAACCGAGGCGGAATATATATCTTAAGCACATTGTCTAGTATTCCCCACGCACGTGGGGGTGAACCGGAACGCACGTATTCAATGACGGATATCCAAAGGTATTCCCCACGCACGTGGGGGTGAACCGGACAATCCCCAGATCACGTTCCGGATTTACAAGTATTCCCCACGCACGTGGGGGTGAACCGTTCCCACGAAAGCTCTTGACCATTCCCGACGAGTATTCCCCACGCACGTGGGGGTGAACCGCCATACACAGACGATAACCGTTGAGCCAGGCGGTATTCCCCACGCACGTGGGGGTGAACCGCGGGCTATCCGTGATCTTGATGGCTGGCTGACGTATTCCCCACGCACGTGGGGGTGAACCGCTATTGCCATAGCATAAGGCGTTGGGGATATTGTATTCCCCACGCACGTGGGGGTGAACCGCCAACTCAGCTTCTGCTAACATCTCTATTGCAGTATTCCCCACGCACGTGGGGGTGAACCGCTGGGACGTTTAGATCAGGGTTTTCCTCCAGCGTATTCCCCACGCACGTGGGGGTGAACCGTCCGCAAATGGGGCTATCGGGAACGTCCGGAAGTATTCCCCACGCACGTGGGGGTGAACCGGCGGGGCTTCCCGAAACATTATCAACAGAATAGTATTCCCCACGCACGTGGGGGTGAACCGACTATCTCAGCTGCCAGAAAAAACGATGTAGCGTATTCCCCACGCACGTGGGGGTGAACCGCCGATAAAAGAGCTTAAGGGGATGATCAACGTGTATTCCCCACGCACGTGGGGGTGAACCGAGGTGATGCGGACTGTATTTACGGCATCACGGGTATTCCCCACGCACGTGGGGGTGAACCGTGTCCAATCCACCCAATCTGCATCGTCTCTCCGTATTCCCCACGCACGTGGGGGTGAACCGGGCGGCAAGCTCGAGATCAGCGATCAGGACCTGTATTCCCCACGCACGTGGGGGTGAACCGAGAAATGTCGCGCTCCACGGTTTTACGTTGATGTATTCCCCACGCACGTGGGGGTGAACCGACACGTGCCAGGCTAAAGATCAACCGGGCTTAGTATTCCCCACACACGTGGGGGTGAACCGTACTGGATTGCCTCGTTTATCTCGCTCATGACGTATTCCCCACGCACGTGGGGGTGAACCGTGCCATTCTGCGAATTCTGAGCTCACATAATGGTATTCCCCACGCACGTGGGGGTGAACCGAATTAAGCGTACTGGATGAAGTAAGCTAAGGCGTCAGAAATGTATCCCTTGCAGGGATGGTGATCGGCTGGATGCCAGCCTGCGCTGGCATGACGGGGCAAGTTTTGCGGTTAATGAGTAATTGTGCTTGTGCAGGACACTCGTTGATAGCCGACACGAGGAGTATCATGGGTTGGTCAAGATCTATAGATCAACTTAAACAGAGATCAGCATCAAGGGTTCATTGATGCGGTGAAACCTTATCTTGCGGTCGATAATGAATTGCTGCCCCCGGATGAGGGTCTTTACGTAGAAGCGCACTTCCATGTTCGATATCCTGTCGATAGTCTTCAATGGTATAGAGGCATCATAGGCGATCCGATGCTGACCCGGCTTGAGAATTAGTAGTGAATCGGGCAGTTCTACCATCGAAACATCTGGATAATCCCTCCTGCCGATGGATAACTTATAATGAGTGGGGTCGATCAGGGCTTCTGTATCTAAATCACATACTTCCATAAAGATATCCTGGACTATGACCTGCCCATCTGCGGATGAGTATGCGGCAAGACTATATGCGATTGATGTTCTCGACTTGTCGCGGATCAGTTCCGGCAATCTCGCGGATACGGTCAAAGTGCTGTCTTGAAGCAGGTAAAGGGTACTGGTCTCACGATACCATTTGAGAGAGGGGTCGAGGCTAACGGGTGTGTAATGTTTCCAGATCCCGCAAGCAGAGATCATCATCCCGCAGAGCAGGATCAAGAGAGTAAACACATGCAACTTCATCGGCGAGCTCCCGCGTCGATCAAGCGTTCGATACTTCCGTCCAAGCAGAGCTCTCCCGTGATATTGCTTTGATTGAGTGCTTCCTTTTTTGCAGTGGACTATGCCTCAGTTTCCTCAGTTTCGGGGGTCTCGGGCTCGACCTTATCTTTGATGAGCAGTTTTGCCACCAAGGTTCCTATGATGCTCAAGGCGGTACTGATCAGGGTCAGGATCACTATCTTTCTGATCTTCTTCATCTTGCTGTCTCCTTATGCAATTTCGCCGGGGAGTTTCCCTGCGGATGCCTATTGATAATATAGCCGTTTTCTTGCCTTTAACCTTGGGAAATGTCACAAATCCGTGGCTAATGCACCGAAAAGCCCTGCGGGAAACATGCCTTAGGCGAGGAGGGTACCTGCTCCGGCGTCTGGTCTAAACCATGTCTTTCCCAGATGATTCCCAGATGCGATGAGAGAGTCATGAGAGAGTCATCTGAGGAAGAAATGGAGGATGAATTATGAAAGAAGAAAGACGAAAGAATCTTCGCCGTGAAGGTGAACAGTGAATAGTGCTGGCGCACAGGCTGAGGATGCGGATGCTTCGCTACCTGAGATGGGCTGCCGAATTCTGTTCGGCAGAAGCAGCGGAACAGCCTTGCAAAAAGCGACCTTCGGTCGCTGTGGCAAACAGAATTTGCCACCCCGGAGGTTAAAGAGCTGTCCGCAACGAGCGATCAAGGGGGACACAGGCTCGCGCTCATGTCCCCTTAATAGCTTTGTTGTGAAACTGTCTATATTAGTACGGGGTTCGTTCTTTCCGGGGATCGGAGATCTGTGGCTGGGGAGAGGCTCCCGCCGAAGCGCGGGAAGCAGCCCAGGCGATCACTCGGAAGAACTTCCTCGCAGTTGCGCCGGTACTATAAGTATGGTTTGGAGCGGTAACGGTGGTGTAGCTGGGAGACCAGTTTCCCGGGTCGTCGGAGCTATAGATGTGATATTCCGTTGCTCCGGCGATCGGTTCCCAACTCAGGTTGATATCGCTACCGGAATAGCTGATGCTGAGGTTTGGCGTATCCAAAAATCCTCCGGGTGTATAGAGCGGAGGACCGACGAAATCATCCAGACAAAGCATAAACAGGTCCCAGCTCAAGGCTCTAATGGCAATATAGACTATCGCATTCCCGTAAGCATCGAGATTATAGGTCTTTTGGATCCAGCTTGCATCGCTTGTACCACTATCAATAATGGTAAAAGATGCCGGATTGGTATCTGTTGTGGAAATCAGCACTTGCCAAGGATCGTACCACCCGTAAGAGTAGCCTCTCATCCAGAAGCTGATCGTATCGTTGCGAGTATTACTCAATTGCAAGGCGGGAGTGATGATCCAATCATCGTTCTCAGCGGAACCATCCATCCAGACTTGAACGCCGTATGAGTCGCTGTGAATACTATTCCAGTCTCCAATGCTCCATTGGCTGGGGCCGGAGTCAGCGTTTAAGACAGTCCAGTTGGCAGGGATCATTCCCAGTTCAAAGCCTTCGTTCAACATTTCCTGAAGAGCTATAGTGACGGCTAAGCCGGGGCTGACGTTGTTTGCCGGGACTGTGTCGCCGGCGAGAACTACCTCAGCGTAGAGGGTTCGGGTTCCCAGATAAGAGGAGTCCGGAATCCATGTAAACGTATGTGTCGTCGTGGCATAGCCTGCCAAAGCCGGCATGGTATAAGAAGCTATGGTTGCTTCGGGTGCATGGGATCTCAGATAAACTGTATAGCCGGTCGGCAATGCCTGATTGTTGTTGCTGATGCTCACTGTATAATCATAAGATCTGCCGATCCCAAGCGCGGAACGTCCGACTAAGGAATTGGCGGATATATCGATACCGCTTGTGCTATAGACTGCCGGACCGAAGACATCATCCAGCATGATGGCGTTTTCATTGTTGCCGCGATAACGGATGGCAAGATAGATCAAATCGCCATCATAAGCATCAAGATTGTAGCTACTGGTATAGGTCTGAATATTGGGGATGCTGCCGCTACCAATCAAGGAGAAGGATGAGGGCTGGGTATCAGTGGTCGAAACCAGCACTTCGAATTCTTCGGGGTAGTTCGAATAGATCTTGCGCAGCGAAAACCGGAAATAGTCTGCTGTATTGATGCCACCGCCCAGTCTGGGACTGATCAGCCAATCATCATTCTGGCGGGAAGGCTCTGCAAAGATACAAGCCGAAAAAGCTCCGGAGACGGGATTGTAATTGTTCACTTCCCAGCTTCTTGTGCCACCGTCAACATTGCGGACGGTCCAGCCTCCGGGCATTGCTCCGGATTCAAAGTTCTCCGAAAAAGCACCGGTAGGCATTGTGGTGAATGAATAAACGGCATTGTTTGTGGAATGTTCCCCCTGACCTTCTGATATTACAGACCAGTAGTAGGTGGTGGCAGGCTGGAGTCTGGCTTCTTCGAGCAAGGTGTAGCTGGTTGCCGGAGCGGTCACTACTGCGCATTGGTTTGCCAGAGTGGGAGGATTCACCGTGCTGATACAGAGCTTGTAAGAGCTGGGTGGGATTCCCGCAGCCGGGGCTGTCCAGCTAAAGCTCGTTAGGGAGTTTACAAAAGTGGCTTGATGGGCAGGTGCGGTTAGAGTGACCGGATTGGGTTTGGTGACGCTTAGTTTGACATCATCCATAGCAAGATAGTTCGTACTGCTCGTAAGATAGCCCTTGATGCCCAGATAGTAAACACCTGAGCTTGAGGGAGTGAAGCTGCCTGCTATCCGTTTGTACTCGCTGGTATCCAGATATGTCTGCCCCACAATGCCATTCGTCATGCCAGCTATTGTGGCAGTATTACCAAAATAGATCCCTACGTTGCCATAGTTCGGGTTTATGGACTGCTGCCGGGCATAAAGCTCGATATCATAAGTCGTCGATCCTGTCAGAGTCATGGGATGGAATAGCCAGGATATTGCAGGATCCCCGTCTGGGTGATACATAATGACGTTATATGCACCGGTTCTGGGTGCTACAGGACCCGAATTATAGGTCGAGTTTGCTGTCCAGGGGCTGGATCCCGCTTCAGACGCTTGCGTCCACTCCGAGATATTTGTCGTGCCGTCTATACAGTCGACTTCAAAGCTCTCGGTGGCAGATTGATCTCTTTGGATGTGAAAACCGTAGCCTGCCGCAGGGGGGCTGGCTGTGCCGGCTGCAGAATGTGCTACGACTGTCCAATACCAGGTAGCACCATAGTCAAATTCAATATCAGTCTCTGTGCTGAGATCAAAGGATGTTCCGGTGATATTATAATAAACGTGGGATGTAAATGGAAGCCAAGCCAAATCATCTCGTACCAGAGAAACAGTGTAGTGGTGGGGACTAAGTCCTACCGGATTGGGTGACCATGAGATTACGACGTTGTCCTTGTTCACTCCATAAGCATTATTGGTGGGAGACAATAAAACAGGGCTGCGGATCTCGTTGGTATATCTCCAGATCAGATCGGGATAGCCATTGTTATCACTGTTGGTAATATACCAGTAGTCATTGCTGCCATTGGCAGTTTCTCCAGCAAAGTCCCATCCCGTATAGGTGGATTGGGTCTTCATCTGAGCGGTGGTCTTGCCTGTTCCGCCATAGGATGTAGCGATCCCACTGGTCTGCGTGTCCCAGTAGGAACTGGTCACGCTTCCTCCACTGGCACCGATCAACCCGCCTTTTTGACCACCGGTAACTGTGCCGGTGGAAAAGCAATTGGTGATGGAACCGGATCCATGATAGCCGACCAATCCACCGACGTAGTTCACTCCGGTGACGTTCACGCGTGAATAGGAGTTATTGATCGCTCCCTGGTTTTGCCCGACCAGTCCGCCAATGGAGTTATTGTTACAATTTATACTGCCGGTAGAAAAACAACGGTTTATTGTGCCAGCATTCCAGCCCACCAGCACGCCATTCCAGGTGCTGCCGGTTATATTTCCGGAAGAGTTGCAATTGGTAATAGTCGCTCCGGTTTCATTATTACCGGCGATACCACCCAGCTTGTTACTGCCGACATCACTGCCTGACCTCGAAACGATGCCGGAGAAGCTACTGCCGATAATTGCTCCGGTATTGTAACCTACCAAACCTCCGCCAGCTTCAGCCCTTCCTATATAGACTGAGGCTGCAGATCTGCAGTTTTGCACAGTTCCGGTATTGCGACCTGTAATAGAGCCAGTTTCAGTATCACCCAGGATATAGCAGGTGCTGTCCAGGATCAGGTTTTTTACCATGCTTCCAGCGGCGATGACCCCAAACAAACCATGATACGTGCCATAGCTTTGAAGCCTCAGATTGGATATGGTATGGTTATTACCATCCAATCCACCATAAAAGTAAGTCGTACTATTTCCGATCGGAACCCAGGCATTGCCAAAAGACGTCAGGTCTATATCCGCGATCAGTTTGAAATAGGTACGGGAGGATGCGCTGCCCAGGTAATTGCGGATCAGATTGAATTCTGAGGCATTGCTGATACAATATGGATCAGCTTCTGTCCCTGTCCCTGAGGGGAAAAGATTCTTAGAGAATTTGACATTGTCTATATACAGATAACCACCACCGTACTGATTTTGTGTCGCAAACCTCAAGATATTTATTCCTGAGGGAATCTGCGCAGACTTAGTCGCCCATTGAGAGCTTGTTGGAGTAAACATCTGACCTGCTACTGCGGCAGGCGCAGTAATCAGGTCTCCTCCGTTTGCCCCACTAAAGGTAGCCAGCTCGGTAAAGGATATTCCTCCATTTGACGAACCGAGGATCTTCAAATCCTTGTAAGCCGGCTCAAGGGGGCCATAATGAGCATAGGCATGATCAAAAGTGAGTGTGCCACCATAAGCACCGAGATTGAGGAAAGGAGTATCCAGCATCGTTGATGTGCCGGTTGTCCAGCCGTCCGAGTCATATATGCTGCCTATTCCGGTAGCACCATAGCCATTTACTCCGCTCCAGCGCCAATAGATCGCTGAATCCGGGGTTCTCCAGCCGGTGGGAGGGAAGGGCGTGGAACTACTAAAGGTCTGGGTGCTGGGGTAGCTATTGATCCCGGTATCCACAAGCCGGACACTAAAATCATCAATAAACCAGCCCCTGTTCATCGCTTGCGTCCCAATAAAGATTATCTTTATTGTCTGCCCTGCGAACCGGGTAAGGTCAATGCTTTCCAAGACTCCGCTACCGGGAGAAGAAGCGGTTGCCCCATCATTGGAGTTAAACTCAGCTCCGTATTTTCGCCATATTACTTCGTTCAGACCCGTTTCTTTCTGAATTTCGATAGTTGCCAGATCAAAAGGGTATTCGGAATTGTATAGATGCGACCATTTGAATTCCAAACGATACAGATAACCCGGGACTTGAATGTATGGTGAAAACAGGTATTGGGGGGCACCAATATTGTATTGGTTAAGCCAACATACAGCCCAAGATGAATTGTATTGTTCCCACCAATTATACCCCCCCCAAGTAGACCAGTCTGTTGGTATCCATGCCCCATTAAAGTTTTGAGTGTAGGGAGCCGTGTACACGGTGCGGGATTGGGGTGGGTTTGTCCCGATATTGGGCGGTTCAACCGCATTTGCGGAGATGATCAAGAGGGACAATACAATAAACAAGAATACTGTTGGTTTCATAAGCGAGGACTCCTTTACAGATGGTGAACTATTATCAGCGGTCGAAGTGCGTACTCACAGAGATCATTCCGCGTTCCAAGCGCAATACTATACTCAGGAATTATCAAAGTACCTTTGATTGAGTATTGCTTTTTTGTCAATCTATAAAGCAGATATGAGTAAACGCCTTATCCTGAAAGAGTAGATATTGGTCGAATATTGAGGTTAGATTAGCAGATTAGTAGATTAATGGATTAGCTAATGAGCAGATGAAGGGGGTGCTTTGCCTCAATTAACCCGCTAACCTACTAACCTGTTAACTGCGCAGCAAAAAGGAGCGGACTGCATGCAGTCCGCTCCTGACAACACTATTTATCAGCGGGTGAGCTTGGTCGGGCGGGCGATGTAGCTCGTATGGAGGAGCTTTTTCGCTTTAGCGGAATTGGGCTTACCCAGATATTCTTTGTAGAGTTTTTGGATGGACTGGTTATTGTGCGATTCGCGGCGGGTGAGGCTTTCGTCCTCTTTGTAGAGACCTTTGGCGCGGATGAGGCGGATGCGGTTCGTGGAGCGATAAGGCTGTCCACCACCGCCGACGCAGCCACCCCGGCAAGCCATGACTTCAACGAAGTGATAGGGCGGCTCTTCGCCCTTGAGTTTAGCATCACGAAGCTGGTTCATGACGGTGACGACATTGCCGAGACCGGAAGCGACAGCTATACGGATCTCATGACCTTCGATATTGATAGTACCGGTCTTGATGCCTTTGTAACCCCGGACAAAGTCGATATTAGGGGTGGGGAGTTCCTTACCGGTGATAAAGAAGTAAGCGGTACGCAGGGCGGCTTCCATGACTCCGCCTGTGGCACCGAAGATGGTTCCGGCACCTGAGTATTCTCCCAGAGGATTATCGGCATCGGTATCGGGCAAATGCGCGAGGTCGATCCCGCGAGTCTTGAGCATGCGGGCAAGTTCGCGGGTGGTGATCGTCACGTCCACGTCCTTCTCGCCGGAGGCATACATGTCTTCCATGCGCTCGATCTCATACTTCTTTGCCGTGCATGGCATGACGCTGACGAGGAAAACTTTCTTTGGGTCAAAGCCCATCTTCTCCGCCCAATAGGTCTTGACCATGGTACCGACCATCTGATGCGGGGACTTCGAGGAGGAGAAATGGGGGATCATATCGGAATGGAACTTCTCGAGGAAGTCCACCCAGGAGGGGCAGCAACTGGTGATGACGGGGAACTCATCGGGATGGTTCTTGAAGACGTTGACGAATTCCGCAGCTTCCTCCATGATCGTGAGGTCGGCGCCGAAATTGGTATCAAAGACGTATTTGAAGCCGAGTTCACGCAAGGCGGTGTACATCTTGCCACGGACATTGGTGCCGGGTTTGTAGCCAAATTCCTCACCCAGAGCGACGCGAACCGCAGGAGCTTCCTGTGCTACGAGGATGAGCTCCGGATCATCGAGGGCTTTCCAGACAGCATCACTGTCGTCATTCTCATAGATCGCGGCAACGGGGCAATAAGCGGAGCATTGACCGCACTTGACGCATTCGGAGGACTCCAGAGGACGGTTGAAGGTCGGACCCACGAAGGTGTCAAAGCCACGTTCTGAGCTTTCCAGAGCATGGACGTCCTGGATCTCGTTGCAGACGTAGGTACAGCGACCGCAATTGACGCAATAGGATTGGTCCAGAGTGATAGAGGGGGAAGACTCGTCTCTGCCCTTGTATTTCTTTTTCATGCGCTTCAAACCTGTATGACGAATGGCAAGCTCCTGGCAAAGGGCTTGGAGCTCGCATCTGCCGTTCTTGATGCATTCAGGGCAGTTGTTGGGATGAGTGGAAAGGATGATGTCCACCGCTTCCCGACGAAGGTCGAGGAGTTTCTTAGACGTGGTGATGATCTTCATCCCGGGCTCGCAGGGGGTCGAACAAGCGCGGATGTAGCGCCCGTTGATCTCGACCATGCAGACTCCGCAGTTTCCAAAAGCAGGCAGGTCCTCATGATAGCACAGGGTCGGGACCTTGAACCCCGCCTTGGTGCAAGCGTGGAGGACTTTGGTATTCTTCGCTACTTCCACGGGCTTGCCATTGACATAGACAGTGATCATAATTATCTCCAGGATATATATTTACTCTTTGCGTTGCATTGTAGGCAGAGGGGGGAAAGTGTCAAGCTGATTAATGAATTAGCGGATGAGCGGATTAGCAGATTAACGGATTATCAGATTAACGGATTAGCTGATTAGCAGATTAATGATGAATAGATGGCTTCACCGATGAAGAGTGAAGAGTAAGGGCTTCGCCAATAAGAAAGATGAAAGAGGAAAGAGCTGACGCGTGTGGTTCGGATCTTAGTAACACTGACTTTAGTCGGTCGTAACACTGGCTTTAGCCGGAGCGTCCAGACCGTCATTCCAGTGAAGACTGGAATCCAGCATATCACTCCCCGTAGGAGAATCCGCTTTGATGCTGTAGAGTGCATAGTTAAGAGTGTTTGGCGCACAAGCTGAGGATACATTTTGCTTTGCTACCTCTGCCGAACAGAATTCGGCAGCCCAATATCCCGTAGTGTAGCATGCCAATGCTACAGACATGAACCAATAAATGATTAACAGATTAGTGATGATCCGCTTGGAGCTTCTCCTCATCATTAATCCGCTAATCAGTTAATCATTCACTATTCCCGGGCTGTCCTCCATTAACCTGTTAACCCACTAACCTACTAACCGCGTAGCGCTAATCCCTAAGGTACTGCAAGCTTGCCGGACTGATGATGTCGTGATACAAACCATTCATTTCCGCATCGGATAGGGTGCGATCGTAAAGACCGACTTGGTCGATCAAGCCGAACATATACATATACTCGGAGTTTCCTCCGGGACCGAGGACGCGGATATCCTTTCTGCCGATGGAAAAGCCGTGTTTACTGGGAATAGCCGGGAGAGGGTAACCGGCGGTGGAGGTTCCGACAGGGAGTCCGTTGATATAGGCTTTGAGGGTTCCGCGGTTATAGGTCAGTCCGAAGAAGATCCATTGATCGCGGTTATGCGGCCATCTGCCGGCTGGGACGAAGGGAACAGAGACGGTGGACTGGACGTAGGAGGTATTCACGGCGGAGAAATTCATATTGCCCCCGCTGAACCAGATCCCGGCGGTGGGCTTGTAGCGGAGGTCTCTACCGGGATGGAGGGAATCGGCTACCGTCGTATCCCAAGGGTCTGAAGCGAGCCAGACGATCGTGGCATTTGCCTGCCCTTCGCGGATCTTGGCATAGGAGATCAGGCTGAAGTTTGCGCTGACCTCCATAGCGGAACCCCCGGGGAAGTCTATCCAGCCACCACCACTGCCGAAGCTGGCGCATTTCCAGCCATTTACCCCTTGTCCCATGGGGCGGGTGGAGACGTCTCCCCAGAACCAGCCGTTGTACATGTTCGGACTGCTATCGATGACGTGGTTCCATGATGGCGAGGGGTTGAACTGCGGCTGATCCATCTCCAGATAAAAGCAGTTTGGGGTTCCGATGATATTGATCAAGGGGAAGGAGAAAGCGATCTCGGCAGGATAGCAGATATTCATGCCCTGTAGAGAGCCACGGATATAGGTCAAAGCTCGGTACTTCGTCCCCGTCCCGGTAAAGACATATTGGATGCTATCCAGGACGCAATTGCCAATGCGGTAATTGTTAAAGCGCTGGGTCAGCTTGGTGATCGTTCCGGCTTGCGCTTGGATCCCGAGGGAGACGCTATTCTTGACCGCGGTGCGAAGGGCAAAGTCGGAAACACTCTCGGCTTCCTTGTCCAAGAGTTGCTGAACCTTGACCATAGGCAGGCTAAGCATTTTATTCTGCAGATGGAGCATGATACCGGCATAGATCGTTCCGATGAGCAGGACGACGATCAGCATTGCTTTTCCCATATCAAGCTCCTGCGAGGTAAGAATTCATGAAGAAACAGCGCATCTGAAGGCGGGTATGCAGTGGCGCTTTGTCCAGGGTCGGCGCATTATGTTGAAAGGTAAGCCACAGCTCGACGGAACGGATCAGGGACATGGTCGAGGTCTGATGATCCGTCTTGTCGAAATATACGAAGCGCAGTCCCTTGATCCAGAGTATCTGCCCGAAGCCCTGGACCGGAAGTCCATCTTGAAAGACAGTGAGCTCTCGTCCCAATTCTGTGTCGTTATTGGAAAGACGGAGCTCTATCGTATGCGTGGTAAAAGATATGGCATTGTCATTATAGTCCCACTGGGTGACAAAGCGCAGGGCTGTCGAATCGGCAATAGTGACCGTATTCTCCGGTGGGACTCCGATCCCGGCAAGAGAGATCACTCCGTTTAGCTTTTTGGTCGCCTGCTGCATCTCGCGGATCATGTTTGACATATAGATCGCCGAATCAGCAGTATCGCGGAGCTGGTATTGGAATGTGATCATCATCATCAGAAGCATCGCTCCGATGACCATAGCTCCGAGAACGTCGATCAGCGCACCCATCAGAGATTCAAGTGGGTCTTTGTATAGAGCCGGCTCATACGGACCTCTCGTTTGAGCCCGGCAGCGGGGGTGACGCGGACGGAGACTTTGGTGAAGATATTCCCCGGGAGGGGAGTGGCAAGGGGTACCCCTGCCGAATCTGCATCCACAGCGGTGATCACGAGGTTGTATGTCTCGTGGACGTGGGCAAGGCTCAGAGTCCGAGTTGTGTTGTAAGTAGTCTTGATCCCGGTAAAAGTGATCTGTTTGCTAAAGAGCCGGGCATCGACCTCGTCGAGGACAGAATGAGCGAGGATGGTCGCCTGGACGAAGGAATTGGCATCGTAGAGCCGTTCCCGCTGGCTCCAGGCTGTACGGTTATAGAATAGGGCGATCGAGGTAAAGAATACTACCGCAAGGAGCGCGGAGATCATCTCCATGAGATTCATCTACTCCTCCGTCGTGGCGTATATGACCTCCGCCAGCGAGGTTTCTCCGGCGCGGATGCGTTCCATCCCGGAAGTGCGCATCGAGAGCATCCCCTTACTCTCAGCAATGGCGCGGATCCTCTCCTCATCTATATCTGAAGAAGCATGGATGATCTCGGAGCGGATCTCGGGATAGAAGTACAGCGCTTCAGCGATGTTCACCCGACCTTTGTAGCCATCCTGGCAATGCTTGCAGCCAACCGGACGACAGAGCTTTCCGCTCATGATCTCTTCCTGGCTAAAGCCCATGGATTCGGCAAGCGCATATTGCTCCGGTTCGATCGGTTTCTTGCATTTGTCGCAGAGCCTGCGCACCAACCGCTGAGCGATGATGATATTGATCGAATAGGCGAGGAGGAAGGGTTCGATCCCCATCTTGTAGAGCCTGGTGATCGCGGAGGGAGCATCGTTCGTATGCAGGGTCGAGAGGGTCAAATGTCCTGTGTTGGCGAGTTTGACGGCGATGTCCGCGGTGATCTTGTCCCGGATCTCGCCGACCATGACGACGTCCGGGTCGTGACGCAGGATCGAGCGCATTGCCTGTTCAAAGGTCATCTTGTGGCTGATCTTGAGCTGCCGCGCTCCTTTGATCACGTATTCGACCGGGTCTTCGCAGGTAAGGACGTTTAATGCGGGGTTGATGATGTGGTTCAAGGCTGCCATCAGGGTCGTGCTCTTGCCGCTGCCGGTAGGTCCGGTCACGATCACGATCCCCTTGGAGGCACTGATCGCTTTCTTGAATTCGTCCTCGGCACGTTGCTGGAAACCCAGCTTGTGAAAATCTGCGATGACCTTGCGGTCGTCGATGACCCGGATGACGATGGATTCGAAGCGACGTTCGAACTCGGCTGAGACGATCGGAAGGATCGAGATGCGGAAGCGGATCAGGTGATTATCGATCATCCGCTGGGCATAGCCGTCTTGAGCGGTATCACGTTCAAACCTGTCCACGCCCACGCTGCGGTCTTTGATCACCGCGGCAATCGCTTCCGGAGCGGCGTTTTCCTGCTTGTGCCAGAGCTTGAGCCTGCCATCGATGCGCAGATACATCTCGACCATGTTCTTGGCTATCGGGATGATATGGATGTCGGAAGCATCATTGCGCACCGCATCAACCAGAATGCTGTCAAAGAGATTGACCAGCAGACTCTTGTTTATCTCGTCATCCACCGCGCCTTCATCGACCTCCGGTTCGGGAGCTTTGGTCTCGATGATCTCCGGGTTATCCTCGATCATGTCCTTCAGCGCTGTGCCGGGTCTGCTGATCCGCTCGATCAGTTCATTGATTACGGCACGCGGGCTCCAATAGACCTCGGTGTGCTTAAACGGTGTGTTCTCGGCGATCTCGCGGATCAGGGCGGTCGTGGGGTTGCAGGCGATCAACTGGAGGATGTCGCGGTTTCGTCCGGCAAGACGGAAGGGAACGATATACTGGTCGAAAAGATCATTCAAAAAGCCGGGATCGATTTTGGAGTGGATCCGGCGGATCTGGTTTATCTGGGCGCTGTCCATGGACTGGACGGAGATGTGTAGCTCGCAGAAGGCGTAGTGACGGGCAAGGGCGGAATAGACAGCATCGTGCTCCATGCCATACTCGTCCACAAGGATCTTTGCCAGGGCTCCGGGGGAGTTTTCCCCATATTCCTCAAGCCGGGCAGCGATCCCGGAGATGATATCGGGATCAAAACTGCGATTACTGACGAGGAAGTTTCCAAATCTTTGCATTGCGTTCATGCTACCCCTCCCCTGTATCAAAATCCCGAAGGCGGACTGATCGTTGCGATCTCCGCGGAGATCACGGTCAGCAGGCAGATCACCAGAGAAATGAAGAGCGCGATGATCGACTGGATGTATTCGATCAGGTTATTCATCTTGTAGGTGGTCTCCGCCTCGTAGAATACGGCGATCTGTTCCGCCGCGAGGAGGATGTTCCCGGTCTCCTGTCCGGTGCGCAGACGGGTCATCGCCGTCTTGGTAAAAACTCCCGCGGCTTCCATGGATTCGACAAAAGCTTCACCGTCGCGCAGCATCTTCGGGATGGTGATCGTCTTGATCTGCTGCTCGATCCAGGCATTTCGGCAGGCTTCGGAGGCGATGCGGATATTCTCGATATTGTCTCCGGAACCGGAATAGATCGTGGCAAAGACGCGGAAGAAGATCTCTATTGCGGATTTGTGGATCAGATGACCTACCAACGGGACATGCGTAATCGCCCGGTCAAACCACACTCTTCCTTTGGAAGTCTGCTTCCATTGCCAAAAGATCCCCAGCGCGAGGACAACCAGAAGGAAGATTACCCAACCGAAGCGTTGGAGCCAATGGCTCGCATCCAGGGTCGCCATCGTCATCTTCGGGAGATCCATATTGTAGTTCAGAAAGAGCTCGGCTGTCGAGGGGAAGATGGTCTGGACGTAGTAGCCCACGGCTCCAAGGGTCGCCAGCACGGCAAAGAAGGGAGAGATCAGAGCTTTACGGATATTGCGCTTGATCTCGAGATCGCGCTCGATGAACTTACCCGTCGCTTCAAAGACCTCTGCCATGTTTCCGCTGCGGGTCGCCAAGCCCAGCATATAAGCCGGGAACCTGCCAAAGACACCGCTGTATTGGGCGAAGACCTCTTTGCCCTCGCAACCTGCTTTGAGCTGGCTTTCGATCTGGAGCAGGGCTTCCTTCATCGTGCGATTGGTCTGCTCCTCCGCCAGCATCTCCAGTACCTTGCCAAAGTTCATCCTGTCCTTGAGCATGGTCGTCGAAAGCTTGATGAACATCAGCACGTCCTGGATCCCGGGGCGGATATGCAGATCAAGCAAGACCTCGTTGATCCGGAAGTCCATGTAGCCCATCTTGGTGAGCGCGGAAGCCACCTCATCCTTGGAAAAAGCAAGCTGATGCTTGCGAATGGGACGTTTCCCGGGGATGTTTATCGTATAGACGAAGTCGCGCTTGCGCTCCAACGCGCTGATCTTCAGTTTGTGCTGCTGTGCCAGTCTGGTCAGATAATGACGTGCTTCCCTGGCATTGGGGACACTAAAGGTTCCTTGAACTACCCTCCCCTGTGAGTTCAAGCCGGTAAAACGATACTCTAATATCATGTGAACTCCTCAAGCTGGCTGTACCAACTGATCTTCTGATTCAAGCTACGCGCACATTGTGATCGCTATCGTCTGTAAACTTCTGCGCTTCGTGGTCGGGCAGAAGTGGATCTTGCCACAATGCGAGGATAAAGTGCAGCATAATCCGTGCCATAGTGGATAGCGTAGCTAAGAGCTTAGAAGGCAAACGGATAAGCACTCTTCGTAGGGGCGCTGAGTGGTAGTATTTGCCATTGTCAGGGGAAGAATAGCTCGTTTAACTCACTGAACGAAGAATCGACATACATGCGTTAAAGCGATCTCTATGAAGGCGTTAGTGTGGATTGGAGCACTATCGGCTTAATATATACTGAGATCCTCACGACCGACGATCTGTGACTCATGGAGGCTAAAGGTATTGATGGCAGAGAGATGCATGGTTGACGGAAGCGAGTATGGACGATATGCCACAAAGGTGGTATTATTTGCCTTGTGAGGGTCTTTCGGGTCATTGAAAGCCCCGGTTTCGGGGTAGGCACATTGGTGTTTTGTTGACGTCTATCCACAATATCTGGTTCATAAGCAAGATCTGCCCGGTGTGAGCTGCGGAGGTTAGGCACGTGAAAGAGGATGATCAGAGTATTTATCTGCATGAAAAGCAGGTTAGTATGATAAAAGACTTGCCAAGAAATACAGCCTGAAAATCATGGCTTTCTGAGAACAAAAACCAATAAGGAAACGTTATGGCTACAATGGCTGATATCCGTAATGGAATGATCATTGAATACAAAGACGATCTGTGGGAAATAGTAGAATTTCTCCATGTCAAACCGGGCAAGGGATCTGCCTTTACCCGCACGAAGATGAAGAGCCTGCGCACCGGCAAGGTCGTGGAAAACACTTTCCGTGACAGCGACAACTTCCCGGAAGTGCGTTGCGAACGCACCAAGAAAGAGTATCTTTACCGCGAGGGAGATTTCTTTATCTTTATGGATAGCGAAACTTATGAACAGATCACGGTTGACCTCGCCAAGATCGGCGATTTGGAAAAACTGATGATGGATAATATGGAAGTAATGGTTTTGACCGCTCCCAGCGGCGAGATCCTGGGTATAGAACTGCCCACGACCGTGGTTCAGACCATTGCCGAATGCGAGCCCAACGTCAAAGGAAACACCGCCTCAGGTAGTGGCAAAGTTGCCTTTACCGAGACAGGTCTGCGTCTGATGGTCCCCTTCTTCGTCGAATCCGGCGAGAAGGTCCGGATCGATACCAGAACGGGACAATACATAGAAAGAGCGAATAAGTAAGAAAAAGAGGATAAAATGGGAAAAGTCAAGAGCTTTCAAGCCAAAACAGCGCATGATCGCACCAATGAAGGCAAGATCATCTGCGAAGTTTGCAATACCGAGATCAAGCGCATCAAGCTGATCATGAACAAGAAATCCAACGGTGGTTGGGTTCCCGTTCCCCAGTTCCAGAATATCTGCAAGTGCAACGAAGCGGATATCATGGCCGGTAAGACCGTATAAGGATTTATACGCTTCACTGACCACATTGAATAGCTTACGCTCCCTGCGGATGCCGGGAGCGTCTTTTTTTGTTGACCGATATTTGGCGGGTAAATAGCTTGCACCTTGAGTTCCCGGTTTGTGAACCAGAGTTTATGACGATAATTTGTAGCTTTACGGCGGAGGCTTCCTCTGCAGAAAAATGAGTCCCAAAGGGGGTTAGTCATTATGTCCCGAAGGATCTATGCCTTACTTGGCGCCATCCTGATCATTCTGCTGACGCGAACCGGGCTGAATGCCCTTGTTCCACCGCATCCGATGTACCGTAATGTACCTGAAGCATTTAGGGCCTCCAAACCAGAGCTGCCCAAGGGAGCTTTCTCTGCCAAAGATCGTGAGATTCCGAATAACATCCTGGTTCTCCGTGTCCAGTTTCCTGACCTGAGCTTTGTCTCAGTTCCTTCCTTTCCGGACAGTCTGGTGCATAACAGCGCATTCTTTGACCGCTGGATGCTCCACCTCGCTGATTTCTACAACGATGCCTCACATGGACGCTATGCTCTGAACTATACCCTCTGGGATCAAGTCTTTACTATGAGCCATCCATTGGCGTATTATGGTGCTGACACCTCCGAGATGATCGACGTCCGCGTCGAGGCTATGGTCGCTGAACTTATCGCCATGGCAGACCCCACGATCGACTTCAGCCAATATGGCGGGATCATCGTTTTCCATGCGGGACCGGGACAGGAAGCGGATATCAGCAGCATTCGCACCGATAATCTCTGGTCCACCTTCGTCACTCGTAAGAATCTTCAGGATGCCCTCGACCCAGATAATGACGATTATCCGGGGATCACAACGGCGGACGGGATAGACCTGAAGAACATAGTTTTGGTCGGAGAGAGCGAGTTTCACGACTATTTCCCTCTTCCCCCCGACCCCAATTCCTCGACCTATCTCTTCAGTATCTACGGCGTTCTCGCCCACCAGTTTGGTCATCTGATTGGTTTGCCGACCTTATTTGACAATGACTCCTCGAACGGGCAGTCTCAGGGGATCGGTAACTGGGGTTTGATGGGCACCGGAGTCTGGAATGCCAGCGGATACGTCCCGGCACAGCTCTGCGCCTGGAGCAGATACCACCTTGGATGGGAGGATGCCGTCACGATCAGCATGGATATAGAGGGCGTGCAGGTCGATCACTTCATGAACCAGAATACCCTGACGCCCAGACTGTATAAGATCCCGATCTCCGAAAGCGAGTATTTTCTCATCGAGAATCGGCAGCAAAACCCGGATGACAGCGTCGATCCCTACAGCGGTCAGCCCAGCTACAGCTTCAACCTCTTGCCGGAAGGCGAGCAGGACTACTACGCTAACTATCCTCTTTTACCCTATTTTAACTTCATGGAGAACCGCTATAAAGGCAGTGAGTGGGACTTCATGCTTCCGGGTCTCGGCGGGCCTCTGATGCCCGGGCAGAACGTCCCTATCGACGGTTCCGGATTGCTTATCTGGCACATAGACGAGAACGTCATTGCCGCGAATTTTGATCCCGGGTTCGAACGTAACCGGGTCAATGCCGATGCCTCCCACAAAGGAGTAGATCTCGAAGAAGCCGATGGGATCGAGAACCTTGACACAGCTATCTTTGACTATTACAAATACGGCGGACCCTACGACAGTTTCCGTCCCGGCAACAACGACTACTTTGGCTATGCCACGCACAACGGACTCCTCTCCCTGCCAAACGCGATGAGCTATTATGGCGGGATCGGGCTGGAGATCTACAACATCGTTCAGGTTGGCAAGAAGCTGAGCTTTTCCGTCCGGTTCGACTGGAAGCTGGAAGCGAACTACACCGGAGTGAACGGTATAAACGGCGCGATGCTCGATCTGGACAAGGATGGAGAGGATGAGATCTTCTATCCGATGCCGGATGGACAGCTTTATCTCTGGAAGAATGAGGTCATCGCTCCGGGATACCCGATCGAGACGGATTCCCTCGCTCAGGCTTATACTTGGGATGGGAACGATCTCTGGCTTCCGCTCAAACGGGACAATCTATCCCGACTGCGTAAGCTGAATAACGACGGGATCTCGACGGTCTTTAACAAGAACGGTTATTCTTGGGCTTCCCCGCCGATAGATACGGGCAATGAACTGATCTGCGGCTTCAATCCCATCGCTGCGGGAGGTGGAGAGCTCTTTAGGCTGAATAAGGAGAGCGAAGACCTTGCGGGGATGGCAAACCTCCCGAATCCGTTGGTCGCCAATCTCTCTCTCTTCCGGGACAAGATCTATGCGATCGACCGTGCTCCGGGTAGCGAGTATTCGATCTCGATCATCGACCTGCAGACCGAGTCGCTGACCCGGACAACCCTGCCAATTCCCGCGGATTCACTGATCACCGGGCTTTTCATAGCCCCGCTGGATCCCTCGCTGAATGAAGGACAGATCATAATCCAGACCTCCAAAGCCATATACGCTTTTGACCAGAACATCTCGCTGGTGGATGGTTTCCCCTTCGTGCACGACAGCAATGTCACCGCCGGTCTGACGATCTCCGATCCCGATAAGAACGGGAGTCTGGATATCATTCTCGGAACTGATAGCGGGGTCATTACCATCGACTATTCCGGGCACAGGATGGGGTTTGCCAGCCTGAGCAGCCCCGGAGCTTCGTCCAGCGGGGGTGTCCTCGTCCTGGATATAGACCATGATGGAGTGAACGATCTGGTCGGATGCCTGGGCAATAACCGCCTTAGTGCCTGGACGAACAGATATCAGCTCAAAGAGGGCTTTCCGGTCAGCTTTGGCGATCCTCTCCGGCATCTGCCTTTGATCGGTAAAGCTTCGGACGACAGCTATTACCTTTGGGTAACCGGGGATAACGGCAGGATCTACCGCAAAGAGTTGCCCGAATTCTCTCCCGCGGATAAGGACAGCTTGTGGTTCACCGAATACGCCAATCTGCGCAGAACTGCCTCGCGAGAGCGCTACACCCTGCCAAATCAATACCAGACCTCCAAGGTCTTTGTTCCGGGAGAGGTCTATATCTATCCCAATCCGGTCAAGACCTACCATGACAAGACAGTACATCTGAATATCATGACCTCGGTCGACACCGATCTGACCCTGAAGGTTTATGACATCAGCGGTTCCTTAGTCTATAAACAGACCGGGCAGGCAAAAGCCTATCTGCGAAACCGTGATCTCTTTTCCATCCGGGCTGACAAGCTCAGCAGCGGAGTATATATCGTGATCCTTTCCAACGGGAAGGAGAGCCTGAACATGAAGTTTGCCATCGAGAAATAAGCGGAGTTTATCATGAAATATAAGATCACCCTCATTCTTGCCCTGCTGATCCTCGGCAGCGGTCTGTGCTATGCCGATTACATTGCGGACAATGCCGGAGAATACGGCTATAAGTTCCTAAACATCCCGGTGAACCCCGTTTCTCTCGCCTTAGCCGGCAGAACCGGAAACCCGGCGATGAATCCTGCTGCCTTCGTCTTGCAGCCCGCGTTATCCACCCTTGAACGGGGCAGAGCCATCGGAGTCTCCCACAACAAATGGATCGGTGACACGGACTTCACGAACCTCTATTACAGCTATTCCGATCGCAATACTGCATTTGGTCTGATCCTCGGAAACCTGAACTACGGAGATATCGACAAATATGACGAGTATGGCAATGTGCTCGGGACATACAGCCCGCGGGACATGAACCTCGCGGTGAACTTTGGCAGACGTCTGAGCCCCAGCAACTACGTCGGGATGAATCTGGGCGTGATGTATGAAGAACTCAGCACCGCATCGGGGATCGGGGTACATGCCGACCTTGGCTATACCTGGCTTCCTCCGTTCCTCAATACAGCGTTGTCGGTCAGCGTGCGAAATCTGGGACTCAGCTCCAAGATGAACGACAGCACCGTCAAGCTTGCTCCAGCCTTTGAGCTCGATCTGAGCAAGGGATACCGGATGGAACAAACCGATGTGCGTCTGGCTGTCTCCGCGACCAGATCCATTGACGAGCAGCTCAAGGGAACCTTCAGCACGGAGATCGGCTTGTTCGATATGCTCTATCTGCGGATGGGTTACAAGGTCAACTACAGTGATCAGGATATGTCCGCCGGTCTCGGGATCAAGTATGACAGATTTAGCGTTGATTACGGCTGGGCTCCCTTCAATAACCATCTTGGAGACGTCCATACTCTGGGACTAAGCTATAACTTTTAACGACCAAAGGGATAGTGCATGCACGCAAAACGTTTTATCCTGACCGGGGTCATCCTCATGCTGATCCTGGCTGTCTCAGCCTTGGACTATAGTCCAGGGCAACTTCTGTTCAAGACTTCAGCTCCGATCTCCATCAAGAGTGGCAAGACGGGGCTGGCTGAGTTCGACAGCTACCTGTCCGCCCTGGGGGTCAAGTCCCTTTCCCGCTTGACGGGCATGCCGGGGCAGAACTATTACTCGGTGACCCTCAGCCGTGATCCGGACTGGTCTGCAGTCAAATCCGGTGAGCTGCGCTTTGCCGGGATAGAATACGTCCAGCCGAACTACTTGAACAAGATGCTCGTCGAGCCGAATGACCCGCTCTACCCCAATCAGCTACATGCATTATGCGCCTTGCCTCAGGCTTGGAACTATACAACTGGCACCAAAACCGTCAAGGTCGGGATCGTCGATTCCGGCATCCTGCGTGACCATCCGGACCTCAGCGGGAACATTTACTACAATGTGAATGAGATCCCGGGTAACGGTATTGATGATGATAATAACGGCTACGTGGATGATTGGTGTGGCTGGGACTTTTGCGATGCACCCGAAATGGCAGATCAGGCTCTGGGGGATTACCTTGACCCCGACAACGACAATACCGATGAAAACTACCACGGCACTCATGTAGCCGGGATCGTCGGCGCAGTTGGTAATAATGGGATAGGTGTCACCGGTGTGGCGTGGAACATCAGTATCCTGGCTGTCCGTGCCGGGTTCAGAACCCTCGGCGGTTCAGGCTTCCTGCAAGATGACGATGCCGCAGCGGCGGTCATCTACGCTACTGATATGGGATGCAATGTGATCAACATGAGCTGGGGTGATGCAAATTACTCCCCGATCATTGCCGATGCCTGCGAATATGCCCACAGCCGGGGAGTCAGCCTCGTCGCCTCGGCAGGGAACGACCCTGTCGCAGTGCTCTCCTATCCCGCGAGGCTCTCAAACGTCATTTCCGTAGGCGCGATAAACAAATCCCGTGTCCTTGCCGGGTTCTCCAGCTATGGCGTGGATCTGGACCTCGTAGCTCCGGGCGAAGGCGTGCTCAGCACCTACAAGACGAACGAAGGTGAGCAGTACATGCAGATGAACGGGACTTCGATGTCCTCTCCCTATGTGACCGGAGCGATCGCGCTGCTCTATTCGCTTTATCCCGCTTTGACACCGGAAGAAGTACGTTCCCGTCTTCTGACCTCTTGCGACGATCTGGGAGCGCAGGGCTATGATCTCAAGTACGGACATGGTCTCCTGAACGTCAAACGCTTGCTGGATAATCTTGAGCCTCCCTTGATATGCATCGATTCGCCTTATGAAATGGCTGGGATCAACCAGTCGTTTGACATCCAAGGAACTATCACGGGCGATAACTTCTTCCGTTATAGCGTAATGCGTTCCAATAAAACTACTCCTTCAGCAATCGACTGGCGCAACGTCGCTGATGACACTGCTCAGCCGATCTACTATTCCCAACCTGTAGAAAACGGAACGATCGCTACTTTCAACGTCCCCGATGCTATGGCGGAAGGCAAGTATATCATCCGTATTCAGTTTGAAGGTATCTACGGTGGGAAGTTCAACATGTTTCGCACCGTGGTCTTTGATAACAGCCCACCCTCGTTACGAACCGAGACCCTGATCGGCTTCAAGCGTTACGATAAGCAAAACCTGAAGTATTATGCCTCCGCAAAGTTCAATGAACAGGTGCGCAGCCACCTCAAGATCACGGCTTCCGACGGCAGCATCTTTTACAGCTACGCCACAAATCTGGATAGCCTTCAAGTCTGGGCTCTGCCTTCGGATATTCCTCCCGGGGATATCGACATCGTGATCACGGCGAACAACATCAGTGGACTTCTTTATCAGAGTGATACATTCACAGATTTCATGACGATCGAATATGCCGTGGTGAATACCTTTGGATGGAACAGCAGGACGGTCGGCAAAGCCCGTGTCCCGCTTTCCAAGACTTATGATTTTGACGGCAACGGCACCAAAGAGTATTTTGCCATGGATCTGCCTGTAAGCGGATATGGACGGGTCTATGCCTATGAACCGACCACAGCCGGGCACGTCATGAAGTATGATTACAACGACAATTTTTGGCTGCTTGGGATGGGCAATACAAACACTATCGGGATGGAGTTGCTTTCCCTCAAGGCGGACAGAGCTTACTTGCGAGAAACCGCTGCGGGAGGTTTGTACCCCAATACCGTGGTCTGGGCTGATTCCTCGATCTCCGGCGGAACGATCGCTACCTATATGTCCGGAGGGACGACAGGAGTGCTCCTGGTCAAGAATCTACCGGCGGAGAACGTCATCAAGACCTACAGTCGGGATGCTCAGGACAGAATGACGGAGCGAAATACACTGCATAATACGACTCTGACCTCGCTGCGTAATACCTACGTGCCTACTATCCTGGTCGAGAATCTGGACGGAGATGCGACCCCCGACGTCCTCTGTGCCGATACTGACGGGGATATCATGATCTACGAGATATATAACCAGAACTCTGCTCAAATGACCTGGCATACGCGATTACCCGTCGCCAATACTTACCAGCTCGGAGTGGGGGATTTCGACGGGAACGGTTCCAAGGACTTCATTGCCGGAGGATATTACACCGATCAGCTCAATCCTGACATGAATTTCTGGTACTTCGAAGGCTTTACCCGAACGGGGAATAACAACTTCACCTCGATGGGTTCGATCATGTTCAACGACGTTCAGTCACAAAACGCGATCACCACGGAAGACCTGGACAATGATGGCAAGACCGAGATCGTTCTCGCACTCTCGCCCAATCTCTATACGATCAAATACCAGAATGGCGCCTTCGTGCCAAACTACTATGGGCAGAGCTTCCGCACATACCAGATCGGGACTTGGCGTGACTCGACGAATGGCGTCCATTTTATGACCAACTATGCCGTGACCGCTGATTCCGTCGTGGCAATGGAATGGTATGGAGTCCAGAGCTACAGCGGACCTCCGACTCCGATCCTCCTGCATGTACGCCCGATGAATGAGCATACTGCAGATCTGAAATGGCTTGATAACGGTGCGGATGCTTACCGCATCTACCGCATGAATGACGATGGGCAGATCGTGATCCTGGGTGAAGTAAGCGGAACCACATACCAAGATACCGGGCTCGTTTCCGGTAAGACCTACAAGTACTCGATCACAGGCTTGGATAGCGACTACAACCCGGGTGAAAGTTCCGCCACTCTCTGGCGTGAGGTCATTCCCAATCTACCTCCGGAAGTGACGGAGATCATGATGGTGGGCGTGAATCAGCTTCGCCTTACCTTTAACCAGAGGATGTCCCCGGATATTATCAACCCCGGATATTTCTTCCTGAATCACGACTACGGGATTCCTACCTCGGTGAACGTCACCGAGAATCATCAAGGCGTGATCCTGCGCTTCTCACGGCATTTCAGCCCCGATATCGACGACTACGTCCTCTCCTTGCGAAATGTCTCCGGCAGCACCGGAGTTCAGCCTCTGATCACCGAGTACGGCTTTGACTATCTCGTCGATACCCAAGCCCCTCAGATCGTCGATACGACCGTGTTGCCTGGTAATACCTCCATCCTGATCGAGTTTACCGAAGAGCTCGACCCCACAGGAATAGACAATCCTGCAAACTTCCGTCTCGATCTCCCGGTCAACGATCCCGATAACTCGATCCAATCGGTGAGCTATAGCCCGGCAGGTCTGCAAGTCGCATTTAGCCACAAGCTCAAGTATAGCGGACAGCCTTATTACATTACTCTATATGGGATGCATGATCTTGCCGGGAATACGCTTTCCAGGCAGTTCAACTCAGCCCGTTTTCTGCTGACTGACATCGTGGATCTTTCCAAGCTCAAGGTTTTTCCCAATCCTGCCGGGGCGAATTCCGGCGATTGGGTCACTTTTATCAACTTCCCTTCTGACAAGAAAGGGAGGATTGCAATATTCTCTTCATCCGGGACCTTGGTCTATGGTTCCTCCATCGGACCTTTCAACCCGGAGAACAACAACATTGCCTGGCGGTGGAACATGGTCAACCAATCCGGGCGGAAAGTCTCCTCCGGGATCTACTTCTACGTCATCGAGATGGGCGGCATGAGCGCCAAAGGCAAGTTTGCCATCATCAAGTAGGAGTCACATATATGTCGTATGACGATTTTGACGATCTGGATGAGCTGGAGCTCGAAGACGAGCCTTGGGAAGAGCTGGAAAAGGAAGGCACGACCGCCTTTTTAGCTCACCTGGTGCGTCAGGGCGAAACTGAGCAGGAGACCTCCGCGACCCTCGACGAACTCGAGCGTCTCTGCGATACAGCCCTGATCCAGCCTTTGGGTCGCTATACCCAAAAGCGAAACTATCCTGAGCGCAGCAGCTTCTTTGGCAAAGGCTTCCTCGAAGATATTGCCCAAAAGATGCTTCAGGCGCAGGCGGATGTCCTCGTGGTCAATGAAGAACTCAGCCCGATACAGGCTCGCAACATAGAGAAGGACTACGGGATCCGGGTCATAGACCGGACGGAAGTGATCCTTTCCATCTTTCATGATCATGCCCGCACCAAAGAGGCAAAGCTCCAGATCCGCCTGGCGGAGATGGAATACCAGCTTCCTCGCTTGCGCAGGCTCTGGGGTCACTTTGACAAGGAACGCGGCTCAGCCCGCAGTGCCGGAGGTTCTGCCTCCCGCGGTATGGGAGAGAAGCAGATCGAGATCGATCGCCGCATCATCCGTGCCCGTATTCGCAGCATCACCCGCAGTCTGCAGCAGGTGATCCAGCATAAGGAAACACAGCGAAAACAGCGGGATAACACCCGCAAGATATGTCTGGTGGGTTATACCAATGCCGGGAAATCCACCCTCTTCAATGCTCTGACCAAAGCCGGAGTCCTCGTCGAGGACAAGCTCTTTGCCACCCTGGATTCGACTTCCCGCCAGCTCAAGCTCAGCACCGGTGCACCGGTCGTGATCTCCGATACGGTAGGCTTCATTTCCAAGCTTCCCCATCATCTGGTTGCCTCGTTCAAAGCCACTCTCATGGAAGTGCAGAATGCCGATCTGCTCCTGCATATAGTTGATTGCGGCGATGAGAGGCTGGAGTATTACCGCGAGCAGGTGAATGATGTGCTACAGCAGATCGGAGCTGACAATATCCCGCAGATTCTGGTCTTGAACAAGTCGGACAAGGTCGAGCCTATCTATCTCAGCTTTCTCGCCCGTCGCTATCCGGATGCGATCAGTATCTCCGCTCTGAACGGAGATAACGTCTCTGCTCTGCTGGAACTGGCAGAGAAGACGATCTTCAAGACGGTCGGTCTTCAGCTCAAGATCCCCTATGACAAGACGGTGATCGTCGCCAAACTTCACGAGATAGCTCAGATCCGCTCTGAGGAATACCGGGATGATGCGGTCTATCTGGAAGTGGTGATCAGCGATGAAGACAAGCATTTGATCTCAAATTACATAGTATAAAGGAGTATTCATGCCCAAGATCATTTCCGCGACACAGGCTGCCGCGTTAATTCCCGCCGGAAGCCGGCTGCTGATCGGCGGCTTTTTGGCTGTCGGCGCTCCGGAATCCCTTATCGACGCTATCGTCGAAAATCGCACTCCGGACCTGCATATGGTCGTTATCGCCTCGGATTATGAAAATCGCGGTATCGGCAAGCTGATCGTGAACCGTCTCGTCAAGAGCGCGCAGGTCTCGCATCTGGGAACCAATAAAGAGATCCAGAATCAGATGAATGCCGGAGCGATCAATATCGAGCTCGTACCTCAGGGAACACTGATGGAGCGGGTTCGCGCTCATGGAGCCGGACTTGGCGGAGTCCTGACCCCGACCGGGCTCGGAACCATCGTTGCCGAAGGCAAACAGGTCATTCAGCTCAATGACAAGGATTATCTGCTCGAGCCGGCGATCGGGGGTGACTTTGCCCTGATCCGAGCTCACAAAGCCGATAAAAATGGAAACCTCATCTATCGTAAGACTGCAAGGAACTCAAACCCGATCATGGCGATGGCGGGAAACGTCACCATCGCTGAAGTGGACGAGATCGTCGAAGTCGGCGAGATTGATCCGGAAGACGTGATCACCCCCGGGGTCTTCGTCGATTATCTGGTTCTTGCGAAGAAGGAGGATAACAATGGATAAGCGTGTCATGATCGGAAAACGGATCGCCCTGGAGCTCAATGACGGCGATTACGTCAATCTCGGGATCGGTCTGCCGACCGAGGTCGCCAATCACATCCCGGAAGGAGTGCACGTCACTTTCCAGTCCGAGAACGGTATGCTCGGAGTCGGTCCCAGCCCCGAATGCGGTTGTGAAGATGCTGATCTCGTCAATGCCGGCGGTGGATTTATTACCTGCCTCAAAGGCGGTGCTTATTTTGATTCGGCTATGTCCTTCGCTATCATCCGCGGCGGGCATATCGACATCACGGTCTTAGGCGCGCTTCAAGTCGATGGTCATGGCAACCTGGCAAATTGGAAGATCCCCGGAAAGCTCGTCCCCGGAATGGGCGGAGCTATGGACCTCGTCACCGGTGCCAAGAAAGTGATCGTCGCCATGGAACACTGTGACAAATTCGGCAACCCCAAGATCCTGAAGGACTGCACTCTGCCCCTTACCGCCAAAGGAAAGGTCAGCCTCATCGTGACCGATATGGCTGTCCTGGAAGTCAGCCCCAACGGCTTGATCCTCAAAGAGATCGCTGAGGGCTGCATCATCGAGGACGTCATCAAAGCGACTGAAGCAGAGCTGATCATCCCCGATAAGGTACCCTATATCAAGCTCAGCTGATTCCCTGCCAGAAATGCTTAAGAGGTGCTCGCATGAGCACCTCTCTTTTTTTATGAGGAATTAACTGATTAGCAGATTAGTGATGATAGGCGCTGCGCTGTTAATGGGTTAACAGGTTAGTAGGTTAATGGAGGACGAGCCGGGCTGGACTGGATGGACTGAATGGACTGGATAGTCTGAGTTGCACTCGTTGAAGCCGATGCGTCATAATCACCACTATTCTGCTAATCAGCGGATCATTCACATTCCTGGGGTGGCAAATTCTGTTTGCCACAGCGACCGCAGGTCGCTTTGATAAGGCACTTCCGATATGTACAGCCCCACGATCTCTGCCGAACAGAATTCGGCAGCCCATCTCTCTCGTAGCGAAGCGTCGGCCTCCTCAGCCTGTGCGCCAGCCACTCTTCACTCTTCACTATCTAAGCGGATTCCCCTTAAGGGGAGTGATCTGCTGGATTCCAGTCTTCACTGGAATGACGGTCTTTGACGCACAGGCTGAAGCCAGTGCTACAACCGACTAAAGTCAGTGTTACGACAGACTCGACCCACATGCGCCAGCATCTTTCTTCTTTCTTAATTCAGAGTGTCCCCTCTTTGACTTCTTTACTCTGTTTTAATAAAAAACTCATATCTCTCTCTGTTTCTCCGTGTCTCTGCGTCTCTGAGTCTCTGTGGATCCCCAAGTACTCCGCTTGTACTCATCTTGTACTCAACTTGTACTCAACTTGAATGAAGTTCAAGATGACTACCCGATGATCCGGAGTTGATACCGGCGATCTCGTAGGGGAGGAATAGGGAACGACCCTGCCCGGAAACCCAAGACAAAAGGAAAGCCCCGCATATTGCGGGGCTTTCGATATATCAGCCTTTGCAGGCTACAGGATCGAGTCCTTACTTCATCAGGATCATTTTCTTGGTGGAGCTGAACTTTCCTGCTTGCATCTTGTAGTAATAGACACCACTGGCGATGGAACGACCATTGTTGTCTGTGCCATTCCAGACGACGGAGTGGTTACCGGCATCTTTGACATCGTTGACCAAGGTCTTGACGAGCTGTCCCTTCAGGTTGTAGATACCGATGGTGACGGGAGTGCTCTCTTTGACGTTGTAACGGATGGTGGTCTCAGGATTGAAGGGATTGGGGAAGTTCCCAACCAGTTCAGTCTGGATCGCGGGAATGGTCGGATCTTCGTTGGCAACGCTGCCACCGTTTGAATGGACGGTGAAGTCATCGACGTAGAAGATGAAGGCATCGTTTGATACGCAGCGGATCGCGATATACACTGTCTGTCCGTCATAGGCAGAGAGGTCATAGACGTACTCTGTCCAGTTGACGGGAGCTTCGACGTAGTTCGCGCCGGTGATGTATTGGAAGCCCTGCTGGACGATCGTGGGCAGCGTGCTGACGCCAACTCTGAATCTTTCCAGTCCGTAAGTGTTGGTGTGGGACTTGGCATAGAACTTCAGGGCGGATCCGGTTCCGAGCGTCATTCTGGGCGTGACCATGAAGTCGTTGTTCGGAGGGGTCGTAGAGGCGAAGCTGGCAGCCATCTTCGCGCCACCATGAGGAGTCAGGGTGGTAAGCGGAGGAGTCGTCGCGGAGGGATTGAAGACGATGTATGCCATAGGTGAGGCAGAGCCGGGGAATTCAACACCGGTGATGCCATAGGTCGCGGACTGGTCGATGTCGAGCAAGGTCCAGGGCGAGAATGTCATTGCGAAGTTGTCGTAGCTCTCAAAGGTCTCACCAAACAGCACGGGAGGAAGCACCACGTTCACGACAGCCTGAACGGTCGCAGGGGCGGATTCGCCGGTAGTGTAGGTGGCACTGACGCCATAGGTATAGGTCGCGTTGGCAAGGTCGAGATCGGTGTAGGTGGTGTTGTTCGGATCAGTAATGGTGCTGATCAGAGTACCGTCGCGATAGACCTTGTAGCCGCTGATGGCGCGGTCGTTTCTGCTGGGGGTGAAGCGGTTTGAAGCCAGAGTTCCGCCGTTGGGGGAAGCGATCTGGTGTTCAGCGATGGGAACCATCTCGACGGCTTTGCTGGCAACGCCGGACTGGGCGAAAGCCTTGACCGACCAGTTGTAGGTCAGGGTCGGAGCAAGCGCTGTCAGGGTAGTCCATTCGCCTTCGAAATACATCATATTGCCTTTGCCTTCGATCTGCGGACCATCGTCGCAACCTGCAGGATAGCCACCCTGGGTATTGACTTCGAAGCCATAATAGAGGTCACCGGTCGTGGGGATAGGAACGGGATTGTTCAGGATCACGAGGTTCCAGTCGTCTTCGACGAAAGTCGGAACGACCTGTGAGGTCACAAGAGTTCCGGCGCTGGTGGCAGATCCACCCGTCCAGACCTTGACGGTATAGACGCAGTTGGCGAATGCGGGGACGAACTTGATCTGAGAGATCGTGCGTCCGGCATAGGGAGCGAGGTCGGTCTGAGTCCAGCGGTGGGCTACGTCAAAGGTGACGGCTTCATTGGTTCCGATGGAGTTTCCGACGACGTCCTGGCACCAGGTGATCCAGTCACCGGTGAGCGGAGGTTCGGGGTTGTCCCAATCCAAGGTCACGTCGTTGCCATTGACGACAGCGGTGAGGTTGGTCGGAGGTGCAGGCGGAGCTTCGACAGTCGCGGTCGCAGGGGCGGTCGGGACTGATTCACCGGTGGTATAGAAAGCGGTGACGGTATAGCTGTAGTTGCCGGGGAGAAGACCATTGTCATCATAGGCGAGGGTCGCGGGGTTGTTGATCGTGGAGATCAGTTCGGTTCCGCGATAGACCTTGTAGCCAAGTAAGGCTCTCTGAGGAGCAGGAGCGGTCCAGGCAAGGTGGACGTTGAATCCGGTGACCGTGGCGGTGAGGTTGGTCGGAGGGATGAGCAGCTCGGTCAGTTCCTCAATGGAAATGGTATCCAGATAGAGGTAGAACATATCGATGTCGCTGTATCCCTTGAAACCGAAGTAATAGACACCGGAAGCGGTCGGGGTAAGGATGATCTCTACAGGTGTGTAGGTCGCAAGGTTGACGTTCTCATTCACGAAGATCTGGTTTGGCATACCTTCGACGGTCGGAGCGCTACCCCAATAAAGGGCGAGCTTTTCGGGATAGGTCGCGCTGGCGGCACGATAGGAGAACTTCACTTTGTAGTGGTGGTTTTGGACGAACTGCATCGGAGGCATAAGAAGCCAGTCGTTCATCGCTAAGGTGGTGTTATAACGGATGCGGACGCTATTGGGAGCGGTGTCGGCATTACCGTTATAAGTTTCCCAAGTATAAGCATCGGCATTGGCGTTGATCGTCGTCCAACCCAGAGGCAGAGCAGGCGGGGTCAGAGTGTCGAAGTTCTCGACGAAGGGGAAGGTCGTGACTGTCGGATCTGCAAGGGTCGTAAATGACCAGGTAGGGCAGTTGATCGCATCACCAAACTGGTTGAAGGGGACTATCTTCCAGAAATAGGTCGTGCTGTAGGGCATGGTCGCAGGCTGGTAGGTCGTACCGGTCTGGGTCGTGCCGTTGACGATATTGGACGGAGGATTGTCTGTTCCAAAATAAACCTTGTAGCCATCGGTGATTCCACCGCCGGCAGCCCAGCTCATCGTAATGTTACGCGGAACGTTGATCGCTGCGTTGGCAGGATTCGGGTTTTGCGCAGGCAGAGGCACTTCACCGACGATGACACCGGTAAACTCAAAGGTGAGCCCAGTCGCGGGGAAGACTGATGCGCTGAGGGTGCAGGTATTGTTATTGGCAGTACCGGCAGTCGTCGCAGACCAATCGGTAGTGGTGGTACGATTATTGAAATCGGTATTGGCATTGCCTCTGAGACCGACTTGGATCGCAGCGGCGGTCGAAGCCGTCACGGCAGACATGCTGCCATAGACGAAGACTACTCTGTTGCCACTTTCGCGAAGTTGAATCTGAAAATTAAGATCGTCATTTGCGGTGGTGGTGGGAACACGACGATAGTGCTTCCATTGAACTGTGAAGACGCGGTTCGGCTCTGTGCCGGAGCTCAGATACATCAGTTCACCGGTGTCGCGGCTCTTGAGGTCGCGGTTCAGCGCGGCGGCGATGTTATTGGTTCCGGTAGCAGCGCTGATCGCAACGTTGCTGCTGGCAACGGTCGAACCCATGGCGATGAAACCATTGGTCTGAACGCTGATCTCGGTATAGGCAACACCGTTGAAGGTAAAGGTGAAGCCCAGAGGAATAGCGTTGAAGCTTTCATTGTCATTGGCAGTTGTTCCGAGGACGGTTCCTCCGCTGATCTCAGTATAGGTACCCAGTGAGGACGTAAACGTGTATTCGCTCACGGTCGCCCAAGCACCAAGTGCTACGAGTGAAAATATCAGCAGGAGAAGATACTTTTGAATGTTAATTCGCATAAGTACTCCTTTTTTTAGTCATTCTAAAAGCTCGTTATATCATTATTGGACAGGGGTATTCCCCTATGATGCGGGTAAAGAACCGCAATACTCGCAAACTGGAAGGCAGTTATAAATATGTCAAGCTAAAAAAAAGGGTAGAACTTGCTTGACAGACAAGCTAAAGAGCATATATCTGGGAACATGAGGTAAAGATGCTATGGAAAACAGTCTCAAGCTGGGCATCAGTTCCTGTCTGCTCGGGAATCTGGTGCGTTACGACGGTCAGCACAAGTATGATGCTTGGATAGTGGAAACACTCGGGAAACATGTGTCTTACGTCCCTGTTTGTCCCGAGGTCGAATGCGGTCTTGGCGTTCCCAGGGAAGCAATGCGGCTCGTGGGAGATGGAGAGGTCTCGCGGTTGGTGACCCAGAGGACAGCGGTTGACCACTCGGAACGTATGCTGGAATTTGCCGAAAGCAGACTTCAGGAGCTCAAGCAGGAGAACCTCTGCGGCTATATCCTCAAGAGCAAGTCTCCTTCGTGCGGGATGGAACGGGTCAAGATCTATCCCGAAAAGGGCGGTGCCTCTCAGAAGCGGGGAGTCGGCCTCTATTCCGGAGCCTTCCTAAAGGCTTTTCCGCTCCTGCCCTGCGAGGAGGAAGGCAGACTTCACGATCCCGTCTTGCGGGAGAACTTCATTGAGCGGATCTTCGTCATGCATCGCTGGAATCTGGAAGTGCGGGACAGCGCCCGTCCCGGCGACCTGGTGAACTTCCACACTCATCACAAGCTGTTGCTGATGGCGCATAGTCCCCAGCTCTATCGGCAGACGGGAAAGCTCGTCTCGGACATCAGCAAGTTCCCTCTTGCCGAGTTCAAACTCCTCTACCTGGCGCTCCTGGCTCAGGCACTGAGCTATCCTGCTACGCCCAGTAAGCACCGCAACGTGCTCGAGCATATCCTCGGCTACTTCAAGAAAGATCTCAGTTCAGCCGAGAAGGCAGAGATGCTGGAGCTCATCGCGGACTATCAGGCGCACCGCATACCTTTGATCGTCCCGGTGACGATGCTGAACCACTACGTCCGCAAGTATGACAAGCCCTACCTTGCGGATCAGCACTACCTGCACCCGCATCCGGGAGAGCTCGCGCTCCGCAATCACGTCTGACGCTTCAAGACCGCGCTATTTGATGATCCGAACCTCCACGCGGCGGTTTAGGGTCTTGTCCTCTTCGGACTGGTTATCGTTTAGGGGACGGCTCATCCCATAGCCTTTGGAGACCATCCTGTTCCCGTTCACTCCTTTGGATTCCAGATAGGCGACGACGGCATCAGCTCGCTTGCGGGACAAGGTGTTGTTATACTTCTCTCCCCCTTGATTCTCGCAGGTATGCCCGGATATCTCGACCCGGATCCCGGGGTTGTTGAGCAGGGTCAGCGCGATCTCGTTCAATACCGGATAGGACTCTGCCTGGAGCACCGCGCTGTCATAGTCGAACTGGATATTGCTAAAGACGAAGACCTTGTCGAGGTCGAGAGGCGAGAGGCTGATATCCTGCCGAACTCTGGTCTGATCGATCCGTGGGAGGATATCCAAGGCATATCGCGAATATCCCGCGGGACCGGTCTCGATAGAGTATTTGTGGCTTGCGGGTAGCTGAATGGAGTAGTAACCGCTCTTGTCTGCGCGCAGCTTTTCCGTATAACGGATCCCATCCAGTGTGTAAGTAAAGCTGATCTCGGCGCTGATGGGTTCCTGCTTGTCATTGAAGCAATTGCCATAGACCTCGATATATTTCTGCGGAGGGTCAAGAGTCTTGAGCAAGCCGCTCAATGGAGAAGTCGCATCCGTATCCCTGATAAAGAGCATATTCCCGGCGTTATCGACCGTATAGTATGACCGTGGGGCATATTCCAGGCTCAGAGGATACATATTGCCCACTCCGAATTGTGCCCTGTCGGAAAGCAGAATGGCATCGTTAGAATTCTTGATATGATAAAAGGCATTGTCATTGAGCAGGGAATTGATCGGCGCGCCGACGTTCTCCGCGCGTGACCAAAGACTTGCCTCAGAATTGAGGACGACGGTTTTGTACACGTCCGTCCCACCGAAACCGGGATAGCCGTTCGAAGCAAAAAAGAGTGTCTTACCATCCCAGTCCATGAAGGGAGCTGTCTCGTCACCCGCAGAGTTCACCGCGGAACCGAGGTTGACCGGCTCCTGCCAGGCACCCTCGCGATTGACGCTAAGGTAAAGATCATATCCCCCAAAGCCACCCGGACGCGAAGAGCTAAAGAACATGAGCCGATCCTGATAGACGCAGGGGTCGATATCCTCGCTCGGGCTATTCACAGCGGTGATCGGAACCGGTGCTTGCCAGGTCTTGTCAAGATCACTATAGTAGATATCAAAATCCGCTTTGTCCTTCTCATAATGCCCCATCAGAAACGCTCTCGCTCCATTTACGGAGAAGGAGCCGACAGCTTCTGCCTTGTCCGTACAGAGCTCCGGAACAAGCTCCGGATATCCCCAGGAGTTGTTCAGCCGTTCAGCGCGCCAGATATTGACGTTCTTAAATGGCGCGGTGCGACTTGAGCTGTAGTAGAGGTATTTGCCATCCGGCGTGACGACGAAGTGCGTCTCACCGTTATTCTCTGTGAGGTAAGCGGGAAAGCTATTGAGCCGAACCCGACGAAAGACGGTCTGCTGACGCTCGGTCATATCCAGATAATATCTCGCAACTCCCGCGTAGTTCGTGTCATAGCTTTGCAAGTATTTCTCGTAGTAATAGCGGGCATTGCCGATATCCCCCAGATTCATATAGTTCATGGCGATCCAGAAATAGTAATGCGGTCGCTGCGTACGGGTAGTTTGGGACACAGAGAGCAGGTCATTCAAGGATTCTTCATACAGCCCCGATTGATACTTGGTGACTGCCGCAAGCCCTTCCGGGTCTTTGCTCAGGACGACGCGGTTGATCTCGACAAGTGCCTCGGGATTGATGGCGAGAGGTTCTGTCACGGGAATGGTGTTTGTGACGACCTCATCCTCATAATAAACGACGTCATTGCCTTTTAACGTCCAGTTGTAATAAGCCCAGGAGAGGCTCTGGTCGAGCTCCCGCTTCGCCGTAAGGTAATAGTTCCTCGGGTTCCTGGTGATGGTATCCGCTTGTTCCTGAGTCATGCGGATGTTCATGTGCCGCTTGAGGTCGTTATTGTCCAGAGACAATACCCCCTTATCCTGAATATAGCCCAGGATGGTGATGTCCCAAGTCTCATAATCTTCCCGTGTCGAAGCCAGCAGAGCATTGATCTCCGCCTGGATCTCCTTTTTTCTCTCGATCACCGCAAGGCTGTCCAGAGGGGTGACGACTCTTCCTTCGCTAACGGGGACGAGGTTCAGGAACTCCCTCAGCTGACGCACCTTATAGATCACTTCATTGGTATTGGCGGCATATAGCCCATAGCATAAGAGCAGGAGCATCCCCAGACTCATCAGGCGATACAGAGCAGTATATTGCTTTTTCATTGTGTCCTCCTTTAGCCGAATATGGTGTTGTAAGCACTGCGGGACAATGGTATCCCAAATCCGATACCAACGCGGTAGGTCAAGCCATTGACCATCGAGTTCCGGCTGGGGAAAGCAGGATTACTGACCGGTTCCGGTTCCCAAGCAAGGTACATCTTCCAGAAATAGACCTGTTCGGAGTTATACCAGGCTCCTCCGATCTTCTCCTGGATACGTGCTCCGGCATAGGTATAGAGGAAGCCCAGCGAACCCATGCGTATCCCGAGTTTGAAGGTCGCATCCGCTCCCCACTGGCTCAGATCTGTCTGCTTGATCGAGCGCTCCGGTTCCGTTTCGGTATCGTCCTCATCCGGGACATAGTCATAGAACTTACGCACATAGGTATAGCTGATCCCGCCTACGTCCAGCTTTTTGTAGAGCGGTGACTGGGCACTCCATGCACCTTGTAGCTCGAGACTGCTGAAGATCGTACCCTGGGGGTTCAGCATATTCAAACCACAACTGAGGGTCACCCAGTCCAGCAAGTACGCATAGCGATCCGCACCTATCACCTTGGCTATGCTGATCTTGTCCAATACCCCGACGCTGGTAAAGAAATCCACGTTCTTTATCGAATCCAGGTCTTCATAATCCTTGAGCATGGTTCCCCGGAATTGAAACCCGGAGATAGTGATCCCGTTCAGGATGGACTTTGTCTTATAATCTCCATAGTGGATCAGGGAGGAGTTATTATCCTCCGTACTCTCCTCGATGAGGAAGTAATGGTCAAAGCTGACGTTAGTAAAGGGTAGTGTCTTCAGATACGCCTGAAACTGCCGTCTCCGGTTTTGCCGCACAAGGAGCTTATCTTTGACGAAGGTGACCGTCTCTGAATATTCATCCCCGGCTCTGAGCACGAATCCGCCCGTAAAAGGTCTGTAAGGCAACTTGTAATCGACCTCGAACTGGTGCGTACCGACCAATAGCTTGAGCTTCTCCGGCTTACCCTCCAGCCTCGCACCATCGACCGTGTAGGTGCATCCCGGATATTGGTTATAGAGCGAGAGGTAGCCATAGTCGAAGTTGAAGGTGTAATCCACATCCCTTCCAGAGGTAATGCTGAAGACGTTTGACTTCTCATAATCTGCCAGACCAAAAGGAGCTCTCACCCACGCTTGAACTTCATATTGTCCGGGCTTAAGCTTCATGTCTTTGATGATCGAATACTGTTTCCCATTCAGGAAGTAGGTGACGTCAGGCTCATTGCTGTAGATCGTGAGCTTGCCGTAGTTAAAGGTGAAGATGCGGGAGACGTCCTCGTTTAAGCCCACGGTGATCGTCTCTTTGATATTCTGGATCCCAATGCTCTTGACGTCATCAGGGGGGATGACCTCGACGACATAGTCTCCAAACGGGATCTTCATCTTGTCCACAGTGGTATAGATCCTGTTCATGATCTTAAATTTCGTTTCCGGTTCCCTGGCTTTGAGCGTCAGGGTTCCGTCCATAAAGCTCAGTTCCGGCTCCGCGTAGCTAAGGGCTTTGACGCTGACCGTCTGTTTTCCGCGGAGAACTCCGTCTCCTCCGATCCCAGCTTCATATTCCCCGACCGGCAAGGCGATCGGCACGGAGGAGCTGATCTGCACGCCGTTTATGCTAAAGAAAGCGCCGGATTCCTTGCTGCGGGGATAGACCAGCCCGACCTGCCTGGTCTTTGCATAGTCATAGTCGCGTCCCACATACTTCCGATTCACGGCATATATCTTGAAGTCATACTTCTGGAACATCTTATAGTCCAGGATCGGTTCCCAGAGGATAGAATAGGAGTTTTTGGTCTCGACATTCAAGTATGATCCCACGATCGCTCCGAGTTTGAACCACTCTGTCGCCCCCTCTGCTTTGGCAAAGAAATAGACGTCACAGCGTTCATTCCAGCTAAAGTTATTTAGATCATACTTGATCTCATAGCGTTTGTCAATACGGGTCGCCTTAAACCCGGTGATCTCCTGGGCATAGAGCAGCCCGGTTCCTGCCATCAGCAGCAAAAAGACAAATACAAGTGCAAGTCGCTTCATATACGGTTCCTCCTGATATGAGACGCGGTGCTGATGCTGCTCTAACCACTTGCATCAAGGTCTGTTATCACATCCATCGACCATCCGGGTCAGGCAGCAAACATCCTCACGACACAGTCTGGTTCGATCTTTGGGAGTGTCAAGCCTTTTGTCTTTGTTTCCCGATAAACGTGCAAAGCTCTTCCTCAGCGCAGCATTGATTTGGAAATGGCAACAACCGGGCAGGAAATAGATATCATGTTGGGGCTTTCCCCATGATGATCCCAGAATGAACCCGGGATGATCCCAGGATGATACCGGGTCACAAGCAGGGGAGAAGAGAAGGATCAGCCGAAGATATAGATGAGGAAAGGCAGGTAAAAAAGGGCGAAGAGAATGGAGATAGAGACCATGGTCGCGGCAAACTCCCTGTCCATATTCTCCAGATTGGCGAAGATCAGGGTGTTAAAGCCAACCGGGGTTGCGGAGGTGACGATGACGACCGTGCGGGTGATCCCTTCCAGCCCAAAGATCCAGGCGAGGATGATCCCCAGGCAAAGACCGAGCCCCATGCGGATGAAGACAGCGACGAGAGCCTTGCCCATGTGGCTGAGATGCGGCTCAAAATACAGCCCCAGCGAGATCATGATCAGCGGAGTGGTCGGGTTTCCGATGAGATTGAGAAATTCGATGCTGACCGGAGGCAGCGGGACGTGGAAACCCTTGATGGCAAAGGCGAAGATCATCGCCCAAAGGGGAGGAAGGCGGAGGAACTTGCTCCAGTCGATTTTGTCGGTCTTGGAGTTGTCTCCGTATTTGATGGCGTTGAAATAGGTAAAAGTAAAGATCAGGAAGGTATTGCCCATATCAAAGAGCGATGCCCGGAGGAAGCCTTCGTTGTCATAACGGGCAAGGAAAAAGGGCAGCGCGTAGGAGGTATTCATGATCATTGTCCCGACCAGAAAGCTCCCAAAAGTGGTCTTGGGAAGCTTGAGCGCTCTTCCGGCAAGGTTCGAGATCCCATACATGCAAAAGACGACGATCATCGCCGAAAGCGGGATGAAGAGCATGTCCGCATTGAGCTGCGCCCGATAGATCGAGAGGATCGTCAATGCTGGCAGCGAGACCGTCAGGACAAAGCGGAGAAAGATCGGCGCATCTTCCTTCTTGAGAAGCTTGATCTGCTTGAAGAGGATGCCCAGGAAAAAGGACAGAATTAGGGGGATGATCTTGGCGACGAATGGATTCATCTACTGCTTCACCGGACGCGAAAAGGTTCGGGTCAGCAGATCGAAAGCCGAGAGGATCCTGCTGTTGTGCTGTTTGGCTTTGTCATTGGCGGGATCGGGGATCATCCGCCAGGAGATGTCCTTCTCCAATGCGTGCAGAAGCTGCCATTTGTGCATGAAGGTCTTACCCTCGAGAGCTTTGACGGCTTCCAGTTGCTGCGCGTTGAACTTCCCGCTGAGGTGTTTCTTTTCCAGGACTTCGGATCGGATGGTGATATTGTCCACCTCAGCCGTACGAATGATATGCATGATCTCCAGCGGAGCATAGCTCTGCGTTTGGGTCAGTTCCCGGTGAAGCTGCATCTCGGATTCGTAGTCTCTGCCGTTGACGACAGCCAATGGACCGAGGTCTATCCCCTGTCGCTTCATCTCGGTCATGCTTTCGCGGTTGAAGCTGTAGGTGAGGGTACGGTTCACTTTCTGCTCAAAGACGTTCTGGACGATGAAGAGCGCCACGAACGAGAAGATGAAGGCAAGCAGCGGGGCGGTCACCCAGCCCAGAGAGATCTTGCCCAGGACACCGTAACGGATATTCTTTCCGCCTTTTGCCAGCCCGATCCCCAGGACGGAACCGACGATGATCTGGGAAGCTGAGACCGGTACCAGCGGGATCGGAGGCAGATGCAGACTGACCAGAAGGTCATGCAAGCCTTTGGATGAGAAGAGAAAGAGCACGAGCGACTCGGCAAGCACGGCGATCAGTCCGGTCAATGGGGATAGCCCGAAGAGTTCCCGTCCGACGGTCTTCATGACCTTGTGCGAATAGGTGTAGATCCCGACGACGATGGACAGGGAGCCCAGCAGGAAAAGCAGGGTGACACCGCTGACTACGCCAAAGCCGGGAACGGTCAGGTCGTTAAAGGGATTGACGGGTACGAAGACGCCGACGATATTGGCGATGTTATTGGCGCCGAGGGAATAAGCGCCGAAAGCTCCAATGATCAGGAGCCAAGTTCGCGTCCAGAAATCCTGTTCCAGGAGATGCACTTTGACGCGGTTGCTGTAATAGCGGAAGATAAAATAGAGGATGGCGGCGAAGATCGCTCCCAGAAGCGGGGCAAGCAACCAACTGCTCGCGATCGCCGCAAGGCTGCGGAAGTCCGTGACCTTGCCGGAAAAATAGTTCCAGCCGATGATCGCTCCGGCGAGGGTCTGAGTCGTGGCGACGGGGATCCCGATCCTGACCATGATCGTGATCGTCGCGGCAGCGGCAAGAGCGACGGTGAAGGCTCCGCCGATCTCGTTTATGGAACCGAGCTTGCTCAGGGTTCCCGAGGGTCCTCCTCCGTCAAATACTGCGCCAAGGGTCACAAAGACAGCCGCGATCAAGGCAGCGGTCTTGAATTTGAGCATTCGGGTCTCGACGGCAGAACCGAAGATGTTTGCCGTGTCTTTTGCCCCGAACGACCAGCCGAGGAACAGCCCGCTGAGAAGGTAGATAAAGATCATTTAGAGTTGGCGTTTGATCGTGTAGATCGCCAGACGGTCGCAAACCGCCTGAGCATAGTCCGAGATCTTCTCGATATGGATGGCGAAGAAACGAAGCTGGGATTTGTGCGAGAGCTCGATGTCCAGGCTAAAGATCAGGCGTCTGAGGTTCTCACCCAGGTGATCGGCTTCACGTTCGAAGAAATAGACCTTATGGATATAGTTATTCACTGCAGGGAGATCACGGAAGAAGGAACGAACCGCGAAAGTAAGCTGTTCCACCGCCTGGACGGAAGCTTTGGTCGTCTGAAGCCAGAGGTCGTCCAGTTCCGCGGGGATCTCCGGCATCTCGATGGAGAATTGGAGCATGGAGTCTTTGATGTTGTCGATAACTTCATCGGTATTCTCCAGGATCGCCAGGACGTCGCCCCGGTTTTCGGGGATCAGGGTGCGTTCATAGAGGTAACGCTCGATGCTTACACGCAGGTCGTCTGCCTTTTGCTCGTTCTCGCGAACCCGGGCAAGACGCTCTTCAAACTGGGAGAAACGCTCATTGAGATAGTCCTCCATCCCCAGGAGAAACAGGGTCGCAGAGTCCCCGACGATATCCAGAAAGGCATCTATCTGGGATTCAATGAACTTGGTTGTCTTTAGCAGCAGTGCCATAGCTTATCCTTTTCCAGTATTATGTGCGTATGCATTAATGTTTCAAATATAATCGAACTTCATATTCTGTCAAGTGATGAGTGGGGAAGGCAGGATTGTCCTTGACAGTCAGCGGGACTTTTCGCAGAAGTGTGTGCGGGAGATAAAACGATGAAAGCACAGACATCCAAGCGCGTATTGGCGATCCATGACCTTTCCGGCTGGGGGCATACCTCATTGCTTGCCGTCGTCCCGATCATGTATCGGCTGGGCATTAGCGTTGCCTGCCTGCCGACGGGCGTGCTCTCCACGAACACGGATTATCCCGGCTACCGCATGGATGATCAGACGACGCAGATGCAACGCTCTCTGGAACACTGGGTGAAGCTTGGGGCTCGGTTTGACGCTGTGCATACGGGCTTCCTGGGAAGTCCGGGGCAGGTGAACATGCTCCTGGACCATATCCCGAAGCTGTTGAAGCCTGAGGCTCTGGTGCTCGTCGATCCCGTCATGGGGGATAACGGTGCGCTCTATTCCTGCTATGATACGGGAATCGTCGCTCCGATGCGGGAACTGGTCTCCATCGCGGACGTTATCAGTCCCAATCTCTTCGAAGCAGTGACGCTTACGGGATTTGAGCAAGAAGGAGCCATCAGCGAAGCAGTGATGGATGGAATTTGCCGAAAGCTGCAGGCACTGGGCGCAAAGAACGTCGTTATCACTTCAGCGGAAACCACTGATGATCAAAGCTGTGCCGTCGCGACCCTCGACAAGGCCGGAAGCTTCTCTCTCCGAGAGACTCCTCGCATCCCCGCTACCTACAACGGAACAGGGGATGTCTTTGCTTCGCTCTTGCTGGGCTTTATGCTCAGGGGTTCGACGCTCACTCAAGCAACGGATAAAGCTATGCTGGCGGTTTCGCAGGGGATATCCCTGACTGCTTCGACGCAGCAGGATCCGCGAGACGGTCTGTGTCTGGAGCTGCTGCTTAACTCCCGGGCATTTGCGGGAATGCTGGATAATAACTGATCAAGGACATATATGAGAACGATCCTTCTCCTCACTATCTCCAATGTATTCATGACCTTTGCCTGGTATGGGCATCTGAAGTTCAAGAGTGCTCCGCTATTGATCGTGATCCTCGCAAGCTGGGGTATCGCTTTCTTCGAATACTGCTTCCAAGTCCCGGCGAACCGGATCGGGCACGGGATGTTTAGCGCATACCAACTGAAGACTATTCAAGAGGTGATCACGCTGGTTGTTTTCAGCATCTTCTCGGTGCTGTATCTGAAGGAGGAGTTCCGCTGGAACTACCTCGTCGGGTTTGTCTTCATCGTCTTGGCGGTGGTCTTTATCTTTAAGAAGTGGTAGGGCTTAGCCTTCTCTTTGCAATTCGTCCCAGTATTCAAATGCACGTCTCAGATGCGGGATGACGATCGATCCCCCGACGACGAGCGCGATATTCATGACTTCCTGGAGGGCAGCGTCCGAGACACCGAGGTTGTGGCACTGGTCAAGGTGATAGCGGACACAGTCGTCACAGCGTAGGACCATCGAGCAGGCGAGCCCGAGCATCTCTTTGGTTGCTGCGTCGAGAGCCCCTTCCGAGTAAGCTGCCGTATCCAGATTGAAGAAGCGTTTGATCTGGAGATTTGCCTTATCCAGAACGAGTTGGTTCTGACTTTCCCGCGTCTGTCTGAATTCTCGTGGTCGCATCTTAGTTCATCAGCTCCCTGTATATCTTGCGGATATCCTCAGCTCCGACTTCGAACGGGTTATTCGCCATGTTTCTGCTGGCGAGGACTTCCGGCGTCTTCTCTTCGATAAAGCTGTCCGAAAGCCGGATGTCGATCGTGAAGCGCAGAGCTTCCAGCCATTGATAGAACTGCATCTGCGTGATCCCCAGGCTGGAGAAGAGCATATCCAGCTCTTTCTTGACCGCCGGGTAATATAGCTCCATGATCCCCCGCATGACGATCCCGTTCGCAAGACCGTGCGGGATCCCATAGACCGAGGTCAGCGGATACCCGATGGAATGCTGCAAGGTTGTGCTGGCATGCGCGATGACCATCCCGCCATAGAGAGAGGCGCGCATCATGTTCTCCCGAGATTCGAGATCCCGCGGATCCTGAAGGACCTTGGGCAGGTTCTCGTAGATCGCGCGGATACCTGAGATAATGAGGGGCATCATGACCACGTTCCGCTTATTCGAGTAGATCCCTTCCAGCAGATGCGAGAGCGCGTCGATACCGGTATTCAGGGTCACGGTCGGGGATAGGCTGAGGGTATATTTTGGCTCCAGAACGGAGATGCTGGGGAAAGCCAGTTCACTGCCAAAGCCTGCCTTCTTGAGGGTCTTGGCATCGGTGAGAACAGAGTAGGGCGTGACCTCTGTGCCGCTTCCGGAGGTCGTGGGGATCGCCACGATCGGGTAGGCTTTTTTGTGCAGTGAGGCGTCGTAGATGCTTTCCCGGGAGATACGGTTCGCAGCGACGATCGAGATCGCCTTGGAAGCGTCGATCGGGCTCCCACCGCCGATACCGATGACGAAATCGCACTTGTTGACGACGAATTCCGTGACTCCGTCCATGATGGTGTCTATGGTCGGGTTTTCCTGAACCCGGTCAAACAAGCTCCATTCCACGGAGTGTTTCCGGAGCAGGGCTTCGATATCATCGAGCGCGCCGCTCTTTCTGGCTGAGGTCTTCCCGGTGACGATCAAGGCTTTTTGCCCGAGATTTCCGATCCTCTCGCTTGCTCTGTCCAGCGCATTGTTGGAAAAGAACATTCTGGTAGGCATATAATACATCTTTCTTACCTCGCTGTCTCTGTTCTGTCGGTAGGTCGGCGAATTGTCACAACTATACGGATTGTGTCAAGCGAAAAGCTCGAGTCTCGCGCCTGACATTCTCGCTAACCGCTTATCCCGGATGGGATATCAACAAAAACATTGACCGATTATCCCGCCTCGATTATCCTGTCTGTAAAGAAAATATCAGAGAAAAAGGATCATTATTATGGCAAAGCAGACCAATCCCCTCATGATCAAGGAAAACAGCCATCGCCTCAAAGCGGTGCCCTTTGACAAGATCAAGACCGAGCATTTCCTCCCTGCTTTCAAAGCGGCTCTCGAAGAAGCGACCGCCGCGATCGAAGCGATCAAGAAAAGCAAAGCTAAACCCACTTTTGAGAACACCATCCTGGCAATGGACGAAGCCGAAGAGCATCTGGATCTTATTGCCGGTGTATATTTTAACCTGCTATCCGCCGAGAGCGATGCAGAGTTTAAAGCCCTCGCTCAGCAGATCTCTCCGATGCTGGCTGAGTTTGGTAGCAAAATTTCCACAGACCCAAAGATCTTTGCCCGCATCAAGGCTGTCTATGACAAGGAAGTCGCCGGAAAACCGGAACCAAAGCTCCCGACCGACCTCAGCGACCGCGAATATCTCAAGCAAGCCGAGCGTTACCGCATCATCGAACGCACCTATACGAGCTTTATCCGCAACGGCGCTTTGCTCTCGGAAGAGGACAAGGCAAAGCTCACCGAGATCGACATGGAGCTTTCCCGGCTCAGCCCGAAGTTCTCTGACAACATCCTCTCTGCGACGAATGCCTTCGAGCTGCATTTGACCACCAAGAAAGAGGTCAAGGGCATCCCGGAGAGCGCGCTTGCTGCGGCTGCTTTCCTCGCCAAAAAGAAAGGCAAGGAGAAAGGCTGGCTCTTCAATCTCCAGCCTTCCAGCATGATCCCGGTGCTGACCTATTGCCAGGACCGCGAGATCCGCAAGACTATCCAAAAAGCTTACGGCGCAAGAGCCTACAAGGACAAGTTCGATAACCGCGCCAATATCCGCCAGATCATCGAGCTGCGCCATAAACGCGCGCGTCTGCTCGGCTTCAAGACCCATGCCGACTACGTCCTCAAAGAACGCATGGCTGGTTCCGCCAAAGCCGTGACGACCTTCCTGGACAAGATCTACAAGGTCGCCTATCCCGCAGCCAAGAATGAGGTCAAAGCCACCAAAGACTTTGCCCAGAAACTGGACAAAATAGACAAGCTCATGCCCTGGGATTTTGGCTACTATTCCAATAAACTGAAAGAAAAGCTCTTCGACTATGATCCGGAAGCTCTGCGTCCCTGGTTCAAAGCCGAGAACGTCATAGAAGGTCTCTTCACCGTGGCGAACAAGATCTACGGCATCACCCTCAAAGAGGTCAAGGACGTCCCGGTCTATCACAAAGACGTAAGAACCTGGGAAGTCTATGACGGAGAGAGATATATGGGGCTCCTCTATATGGATCTCTTCCCTCGCGACACCAAACGCGGCGGTGCCTGGATGACGACCTTCCAAGGTCAGGGATTGTTCTCTGACGGACAGCGCCGTCCGCACGTCCTGATCGTCGGATCGTTGACTCCCTCGACCGATGAGCAGCCTTCGCTCCTGCGTCTCGATGAAGCGCGCACCATCTTCCACGAGTTTGGTCACGCCTTGCACGCTCTGCTTTCCGACTGCTATTACAAAGGCGTTGCCGGTGCCAGAGTGCTTTGGGATTTCGTCGAACTTCCCTCGCAGATCATGGAGAACTGGCTCCTCGAAAAAGAAGCCCTGAACCTCTTTGCCAAGCATTATCAGACCGGCGAACCGCTGCCCGAGGAACTGCTTGATAAAGTGATCGCGGCGCGGAACTTCCAAGCCGGGATCGCCAATATCAACCAGCTTCGCTATGCTATGCTCGATATGCAGTGGCACAGCACTCCTCCTGCGAAGATCGAGGATGTCACGAAGTTTGAAAAAGCCGCGACTGCGCCTTACAAGCTCCTTCCCAGCGTCGGTGGCGTCTGTATTTCGACCGCTTTTGCGCATATCTTCGCCGGTGGTTATTCCGCAGGATATTACAGCTATAAGTGGGCGGAAGCTCTCGAAGCCGATGCCTGGAGCGCTTTCCTGGAGAAAGGGATCTTCGATCAGAAGACAGCGCGTTCTTTCCGTGACAACATCCTTTCCCGCGGCAATTCCTTCCACCCCATGCAACTCTTCACCGCTTTCCGCGGACGCAAACCGGATCCGGATGCTCTGTTGAAACGGGATGGTTTGATCTAAAACATCACTATATAAAAAGAAGCCGGAGCTTTGATCAGCTCCGGCTTTTTCTTTGTCAAAGGTTTGTCCGGCGAGGATCCCGGCTTTGATCCTTATTACAGGTCAGGTATCAAATCGGGGTCATAACGGCATCATATCGGTATCATATCGGCAAAATAGCCGATATGATACCGATATGATGCCGATAAGAAAGCGGTTGGTCATCAGACCTCAAACGGGGATGGATAAGGCTATTTGCCGTATTGGAGCTTAACCTGATGCAGCAGCGCGTCAAAGATCGGCGTGGAAGTCGTCTTGAGATTCTTGGGTTCAAAGCCGAGATACTTCTGCCATTGCCCGGCGATATAGTCATGACTGATGATCTTATAGGTCGCATCCGGCTTCATGATCGTGTGTCCGAGGTCAAGCTCCGGTTCGCGGACATGATCCTGCCAGCCATCCTTGCAGATGTGTTGGATCCAGCCTTTGGCGCTGGTCTGGCAGATATCGTAGGGCTTGGTTATCCGATGCGTTTCGTTCAGTTCAAAGAACTTGATAATATCGTTCCCGGTTGCTTCGAAAGTCACGATATAGTTCTCAAAGGGGAGCATCTCTTTCATGTCACGCAGAGTGATCTCTCCCTTGGGCAAAGCCTTGCGGAACCCGCCGAGGTTGAGGATCGCCAAGTCAGGATGCAGGGTCTTATCGTATTCTTTTTTCAGAGCTTGCGTCATCCAGATGGACAGAGGCGTCTCGGCGTATTTATCGGGGATCCAGTCTTCGGGGATGGTGGCGATCACCTTGTCCAGTTCGGCGGAGATCTCTTGCTCTAATCGGTTGACGAAGACAGTGACGGGGCTGGAGAAGGACTCCGGAGCAGGGGTGAGGTCGATCAGTTCGTTATTCAAAGATGCGATGCGGTCATTTCGGACGTCGATATCCAGCTTGCCCAAAAGCGCCAGATAAGAAGCCGCCTGGCAGATGTAAATGCCATTGACCAGAAGCGGTTCCGGGAGCCAGTCATGAGAGTGTCCGCCGATGATCAGATCGACGCGATCGTCCAGCTCGGTTGCCAGCAGGCTGTCCGCGGGAAGCCCGAGATGCGTCAGCAAGACGATCAGATCCGTCTTGGCATCCAGCTCGATGAGATATTTCTCTACTGCAGTCTTGTATGGAAGGATGTTCAAAAAGGCTACGTTTTCGGCTTTGACCTTATCCGGGAGCTCGGTCAGGGTCAGTCCGATGACCCCGATAGCCAGCGAATCGGTCTTGATGATCGTATATGGCTTGTCTCCGAAGGTCTTCCCCGTCTTGTTATCGATCAGGTTTGCGGAGAGATACGGGTAATTGGCAAGCTTCTTGAGCCGTTTGAGATTGGGGATGGTCTGGTCGAACTCATGGTTGCCAAAGGTCGTGGCATCGAGTTTGAGGAGGTTGAAGGAATGGACGACAGCACCGCCGATCGCCCCCTTGAATTTCTTGGCGGCGAAGGCAGTCCCGGTCTGTTGATCCCCGGCATCGAGATAGATGCTGCGAGGGACTTCGCTGCGGCTTTGGCTGAGCCGGAAGTCCAGCGAACCATATCCGCCCAGGCGAATAGTGCCGTCCTGGGTCTTGTATTCGCGGGGAAGAGCGGCTCCGTGAGTATCGTTCGTGTAGTGTATCCTCAGGCTGATCCCCGCAAGGGATTGGCTCAGGATCAGCAAGATCGCGAGATATCTTAGTCTTTTCATAACAGCCTCGTTTAGATGGTAGTTAGGTAGGCTTCGACCCTAAGCAGGTCTTCCGGAGTATCGACTCCCAAGCCCTGATAATCGGTCTCGACCATGTGGATCGGGATACCGTTCTCCAAGGCGCGCAGTTGCTCCAGCTTCTCGATCAGTTCATAGCGGGAAGGAGTCAGACGGACGAAGGTCTGCAGGGTCTCGGGACGATAGGCATATACGCCGATGTGGCGATAATAGGGTATGTTTTGGGCACCATCGCGGTCGTATGGGATGGTCGCCCGGGAAAAGTATAAGGCTTTGCCGTTCAAGGCGGTGACGACCTTCACGACGTTCGGGTCGGATAGCTGCTCCAGCCGGGACAGAGGCGTCATCAGCGAAGCCATTTGCACTCCCGGATCGGCAAAGAGCGAGATCAAAGGGTGCAGGACATCTTTGGTGATCAACGGTTCATCGCCTTGAATGTTGACGATCACGTCTGCCGGAATGTCCAAGGCTGAGGCAACCTCGGCGATGCGATCCGTTCCGGACTGATGCTTGTCTGAGGTCAGATGATACTTGCCGCCAAAGGCTGAGACGGCATCGGCAATGCGGGGATCGTCGGTCGCAACGGCTACGTAGCAAAAGAGTTCACTGCTCAGGGCACGTTCATATACGTGCTGAATGATCGGCTTTCCATTTAGCGGGGCAAGTGGTTTGCCGGGGAAGCGGGTTGAGGCATATCTTGCCGGGATGATCGCGATGGCGTTCATTTGGCGATCGGGTTCTGGATCAACTGCAGAAAGACTTCATAGCTGTCTGATCCGTCGATCTTTAGCTGGCGGATGAAGACCTTGTCAAAAAAGACAGAGTGACTGCGGGTCACCGTCTCCATGAGCAGATTGCGCTCCATGACCTCATTGGTGGCGCGGACTTGGGCGGTGACGTCCCGGACGATATATTGCCCGAGGCTCCGCAGGGCTATCTCCTGCGCAGCGCTGAAGGCGTCTATCAGCGATGCCTGGCGGGATGAAGCGACGCAAATGACCTTCTTCTTTTCGATCCGTACTCCCGGTTTCTTGATCCAGTTCGGAGGATCAGCGGGGTTCATGATCACCGAGAGGGTATCGGGATTTGTGTCGATAAAGCCATATAAACCAAGGAAATAGCCGCGAGTGTCAAACTGCCCCAGCAGCTTCAGTTCTTTGGAGGCGCGGCGGAGATATTCCAGGTCCTCACTGACGACGACGTTGAAATTCGCCTGTTTCAGATCGAGCTCTCTGTCTTCGGCGAGAGTGATGATGTTCTCCTTGTCCACTATATAGGCGGAGTGGTTTCGGGAAAGGCAGACAGCGGCAAAGTCCCGGGCATCGTCCTCGGCATTGTCGCTGTAGAAAGTATCGCTGTAGCTGATCCCCACGGCATAGTCACCTTCCGGGATCTGCCAAAGCCATTGCTGGGCATCGAAGGGTAGGATCTTTACATCCGGGACGTGCGGAACTGCGGGTTTGGGGCGGAACACCGAGCAGCCGGTGAGCAGTAGTACGGCGATAAAGAGAGAAAAAAAGCACTTTTTCATAACAGGTTGATCCTCATTTCTTGGCATGTTTGCGCAACCAGATCAGGAGCGCGGAAGTATCCGTGAAGTTGACTCCGGGGATGCGCATGGCTTGTCCGATGCTGGTCGGACGGATGCGGTTCAGCTTTTCCCGGGCTTCGTAAGCTATTGTCTCTATACTAAAGTAGTCGATGTCTTCGGGGAGAGCAAGCTCTTCCTGCGCCTGAAAACGGGAAAGCTCCTCCTCGGCGCGCATAAGGTAGCCTTCGTACTTTATCTCAAGCTCGATCCGCCGGGCTATATCCCGGGTTAGATCAGAGGGACGCTCGTAGCCATAGAGGTTGAGGCCGTCAAAGCTGATGTCGGGACGCTTCAGCAAAGCGGCGAATTTGACCGGTTCGCGGATGCTGTCGTGTTGGGTACACTTCTCGCGTTTGAGCCTGTCCATCTCACGCTCCTTGATCTCCGTCATGCTGCGGAAGCGGAGCCACCTTTCCTCGCTGAGCAGACCAAGCTTGTGGGCTACGGGCATCAGGCGTTCGTCCGCGTTGTCCTGCCTGAGCAGCAGGCGGTATTCCGCGCGGGAAGTGAACATCCGGTAGGGCTCGTTGGTTCCGCAGGTGATCAGGTCGTCGATCAGGACGCCGATGTACGCATCGTTGCGTCCGAGGATCAGAGGTGGCTTACCATCGAGGCTGAGCACGGCGTTTATCCCTGCCATGATGCCTTGTGCGGCAGCTTCTTCATAGCCGGAACTGCCGTTGATCTGTCCGGCGAGGAATAGCCCCTTGATCTTCTTCGTTTCCAGGCTTGCGGACAGCTCGTCCGGCGGGACGTAGTCATACTCGATAGCGTAAGCATAGCGCATGATGCGGGCTCTTTCCAGCCCGGGGATGCTGCGGAGTATCGCTTCCTGGACGTGAGCCGGGAGACTCGTGGAGATGCCGTTGACGTAAGCCTCGTGGGTGTTTAGCCCTTCCGGTTCGATAAAGACCTGGTGAGTGTCGCGGGTCGGGAACTTGACGATCTTGTCCTCGATCGAAGGGCAATAGCGAGGTCCGATCCCGGTGATCATTCCGGAATAGAGAGCCGAGAGCCCGATGTTCTCCGCGATGATCCTGTGCGTCTCGGGAGTGGTCTTGGTGATGTAGCAGGAAACTTGGTTGGAAAGCGTCACGTCCCTATAGAAGGAAAAGCCTTCCGGCTCTTCATCGCCGGGTTGCTCTTCCATGAGCGAGAGATCCAGGCTGCGCAGGTCCACCCTGGGCGGAGTTCCGGTCTTGAAGCGCGCTGTGCGGATCCCCGCATCAAGCAGGGACTGAGAGAGGTCGTCGGATGCGGGTTCTCCGCTGCGTCCACCGCTGTAGCGGACGTCACCGACGTGGATGGTTCCCTTGAGGAAGGTTCCGGAGGCGATGATCACCCGCGGAGCGAAATGGTCTTTCCCGAGCTGGCTGCGTACACCGCGGATCTCTCCGTTGGCAAGGATCAGTGAACTGATATTGCCCTCGATGATGCGGAGCCCCGGGCAAGCCTCGAGATGGGCTCGCATGATCTGGGAGTAAAGCTGGCGATCGTTCTGCGCGCGTGGTGCCCAGACAGCAGGACCTTTCTTACGGTTTAGCATGCGGTAGTGTATCCCGGTCAGGTCAGCGACCCAGCCGATCTCACCCCCAAGAGCATCGACCTCCCTTGCCAGATGCGCCTTCGCCGGCCCACCCACTGAGGGATTGCAGCTCATTCTGCCGATGGATTCCATCTTAATAACGAACACGGCGGTTCTGGCTCCCATCCTGGCTGCAGCAAGGGCTGCTTCGCATCCCGCGTGCCCCGCGCCGATAACTATAACGTCAAAGTCGGTGTTCATCTATACCGTGAGGCTGCGCTGGTACATCCATTCAAGAAGTGGCTCGAATCCGGTGTTGTTCAAGGCAGAAACGGGGAAGATCGGGATGCTCCCGATCCCCAGCTCCTTCGCGAGGATCTGGACGGTCTTGGGTATCTTGGTCTTGGGTATCTTGTCGCTCTTGGTCGCGACGATACAGTGGTCAATATTCCGCAAGCGCAGCATTTCCAGCATGAGGATGTCCTTCTTGTCTGCGGGATGGCGGATATCAACGAGCACCACCATGGAGCGAAGCTGGTTCCGCTGCTCCAGATACTTAGTGACCATCTTGCGCCATTTCTCCTGCTCGTTCAGGGATACCTCGGCGAATCCGTATCCGGGTAAGTCGGTAAACTGCATGAAGCCTTGCGTCTCGGTCTTGTCGTTCTTGTAGCGAATGAGGAAGAAATTGAGCAGACGCGTCTTTCCCGGGTGAGAACTGGTCTTGGCTAAGCCGTGATGATTGGTCAGGAGGTTGATCAGGGTGGACTTACCGACGTTGGACTTCCCGGCAAAGGCAAACTCCGGGTAGGCGGAAGCCGGATAATCCGCAGGCTCGACGGCGCTTTTGACGTAGAAAGATTCAACCAGCCTGATCATTTGGTGTACACCACTGATGAGCGTTCCGATTCATAGATCTCCACTTCGCAGACGTTACATCCAGGTTTGGTGATCGCTTCGCTCATGCGGTCAAATATATAGCGGGCAAGGTTTTCCGAGGTGGGATTCATGCCCTTGAGGCTTGGCAGGTCGTTCAGATAGGCATGGTCAAGCTCGTCCAGGACGCTGCCCAGTGCCTGTTTGATGATGCCATAGTCCAGTGCCATCCCAATGTCATCGAGTACCGTGCAAGAGATTGCGATGCGGACTTTCCAGTTATGCCCGTGCAGGTTGCTGCAAGCTCCTTCATATCCGCAAAGCCGATGCGCGGCGGAGAAGCTGTCGGTCACGTTGAGTTTATACATGTTCTTACCTTTTAGAAGTATTTCTTCCTGATGAAGACTATGATTAGGAGGACGGTCAGGAATGCCGCACCTCCCATGATGATCGCGAACGCATAAGGCTTATGCATCAAGGGCAGCTCGACGTTCATCCCATAAATACTCGCGATCAGAGTAGGCAGCGCGAGCATGATCGTTATCGAGGTCAGGAACTTCATGACCACGTTCAGATTGTTTGAGATGATAGACGCAAAGGCATCCATCATCCCGCTGAGGATGCTGGAATAGATGTTTGCCATCTCGATCGCCTGTTTGTTTTCGATGATGACGTCGTCGATAAGGTCTTCCGCATCAGGATCATTCTGGAGCCAGCGGGATCTCTGCATCCGTTCGAGGATGATCTCATTCGTCTTGAGTGAGGTATTGAAATAGACCAGCGATTTCTCCAGCCGGAGCAGACGGATCAGTTCCTTGTTTCGCATAGACTGATGCAGTTCGTTCTCGATCCGGGACGTTCGCCGATTTATCTCCTTGAGGAACTTGAGATAATACGTCGCATTCCGGAGGTTGATATGCAGGATAAAGCTCTGCTGAGTGATCTCAAAGGGACGGTTCTTCCCATCCAGATAGAGGGTCAGAACTTCGTTCTCATAAAACGAGATCGTGATGAGCTTATCCGGGATGGCGATGATCCCGAGGGGTGATGTGGCAAAAGGGACCGTCGCTGTCTTGTGTTTATAAAAGAGCGGGACTCTGATGATCAGAAGCATCGCTCCGTCTTCGTATTCCATTCGGGCATTTTCATCCGCATCTTCAAGGTCTTCGATGAAGTCGGCGGGGAGTTCGTATTTCTGAACCAGCTCAGTCACTTCTTCAGCGGTAGGGTTCTGTAAATGGATCCAGAACGCCTCATCCATGGACTGCACCGGTGCGAACCGCTGTTTTGACACATTAAAGCACTGTATCATAGCGACCTCCCATCTATATTTATTTTTCTACTGATGGGTGCCATTTTTTTCGCTTGTAAAATTGTGGCAATATAAAAGTGACGCAGCATCTCTTATCTCCTGCAGGAGAGTTAGTTCCGCCGGAAGCAAGCCCCCAAGAACGTGCCTGTTCTCTCCCGCGGGAATATGTAAGTGCTCTCGAGCTTCTCTCCCGCGCCTACGCTCCTCTGTTTCGGATAATGCCTCCGGACTTTTTCCTTGACCGATATCAGCGGGCTCATTCCGATGGCAAAAAAGCTTCCAATGAGGATGTATTATGTCTGATAAGAATCCCAAGAATAAGACCAAGCAAAAGGTTCTTGCCCCTGCTGCCAGACCCACGGTGCAAAAACCTCCCCTGATAGATCCCCGTTATGTTTCATGGATCTTTGCGGCTCTCCTGCTGCTCATCGTCAGCCTCGTATATTTCCCCGTGGCGTTCCAGCACAAAGCCCCGATCGCCAGTGACATAACGCAGTGGCAAGGCGCGGCAAACGCCATCATCGATTATAACAAGACCCATTCGGACAATGCCTTGTGGACTCCGCACATGTTTAGCGGGATGCCCAGCTACATGATCTCGTTCCCCAATCGCTATCCCTTCCTGGAAAGCATTACCAAGGTCACGGACAAGGTCATCAATTGGCGGATATTCCTGCTTTTTGTGGGTGGACTTGGTATCTTTGTCCTCCTGAGGTTCCTCAAGCTGGATCCCTGGATCGCTTTCTTTGGCGCGATCGCCTTTATCTTCAGCTGTCATTGGGTCGGTCTGATCGAGATCGGGCACAACACGAAGTTCCGGGCGATCATGTACGTACCCTGGGTGATGTGGGCGTTGATGTATCTGCGCCGCAAGCCGGGTATCCTCGGGCTCGGTCTGATGGCGACCTTCCTGATCACGCAGTTGCGGGAGAACCACCCCCAGATCAGCTATTACCTCTATCTCTTCGTCGGGATGTATTGGCTCTTTCAGCTTATCGAGAGCATCAAGGCGAAGGAGATCAAGAACTTCGCGATCTTTACCGGGCTGCTCATCGTCGCCTACGCCTTGACCGTCCTGGCGGTGATGAATCCCTATATGAGCAACATGGAATACAGCCACTACACGATGCGCGGAGGCGAAGCCGGACTGGACAAAGCCTACGCCCAAGGCTGGAGTTTCCATCCTCTGGAGATCCTCGGCTTCATCATCCCGAATTTCTTTGGCGGGATAAATGACGGCTACTGGGGTTACATGCCCTTCACGCAAGTCTATAACTATTTTGGGATCGTCGTCCTGGCTTTTGGTGTGATCGCCCTTTTCGGTAAACACAAACGTCTGGCGGTATTCCTCTGGATCAGTTCAGTAATCTTTGTCCTGATGTCTTTTGGCAACTTTGCTCCCTTCATCTCCGATCTGCTCCTCAAATATTTGCCATATTTTAACAAGTTCCGCGTCCCGTCGATGATCCTGGTCATGACCCAGATCATCGGAGTGATCCTCGCGGCTCTCGGAGTGGACACGGTCGTGGACAAGAGCAACGCCTCGGACAGCGCTTACAGCAAAAAGCTCTTCCGCGTCTTTTGGATCTGCGGAGTCGTCTTCATCGCCTGGCTGATGCTGGCAAAGACGCTCTTCCGCGGGCTGCCATTTGCCAATGCGACCTTGCTCCAGCAGCTCCAGTCTGCTGATCAGATGGGCTATCTGCCTCAGATACAGGCTGAACGTCTGGGCTTGCTCTACAAAAGCGGGATCGCCAGTCTGCTCTTCCTGACCGTCAGCATGGGCTTGGCTTATCTGCACTCGATCAAGACACTCAAGCGCACGGTCTTCGTGATGCTGATAACGATCGTCGCCTTTGTCGATCTCTTTCTCTATACCGGAAAACACTTCAAGAATCTGGAGCCCGGAGCGGTACACTTCAATAAATTCGCTCAGACCGACTATGACCAGTTCCTGCTCGGGGACAAAGATAACTTCCGCATCTACCCCTTCAACATGACCCAAGTCCGTCCGGACGGTGAATGGGCATACTATCACCAGACGATCGGCGGATATTCCGCGGCAAAGCTGAAGCGCTATGACGACATCCTGAAGCTCGTCAACGGCAATCCGGCAAAGAACACCGACGGCGAATTCGTCCGCTATCTCAAAGGCGTCTATGAACAAGGCGGCAGGGAAAGATCTACCCCGGTGATGGACATGCTATCGACGAAGTATGTGATCCTCGCGGATTCACTCCCCATGGCTCAGTATCTGCAGAAATACCGTCCCGTCTTTGCCTCTGAGGAGGGAGTCTTTGTCTATCAGAATCAAACCGCTTTGCCCAAAGCCTGGTTCGTGCGCAGCCAAAAGCTCTTCCCCAATGCCGACTCGGTCTATGCCGAGCTTGCCCGAGGTACCTTCGAGCCGCGGAACACGGCATTCGTCGAGGATAAGAATGCCCTTCTGCCCTCACTCGATTCGCTTTCCGTGGGAAGCGTAAAGCTGACGAAGTATGAGCTCCAATCTGCCGAATATGCCCTTGACACTGCGCGTGACGGCTATCTCGTCCTTTCCGAGACCTACTATCCCGCGGGATGGAAAGCTCTCCTCGATGGCAAAGAGATCCCGATCTACGCCACGAACTACATTCTGCGTGGATTGAAGATCCCAGCCGGAAAGCATAAACTCGAACTTGTCTTTGCCCCGGAATCATACAAAAAGAGCCTGGGATACAGCCTGACTGGGATCCTCGTCACCTTGCTGGCGCTGATCGCCGGACTCGTCCTGGAACGTCGCAGAGCAAAACAGCTTCTTTCTAAACCTGAACATCCGGTTCAATAAGCGTTCATACACTTGATCAACCCGCCGGAACGGCTTGAATTATAGTCGTTCCGGCGGGTTTTCTTTGCCCTGTCGTTCGTAGCTCCCGTCTGTTCCCTTTGCATTATCCGCCATCATATCAGGATCATACCGGTATCATATCGGCAAATTGCCCGATATGATACCGGTATGATGCCGATGTGATGCCGGAAGGATAGCAGATCTGCCCTTGGGAAGAAGATCGGGAAAGGGGGAAACAAAAAAACATTGACAAACATCATCCGTATCTATTTCCTTGAGAAAAGATAAAAAAGGTCAGAGAGGTTATCATGGAACAGGTTGAGCAAGTCACAGGTACAGGCTTATTTTTCGGGCTTGACCAGGATGCGATAGAGAAGTTTACGCACGATCTGCAACGCATCCAGATCCGCAAGGGTGAGCAGATCATCAGTGAACACACCGAAGGGCAGAACCTATTCTATATCTGCAAGGGCAAGGTCGAGATCAACAAAGGTTTGAACAATATCGAGACCCCTTTTGCCCAGCTTTCGACCCTGGAGATCGGGGATTGCTTTGGCGAGATGTCGATCATCAATGACGCTCCCCGCAGCGCGACGGTCATCGCCCTCGAGGATGTCGAACTGATGCTGATCCCCAAGGAAGTCTTTCTCAATATCACCTTTACTCATCCGATCGTCATGTACAACCTGATCGGGATGATCTCCGGGCGTCTGCGCAATACCAACGACAAATTCATCGACCTGATGAACCAGATGATCAGCAAGAACCGCCTGGAAGCGATCGGACTGGCAGCCAGCAAGATCATTCACGACCTGAAGACCCCGCTGACGGTGATCGTTCTGACCGCTCAACTTCTCGAGAACCTCTATCCCAACAGCAGTGAACTGACCGAGAGCATCATCAAACAGACCAAGCAGATAGATCAACTTGTGCGGGAGATCCTGGACTTTGCCAAGGGCACGGAGAGCGAACCAATGATCCAAAAGATCGATCTGGATGCTTTCTTTGCCGAGGTCAAGAATACCTATGGCAATTCCTTGCAGGGGAGAAGGATCGTTTTCACGGTCGAGAACAACGTACGTGAATTCGTGCACTTCGACGAGACGAAGATCAAGCGGGTGCTCCTCAACCTGCTGAAGAACGCCTCCGAAGCGATCGAGGACGAAGGCTCGATCAAGATCATAACAAACTACGCGGCAAACTGGCTCCAGATCAGCGTTATCGACGATGGTCCGGGGATCTCGGCGAAGATCCGCGACGATATATTCAAACCTTTCATCTCGGAAGGGAAACCTCACGGTACAGGTTTGGGATTGGCGATCTGCAAGAAACTGGTACAGGAACATCGGGGACGCCTCGAATACATACCCGTAAAGCCTCACGGATGCAGATTCGACATTCGTATTCCTCAGACAGCCAAATAAATCCTTGTCAAAAATAGGGCTTGGATTTTATTGGCTCTCTAAACGAATTTATGGATGGTGAAACCATGTCAAGAATATGCGATATATGCGGAAAAGGTGCCCAGGTGGGCAACAACAGAAGCCATGCTCTCAACGCTACCAAGCGCAGATTTTATCCTAATCTGCACGAGATCAGAGCTTATGTCAACGGCTCCGTGCAAAGAGTGAAGCTTTGCAGTTCTTGCCTCAAGGCAAACAAAGTTCGCAAAGCTATCGGTTGATCTCTTATGTGACCTGGCTGTTGCAGTTCAACAGAAAAGGTAAAGCGAAGATATTGATTCTTTAAAGATTTGAACATACCTGAAAGATCAGATGTATGAGTTTTGATCGGGAATAGTGGTGAGATCCTCTGTTCCCGATTCTCTTTTGAAACTGTGTTTCATGTGCATCAGACAATAGCTTTTTGAGACAAAGAGGTCGTTAACATGCAGATAGAGGAAATACATAGAAAGGTACTCGATAGTTCGCGGATACTCGATGATGTCCGCGCATCGATCGCCAGGGTCGTGGTCGGTCAGGATGCTGTTATCAGCAAACTCCTGATCGGGATATTGACCGGCGGACACGTCCTTGTCGAAGGTGTTCCCGGCTTGGCAAAGACCCTGATCATCAGCACTCTCGCCCAAGTCACCGATACCACCTTCCGTAGGATCCAGTTTACCCCCGATCTCCTTCCCGCCGATATTACCGGGACGCTGATCTATAACCAGAAGACCGGAGAATTCACCCCCAAACAGGGTCCCATCTTTGCCAATTTTATCCTTGCCGATGAGATCAACCGCGCTCCGTCCAAAGTTCAATCCGCATTGCTCGAAGCGATGCAGGAAAAGCAAGTGACGATCGGCGATACCAGCTATCCTTTGCCCAGACCCTTCTTCGTCATGGCGACGCAGAACCCCATCGAACAGGAAGGAACCTATGCCCTGCCGGAAGCGCAGGTCGATAGATTCATGCTCAAGCTAAAGATCAAGTATCCCAGTCTGGACGAGGAAAGGCAAATCCTGGACAGGATGGTCGTCGAAGAGCCGATCCGGCTGCAGCCGATCCTCAAGCCCGAAGCGATCGAAAGCATGCGCAAGGTCGTCGATGAGATATACATGGAAGACAAGCTGAAGGACTATATCCTGCATCTGGTTCAGGCAACCAGACATCCGGAGCGGTATCCGCGTCTCAGCAAGCTTCAAGGTTTGATCGATTACGGCGCTTCACCCCGGGCAGTGATCTATATGGCGCGCGCAGCCAAAGCCTTAGCCTACATCGAACATCGCGGATACGTCATCCCGGACGATATCAAGTCAGTCGGGAAAGACGTCCTCCGGCACAGGGTCATCCTCTCTTATGAAGCGGAAGCCGAACAGCTCGACGCCGAAGAGATCGTAGCACGAATATTTGACGAGATAGAAGTTCCATAAGCGCTTATGCTTACTCAGAGTCCCGCTGAGATCATCCGTCGCATCAAAAAGATCGAGATCCGCACCCGGAACGTCGTGAGCGAGCTCTTTAGCGGAGAGTATCACTCGAGTTTCAAGGGGCAGGGTCTAGAATTCGCCGAAGTTCGCGAATACCAGCCGGGAGACAGCTATCGGATGATCGACTGGAACGTCTCAGCCAGATATGGCATTCCCTATATCAAGAAGTTCCGCGAGACGCGGGAACTAAACGTATTCTTCATCATCGACAGCAGCGGATCTATGGAGTTTGGTACTCGGGAAGCTTATAAGAAAGAACGTCTGGCGGAGATCGCCGCTGTCCTGTCCTTTTCCGCTTTATCCAATAATGACAAGGTCGGGCTGATCATGTACTCCGACCGTCCTGAGAAGTATCTCCCACCCCGTAAAGGACGCAACAGCGCGTTGCAGATCCTGCGCGAGATCCTCTATCACGAGCCTCAGGGGCAACGGACGAATCTGCGGGAAGCCTTTGCCTACACCGCCAGGATCCTGAAGAAACGCTCCGTGGTCTTCATCCTCTCGGACTTCATGGACGATGGTTGGGAAGCACCCTTGAGCATCCTGCGCAAAAAGCACGATGTGATCGCGATCCAGATCGTCGATGATGCGGAGCTGACCCTTCCTGATGCAGGGCTCTTGCATCTCCGCGATGCGGAAACGGGCAGGGAAATGGTCATCAACAGCTCTTCTCCGAGGCTGCGTTCCCGCTATGCCAAGGTCACAGCCGCAATGCAGGCAGGGCTCAAAGAGACCTTACGCCACCTGCAGGTCGAGCTTATCGTGATCCGGAGCGGAGATTCCTACATCGATGCGCTGCGCAATTTCTTTGAGACCAGAGCCCGAAGGACGAGGATCCACAGATGAGACGGTCTCTCCTCCTGAGCTTGACGGTCTTTTTGCTGCTTTGTTTGCCGGGATATGCCCAGATCACTCAGAGCCTGGAGAATGCCGACACGCTATCCGTCGGGTCCCGCTTTCAGCTCATCATCAAGGCAAAGGAACCGGTGCAAAAGATCTCGGTTCCGGACAGTCTGGATGGTTTTACGATCATCAAAGAGGATATCGTCCGCAAGAGAGGAGCCGTACCTTATGGCAAGCTGACGATCGCACCGATGAAGCCCGGTTCGCTCAGTTTTCCTCCCCTCAAGGTCTTCGCCGGTGGCAATGAATACAGCACCGATGCTTTCAGGATCAAGGTCCTGGCAGTTCGGGCAGAAAAGGACAGCCTGCTGAGAGATATCAAGCCGCTAAAGCGGTATCCGCTGCAGATCCCGCTCTGGGTGTATGCCTTGATCCTGATCCTGCTCCTTATCTGGTTTGGGATCGCCCTGGCGCTGTACCTGCGGCGAAAACGCAGAGAACAGGCAGCGACCGGTAGTCCCAAGGAGATCCCTCTCCCGCTTGCCGATTGGGAGATCGCACTGGAGGAGCTCAAGAAGCTCAGGGAGTGGTTCGCTCTCCATCCGGAGGAGATCCGGGACTTTCACTTTCATTTGGCGCTAATCCTGAGAGTCTTTCTGGAGCGTCGCTATGCCATACCCGCAGTGGAGATGACCAGCTATGAGATCCGGGATGCCTTTCGGGAAAGGATGCATCCGCGCATCCAGGAGATCATGGAGTTCTTCCGTCATTGCGACAGGGTCAAATTTGCCAAGCATCAGCCGGATCAAAGCGCTGTCGAAGCGAACGTGAACTGGCTGGAAGAATATCTGCTGGCGCATAAGCCGGTAGTAGAGCCTATGGCTGCACCATCAGGAGAGGGTGATGTTTCGGGTAGCTGAGCCGCTTTGGCTGATCGCGCTGGTGCTCATCCCGCTTTATCTGTGGCTTGAGCTCAAGCTGCGTCGGAGTCAAAAGCTCCGGCTGTCCTTCTCCCGGGTCGATCTCCTCGCTCGGTTGGCAAAGGACGATCTCTTTTGGAAATACCTTTTCCCGGGCTTGCGTTCGCTGCTGATCCTTGTCATCGTCATTGCCCTTGCGCAGCCGGAATGGGGCAGAGACACACGGGATTATCGGCAAAAAGGGGTCGATATCGTTATTGCCATCGATGTATCCGGCTCCATGTTGGCGCTGGACTTCGCCCCGGATAACCGTCTCAAAGCGGCGGTCAAGGTCGCCAAGGAATTCATCTCAGAGCGCCCTTCGGATAGATTTGGTCTGGTGGCGTTCTCCGAATATGCGATCACGCAGAGCCCTCTTACTTTTGACCATCAGGCGATGCTCAATCGACTGGAGAAGCTCGAGGTCAATACCGAAGCTTCAGGCACGGCGATAGGGCTGGGGCTGGCTAAAGCGGTCGCAAGGCTCAAGGATTCGCGAGCCAAGAGCAAGATAATCATCCTCGTCACGGACGGGGTCAATAACTCCGGTGAGATAGATCCTCTCAAGGCAGCGGAGATGGCAAAGGCTTATGGGATAAGGGTCTATCCGATAGGCGTCGGGTCGAACGACTACGTGGATTTCCCTTTCTCTCATCCGATCTTTGGGATCCAGTATCAGAAGGTCTTTATCGAGCTGGACATGCAGACCCTGAACCGCATCGCAGCGATCACCGGGACCGGAGAAGCTGCCATGGCGGGAGACTCCGCTCAGTTCTCGATGGTCATGAAACAGATAGACAAGCTTGAGAAGACAGAGTTCCAAGCTAAGATAAACTATAACTGGAAGAAGCAGTTCGCTCCCTTCCTCTGGATCGCCTTTTTCGTGCTGGGGCTTGAACTGCTCTTCAAGATGGTTCTGATCCCCGTGCTGCCGGAGTGACGCTATGCGCTTGCTGCATCCTCATTACCTTTATCTCCTGCTGCTCCTGCTCCCGCTGATCCTGCTGCTATTGCGCCGGGATAGCTTCCGCCGCAGGCGGTTTGGTTCCTATGCTCAGGACGCGTTCTATACACATAGCTACAGGCGAGTTTCACCCTTTTTCAGCAGCCTGAAACTCAGCCTCTTGATAGCCGCTTTTGCCCTTATCATCGTGGCGCTGGCTCAGCCGCAGTGGGACTTTGGCAAGGAGTCTTTCGAAAGCTCGGGGCTGGACATCATCTGTTGCATAGACGTTTCCAAGAGCATGGACGCGACGGATATCTCCCCCAGCCGCCTTACCAGGGCGAAGCTACAGCTTTCTTCGTTCATCCGCCAGCTCGAAGGAGACCGGATCGGGATCGTCGCCTTTGCCGGGCATGCAAGTCTGGAATGCCCCCTCACGGATGACTATGAGTCCGTGCAGATGGTCTTGAACAGCCTTTCATCGGAGACTATCTCGACCTACGGGACGGATATCGGCGCTGCTCTGGACGTTGGTCTAAGGGCGTTCAATTCTATTGAACGGGGTGGCATCATGTTTTTGCTTTCCGACGGGGAAGACCTCGAGGACAAAGCGCTCAAAAGAGCAAAGGAACTCGCGGACATGGGGATCACGATCTATACGATGGGAGTGGGAAGCCCCGCTGGAAGCTATATCAAGAACCCCGCTACCGGGGAGGAAGTTCTCTCCAAGCCGGACATCGAGAGCCTGAAGAAGATCGCGGCTGTGACAGGCGGGAAGTTCTACGCCGTGACTCCTTCACAGAACGAGATAGACCAGCTCTTGAGGCAGATATACGGGCGAGAGAGATCCAAGCTCGCGACCCGTGAAGTGAACCTGATGAAAGACCAGTATCGGTTATTTCTGATCCTGGCTCTGGGGTTGATCCTCCTCGAATGCCTGATCTCTCCCTTGAAAAAGAAGCAGGAGCCAAGATGATGCCAAGGAATGATCTACGTCGCATCCTCCTGCCGATAGCGCTGTTAGCCCTTGTGCTGCTCCTGCTCGTTGCACAATATCTCTTTATCCCACAGGTGCCAAAAGGGAGTGCAGCATCCGGCAAATACAAGCGGGGTGACTATGCCGGTGCCGAGAAGCAATTCCGGGATCTCGCCCAAGCCGATCAGGAAGACTCGGTCGCGACCCACAACCTCGCCAAGAGCCTCTACAAACAGGACAAGTATGCGGAAGCCGAGGAACTGCTAAAGACTTGGGAAAAGAAGCGCAAGAACAGCGCGGACATGCTCTATGATCTGGGGAACATCGCCTACCAGAAGCTGGATTATCCCAAAGCCATCGAGCATTACAAGCAAGCCCTCATCCTCGACCCTACGGATCAGGACGCGAAAGCGAATCTTGAGCTTGCCTATCGTAAGCAGAACGAAAAGAAACCCCCTCAAAACAAGCCGGAAGACAAGCCCCGGGATCAGAAGAACGAGGACAACAAACAAGGCAACGAGGACTACCGGAACATCCTGAACGCCCTTGACCAGAAGGAAGCGCTCGACCGGCAGAACAAGCAGGGCAACCCAGACAAGAACAAGGGTAAGTGGTGGTAGAGATATGAAACGTTTAATACTTGTGTTCATGGCATTGCTGATGGCTCTGAGTCTCTTTGGTGCCGGTTATCGGGTCAATGCCTCCGTGAATAAGCTACGCCTCAGCCTTAATGAACAGCTAAACTACACCATCCGCATCGTCGGCGACAGCCCCGTAAGGGTCGCAGACCCGGAACCCCCGGTGATCAAGGGAATGGTCTATCGAAATATGCTCACCCGGAGTTCCTCTTCAATGAGCCTTTTCGGGAGCAGGGGTGGTTCGGAATTCTACTCTGAATACACCTACGTCTTTTTACCCTCACAGACCGGCAAGTTCACTATCCCATCCCAAAAAGTCAGCGTCGGGGGTAAGACTTACGTGACGCAGTCCTTCGTTGTCGAGGTCGTTCCGGGAGCAGGAAGTGCAAGCCCGGTTCCGGCTCCGAGTGTCCCGCCCAGTCCCTTTACCTGGGGCGATGAGGACTTCTGGCAAGAACAGAGCAGACCTCTCGGCGACGTCGCCCTTTTGAGTATCCCCAGTTCCGGATCGGTCTATAAGGGTGAACCGGTCATCGTCTCATATTACCTTTACAGCACTCAGGCGGTGGGCTCTTTCCAGCTTGAAGCAGAGGACGACTTCCCCGGCTACGGCAAGGAAGTGTATTTCCAGCCCAGCCAGCTCGACTACCAACGAGTCACCTACAAAGGCAGACAATATCTCCGAGCCTTGATCAAGCAGCTCGTCCTTTCCCCGAACACAGTGGGAGAGATCCAGGTGCCCCGTCTTACCGGATCAGCCCGCGTCTATGACTATGGCTACCAAAGCAGGGCTCTGCGCTCCGAACCTTCTTCCGTGCGGATCATGCCCCTTCCCGGGATCATTCCTCCCGCTTCCTTCACCGGAGCTGTTGGCAAGCTCTCCGTCTCACACAGCATCGCACCCCGGAGCGTCAAGGTCGGAGACGCGATCACCTACAAGCTTATCATCGAAGGCAGAGCAAACTTTCACCAGTCTACGGCTCCGCAGTTTCCCAAGGGCGACGGGATCCAGGTCTCTACCCCGCAGATCACTGACAATCTCAATGGTGGTGTGGACGGGAAACGCACAGTTTTCTATACGATTATTCCGGACAAAGAAGGTAAGCTGCCCCTTCCCGAGCTGGAATTTAGCTGGTTCGACAGCTCCACCGGCAAGTATCAGACGTTTAGTGGCGAGCCTGCGGTGATCGAGGTCAAGCCCGGCAACGTTCTTTCCTATTTCTCGGATATGCTCGGGAGTGATGACCCGCACGAGCTCAAACCCCTCAGCGGGAAGTCCCGTTATCACCGCTATATCCTCTTCCCGAAGACCGTTTGGTGGTGGTTGGCGGTAATAGTGCTGCTTGCCGGGATCGGAGTATCCGGCAGCATAGCCTGGGAGGCAAGCCTCCGTTCCCGCGATCCTCGTCGATACGCGATGATCACTTCCCGCCGGATCCTGGCAAAGTACTTCCGTGAAGCCCAACTGGCGGCGCAGAACCTCTCCGGTGACTTCTACACTCTCGCCGAGAACGGCTTGATGGAGTTCCTTGCGAGGAAATACAAGCTTTCCGGCAGACTTTCCAATGCCGAGAAACTCGCCCTCTTACAGGGAATGAACCTTCCCGGGGAGCTTCTGGAGAGCCTCAGCCTGTTCATTGCCCGCTGCCAGGAAGCGCGTTATATGCCCGGTGGGAGAGACGCCTCATCGATCAATGACGATCTGAGTAAACTGGAGAGCATCGTCCGCGAGTTTATCCGTCTGAACAAGACCGAGGGAGGGGACAAATGAAACGACTTATCGTGATCATCCTGCTGTCTCTGAGTTTATCCGCATTGCTACATGGGGTTACAGCCTCCGGAAAGGAGAACGTCGATTACCGGGCAAAGCTGGAAGAACTGCAAAAGATCGCCAAAACCGGGGTCAATTCCCCGGATCTCTATTACGACATGGGTGTCTGCCAGGCACGGCTAAATCAGGAAGCACCCGCTTTAATCTCCTTTCTGCGCTGTGTGAATCTTGATTCTGCCCATCGGGATGCGCGTTCGAATATCGCATACCTGACCGCACTGTCCAAGGATAGTCAGCTCTATCCGCGGCAGCAGTTCATCGCCGAGATGCTCCTGAACGTCTATGATTGGTTCAGCCTGAACCGAACTGCCGTCTTTCTCTTACTATTCCTCTTGCTCACCGGGCTATGCCTGCATTGGCTGCTGCATTATCATCAGGAGCGGGAGAAAGGGCTCGCTGTATTACTGCTGACCCTCTCAATGATGCTTCTCATCACCTTCTGCATCCTGCTCGGGACAAAAAGCTACCGCATGAACCACAACCATAAAGCGGTGATCACAGCAGGGACGGCGCAGCTCAGGGAAGAGGCTTCCGCCGTATCCAGGATCATCCGTGATATCCATCAGGGTTTGATCGTCCGAGTGACGGAGAAGCGCGGAGATGAGCTCCGGATAGTGCTACCCAACGGCAACGTCGGCTGGGTCATGAACACTGAGCTGGAAATGGTCTTGCCACGCTGACCCGATATAAACTCCAAGCAATGAAAAAGGGCTGTGAGATCACAGCCCTTTTCGTATAATCGACCGAGAAAGTTATTCTCCCTCAGCTCCAAATTCGACGTCTGCCTTACCTTCGAGAACGTCGATCATGAACCGGGCGGATTCGTGCAGATCACCTTCGGGGAAGTCATTGAGGAACTTCTTGAACTGGACGAGGGCAGTATCCTTATCCTTCATCTCCTCAGAGATCAGGAAAGCCTTCATAAAGGTAGCCTTGTAATCATCCTTATTGTTCTTGTAGGTGGAGATGATCTGATCGTAGTAAACGATGGCATCTTTGTAGTTGCGCTGAGTCGCAGCCGTATTGGCAAGCTCAAAGAGCTCTTCGGCGGAGAGAAGCAGGGTCAGGCGTTCGGGATACTTCACCATGTGCAGTTCATTGCTCAGCTCGGCGATGACCTCATCCTGACGGGTCTTTTCTTTCTCTTTCTTCAAGGTGCCGTAAATGCGGGGTTCGATCTCGGTAAAGGGTTTGACAGTCGGGGGAACCAGCTTGGTCACGCGGAAGAAGACGATATCGCCTCTGGCGGTGGTGATCACGGGGCTGACGCCGTTGATGGGGGTGTCCCAGATCAGCTTGGAGAAGCTCTCATCCTTGCCTATTCCGGTCACGATACCGTTGTTGAATTGACCTTCGAGGATCGAACGATCGGGATGAAGCGAGTACTTCTTGATCAGGCTCTGCATCTTCTTTTCGTTGTTTACTTTAGCTGCAAGGTTGAATAGCTTGCGGGTGCGATCCGCGACCTTCTGATCGTCGAACCAGAGGATCTCGATCGTGCGGGATTCCGGGGTCGTGTATGATTCGATATTCTTGTTGTAATAAGCCATAGCGTCTTCAGTCGTCACCTGGATGGTATCGACGACGAGCTGGCGATAAGCGGCTGTGAGGATATTATAGCGCTTCATCTGAATGTAATCGGGGTTGTTAACGAAATACTGCTCATAGTTCTGGGAAGCAGCTTCGACATAGAGCAGCGCGCGGATCAGCTCTTGATTGATAAGCTGGGTGACTCCCTCGCCTTTGACGTAATACATCTGTTCTTGCGGAGAGATCTTGGCAAAGGCTTCCATCAGGCGATTCACGGTCATCCGGATCTCCGGGTTTGAGGCATAGACGACGACGCTGTCAGCCATGGGGCGATTCGTCTCGATGTCCCGAAGGTTGATCCTGGCTACCATCGAGGAGTCGATGCTCACGCTGTACTTCAGCTTGAGCCTATCCACGAGGTCATTGAGATTCTGCGAGTCCAAAGAGGGGCGAATACGCTGTTCGAGCTCCGGCGCGACCTCATCATAAGGTCTTTGGGTGCCGGGGATATTCTCGATTACTGTAAGGATCGACCATCCGGTAACGGTCTTGACCGGACCGATGATCTTGCCGTCTCCGGCAGTTGCCTTGGCGATGAGCTTTTCCAGGTCGGAGTCGTTTCCGACACCGGGGATGTTGCCGTTGAGGCGGATGTTCTTGATCCTGGCTTTCAAGCCCTTGGCATAGGTATTGATATTGTATTTGTCCGAGACTGTTTCCCAGGTCTGACCAGAGTTCAGCTCCGCGATCGCCTTGTTCGCGTCGCCTTCGGTCTCCGTCTGGATATAGTCGATGGTCACATAAGGCATGACATAGTAAAGAGCCTGATTGTCGGTGTAAAACTTGCGTTTCATCTCATCGGTAATGATCCCCATACCGGCGACATTCCGCTGATAGAATTCCTGAACGTAGAATTGCTTTTCGCCATCCTTGATCCTCTTTTGGACGTCCGGATTCTTGTCGATCCCAAGAGCGAGGGCTTTCGCCATAAAGAGCTCTTCGGTAGCCATGATGTCCAGAACCTGTTTCTGACCGTCGGAGGTCTTGTATCTGCCCTGAACCTGAGGAGGAAGCTTGGCGATCTTATCCTGTAGATCCTTTCTCAGAATAGTCCCGCCATCATACTGGGCTAATATGTCGTTATCGTTCAATCTGTTCGTATTGCTGACCGCGATCGGAGCGTCTTCGGCAAAAATAACCGATATCGCCATGACTGCGCAAAGCAGGATGAATAATGCCTTTAGGCTGTGCTTCATGCTCGACTCCTTCAAGCTGTTTTTTGTCTAAGGTGCAAAAAATGCATGAGAGGTGAGTCCGTCAAGACTTTTCCCTCCCTCTCCCTGCTATTACCGACGATCTGTGTCTTTCCTTCATCAATTCTCCTGCTTGCTCAGATTCGGGACTGCCTTCGCCCGCTCGATCAGATGGTAGTCAACATGTAGTCTTCTTGAAGTCATCTTGTACTCATCTTGTATGAAGTTCAAGATGACTACTTGATAACCGAGGTAAGAGACAGGGCTACCGAAAGGGGACAAGAGGTGGGGGATCGAATGTGCATCGATCGCATAGGCTGAGGATATTATAAAGAAACGATACTATGAACATCACCGAACTAATGATCTGTGAGTAGTCGGAGAGCATCTGACCGATCTGAGTGTCTATTGTGTGAACAGTAAAAATGAACGGCGTTCAGTTTTCATCGATATTATTCGTGTACTTTGGCTATCCTCTGCGGGGATTTCCGGCACGAGGCATCTTTGAAGGCTTTCCGCGGGGTATTTTGGTAAGATATTATCGGACAGTTCGTTATCGCAAGAAGAGGAATAGGGAAGCTGGGGAAAAATTACCTAAAACAGAGGGTCATCTGACGAGAGGATTGGAGATGAGAATGATTTTATAGGGGTGTTTGGCACATATCGTGCATATATACTGAGTCAACGAAAAAAATGTCCCTTAGGAGGAACAAAAATGCTCAGTAAACTGAAGAACCAGAAGGGTTTCACCCTTATCGAAATTTTGGTGGTGGTTATCATCGTTGCCATTCTGGCAGCTTTGGCCGTCCCCCGTTATCTTCGTTATGTCGAGAAATCCCGTTCCACTGAAGCTCAAACCGCTATCAGCACCATCCGCAAAGCTTATGACGTTTATCTGCAGACCAACGGTACCGCCGAAGGTTACACCCTTGAGCTTGCTCAGAAAGATGCAAAACTTGGCGAAAGCACGATCAAGAACTGGAAGTTCGAAGTCGTCGGCAATCCCCCCAAGAAGATCATCGCTACTTCCACTCAGGATTTCCCCGGTGGCGAAGGCAAGCAAGTTTGGTACGATATAACTGAAGCGAAATTCCACGGATATGGTGTGGACCAATGGACTAACCCGGAGAGCGGAGGAACCGAAACCGACTAATTCGGAGGACGGAGAATTGACTATTCACGAACTACTCCGCTTCACAGCTGAAGCGGGTGCATCAGACCTGCACATTGCCGCCGGCTCACACCCTATGGTGCGTGTCAACGGCAGAATGAAACGCCTGAATCTACCGGTTCTGTCCCAGGAAGAGATCGAGAATCTCGTCTATGGTGTCATGAACGAGGTACAGCAGGAGATGTTCAAAAAGAACCTCGAAATCGACTTCTCGACGAAGCTCAGCAACGACGTGCGATTTCGTGTCAACGCCTTTCATCAGATCAATGGTATCTCGGCGGCGTTCCGTGTGATCCCGAATGAGATCAAGACCTATGATGAATTGAAGTTGCCCGAGATCCTCAAGCGGCTGACCACCAAAGAGAAAGGACTGATCCTCGTGACGGGTCCTACGGGTAGCGGTAAATCCACTACCTTGGCGACGATGATCGACAGTATCAATGATAACAGATATTGTCACATCATCACCGTCGAAGACCCCATCGAGTTCGTTCACCGCAGTAAGAACTCCCTGATCAACCAACGTGAGTTGGGGCATGATACATGGAGCTTCACCGCTGCGCTACGCAGCGCTCTGCGTGAAGACCCGGACGTGATCCTCGTCGGTGAAATGCGCGACCTGGAGACGGTGTCACTTGCGTTGACAGCCGCCGAAACCGGTCACCTGGTCTTTGCCACGCTGCACACCGGAAGCTGCACCAAATCCATCGATCGTATCATTGACATGTTCCCCAAGGAACAGCAACAACAGGTGCGTTCGATGCTTTCCGAATCGCTCGAAGCCGTGATCTCGCAAACCCTGCTTCCCACCAAGGATGGCAAGGGACGCGTTCCCGCGGTCGAGATCATGATCGCCAACGCTGCGGTACGAAACCTCATCCGTGAGGAAAAGACCTACCAGTTGCCGTCGGTCATTCAATCGAGCACCAAGGAAGGAATGCAGACCCGGGATCAATCCCTCTACAACCTGGTGATGAACAACCATGTCGAGCGTACTGTGGCTGAGGAAGTCGCAGAGAATCCCAAAATGTTCGCTTCGGGAGCTGGATTTTAAGCATGGATATTTCCGTGAACGAGAAAATCTATTCCGCCCTTTCCGGAAGCCAGTTGTCCGCCACCCTCAAGTCCGAAAAAGGTATAACCCTGATCGAAGCTTTGGTCACGGTTGCGATCCTTGTCGGCGTCGTTGTCACCATCTATATTGGAGTCATATACGCCGAGAATCAGATCATGCAGAATTACCGGGACAGGGTAGCCACACTATTGGCTTCCGGGGAGCTGGAAATGCAACATTATTACTATTCGACTTCGCAGACCTTCCGTCCTTTTACCCGTAAGGATGTGATCATAGATTACCTCCCGCGGAACAAGGTGCTTATGGGCAATCTGTCCATATCCATCAAGAAGGACACCGAATATGCTGCGGGGCAGGTCTACAATATGGCGTACCTTATCGCCAAGGTCTCATGGATCGATCCCAAAACCAGAAAAGAGCGGTTTATCACCCTCCGCGAAGATTACTATTAGTGATAATTATGCATAATTTGAAGAGAATCGTCACCAACCAAAAAGGCGTCACCCTGGTCGAACTGATCTCGGTGATGGCTATTTCGGGTATGCTGATCCTTATCTCCGCCGTCGGGCTGAGCGTGTTCTTCTCCAAGTATAAAGAACTTAATACTTGGGTAGAGCTTCAGCGCGACGCGTTGAACTGCATGAACACCATGAAAATGGGCGTTCCTGTCGGTTCTCAGCGCGAAACGGAGTATTACGGGATCGCCAACGCCCGTCAGCTACGCCTGATCGGATCACTGTTTGGCAGTGGTTCCGGCACCGGCATTACCTGCTATCCGCCCATCACTGAGGTCAGTCAACAGATCGACAAATCTCAGTTCTATTACGATGGCGAAGCAGTGCGTGTCAACTACGTTTACAGGGGTGTTCAGCTTGGATCACCCCAATACCTTTTCCCTACCCGGGATAATCTCGATATCGTGCAAATGCAGAAGTTTACCGTGACGCAGGAGAATTCCGGTACGGACGTCAAGATCGTCCGCGTCGATATGGCTGCTCGCGTTCAGCTCGGTAAGAACAAGTTTCGCAATATCAACTTCAGCACGAGGATGTCGAAAGGCTTATGAGGCAATATCTCCGATCCGAGGAGGATAAATGTTTAAAGCGTTAGTCAACCAACGGGGAAATATCTCGATAGCTATGCTCATGGCGGTTATCGGGGTGATGTCCGGCATGACCATGACTACCATGGCTATGCGGGATGTCGTCACCTTCCACTGGGACTTCGAGGATGTACAAGGACTCCATTTTCTGAGAAGTGAAGCCTCACGCGGACAGGCGATCCTCGAGAAAGCCGGTGAGGTCAACGGAGAGATGTACACTCCGCAAAGAGCCATCCCTGTTTATGGCTCGAACATGAAAAAGACTTTTTTGCTGCAATCCAAGATTGCGCACAAGACCTACGTCTCTACCGGCGTCACCGACGAAGATGGTAATTCAGGCGAGATCGGAACCAGCCAAGGCTACGTGATCCAATCCCTGATCAATGCCAGACGCGGCGTCAGCGAAGCCGCCTTTGCTCCCGGGAATGCATCCATGATCCGCAAGTATGGCGAGTTCATGCTCAGAAAGCAGCGCTATTCCGAGTTCATGTACTTCACCGAGACGGATGAATCCACGAATGAGACCCCGGTCTATTTCTACGGACCGGACGTCGTTTATGGACGCGTTCACAGTAACTCCGACATCTGGATCAAACAGGCCGGTGGCGGAACTAACGGTGGTTGGCCCACTTTCTATGACCTTGTTTCTACAGCCGGTCGTATCCAAGTATCCGGTGGCGGAACTCCTCCCTGGGAAGAGGTCTTCATCGGTGGTTACATCGAGGGATACAGAAAGTTTGCCTATCCCACCCAGATGAATACTATCCGTAGAAACGGTACCAAGATCGGCAATGGCGATCCGGATAAGATCTACATGGTCACCGTCAATGGCTCGTCCTTTGAGATGATCATTGGAACCATCGGTGAGCCCGAGATCAACAATGCCTATGTTTACAATCCCTATCCTGCTGATCCTCTCGGAGCACCGCTATACCGTAATACTTTCACCATGCGCGATACCGTCTGGATCCAGGCACCGGGTGGAAGCGCAGCCCAGCGGACGATGTTCGTTGACGGCAAGCTATGGATCCGCGGGAACTTTTCCGGCAATCAGACTTGGGGTACCAGCGACACACTTTTCCTGATCGACGACATCACCTATATGGGGACTCAAGTCGGTCTTGCGCCTGACACCATGCCGATGAACAGGACTGATATTCTGGGGCTCGTCTCCGAGAGATCGATCCTGATCAAGTATGCACATCGTGATCCTCTGGATTCGCTGCGTTATTACCCGAACTGCGGACCGGACGGAACCTCCGGGACCAATACCGGTATCAACATCTATGCAGCGCTTTGCGCGCTGGGTGACGGTGCAGGTGATCCGCATAAGGACGGAGTATTCTCCTTTGAATATCAGCATCCGCATCCTTCTACTCCGACTGTCAGAGTTGGAACTACACTTTGGACGATGATCGATATCCACCGGCGTAAGTTCCCCCAGAATACCACCAATCCTTGGCCTCCGCAGCTTGATTATCCCTGGTACAATCCGCTCTGGCCTGAGAGACTTCCCTATTTGGAAAGAGGTCATATCAACCTTTGGGGATCGGTCGCGCAGAGACGACGTGGCTTTGTCCACCGTAACGTCCTTGATACCGAGTATCAGACCAACGGAGTCTGGAACATCCCGATCGATGCCTGCGGCGGAAGCAGCGCCGTCAATACGACGGATCCTGTCTTCGGCTTCCAAATGGCGACTCGAAACTTCCCCGGAGCGACCGGTGGAGGAACGGGCTATAAGAAGAATTACCATTACGACACGCGTTTTTATTATCGTGCCCCGCGTGATTTCCCTGAAGTTAATCTGCAGGGTGGCGATGCTCCCATGCGTACAGAAGCATGGATCCTGAAGCGTCCGCCCCGCACACTATAAATGATATAATGTCATAGAGATAAAGAGGAACTATGAAGAAGACAAAAACGCAACGGTTCAAGGAAACGGTGGGGATCGATATCGGTTCTCATAGTGTTAAAGTCGTTCACCTCAAGAAACTGCATGACGGATTCAAACTTCTCAATTATGAGATACGCCCGACGGTGCCGCAAGGAATTGAATATGTTCCTTCGGACTTGAGGCCGGAACGGTTTGCGCCGGTGCTGATCGAGATGCTGAAGACCTTGCACATCAACCCTAAGAGCATCAAACACCTGGTAACCTCAATTGGCGGGGACAATACCAGTATCAAGCAGATCAAGACCATCTTCCTTCCGGATGATGAGCTTGAGTCGGCTCTGTTTTTTGAAGCCAAAAAGCACATCCCGATCAGCGGGAACGACATGGTACTGGATTATCAGGTGCTCAGCGTCGAGGAAAAGACCAACAATATGAATATCCTCCTCGCAGCGACCACCAAGGACGTCTTGAACGAGCACACCAACACGCTCGTCTCATCCGGTCTCACTCCCAATATGGTAGATATTGACTCTCTGGCGGTGACGAATAGCTTTGCTTTGAACGCCTACGTCGAAGACGGAGTCTATGTCCTCCTCAATATTGGCGCGCATCGCACCAATATGGTCATCTGGGGACCGGAATCCAAGATGTTCGCCCGCGATATACCCTATGGCGGATATCACTTCACCCGAGACATCATGCGTAAGCGCCAGATGGAATGGGAACAGGCAGAGAACTATAAGTTCGAATGGGGTCTGACAGATGATCCCTCGTCTGCGACCGTTCAGACGATATCCATGCTCGATATCACCGAGAAACCTACCGAAGATCTGATCATCGAGGAAGTCCGCAGAGCGCTGCGTTTCTACGTCAAAGAAGCCGGTAACAGCGATTACCGTAAGGTCTATCTCATGGGTGGTTCTGCCAAGCTCAAAGGTTTGGTGGAATACGTTCAGGATAAGGTCAATATCCCCACAGAGATATTCCTGCCCTTTATCAACGTGGAAATGCCCGAGAAATTCCAAGATAAAAAAGACCCGCAACTTGCTTTAGCCATCGGCTTGGCGATGAGAATGGAATAGGGAGATAGCGATATGGGACAACCCTTCTTCTTTAGAATTAACCTGAATAAGTTCGGCGAGATCAAAGTCCAGGCCGAGAAAGAAAAGAAAACCTTCCGCACCGCGGTCATCTCGTATTGCGTCGGGTTCATCATTCTTGTAGTGCTTATGAGCATGATCAATGCCAACCTCAAAGCCAAGGTCGAAAGCCGGAAGAAATTCCTGAAAGAGACCGAAAGCCAGATCAAGACCTTTGAGACAGATAACGAATACCTTTCCACTGCGGATCTGGATAAGCTCGCAGAGACATTCAATAACCGCATATTCTGGGCTAAGAAAATGGTCGCTCTGGGTAATGAGATTACCGATAAACTTGCCGTCAGCAAGTTCTCCTTCAACAACGGTATCCTCACCCTGAACGGCATCACGCCCATCGATTCGAACGTCAAAGAGCTGGATCTGATAAATGAATTCATCAACCGCCTCAAGGCGAATCCGGAGATCTCCAATGACTTCCCGCAGATAAAGTCGGGACAGATCAGCAAGCAGATCGCCAAAGACACCGCGATCCTTGAATTCGTCATCGAATGCTATAGCCGGGAAACGCAGAAAAAGGAGACACAACAATGAGAGAAAGATATCTGATCCTGATCCTCCTGATCATCCTCAGCAGTGTGATCTTCCTCACTATCAGCGCGAATTCCCTCAGTTCGAACCAACAGAAGATAAAGGACTACGACAAGCGGATCAAGAGCGCTCAGGAAAAGCTGAACAGCGCCAAGATATTGGACGAACAGCTTAGCCAGTTCGCCTTGATCATCGAGAACAGCCTCACGAAGAGCAAGTCTTTCTCCTTTGATGAGATCAACGCTTTCAAGACTCGCATTGGCGACCTTGCAAACCAGAGCGCGATCTCGATCAACAGACTCTCGGACAGCAACAAGTTCTCAACCCCCGGCTTGATCGAGACTACTTATAATATGGAACTGGAAGCGACCTATGTCCAGGTCGGTCAGTTCATCTCCGCCATTGAGTCCATGGATAACCTGATTAAGATCCATGCTTTGGATATTTCCCCGGCTCAGACCAACAAGAAAGAAGGCGTTACCGGTCCTTCCCGCTATAAGGTCACGATCGAGCTTTCGGTATTCAAAGTCAAGAAGGAGGCATAAATGCAGTTTCGTTTCGTAAAAGACCTGGCGATAGCCCTTATCTTCATCGCTTTGTTCGTGCTTGCCATTCGCTTGTATGCCATCCACCTCACCGGCAACAAGATTCCCGCGAAGTCCATCTATACCAAGGAGTCCGTGTCTGATACCCTCTTAAATCGTATCAAGACCATCGAAAACTCCATCCAAGACCGCAAGATGTTCACCTTCAACAGCACCAGAGATCCTCTGCGTCAAGGGAACATCATCAAAGATAAGGTCGATCGGGAAAAGGAATTTGCCGATATGGTGCGTAATACGTTCCGTCTCTCAACCACTGCTTTGGACGAGTATGGCAACAAGATCGCCTACGTCGAGTTCATGGACAAGATCTATGGTGGCAGAGTGGGTGACGTGATCGAAGGACGTCGTATCACCAACATTAGCGACAATACAATGACATATTATTATGGTGGCGGATACAGCACCATTACGGTTCAACCTCGTCCTCAGCTTACTCCTGAAGAAAAAGCTGAAGGTAAAAACAACCTCGATAATTACTAAAAAGAATATAGGAAATTGGGAGTAAATATGAAAAATATGGTAATCTCAAAAAGGTATCTGTCACTGATCCTGGTGATCGGGCTGCTCTTTAGCATCGCGGTCCTTGGAGCTCAGGTCGATAACAAAGCAAGATTGACCACCAAAGTTACCTTCAATGCAGATGATGCCACGCTTTCATCGGTAATGAACGCTCTTTCCCGCTTAAGCGGAACAAACATAGTCTTAGCGGTCGAATCCACCGGTGGAAACGATAAAAAGGACGAGAAACGCGTAACCATCAACATCAAAGACGTTCCGATCGAGAACGCCGTGTCTTTGGTTGCTCGTTCGGTCGGTCTTTCCTATCGGGTTATCGGCGACAACACATTTTTAGTCGGCGACAAGCAGAAGATATCTGAAGAAGCCGGCGAACGCAGCAACATCATCTATCTGAATCATCTCGATGCAGTGAAAGTTGCTAAAGCTTTAGAAAACACCGTCGGAACGATCGTTCCCCTCGAAAGCCAGAATGCGGTCATGGTCTATGGCAACCCCGAGACCTTTGCCCAGATCCAGGAACTGATCAAGTCCATCGACATCGAGCAACAGCAGATCGAGATCAGAGTTCGTTTGATCGAGATCCAGCTTACCAATGCCAAGAAATATGGTATTGACTGGTCCCGCCTGAATCACCTTACGACGATCCTTGCGGAAGACCCGATGAACGAATCCGGAACCGGACTTCCTTACAACTACAACGACGAAACCGGTTACATGCCTCACGGCGACCCGACCGATTTCGAGACCCTTCCCGAACAGCAGTATTTCCAGAGGATCAACGGATTCGAAGGTATCGGACATTTCAGCCGTCAGCTTACCGCTCTTGACATCACCATCGACTGGTTGCTCGAGAACAACGCTGCCAAGCTCCTGACTGATACCCGCGTCATGGCTTTGAACGGCAATGAAGCCGAGATCCATATCGGTGAAGTGGTTCCCTTCGTCGTGACCGATAATGAGAAGCAGATCCAGGTCGAACGCGAACAGGTCGGTATCATGCTCAAAGTGACCCCTACCGTCAACAAAGATGGACAGATCACTGCGAACATCGCTCCTGAAGTCAGCAGCGTGACCGATCTCGTCGGTGGCTATGTCCCCCGCACGAAGGTTCGCCGCGTCTCCACCAAAGTCACCGTTCCGAATGAACAACGTATAATCGTCGGTGGTCTTTTGAACTCCACCCTCACTCAGAAAACCAATAAGCTTCCGTTCCTTGGTGACTTGCCCTTCATCGGCAAGGTTTTCCAGCATCGTTATGAAGTCGTGGAGAATACGGATCTGATCATGGAGATCACGCCCCGCTTAGTCTCCACCCTTGAATCCAGCCCCATGCCCAAAGTTGACGAGCGCCTTACTCGCACTCTGATAAAGTATGAAGGCCAAGATGACAATGAGGAGGAGGAACAACAATGAGGAAATTGCGTTCCATTAGCCCCTTTTTGATGGTCATGCTGCTGATCCTCATCGGATTATCCAGCTCGTGCGACCGTCGTAATCCCCCGACCATTATCCCGGACGTCCCGGTGATCGATCCGACCGATATGCGGATCATTACCCGTGTCACTGCCTCTCCGGACACCATTTATGCCGATAACAACATCACATACTCGACGATCAGCGTGACGGTCAAGGATGGTGAAGGTTTTGCCGCTACAAACCAGATCGTCCAATTCAAGACCGATCTTGGTCGCGTGCTGACCAACGTTGCTACGGATAGCACCGGTGTCGCAAAGTCCACTTTCTGGGATGACGGTGATGTAGGACTGGCTACGATCTATGCGATCGTCCGTAAGTTTGATGCCACCGTGACAGATTCGATCGTTTCTGCTGACACGGTGATGGTGCATGTCGCGATCATTGACGTGCCTCCCATCGATCATATCACATTAGAATTCCCGACCCCTGCCTCGATAGGACCTCAACCCCTTACCGTGATGCAGTCTATCAACATCAAAGCCAGAGCGACGAACGTCCTCGGCAACGATGTTCCTGATAACACTCTGATCTCCTTTGCCACCACGCGTGGTAACTTTATCGATGCCGAAGGCAACGTCCTTGGTGATTCAGTGGTGATCAAAACGGTGAATGGGCGAGCAAGCGTGACGCTTCATTCCGGAACCATTGCCGGATCCGGAACGGTCACGGCAAGACTATCGGATAAGAGCGCTACTCGTGGCGTGGTCGTATCCCCCGGAAGACCGGCAAACCTCGAGCTAAAGAGCTACGTGACGGTTGACGGTGAAATGATCGAAGCTGATACAAGCTCAGTCGGAAGCAACAACCGTATTGATATGGTTGCCAAGCTCACCGATACATACAACAACCTCTGCCCCGTCAGACCCGTTAAGTTCACGACCAACCTCGGTTCATTCATGAATACGACCCAGTCCGTGACCCTGAATACGGACATCAATGGCAGCGCCAAGGTCAGATTCACCCCCGGTCTTCAAGCCGGTGCGGCGACGATCACTGCCCTTGCCAATGGTGATACTCTTCAGACGGCTCTGATATTCAACATCTCTTCGGATGATGTTCACTCCATCCAGTTCACTCAGGAAGAACAGATCACCCTCGCGGTCGCCAATACCGGTGGTGCCTCTTCCGCTATCTTGAGAGTCAAACTCAAAGACATCAACGGAAACCTGATCGACAGCACCAGACAGGTCGGATTCAAGATCATCAATTCCAATCCTCCTGCCGGCGCAAACCTGAACAATCAGGCGGTCAGCGATACGGTCTGGGTACAATCCAGCGGAGGTGAAGCTCAGGTCTCGGTCAATAGCGGCACCGTAGCCGGTGTGTTGGTCGTCCGTGCCTATTGCAGAAAGAATGATGGCACCCTGGTCTATGCCTCCAAGCCGAACATCATCATCCAAGCCGGTCCTCCGGCAACCGTCGTGCCCTTCATCGGCGCCTTCAATACAGGCGTCAGCATGGGTGGCGGTCTTTGGAGAGTGATCGCCGGCGCCGTGGTCAAAGACATCTGGGGTAACCCTGTCGAACGCGGAACAGCGGTCAGATTCTTCCTGCCGAATGATACCTACAATTGCCAGATCGTGGCTGATGCCTTCGTCGGCAACGTCAGCGTCAACGGTGACTCCCTTGCCGGTGTCGCCTATACTGTTCTGACCTATTCCGGTACCTACAGCTTCGAACCTCTGACGATCCGTGCTGAGACCGGAAGCGGTGAAGGAAACTCCATCTATGGACAAGCGATCGTTTACCTGCCGATGAATGATCCTCGTTTCGAGGCTCAGTCACAGCCCGGTCTTCTGAACTTCGGTTCCATGATCTCCGGTGGTGCTTTCGTACCTTACGATCCGCCAGGAGCAGAGCCTGCGATCTTGACCAAGGAGACGGATATCTACACCGTGCTGACCGATGGTCAGGGTAATCCGATCCATGATGCGAAGATCATGCTGATCTCGACCAACGGTCAATTCGTCTTCACCGTCGGAACGGCGAACCTGCCTACCGATCCGGTCTGGATGATCACCACCGACTGGACGGGAACTGCCATCGGTCGTATCAAGTATTACTGGGCGGAAGTCCCGACTCCCGACCCGACGACCGGACTCCCCGGACAGCTTAGCGGCTCGATCGTTGCCCGTATTCTCGGTACCAACGTATTTGCCGAAACCAGTGTCGCCCTCTTCAACTACCTTGGTGCGCCACCCTTTTAATTAAAGTAACCTAAATGCGGAGTGGGGATAGCGATATCCCCACTCCATAAATATAAGCTTTAGGAGTGAATATCGAGCCCTTGTTTTCCGCTGACGGATATTGATTCTTATTATAACTTAACAAGGAAGTCTAAATGAGCTATGATCCGCAATATGCCCGGTTGGGCGAAATCGTCGTGCATGACAAGCTCTGCACCGAAGATCAAGTCAAAGAAGCTCTGATCAAGCAAACCAATTTTGGCTTAAAGATCGGGGAAACCCTGATCAAACTCGGTCACCTCCAAGAACGTGACCTGCTCCAATGTCTGCATAGCCAACTTGGCTATGACGTAGTCGATGACACTCAACTCATGGACTTGGACATAGAAGTTGTGGCTTTGATCCCGGAGCCTTATTCTGTCGAAAACAGGGTCATCGCTCTGCGCGAAGAGGGTGATGGCGTTGTCGTCGCCATGACCGATCCGGAAAACCTCACAGTCATCGATAGCTTGAAAAAGCTCCTGGGTAGGAACGTTAAACCCCTGCTTATCGGTGACCGCGCACTCCAAGACACTATCGAGAAGTATTACAAGAGCATCAGAACCACGACTCAGGTCGAAGACGCAGTCGGCGGATTTGACTTCGTGGCTGTCGATGACGAAGAGAACGAGATCACGATCGCGGCGGCTTCCGGTGATGCCGATGCCCCCATCGTCAAGCTCGTCAATCTGATCATCAACGAAGCTATCAAAGCGAACACCACCGATATTCATATCGAACCTCTGGTGAAGAACACCCGGGTTCGTTTCCGTATCGACGGTGCCCTGCGCGAGGTCATGACCCCTCCGATCGGGATGCACGCCGGTGTCATCTCCCTGATCAAGGTTATGTCCAAGCTAAATATCGCCGAACGCCGTCTGCCTCAGGACGGTCACATCGCCCTGAAGACCTCTCTCAAGAGCGTTGACGTCCGTGTATCGATCACGCCCACCGTTCTCGGTGAAAAGGTCGTTATGCGTCTATTGGACAAAGGCGAATTCGGATTTAAGCTTTCCACCCTTGGTTTCGAAGCTGAGGACATGGTCATCTTCCAAAAGATCATCCGTCGTCCTTATGGTATCATCATCGTTTCCGGTCCCACCGGTAGCGGTAAATCTACCTCCCTGCACGCAGCTTTGAAAGAGATCGAAGATCCCGAGACCAATATCATCACCGTTGAAGATCCCGTCGAATACCGCCTGGAAGGTATCACTCAGATCGAGACCAAAGAACAGATCGGCTTGACCTTCGGCTCAGCACTGCGCTCCGTCTTGCGTCAAGACCCGGATATCGTGCTCATCGGTGAAATCCGCGACGAAGAGACCGCTGACATCGCGATCAAGTTCTCCCTCACGGGTCACTTGGTCTTCTCGACCCTTCACGCGAACGATGCTCCTTCGACAGTCACCCGTTTGATCGATATCGGGATCAAGCCCTACCTCGTGGGTTCATCCCTGTCCCTCGTTATGGCTCAGCGTCTGCTGCGTAAGATCTGTAAACACTGCAAGGTCGATTACAAGCCGACCGAGGAAGAGATCCGCGATTGCGGTATTACACCGGAAGAAGCTTCCCATATCGATTTCAAGATCGGTGCCGGTTGCGTCCACTGCGATAACACCGGATTCTCCGGTCGTACCGGTATCTTCGAGCTGCTGACGGTCAATCCTGAGATCCGTAAGATAGTCTATGAAGGCGGAAACCAGGATCTGATCCGTGACGCTGCTCTGCGCGCCGGAATGAGAACCTTGCATGATGCTGCTCTCGTGAAGATGAAAAAGGGTATCACCTCCATCCGCGAGGTCATCAAACTCACTGTCGTAGAATAATCAAAAAATAAGATAAATAGAAGGTTTAGCCTATGCCGAATTTCTCTTACATCGTAAAAGATGCCAAAGGCGCCAGAGTCGAAGGCATGATCAAAGCCGATACGCTTGATATAGCGGTCGACAAACTGAGCAAAGAAGGCAATACCATTATCGCAGTCAAAGCGGCTGCGGAAGGTGCCTACAAAGGCAAGATGTCTCTCTTTGACAAAGTCATGCTGACTATCTACAAGATCCGTACAGGTGTCTCGCTCAAGACTCTCGTGTTCTTTACGCGTCAGCTCTCAACCATGTTCTCCGCCGGTTTGACGATCGAGAAAGCCGTTTCCGATCTCGAACGGGAAGAAAAGAACAAAAAGTTCTCCAAGGTTCTCCGTAAGATCTCGGACGACATCCGAAAAGGCTATTCCCTCTCCGAAGCGATGGAACAGCACCCGGGTGTGTTCAATCCCCTTTACGTAGCCCTCGTGCAAGCCGGTGAAGTCTCCGGTACATTGCACACAGTGCTCGACGAGCTCTCGGACTATCTGGAAAAGATGGAAGATACCCGCCGTAAGGTGATGTCTGCCATGGCTTATCCGATCTTCATCTTTGTCTTCCTGATCGCTGTGGTCTGGGGTATATTCTACTTCATCATCCCGCAGTTCACGGAAGTCTATACGAATTTCGGCGCCGATCTTCCCGCTCCGACGGTCATCGCGATCAACATCAGTAATTTCATTACCAGCCATCTGTTCGTCGCGATCCTGCTCTTCCTGCTTGCCATTGCCTCGATCTTCCTGGTCTATCTGACAGACCGTGGACGATTCGTTATGGATAATATCAAGCTCAAGATCCCCGTGATCGGTGGTGTGTTCACCAATTCCATCATGAGTAAGTTCGCCCGCACCTTCAGTATTCTGATGGCTGCCGGTGTCCCGATCATGGACACGATGGAGCTCTCCGAAAACGTGGTTCAGAATGCCGTCGTCGAAGGTGCCGTGCGTAAGGCGCGTGTCCTGGTCAAAGAAGGTTATGGCGTTGCCAATGCTTTCCGCAGAACCGGGATGTTCCCTCCGACCTTGCTGCAGATGATCGCTACCGGTGAAGAGACCGGTGATATGGACAAGCTCCTCGGCAAAGCTGCTCAGTTCTATGAGAAGCTCGTGGACTCGGTCATCGACCGTCTGACATCCTTGATCGAGCCGCTGCTCATCGTTATGATGGCAGGGATCGTCGGTACCATCATCGTCGTTATCTACCTGCCGATCTTCGACCTCGGTGATGCCATCAGCCAAGGGTTCAATTGATCTAAAACGAACTGAATACGATAAAAGCCCGGTCAGAATGACCGGGCTTTCTTTTTGTGAATAAAGTGCTTATTAGCTCAAGGGCTTGTAAGCGTTGAAGACCTGAAATCTCTCCGGGAGGGGGTTGAAGCCTGCTTTCTCATAGATCTTGATCGCTTCCGGGACGGAAGAATAGAGATAAAGATGGTTGTCGTTGATCGTTCTGTGATATTTGATCAGATGATGGATCATGGCGCTGGAATAGCCTTTCCCGCGGTAGAATGGATGAGTCATGACGTCGTCCACTCTGGTGTAGCCGGCGAAGACGTTGACAGACGCTACGCAGACCAGGTTATCCTGGACGTAGCCACCCAGCAGATGATACGCCGGATGCTGGAGATGCCGCTGGGCTACCTTGATCGTCCAGTCCCCGCCTTCTCCCGTGATGATAAAGTCCTGGAGTTGCTCATCCATGTGGCGGATGCGTTCAAAGTGGATCCCGGTGACAGGTTCGATCCTGCTCTCATTTTCATGCAGGAAGTAATGTACCGGCAATTCGTCGATCTGAAATTCGTGATTGAGCAGATAAGGCTTGAGCAGATCCAGTTCGTTTTGCCGGAGTGAAGGATAGATGCGGGGCGTGATCCCCTTTGCTTTGTAGAAGCTCAGGATCTCGCGGATCGTGGATTCGATCCCCACTGAGTCGATGATGATGGCGTGGTTACTGTCCCAGGACTCCTTGTTACCCTCATTCCAAAAGAGTAATCCCCAGTCCTTGAGCGTGACGTTCGTGAAGCGTGATGCAAAGTGTAACTCTGTGTCGATCATTCGTTTCAGATTAAAACTCGCGGTCATAATTCACCTCTTGAGTATATACTATTCCATATTCACTCAATACACAAACGGAAGATTTCAGCTTGGGCTGTTCTCTCCCATTCTGCTACATTCATCTGCCGATCCCGGTGCTTGCTTACTTCGGGTTCGGCTTCGATCCGGCATCATACCGGTATCATATCGGTATCATATCGGCAAAACACCCGATATGATGCCGATATGATAGCGTTATGATCACGGTTGGTAATCGCTGCTGCCAAAAGAGATCGAGGAGAAAAAAGCGGACACCTTGCGGTGTCCGCCACTCATAGAAGGAGGTCTGCTATTTGATAAGGGTAATACGTCGGGTGGATACTTTGCTCCCGGTGGTCATACGGACGAGATAGACTCCCGAAGGACAAAGGCTGCCAAAGTTATCCAGTCCATTCCAGGTAGCGGAATATGAACCTGCTTCCAGGCTTGTGAAGGGGACGAGGTCTTTGACCTTCTGCCCGCGATTGTTGAATATCTCGAGGGTCACTGATGAGCGAGTGTCAAGACCGTAACTGATAGTAGTATTGGGATTGAAGGGATTGGGGAATACACCGTTGATCCCTTGAGCGGGAATGATCGGGGGAGTATTGGGTAGCCCGATGGGGTGATATTCCAGGATGATCGGTCCGTGATAGGTGCGAGTCCCGTCCAGATCGGCATTTTCCAGCCAGTAGTAATACGTCCCTTCCGCATAGATATCGTTGTCGTCATAGACATAGCTCTGCATTTGGGAGGTATTCGTCGCCGAGATCTGAGGTGAGATCAAGGCAGCGGACTCCAGCGTTTCCGTATCAGATCTGTAGATGCTGTAGCCGACAACTCCGGTCTCAGATTGGGTGATCCAGTTCAAAGAAACTTTGTTTGTGGAGTTGATCCAGGCGGTGAATGAAGATAGCTCTACGGGCAAGGTCTCGTCCACCGATGAATCTGCGATGACAGGATCATAGAGAGTCTCGTTGTCGTCGTAGTATTGCTGTCCCTGCATCAGCACCGAGCCAAATGAAAGCACGGCGCATTGGTAGGGTCCGGCAAACCGCATCTTGACGTGAACGAGCTGCGTCGGAGTCGTGGGCAACGGGGTTCCGTAGTTGTCTATCGCGCATTCGAAGGTAATGGCAACCCGGGTAAGCTGGTTGTCGTTCAGGATGAGGATGTAGAATGGGGAATTTGTTAGCGTCCCGGCAGTGACAAAGAAATTGCCCAGTCTTTGCACTTCAGTCCCAAAAGCGGCTTGATTGTATTGGATAAGGACGATGCCGGTGCCGAGTTTTGTCCCTGTGGCAGAGGCATAACACATGATGTCGAATTCGTAGAAAGAATCGATCCCATCAGTAGTGATATGCCCGTTGGCGAATTCGAAGGTGATCCCCACCGATGCTGCCAACATCACAGGTAAGAGAATGATCAGCAAAAGTAGTGTCTTCTTCATATAAGCTCCCTTTATGGTATTTGTGATTGTTTACCTGAATTGATCCGCCAGATGGCGTTACGGTCATTCGGGAAGACGTTGCCATCCAGATCGAAGTCTGCGGATTTGTAGCCTGCTTGCCCAGCCTGAATACGCCAATACGAGTTTCTATCGGTAGGGGAGACGAAGCCATCCCGGTTCGCGTCCCCACCATACATAGCCAGCACGCCGGTCTCGATCTCCTTGACGCCGAGGAAGTTTCCGCCATAGACGGAGTTTAATGCTGTCAGGTCGATATAGGTCGGCGAAGATATCGAGCTTGAAAGAGTGCGAGCCGTGGCGGACATGATCCCTAAGTGGTTCCGGTGCCGGACGATCAGGTAGTATGAATAGCCTGAGGTATATTCGAACTCAAGGAGGTTCGTGCCGTCTCTGGCGACGATCGCCCCGTTCTCGAGAAGGAATGCGCTCTGTCCCTGTTCCGGTGTAGCAGTCGTCGTAGCCCGGAGCTGGACGTAAACCCAGTCCACTATGTAATGCGGGCTGACGTTTGGCAGAGCCGTCACAGTGTGCGTTGCGTCAAACGGTGAGGTAAGGGGGATCACTGAGGAGAGCGCGTGACGCATCGTACCACCTGTTTGATATGGTCCCTGTAAGAACACCTTGAATTGCGTATAAAGAGGGATCGCCTCTATGACCACGTTCGAGCCGGTCATAGTGCCGACCGGGATCGGTTGGTTGAGGACGTCACGGACTATCGGGTCGCTAAGGACGATATCTGTGCCCTGAGCACCTGTCGCGTGGTTCCTTGCCTTGAGAGTCACGGTAAAGAGGTTTCCTGAGCCCAAAGCACCGCTGGTGATCCCCAAAAGGGAACAGGTCACATTGTATTCGCCGTTGCTTCCGTCCACATAGAACTGGGTTCTCCCGATCTCGTTCAGAAAGGGACCCTCATGAAAAGCAGTCAGATCCGCCACCTCCAGATAGGTCGGATCAAAAGCCAAGTGAACCTTGTATGCCCGCATATCGATACTCGCATCGGCGATATTGACCGATATCGTTATCTCGTCGAAGTAATGAAGTGAATAGGAAGGCTCTTCGATACTCATGGTGACTACCGAAAACAGAGGTAGGTAAAAGCAGATGAATACCGCGCATATCGTTATGAGTCTTCGGTTTAGATCGAGTTTCACAGCTTACGCTCCTTTAATACGTTCCGGGGTTTGGGTGAGCAGTGATGCGATAAAAGTTTCTCATGGGGGGAGAGCTGATCGTCCAGGAGCCTCCGGATAGTCCCGTGGCGACAGGTAGCCAGTTCCCATGTATCGGGTCAGTCGCAGAATAGATCGTGTATGTGTAGCCGGCAAGAGCCTGCCATGTAAGTCTCAGGCTTGTACCGGTCTTATTGATCGCAAGATTGGTCGGTGCTATAGGGATGACGCTGTTGTCTGTATCCGTTGCCGTGACAGGAGAGAAGAGGGTCGCATTGTCATCCATGTATTGTTGATTGTACATGAGCCCGGGAGCAAATCCCAAGCCTGCTCCGGCACCATAGTTCTGAATGCGGAGCTTGATATTTACCAAGGTCTTTGGTGTGGTCGAGACCCGGTTTCCCCATCCGCTGACGAGCAGGTATTCGAAGGTCACGGCGAGACGGTTTGCCTGGTTGTCATTGACTATCAAGCCGTAGAGCGGATATAGGCTGCTGCTGAGGATCTCACCCGGAGTGACGATCACATTGTGGTATTGATTTACGCTTTCACCAAAGACGGCAGGATTGTAGTTCACGAGAATGATGCCCGTGCCAAGCCGATCGGTATTGTTCGTTCCGGTGACATAGACATCGAAGCCGGCATAGTAGTCTGCCCCGATCCTGACGATGGAGATATCCCCGAAGCTAAAGCTCAAGCCACCCCGCTCCGTCGTCGCGGAGAGACCGATGCTCAGCATCAGCAGTCCCATGATAGCCAGAGTTATTACCGCTGCTTTATTCATCGTAATCCCTCGGTAGCAGGGGAGTGATCCCGGGGACGGTGCAAGCCTTTCCGGTATTTATCCGCCAGCAGGCGTTGAGGTCGCCGGGCAGAACATAGCCATCCAGATCAAAATCGGCAGAGCGATATCCGCTCAGACCGCTTTGGAGCTTCCAATAGAGATTCTTATCAGCCGGATAAACCCCACCATCCATATCCGCATCTCCTGCGGACATAGCATAAGTACTCTCCGCGACTCTGCTGACCCCGCCCTGCCCGTATATATTGCTTAGAGCAGAGTAGTCATAGGCAGACGGAGTTCCGCCGGAAATGAAGGGGATGGGGTTTGCGCTCATAATGGGGAGATGGTTGCGGTGGCGCAGGACTACATAATAGCTCTGCGGGGTAGTATTCTCGATCATCAGATATGGTTTTCCGGGGCTTGTAATCTCTCCATTGGCATGGATCAAAGCCGGTAGATAGCGCACAGCTTGACCGGAGGGACTCGTGCGAAGCTCCACCAGAACCCAGTCCACAATGTCCGAGGCAAGGGACGTAACTGTCACAGGAGCTTGAGCATAGGGCGAACTGAGAGGTAGAACGTTCTTGAGATTGGTGGTCATCGAGCCCTGGCTGAAGGGACCTTGCAGAAAAGCTCTGAGCGATGTGTAGGTAAAGCCGGAGCCGATCAGGATCGCGCCGGAAGTGCCGGATACGTCGGGGATTATCGCCCCGCTTGGGTCATAAAGCTCTATAGAGAGGAAGTCCAGACCGGAGTATCCAAGAGCCGACGCGGTAAAGGTCAGATTGAAGAGGTTTCCCGGTCCCGTCACGTAGAGCCCGTATCCGAAGATGATGCACTCGATGCGATAGATCCCTTGGGATTCGTTGATCGACCTCCACCAGCCGACGTTCTGACCGGTGAAGATAGTTCCTCGGGCAGCTTGGCTAAACGTGATGACCGCAGGATTATATTGAACCCGGATCGAGTATCCCCGGATCTGAGTCTGGGTGTCGAGGTTTACGGCAAGGGTGAAGGATTGGCTTTGCGCAGCGATCTGAGGTTGGGGAGAGCAACTGATGGACACAGCTCCCGCCGAGGCGAAGATCGCCATACATAGGATCACCAAAAGCCAAGTCTTCGTTCTCATCGCTTATCCCCCAAAAGGGGTGAGAGTTCGCCCCGAAGGGCGAACTCTCCGGGGTAGCTTATTTCAGAAGTACAGACTTCTTGGTTTGAGAGTAGTTCTTGGTATCCATTCTGTAGTAATAGACACCGGAAGCGAGCGGACGTCCGGAGTTATCCAGACCGTTCCAGACGAGGGAGTGAGTTCCGGCAGGCATCTCACCGTTGAAGAGACTGCGGACGACCTGACCACGAGCGTTGAAGATCGTGATGCGGACGTTTCCTGCTTCCTTCAAGCCAAAGCTGATAGTGGTGGTGGGATTGAAGGGATTGGGATAGTTGTCGCCCAGGTAGCTGTTCACGGGGACGATGATCTCAGGATCTTCGTTTCCGGAGGGAGTCTCTTCGGGGTTGCCGTCGATCTCGATCTCGCAGTTGTCGATGTTCCTGGCGATCATGTGCTGAAGCTCGGTGGAGACGTCACTGCCATTGACATTGAAGGTCAGGATGGCGATGGTTCCGTCACCTTCGATCCCGGCTTCACTTCCGAGAGTGGAAGCGGAGATCACGACGCGGTTCGCGGCATCGGTATTGAGCATCAGGCTCTCTTCCGGCCAGATATCACCGCTGACGACCGAGGCAAGACTGAGTCCGGTGCCGTAGAGCATCGGGATGTTCAAGCCCTTGAGCCAACCGCTGTTGTTGCTCAGTTCAAAGCGGACGGTCATCTGATCGCCGCTCATCTGCGTGATCATGTCGATGCGGATGGGACTGGTCTCGGGAGTCTGCGTCTCTCTGGGATAGTAGGTATAGACGGTGTTGTTGTAATTCATGGCGAAGATCATGAGGTCTTCGATGTTGATGATGTTATCGGGAGTGGGACGTGATCTGCGGGCATTATCCACGGTGGGACCGACGTCGATGATATTGCTGAATCCGGCTTGACCGTCGGCTTTGCCCCAGGCTGTGGAGAGAGCGGCGATATCGGAAGCGGTGACGACATGGTTTGTCCCATTGGGAGCGATACCATCGACATCACCGGGCCAGTAGGAGATGGATTCACGGTAGAAGGTTCCCACAGGGACGGTGCTGATGACGCCCGAAGCACTGGCGGCAAAGGCAGTGACATAGTAATAGCCACGGGTCATGCCTGTCCAGACCTGGGTATTGGCAGCGGGAACGATCCCGACTCTCGTCCAGCCGTTCTGATCCGCACTGTTATAGGGGTTTGGAGCAGCGGGAATGGCGGGCATGGTGAATCCGGCAGGATTGTATTCGGGATAAGCGCCGGTATTCTCTGAGAGGTCTTCATAGCTGATCGCCCAGATATGGTTGGTGGCAGCGCCGGCAGGATTGGTCCACTTGAGGTCGATGGAGTTGTTCTGCTTGGCAGTGGTGCGGCAAGGATTGGTCGGATCCCAGACGATGGGTTCGATGGCATCCTTGTTGATCAGGAATGTCCAAGACCAGGTCATGTAGTTTCCGGCATCATCGACGGCGAGGAACCAGATCTCGTAAGAACCGGTGGGCAGGTTGTTCGCCGCGGCGTTGAGGATATTGTCCGGGATCTGCCAGGTTTGGTTATCCCAAACGAGGTCAGCGATACCGATGGCGATCTCATTGCTGAAGTCAGCGGGGATGGTTGGATCGGTAGGTTCGGTCGCGGACTGGATCTTGAACTTGAGATAATCCAGGTTGTAGTTATCATTGAAGGTAAGCCCGAGGCTGGTATCGACGACGCTGGGGAAGCCATTGGCAAAGGACTTTGCCGGGTCGATCGCCAAGGTCTGTCCCGCAGGCTCATCCAGAGCGACGAGGGTCGGCTCTGCAGAGTCAATGATGATATTCATACCGGTCAACACGTCACACGGGATATGATGCCAGGGGTTTTGCGCATCACGCAGATCGACATCGCTGACGGCAACTTCGGTATAGACCGGAGCGACCCAGGCATTGGTGGGATCAGGCAGCGAAGCGGCATCGAAGGTGAAGAGGGCGACATCGTTACCCTGAACGGGAGTGAAGGTCGGGGTATCAGTGCTGAGCAGCGCGCCGGTGACCTGATAGATCCAATTCGTCGCGTCATCGATCAACATCGGATAAAGCGCTGTCTCTCCCAAGGCGGAGAACGGAGTTCCGATCACAAAGTTGGTCGGTTCCGCAAAGTAAGCCTTGGGCAATGTCACCGTAGCGACAAATCCGCGCAGATCTTCGATCGTAGTGACCTGAACCGTATAATTTTGGCTCTCGTCGTCCTTGATAAGGACGTTGGGGGCGACGACGTTGATATCGATATCCGAAGAGAGGATCGTCATTGGTTCGTTGATCCACCAGGGGCTGATGACCACGTTCTGCGAGATGGCATTATTGGCACGAACGGGCTCGAGCGGAGGAGCAGCAGGGCTTCCCCACCAGTTATGATCGAGCTGAGAATCTTGTCCGTCGTTGTCATTGGCTCGGACGGAATATCCGGTATTCCCATAGATCTTGTTGCTGTGGATGGTATTGTTGATACTGGGATACCAGATCCCGGATTGCCAGCTACGCTCGATCTTCATACCTATGGTATTGGCATAGATACTATTACTTGTGATGCTGTTCGTGCTGGAGCCAAGCAGGCGGATACCCGTCTCACAATTGTGGATCGCATTGGCAGTGATGATCTGTGAGCCGGAACGCCAGAGGTTGATCCCTGCACTGGTCGCGATGATCTGAGCATTACTCAGGATGGAGTTCCCGGTGCAGAATTCACCGACGAATAAGCCGTCGCGATTTGAGGTTATGGTATTGGCGCGGATGATATTACTCGTGGATCCCAGATTGGGGAAACCGAGCAGGGCAGCATTATCGAGCGCGATCGCATCCAAGCCGTTGGCATAGATCTGGTTTGCCTCAAGCGTGTTCCCGCTGCTACCGACGACAGCCATACCATAATAATCGTTATTGTGGATGCTGTTATTTGTCAGAGTGTTTCCGTTTGCTGCCCCCAGGATGATCCCGTTGGCATTGTCGATCACGGTATTCCCGGAGATAGTGCATCCTCCGGCTTGCATGATCTTGATCCCCGCGTCATCCTGGTTTGCACCGGAGTTTTGCAGGGTCATTCCGCTTAGGGTCACGTTATTCGCGGTGATCGTCACTACGGAACCAGTTCCGCCTGCATCGATGATTATCGGATCGCGGGTAGCAGAAACGAGGACTACAGTCTTATTGATCAGGAGACGTTCGTTATATGTCCCTCCGGCTATCTCGATCTCAGCGCCGGGATCGACGGCATCGATCGCATACTGGATGCTGTTGACGGTGGGAACATAGTATTGCCCGGCAGTCCAAGTGACCAGTCCTTTGACGACATTGTCGATCGCATGATAGACTCTGTTTTCGATGTCGAAGTTGCTCGCTGCGCCGACGAAGCTATTATTCAACGTAGCGTTGATATCGGCTTTGCTGAAGTTGTTTATATCCATAGCCTGATTCGCTTCAAAAGTGCAGTTCTTCACTATCGGCAGGGTCGGACCGAGGTTGTCTCTACCCGGTTCGCCAAAGTTCAACCCATTTTTGTTTCCGGTGAAGGTCACGTTATCGACGATGACGTTTGTCAGAGTGGCAGGGTTGGGGCTATACGTAGTACCGTCATCCCTGGCTTTGATCGTCAGACCGACGCCATTTGTGCTGTTCAAACCACAGCCGATGAAGCTGGAGTTTTGGATCGTGATATTCTGATAGTCCTTCCATTTCAGGTTGATGTCAAATCCGGCCCCAAAGGCATAGCTACCAAGGCATCCGGAGCCATTGACGGTGACGTTGTCAAAGAGCGCATTGCTTAGTCTCTCGGTATAGAACCCTTTGATCGTATTACCATTGAAGGTCGTGTTCGTGACCGTCACATGATCCAGAGATGGTTCGGATGCCGAATTGGCATCGCAATAGAATCCCTGATAGAGATTGTCGAAATGGCAGCCATCTATGACCAGATTTGTGACTGTTGCCGTCGAAGCGATCTTCATACCTACGCCTACCGTGGGAGAATTGGCAAAGGTGCAGTTCTGCAGAATGACATCGTTCGAGGGGCTGAGATTGAGCCCATAGCTCGTGAATCCTTCAGCGACCAATCCCTGTAAAGTGGTATAGGAACCCGCAGTGACAGCCGTAGCACCACCGCCAAGCGAAAGATTTGAGACGATCGTGCGGTCGGTAGCGGAGTTTCCGGCAGAGACTTGAAGAACGGTCCCTGTCGCGACGATGTGGGTCTGATCCGCACCGGCACCTTGCAGGGTCAAGCGCTTGTTGACGTTCACGTTCTCGTTGAATGTTCCGGCTGCGACAGTGATCAGATCACCGGTATTTGCCGCATTTATCGCTGGTTGGATCGTGGTGTAGAACAGGTTCCGAGTGACGTTTTCGACCGGCATTGCTGAGTCAGAGTGATCCATAAGCGAGCTATCCCACCAAGGATCATAGAGGACGTAAGTTGTGACTTGGCTCCCCGGCGAGAAAGGTCCGGCGGCATTTCCCCACCAGTTATAGGTAGCATCGACGTTTGCCGTTGTCTGGTTAATAACTCCGTAGTATGCGCCGGAAAGATCATTGTTATGCATAACTACCGTTCCGGAGTTATGATTGGACGGAGCGAGATAGACCGAGCTGGCATACTGGGTGACGGGCGAGCTGACTATGTTGGTAAAGCTATTGCGCAGAACCTGCGCTCCCGGAGTATTGCCTTCGAGAGCGATACCCCAGGCTATCTTGCCTGCCATATCGGTGATCACGTTGTCGGAAATGACGGCATTGAGCAGATTGCCGAGGGTGTTTGCCCAGCCGATCCCGATATTGATCCCGGATGCGCTCTTGCCCGTTGCGGCAGCTTCGATGTGCCTGATGGTGTTTCCAACCAAGGTCACGTTTGTATAGGTTCCCGTAGCGGTGCTTTGTCCCATCCAGATAGCCGCTGAATTCCCGACGAGAGTCGTCGTATTTCCCACATACTCTATGTAGTTATGCGAGATGTTGATATTCGAACGGTTGCTCAATTCACCTCTGTAGTTGATCGCATAAACGTTGCCTGAGCCACGCCCGGTACCCACATGGTGAATATAGTTATAGACGATGTTGAGATCGTTGGGACCGATCGCCCCGCAGTAAACCGCGTTGTTGGACATATCGGCAGTGATCTCAAATCCGTTTAAGGTCACGTTATCGGACTCGATGTTGACTACTGCCGCACTGCTTAGCGAGGGGGTCAGGATCGTTTCCGGTCCGCGTCCGGGACCGTAGGGGATCCCGGCATTTGCGCCATTTAGAGTTAGGGCTTTATTGATATGCAAGTCCACGGCGTAAGAGCCGGGATTGACGTCAATGACGTCACCCGCTTGTGCCTTGGCGATCTCGGCTGCGATGTCATTCTTGAGCATGACCTGATTTGGTTTGGTCACAGCATTGTAATATGGATCGGTGGGCAAAAGAGGTCTGGGCTGTCCCGATGGGTCAAACGCCATCGCCGCACCCAGCGGGAAAGAGTTGTTTGCCATGATCGCCCGGAAATCCAAACCTTCGGCAGGAACGGATCCGTCAAAATAGACGTAACCTATGTTTCCCATATCGAGGAATGTATTACCGGTGATCGTAGCCCCGCCGACGGGGGAATTGCACCATCCGGTTCCGTTCACACTGCGGAATCCGATCGAGTAGAACGTGCCTCCTGCAACTTGGGTAGAAAGTCCAAAGGTATTATTGGCGATTACCCGTCCTGAAGCAGGCCAACCGTATCCCGTACCATCGGTGATCGCCACACCCCAGCCCTTGATCACGTTCCCCGTGATGGTGAAAGTGTGCTGAACTGATGGATTTGAGACCGACTTGATACCAGGGGAGGCGTCATAGAAATATATCGCCCCGCTGGAGTCCCATTCATTCTCAAACCGGCAATTGGTCAGAGTAAAGTTATCACCGTTGATCGTCATAGCCTTGTCATTCTGATCTGCTACCCGGATCCCGGAGATCGTCACATTATTGGCTATCACATGAAAGACCATAGTGGCTTCGCCACCCGTATAGGGTCCGACGGTCGCCACGACATCTGCTGCAGAAGTGATCGGGCTTCCTCCGGCGTCAACCCCGCGGATGGTCAGCCCATCCTGAGTGATCGGCACATAAGTCCCGCCGCTGTAGGTGCCGGGATAGATATTGACGATATCTCCTGCTCCCGCGGCAGCGACAGCTTCCTGGACGGTTGCGTAATCCGCGGGGACGTTTATCGTCACGCCACCGAGGATCGACAGCATCCCCAACATCAAAGTCAGGAACATTAACAAAACCAGCTTATTCCTCATCTTTCCTCCTTTAAGGAATTCTGTTCGTCAAACCTTTAGCGGATGGCAGCAAGGTCATTTCCTCGTTTCACGCGGATCAGGATCGTACCGATAGTTGCTCTTCCTGAGCTCTCACATGCCCGGCGAGTATGCGGGTGCGGAAAAGCGCTACCATCCCTCTTTACCCCGCATTGCGGTTTAGCAGCCAGAATCAGGATGGTTTGTAAGGCTTTGCCTACCTATGGTATGAGCGTGACGGTTCAAGATACTTGGGTGTGATAATTGCCACAGGCAGTGCCAGAACCCTCGGGGATAACGGACGTCAAATATTGTCAGACATCACAGAGCGTTGATGATGCGCAGCGATTGCCCCAAAAATGTATCACCAATATTTGCGTGATTCCTTCACCGTGATGAATGAGGCTATGTAGTATTGGGGCATAACCTGATAAGACCAGTGTGCTTTACCGAATCCGATCCGGTATCGACCCCGCTGATCGTGAGCCAATTGGCAAAACTGACACCCCTTCCGAAAGCCGTTGCGTATGGCTTGGCTATTCGAGATGAGGGGACAGATAACCATCTGACCGGTATCTGCCCGGTATCATATCGACAGTTTTGCCGATATGATACCGATATGATGCCGATAAGACCCCGATTGGACACCCGATCTGCCAAAGGTGAGGGATAGGGGAGATCGGGCAGGCAGTCCGCCAAATAATTCTTGACAGAAAAGCGGGTATGGAAAATCTGGCAGAACATTGACGCGAGGTGGAGCAGTTGGTAGCTCGTCGGGCTCATAACCCGAAGGCCGAAGGTTCGAGTCCTTCCCTCGCTACCATTTTTACCAGAGCTGCCTGATAAGGCGTCTCATATATTGTGAATGAAGTGGCGGCGTAGCTCAGCTGGTTAGAGCGTCGGAATCATAATCCGCAGGTCCGGGGTTCAAAT
>CAYVXJ010000002.1:92811-292805 GCA_964454815.1 uncultured Candidatus Cloacimonadota bacterium | reverse complement strand
GCGATATTGCGCTTCTCTCTCGAAGATATGCATGGCAAGTCCATCTGGGAGGAGCAGTACCCCACTGCCACTCTTCCAAACCTTCGAGCCAAGTTCGGACATACCGGTTATCAGAGAGAGATGCTAGGACAGCCGGTAATCGAAGGTAACATCTTCAAGAACCACTGGTTCACCAAGTACAGAACACTACCGGAACCATCCCAGATGAAGCGGGTCTGGCTCTATGCCGATCCTGCCTGGGGAGAGAAGGGCTGTTACAAGGCTGTTATCTCCATTGGATATGATGGTAACCGTTTCTACGTGATCCATGTCTGGATACGTCAAACTGAGAATACCAAGTTCTTCAGATACTACTACGATGCCTATCAGGAATTGGATAGAATCTACAGAGTGAAAGCCAGGGCAGCCTGTGAGACTACTTATGGTCAAGCTCGTATCCTGGCAGACTTCGATCAGTGGGCACAAGACAACCACCTGCCACCAATAAGCCATCGTATCAAGCGTATAGATAACAAGGATAACAAGAACCTGCGCATCGAGAGGACTGAGACCATCATCGAGACTACCAAGGTCCTCTTTCCGGAGGGTCAGGATACTCCCACCCTAATATCCCAGTTCCTCACCTATCCTGATGGCTACATCGATGGCTGTGATGCTTTGGCAGGATGCCTGGAACGGTTCTCTGAATACGATATCGGCAGGAACAGGGTCAAGGTCAGGAGATTCAGTTTCTGATGAACTACTACGATAAGCTCATGCTTGAGTACTACCGGGTCCTCAACAATGCCTGGAAGACCGAGATCAGAGATGCTACCCGACTAGCCATCCAAATGTTGAGTGACATTCCACGAGCTGAGAAGCTCAACCGGGACTCCATAGATAAGCTTATGGGCATCATCAATGCGCAGTTGGGAGATGACTTCGCAGCACTGGTCAATGAGCCCACCAAAGCGATAATAGACCGCTGTGTGCGGCTCGGACTCAAGGACACGCAAGTGCAAGCTCCGACCAAGACCAGCATCGGACTCTGGGGCATTGAAGATCAGCATCTCTCCTCGACTATCCAGAAGCAGCAGTTGTTCTGGATCGGTAATCACTTTGAAGCCGATGTCCGGCAGAACTTTGCTAATACACTCACTAAAGCCATCGAGCAGGGATACACGAAAGAGATGCTGGCAGATACTCTCAAACAACAGTTTGGGGATATCGCAGAGAAGTCATCATATTACTGGCAGGGACTGGCAGAGCATACCGCCCTAAGAATACGAGAGTTCGGAAGGTTACAGGGATACAAGAAAGCCAAAGCCAGATACTACAAACTGGTGGTGATCCTGGATGATCGCACCAGCGACATCTGCCGGGCTCTGGCTGCCCAGGATAAGACATATCCATTAAACGATGCGATTGAAGTTATGGATAACCTCATGGCTCTGGATACCAAGTCCAACAGCTTGGATGATGCCAGAGACTACATCAAAGCCCTTGCACCCTGGATCAAAGATGATCAGATCGAATACGACTCAGAGATGAACCCAGTCAGTGTCTCCGGAGCGCATACACCGTTTCCACCGTTTCATTGGAAGTGTAGGACGAGCACCGTATTTTCTTAATCTATCACTTTGATGTTGACAGTTTTCAATGCAATTGATCCTTTGCTACAAAGGAGAATTGTTAGTGTTCAAAGTAACTTGGGACAAAAGTAATAATGGAGTGATCCTCAGTGATGGAATCCCTGAAAATGAGGCGATACAACCACCTAGACCAGTGTTTTTTGAGGAATTAGATTTACTCGGTTTCGATAAGCATTGGATATACCCGAAAAGCCTAGAACCGTTATTGTGGGCGGTAGGAAGATCATATTTTTACATGGGGGTTGAAGTTGCTCAATTGAAGGGAGGTGATATATATACTTTACCTGTACCTGAGGTTTTCTATCCCACTATTGAAGAGCCAAATAACAAATTATTGCCTATTGATATTGACAAATTAGTATCCATAAATTCAAAATCACTTAGAAGCCTAGAAAATCAATCAATAGATTTTATACAGCGTACCTACAAGCAATTTTATAATGAGATAGACATCATTGCAGTATCATACAGTGGCGGAAAGGACTCCCAAGTAGTATTGGATTTAGCAGTAAAAACACTCTCAATTAGGGATTTTCGAATCATTTTTACTGACACAACAATGGAATATCCATTTACTTATGAGAATATCATCGAGACTCAAGAGTTTTATAAGCGCAACCATCCTGAATTCGTTATTCACACAGCACATCCATACCGAGACTCTATCGATGATTGGAAGTTGTTCGGCCCACCAAGTAGGATTCACAGATGGTGCTGTTCAGTTGATAAAACTGCACCCTTTTCAAGGCTGTTAAATAGCTTTGTAAATCAATCTGGTAAGAAGACACCAAGATCGTTAGTGTTTGTAGGAGTTAGAAAGGACGAGAGTGCTAATCGAGCTAAATACTCGAGAATTGCACGAGGTGTCAAACACGTTAATCAGATTAATGCTGGTGTCATTCATGATTGGAATACAACCGAGGTTTTTCTTTATATTCTTCAGAATAGGCTCCCTCTAAATATAGGATATCGAAAGGGATTGAGCAGGGTAGGATGTATGGTATGCCCATTCAACACATCTTGGTCAGAAGCTTTAAGCGGTCATTTAAAGATACCAAAATATAGCCAGTATCTTAGCATCATAGAAGATCACGTCAGGCTTCTAGGCATTCAAGATGAGTCCAAACTCAAAAAGTACATTTCCGAACAGCAATGGATGAAAAGAGGTGGCGGTGAGGGTGTTGATCAAAAGGGAACAAGTGTTACTTATACAGAGATAGACAATAATCTAATTGTGTTAATACAGAGGTCGAGAGAGAGTATTCTGGAATATATGAAGATTTTGGGCGAATTGCACAGCGTGAAAGTTGATGGTGTAATTAGGGGCGAAGTATTATTCAGGGGATTTTCAATCCAGTTTTCATATTACGATATGAATGAATCTGTTAAAGTTGAGTTCTCCAATATTAATCACTTGAATGATGTAAAAAGAGCTATCAAAAAAGTAATGCAAAAGGCTGCCTATTGCTCAAATTGTGGTGTATGCGAACTAGAATGTCCGCATGGTGCTCTTATCACAAATCCAAAAGTTCAAGTTTTACAGTACTGTAAGCATTGTTTAGAATGTCTGGAAGTAAGCAATAAGGGGTGTTTAATAGCTGACTCACTGTCTATATCCACGGGAGGAAAGAAGATGTCTAAAGAGCTTGATGGATTCGGTAAGTATCAAGATTTCGGAATGAGAGAGTTTTGGTTATCCTCATTCTTGCATAATTCCGACTACTATTTTACTGAAGCTAATGGAATGGGACCCAATCAGATTCTGAGTTTTAAAGCATGGTTGCGAGATTGTGAATTGATGAAAGACAACCATGTTACTGAGTTAACAAAAATCTTTGTCCAGCATTATAGTGCCCGGTTTGACATAATAATGCAGATTTGTTTGATAAACTTGTCATACAACTCACCCGTCTTTTTGTGGGCTATGAATAATTTGGCTTGGGGAAGCCAGCATAGCGTCAAAGAAATTATCGACAAAATTACTACTCAATACGAGGTTAGCTTAACTCGAAAAATTGATAGTGGTGTGAAGTCACTGTTCAACACTATTGAGTGTTTCGACGTAGCCAAAGAAATCGGTTTTTTGCATATCGAAGGAAACAAGAACAATCGGACTTTGGTTAAAACTGGTAGCGAAAGCATTCATCCTATAGCATTTCTGTATTGTTTGTATAGACTTCGTGAGGTCACGAATAAGTCCGCTTTTACCGTTAATGAGCTTTTTGACAACAATGAGTGGGTAACACCCAATAAAGTTTTTGGCATATCGCGTGTATCGTTCATTAGTATGCTGAAATCATTACATAACACCCTTCATCATCTTGTAAGGGTGGAAATAGTGGCCGACCTTGATAATGTTTTTATTCGTGAAGGTTCCAGTTCTATCAACTTATTGACTGACATGCAAGTACTTGAATTATTATAGAGAGGGGTTAATCGCATCATGTTGATATCAGATTTAGTGTCCTTACAGAAGTCGTTTGTTCCAGCAGTAGATTTAGAAAATGAGCAAGAATCCTATTGGGAAAGATTCATCCCAATCGACAGTTTTAACATAATCCTTAAGGCACTCATCAAATCAATTCAAAGCAAGGATATTCATGAGAGACAGTCGATTTGGGTTCAAGGTAGATATGGTACAGGGAAATCGCATGCTGCCATAACTATTAAACACTTGCTATCTGACAATCAGGATAAGACTTTGAATTACTGTGCGAATGTCATAGATGACAACGAACTCAGGGCCTTGTTAAAAACAATGCGTAGTAAACACAGAATCCTACCAGTATTATTAAAGGGCACAACTAACATATTTGATCTAAGATCATTTAATCTGGCTATTGAAAAAGCCGTAGTCAAGGCACTAACAGACAATAATTTAGTATTATCTACGAAAAGTGATTTTGCAAAGCATATTGACTATTTAAATTCGATGCAACCTAGCAATGGCTGGGATAGTTTTATTCGGGATAACATCAACTTATCTCAGTATGTTGCGAACCAGAAAGATTTGATCCTGAAACTACAACAGGAAGATGTACAAGTTTTACGAGCCCTGGAGAATGCTCTATCATCAATTCAAGTTATGATATCTCATACGAGTATTTCTCAGTGGTTAAAGGAAGTAGTTAACGAGGTAAGGAAAACCACTGAATACACAGAAATTCTAATATTTTGGGACGAGGCAACACATCTGCTCGAATTAGTAAACAGCGATCATTACGTAAAAGAGCTTCAAGGCATTGCGGATTTAGCTGCAAGTAATGGAATTTATCTGTATATGATTAGCCACCGAAACATCGAACAACTCAGGTCAAACATCTCAAACGACGTGCTTCAGACAGTTATGGGAAGGTTTAAGCAATTAAATTATGAGATGTCACCAATTACGACATATCAAATTATGAATGCATCTATTTGTAAAAATCGTACACCAGAGTATGTAGCCATAACAAGCTCTTTTAAAGAAAACCATGAAAATCTAGTCAGGGTTATTTCCGATCACAGTCTCGACATAAAAGCGTCCGATCAACTAACGGGTTTATGGCCATTTCATCCGTATACTGTTTTCCTCTGTTCATACATTGTGGAAAATATTGGATCTACTGAAAGGAGTGTTTTCAAGTATCTGTATGATGATAACAAAGGCTTCAAAGGCTTTATAGAAGGCCAGGAAGCTACCAGCGATTCTGTTATTACTGCCGATCACTTATGGGAGTATTTCATAGATGATTTTCTCAATAATGAATCCAGCAACTATTTAACAGTATTAACTCAGTGGGATCTCCATAAAGATTCTGTTACAAAGGCTGGGAATGAATATCTGAAAGTGTTTGAAGGCATACTATTGCTAAATGCTTTACATCGATCATCTCTATACATTCATCAGGATAAGAGTTTAACAGCGCCAAATCTTAAAAACATACTGCTGATGTTCAGTAAAACCAATTTGGAGATTGCTGTTGATATTGTGATTGAATATCTGGATAAAAATCAGATCATATACAAGAACCCCAATGGTTTGTTATTGATTTCGAATATGAGTATTTCACCGTCTGAGCTTGAGGGATATAAAGTTCAAATGGAAGACCATTACAAAAAGAACGATAGTGTTGTACTTTCAATTTTAGACACGAAGCTTCAAAGAATAACAACACTAATAAACGAGCCTACTTATAGGCCGGTAGAAGTTTTATATTTAGATGCAAAATACACCCTTAACCATGCCAGAAGTAAGGTTTTAGGTAAAAGTGCTTTTTCTGCGATGCATAGCATCCACTTGGTGTTCATAATTTCGCAAAGTGCTTCGCATGTGCAGTCTGCGGAGAAAATAATCGAGGCGATGCTGGAGGAAGAAAGCTCACAAAATATTGTTTTTGTCGTTCTTGATAAGTTGTTTGACGACAAATCCACAGATAAATATATAGAAATTAGAGCTAGAGAGGAAGCTGCAAGAGTCCATAACTACAAAGATGATCAAGCTGCTTATAAGCGGAATGCTGATGATATAGTGGATAAGTGGATTCAAGAAGTTAGAAATAGCTATTTGAACATTTTTTATGTTGTGCCGGGCCAGGGTCTAACTAATTACCAAGTTCTATTATCTGCATTCGGACTGTCAATTAACACGAGAATCGCTCCCATAATTTTTTACAAGGGATTCGATACTCTTGCAGATAAAACCACAAAATCAATCTGGGAAACGAAAAGAGCAAAGCAAGCTGCAGCTAATTTCCTTGCCTCTCCAACCCTAAGCGATGTAGTTGAAAAGTGCTCTGGCTCTTATGGGACTCTAAAAACCATAGTACAAGCAAAAAATGATCAATACATAGTCGATGAAAACTTGAACTTACTGAAAAGTTTTGGACAACACCCAACCAGTTTTGTTAGCGTAGGTATCGATGATAAATTATCTACCTTACAAGGGGTGACTTCATTTGAACTTGCCGAGCTTATAAGTTTTTTGAGAGAGCCTCCTTATGGATACTATGGCAATACAATTACATACGCACTTCTTGGATTCATTCTTCGAAAGTATGCTGGAGTATTTTATGAAGTTGGCAAAGGTGTACCAATCGACTCAGCGAGGATGTTAGAGTTGATTGAAAAGATATTCAAATATTGGGAAGCTGGAAGTCCTCAAGTCTACAGTTTTCCCATTAGATTAGGGTCTCCTGAGGAAAACAAGCTCTGCTCTCTATTAGTAGATATTTTTGGAATTGAAGCAGTAAAAGGCATTCAAAACACGAGGTGGAAGATTAGGGAATGGATAAACATAATTGGCTATCCAATCTGGGTATACAAAACATGTAACTCCCTCATAGAAAAGACCATCGATAAACTAGCTGAATTCGTACAAAGCACTGATGTTGATTTAACCAACGCGGATATTGTTACGTTGCTGAATGAACTTGATGCATTGTCATTTGAGATTAAAGAAGCTTTGCAGCAAGATGCCGCAGCACTTTTCCACAAATGGATCAATTCGATAAATCCAAATTACTCCAAATCAGAAGTTGCATTAGTGTGGAATTATGTGAAGCAGAAAATGCCTGAGAATGTTGATGTGTATGGATGGAATGAAGATAAGGTAAAAATAGCAGTTTTAGAGTATTCCCTGGATGCCGAAATCAAGTTGGGGGCTAACGAAGGGCAAGATAACGGGGATAAAAATGGTGGAAATGGAAACACAACCGAAACTAATCCTGGGGATGACTCTACCCGATTCAGCGATTCTGTTAGTAAGGTGCAAAAAGAAAAAGCAATCAAAATTGTACAGGATAACCAGAGTGACTATCTTGAGATTATGATAGCTATGTTTGAATTATTCCCAGGTTCTGTATCCTACATTATCGAAAGATACCTGGAGCATTGATTATGTACAGAGTGCAAGAATTCAATGACATTAGCAAGTTGATCGCTGCGTTGAATGATGATATGAACAATACAACATCAGCTACCTTGAATAGATTTCCAATTCGTTTTATCCTTGTGCCCACCTTTAATGAACTGAGACTACTAGTTAATCACTTTATCAAAAACAAGACTCCTCTTGTCAAAATTGATGCCCTACTTCCACACGCTGATGGATGGCCTTCAGTAGACCTGATAATTAACACTGTTAAGCAGATTAATCAAACTACTGCTCTTATTCCCCTTTCCGAAGTCTTAAGATTTTCAAAGAAAGACGAATTCAATAATGTTCTTAATAGCTTAGCACAACAAATGTCAATGGCATCATACAGAATATTCATTCCTATTGTTGGTCTTTCTCAAAGATTTAAGTCTCAGTTTTATAATTCATTTAGTAGAAAAGCAAACTGGCCAGATGTTTATCATCTTTGCGGATCAACCGACGAACACATTGTCGTAAAGCATCTACCCATTCATATGTTTCCCCAAAATAAAGATCTCATCGTTAATAAAACCATAGTATCATCTTCATCAGATTGGTTCAAGCTATGGAGTAAGCCTATAACGAATACTGTGTATTGTACCTCAGCACTTCTTTTTCATAAGTCTATAGAATTTCAACCAGATGAATATATAGACAAACGTGATATCGTGTCTTATTCTGATGTATTGAGGGAAATTTACGATATTGAGTTAGCTATGGTATTCAAGGATGAAGACTCAGAATTTGCGGAAAATATGATAAAGTACATTAACAACAAAGGATTATGCAGTATTACAGAAGAGGCATTGTACAGCATAATTCTAAATGTCCATGATGTCTCAGAATTAGATGATGAAAAAATAGTCTCATTACTTGTCAGCAATGACTCTGAGAATGGGAAACTAAAAACTTGGCTAGTGTCGAAGCTAGTGACTGACGATTATATTATCGTCGGGCAGTACCTTAAGAGTGTGCTTTCAAAAAGTACGGGTGGATTCCATTTGCTCGATTTCTTGAATGAGCTTTGGTTTAGTATTTTTACATGGGATATCCCAAGAACTCCTGATCTATATGACCGCAGAAAGATAATTGACTTTATTTACAGACATTTTGCAACGATCACGCTTCCTGATGAAGAAAAACTACAGAAAAAGCTGGAAGCCATTTTAGTCACACAGATGCCCTTTCAAACGAAATTATTATGTTTCACAGCTGTAACTAATGCCGAAAAAGAAGTATTGGTCAGTGTTTATTCAAAGACTACAACCCATGATGAACCAATATTCTGGGATACGATTCAACCCATATACCCTGAGTTTTATTCTTATGCAAAATGGGATGTAGCAATCCATAAAGAGGATTGGATTACAAATTACTTTAAGGAGTATGTTCAGAGCAAAGCCAGAAATGAGAAGAGTGGGGTATTATCTGAGATTCTCAGTGATGTGTCTAAAGACCATGAATCATTCTGGACCTGGTATCATGAGCTATTTTCAAGAAGACCTGATATATCTGAAAGCCAAATTGTTTGGGTTGATGGATTAGGAATCGAATGGTTACCCGTTTTGTTGAAAGCACTTTTCGTAGTAGCGCAAAGTTCTGGTTATAGTATTGACGAAGTGGTTATCTCGAGCTGCAAATTACCAAGCACAACTCAATATAACAGATATGATTCCGCAGTCAAAATCAATCTTTTAGATCAATACATCCACAATCAGTGTCCATATAAGCATCCAAATGACTTAGTTAGAGAGATTGATCTAGTCAAGAGTATTGCGACAAAAATATTTAGCATTGGGAAAGATGATGAGTTTTGGATTGTGTCGGATCATGGTTTTACATTCCTATCACAAAAAAAATATGGCATAGAAAAGAAATATAATATTCAAAATGCCGAACACGATGGGCGTTATTTCTTTTCTAATAGTGCATATGCGGAAGACCATGAATTGTTGTCTGTGACGGACTCAAATGGAAGCAACATTGTTATGTCATTAACTCATAATTCTTTGTTTAATGTGCCTTATCGTGAAGTACATGGTGGATGTACACCGGAAGAAGTAATGATCCCTTTCATAAAAATCAAAAAGCAAGTTCCTGTGGGGCAATTTGTTGTGAAGCTATTATCCGCAGAGATTAATGTAAAGAAGCCTATTGTTAGCTTCGAAATATGTCCATCTCCCAATATTGTGTCACTAAAACTTGAGCTTACTTCAAAATGTGTAAGTATTCCTATGTATTATGATGGAGGTTTATGGCATGCAAATATTAGTAGCCACTTTAAGCCAGGTGATTACATGATTAAACTAGAAGTAGATACTGTTATTCATGAATATTCAGTTAAGTTAATAGGCGGAATGAAAGAGAGAGATTTAATATGAACCAGATTCTCGACAGTAAAATCAGATCAGCATTCCCTGCTGAATCTGTGTATAAAACTCCTGATAGATATAGTGTTTTTTCCGGAAAGATACTACCTTCGTTCATAAAAGACTGGTTAATTGCAAAGTACTCTGATAGTTATGGGAATCTTGACACTCATGCAATCAGCGATTTTTTAAAAGAACATATTCCCAACAAAAACAGCAATATCAAAAGCAGGTTGCGAGTTAACAAAGAAGAATTAGTTATATTGTCCAGACTCTTAATAGAGACGGATATAAAGAACAATTTGCTAAGATTCGCTATACCTGATCTTGGGATAAAAATCACTGAAGGATTAATTCCAGACTATATAGCAAAGAAGCATGTAGAATTGAAGGATGGTGAAGTTTGGGGAGTTATAACGATTATATACAAACCACCAATCGACAAAGTTCCGGGACATATTGAATTGATTGACTTTAAGGCTTTCAATCCTTATGATGTTGATGTGGACTATTACAAAGAAGCTCGCAAAGAATTTTCGGTAGGAGATTGGGTTGATCTGTTAATTAGGTCAATGGAATATAATCCAGATTATCAAAACTCAGACAATCCGTCGCAGAGCTTCACCTTATCAAGGAAATTACTCTTCTTGAGTAGGTTGATTATTCATGTCGAACCCAATGTAAACATGATTGAGCTTGCCCCCAAAGGTACGGGTAAGTCATACGTTTTTGGAAATTTAAGCAAGTATGGGTGGCTTGTTAGTGGGGGGGTCGTCTCACGAGCCAAGCTCTTATATGACATGCAAAGAAAAACACCAGGATTGTTGAAGTTGTATGATTTTGTTGCACTTGATGAGATTGAAACAATTAAGTTTACTGATGAGAATGAGATTCAGGGTGCGTTAAAAAACTACTTAGAGTCTGGAACATATACTGTTGCCGATTATAGAGGTGTATCCAATTCTGGATTAATGTTGTTAGGTAATATTCAACTAAACGAGTTTTATAGACCTGTCAATAGTTCCTATTTTTCTGGATTGCCTACAATATTTAAATCATCTGCTCTATTAGACAGATTCCATGGTTTCATTGAAGGGTGGGAACTAGTTAGAATTACTGAGGATATTAAAGTCAAGGGTCAAACTCTTAATGTGGAGTATTTTTCTGAGATTCTCCATAAACTCCGCGAGATCGGTGATTATGCTATGATTGTGAATGATATGCTTGAAATCCCAAAGAATGCCGACACAAGGGACGTGAAAGCTGTTATAAAGCTTACGACTGCTTACCTTAAGTTACTATTCCCTCATGTTCAAACTAAGGACGATCTGACAAAAGAGGACTTCCAAAAATACTGTCTTGCCCCAGCAATCTATAAAAGATCAATTATTAGAAAGCAGCTATCCATAATGGACCCAGAATACAAGGAGCAGATGCCCATAATAACTATTAAATAGATGATTTCCAAGTAAATCCCTTTAAGGACAGTCATTGTGTGTTTTTCACAATAAGCAATGACTGTCCTTTTTTTTCTATTCTACTTTTCTGTCGCATCCTTATGCATCCGTATTTGTGTTAATACAGGGTAGTGGCTTCCTTGCTCCAGATAGAGTATCCAATACTACTCGCAAGGAGATACGATGGAAGCCACACTGTTGGAACGCATCAAAGAACAACTGGTTAGACACGAAGGTCTGAGGCTCAAGCCATACCGCTGCACTGCAGGTAAGCTGACCATCGGCATTGGCCGCAATCTCGATGACTGTGGTATTTCCCAGACCGAAGCTTATGTGCTCTTGGAGAATGATATCCAGAACTGCGAGAAACAGCTTTTGGATGAGATTCCAGAGATATACAATGCTATGGATGAAGTCCGCAAATCGGTGCTGCTGAACATGTGTTTCAATCTGGGTATCGGTGGGCTGCTTGGTTTCAACAACACGCTGGCTTATATAGCTGCCGGAGACTGGGAACGAGCTGCCAATGGTATGCTTGCCTCCAAGTGGGCAAAGCAGGTTGGTCGCAGAGCGATAGAGCTATCTGAACTGATGAGGAAAGGTAAGTGATACCGATCCCGGTCGAGATTGATGCCATGCTGGCTATACTCAATTTGCCCAAGGAAATGGCTGATAACTGCATCTTCAAAGAACATCAGACACTGGTTCTGGAGATGGTTCGTTCGGTTGTTCTACCTGAACATTATACTAGGGCAATCCAGGAAGACATGCCTGAGGATGATCCATTCTGTGTCTCTTTTCGTTTTGGGTTCTCTTTCCTGATGCTGCACAGCACTTGTGAGTTTCTCAATTTGAAGACCCTGGGCGAGGGAATAGTCAAGACCGTAGGATTAGACCAGTCTGCCACCGAGTTGCTCACAGGGAGCGAAATTGACGCATTCAAAGCTAACCTTGAGCTGAGAGCACTGACCGGGCTTCGAGAGTATCTCAGCCCTACAGGTTTACTTCGGCTTGAGGAGCTTAAACCCAGACCCCCGAGAGTGATCCGGGTGGGAGTGATCTGATGACCGACAATACAGAAGGGCAGACACGCAGGTCTGCCCCTACGGATGAACTGATGCGGGAGATCTACCTGGCTATCTATGCAGCCTTGGATAGCCGACTGCATTTAATCGGTTCTGTAATCGATGCCGAGTCCCGCAAGGAGATACTGGCACAGCAGATTTACGATAAGGGCGATTTCTATGGCAATGCCGGCTATCTGGTCGAGACCAGTCCTGATGCCATGATCCTCAGAGTAGGCTCCAATGTGCGTCATGAACCTTTCGTTTTGGGCGGCAAAGTGCCTTCCTGGACTCCTATTGCTCCACTTATCGCCTGGGTCGAACGCAAGCACCTATCTTGGACTGATAAAGAGACAGGTAAGCTACTGACCGTAGCCGAGATCGCATATCTCATCCGGGGCAAGATCAAACGGGAAGGCATCGCTGCCCGTAATGTGTTTGCTGAGGTTATCGCCAACCGGGAGCAATGGATATACCAACAATTGAACGATATAGAGGTGAATCTATGACCGCTCATGAGAAGTTTATCGCAGACCGGAATCGGATAGTCGATGCATTGAAGTTTTCTGATATCCCCACCATCCAGTTCAACAAAGATGCTATCCCCAAGCAGTTGCCTTGTGCCATCGTGATTCTCGACTCAGAGACAGGCAAGAATGGCACTTCCAGACAGTATGTGAGTACTGATCTGGCATGGACAGTCTTCCTAATCGTCAATGCACAGAACGTATCTGATCCAGATTCCGACTTGTACCAACTCAAAGAGAAGTTTCGGAGTTTCTACCTCAAGCTGATGAACCGGGACCTGCCCAGTGTGGAGTATTATACCAGCCGCATCGATGGCACTCGTCTTGTACGCATTGCCAAGATCGATCTGCTCAAGGCAGGAACTGGAGCCTCTGCATGAGAGTAATGCGACTGGGTGGCTATAACCTGGCAATAAGCTCTGCTGCTGGTCTCCTGGAGACCAAATACAAGCCTGAGCCGATTGACTTATCCAAACTGAGTAGAGTCGGTAAGCAACTGATCTCCAAAGCAGCAGAGACTAAGAAAGTAGTCTCTCAGCCCTATTCTATGGGTAATCTGCTCAACCTCCTGGATACCGATGAGTACCACTCCGGTTGTGTGGATGCTCTTTCTATGGCAACTGTGATGGAGTTCGACTGCAAGAACAGCCAGGTCAAGTCGTGGATGGAAGCTGCCGAGTTTCCTGCCTGTGAAGACCAGACCACTATCCTGGCAGAGATGATCAAGTTCTATCTCGCCTGTGGTAATGGCTTCCTGATCAAGATGCGTAATGCTCAGGGTCAGTGGATGGGACTGGAACGCATGCTGCCCAGCGAAGTGCAGATCGTGGAGAACTATGACGAGTTCGGCTTCTTTCGACCCAACTACATCCAGGTGAAGAACAACCAGAAGAAGGACTTCGCCTATGCCGACATCATCCACATCAAGAAGAGTACCCACAAGAGTAATGCCTGGGGCTTAGCCTGCCTGCCGATAGCTATCAATGTCGAGATACTTTCTGAGATCAAGACCTTCGACTACAACAACTTCAAGAACGGTCTCATGATCGACTATTTCGTAATAGTGGAGGGTGGAACTCTACGTGATGGCACTGTAACTGATGAGCAGGGAAATGAAGTACTGACCGATGCCTATACCGAGATTGAGAAGGCTCTCACTGAGGTCAAAGGCAATGCCAAGAGCCATTCTACTGTCCTGATCGAGAGCGAGAGCCGGGACGTGAAGATACGCCTCGAACCACTGCGTCAACAGGACAGAGAAGGTGGCTTCATCACCCTTAAGAAAGACCTGAGAGAAGGTATCTTCGCTTATCACCGGGTCCCTGCAAGGATTGTCTCCCAGCTTATCCCAGGGCAGCTTGGTGGCGATAACAAGAGCGATATGCTGATGTTCTACCACTTCGTAGTCAAGCCGCTGCAGAATCGCCTGGCACTCACCCTGGCAATAGAGTTCAACTTTGAGTTCGGGTGGAACCTCACTCCGGACGACTTCAATTTCGGCAATCTCACCGAGAAGCTTCAATCTGCGGATGAGCAACTCTTTATGCAGAATCGCAATCTATAACACGAGCCATATTATGCAATATTTCAAACAGCAAACCAGCAATCTACAACCCATCACTAACCCTAAGGAGGTACAGTGAATATCTTCGGAACCAAGAGCAAGATCGTGCAGAAGGGAGAACTGCGCAACGTAGAGGTCGAGTTAGTCTCGCTCCTCTTCGGGGAAATGACTCCCGCCAATCAGAAGGGCTTTGTGGTCAAGAACGCTTCCGGACGGAGCTTTGAACACAAAGTCAACTCCACCAAGTTCAAGAGTGAGACATCAGGCACTCAGGGACGGCTATACGTTACCCTGATGGAGCCGGATATCCAGGACAGCCAGGGCGACTTCTACTCAAAAGATGAGATACAGAAAGCCTGTGACCACTTTGCCAAGCACGGACTGGTCGGCAAGTGCGATGTGAATCACAACATGCAGCCAGTACCGGAGTTCAGCGTAGTAGAGAACTACATCCTCAAAACGGCTGACAAAGAGCATTACCCGGACACCAAAGTCGGTGCCTGGGTGCAGGTACTCAAGTGCGAAAACCTCCAGAGTGATCTATGGCAGAAGGTCGAGAAAGGCGAGTTCAAGGGTGTCTCCATCTATGGCAGAGCCGATGACTACCGCAATGCCGAAGCTAGCCTGACAGAGATCAAGAACGAACTCAACTCCTTACGTAAGGTAGCGGAGCAAAACAACAACACCGAGCTGCAGAAAGGGATCACAGCCATCTCAGAGAAGATAACCGAGATCGAAAAGAGCAGCGGTAACGTCATGCTCGGTGATGCCATCCACAGCATTGAGAAGAGCCTCAAAGACCTGTCAGTGACCATGTCTCGTGCTATCTCCAAGAGCATACCAGGTGAACCCGATGAGAACAAGTCTAACTTTGACCGCGAAGTGACCATCGATGGTAACAAGATAGTAGTCAAAGCTTCTCACCGTGAAATCTACAAAGGCATCTCGGATGTCGATTCCGGTAAAGCCATGAACATCCTGACCGCCAATACCACTTCGTTGTTTATCGATGAAGTGATCGGTAGCCAGCCCGGAGATACCCTCTCCGATATCTCGGTCATTCCCTTACTCAAAGACGAGAAGATCGATGTCGGGCTGATCGATGACCTGGTCTTCAAGAACAGCCTGGATGGCGCACTGACGGCTCAGGGTGTCTCCACTGCCGATCTCTCTGTCCCCACCGGGATACTCAATGCCGAGTTCACCTTAGGCAGGGATGTTGTGGAGTTCTATAAGGACAAGTACGGCGAAGATGCCTTCGGTGCCTATGTGGAGAACCACATCGCCAAGAAGACCGAGAAAGCCATGCGCCTGCTCCTGTTCAAGGGTGACAGAGCCTCCGGCACCGATAAACTCAAAGCTTTAAACGGCATCATCAAACTCGCCACCACTGCCACTGATGTGACCGAGATCGATAACGATACCTATGTCACCTTTGCCGAACGCTTTGAAGCCGCTCTGCTTGCCTTCTCCGATGAGATACTGGAAGAGCAGGAGAGCTTCAAGTTCTATGTCTCCCAGAAAGACCTCATCCGCATCCGATCTGAAATCGCCAAACGTGAGACCGCAGCCGGAGATCGCCTCTTACTTGAGGGCGGTAACATGTCCTTCGCAGGTATCCCCGTCAAAGCCAGGCTGATGCCGGATGACTATATCATCGGCGGACTCTCAAAGTTTATCATCATCGGTTACCGTACCGATGCCGAACTCAAGGTGGAACACCATGGAAGTGATTGGAAGTACCACTGGTACATCCGCATCCGTCCCGGTATCACTTACATCCCCAACTTTATCAAGATATTCCATGTCGTATAAGGAGGTACTAATGAAGATCACTGTCTTAGCCTTGGTGCTGATAGGCTTTCTCTGCCTTATCGCCCTGAACCTGTTTGCCCAGTACACCCTGCCTGTGGATACCCGCAAGATCGCCATCCAGATGAACAAGGGCTTCTCCTGTATGACCTACAGTCCATCTGCAGATACCCTCTGGAAAGCTATTGCTGTCCCCAGTGGAACTGTGGAAGTGGTGCTGATCCCAGCCACGGGTGGTATCGGTGTACGAGCCGATAACAGCAATGCCAATAACTCCTATGCCACTGTCCCGGTCGGTGTTCCCATCGTGATCCCCGTTTACAGCCAAAGAACCTTCTATATCCGACGGGCGGTTGCCGGAACAGCCAGTGTAGCCAACCTCATCTTCTATAAACTTTAGTAATTGAAGTAAAGTAACAAAGGAGCATTCATGGACTTCATCATCCAAAACCAAGCCTTCATCCTCGGACTCTTGACTACCATCATTGTCTGGATCATCTTCCGTGTCACTGGCAAGAGCCTGGACAAGACCAAGATCAACTCGGCTCTGGCGATCATCCTGGACATCATTCAGGATATCAAGACCAACCCGGCTACCAAGAACCTTGATGACTATGCCAAGAAGCAGTTGGCAGTCGAGCGGGCTACCAAGAGCCTGCCTGCCAAGCAGACCGGTCTGGTCATGAAGGTGTTCGGCACCCTCGGGGGAGCTATCGAATACGTCTTCCACAACCGCAAGTGGCTGTTCTCTATCGGTAAAGCCATCAAGGGAGTGTTCTGATGCCCCAGCCCATTCAACCGCCTACTTATCCGGCTCCCATGACCGAGACGGATATGCACTTCGTCTCTCTGGTTGATGTGATGGTGGCAGATGATATCTACTTCGGGATAGGCAACTATACCGAGACGGATATCGCCACCCTCTATGCGACCCAAAGCGCAGTCAAGACCGAACTGAACACCAACTTCGACATGATGGGAGAACTGGCTGAAAAGCCCGGTAAGACCGACTCCAAGATCACCAAGCTCAAGACCCGCAACTATACCCTGCCCGGTAAGCGCACCTCTACTGCGGAACTGAGCATCGTAGGTCTGTCCAACAAGCAGAAGAACTTCCTCGAAAGCAGCCTGTTCATGGGACGTAACACCACAATCGTAGTAGTCTCCAAAGCCTTCGACCGGGTGGTGATCTTCAATGGTTTGCGCTGGACAGTCGACTGGTCGGGAGAAGCTGACGGGCTGTTCTCGGTAGTCATCTCCACCGAGTTCTCCGGCATCACCAACGGCAAGATCTTTGTCCTCAAGGACATTCCTGCCGGAACCTAACAACATAAACCAACAACCAAGGACAAGAACATGGATTGCCAATGTAAACCTGAGATTAAAGACAAGATAGACAGTGTACATGAAGAGATCTACGGCAACGGAAACAGCAATAACTCATTGGTGACCAGAATGGCGAGAGTGGAGACGAACATGAAAATACTCCTGGGTGTCTCCACCTCCCAGTTCTTTATGCTGATCGGCGTTGCCATCAAGATGTTCTTCAACCAATAAGGACGGCACAATATGAAAACTGAACCCAAACTAAGCTATAACCAACTACGGCAGATCCTCAGCCTGACCATCTCCAACCAAACTCTCAAAGCCAAGCTTGAGGACTTCCTCTCCGGCAAGGTGACCAAGGTATCGGAAGTGGAACTGCTTGAACTGATATCCCAATCAGAAGTGGACAAGGAGCTTATCCGCATCATCTCCAGCCAGGACCCGGACAATATGGATGCACTTGAAGCGTTGGAGTACATCTCGGCTTTTTTCGTCTATATCAGAGCCAACAGCGAGAGGTTCAAAGGTTGGCTCGGGAGTTTCGGATTGGCGGTCAAAGCCAGTCCCGCTACCCCTACGAGAGGTTCGAAATGATCCTGCGTAAAATCGGCTTTACTAATGAGGATTTCGATAGTCTGACCCTGCCAGAACTGTACCTGCGGCTCTGCCTGGCTGATCCAAAAGGAGACTTCTAATGGATGCATTGATCGGATGGATCGGAGGTAAACGACTACTCCGCAAAACTATATCGCAATACGTACCCAAGGACATTCAGGGCTACATCGAACCCTTCGGTGGGGCTGCCTGGATGCTGCTTTACAAAGACAAATGGGGCGATCTTGAGGTCTATAACGATCTCGATTATCGCCTGGTCAATCTCTTCCTACAGGTGAAGTATCATCCCGATGAGTTGATCAAAGAACTGGACTGGTTGGTAGCCAGTCGTAAGCTATTTGGCGATATCCTCAAGCAGGAAGGCTTAACCGAGATACAGAGAGCGGCTAGGTTCATGTTCCTGATTACCAGATCATTTGGAAGCAAAGGGGATAGCTTCGGCACTTCTCAGAAGCGTGGCACCTCCAGTATGTATAACCGTCTGGAACGCATCAAAGAGCTGCACAAGCGTCTGGACATGGTCATCATCGAGAATCTCTCCTATGAGAAGGTGATTGAGAAGTATGATACCAAGAGCAACTTCTTCTACTGTGACCCACCTTACATGCTTGGCTATACTTATGAGAACTCCAAGCAGTTCAGTCATGAAGCCCTGAGAGACATCCTGAAGAATATCAAAGGCAGGTTCATCCTCTCCTATGATGACAACCCGGAAGTGCTGAAGCTATACAAGGGCTATGACATCAAGCATGTCACCAGAACCAAGGGCATCAACCGCAAGGAAGGTAAATCCGAGTTCAATGAAGTGATTATCGCCAACTTCCCATTGGAGGTGCAATGAACAGCATCATCTCCTGGGTAGGTGGCAAGCGTCTCCTGCGAAAGAAGATCCTCCCCATGATCCCCAAGCATGACATTTACTGTGAAGTCTTTGGTGGTGCAGCCTGGATACTATTCGGGAAGAGTCCCAACAAGGAAAACTGGCAGTTATCCAATAAGAGTAGATACACTGAAGTCTATAACGACATCAATGGTGATCTGGTGAACTTCTGGCGCTATATCAAACAGCATCCTGAAGCGTTTGTGACGGAGTTGAACCAGTACTTGGTATCGAGGGAGATGTTCGACACATTTACCCAACATGAGCCCAGAACTGAGCTTGAACGGGCTATCCGTTTCTACTTCCAGTTATCCTGCAGCTATGGCTCACGGTCAAAGAACTTCTGCATCATGCAGGGCTATAAATACATGCCACTGCGGAATCTGGAGAAGGTGAAAGCAGCTTCAGAACGGCTACAACAGGTAATCATCGAAAAGCAGGACTTTGAGAGGATCATTGCCCGCTTTGATACACCCAATACCTTCTTCTATCTTGATCCACCCTACTACACAAAGGAACATTTATATGACAGAGAAGACGCTGATGCCTTTACCAAGCATGAAGAACTGGCAGCCGCACTGAAGAACATCAAAGGGAAGTTCTTGTTATCTTATAATAATGATCCCTACATCCGCACACTCTACCAAGGCTTCACCATTGATGAAGTAGAAGCGCAATACACCGTCTCCGGTGCTTTTCAGACTGAAACTGAGTTACTTATCCGCAATTATTAATGCCTGACCTAACTTTCAAACTCATCCTCGTCACTGACGATGCCAATGTCAAGCTTGCCGAAGTCAAGCAGGAGGCACAGTCCGCCCAATCTGTGGTGGAGAAGCCTGTTTCGGTTAAGCTATCGGCAGAACAAGCATTAGCTACTATTAGAGATGTGAAGATTGCTGTCGATGGAGTGATCCAGGTAGTCGGTGGTCTGGTGCGTTCGATGAATGGACTGTTGGATGCTTCTTTGGGTCAGCGGCAGTCGTTCAAGCTGGCTTCTATAGCCTTTGGAGAAGCAGCATCTGAGATGAGTAAGTTCGCTTCCTCGATGCAGGAAGTGACCAACTTCGAGGATGATCAGCTGCTGGCTCTGATGTCCAAACTGTCCCAGACCTTCAAACTGAACAAGGATGAGATACAACAGCTTGTGCCATTACTCCTGGACTTTACTGAAGCCAATAAAGCTACCGGAATGAGTTTGGAATCAGCCTTTGACCTCATGGGTCGTGCCCTGAACGGACACACCGAGATGTTAGGCAGATATGGTATCGAGCTTGATGATACCCGGCTTAAGACCGAAGGTGTATCTTATCTAGTCGAGAAGCTGGGTGAGGACTATGGCGGAACTGCTACTGCCCTGGCTGATCTGCGTCTGCAGAATGCCAATGCCTGGGGAGATATCCAGGAGACTGTAGGCGATATGCTGACAGTCCTGATTAATCCTTTGTTGTCTGGTCTGCGGTGGCTGATGGATGCCTATCAGAGCCTGTCTCCGGTCATGCAAGGTTTCGTTGCTGGGATCGTGATAGCTTTACCTTTGATTGGCACTATTACTACTGCGATCACTGCTCTGACTGCTGCCTACCATGCGCTGCGTGTAGCCATGAACCCGGTGGCAGGAATCATTGGAGTTGCGGTGGGTGCTCTGTCTGCACTGGGACTGGGACTGGCAGCAGCTTCGGTCAAGACTGATGCTGTTACAACTGCTCAGAAGTCCATGAACGATGAGATCAAAGACTGTGGAAAGCAGGTGTCAGTGGAGGCCGAGAAGTTCTCTCTCCTGGCTAATCGGCTCTTGGAACTGCGCTCACAGACCACCCTTGCCAATGCCGATAAAACCGAGATGAAGAACATCATCAGGTCACTTAATGAAAACTACTCGGAATACATAGGCAATATCAACCTCGAGACTTCATCCTACAATAACCTGGCAACTGCTTTGCGTAACGCTTCAGATGCCCTGGTGCAGAAGAAGATAGCCGAGGTCTATGGAGAGAAGTATAATGCTCAGATCAGGAAGGTAGCCGAACTGCAAATCCAGATCGACTCTCAACAGGCTGAGGTGGACAGGGTCCGCGCCCGTAAACAGCAGTTGATGAACTCAGTCGACTGGGAGTTTCTGACCAGTGACCGCAATGCCATGGGCTTCAATCCTGCTACCTACTTCGGTAATGATGGAGAGTGGCTCAAGTTAGAAAGACGGCTCAACCAGTTCAGTGCTTTGCATGGACAATTGAGAGCTGCTAAGAGCGACCTGCAACAGATAGGTGCCGCATATCGCCAAGCTATGCTTGATGCTCCCGACCTGACCTTTACTCCGACCTCAGGTTCTGGTGGCGGTGGAAGTAATGCAGGCAATGACTATGATGAGCGTCAGCGTAAACTGGAGCAGTTGGCTCAACTGCAGCAGAGATATGATACCCTGGCAATAGACGACCTGGTTGCCCGTAAGCAGCGTGAGTTGGAGATTGAGCGGGATGCTGAACTTGCCAAGGCTCAGTCGCTCGGAGCCTCAGAGACTCTACTTCAATCCATCAGGGATCACTATGCCGATGAGTCAGTCAGGGTGGCAACTGAAGCTGCCGATGCCCGAACCAAGAAACTGGAAGCGGAAGCTCAGGAAGCCAAGCGCATAGCCGAAGCCACTGCCCGGGAACAGCAACGCCTGGCAGAAGAGGAACAGCGTAGGCAGGAGGAGCTGGCAGATACCCGGTATGAGTTTGTGAATCGTGGTTTGGAGTTGACTGGCAATACTTATGAGGCAGAGCTTAGGGCTATCGACCAGTATTATGCCAAGCGCAGGGAGAAGCTGCTTGCTGCCGGCTTTACCGAACAGCAGATCACTCAACAGACCGAGATGGCTAAGTCCAGGATCAGAGACCAGTATGACCAGAAGCACTTTGAAGGCGTATCTCAGATGCTGGGTAACCTGGCAAAGGCAACCGAGGTATTCGGAAAGAAAGGCTTTGCCCTCTGGAAGACCCTTGCCGTAGCCCAAGCTATGATGGATACTTATTCATCAGCTACTGCAGCTTACAAGGCAATGGTGGGTATCCCGGTCGTAGGACCCGGTCTGGCGGTTGCTGCTGCCGCTGCTGCAGTGGCGGCTGGTCTTGCCAATGTAGCGGTGATCTCTAGCACTGAACCACCAAAGGCAGCCACTGGTGGTCTCTTAGTAGGTAAGTCCCATATTGAAGGTGGTATCCTGATTGAAGCCGAAGGTGAGGAGTATATCACCGCCAAGGACAGGGTCAAGGCACTGGGCAGGAACCTCTTCGACTTCCTCAACTTTGCTCCCATCGAATCGGTGAAGCTTGCCTTTGCCGGGATGCCAGTTCCATCAGTGCCTATTCCTGCCAACATCGGCTCATATTACGCATCAGGTGGCGGTATAAGTGGAAGTGGTAGTATAACTGCGCTGCTCAATATAATGAGCGAAATGCGGGATCAGATGATAACCCTTACCGAGAAGGTTATGGAGTCCAAACCTGTCTTTGACATCCATGTCGATCCCTTATCCAATGACCCGGTTAAGGTATCCCAGATAGCCGATACGGGTAAGCTGATTAGGAGTGAAGTGTAGAGTATGATATTGTGGGATTACTATGTCTAATTTATTCAGAATAGACTTTGTTCAGGGCAAGACCGATGCGATGGACTATAACCAGGTCAAGCACAGCCTGATCGATACTGCCACCAATAGAGCTATCATCACTCTGTCTGTATCTGGCGATAAGCTTCAAGCAGTATCCAACTATTCCAGAGAACCTAAACGGCTCATCTTCGAGTGTTTCCCCACTACCTGGATACAGAACAACATCCTCTCAGGATCAAACGAGCATGAGCGTTACATCTCACACTTTGAAGTGAAGGTCTATCGGGATAATCTGCTGTTCTTTACGGGGATCATAGACACATCTCAACTATCTTTCGATGTCAGCACCGGCATCCTCAAGTTCACCTGTTATGACAAGATCAAGCTGTTGTCTGTCTTTTCCGATCTCACTCACTACTATTCGCTTACAGCAGGTTATCAGCCGATCTGGATACTGGGTTACTTCCTACAGGATATTGAGCAGAAGATACCTGTCTCCATACCCTACACTAATCAGTTCACTTTGCCGACTCTGAACATCCCTATGGGTGAAGCTCTGACCATAGTCCATGTTGACTTTGATGACCTGCTTGCCTTTCCCAATCCTCCCGGAGGCTGGACCTACTCCTATCACAATTCAGGCTGGCCGGGTCCTTATTGGGGATATCTCATCGATACGCCCGGAAACAAGGTTACCTTCGCCTTTGCCTATAAGAAGGTGATCCAGGCTACCTATCCCAGTCCGGCTGCCACCCGATATCAAGGCAGGTTCAGAGGAAAGGTCTTCCGTTTCTATAATGGTATCTGCCCGGTAGTAGCTGAGTATGATGAGAAGACCGACTGGGTGGAAGACCTCACTTCCTTAGACAATGCTTATAACGAGTTCCTCAGCTTCTTTACCGATAATGGCATCACCAGCAATACTCTCTTCACGGGACTCAGCAGTACCGGCTCTCTGGATGGCAGAAGCTATGGTAGCGGTCATTATGTCAATCACTGGATCGAAGCTCACTGTCATGGCAATATCTTTCCCAGCCGTATCCAACCCGGCAAGTCCTATGAGACCAGTCAGTCAGAGCAGACCGATAACCTCAAAGTCCTGCAAGCCATGCTGATGTTCTACAATGCCACCATCTTCACCAATACAGCCGGACAGATCATACTCAAGAACAAGGATGCCTATTCCTCTGCTATAATAGACATAGCAGACGATGATGTGGTGTCCTTCATAACCAAGCGTGGCAATCAGGAGAAGCCGGAGATCAAGACCATCGATGTCCTGGCAGGAGATACTACCCAACTTCAGGGTATAATCAAAGACTACCTGATCGGCTTCTATGACTCCAAGTGGAGCCTGGAAACAAACATCGACCAGTTATCCAAATACAGCCTATCCATCCAGTCTAAGATTAGGATAAGAAACCTGGTCTATGCAATAACTGAACTGGAGCGGGATTACATAAATGATGAATATAAGGTGAAAGCATGGCTGCTATGAAGGGCTGGAGACTGATCCGGCAGACACCCCAATCCGTTAACTACTTCAACTGCTCCAACGGGCAGGTAGAGTACTCTCCCAAGCGTAAGTACAGGATAGAGAAGCGGAATGCCTTTGATCCTTCCAAACTCACTCAGAGAGAAGAATATAGAGAAGACTCTTTCGACCTGCAGGCAGTGCTCAATCCTGATGAGTACTACACCCTGATGAGCTTCATAACCGCAACAGGTAATCTCTATCTGGAATACAATGCCTACAATGAGATCAGAAGCCAGTTCCCGGTCACAGTATCCCAGTTCCCCAAGTGTCCGGACGATCTGCACGACTTTCCCGAAAAGGTGAAGTTCTCACTTGAATCCAGATACATCGGATCACCAGGCTACATAGACTTCGGAATCATCATCATCGAGGACGATGGCGATGATATCACTTCAAGTTAGCCGTAAATACAGAAAACCATAAAGCCATAAATACAGAGGAGCATAAATGTTCAAATACGGAATCAGCTACTTTATCATGGAAGAGGGAGTACGCAAACCTCAATCGGGAGTGGATATCCGCTTACTCAGACCCGGAGCCGAATGGCAGTCGGGAACCAAGCTAATCGAGACCGAGAACTCAGGCTACTATGATTGCCTGATCGAAACTGAAGTCGACTGCGGCTTCTATGAGATCTGGGACAATCGAGGTAATCCCAACGGATCATTCAGTGGCAAGACCTGCACTATCGGAAAGCTCGATGCCAGGGGACTGCAGAACGATTGTATCTACGGCAATCATATTCTTGATGGAGTGGTAACGGGAAGTAAGATAGCCAATGAAGCCATAGCCCTGAATCATCTGGATACCAGCATGAGGCTGCCACTCTCCAAGCTATTATACGAGTTGCATAATCAGGATTCTGGATTAGGTGATACCACCCAGGCATCACCTGCAAATTGCCATGATGATAAATACATCAATCACAAGCTGGATAAGGAATACGAGGTCATACCTCACATCATCCTGACCAACCAGTGCAACTGCTTCATTTATATATTCGATATCAAGCAGGAAGGCACCCAGATAACCATCACCCTTGCCATCGGGAATAACTTTGATGCTGACCTCGCCAAGTACCAGTTGCTTGCCCTGCCCTTCTAATAGTTGCCAAAGATAAAAACCCGGTAGAACCGGGTTAATCTGTTAGATAATGATCAGTTACTTCTTTTCAAGTCTGCAGATCAGCTCTGCCATCAGGTTGATCACTTCTTTGTAGTCTCCGCATTCCCAGGCATCATCGACTCTGGTCTTGATCACCTCCTCGGTCATCTTCTCCGACTGCAGCCAGGGTCCCCGGTATTGATTCCACCAGCTCTTATAATGGAAGTCATCTGCACCTGGATCATCAACCTCAGGATCGGCATCGGTATCAGCGCTATCCAAGTAAGTTTTATCCATCTCGATCACCCGCATGGTCGATCCTAACTTCAATACCCCATTCTTCTCTGCCAGGGCTTCGACTGGCTGCTCCGAACCATCTTCTCTCATAAGTACGATCTGGCTGCCTGATTTCAGCATCTGCTCCAGCGTTGCCTGCTCTTTGCGATTTTTGTTTTGCTTGGTCATCTTGATCTCCTTCTCGGTTACCCGACTGTTAAGTTATGGGTTCTACTTAGAACCTGTCGCAACCGTGGTCAAGTCCTTTCTGCACAATATCATAAGAAACCGCATTATGTTCAAGGGTACCAGATGGGGAGAGCTAAACAGCTATGGCAATCCAGATCAATAGGTTAGCGAAATCCATTTGAAAAAAAGGTGAAACTCACCCCTAAAAATGAGCATCCGATCAGATTGCAGTATAAAATCGACTAACATATTCGCATGAGATAGCTTAGTCTGAGCATTTGAAAAAACGATGAAACAAATCATTTGAAAAAAGCGTGATACTCCATTTGAAAAAACGGTGATACTCACTCCCTCAGGAAACACCAATTTGAAAAAACGGTGACACTATTTGAAATTATGGTTGATACGTTGTAGCTAAGATAGAGAATTATTTGTAAGCTCGGGGCATCCCTTTTTCCTTGACACTTGTGAGCCCTCCCTAAAGCTGTGCCTCATAAAGAACTATAGGTGAGAATTGATGACACTCAGAGAAGTTGCCACGCTTCTGGAAGCGGAACTGCTTACGAACAATGCAGATATGGAAAAGCCTGTGCCTTGCGCATTTGCTTCCGATCTGATCAGTGATATACTGATGTGCACCAAAGAGCCGACCCTGCTCTTGACCGGGTTGGCAAACACACAAGTTATCCGTCTGTCGGATATGATAGATATCTCGGCGATAGTTTTCGTCCGGGGTAAGCTCCCCTCTCAGGAGCTGATCGACATGGCGCTGGAACGCGGGCTCCCTCTGCTCCGCACCAAGATGACCATGTATCGCTCCAGCGGCTTGCTGTATAACGCCGGTCTTAGAAGCTGCAAGATCTGACAAAGAGTGACAGATGGCTGAATATTTAAATCAGAACCCACTGTATAAATCCGCTGTCGAAACCTTCTTCGCCGACAAACCCGAAGCTGAGGTCACGCTTGAATTCGCCGTCCCGGAGAAGGACTTCAACAATGCCGGCAAAGGCAGCGCCGAGGTCAAGACCCTGCTCAAAAGACTGGGCGTGGATTCCGAGATCCTGCGTCGGGTCGCGGTCGCATCCTATGAAGCCGAGATCAACGTCGCGGCACACTCCCACGGCGGGAAGATGATCTCCAATATCTACGACGAACTGATCCACATCACATTTATCGATAACGGTCCCGGTATCGCGGACATCGAACAAGCCATGCAACCCGGATTTTCCACCGCGGATGATCTGGTGCGCGAAATGGGCTTTGGCGCCGGTCTGGGACTGCCGAATATCAAAAAGAACTCAGACTGGATGCGGCTGAATTCCTCCGCGGGTGGCAGCACGAAACTGGAACTGATAATCTTCTTTGCCTGAGCGATGGAAAACCAGGAACAAAAGTACTTTCACGCTATCCAGATCCTCGAGGATAACTGCACGGGATGCACTGCCTGCGTACGCGTCTGCCCCACGGAAGCCATCCGGGTGCGCGATCGTAAAGCCGTCATCGACCCTAACCGCTGCATAGACTGCGGAAATTGCGTCGCTGCCTGCCAGTTCCATGCCATCATCCCGAGATCGGACTCGCTCGAACTGCTCAAGAATTTCAAACATAAGGTCGCGATCATCTCCACCTCCTATGCCGGTCAGTTCACGGAGGACATCAGCTACGGAGTCGCCAAGCAAGCCCTTTATGAGCTTGGTTTTGACGAAGTTGCCGAAGAGGCGATGGTCACCAATTTCATGATCCGAATGATCCGGGAATACATCAGAGAAAACCGGGATAAACGCCCGATCCTCTCCTCGAACTGCCCGGCTGTAGTTCGCCTGATCCAAGTCAAATATCCCGCGCTGCTCCCCAACCTCTTTCATCAAGAAGCTCCGATGAGCATCCTCACCCGCTATCTGCGGGAGAAGATCGCCTCTGAACGCAACCTCAAGGATAATGAGCTGGGTATCTTCCTGATCGTGCCCTGCGTCGCGCATGTCACTGCCGTGCACCAGCCGGAAGGAGCATACAAGCATCTTCAGGACGGAGCTTTCTCGATCGGGATGATCTATGGGAAGGTTCGCGAACACCTGAAGAAGGTGCAGAATAACCCGGCAGAGATCGAGACTTACGGCAAAGGTCTTACCTGGGCGCTTTCCGGGGTTCAAGCAGAACTCGTGGACTGCGAAGATATTCGCGCGCTCTCCGTCAACGGCATCGAGAACGTCATGGATATACTCTCCAGGGTCGAAGATCACTATCTCGACCAGTATGACTATATCGTCCTGCGAAGCTGCACCAATGGGTGCGTTGGCGGATGCCTGAACGTCGAAAATCCTTTCGTTGCCATGAGCCGGATCAAGAAGATGATCAAGGATGCGCCGGAGAGGAACTTCGACGAAGAACCGCTTTCCGCCTTGCACGATGAAGGTGAGTTCGATGTCGCGCCTCTTGCTCCCCGCTCGATCCTCGAGCTGGACAAGGACATCAAGAGCGCGATCCAGAAAATGAAGAAGATAAACGAGTTCCTGATCCTCCTCCCGGGATTGAACTGCAGTGCTTGCGGTTCCCCCAGTTGCTATGCCCTTGCCGAGGACATCGTTCAGGGACACGCGTCTATCGATGACTGCGTCGTCCTCCTCAAACGGCATAACCGCGATGAGGAAGGGGACGATCCCGAAGAAGAATTATAATATAAACATAGGATAAATGAGATGGCAATCAAACTAAATACCTTTATGGAAGCGATCAAGGGGCAAAACCTGACCCCCGCGCTCTCCCCTGCTGAGATCGAACTGACCGGAGCTTATGTCTCCGATATGCTTTCGGACGTGATGGGCAATGCCCAGCCGAAACAAGCCTGGATCACCATCATGAAGCACATGAACGTCGTCGCGGTCGCATCAATGACCGGAGTACCGGTCATCATCTTCGCCAAAGACAGCATCCCGGATGCACCGGTCGTCGAGAAAGCGCTGGAAGAGAACGTCTGCCTGATCTGCAGTTCGCTCCCGACCTTCGATATAGCGGGAACTCTCTACAAAATGCTGGAGCTTTGACCGAGAATTAATGCGCGCTTTCAAAGCAGACCTGCACATACACTCCGTCCTGTCCCCGTGCGGTGGCTTGGAAATGTCACCCAGTGCCCTGGTCAGCCGGGCAAAAGAGATCGGGCTGGATTGGATCGCCATCACGGATCATAACAGCCTGGCAAATTGCTCCGCCTACGAACAGGTTGCCAGAGCTGCCGGACTGGCTTTTAGCTGGGGAGTCGAGGTGCAGAGCGCGGAAGAGATCCATATTCTGGTCTATTTTGACGATTCCGAGGCAGCCCGCAGCTTTGATCAAGCGCTGTATAACTCGTTGATACCTATGCAGAACGACGTGGACTTCTTTGGAGATCAAGTTGTTATTGACGAAAATGAGGACATCATAAGAATGGAGAATCGTGCGTTGGCAAATTCGTCCTTATGGGAATTAGGGGAGCTTTGTGAGCAAGCCCTTGCCCATGATGGATTTGTCGTTCCGGCGCATGTCGATGCGGGTGCCAATAGCATCATCAGCCAGCTTGGCTTCATTCCGGATGATCCGGTCTTCGATGCTTTTGGGATCACTGCCAGATGCGACATCGCCAAGTGGAAAGCACGCCAGCCATACTTTGTGGACAAGGCTTTTATCCGCAGTTCGGACGCTCATTATCTGAGTGACCTGGGATCGGGATATTCGACGATCCTCGTCAACGAGCCCACCGTGCGGGAGCTTCGCCTTGCAGCCCTCGGATTAGATGATAGAAGAATTGATATATAAAAATAGAATACAAGGAGGAGAAATGACTCCCTCAACCCAGTTTGACATGTCTCTTTACGAACGGCTGCACAAAGTCATCGAAGAGAAAAAGAACCTGCAAAACCCGGTCATCGAGATACTCAGGATCGCTCAGGAGATCTTCGGATACCTGCCGATCGAAGTTCAGGAGTATATCGCCGCGGAGATGAACATCCCCGCCAGCAAGATCTATGGGATCGTGACCTTTTACAACTTCTTTTCCATGAAGCCTCGCGGAAAGTACATCATCAACGTCTGCACCGGAACAGCCTGCTTCGTCAAAGGAGCACCGCGCCTGATCCAGATGCTTTCGGAAGTGTTGAATATCCAAATGGGCGAGACAACCCCGGACGGTCTTTTCACCATGAGCGCAGTTCGCTGCGTAGGCGCCTGCTCCCTTGCCCCGGTCTTCGTCATCGGCGAGGAAGCTTATGGCCGGATCGAGAACAAAGACAAGATCTCCGAGATCCTGAAACGCTTTAGCTGATAGTCAGAACTTATGCAAGATATATCATTGCACCTCCTGGACATCATCGAAAACTCCGTGAGAGCCGATGCCAAGCATATCAGGGTGCGTGTGATCCACAATGTTCCGGAAAACATGCTGCGGCTGATAGTCGAAGACGACGGTTGCGGAATGGATTCGCAGACTATGCAGATGGCTCAGGACCCCTTTTATACGAGTAAACTCGAGCGCGAAAAGAAAGTCGGGCTCGGGATACCGCTTTTTAAACAGAACGCGGAGCTATGCAACGGCTCCTTCAAGATGGCAAGCGAACCCGGATTCGGCACCGTCATGACAGTCGACTTTCAGCTTGATCATATAGACAGGATGCCTCTCGGGAACCTCAAAGACACTCTCCTCGGAGCAGTCGTGGGGCACCCGGATGTGGATTTCTATATCAACCTGATCTACCAAAACAAATGCGTGTCGCAGTCCTTCCTCTTCGATACCGCCGCCATCAAAGAAGAGCTCGGAGATATCCCGCTCACCTATCCGGACGTGATAGAATACATAGACCAATCTTTATATGAAGGAATACAAAATACAAACATGGAGGATGTCTGATGAAAACACTGGCAGACCTTAAGAAAATCCGTGAAAAAGCCCAGGAAGAAATGAAGCTTCGTGGCGGAAACGTACGCATGAAAATCGTGGTCGGGATGGGAACATCCGGGATCGCAATGGGTGCACGTGAAGTGATGAAGACCTTCCTGGAGGAGATCGCAAACCGCAACCTGACCGATGTCCTTGTGACACAGACAGGCGAGAAGGGGCTTTCTTCTATGGAACCTGTAGTCGACGTTATCGAAGAAGGTAAGGAAAAGATCACCTACGGTAACATGAGCCCCGAAAAAGTCAAGAAAGTAGTCGTGGAACACATCGTTAATGGCAGAATAGTCTCCGATTATGTAGTCGCTACCGGCAACTAAGGAAGGAGAGCTTTATAATGTCACTAAAACGTATTGACCTGCTGATCTGCTGTGGCTCCGGCTGTGTTTCCGCCGGCGCACAGAAGATCAAAGAGCGGTTTCACGAAGTCCTCGATCAAAAGGGGATGACGAACGAGATCAACATCATCGAAACGGGATGCATGGGCCCCTGCGACTACGGTCCGGTCATGGTCATCTATCCCGAAGGCATCTTCTATAAGAAGGTGACCGTCGCTGATGTCGAGGAGATCGTCACGGAACACTTTGAAAAGGGCAGACCTGTCAAACGCCTGATGCTGCAGGACGACGAAGAGAAAGTCATCACAGCTCAGAAAGACGTTCCCTTTTATCAGAAACAGATCAAAGTAGCGCTCGAGAATTGCGGTTACATCGATCCCGAAAGTCTTGACGAGTACATTGCCACCGGTGGTTATGAGGCACTGGGAACCGTACTCACTACCATGAAACCTATCGACGTGATCGAGATCATGAAAGCCTCCGGTTTGAGAGGCAGAGGCGGCGGCGGATTCCCTACCCACATCAAGTGGAAGATGGTGCATGATGCCGTAGCCGACCAGAAGTATTACATCTGCAACGGTGATGAGGGTGACCCCGGCGCGTTCATGGATCGTTCCCTGCTCGAAGGCGACCCGCATCGTATCCTTGAAGGTATGATGATCGGTGCCTACGCTATGGGTGCGAGCCGTGGCTTCCTCTATATCCGCGCGGAATACCCCCTTGCTATCAAACGCATCAAGATGGCTATTGCCCAAGCCCACGAAATGGGTCTGATGGGTGAGAACATCTTTGGCAGCGGGTTCAGCTTTGACGCTGAGGTCCGTACCGGTGCCGGTGCCTTTGTCTGCGGCGAGGAGATGGCTCTGATCCACTCCATCGAAGGCAGCAGAGGAAACCCCACCCCGAAGCCTCCCTATCCCGCGGTAAGCGGTCTCTGGGGCAAGCCCACCGTCGTGAACAACGTCGAGACCCTGGGCAATATCCCGACGATCGTCCGCAAGGGTGCCGAGTGGTTCGCTTCGATGGGAACCGCTACCTCCAAAGGCACTAAGGTCTTTGCCCTCACAGGCGATATCCGCAATACCGGGCTTGTCGAAGTCCCGATGGGGATAACCCTGCGTGAGCTGATCTTTGACGTCGGTGGCGGGATGATCGGCGACCGTAAATTCAAAGCGGTGCAGCTTGGCGGTCCTTCCGGTGGATGCCTCACCACGGAGCATCTCGATGTCCCCGTGGACTATGAGACTCTCAAGGAAAAGGGTGCCATGATGGGCTCCGGCGGTGTCATCGTCATGAACGATCAGAAGTGCATGGTGAACGTCGCTAAGTTCTTTATGGACTTCTGCGTGGACGAATCCTGCGGGAAATGCTCGCCCTGCCGTATCGGTCTCAAGCAGATGTATGAGATCCTCGAACGCATCACCGATGGTGAAGGCAAGGAAGGGGACATCGACGAACTCATCCGCTTGGGTGAAGCGATCAACAAGCTTTCTCTCTGCGGACTGGGTCAATCTGCCCCGAACCCCGTGCTCAGCACTATTCGCTACTTCCGGAACGAGTATGAAGCTCACATCCGGGACAAAGCTTGTGCGACCAAGGTTTGCTTGCCCCTGATGCATTTTGACATCAACAAGGACAAGTGCATCGGCTGCTCGCTTTGCGCGCGCAAGTGCCCCGTGACCTGCATCACCGGCTCTCGCGAAGAGAAATATACCATCCACCAGCTTGATTGCATTAAATGTGGCAACTGCCAGGAAGTATGCCCGGTCAAAGCCGTGAACCGGATCCCCGGTATGCATCCTGAGACTGTCGCTCATAAAGAAGCCGAGAAAAAAGCTCTCGAATCCGAAGATTAAGGAGTCCAGATGTACAAAGAGATTTGCAGTAAATACGCTCCTACCAAGGATAACCTCATCTATATCCTGCATGATATTCAGGATAACCATCCTCAGCACTATATCTCTGAGGAAGCCGTCGATTACATCGCGCAATATCTGAACATCCACACGAACCATATCTATGGCGTGTTGACGTTTTACACGATGTATAGCACCAAACCCCGCGGAAAGAACATCATCCGCCTGTGCGAATCACCTCCGTGCTACATCAAAGGTTCGGAGAACATCCTGCGCAAGCTTCGCGTCCTCTTGGGCGTAGAGACCGGCGGAACGACCCCAGATGGCGAATTCACCCTCGAGCTCTGCGCTTGCCTGGGTGTTTGCGGTAATGCCCCGGTTATGATGATCAACGACGACGTCTATGGTGACCTCACCGAGGAACGCGTCGAAGAGATCATTACCAAGATCAGAGGGAGGAAGTAATGAAGTTCTATCGCAGCCACGTCTTATTCGGCATCAGCGAAACCTCGCTCAATGCCGGGATCCAGACCTTCATCGCGGCTCTGCGCCAAGAGCTTGCCAAGCATGACCTGACCGAAGAGATAAACATCCTCGAGACCGGTCCGCTCGGTTTCTTTGGCAAAGGCATCTGCTTTACAGTCTATCCCGAGAACATCAGCTATAGCGACGTCAAAGTCGAAGACATCCCCGAGCTCGTTTCGGAACACTTCCTCAAGGGACGTCCCGTTGCTCGTCTGCTCTTTGACGCTTCGACGAAGTTCCAACCAAAGTTCAACTATGAAAACCGTATCGTCCTGCGCAATTCCGGTATCATCGATCCCGAAAGCATCGACGAATACATCGGTGTCGGCGGATACGAAGCTTGGGAAAAAGCTCTGACCCAGATGCAACCGATGGACATCGTCAACGAAGTGAAGGCTTCCGGTCTTCGCGGTCGCGGTGGCGCGGGATTCCCTGCCGGTGTGAAGTGGAGCTTCACTGCCCCGCTCAAAGCCGAGCAGAAATACGTCGTCGTTAATGCCGACGAAGGCGAACCCGGCACCTTCAAAGATCGTTTGATCATGGAAGGTGACCCCCATCAGCTCCTCGAAGGCATCATGATCGCCTCCAGAGCCGTCGGGGCGACCAAAGCCTGGATCTACATCCGTGGTGAATACAAGCTCTGCATCGAGAGACTGCGCAAAGCCATCGCTCAGTGCAAAGAATACGGTATCCTCGGCGAAAACATCTTTGGTAGCGGATTTGATCTGGACATCGATCTCAAGATCGGTGCCGGAGCGTATGTCTGCGGAGAGGAAACCGCTCTCATCGAATCTCTTGAAGGCAACCGCGGCAATCCCCGCTGGAAACCGCCATTCCCGGGTGTCAAAGGTCTTTGGCAGATGCCGACCGTCGTGAACAACGTCGAGACTCTTGCCAACGTCCCTTACATCATCAAGAACGGCGCTGATGCCTATAAAAAGTACGGAACTCCCGAATGCACCGGAACCAAGGTCTATACCATCCTCGGTGACGTCGCTCATCCCGGTCTCTGCGAGGTCGATATGGGCACCACCCTGCGTACCATCATCAATGAGTATGCCGGTGGGATGAAAAAAGGCTTCAAGTTCAAAGCCGCGTTGGTTGGCGGAGCTGCCGGCGTGATCCTTCCCGATCGTCTTTTGGACGTAAAGATGGATTTCTCCAGCCTCAATCAATACGCAGCCGTTCTCGGTTCCGGAGCCATCCTCGTGATGAACGAACATCAGAGCATCGTCGATATTCTCTGGTCTATCCTGCGTTTCTTCCGTCATGAATCCTGCGGCAAATGCGCTCCCTGCCGTAATGGCAGTCAGATGCTTTACAAGCTGATCACCAAGATCAAGAACGGTGACGGCACCATGGAAGACGTCGAACAGATGCAGAGCATCGCCGAGATGATGCTGAACACCTCGTTCTGCGCCCTTGGACAATCGCCGATCATGGCGATCCGCAGCGCGATCGAGAACTTCAAAGATGAATTCATCGCAATAACTACGAAATAACAGAGATAAAGAGGATTTATACTATGGCTAATACAGTCAATGTCTGGATAGACGGCCATCATCTGGAAGTTCCCGATACGATGACCATTATCGAAGCCGCGGATAAATATGGGATCAATATCCCCCGCCTTTGCTACCACCCCGATCTTCCTCCGACCGCAAACTGCGGTGTCTGCGTAGTCGAACTCGCCGGGAGCCCGACTCCCAAGCGCGCTTGCTGCACGCCTGTCGACGAAGGTATGAAGATCACTACCAATTCTCATAAACTCCGCTCCTATCGCAAGACCCTCGTGGAGATGATCCTTTCGAACCACGAAGTCGTCTGCCCCACTTGCGGAGCAAATAACAAGTGCGAGCTTCAATCTCTCGCCAATAACCTCGGTGTCGATCCGGACGCTTTGCCGAACATTCTGCACAAGCACCCCGTCGATACCTCCAGCCTTTCGATCGTTCGCGATGTCAACAAATGCATCGCTTGCGGTCGCTGCGTGACCGTTTGTAACGAAGTACAGACAGTCTATGCTCTGACCTTCAGCGATCGCGGTATCGAAGCTCATATCGATACAGCCTTTGCAAATGGCATGGCAAACAGCCCCTGCGTCAATTGCGGTCAATGCACCGTCTATTGCCCGACCGGTGCTCTGCGTGAAAAGAGCGAGATCGATGCCGTTTGGGAAGCCATCCTTGACGATAGCAAACACGTCGTCGTCCAGGAAGCCCCCGCGATCCGCGTCTCCCTTGCCGAAGAGTTTGGCATGGAGCTTGGAACCGTCACCGCCAAGAAGATGTATGCCGCTCTGCGTAAGATCGGTTTCGATGCGATCATGGATACGAACTTCACCGCTGATCTGACCATCCTTGAAGAAGGAACGGAATGCGTCACCAAGCTAAAAGCCGGTGAGAAGCGCCCCCTCATCACCTCCTGCTCACCCGGATGGATCAAGTTCATGGAGACCTACTATCCCGACCTCGCGGATTGCGTCTCCACGGCAAAGTCCCCCATGTCCATGTTCGGCGTCCTGGCAAAGACCTACTATGCCCAGGAACGCAAGCTGGATCCCGCCAATATCGTCTCCGTCGCGATCATGCCCTGCACCGCCAAGAAGTTTGAGGCACGTCGCCCCGAGCTTCGCGACAGTGGATATCAGGACACGGATTACGTCCTCACTACCCGTGAGTTCATCCGCATGATCAAAGAAGCCGGTATCGATTTCAAGGCGATCAGAGAAGAAGATGCCGATGAAGGCATGAGCTTCTACACCGGTGCCGGAACTATCTTCGGCGCGACCGGTGGTGTGATGGAAGCGGCTATCCGCTCCGCTTATACCCTCGTCACCGGTGAAGAGCTGGAAGACATCGACATCAAAGCCGTTCGCGGTCTCCAAGGCGTCAAAGAAGCGACCATTCCCGTGCCGGGATTTGGCGATCTGCGCGTCGCTGTCGCCCACGGACTTTCCAATGCCCGTATCCTGATGGATGCCGTTCGCGAAGGTCTCAAGACCAAAGGCGAATCCCCCTGGCACTTCATCGAGATCATGGCTTGCCCCGGCGGTTGCGTCGGTGGCGGTGGACAGCCCTACGGCAACAACATGGCTATGCGAGCCCGTCGTGGCGAAGGTCTCTATGAAGAAGACCGCAAGCTCACCTACCGCAAGAGCCATCACAACCCCGAAGTCATGGGCGAAAATGGGATCTATGCCCGCTTCCTCGGTTCACCGAATTCCGAGCTGGCGCATAAGCTCCTCCATACCCATTACTTCAAGCGTTCGGTCTCCAGCGGTCAAGTGATCGAAGAAGCCACGCACAAACATCACTAAAGATCGGTTCAACCCGAAAAAGATAGCGCCGGAAACCTTGGTTTCCGGCGCTTTTATATCTGCCCAGTTCTCCGTTCGATCATCCGGATCAGCAAGATGTATCCGGGTAATCATCTCGTATGCGGTACAAGTTGAGTACAAGATGAGTTCAAGAAGACTCCAAGTTGACTACCTGATGATCAATAGAGACATAGCCGAAATAAACCTACATATATCAGCCGATTGATGGAGGAAGGACAAATGCGTGTCAGCGACAGACCGAATCCCAGAAAAAATGCGGGAGCCGCGGTTTCCTAAGATCCGCGGGCTCCGCATCGCCACCCACAAGGTGCAAGCTTTCAAGTTCAATATCACTTCCGATAAGTTGATACTCGTATGCGCGTAACCAGAGAGGTAGGAACTGGTTGTTGTGATCGAAAGCTTACTTCACAACCCGATAGATATAGAGTTTGCCCCCTATGTTCACTACCCACAGTGAGGGACTCTTGTACACCACGAAGTAATCAAGCCCCTGCAAATCACCCTTATACTCCGGTAGGTCTGATGTGTCCTCGAGACCAGTTGTGTCTGCCGACATTGTCAGAGGAGAAAAAATCATCATTGCGATCACGATCAAAAAAAACATATTCTTCATGGAACCAATCATCCTTTTTTATTCATTAGTTCCAATTTTCTATTAGTGTTCCCCAGAACTCGTGTAAATCATTATCTATATTGCAAATATAATTGCAAGACGAACGGAGATCGTAGGAAATCTAAGGCAAAAAAGAGGCTTCCTGAAAGGAAGCCTGAGAAAAAACGTTAAAAAAATAACCTGGATCAAGCCATCATACGTTTGATGTCCTCTATTTCCCAGAGAAATGCGCCTTTCTCCAGAGGAATGGGACCGTATTCTCCCTCGTCGAGCACTGCCATGAGCTCTGTGGGAACGCACTTTGTGATATGGATGTAGTTACCGCGGGTGATCTTGATCTCAATGACTGCCAAGACAGGATTCTCATTGGATACCGCATCGATGATGCTGACCTCATAGGCATTGGTCCCAAGCTGAGTGATCCCCCAATCCGAGATCTCTTTGACTATCGAGAAAGTAGCCTCGACGTCGGGAGCGAGTTCCTTGGGGCAATAGCGATAAATGCTGGAGACGTCCGCTGCCTGAACGTGATCGACCAGTGCCTGCATGAACCTGCGGATATTGCTGTGAATCCGATAAGACAGGATAGCCGGAGTATCGAGCCAGCCTTGGGCTTTGAGATAGTTTGCCTTGAGGTCCCGAAGCAGCCTGTGATTCGCTTTGCGGACGGTGGCATAGCTTTGACCGGTCTTTTGGGCATATTCTTTGAGCGAAGACCGCGACATCATGTTCATCAGCTCGGTATAATCGCTGCGTTTGAGATACTTCTTCATCTCCTCGGTGGAGATCTCGTTCTCGATCTCTGTCTCGTCAAAGGCAGGCGTAGGATCCAGATCGCCGGGCTGCTGCTCCAAGATACGGGAGAAATCCCGTTCTCGGTAGCTCTGCTTCAGATATTGCATCGATTGCTTGAATACGGTGCTCTTGAGCCATCCTTTGACAAAGCTGATCGGAGCCTTGGATTTGAGTAAAGCGGTCATGGCATTCTGCGTCACATCCTGGGCAGCATCTTCATCCTCGGTGAGGATCAGGGCATAACGATAGGCGTATTGCCAAAGATCGGCAACGTAAAACTCCGTCAGAGCTTCGACCTTCCCCTGTGCCCAATCCTGGAGCTCGTTGTCGTCCACATGCTCGGTCACCAGACCAAGCATGATGTTATTGGTCATTTCCTGGGCTACCGTCCCATGCTTGAAAAGAGCAGACGCCTGCGTCTGCACCACATTCTGGATGCGAGTGAATCTGTCTCTTCCGATCTGCTCGGTTCTAATGATCCGTTCCGGCATCACTTCCTCTCAAGCTTTGGTCTTGATGTGTCACGCTTTACCTCGTCGTTCTTTGCTTTGTAACTTTACCGGTACTGATCCAGGGGATAAGATCTTGATCCCCGTTGCTATCCCTGATAGGATCACAATATAAGACGCGCTCTTGATCTGTAAAAAAATACTCTCTGCAAATATATCAGCTAAGCAGTGTTCAGGGCGGAAGTCCGAAATATATGATCCATTCCAGATAACCCGAAAAACACTACTGATCGCAATTCTCTATCCTGAGACCAAATATATGATATCCCCAAAGGACGTCTATATTTTTTTTCGCTTTCGGAGAATTATTTGAGATATCATATCAGAATAACAGGCAGAATGGGGATATTCTCCACAAGTGAAAGACAACAGCCTAAACTCATGAAAACCAATCCATCTTACTACTGTGGATCCCTGATGAGCATTAGCTTTGCCGAGAGGATACCCTTATCCGTCGTTACCCGGATAATGTAGCAACCGGTGGGCAGTTCGGCAAGATCCTGTTCCGGACTGAAGCGATATTCTCCGTCTTTTTCCGGGCTTCGCCGGATGATCGTATGGTACAGCTCCTGCCCTCGCAGATTGAAGATACTATAGCCCAAAGGACGAGAGTTTCGCAGCGAGATATGCACTCCGTGAATTGCGCTGTAGGGATTCGGATATATGCTCAGGCGGGATTCCGGTGCCGGCAAGTATTCATCTTCGGAGCTCAAAGGCGGGTACAGCTCCGCCATGATCCCGCTGAGGAACCCGCGCACCTCATCGCTCTGCATAAAATAGAGCGGAAAACCGAGGATAACCAAGCTGCCATTATTATCGATCCTGATCGCCGCTGCATCTCCGTTTCCTGCTCCTCCTCCACTCAACTCAGCTGTGTAAAGTGTATCGAAGTCTCCTGCGAAAGTATAGCTCATGGGTATCATACCGTTCCAGGAGGCGACCAACTTTGTCGGATCAGGATGGAGAGCGGGATACTGAGCGGACTGAGCGGAGATGAACACGGCGCTATTATGAAGATCCATCGTCACTCCGGGAAGAAACCGGTTTTTGAAAGCCGGAGTAAAGGTGCTGGGATGCTTCCAGCCGGAGATGATCAGCTTGCCTCCGCTGAGGACATAGCTGCCGAGATTGCTGAGGTTATCTTGCAGATACATGTTTGAAAAGTCGTCACTATGCCAGAGGATCAGGGGAAAATGGCTCAGATAGTCCAAGCTTGGCGCTCCCTGCGTATCGTAGTCCCAGACCTCATGCGTCACAGCAGGCACGACGTCCTGATAAAACGCATCGACCATCACGTCATCCGGGGATATCGCTGAGCCGGAGCCGTTCCGCGTTTCATCGACGACGAGCAGCCCCTGGTCGAAGGGGAAGCTGATCGGCGTCGCTTGCAGGTGGTTCGAGGGGAGCGAGATAAATCCCTCGCTATCAACAGCGACGATATAATATTCGTAGTTGACTCCATTGATCACCTGACTGTCGGTGTATATCCGATCGCTGAGAGGGTCATCCGTTAGCCGGATAAATGAGCCGGAAGGAAGACTCCTGCGATAGATATGGTATCCGCTGATCTGAACTGAGCCGGGATAGGCAGACCAACTGATGTCAACAGCCCCCTGGTATGGCAAGCAAGCGTCCAGATGGAGCTGTTCGTTAGTGAAGCTAGGCCGCAAGACCCAATGGTTGGGATCTATCTGGAGAGCATTGAAATCGTTCACCGGGTTGTATTGAAAGTAGTTCGTAGTGCCTTCCGGGCTGGCAACAATGACCAGCGAGTCCGGAGTAGCAGATCCGGGGATCAAGATCGGAACATCGAGATAGAACTGCGTCTGCGTTGGGCTGGTGCTCCTGGCTACGATCTTACCCATTCCGCTACCGTTGTGGAACACGCTGAATCCTGCATCCGGAATACCGGGGGAATAGATCCATTGTTGGAAGAACCGATCCAGATCCAGACCTGATACCTGCTCCGCCAGCGCGACAAACTCAGCCGTGTTGATATTCCCCTCCGCATAGGTCGTCAGGATCTGGCGAATAAAGCTAAAGAAGGCGGTATTCCCCATCTTGAGGCGAAGCATGTGCAGCACGGAAGCACTCTTCTCGTAAGTAGGCGGGGCAAACATGAGGTTGTATTCCGGGTTGAAGATCGTATGGGGACCGTTTGAGTTCTCCCAGGAGATGTAATACTGCTGGATATCCGAGCCAAGATAGTCGCAGCCTGCTTGCCAGCCGTGGTGATAGGACTCCCAAAGGAACTCCGAATAGGTGGCGAAGCTCTCTTTGAGCCAGACCTCACGCATGGTGATCGGTGTGACGTAGTTTCCGTACCATTGATGCGCCAGTTCATGAGCCACTATGGATTCGTAGTTTTGATCGCCGGTCAGATACTGCGCACCAAAGGTCGTAGTCGTCTGATGCTCCATCGCGGCGTAGGTGGACATTGAGACTACCATATGCCCGTATTTTTCAAAAGGATAGGCACCAAACAAGTCCGAGAAATACTGGATCATGCCGGGGACGTTGGCAAAGTCTGTCTGCGCATTGCTCAGCTGACCGGGAAGGACATAGTGTTTGATCGGCAGGCTTGTCGTCTGATCAAAGATTACGTATGGCGCTGCAGCAAAGCCCATCACATAGGTGGCGACCGGATGAGCATGTGACCAGCAGTATTGCGTAGTTCCGTTGCCGTTGTTGATGACTGCGCCTTGGATCCCATTCGCGACGGCTATCCAATCGCTACGGACGGTGATCCGCCAGTCGATAAGGGCTTTGTCCCAAGGGTGATCATAGGAGGGCCAGAAATACCGCCCCGCATCGGGATTGGAAAGCGTATAGCAGCCGTTTGTGGTAAAAAGAAGCCCGATATTGTAGGGAGCCGGGCTGTTCCCCGGAACCCCGGAATAGAATACCTCTGTCGTGAATGAGGTGCCTTGGCTGAAGCTCAATGGAATAGAGATCAGTCCGTTTTGATGGGTGAAGGGAGAGACCTGATCGTTGACCTTGACTTGGGATACGGAAAGGGTTCCTCCGGTTAGTTCATAGGTGATCGAGCTGAGGAAGCTTTCCGCAATGATATGGGCTTTGACCGATCCGTTGATAAAGTGGGTTTGATCGTTGATCGCCAGATCAACTTCATACTTGATGACGTCGAACCCGGTAAGGGAATCCGCCCGGTCGATGCTGCGAGTCGAGGGATCCATAGTCCAGAAAGCTTGAGTCGCATAAAGCTGACAAAGACCAAAGAAAAGAACCATCAGGGCAAAAGCCACCGGAGAAACTCTCATAATTACCTCACTGGGTTAATGATAAACTATGTTTCTATGTAACCGATACGAGATCAGGATGTCAAGGGAAATCCCCTTTAGCGAGCCCGGCTGCGTTTTTTATTGACATCTATCGATACCCTCCCACACTGAGAAAAAATCTACGACTGGAGTTTCACATGAAGAGATTATGGCTATTGGCGCTAATCCTGATGATCAGTCTGGGCTTGAGCGCGGAACGCAAAGCACTGGTGATCGGTAATGCCGTATATGATGGGATGACGCTTGCCAGTCCCATAAATGACTCAAATGATATGGAAGCGGCGTTAGGGAACTGGGGATTTGCGATCACCAAAAGGCAAAACCTGGATCTCCGGTCTATGACTGCCGTAATCGACAGCTTCATAGGCGGGATCACCAAAGACGACGAAGTCTTCTTCTATTATAGTGGTCACGGCACCCGTGACCCGGAGAATTATCTGGTTCCCTCCGGGGTCAATATGCTTGCTAAGCAGACATTTTCCAAGACAGCCTACCCCTTGGGGCAATTGATCAATCGTCTGGCAAAGTCCAAGTCTGCGATCGTCATGCTCGAAGCAAGCAGGCAGTGGCTCCCCGTGACCCCCAGTTCCGGCAAGTTCTTTACCTTCATGACGGTGCCCGACAGTAGTGTAGCCATCCTGTCTGCTGCCAAGCCGCATACCGTGGTCAGCCAGATCAATCCATCCCGCAGTGCCTTTACCCAAGCTTTTATCACCAAAGTGAGCCAGAGCCAGGCATCCTTCAATGAGATCATCAGCGCTTGGACGCAGGAACTCAGTGGGCTAAAGACCAAGAGCTTCGATCCCTGGTTCTCGGAGAAACGTCTGAAACCGGATATCATCCTGAACCAACCGAACCTGAAGTATAAGTTCAAAAACAATGTGATGGATCTCGAAGGGGGAGGGAGCATTTCCTGGTAGTACATCCATAGTGACATACTCCGTAAGGAGCAAAGAATTATCAGCCCGGACATCAGATCCGGGCTTTTCTATTGACAGCAAAGGGCAGGCAATTTGTATCTCTCCATGGCATACATCACAGTACATCTTCCAATCGGAATTGACAAGGAATTCGTCTATCGAACCGATACCCCGCTGGTCGAGGGATTGCGAGTCGTCGTATCTTTTAACCGTAAGCTGGTCCTGGGGATCACAGGCAAGAAGCCGGATTCCGGTCCGCAGGCAAATATTCGGTATCATAACATCGAAGAGGTATTGGACTCTGAACCGCTCTACTCGCCGGAGATGCTCCGGCTTGCCTATTGGATGGGAGACTATTATCAATGTGGTGTGGCGAGGGTGCTCTTTGCGATGCTCCCCTCATACCTTCAGCCGGAGCTGGATACCCGGATCAAATGGCAGAGTGACCATGTTCCCGAGGAGTTCACCGAGTTTCATAAGCTGCTTGCCGATGGAGAATATCACCTCTTGAGCGACCTGAAGAAAACAGGAAAGAAGCTTGGGATCTATCATCAGACGGAGCTGGCGGAACAGCAAGGCTTGATCGAGGTTCAGCGAAAGCTGGCACGCAAAGACAAGCCCAAAGCGGTAAACTACGTCCGCATCCTCGCTAATGAGATCGACAAGCTGAAGTTCCCGCCCAAGCAGTTGGAAGTCCTGGAGATCCTCCTTGCCGGAGGCGGGGAGATCCCCATGGCAGAGCTTGCCAAAAGCGTCTCCTATTCCCCGATCAAGACCCTGGTCTCCAAGGGTATCCTGGAGATAGTCACCCGTAAGATCGCCCCGCGCGATATGCTCCCAGCCGCCAATGGTGCACCCAAGGAACTGAATCTGACGGCTGAACAGCAGGAAGCAGTCCGGGAGCTTCGCGGCGGAGAGAATAGCTTCAATTCAAACCTGCTTTATGGGATCACCGGAAGCGGTAAGACCGAAGTCTATATCCGCATTATCCGGGATTATCTGGAGCAGGGCAAGAGCGTTATCTTCCTGATCCCTGAGATCGCCCTCACGCCACAAATGGTGGATCGGTTCTCCGGTACCTTTGGGGAGATCCTCGCTATCCAACATAGCGGACTCACAGAGCGGGACAGGCTCGATCAATGGCAAAAGATCAAAACAGGGGGATGTCGGATCGTCATAGGCGCAAGGAGCGCCGTCTTTGCCCCGATCCCGGATCTGGGGCTGATAATCGTCGATGAGGAGCACGAGCAGTCCTACAAGCAGGATACTCAGCCTCGCTATCACGGACGTGATGTAGCGATCGTTCGCGCTCAAATAGAACATGCGCAGGTGATCCTGGGCAGTGCTACCCCTTCGCTGGAATCTTGGAACAACGCTTCTACGGGAAAGTATCGGCTGCAAACCCTCAAAGAACGCCCTCTGCACTATGAATTACCGGAAGTCAAGATCATCAATCTCTGTGACGAGCAGGATCATGATATGCTGACCCCGACGCTCCTGCACGCGATCAATGAGCGGATGGAGAAGGGAGAACAGGTCATCCTGTTTCAAAATCGCCGGGGTTATTCCTCCTTTATGCAATGCCAGAAGTGTGGAGAACTGATCTCATGCCCGGCTTGTGAGATCTCGATGTATTATCACCGGGACAGAGAAGAGATGCACTGTCACTACTGCGGATATTCCATCCCTGCGCCGCGTAAATGCCCCAAATGCGGGAGCTACAGCTTTGCCTACGGCTCTCCCGGAACCCAGAAGGCGGAGCAGAACCTGAGGGTGGTCTTCCCCGATGCGCGGATCATGCGGATGGACTCCGATACTGCCAAGGCAAGGGATACATATCGGTCTATGTATGAACGGATGCGAGACAAGGAAGTGGACATCCTTCTGGGAACCCAGATGATCTCCAAAGGGCTGGACTTCCCGGGGGTGACCCTGGTCGGGATCATCAATGCGGATATCAGCCTGAACGTGCCTGATTTTCGGGCATCAGAACGGACCTTCCAATTGATCACTCAGGTGGCGGGACGCTCTGGACGGGGCGATAAGCATGGCGAGGTCATTATCCAGACCCACAATCCGGATCATTACGCGATCACCCATGCGGCAAAGCAGGACTTCACGGCGTTTGCCAGGGAAGAGCTCAGCTATCGTGAACGGCTCAGCTATCCGCCCTTTTACCGGCTCGCCAGATTGCTCTTTCAAGGAAAGGATGAGGCGATCCTAAAGCAGGATATGGATAGGCTTGAAGCGCTCCTGGATAAGGTTCGGCTAAGCTATTCTGTAGAGGTGCTCATCTTCTTGGGACCTACCCCCGCTCCATTCAGCAAGATGAACGGTCTTTACCGCTATCATCTGATCCTCAAAGCTAAGACGACGGTGATCATCAGCCAGACCCTCAAGGCGATCTCAGCCGCCTTCTCCCCCACTACGGGGATAAACCTCTCTATCGACATCGACCCGACATCGCTGATGTGATCTCGGGTTCAGAAGCCATATGATAGATTAATCCTGCGTTTCATATCCATAATCATTTGCTAAAATACGCCCTAAAAATAAACCCCGCTGATATCAGCGGGGTTTTCTATCGGAGTAGGTATTGATCCTTTATCCAAAGACGATGGAGAAGGAATAGACGACCTTCTTGCTGGTGCTAAAGGTCCATCCTTTCACTTCTGACTCCACCTTCTTGAGGAAGTCGGTCGTCAGGTTTCCACTAACTGGGATGACGTCCGCAGCCCGGACACTGCCGTTTTCAATATAGAGCTTGATGCTCACACCACCGGATTGGGGCGTAAGACGGCTCTCTGTATTGTAAATGGCTTGGATACGACCCTTGTTACGGGTCACACGGGCTTTGATGTTCTCTACGTCAGAGCGGTTTTCTTCTGGAACGCTGGCGATCGAACCTTCGCTCGCTGTCGTCGCCGATCCGGCAGTGAATTGGCTCTTGATCGCCGTCACTGCGCCGGACTGGGTCACGGGTCTGCCTATAGGAGCCACACGGCTGGCATCACCGGTGACGACAGAAACTGCGCCGGTATTGGGTCTTGTGCTGGATCCGGAGACTCTGGGTCCGCTGGTCGCGACTGCGCCGAGATCAGCACCGTGAGTCTGGACGGTACCCGCGTTGAAGCTGGAGCCGGGTGCTCCGGGTCCGCTACCGCCGGGTCCTGTACCTGATCCGCCACCTCCGCCACCAGCACGTCCACCGGGACGAGTGGCACCGAAGGTTTCGGATGTCGTGACAGCTTTAAAGCTGAGACCCTGCTGGGTAGCGCCGGCATTAAAGCCACCAAGCCCGAAGGCTCCGGCAGCTGCGCTGGCTGTTCCGGCAACGCCGGGACGTCCGGTTGTGGTACCGGTCTGGGCACCCTGTTGGGCTTCCTGCGCAGGAGGAGTCTCTTGTTCTGTCTGTTCCGCCTGTCCTGTCTCAAAGCTGGATTGCTGTTGCGCAACCTCCGGCATGACACGCGTCGCCTGCATCATTTGGCTGATCTTGGTCTCAAGACTTATGGAGGCTTTATCCTCCGGCTTGAGGAACAGGTCATAGACGAATAATATGGCGATGGTCAGGAAAGTGATCAGCAGAACTAATCCACGATTAAATCTCTCCACGCTGGTAAGCTCAGCACGGCGGGAATACTGGGCAACGATCTGTCTTTGTTCTTCGGTCAGGACATAGGCGAATGGTTCGGTGAACATGTATTCGACTTCCCAATCCGGTCCAAGGACGACCGTGCCGGTCATATCCGGGCGCAGCTGAAGCTGGGTTCCGCGGAGGATATTATTACCGGTGAGAAATCCCTGATCCACGGGATTGCCATCTTTCTTGCAGGAGACAGTGCTCCCGGGAACCAAGTTCAGGTAAAAGGTATCACCGGAGCTGGTCAGGAAAAGATGCTTTTCCGGGAATTTGGGATCGAGGATCTGCCAGAAGAGGTACTTGCTGGAGCCGATAAAGAGCTTGTTCGTGAAATCCCTGCCATATTTGGCGGTGTCCAAGTTCTTGCCTTTATAGTTCAGCTTGAGGTTCAACAATGTTTTTGCCATAACCCCTCCTACTTCCCGGCTGCCACAGCCTGATTAGCAAACCAGGTGGCATCCTCTAAAGTTGAGAAATAAATATACTGGTACGAGGCTTGAGTTCCGATTCGCACCATCTCGCTGACGTATTGGCACGGGATCTGTTCGTCCGCCTGGATCAGAAGACAGGGTTCATTGTTCTTGTCCTGCTTCCAGATCAGGTCCGCTTCATACTTGAGATAATCAAATATCTGCTGACGTTTGGTCTCGTTTTCCAGAATGTCTTTGAGTGAGCCAAAGGGAACACCATCAGTTCCGAGGAGGATCTGATCCGGGTACATCTTGACGACATACGTTCCAGCTTGGGCGATCAGCTTCTCATTGGTGATAGTGGTCGGAAACCTCATATTATCGGGGATCGTCACTTTCTGCGCTTCCATGGACACGTTCTTGATCAGGAAGACCAATATAATGGTCAGAACGTCCAGGAGCGAGGTGATCGAAAGCCCGGCTACATCATCAAACTTTCTACGTACACGACGGGTTTGTTTAGTTCCTTCAAATCTCATCATAGCCTCCTATTGGAAGTATTCCACTTTTGGAACTTCATAGTGTACGTTCACAAATTGGTTGATTTTACAGAGATCGATAGTTTTGATAAGAGTACCGTAAAGCACCTCGGGATAGACCAAGACATTAATATCATGCAAATCCGGATTTCTGGATTTGATACCCTTGAGAGCAGAGTCCAGGGCAACAAAGTCAAACTCTCCGTTCGCAGCCGGGACCTGCAATGTCGAGGCTCCAGGCTCACGAATCTCATAACCTGCTTGCAGTTTCCTGCCAGCATCGGTGATATTCGTGATGATGATCTGGACCTTTTTGATATCTTGTCCGCCACCGGGGCCACTACCCGTACCTCCACCACCGCCTCCCGTTGAGGAGAAGTTCAAGGCAACCAGAGCAACCTGACTGATCACCAGCAATAACATCAAGAATGGTATTATTGCCAGAAACAGGTTCATGATGGGCACCAAGTCCGGAGACTTGGGAGCACCTTCAGCTCTCTGATTTCTTGCGGCAGAAGGGCGATACGCCATAATCTTATTCCTTTATCGAGGTGTTGATTTGGTTGATTAATTTAACGCTGAATTCGTCGATGTCGTTGATAATGTTTTGGGCGCGAACAAGCAGTCCACCCTTGATCAGAGTAAGAGGAATAGCAGCGATCAGACCCATGGCGGTAGTACCGATAGCAGTCTTGATACCTCTGGTGAGTTCTTTGTTCTTGTCAGCTTCAGCAGCAGTATCGAGGGCTTTGAAAGCCATGATAAGTCCCCAGATAGTACCGAGAAGTCCCAAGTAGGTGCATATCTGCGCAAGGAGGTCAAACCAGAAAAGACCGGCGTCGAGCTTATGCACAGTCTGAAGCACGGCTTCTTCAAAAGCGTTTTGCACTGATTTGGTAAGTTCTTCGCCTTTCTTGCCGCTCTTTTGGGCATCTTTGAAGACCATCAGACCGCTCCAGAAGATGAATCCCAGAGTAGTGTTCTTGAAGCTTTCGGTGATCTTGGTAGCTTCTTCGATCTGGTTGTTCTTGATGTAGCCTTTGAGCTTCAGGTAGAACTTGCCGGCGTCCACTTTCTCACGGACATAGAGCTGGAGATAACGAACAACAGCATAAACGATACCGATTACAAAGGTAAGAATGATAAGATATCCCCACCATCCACTATCCTTGATGATCTCACCGGGAGTGATTGAAACACCTTTTTTGGCAACTGCCTGAGTAGCGGCCTCTGTCTGAGCATAAATCATGCCCACGCCAATAAAGAGGACCAACAATACTAGAACGATATTCCTTGCTTTCATTTTGACTCCTTACGCCAATTTTTTATTAGATTCATGCTTTTTTCTGTGATGTATTCGTCTTTCATCTTGTAGTTAAACAAACCGACCGGAGGAACCGTCTCGCTCTTGGCAGGGACAAATTCGTAATCCGGGATTAGAGCTTGAAAGTCAATTTTGATGGTCTCACCGGTGACGGTCGTCTGTCCGGCAAAATCCCCCCTGGGGTCATTAGCCTGCTGAGCAAACACAAATGCGACACTCATCAGGAGCAGAAACAAGATTGCGATGTTCTTCTTCATTTTCATTACTCCTTCACTGTCTGGGTGATCGAGATCTCCGCCAGCATACCACGGTAGTCCGAAGGATTTGTCACGATCAAGCGCAGTGTGTTCTTTCCATTTACGATGTTCTGGGCATCAAAGTTGATCCGGATCGGATAGACGACCAGAGGATCGGCGTCATAATCGAGCGCTTCACCGGTCGCGATCTGGGCTCCGTTCAATTCGATCGCAGCTTCCATCGGGGCTACGAAACTGATGTAGCCTTCCTTGAAAGCCGTGTTCATGTCGAAGGTATATTCAAACACAACGTTATTGATCCTGTTATCGACCGTTTCACTAACCCAGATAGGCTTGGCTGTGGTCTTTTCCATACCGACAACCTTCTCCATCGGGATGTTGAATTTGTCTGCGACTACAGCGGGCTTGGCAGCATCATTGGTGATCACCTTCCAGCTGTTGTCCGTCACATACTTGACGGTCTCTGTCGAAACGGCATTTGCCAGCTTCTCGTTATCCAGATAGACCTGCAGGTTCATATACAGAGGCAGAAGCTCAGAAGCATGGTTCGGGAACTTCAAGGTGATGTTGTTCGTTCCTTCGCTCCAGTATTCTGCTCCGATCATGACGGCATAGCGGATGGTATTGGGGTCGCCGGTGACCAGAGTATCGGTCGGGACATAGGCAGGCTCGACGAGGATGTCGTTCACCTTGATCTCTGCATCGAAGGGATAAACCATCTGGACAAAGCCAAACTCAGGCTGCACCTTCGAGGTGATCGTCTTGGTCAGGATAAGCCCGTTCCCCGCCGGGATCGAGAGCTTACCAAGGCTTACGCCATTCGGAGAGGTTTCCGTCGTTGCCTGAGAAAGCAGGTTCGCAGCACCGGGAGCCGGTTTCTCCAGCTGGAGGTTCCAGCCTGTGCCGAGGATGTACTCAGATTTCTGATAGTCCGGGACGACCTTCCACTCTTCGAGTTTACCAAGGGTATAGGCGGTGTTCTTGTCTCGGTAACCCGCCATATAGTAGGTGTTGAAGATCTGCATGTGCGCAGCGTATGAATCGTTCAGATATTCCTGAGAGAACTGGGCTGCGTGATTCTTGAGACCTTCAATGAGCTGATCATATTCTTCCTGGCTCATGGTATTACGGTTCTTGTACGGAGCCAGTTCGTAAGACACGTTGATATATTGATCGACCTGAGCCTTGATCGCATCTGCGGCATGCTCGTTAATACGGCTTATCAGGTTCAGAGCTCTGGTCCTGCGAGCATTGTCCAGGTTGTACTGGGCACCGTTCTCGATCAGCCTGATCACTTTCTTGACTTCCGCTGTGACGACGGGACGAAGCGCAGGAACGCGATTCGCCTTGCCTCCGAAGAGGTGGTTCTTCCAGGTCGTATTCTGGTTAACCGTGATCAAAGCAGCCGGGCTGGTCACCAAGAAGCCGCTTCTTTCGATCGTATTCAACTGAGCATCATAGTTCTTGAGGAAGGCGATGCGAGCTTCGATCTGCTTTCTGTCGTTTTCGGCAGCCGCGATGTTGTCATACATCGTCTGAGAATTAAAGGTGAGCCCTTCTTTCATGTATTTGGCTTCGGCAGCCTTAAACTCGTCACGCTTGGCATAGACCTGATCCCAATCCGCTTTGACGAACTCCGTGTTCTTCGTGGCTCTGACCCTGGCAAGGTCAAATTCATAGGCGATCTTGCCAAGATGGGCATTGGCGATGTTCTGATAACGCGCGAACTGAGTCTTGTCCTTGAGGAACATTGCGCGGGAATAGCGGAGGTATTCGGCTTCGTTGCCTTGCTTCTGATATTCGTCCGCGAGGTAGATCATATAGGGGATCACGTTCGGATGGTTGGGATACAGCTCGATGAAGCGGATCAGGGAGTTCATCAGCTTTTCCTGATTACCGTTCTGACGATAGAGATCAACAGCGGTCAGGTAAAGATCTTCAGGCTTGTCTTCCCCGATGTTTATGGTCTTGGCGACCGCTTCGCCATACAGAGCCATATAGGCATCAGCAGCAGCTTCGCGGGTCGAGGCGTCCTTAGCCATCATGTCGATAGCTTCGACGCGCAACGCATAAGCTTCGACGGTCAGAGGATATCTGGCGATGAAGGCATCTTTCAAGCGCTTGGCTTGCAACCCGTCATTGAGCTTGGTCTCAGCAATGTCCCATGCCTGATAGCTGAGGGCATAGACCTCATCGGACTTATCGCGCTCGGAGGCAAGCTGCACCAGGATGTCGATGGCTTTCTGAGCCTGGTTGGCTTCGAGGTAAGCCGTCTTGGCTTCCTGCATATATCCCAGGTAACGGGCAGGATTGCTTACCTTGTATTCGGCAGCAAAACGAACATACTCATCACCCATGAGAGCCTTGTTTCCGCTCTCTCTGGCTGCATCAACGCTATTCTGGATCTGCAGGGCGATATTATTCATGATCAGCTCGCGATCCTGAGCATCATTGGCAACACCAAGGGCAAGACGATAGTTTGCTTCCGCCTGGTTATAGTTCTTCTGAGCTTCATAGCACTGCGCCATCTTGAGATAGAGATTACGCTGAGCCGCAGCCTTGGCTTTCGGGTCGGTAAGCTCATTCGCTCTGACAAGTTGTGCGCTGTAGTGTTCAAGCGCTTTATCAAAACGACCGCTTTCAAAGCTGATATCGCCGAGGGAAAGCAGGATCTCTTCCGCGAGCTTGTCGTTCGCGGCAGTCTTGTTCTCAGGAAGCTCGAGCTTGTTCACGAATCTCATCGCACCGGCTACATAGTAGTCATAGAGAGAGATAGTGTCGGCAGGAACTCCATCCGGAGCTTTGTAATTGCCGGCTTTGAACTTCGGCATCTGGTCGTTGTAAAGGGTTTGGGTATATTTGAACGCCAAGCCTTCATAGTTAAAGTCTGCTGTATGCGCCGGATCGTCGTTATATGCATAGAGCATAGAGACGGCTTTGACCCAGTCTTGAGGATTGGTCGATCTTTCAGCTAAGATAGCGCCGAAATTGGTCACGTTCTTACCCCAAGCAAGCTCTCTTGCCTGGAGATTTACCCCGTGAAGAGCTGTGAACTGCTTATATTGGTCTATGTGATTCTGATAAGCAGCGAGGTTTTCCATGCTGGGATTGGTGACAAAGTTATTGCGCAGACGGATCTCGATGAGTTCATAAGCTTTGTCGATGACCTTAAGCTGCGCTTCCATCTGAGGCTTGTCCAGGTTCTTCTTGTACCATTCGGAGTTCTGATTGTAGCTGTCCTTGATCCGGACGTATTGGGCATAGCGATAATCCAGAGGATTGGTCTTACCCGCTTGGTCAGCCTTGGAAAGCTCGTTGTAGTATTGGTTATAGAGAACGACAGTGCTGTCGATGATGGTCGGGTTGGTGATCGCATTGGGGAACTTGCGGACCCTGGCAAGCATCAGATCGATGGCTTGCTTCGGAGCGTTCAGGTCCGTTGTCTTGCGCATCGCTGCCTTGTCATAGATCATGGCAATGGTCTCTTCATCGGTGATCCCGTCAAAGAGCTGATTTTCCTTGGCGCCTTCGGCATCCTTGAAGAAGTCTTCTCCATCCAGAGCGATCAGCGCGAATGCGATATTATCGATGGCAGCCTCTTTATAAGGCTTGTCATAAATGGTTCCGGCGAACTTGCCGGCTTCGATCGCGGTCAAGATCTCGACGTTGTCCTTGATGCTTCTGGTGTACGCATCGTTATCAGCCTGGTTCAGCCCGACGTAACCGCGCTGGTAGAGGGCATGATAATAATAGGGGCTGTCCTTCTGAGCAATGATCGTATTGAAGCAGTCACTGGCTTTGGCATAGTATTCTCTCGCCATTTCCTTATTATCGGCAGCGATCAGGAAATACATATTTCCCAGATGATAGATTGCTTCGTCCCGAATCGGGGAGGCAGGATAGCTGTCCCGGATCTCTTCGAAGGATGCGATCGGAACCTTGAGAGCATCGACGGTGAATTTCGCTCCGGTCTGTCCGTTCAGCCCGGTGCTGCGATTGCTGTTTATCTGATCCTTTGCCATGACCATGGTGATGAAGCCACGGTTGTAAAGGACGTTCTCGCGATAGTCATGCTGTGGATCGATGTCCAATACCTTATTATAATAGGCGAGCGCTTGAGTCTTATCATTGGCATCGAGGTCATACTGCATCTCACCCATGTTATAGAAGAGATCGGCATTGCTGACCAAGAATCCGCCTGTGGGCTGTTCAAAGCCCTTGAAGTTCGGATTTGCCTGGACGAATGCGTTGGCCCTCTGGAGATACTGCCGTTTGCGAGCATCGATCTCCGCTTTCTTGACAGCTCTGGTGACGCTGTCTGTCGTCCCGGGAAGCTTCGCAAAAGCCACCTCAAGATTGCGGATGGAGCGGAAGTCGCTCTGCAACTTCAGATATTCATACTGGGCATCAAGCCGTGCCTGATCGACCGTGAGCAGAGTCAGGGACTGATCCGGCGGGACGTCCAGCTTGTTGACGTCAAACTTCTTGCGTTCCAGGATCACGATCTCATAGTCGTTGATTATGTCTTCACGTTCGATCCCGAGATTGGCGCGCAGATTACTGAGGTATTCAGATACTGCGAGCTCATAGATGTCCCGGTTCTCAGGGGCGATCATCCCCAGATAGGTCTCATACTGAGCCCAGGCTTTGAGAGCTGCGGCTTCATAAGCTTGCTTCATATCTTGAAGATTGGTCACTTCATCCGGATACAGACCTTTCTGATTTATCAGGATCGTGTCCGAAGTGGCGCTGTATTGCTGATAGCGATATGCCTGGGCTGCGGCGTAGAAGAGACGAAGAAGCTCGGCATCAGTATAGACCGTATAGTCCTGTCCTGATTTGCCGTACTTCTGCCAGATGTCCAGTGTATCGACCATAGCGACGTATTCGTTAACGCGCTTGGTGTTCTTTTCCAAGAGAGCGGTGATGCGAGGTTTGATAACCTCCTTGCGGAGCTTGATCTGATCCATATTGGCATTGTACTCGGTCAGATAGCTGTCCACGTTGGCGATCAGATCGCCGATGATCCGCTGCTCTGTTCTCCGCATTATATTGATGTTTTCCTTATAGACGACCCCTTCCATGTCGAACAGATCATTGTACAGCACCGCAAGTTCGTTGTCGATGCCATTGAGCTTGTTCTTCAGGGTATTCGCCTTCTCGGGAGAGGGATTGATATAAAATTCGTCGTCCTGAAGCTGGAGCAGTCTTTGATAGATCGCCGTCTTGCGGGGGATCACGGTGGTCTGCACCGCATTGCGGGTCTTGTCATAGGCGGCGAGTAATTGGTTCACCGACGCTGTATCGCCCTGTGCGGCGACCCTGTCCGACCAGATCAGGTAATATGCGGGACTCATGTTCCCGGATGACTTGGTGTTCATCACAGCCATCAGCAATTCTGACGCTGCTTTCTGGTCTGAGGCAGTGCCCTTTCCCATCCGCAGCAGATATTGCAGATAGACCATGACAGGCTGATCTTTGAGGATACCGGAATCTTTGAGTAGCTTCGAATAATAGGAATATAGATCCTGATCCTTTTGTTCGTATGCCACGAGATGCCCTTTAAGGTAGTCAACCTCACTCTTGGTGAAAGGTCTTACTTTTTCACTAAGGGTAAGCTGAACGTCCAGGAGAGAGGAGTAGCTGGCGATTATGGCTTTTGCCCTGTCGGGGTCTTCTGCCATCAGAACCGGAAGAGTCTCGGTGATCTCTACGATGTCTGCTATATACAGCTCTCGCTCTTTTTGAACTTCCCTCAGAAGTTGTGCATCGGCGGCTTTGGTTTTTTCTACCTGCGCAAATACTCCGGAAACTAACGACAGAGTAAAAACGACGAGTAAATACACTCTCAGTATTTTTTTCATAACCCAGCTCACTTATTGTTCTTAACTAAAACCGTTACAGTATATCATTAAATGGTTCAGGATGCAGAGGTCTGCACCCTGAACCTGAAATTACAGGAAGTATGATTACACTAAACTTGACACTCTATAACAGATATGTGACAGTTAGTTTTTTCTCGTTTTGAGTTCTTTGATCCAGTCGCGAAGCTTTTGAAGTTCATCGTCAGCCTTTTCGCGCTCTGATCTCAAGCGTACCAGATCTCCGACCAGAACCTGCATCTCGGGAGAGAGGGTCTGAGGGATGGTCGTCACGGTGGTGCCATCAGGGTTAACGACTACGATCGGACCGGTTCCGCCCGTGGTAACGGTGCCGGTATTGGTGGTGCCGTTATCAGTGGTGGTAGTACCGTTGTCCGTAGTCGTGCCATTATTGGTCGCGACAGTGCCATTATCGGTGGTCGTACCGTTGTCGGTAGTGGTGCCGCTATTGGTGTTATCTGTCGTGTTGGTGTTGTCGGTGACCACGATGGGGTTCAGATCCTTGTCTTTGGCATATTCAAAGATGTCAGGACGACGCTTGTCTTTGGCATAACGGTCAAAGAGGTAAGAAACGCCAAGAGCCAGACGGAAGTCTTTGTCATATCCGTTGTCTTCGGGACCCTTAAAGAGGTTTTCCAAAGCCTGATATCCGATCTTGAAGGAAAAATCGTTATAGGTATATTTACCGCCAATATTGAAGTCCTGTCCGTCAAACTCACCCAGGAAGGAGAGATTTGGCTTCGGAGAAACCTCAATGGAGGTGAACATACCGCTGAAGATCCTGGAGCGAGGGACCTGACCGACGAAACGGTTCATGCCGCCACCCAGATTGATCATTGCGTGAACTCCACCCACGACCACTTGCTTGGAAGCGACCATATAGGGGGAATACGCTTCATAGTCTCGTTTGTCGGGGTTTTCGTCCAATACGGCATTATCGTCATAATAATGCACCGGTACCCTCGAGAAGATGTTCTCAAGACCGACTGATACTTGAGGAATCTTCAGGGTTTCTTTGATGAGCTTGAGCTTCAGATTGGCAAAGGCTACTTTGTCTCCGCCAAAGACTCCCAGCTCTATCCTGTCAAGAATGCCAACACTAAGCATGCCATAGGGTACATGTTCGAATTTCCAATCGTTGGCTTTCCCTTTCCGCATGTAATACACAAATTGAATTTCCGCAGCCTTATTCGGTAGGATATAAGCATCCGGCGTACGCAGCATTCCCATGGTTTGGAAAGGAGCAGCGTCAGCGATGCTAAGAACTGCTACCAGAACAATTACGCTTAGTAATATTTTTTTCATACTTCCCTCCACCTTTCGGTGTTGTTTTTATCGTGTCTCACAAATATCATTGACTTTTTTTTCGTCAAGTTTTTTCTTGCCTCATGGATTATCCGTCTTCCAACGAACTTTTTCATATCGGAGAGCGTCTCGCCGGAGAATTCCTCGAGCGGGACGGCTACTCTGTCCGAGAGCGCAACTTCCGCGAAAAGTGCGGAGAGATCGATCTCATAGCTACCAAGGGTGACCTGCTCGTCTTTGTTGAAGTAAAAACCCGCTCTCACCACTCTATCTCTGATGCTCTGGCAAATGTATCCCTGACGAAGCAGAGGCGCATCACCAGAACGGCTGTTAGATATCTTAACCGGAACCCGGAGCTGTGCAACCATAAAGTCCGCTTCGACGTCATTGTCGCATTTTACTATAAACGGGATGACACATATTCTCTGCGCCATTTTCCTGATGCTTTCCTGCCGGTACCGGAAGACTAATTACTGAGTTTACTCGTGTCAAAATCATCTCCCAGATAGTTTTGCCATTTCGGGTTCGATACCTCCATCTCATCCCCGCTCACATAAAGCAATCTGGCATTGCCATTCATTTGCATGTCGACAAACATATACACTGCGTTCTTCCCACCCTGATATTTCCAGATCTGATAGTCCTTGCGAACGTAGCGTGTATCATCCGAACTCTCACCTTTTTCGACTTCGCTGGGAGCCCCGTTGCGGATGTAGATCCTGCCCATATCCGTCTTCCAGCCTTTTTCAAAGTGGCTAAAGTTCCTATTTGCATATTCTACGCGCTCTCCGATCTCCTTGATGATCGCATCCGGGGTCTTGCTGTACTTTGCGCTCATCAGATCCCAGAAGTTGTTGATATACCTTCGTTTGGTGTTGATCGACATCGTCTTCCAATCAGACGGGACCTTGCTCCCGTTAAAATAACGGATCAGCAGATACTCATCTTCCGGGTCTGCAAAGAGAAAGCGGTTGTATTCAGGAGCTTCGACAACGAAGAACTCAAACTGCCTTTGGTCTTCCCTATCCCCAGCCTGGACAGTCAGATACCCCACGTATTTTCCCGGAGTAAGCTCCAGGATCGGGATCTTCAGATTCAATGCCTGAACGTCCGTGGTCAACCGCAGATCCTGATACAGCTCGGTGACCAGGGTATCCGCCTGTTCGATCGCCATACTGAGGAAGTACGTATCAGTCCTGCTTTCCGGGGTAGAATACAGCTCCGCGTAGAGGTGGACGTAGTCCGTCTCCTCCTTGGCAAAGAGCAGGGAGGGTTCGACCTTGTATAACTGATTCTTGCGTTTGAACATACTCAGATATGCCGTACTGTCCGGGACGACCTGAGAGCTCAGCTCGATGTCGCTGATGGATACTCCCGTATCAAACCCGGTGACCGGAATGTTCCAGCTAAACTCTCGTAATGAGTTCTTGTCTCTGGCAGTTATGTCTATATCGTGCTTCCCGGGGTCAAGGAGATAGGTCAGCCGATTGAGGTAGGTCTTTCTCGCCGATTGGGCATCCATCTTGTTGCTGATGCCTATGTTATCCGTAAAGTCCTGGCTGTAGATCAGGCTGTCGGCGTTGCTAATGTGGACAGATATCAACAGCTCCGCAAAAAAACCACCTTTTTGGGCAACGAAGACCAGATTTTTGTACGGGATCTGATAGTCGATCTGGACGATCGTCTTGCCTTCGGGACCACGATAGCGATGATGGTCGATAAACAGACCAAGCGCTTCGGCTCCGAGAAGCCAGCTCAGGCTCCCCCAAAGCGCCAGTATCACCAGCCAATGCTTAATACTCGTCAAACTCTTCATCTTTGTTCCTCAATTGATACTGCCCATAGCCTCCGACATCCGCAAAGATAAACTCCCGGTTTGGTCCGTAGTAATACCAGACGATATGCGGATAGGCATCCAAGGGCAGGGATTCGGACACGATCTCGTCCGGTTCTCCATACTTGATATATATTCTACCACGATCTGAGACCCATCCTTTAAGTTTTTTGTGGATAGAGTATCTTTCGTCCGCGGTGATGACCCGTTGGTAAAACTGCTCCCGAGCTTCGTTGCGAACCGTTCCGGGGCTGGGATCATGCAGCGACCAGAATTGTTCTATCGCCTCGCCATATCTGTCCGAAGGAACCTTGCGCAGCACCTTCCATTCAGCCTGAGTGGCGATGTAGCGGATCTGGGCGATCTGATCCTTGAGGTTATACCTCAGATCATAGGAAAACCAAGGGCTAAAAAGGAACGGCTCCATATGGTAATAGATATTCCCCTCATAATAGGAGAGCTTCGGGATCTGCTCGCCCATTTCGGAAAGATAGCCCGAGAGGTCTGCATCGATCCTGTCTCCCGGTCTGAGGATGCTCAGTCTGCGTCCGGAGATATCTATCCCGACGCTGTCGATAGCTGCATGAAACCTCTGTTTGATCCTGCAGCCGCTGATCTCCGCCGGTATCTTTCGAGGCGAAGCCGGGATAAAATCCACCCCCTCCTTGCTGACAACGAGGTAGGGCATACCCAATTCGGTGAGCTTGTCCGAGATCTTGATCTGGCGTTTGATATTTTGCTTTCCCCCCAGCCTGAGGTTCTTGATGTCGATGGAAACGTTGTATGTCCCGGGGTTCAGCTTGGCTGAAAACCGAACCGGGATGCCTGATTCGGCGAGCCAGTCCCGCTTGGGAATGACCAACCGCTCATTAAACAGCAGTTGCGCCTTCTTTCCCGAGGCTTTGACCTCGACGCTGACCTGATAGGGCGAATCCCCACCATCGGCGTGAAAGACCAGCTGATTGTAAGCGATCATCAGCCAAAAGTCCGTCCCATCCTCATAATTCTCATAGATCATATCCTGTGCAAAGACTGCTCCGAAGAGGAAAAGAAAGAGGATCAGGCTAAGAACTTTTGACGGCTGTATTACCAATTTTGACGCTAAACTCATATTTCTCATTCTCCAGCCAGCCCAGAAATGCATCCGTTGGGAAGTATGATGCGGGAGTTTCCAAGCAATAGGTATCATTCTCCGTGACTACCGTAGTGACCAGCTTGAAACCTCCCTGATTGGACATGAAGGTCTTTTCCAGAGCTTTCATAAAGGTGGGAGTCAGCCGGGACTGCTCCAGGCGGAGCCTGACCTCGCCGAAGAAATTCCCCGAAAGCTCGTTAAAGGGAACGATCAGGTTTGGCATGATCCTGAGCATTCCATCGTCGTTATTCGTATATTGACTTTTGGTACCAAGAATGAAGAAGACGTTCCCGACGCTCATCTGAGCGAAGTACTTGGCATAGTCCTTGCTAAAGAGGGGAACCTCAAACTTGCCGGTCATGTCTTCCATCTCCACGAAAGCCATCGGATTGCCTTTGTTATCCCGTTTCTTGGTAATTCCGGAGACGATCCCCGCGAGGATCAGGTCTTCCCCATTGCGGATCCGGGTCCCGGTGGCATTGCAATTTGTCAGATATTTGTTCAGATACTTATGTTCATATAGAGGATGTCCACTGATGTAAAAACCGAGGACGTCCTTCTCCTTCTCAAGCTGATGCAGATATGTCCATTCATCGACGATCGGCAGGGGCGGGAAGTAATCATCTTGGGAGTCTTCCTCGGTGATGATATCAAAGAGTGAGGTCTGCCCCTTCTTGCGATCCCGCTGCTCTCCGCTGCTAAAGATCAGGGCTTGCTCGATCACCGCCCATTTCTGTGCCCTGCTTCCCTCGAGCTCATCCATGGCTCCGGAAGCGATCAGGCTTTCCAGTACGGTCTTGTTTACCGCGGAACTATCCAGCCGGGAACAGAAGTGGAAAATGCTGTTGTAACCTCCGTTCGCCTCCCTATCCTCGATGATCGCCCGCATTGCAGCTTCCCCGAGGTTCTTGATCGCTCTCAAGCCAAAGAGAACTTCCTTGCCATGCACGGAAAACTCCGCTTCACTGCGGTTGATATTGGGCGGCTGGATCTTTATCCCCATGCTCTTGCAGACGTCGATCAAACCGGGGACATCCGCCGGGACATCCTCGAGTGAGAGCAGCGCTGCCATGAACTCGACCGGATAATGCGCCTTGAGCCAGGCTGTCTGATAAGCGACCAAGGCATAGCAGGTGGCATGGCTCTTGTTAAAGGCGTATTCGGCGAAAGCTAGCCAATCCTGCCAGATCTTCTTATAGACTGCTTCGCCGACTCCTCTGGCAGATGCGCCTTCATAGAACTTCAGCTCAAACTTGTTCATCGTCTCCAGCTGCTTCTTCCCCATGGCTTTGCGGAGGGTATCCGCGTCTGCTCCGGAAAATCCGCCCATCTCGCGGGAGATCTGCATCACCTGTTCCTGATAGACCGTGACGCCGTAGGTTTCCCGCAAGGAGTTTTCGACCAGCGGATGCTCATAGCGAACCTTCTCTCTGCCGTGCTTACGGGCGATGTAGGTATCGATGAAACGCATTGGACCCGGTCTAAAGAGCGCCACCATTGCGATCAGATCCTCAAACATATTCGGCTTTAGGTCCATCAGATACTTCGTCATCCCGTCGGATTCAAACTGAAAGACCCCTTTGGTCTCGCCTTTACCGAGCAAGCCAAAGACCTTCTTGTCATCGAGGGGGATGTGTTCGATATCGATCTCCGTCTGATGCGATTGCCGCACCAGATCGATCGTCTTCTTGATCAAAGTGAGGGTCTTGAGCCCCAGGATATCCATCTTGAGCAGCTTGAGCTCATCCAGCCACTTGCCTTCATACTGGACAAGGATGGCATTCTCGCTGCCCTTCTGCGTCGTGCTGGCGAGCGGGACGTAGTCCGTCAGATCACCCGGCGCGATGACGACTCCCGCCGGATGAATACCCGTCTGCCGGATCAGACCTTCAAGCGTGATCGAGTATTTATAGATGCTCCGGTAGAGTTCATTCGCATCGATCGCCTCGGAGAATTCTTTGACGGTGCGATAGGCATCTTCCAGATTCTTGACGTTAAAGGGAATGAGCTTGGTGAGGTTATTCGCCTCGGCAGCCGGTACGCTCAGCACTCTGGCAACGTCCTTGATCACGGACTTTGCCCCAAGCGTGCCGTAGGTGATGATCTGGGTGACGTTTTGCCTTCCAAATCTCTGGACTATGTAGTCAATGACCTTGCCCCGTCCCTGAGCGCAAAAGTCGATATCTATATCCGGCATTCCGATGCGCTCGGGATTGAGAAAGCGTTCAAAAAAGAGTTTATACTTGATCGGGTCGATCCGGGTGATATCCAGCAGATAGGAGATGATGCTTCCTGCGGCGGATCCGCGCCCGGGTCCGACCGGAACATCCTGCTTGCGCGCGCTGTCGATGATGTCCTTGACCACGAGGAAATAGCCGTTAAAGCCCATCCGGTCGATCACGCCCAGTTCATAGTCGATCCTCTCGCGGATCGTCTCTGTCATCTCACCATACTTGACCACCGCCTGTTCGTAGCACAATGCCCGGAGATAATCCCCCATGCCCTGATATTCGGGAGGAGTCTCGACCTCCGGCAGCAGGAAGTTATCATAGCGCAGGTCGAGATCGATCATCTCGGCAATGCGCAGCGTATTCGCATAGGCTTCCGGGACATCCGGATGGAGCAGCTTCATCTCATCCGGTGACTTAAAATATAGCTGGGTAGTGGGGTAGCGCATTCGCGAAGGATCGTTCAGCAGCTTGCCCATCTGGATGCAGAGCAGGATGTCATGCGCTTCGCTATCCGCCTGATGCAAATAGTGACAGTCATTGGTCAGCACCATCGGTGTCCCCGTCTCCCGCGCCAGCTCGATAAGCTGCGGCATGACCTTGGTCTCGTTCTCCAGCCCGTGATCCTGTAATTCGATATAGTAGCGATCGCCAAAGACGTCTCTGAACCAGGCGACTGTCTCCAGAGCCTGCTTGCGTCTGTCATTGAGCAGGAGGGAGGGAACCTCACCTTTGATGCAAGCGCTCAGGCAGATCAAGCCTTCATTATGTGCCTTGAGCAGCCCCTTGGATATCCGCGGTTTATAGTAGAAGCCCTTGATAAAGGACTGCGAGGAGAGCTTCATCAGGTTCTTATAGCCCGTCTCGTTCATTGCCAGGAGGATCAGGTGATAACGGGTCTCATTTTTGGATTCTTCCAAGTCCAGATCGCCGTTGATGATGTATGCCTCCATCCCGATGATCGGCTTGATCCCCGCTTTCTTTGCCGTTCGATAAAAGTCTATCGTGCCGTACATATTGCCATGATCGGTCATCGCCACTGCCGGCATCCCGTACTCAATGGCAAGCTTGATCATCCTGTCTGCCCGGCAGGCTCCGTCCAAAAGACTATACTGTGTATGATTATGCAAATGCACAAATGACATTATTAACTCCCGCTATCTCGCTAAGAATGATCTTTTGATCTTTGGCATATTTGTCAAGCCTTAGATCAGCTTTTTTTGCCTCCATCCCCCTAAATCCTCTGCATTCTTTCCACTGCACCGATCCAACCCCATTCTAAGGAGCTCCCGGCCCGTCATTTGTGCCGGCAATCTATGCGAAAGTCGCCAAACCCTTCAAATAATTGTCTAATTAGGAACACTTTATGCATCGCCTATCAAATGGGTGTGTGATGCCCTATCATCGAACAGGTGTCCCGCCCGGAGGTATTATGAAACACGTCTTGGCTACACTGGCACTTTTGAGTTTGGTGATCGGCTGTCTTACCGCCCAGGCTGTCTGGGATGAGGAGCTTATCTTGCGAGAGGATCACTGTCTCGACTGGACAAGGTCTATGGTGGGAACCCCGGATGGGGGCAGTCTCGTCGTCTTTACCCAGGGTGGAGCAAACCATCGGGGTGTATGGCTGCGCAAGATCGAGGCAGATGATCAAGCTGCCGCTGCTCCGATCTTGATCTATGAAGACGACACGATCAAGAACGATCTGGCGATATGTTCCTCTCTTGACGGCAATTTCTTCATCCGTTGGACAAATCCTACTTCCGGGTTTGGTGTCACCAAGGTCAATTCTCTCGGGCAGCCATTATGGCAACCTGCTGTGCTGGTACTCCCATTAGAAGCCTATGCAGGAGCGATAACCGTACCCGATGCAGGTGGGGGTCTTTATCTGGTTTACAGCAAGAATGTCCCCGGCTATTCCACAGACATTTTTGTCCAGCATATAAACTCAGCTGGTGTTCCGTTGTGGCAGGGAGAGGGATTACATTTGACTTTTACCATGTCACAAGAAGACCCATATACAGCTAAGATCACCTCCGATGGTGGACTGATCATCTGCTATTCTATTATCAATAACTCCTATCGCAATTACAAGATCGTCAAGATCAGGGCTGATCACACCGTTGCCTGGACCTATGCCTTTACCAACGATTCCACTGATCCATACACTTGGGTACGCAGCATATTCTCCCCTGATAACACTACGTTCTATATCATCTGGACCCAGACTGTGAACGGGGTGGCAAAGCTGATGATGCAGAGCTTTATTCTCAATGGCGCGTTGCAATTCCCTCTTCCCGTCATCCTTTGTAGCACAGAAACCAGCGGGGCGATCTATTCCAGCACCGTGCTATGTAGCGATAATACGATCATGACCGGGATTCATCTCGGTTCAAATACTTTGCCCATCACCAATCACCTGCAGAAGAACAGCCTTTCCGGAGAGCTCCTCTGGTCAGATGTCTCCCCCATTCCGGACAGCATCATTTCCATGTATAGTTTAGCTGCGGATCAAGCCGGGGGAGCATATTTTAACTATATCTATATGCGGGGCTATAGCACCTCCTACCATGGAAGCATGGTTCAGCATTATGACTCTGCCGGACAGCCGCTCTTCCCCGGTATCGGCAAGGTGGTCAACCCCTATATGAACTACGACGAAACTCTCGATCAAGCCCTGATATATGCCAATAACAAGTTCACCGGAGTCTGGTTCTCCTCCATAGGCGATCAGAAGGGGCTATACTACTACGTCTGCGATGCCAATGCCGATCCGCTCACTCCGCTCAAAACTCCGCTCCGGGAAGTGATCGGCGGAACCGTCACCTACCCCGGTATGATCGCCAGAGGAACGGACATCCTGACCTTTTGGATAGACTCCCGCAGCGTCAGACCCACAGTTTCAGCCTATAAATGCTATTACCAGATCACCGATCCGGAAGGTAACAATGCCAAAGCTCCGGACGGAGAGGTGCTTATCGATGATGCGAACAGCCTCTCCGGAAGGATCATCCCGGTCACCTTAGCTAATGGCGAGACCCGGCTGATCTACACCATTTACTCATCCTCTTCTCCCAGGCTCATGGTCCAGAGCCTTGATGCTGAGGGCAACGTCGCCTGGGGCGCGAACGGGATCACCCTGATCAACCCTCAGTACTCAGCTAATATCGGCAATATCTGCGCCTTTGCCGATGAGAACGATCTCTACCTCGCCTGGTCGATGTATGACACAGAAGGTGTGACCCGTACATATGCCCAGAAGCTGGTCGGTACCACTCCGATGTGGGGTACGAACGGCCTGATGATCAGTTCCGGGATCACGGGCAATCACCTTGGAGAGACTCCCTTGGTCTTCAAGGATCATTATCTCGCTCTCAAGGTATCCACTATTTCACCCGGGCGTATAGTTTGCTGGGCGATCCATCTGGAACCGGACGGAAGCGTCTCCCCTGCCTGGCAACCGGCGGGAATGACCGTGGACGATACGCCTATCCCCGCAGGAAGCTCATATACTGCCGTCGCGGGAGTGGCGTTTGACAAGCTTCTGATCGCTTATCGTTTTTGCTTTGAAGAAGAAACAGCCCCATATCGATACTCCCTCCTGGATGAACTCGGGCAGACCCTAATTGACCATGCCACTTTGATCTCAGACGAGAATATCCAAGCCGGACTGAGCTTCGACACCAGGCTTTGCTTTGACTACGCCGGAAGAATCATCGACTGGAATACCTTTGAATTGAGCTATATCTATGGCTCCCTGGACGAAAACGGCTTGCCGACCCTTGATTACAATACGGTCGAGACTGACCATGCTTACGCCAGCAACAACCCGACCATTACAACCCTTGTCCCAAACCTCCACGCTATATTTTGGCTCAATAGTTCGGATATCTATATGGGTATGATCAATCCCGATGGGCAGTATTTCCCCCTCGCCAATGACGATCCCGTCATCACCAAATGCAAGATCGCTCCTCTATCCGCAGTGATCGACGGCGACCTCTATCTCTGCTGGGGGGATTACAAGTCCTCGATCTTCAGCTATTATGGCACGGAACTCCGTTTGCAGAGATACGCCTTTAGCCCTGTATCCGCTTTGGATCCGGAAGCGCCGCCTTTGGCTCCCCGGCTGACCTGCTATCCCAATCCCTTTAACCCTCTCACCAATATCGCCTTTGAGATGCCCACTCCCGGCAAAGCCCTCCTGAATGTCTATAACCTGCGGGGGCAGCTCGTCACGACCCTGCTTGATACGACGCTGGATTCTGGCAAGCAACGCGTCACTTGGAACGGGAAAGACGCCTCCGGCAGAGACGCTGCTTCCGGGATCTATTTCATCCGGCTCAGCACACCGACCTCAAGGCTAACCACAAAGGCTCTATTATTGAAGTAATGCATACTACGAAGTAGATACAAATGACCTGAGATCATAGGATAGCGTAGTTTTCTATTGATAATCCACTTTGTTTATTGACAAGAAACTACCTACTATCAATCATGCGAACATGCGTTTCTGATCGGATTGTCGGATGAGACGTGAGTATAACAACCTCATGTAAGTAGTGACACACTTAGTCTGGAGGAATGATGAGCAGGTATGTATATAGCACCATCCTCGTACTGCTGATAGCCATCCCATTGCTGGGAATCCCCTATGAGCAAACAGAAGAGTATGCGCAAAAGCAGGCATTTCTAAACGAGAGAGCTGCCAGATTCAAGGCAGAAACGGGGTTTGAGGGAAGTATTGCTTACAACTATCAGACTATGACATTTTCGAGTATGATTGGGAATTTCAAGGGCATAGAAATAGCTACACCTCAGGATACTACTGCTATGCAACTGATTTTCACCCAACTTGTTTCGATTATCTCTCCTTATCTGGCTGCGTCAAAAGAGGATCTGCAGTATGAATTACTGTTGTTTAATGAACGCAGATCAACTGCTCGTTATCGGCAAATCATCAATGGGTATGAGATCAACGGCAGTGGGTGGTTGAGCATTAGCTACATGATCGAACTAAACAAAATATTAGTGACTGACAGCACCGTTCCTATTCGTACTGATTCTATCTCGCCTTCAGTCAAAAGAGAGAGAGCTTTGAAAATCTATCAGGATTCAATTGCTGGGGAAGAGGATAAGCTATCTCTGCCTGTTACGCCCGTAGTTAGTTTGAAGTATTACGACGTAAATCAACATACCAAGGACTTGAGCCCAAACTATCGTTTATGTTGGATTATCAGCGGTTATAGATTTATCGTCCTGGATGCTGTGTCGGAAACTGTATATATAAACAGACCATCTTACGTCGTACATAACAGATCATACAAGTAGTGACCCGCTAAGTCTGGAGGAAAGATGCAAAGGTATTTATTTCATTCCTTGTTCTGTCTATGGTTACACCATTATTGGCATTGCCTTACGAACAAACCGATGAGTATCGTCAGAAGCGGGCGATCTTAAACGAAAGAGCGGCAAGGTTCAGGGCAGAAACGGGGTTTGAGGGGAGTATCTCATTTGATTTCCAGAATATGAAGTTCTCAGACATATCCGGGAGCTTTAGAGACTTGGTTGTGACTGCACCCCAAGATACTGTTAATATGAGTAATGTCTTTGATCGGGTTTTTACTAAAGTTAACCCATTTATTACAGCACAAAATGGTCATTTTATCAAAGGGAGTACAACGTGGAACGGAAACATCTCACTAGTTAGGTATGAACAGGTAGTCAATGGATACAAGGTCTCTGGGGCAGGATTCATAACCATTTCATACTGGAGTAACACAAACCGGGTCACAATTTTGGATTGCACAGTAGATTTGCCTGAGGTATCTGCGCCAATAAATATCACTCTTGATCAGGCTATACGGATCGCGATTCAACGCTATGACCCAAACTACAACTACATTCCTGATAATGTGTTATCTCATCCAAGATCCAGACTGGTCTATTGCCAAATACCCGATGACGAAGGTACGGCAATTTACCGTCTCTGTTACATGATTTCATTTTGGGGGCTGACTTTATATATTGATCCCAGCTCGGGAGAAATCGTTCACACACGGACATTGATCATCGACTGAGGACTTTCGCTGAAGTAATGAAGGTGATGTTTATGCCTTTTGTTGGTCTTGATCAGATCTCTCGAACGTATAACTCTCATGACTCCCAGATGACCCTCAGATGACTCTCTCATCAGCATGAGAGAATCAACTGGGAAAGAATAGATTGAGAAAGAGGCGGGGCTGCGCTAGTGAAGAAAGAAGAATTAAGAAAGAAGAAAGGCTGACGCACGGGTTTAGGGTGCGAGTGCTTCGCCTTTACGAGTTAATTGGTTAACGTGTTAATGGGTTAGCGAGTTAATTGTTAGAGAGTCCCGTAGGGACGGTATTTCAGATAGAACCGATTCCTCAGCGAGAATATATGAGTCCCGTAGGGACGGCATTTCCGTCATTCCAGCGAAGGCTGGAATCCAGATGCTATTGAGGATGTTTGAAACCATTAGGATTCCCCTAAAGGGGAGTGAACTGCTGGATTCCAGCCTTCGCTGGAATGACGGACTTCGCGGTTAGTAGGTTAGTGGGTTAACAGGTTAGTTGAGGACACCCCAAGCTGGATGCTATGTAGCATTGGCATGCTAACCGACGCAGGGAAGTGAATGATTAGCAGTAACGATTTAGTGATAACCGTGATGCACCGGCTGAAACCAGCGCAATGCAGAGGTGGTCTGGGGTGTGCATATACCGGGGGATGGGCAGACTCTATGGGCATGATGGACTGCGGGGGACTGAGACGCACCGGCTGAAGCCAGTGTTACCCAGACCCGAACCACATGCGTCAGCGATCTTTCTTCTTTCTTATTTCTTCTTTCTTCACTAGCGAAGCTCCGCTTCGCCCTAAGGTATTATCAGGACTTTGACCCGGTTGCCGGAGCTAAACTGCGGCTCGATCGTCTGCTTGAGCTCGACGATATTCTCGTTGCTGAGGCGGATGCAGCCGTGGGAGGCATGGGTTCCCAGTTCCTTGGGACGGCTGGTTCCGTGGATACCGATGCCCGTCCAGCCTTCGCCATTAAATGTTTCGCTCCTGCCGGTGACGAGGCGCAGGAACCATGGTCCATAGGCTTTTTCGGCTCCGGTGGGGTAGGAAAACTCCCAGGCGGAGGAATCGGTGATCTTATCGATGTAGAAATTGCCTTCCGGGGTTTGGTTGCCGGAGCTCTGCACCTTGTCCCCATAGCCCTTGCCTACAGCGCAGGTATAGTCCTTTTTGAGGACACCGTCTTGATAAAGGCTGAGGGTATGGCTGCTTTTGTCTATCTTGATGAAGTATCCGCTCTTGCTGATCTCCATCGGGGAGCGTCCTTTGGAGCTATCGGGACTGCGTCCGGAATCTCCGTTCGGGCTTTGATCCTGTGGCGTGGAAGCGGGCTGACGCAGTGAATCCCCGGCTGTCTTTGCCGGGTCTACCTTGGCGCGCAGGCTGTCCCCGGCTGCGGCGGAATTATGCGCTTTGCATCCCACAATCGAGAAGAGCAGCAGCGACAAGAAAACGAGGGAAGTCAGAGTCGATCTTCCGTGTCTATTCATGGCAATCTCCTAAAGCTTTTGTCCATATTGATCCCGTGGCCGGTATTTCTGCCGGAAAAAGGCGTATTGCCTGATATCCCGAGTCCCGCTCCCGGTCAAGCCGAATCTGCATCGGGAGCTCAAAAACCTGATCCCAGGATCAGAGAAGGCTTGATCTCACCGTCTTTGTTCACTCCGATCCTAAAGCCCAGTTCGAGCGAGATCACTGAGGCGAGGGTGACTTCGGAAGTGACCTCCAGACCACCCGCATAGCGAAGCTCGGCTCCGTCGATATCCCGGGGGATGGAAGCATCAAGGAACAGCGCACCATAGACGTCCTCGAGAAATAGCTGAGGTGTCCAGATGCCTTCCCGCACTTGAAAGAGGGGGAAGTCAAAGTTATTCTTGAGGGTACAGCCGACTGTCTCCTGCCAGCGGGAATCGTAGCCCCGGATGGTCGAGAAGACCTCGTCCGGATCGGCAGCGGGATCATTTGCATAGTGTAGAGCCATACGGTACTGAGTATGTTTGCCCAACCTCTGGCTCAGGCTGAGCCGGCTCTGCCAGCCCAGACGGTCTCTGTCCGAGGGGACAAGATCCCGGTCTTCGATCATCAAGCTGTGCCCGGTGTTGAGCTTTCCACCTCGCCAGCTAAAGTTCAATCCGGTATAGGCATTCCAGATCTTGCGCTCAAAGCCGTCCTTGGTGCCAAAGCTAAATCCCGTGCGGAGGAGGTTTAGACCGTAGTTTCTGCGCCGAAGCAGATCGGTATATTGATCGAGGCTGAGGCTTCCACCATCCAGAGTGGAATAGCTCAGTTCCTGCTCGATAGGGTGAAGGAAGTTATTATTGATCCCGAGGATGGCGCTCGGAGTGCCGGTCTTGAGATCATACTGAAGCTGAGCTGTCCAGAGGGGGAAGTCGCCGACGACGTCCTCACCGATGAGCATGACCCCGACGTTCAGGCTGTCCGGAGTCCCTAAGGCAAAGGGAATATGCAGTACGCGCGGGACAAGCAGACGCCGGAGGTTGCCCGCGTAGCTGCCTTTTTTGACCGGATACTTGCCCAGGATCAGGGGTGAGCCGTCCCGCGTGGTGATCGCCGGAGGCAGGAGTGACGGTTCCGGAACCGGGAGGGGAAAGCTCGTCAGGTTGCTCTTTGTGCGGTAGATATCCTCGCCGGAGGCGTGCATCCCGATGGTATAGACTTCGCCATCTTGCGTCAAGGCAGATGAGCGCATCCCTCCCTGATCAGCGATGCGGAAGGTCGCGCCATCCTTTATGCGATAGGCATAGGAGGTCTGAGCATCGTCATAGGACGCATCAAAGAGCAACATGCCATCCTGTACATCGACCAGCTTTTCGGCATAGGGAGTATCGACAATGGGAACAACCCCAAAGGGGGACAAAGTCAATTCGTAGATACCGGTGCTTTCCCAGCTTCGTTTGAGGGTAGCAAACAGCCGGTCTTCATAGGGAGTGAGGCTCGCTACCAGAGCATCGAGCGTTCCTGCTTCGCGGAGTTTGTTACCCGTTGGGGAGTATTTATCCAGGCGGGAACGGCGATAATTATCAATATCCGAGGCTATGAGGAGTTCTCCGTCCTTGAGAATACAAAAGCTGCGGATCGCACCTTTAGTAATGAGTTTGTCGTCCCCGGATCGAAGGTCTTTGCAGCGTAGCTCGGTGATCGCTCCGCGTCCGCCATTCTCATTATTGGCAAAGCCTGTGCTGTATTCAGAACGCGTGTAATATAGCTGCTCATCCTTGAGCTGATACCCGGCGGGAAAGTCCGTCGCCTGGTGCAGGATCACCTGCTCGGTGAGCTTGCCATCTCTCATGCCGGCACGGACGATGCCGTTCTCCCCGAAAGTGCAAAATGGACCCGTTGCAAAGCGGGTAGCCCGGGCATAGCTGATCCCCGATCCATCTCTGCGGAGGAAACTGTAGCTTCCGGGAACGGAGCTGAGGCGATCCTGCGGAAGCTCGATGTCCCGCCTGGTTTCGAAGGTCTGCCATTCCTGCCAGAGGCTCCTCAAGGGTTTGCCATAGACCTGGGCGAAATAGCGGTTGATCGCGATAGAAGGGAATACAGCTCCGAGATAGCTTCGCAAACTACCGCCCTGCATGGCAAAAAGCTCGCGGAACTTATCCTTGCCATAGGTCTCCCCCAGATAGCTGAGGAAGCTCCCACCAAAGACGTAGAAATGTGCCAGAGGAGTATCTTTGCTAAAGATGGTAGCTTTGGGCAGGGACGGAAGCTTGTGCTCCTTTGCCAAAGCAGTGATGGCATTATTATAGTAGCCCCCGCGCATCCTGCCGGTATAGGGATTGAGGTTTGATTCGCCATAGACGGTGATCCCCTCTGTCACCCAGTTTGGCTGGTGGATAGAGGGATAAAAGACGTTGCCAAAGAGACTGCGGATGAGCCTTGGCGCACCGGAGACTGTCGTCATCTGGGCTCGGTGGATATACTCGTGCACTCCGACGAGTTGCCACCAATCCTCGCCGTTGGAAAGCTCATCAGCGGTGGGAGGATAGGCAAAGAGAGCGATCTTTTCCCCAAAGGGATCCATATAGCCATTGACCTCGTTTCCCATGTCCTCGATCACCATTGTGGTCTGCCCGACGCTATTTCCGGTCAGATCTTCGACGTAGGGCTTGTAAAACTCCATCGTGTTCAGCACATTAAGGGCATCTGCTTCCCATCCGTCGCGGTACCAAACTTTGAAGTTTGGGGTTTCGAGGCTTTGGTAATCCGCCAGGGCAAAGCCGCTGAGCGGGATCAGAACGAACAAGATCAGCGCAAGTATCATCCTTCGCATACATATCTCCAGGCAAGTACATTGTTTTGTATTCCCTCGCTTATTCAACCTGACTCTGACGTCAAGCCTTTTACGGGGCTGGCGATAGCCCGAAGAAATTCTGTGGGGCATATCTGCAGCATTTATAGCACGTTAACCGGCACCTGCACCGGAACCGGCAAAAAAAAGTATGGCTTTTCTCCGGAAATTGCATAGACTATGGATATACCCTGATGGGGTATATTTCAGACCCTTTGATACTGCGTCTATCCGGTATCCGAGAGTGACGTCACAAAGATAACAGTAGTAAACCATAAGGAGACAAGAAATGAAACCGATCTACATTATCCTGATCGTGATCCTACTCGCCTTCCCGCTCTTTAGCGAGCATTGCGGAAGTTGCGGGGCAAACCCCACTACCCAGGCAAGCGGACAAACTCAACAGGTGAACAAGAAAGTCATGTCCGAAAACAAGATCGTCTGGCTCAATAACGACTACTATGCGAAGTACACTTGGGAAAAGAAGCCGAAGATCGGGACTGTCCTGCTCTTCGTCGAAGTTTACAACAAGAACAAGCAACTGACCAAGGATATCAGCATCCAAGCCAATGCCTATATGCCCTCGATGCGAGGCGCGCATGATACCGGCTTCAAGGCGATGAAGCTGAACAAGAAGAACCGGCATGTCATCGACGTGAACTTCATGATGCGCGGGGACTGGGAGCTGGAGCTGAAGTTCCTCAAGGGGAACAAAGCCATCTCCAATACACTGGTTCGCGCCAAGATCTGAGCCGCGGAGCAGATAAAATGCCACGCTTTGTCAGTTCCCGTCTCAAGCTCGGGATCGGACTGCTCGCCTGCTTTCTGATCCTGGGAGTCACAACCCTGTCCGCGGAGGATACCCTCCTCTTCGTGGAAGCGCAGATGGTCGGAGGATATTCCTCGCCTGAAGATGGGTTCGTCTGGTATTCGCATCACCAATATGACGCGATGCAAAAACCCTCTCTGGGCTTTGACCTGATCAAGCGGTTTAGCAACGAAAGCCGGGACTGGGGCATGCTCGCCCTGCAATATCGGGTGGCGTATCAAAAGGATAATAAGCCCCGCTTTGCCTCGCAGCTCTATAACGCCTATTTCAAGTATAAGGCTCCCTTTGCCGATCTCTGGATCGGGAGTAATCGCCCCGCGACGGGGCTCAGTTCTTCGCTGGATAACCATGCATCCTTGCTGCCGGACATGACCATGAAGGTCTTTACCTATGACCGGGACTGGGGGATCGGCGCGGAACGCGAAGGCGATCTGCTCAAGGTCTCCGCCAGCCTCACCAATGGCGCGGGCATGAGGATCTATAACAAAGATGGGAACTATATGCTCGCCGCAAGGCTGGGCATTGGGAACCTGAACAAGCATAACTACAACGTCGGGATCTCCGCGGTACATGGCAAAGTGCTCGAAGCTATGGGATATCGCCTGGGGCATACCGATACCGTGGACGGGAGCTATATCCTGCATGACGAGAACTATCTCGGTGTGGATGCTTCCCTCCGTTATCTGAACTATGACCTCAAGGTCGATGCCCTGAGCGGGAACTTCTATGACCAGCCTGCCCGGGCGCTGATGATCCGAGCCGGTGCCAGATTCTTCGATGAAGACAGACTGAGCTTGGAAGCCCAGTATCTCCACAGCAAGCATGCTGTGTTCGAGAATACCGATCTCTCCGCGGGACTTGCCTGGAAGCTCAGCCCGGACGTCACATTGCGCACGATGTATAACTATCATACGCAGGACAAGGCATACAAGATCATCGGTCAGATATATTACTACAAGCCTTTCGGCTTCTGAGGAAAAGATGAAAAGACTACTACTGCTCCTCTTCCTGATCAGCATTCCGCTTTGGCACTATGCTGCCACGGGATGTGATCTAAACGACCCGGACAGCGACGTCAAGCGTCTCTTCCCCGGTTCGACGGGGTACAAGACCAGCTATGTCTCGATCCAGAAAAGCGGTGGCAAGGCTACCCTTGCAAAGGTCGAGCAACGTCTCGGGGATAAATTCACCGGGACATACGAGACGATCGATGTGCCCTATACCCTCTATACGGTGTATAAGGGCAAGAGCATCATCGGTTATGTCCACGGAGTGAACCAAAAGGGTCAGTATGGCGGGTTGCAGGTCTTCCTCGCTCTGGATACCAAAGGAACCATCACCGGGATGTACTTCCAGAAGCTCTCGGCAAAGAAGGGAAACCTGCTCAAGGACAAGAAATTCACCTCCCAATTCATCGGTCTTGCTGCCAAGGACTTTGTCGGCTATGACCCCAAGACCGGAAAGGGAAACGCCCGCATCAACGCGATCAAGAACCCAGCCGCGGAGCTGAAGCAGGACTTCCTTGCTACTCTGCGGGCAGTCAAGAAGAACCTCATCCTGATGGACGTCTTCGTCTATCACAAATGAAGTCTGCAAGGAGAAACCATGCCAACCATTGCCGGCATTGCCTATAAAAACTTACGCCGAAAGCGCGCCAGAAGCGTACTCACGGTGCTGGGGATCGCCCTCTCCACCTGGGTCTTGGTCAGCCTCTTCGGTTTTAATCAAGGCTATGAAGCCTCACTCAACAAAGATATTGATAACCTCGGATTCCAGGTTCTCCTGACCGCCAAGGGCTGTCCCTACGAGGCAGCCACGCTGATGCTTCAGGGAGCTCAGAGTCTGCGTTATATGCCGGAATCGACATTGGACAGCCTGCGTCAGGATCCCGCGGTGGACAAGCTCTCCCCCATGCTGATGCAGACGGTCTTTGACCCGAATAAAGGCGAAGAAGGCGGGATGATCGGCTACCTGGGGATAGACCCGGCGACATTCCCCGCCATGAAGCCTTATCTGACATTCTCCCAAGGGGGATGGTTCAAAGATCCGGAAGCCTATGAAGCGGTTCTCGGCTATGAAGTTGCCGAGCTCGAGCAACGGGATGTCGGGGACAAGATGCTGATCCCGGAGAAGGAGATCGAGGTCACGGTCGTCGGGATCATGAAACGCAGCGGAACTCAGGACGACGGGACGATCTTCATCCCTTACAAGGCGTTGCAGAAGATCTTCGGAGTCGAAGACAAGCTCACCAGCATCGGGATCAAGACCAAGCGGGACGTGGACGTCAACGCTTATGAAGAGCAGCTCTACAGCATCCCGGATGTGCAGGTCGTCTCCATGGCGCAGGTTAAGAACACTATCTCAAACCTCGTCTCCACCGCACGTGTCATGGTCATGTCCATCGCCATCATCGCCATCCTCATCGCGATGTTCGGAGTGATGAACACCATCCTCATGTCCGTCCTGGAAAGGTATCAGGAGATCGGGATCATGAAGTCCATGGGAGCATCGACGAACCATATCTTTAGCCTGATCTGGCTGGAGACGGTCATCCTCTGCCTCCTGGGCGGGATCATCGGTTCCCTGCTCTCGCTGGGACTGGCATCCCTGACGGAAGCCCTGATCCGCTATATCATGCCCTACGCTCCGTCCGGCGCTTTGATCAGTATTGACTTGCCTCTGGCGCTCAAGGCGATAGGGATCATCACCTTCATCGGACTGATCAGCGGGATCTATCCTGCGTTCCGCGCCGCCAAGATCAAACCTATCGAAGCGATCCGTTCCGGGGAGGGAGAGATATGAGCGCGCTAATTTCCGCCAAAGACCTGGAAAAGGTCTTCATCCGCGGTTCTGAAAAGATCACCGCCGTGGATAAGGTCAGCATAGACATCCAAGCCGGAGAGTTCGTCTCCTTCATCGGACCATCAGGCTCCGGGAAGACGACCCTCCTGCACCTACTGGGCTGCCTCGATGAACCCACCGCGGGAGAGCTCAGCGTCGCCGGAACCCAGGTCTTCAGCCCGGGAAAGCCCATGCGGGAAAAGCGCCTGACCGTTATCCGCAGGGAGCTCTTTGGCTATATCTTCCAGAAGTTCTATCTGATCCCGACCCTCACCGTCCGGGAGAATATCCTCCTGCCTCATACCTTTTACCGCAATCCTGCCGGGATCGCCGATCCCATGCAACTGGCAGAAAGGCTGGGGCTTTCGCACCGGCTTACCCATCTGCCCAAGGAGCTTTCCGGAGGCGAGATGCAGAGAGTGGCGATCGCCAGAGCCCTGCTGAATAAACCCCGCATCCTCCTTGCCGATGAACCGACCGGGAACCTCGATTCCAAACGCAGTGAGGAGATCGCCGCCATCCTGTCCGACCTGAACAAGCAGGACGGGATCACGGTCATCCTTGTCACGCATAACCCCCAACTATCCGAATTTGCGGATCGGGTCGTCCGGCTTCAGGACGGCAGGATCTGCACCGCTTGAACTCAAGCAACATAAAGAAAAGGACGCTCCCGCGAGCGTCCTTTTTTTGTGCGATTAGTTTGATGACTTAAGGATTCAGGAGATAGCTTGCTTACCTCACCGAGGAAGCGATAACTTTGTAGAAAGCCTTGGCTGCTGTGGGCGACGCCTGATAGAAGGGTACGTCACTCGTTCCTATCAATTCAAAGGTTCCATCCGGAGCCGGAGCCGAATAGACGCGGTAGATCACTGCGCCCGGGACTGCGCTCCAGGATATGGTCAGGGAGTTATGTTCCGCATCGAGAACGACGCTCGGAACCGGACTGGGCAGAGTTTCCTTGACGACGAAGTTATTTATCATGATGTCGTTATCGGCATTGGAAGTGGTCGATCCGGCGAAGAAAGCGATCCGCTTCCTTCCCGTATGCCCGGCGAGCGGGATCGTCACATGGGTTCCGTTGACCGAGATATTGTTCAGGACGTCGGCAGAACCGGAGTTGTTCCATTCCCGCACGAGGTTGGCGGTCGTCCAGCTAAAGCCATCCCCGATGAGCACCGCAAAGCGGTCATCCGTACCCGTCAATGCGGGCGGAGTTCCCGTCGGTGGCTGGTTATATTTCAGCAGGGCAAGGTCAAACTCCAGCACGAAGTTATCATTGGCTACGTTCAACAGCGGAGAGATGAACCAACCCTGGACGTTTCCCCAGATGTTCAGCGCGGCAGCCTTTTCCGTCCCCGCGATATTGAGCCAGTCATCCTGCGCCCAAAGGCTGGATCCGTCTGCGCCGAGAGTGATGGGATCGGTGAGCCCCCCGGCATGATCCGTCCATCCCGTAGGATTGAAGCTACCCTCAAACCCCTCTGTGTAGGGGAAGGTATAGATCGTCGGATCTGCGAGGGTCGTAAAGCTCCAGATCGGGCAGTCCAGCGAGTAGCCAAAGGAGTTATGCGGCACCACACGCCAGTAATAGGTCGTGCCATAGTCGAGATAGTCAGGCGGGTCGTAGCTGGTGGCATTGATGATCTGCCCCGATACCATGTTCGAGGGAGGATTATCCGTGCCCAGCCAGAGCCGATAGTGATCCGGGCTGCCTCCGGTGGGGTTCCAGCTCAGGTTGTTCTGAACCGGGACGTTCGTCGCGCCATTCAGCGGTGAGACTGCGATCGCAGGCGGCGGAACGTCTGTGGTCGGGGTTGTGAACCAGATATTAGGGCGATTGTAATACCGCGTTCCGCTGGTCGTCGGGAAGGAAGTATCCGAGTACTTATAGACCGCGCGGTAGTTTGAGCTGGTCGAGGTATAGCAGAATTTCGGTGGACCAGCTGTCTTGCTCCCGTCCCGGTTTTCCCAGAGGATCTCCAGACCATAGGCTGAGTTATGCGAATAAGGGGTCGAGAGAGTGATCTCCACCCAACCCGGCCCGTTCCAGACGATGCTTCCGTCATAGACCTGGGTATAACCGCTGGTTCCGGGATATCCGGTCGCCGATGAACCATAGGTAGTATCGTAGAAATAGCGGAAATAGACTTTCTGGTTATCCGTGACGTAATTCACCAACGGGGTCGTCCCTCCTGTCTGGAAGGCGATCTTGGTGATGCTGACCGTGCCGGACATTCCGGCGTCGATCAGTTCCTCATCGGTAAAGAAGAACTTGCTCCAGCCATAGTTATTATAGCCGTAGAGCGGAACGTAGGTCTCGGTGCTTGTCCCGCTACCAATGAAGTAATCATCGGCGTGTAGCAAGCCAAAGGTAAAGATCAGTATCAGGGCGATCAGTAAAGCTTTTTGCATCTGTGACTCCATACTATTTGACTAAGACGATCTTACGGCTGGTGAGCTGATCCGCGGCTTTGAGGCGCAGGAGATAGACCCCGCTTGCGACGTTCCGCCCGGCATCATCCATACCGTTCCATATGACTGTGTGCGTCCCGGCGGTCTTGATCCCGCTTTCCAGGGACTTGACTTTCTGTCCGCGAAGGTTATATATCTCGAGCGTCACCGGAGCCTGTTCCCGGAGCTGATACTCGATCGTTCCGCGAGGATTGAAGGGATTGGGATAGACTCTGGCGATCCCGCTCTGGGTAACCGGTGTGATCGGATCCGTAGCTGCCACGGGGGCGATATCGAACCAATCGACGAGATCGCTCATCCACTCAAACCGCGCTGCCGGATCGGTCAGTTGCGAGAAGTCGAAGCTGAAGTAGAACGCGCGGTAGATGGGAAGCTCGATCGAGGTGGCGGCGACCCCGTTTTGCAGGTAAGCATGACCGCCGATGGGACCATCCTCAAAGGTGAAGGCAGCGCTGGCGCCGATCTCCGGATATTGAACCTGATCGGCATAGGTGTCCGGGCAGGAATCGTAATAGAAGATGCAGTCCGGGCTATTGGCATAGACGCTGTATTCCGTATTCGGAGTTCCGATCGGAGAAGTTATCCGCCGCAGGATCGTCCCATTCTGATAGGTGAAGACGTCCGGACCGGCAAGCCCGTTCGTCCCCCCACCTCCACCCTGCGGGGCAAAGAAGGTGCGGAAATAGCCGTTGAGCAGCTTCCGCATGACGCTGTCATTGGGGTGAGCATGCTGCGTCGACGCCCATCCGTCCGAGGACATGAAGACGTTGCGTGGGTGCTGGATCGTTCCGCCGTCCATATAGTCCATCAGGACTGTGCTGAGCAGCTCCGCCTTGGGACCGCTCGTTCCGGTCGAAGCATAGACGAAAACTGCCTGATACTGCGCCGGGATCGCCCAGGCGGGATATTCTTCCCAGTCATAGATATCGTAGTTTATCCCCAGCGCTTCGAACTGCTCTATATAGACCGGAAGCTCGACATGCTGATAGTCCTGTCTGCCGGAATAGGCGAGCAGCACTTGCGCTCCGTTGCCGGGCAGGATATCAAAGCCATAGTCCGCGGTCGGCGGGTTCATCGGCAGAGTTGTGCTGTTCCCATGCTCGTCGGTGGCGCTGAAATAGTAATGCAGAGCTGTTCCGCGCGGCAACACGGGAAGCTGGAAGTTATAGCTCGATCCGCTGACGCTTGCTGCCGAAAGGGTCTGCCAGTCTCCCCCGGCAGAATAATGCAGGGTGAATTCCGTGATCTCGGACATATCGATCGCCGTAGCGGTTATGACCGGATCGGTCGTGAAAGTATTGCCCGGTTCAGCATGAGTGATCATCGGAGGTTGGGTATCCTCTCCGGTGAAGAAGCGGATCGCCAGTTCGTCATGCAGGAGGTTTCCGGCAGGCTCGACCCCGATGTAGGTATTGTTCTGGATAATCTCCCGCAGATAGCAGAGCCCCATATCCGCAGTGGTATTCTGGATCCCGACCGTGGCGCTCCGACCATTGGCATGCGGAACAGCAGAAGGACTTTGTCCGGTATCCGTAGTCTTGTATTGCATGACGATCTCGCCATTCTCGTGCAGGATCACCTCAAACTTCAGGACCGGTTCTCCTCCCGCTCCGGCAAGATAGCGGAGGTTGTTCCACTGGATCACCGTATAGCGATTGGGAGCCGTGCCAAAATTGCGAAACAGGATATCGGAAGTTCCCTGCACAGCCAGCAGGTCATCCCAGTAAACCGAGACCAGCCCCGGCATCTGCGTATAGCCCGGGATGGGATACATGTAGTTGAACATATTACCGTCGTTATCCCAGTTATTCCCCGGATATGCCTCATACCAGTTATTGGTTCCCAGCAGCAATTCCCCGTTGGTATCGACATAGACCTGGTCGTAATTGGAGCCGTAGAAGGGAAAGCTAAAGCCCAGCGGGATCGGCTCGCTAAAGTTGTCATCCCCGGCATAGGTCGGGACGCCGTACATGATCGTGGAAGTCCCTGTATCGCTGATATCGATCCAGTTATAGACCGGACCACCTGGAGCATTACTGTCGATAAAGCGGTAGCCAAAGCTATCCGGACCGCCCTGAGAAACGCGTTCCACGATCGTGAACTGCATGGTGTGAGTGTTATTCACCGCGTTACCATCGGTATTGACGATGCTAAAGACCGCTGTGTAGGTCCCCAATTCCGTCAGCGTGCAGGGAGTTTGGAACAGCAGTGATACCTGAGTATCAGGCTCGATAGTGGTGTTCATGAAAGCGGTAGAACTATACCGGACGACGTTCGCTGCATCGCGGATCTCGCAAGAAACCTGGAGGATGTCGTTGAACTGCATCTCCCCGCTATTGGCAATATACACCTGGGGACTAAAGGGAAGCCCAAGGAATTGGTATTCGCGCGGACTGTGGATCCCGGCAAATTCGAGATCTACCGCCGGCGGAGGCGAAACTATGATCTGGACGCTATCCTCGTCGTTTAGCCCGGATGTCCCGTCATGCAGAGTAAAAGTGACGTTCTCCGTTCCTGCCCATGCCGGGGAACTAAAGCTGACGTTCAGACCGGATATTCCGATCTGGACGTTCGTGTTTCCACTGACGCTCAGGCTGGCGGTCTGCAGTTGCGTCGTGGTCACATAAGGTGTAAAGTCCACATTCAGGGTCTCACCTGCGAAGAAGGAGAACGATGCCGGCAGATCCAGCTCCGGCTGGATAATGAGCGGATGTCCGATGCGCACATCGTCGATCAGGATGCCGTAGTTTTGGCAATTCCAGAGGAAGCCGATATAGACGTTCATCCCTGCCCAGGCAGAGAGATCGCGATGCACTTCCTGATAGGTCGTCCCGATCCCGGTCAGATTCAGGATCTGGGTGCTGAAGTTATTGATCGCCGTCCCGGTCGTCGAGATATAGACCTTAAGCTGTTCGGTGCTGACCCAGCTCCGCGTCCAAAAATGCAGGCTGTCTCCCTGAGCAATGGTCATCTGCGGAGTGATCAGCCAATCCGCATTCTGGTTTGGCAGGTAGTTGTCACAGAACGCGGCGCGGGTACCGCTATGCGCGTGAGAGGAGTTATTCAGATTGCGCCAGATCATCCCATCCCCATCATCGTGGGTCGTCCATCCGGTCGGCAAGGTCGTGATATTCTCAAAGTTCTGATCTATCTGCCATTGCCCAAAGGCAAACGTGGCAGCCAGCAGGATCAGAAGGGTCAGGTAAAGGTGCTTCATTTTCTTCCTCACTTGTTGTTGAACAACGGGTTTTCTATCTGGACGAACCATTCGGTGGTCCCGGCGACATCCCCGCCCAAGGAACGGTTTTCGCCCCAGTATATTGTCATAAGCCCCAGCGACTTCTGCCGGAAGGACTCATCGATGTTTTCCAGGCTGACGTTTTCATTCGTCCCCAGGCAGATCAGGGCTACTTTGCGCGCATCCGGACCACCCTCGGCAATTGCCTTCGCCAAAAGGTGCTCATTCGTCGCCGCGGAAAAGCTGATGATCTCGTTATCCTTGAGAACCAATCTCGGCTCTGTGATCTTCTCCCCATAGGCATAGGCTGCGGATCCGCTGATCTTGCCATACAGGCTCTTGGGCTTGGGGAGGAGCAGGATCTCCCCACCGGGCAGGTTGATGGTATGGATCTGATACTTGCTGTCGCTGAAAGAGCCCGTGTCAGCAAGGATCCTGTCGATCTCAAAGCTAAAGCAGTTTTCCCCGGAGCATACCTCCAGCAGTTGCTGTTCCTCAAACCCCTTGCAGAGGGTCTCAGTACGCTGACGCAGCTCCGGATAGTCGATGTCCAGCGCTTGCCAGAACTGCAGCTCGGTGTCGATCGTATTCTCCGACAGAGTGTTCTTGAGCAAACCCGGCATGATCGCGACCCGGATATCGTGCTTCTTGATGATCTGCAAACTCTTGGCAAAGTGCTTCTGCCGCAGTTTCAGCTTCTGCGGATCGGTAAGTTGTAAGAATCTCGCCTCCCCGTTGAGGTTCAGGTAAACGTTCTGGGAGGCGAGTTGGTGGTTGAAAAGCTCATAGTCGTCATTGAACGCCGTCAAAGAATACTCGTCGTACTTCGCCTTGAGCTGAGCGATGTCCTGATAGATGATCGTGCACTGGATGGAGCGACGTCCGGCTTCGATCAGGATCTTATCGACCAACGGCAGGTTATACTTCCCCGTGACGATCATCAGCTTCTCCCGCGGCTTCAGGCAGAGACTGCTGTCCAGAAGCTTGGCGGCGATATCCTGCAGATTGATCTTGTATTGCGTTTCCAGGATATTGGTGATAATCTCCCGATTATTGAGGATATTGTCAGCAACATTTTGACCAATTGAATAAGCTAAGACATAGTTCTTTGCCTTAGCCCGGTAATAAACCTCTTTCTGATTCGTCGTGTAATCCGGATCGATCTCTATCAACCCTTCTTCCATGAGCTTACCAAGTTTGTAGTGCACTTTCTGCTTCGGCAGCGAAAAGACGTTCGCCAGCTGCTGACAGGTCAGCGGATTGCGGATAAGCTCATGCAATATCATATAATTCTGGTTCGCTCCCAGCTCTCTGATCTGCGATTCCTTGTCCAGTAACATCAGGTTTTTGGTCATATATTATCCTTATATAGGCTTTGCTGTTTCTCTATCTCTCTCCGGTTCAGCATCTTCCGCCATACTCGGAGGACTGATCCCAGCCTCAGTTCCAGATATATTCCTTTCAGATTTATTGTCAAGATTTTTTTGACCATCTTGCGGTCGGACTCCGGACTATTTGTGACCAATGCTCTGTTCCTTTATAGAGTCTCACTGAATTCTGCAAATCGTATCACATTGGCTGCAAATCGGCTAAACCAGTAAGAGGCGAGTATCACGATTTCTGCAAATGAGTATCACGATTTCTGCAAACAGAGTTTCACTGAATTCTGCAAATGAATTTTCTCAACTACATGCATGCAAGTCCGTTAGATGACATCCGGTATTAATCTGATGTTTATCCCTATCAGAACATGAAAACATCACGATTTCTGCAAATGAGTTTTCAACACTTATCAGTAAAGCGTTTAAGTTGGCATATTCCCAATCTGGTATCTTTGAACATTCTGCGATTTCTTATAATATTGTGCAGAAAGGACTTGACCACGGTTGCGACAGGTTCTATGTAGGACCCATAACTTAACAGTCGGGTAACCGAGAAGGAGATCAAGATGACCAAGCAAAACAAGGATCGCAAAGAGCAGGCAACGCTGGAGCAGATGGTGAAATCAGGCAGCCAGATCGTATTGATGAGAGAAGATGGTACTGAACAGCCAATCGAAGCCCTGGCAGAGAAGAATGATGTATTGAAGTTAGGATCGACCATGAGGGTGATAGAGATGGATAAGACTTACCTGGATAGTGCTGATGACGATCCGGTGGTTGAAGACCCAGATGAAGATGACTTCTATTATGATAACTGGTGGAATCAGTTCCGGGGTCCTTGGTTGCAATCGGAGAAGATGACCGAGGAGGTTATCAAGACCAGAGTCGATGATGCCTGGGAGTGCGGAGACTACAAGGAAGTGATCAACCTGATGGCTGAGCTGATCTGCAGGCTTGAAAAGAAGTAATAGTCGTTTCTTTATCACATTAACCCGGTTCTGCCGGGTTTCTCTCTTGGGTATATTTTAGAAGGGCAGGGCAAGCAACTGGTACTTGGCGAGGTCGGCATCGAAGTTATTCCCGATGGCTAGTGTGATGGTAATCTGGGTGCCTTCCTGTTTGATGTCTGCTATATATAGGAAGCAGTTGCATTGGTTAGTCAGGATTATGTGGGGTATTGTCTCGTATTCCTTATCTAACTTGTGACTGATGTATTTATCATCATGGCAATTCGCAGGTGATGCTTGTGTGGTATCACCTAGCCCAGTATCCTGATTGTGAAGCTCGTATAATAACTTGGAGAGTGGAAGCCTCATACTGGCATCCAGATGATTCAGGGCTACGGCCTCATTGGCGATCTTACTTCCCGTTACCACTCCATCCAGGATATGATTGCCGTAGATACAGTCGTTCTGCAGTCCCCGGGCATCGAGCTTGCCGATCGTACAAGTCTTACCACCGAAGGCTCCATTGGGATTGCCCCGGTTGTCCCATACTTCATAGAAACCACAGTCGGCTTCATCTTCGATCCCGATCTCATAGTATCCTGAGTTGGGAGTTGTCTCGATCAGATGCTTGCCTTCTGCCCAGGATTGACCGGGTCTGAGCAAGCGGATATCCACTCCCGATTGAGGCTTGCGTACTCCCTCTTCCATGATGTAGTAGCTGATTCCGTATTTGAACATTTATGCTCCTCTGTATTTATGCTTTTATGACTTTATGGTTTTATGGTTAGCTTGAGGTGATATCATCACCATCGTCTTCGATAATGATGATTCCGAAGTCGATGTAGCCGGGACTGCCGATGTATCTCGATTCCAGTGAGAGCTTGACCTTCTCCGGATACTCATGCAGATCATCCGGACACTTGGGAAACTGGGACACAGTGACCGGGAACTGGCTTCTTATCTCATTGTAGGCATTGTATTCCAGATAGAGATTGCCTGTTGTGGTTATGAAGCTCATCAGTGTGTAATACTCATCCGGATTGAACACTGCATGCAGATCGAAAGAGTCTTCCATGTATTCGTCTCTCTGATAGAGTTTGGAGGGATCAAAGGCAATTACGCTTCTCTATAGGGATTATTTCTTAGCATTAGCACAATCAAATCCATCATTCCCATTAACCACCTTGTGGATTTATGCGGAGGGGGTTGTTGATTAGTAAACAAAGGGCTGCCCAGATTAGGAGGCAGCCCTTCATCAATTGGTCAAATGATACTATTTCAATAACAGCATTTTATTGGTCTGGATTGAGTTAGGAGTTGTTAATCGATAGAAATATAAACCAGATGATACAGGTTTTCCGTTATCATCTAGCCCGGTCCAGACAACTGAGTGGTTTCCTGCAAATCTGGTCTCATTTATCAGGGTTTTTACCTTCTGCCCGCGTATGTTGTATACCTCAAGAGTACAGCTTGCATCCTTGGGAAGCAGGAAAGATATAGTCGTAGATGGATTGAAGGGATTTGGGAAATTACTTCTCAAAACCGGCATGATTGCCTGTTGAGTATACTCAGAATCGGTGTATCCTGCTTGGTTTTCAGCAGTACCAAACAAACTGACCAATATTGACTCCCTGTTTGTTTCATACTCTGACATGGTTTTGGGTTTTAATTGCGGATATCTGCAAGTGACAGATGCTTTATCATCCCCTTCCATGAGCATATATACGTATCCAAGATCGATTACTGCCATCAGCGAATCAATCTCGCTTTCCGGGTTTGAAATCACATCCTCAAACCAAGCTATCGCTTCCTGATAATTACCAAGTTTGATATTGCAGTAAGTTGTCAGATAGTCAATAATCTTATCAATTTCACCATTATAGTGAAGGTTGGGCTCAGTTTGATAATAGTCTTTCAAAGCTTGTTTATCTTCTTCCAAAGCGAACAGATGTTTTGCACTGGCACTGCTAAACTTGCTATCAGGATACTCAGATATCAGTTGTTTAAAAAGGGAAATTGCTAAACTGGCATTTTCGTCTAATGCCGCATCAATAGCTGTTTGAAACACAATTTCGTCGTTGTCTGGATCAACTATTCTCGGTATCCCTGGGTCCCAAACGGGAGAGAGATAGTATCCAACCTCATTGAACATTGGCTCTGTACATTCTGGATAGAATCTGTTTTCGGGAGGCATGATGGCAACTGAGTGATTGTTCCGATATCCCCAGAAATTTAAGCGTAACCAGCGATTCGTTTCCATGTTTGGACAATATACGAGATACTGGTCAAATGTCCCAAGAGCAAACGAGTTATCCACAATCATGTTTTTGGCTCTGTCGGCAAACAGATTAGTGGAATTGACAAATGAAACCTCCTGCATTCCGTTGTTGGCTATGTAGCAATCTCGATAGTAAGCGGCTGTGTTTGGGTCCTTCTGTATTGTCAGATTGCTCACTCTGAAAGCTGCTATTCCTTGATAAGCGTTTTCTGTTATTGAACAGCTCGTAACATTGCCTATTGAATTGTATAAGCGAATGCCAGCACCATCATTGTTCGAAATGTTACAATCAGATATGTGGTACGATGAAATACCGTTTGTCTCATAAATACTTATTCCATTACCAGTACCTCCAGAGATGACTGAATTGTATATGCCATAATTAGCACAAGTCGAGAGCATTATTCCATCCCCTTGACCAGTAACATTGCATTCAAGAATAAATACTGAAGGGCTATTTTTACAGTAGATGCTTCCGACTATCGAGCAATCCTCAATACAAAAGTATGCAGCATCACATGAAATGCTTGATTCAATGAATGAAGAACTGATAACTGCTAATTGTCCGTTCTTCTTTAATAGATTGCATTGCGTAAACGTTGCACCATTGATGAAGATGGGATTATTGTTGTCTATGACAAGCCCATCCCAATATTTATTGTCATCTGCATAAAAACTCACATTGTTAGACATAGATAAGTTGCCATAAACAACGATTTTATTCCCACTATTAACCCATACAGGAGAAGTTTCATCGTGAACCACAGTATAGTTTTCACCTGTAATAGTGCAATTATTTCCAATTGATAATCCGGCAGTAGGAGCTACGGTTATAATACTACGTTCTGATAGTAAAAGGTTGCTATATGGTAGTATCGATACAGTTCCAGAATCAATATTCAACCCCTTATTGCCTATAACAAATTCTGTCGGCAGGATAGTATTATTAATAATTGTACCACAATAGCCTGTCAATCCATACAGGTGATCTATATAAGAACATGATGCATAATAATCCGGATGTATTTGATCAGGTGTAGGTGGCCAGGGAGGGGAGGTATAATGAACGGGTAAAAAGCAGTAGTTCTCACCTCCTATCTCCGGGTAAGCATAATTCACTAAATTATGGTGTGTTTTGGCATATCTATGAGCTTCTAACACAGTTGTAACAAAGTCATTGTTTATGTCTGGGTTAAAGTCGACGCAATGTACAGCGTAACCATTTTCATCGGCATGCCAATGCATTTGGTTAAATACTCTCTGACCAACAGCATATCCACTAAGCCAAGGGGTTGAGCTGTCAATAATCGTATTATCGCTAGTATCAGAATCATAGAATGCTGGATAACTCCCCCTAATTGCAGAAACAAAGTACATCAGATACTCCGAATATAAACCATAGACATTATAACCTCCTGGATAATCGTATTCCCATCCACCATATATCCCATTAACATTTGTTTCATTGATGCCACATGATGAAACTATAACTTTATTATCACATAGAAAGTTATGCTGATTATTAGATAGTTCTGCTATGAAATCCCCAGAATGGTCATGAAACATGGCAATAGACATGTAACCACAATTGACTTCTGAAAGGTACTCTGCAAATTCGAAGCTATCCAAAAACCAGTCTTCATCAGGTAAGATCTGCATAGATCCGCCTTCATGGCAGAGTAATGATGGATGATTCATGTATTGTGAGACTTCTGGTTCAGATCCAGAGCCGACTCCAATTGTATAAACCATAAGTACGTCAGCTGTAGTTAGAGCGGGAATTGTCGGAACATTGTTGCTGGTACCAGATAGTTCTTGAAAAACCATGTCAATATCTGCAACTTTACATGGGTAGTCCACATCATTAATACCGTCTCCATCAAAGTCGTTACCGACATCTTCTAGCTCTCCATCTCCATCAATGTCTAGAATCATATCGCTAATTCCGTCATTGTCATACATAATAATGCAATTTTCTTTTTTTACTCCAATATTATTAACCAAAGTGCTATATAGCAAAGAAACATTCCTCCATTGGAATGGTTGTTCGCCATTAGTTATGGGGCTCGGGTTATCATAGGGATTTTCGTCATGAAATCTTGGCGCTAATATTACGGCATACAGATTGTCATGTGACTCAACGTTTGGTGTTGTCGGGCTCACGTTTATTACATCAGTCTGAGGGGGATTTCTAAAATATGCTGGATCAACTGAATAAGATATAATCTCATAATCTGCTTCATACGTCCATAAAGAGAAATCTCGGGGGAATAGTGTTTTTTCTCTTATCACAATCGAACTTGATGCTACATCAACAAAGGCATACCTTCCCGAATGATTCCAATATTTACCCGGACAGTTATCGATGAAATACATATAACAGTTGTTAAATGGCACTGATAATGTATCCAAATCACGGTACAATGGGAATACGGGTGTACTAATTAATGCAGATCTGTGAGCATAGACATTGATGTCCGTCAATTCATTATCAAGTAATTGCAGAACTAAACTATCTGCTTCTGACCTATTCATTATCAACGCTGACAAATTGAACGATATCATAGTCAATGTGATAATCGTCATTGCAAGAAGAAACTTGTGGTTCATCGTAAACCTCCCTTTTAGTGTATTATTTCTACATTTTTATCGTTTTCTTCACCATTGGCTTGTTATTAAGCATGTTGATTTTACAGAAATATATACCTTTTGAAACATCTTTGCCATTTTCATCGTTCCCATCCCATTGGATATGTTGCGGTTCATTGGCTTTGGCTACTTCATTGTATGATCGCACGATTTGCCCTTTAACGTTATATATGTTCAGTACCATCTCACCTGTTGTGCAGGGAATGTATTCGATAGTCACTTTTTCGGTAAAAGGATTAGGATATACTGATAGTTCAATTTCCGGATTAGGAACTAGCTCATCTTCATTTGACACAACCGGATTGTCTGAGAAGTTGCCCATACCGTCATTGTAATACACCCGGAGCCGCGCTCCAGATTGCCACCAAACTAAGACAAAATCAAGAAAACCGTTATTATCAACATCAATGTAGTCGAATCCAGAATAATCAGAATAAATACTGTAATTAGGCATACTAACAGGGAGGAAGTAGAAAAGGCTGAAAGGATATTCAAAGCCAACAGGATCATAAGGTGATACATAAGCGTAGTTAACTACATCCAGATATTGATCGTTGGTTACATCCCTTAATAATACCCCGTCTAAATCCCGGTTATCGTGATAGATGTTATTATGAGCTTGATAATTATAATTGCCGATATTTTCATAGATGCATACGCTGGAGTATGTGCTACCGTCACAGTAAGAGGAGAAGATATCCATATCTCCATCATGATCTAAATCCTCAGTTTCAATAGATCTGAAATACCCATAATTGGGAAAAGTAAGATAAGGACTGACAAGATCGGGATACTTATAAACACATAGTCCTTCGGAGGAAGATAGTAGTAGCTCATCCATTCCATCAGAATCCATGTCCCTAAATCCTCCCCACCCCACTCCGGCTAAAGTTTCACCAGTAATAGTAAAAGACACTCCACTGTTATTCTGAACCAGATGAAACACGTCATCGTCCCAAATCAGAACATCGGTATAACCATCTCCATTCCAATCACCATAGAGAACCCAACCTGAACTCATTTGTGGCATTTGTGGTAAGTCTATATAAACATTTTCATTAAAGACCCCGGCACTATTTAGATAAATGCGAAGTATGGTCTCTGTGTTCCCAAGTTCATCAGTTATAGTAAAAAAACCATCTATATCAGTCCAACCATCATCGTTAAAATCATACAACTTCTGTGTATACGATTTTGTTTTCCAAACTGGTAGTGAAGTTGTGTTGCCATAAGTAGCGTCTCCGTTATTGCGTAACATGTGCACATTTGAATTCTGTGCTATCACCAATAAATCTACATCACCATCTCTATCGAGATCATCGCAGAACATGCCTCTGGGGATAAATGAACCTATAGGTATCTCATAGCAGTTGATTGAAGCTGCCAGTATTAATAATAGTACTAACAAAGGATACTTCATGACTAGCTCCTTGTTTCATAACCATTAGCAGACGCCTTCACGCCTATCCCGCTTTAATCTCAAGTATTTTCCTGAATCAATGCAATTCAAACACTCTAAAATGTTCCTTATTGCGACATCGATATTCCGTCAAGTTATTTTATTGTTTTCGGTATGGATATATTGGCTATAGGCATTTATCAGGTTACATATTGTCATTGAATCGATTTATGGTTCCTGATCAGCAGCTCAGTCTCGGTCTGGAAAGCACCGGAGACGGTGTATTGCGCTTCGACTTCATCAATGTTGAAGCCCTGGTAGAGGGTGCGGATGTAAGGGTCGTTGTTGTAAGATTACAGGAACTTGCCTTTGATGTTCTTCAGTGCGGCTGCCAGTTCTTCATGCTTGGTAAAAGCGTCTGCGTCTTCTCTATCGTATAGATGCTCCTTTGTGTAGTAGGGTGGGTCAAGGTAGAAGAAGGTATTGGGCGTATCAAACCGGGCGATGATCTTCTCAAAGTCCTGCTTCTCGATGATCACTTGTTTTAAGCGCTCCGAGGCTGCTTTTACCTTCTCCAGGTTCCGCAGGGGCATGTATTTGTAACCCTGCATAATGCAGAAGTTTTTACTGCGTGAGCCGTAGCTGCAGGATAACTGGAAGTAGAAGCGGATAGCCCTCTCCAACACGGTTCTGGGCTCATGTTGGGTGAAGGTGTCGAACATCTCCCTCGATACAAGGTATTGATCAACTCCGTCACAAACGCTTCAGGATGCTGTTTTATGTATCTCCAGAAGTTCACCAGATCACCATTGATATCGTTGTAGACTTCTGTATATCTGCTCTTCTTAGACAACTGCCAGTCTTCCTTGTTAGGCGACTTGCCGAATAGTATCCAGGCAGCACCACCAAAGACTTCGCAGTAGATGTCATGCTTGGGGATGAGTGGCAGTATCTTCTTTCTCAGAAGACGCTTACCACCTACCCAGGAAATGATAGAGTTCATGTGAGCCCCCTGATGTCTCTGGCTGCTGACTTGGTTTTAGCTTTCGGTTTGGTTTCCTGGTCAGATTCCTCGAGGTCAAAATTGGCGATGATCACTTCATTGAACTCGGACTTGCCTTCCTTGCGGTTGATGCCCTTGGTTCTTGTAACGTGCTTGATATCATAGCCCTTGTAAAGCTTGAGCACTTCCGGGTTGTCATCGTAGGAGAGGATGAACCTTCCCTTGATATTCTTCAGAATGTCTCTCAGAGTTTCATGGCTGAACTGCTTGGAGTTCTCGTATGTATAGCCCAGCATGTAGGGTGGGTCGCAGTAGAAGAAGTTACTCTTGGTATCGTACTTATCAATGACCTGATTGTACAAAGCATAAAAAACTTCTTGCTTAAGCGATAGTACCAGCTATAATGTCAACACAATACTCGGTTACAATACGTTACATTTTTCTATAGGTAATTATCATACGATTTATACAAACAATATCATTGATATCTCTTATGGTTTTGGGCAGTTCGATTATGGGTTCTACCCATTATTATACAATAACTGCCTTAGTATCCCAATACCTCAGGGATCATCTATTGTTGGGGAAGGCAATCTCGTCGCAGACCCTTTGTTTGCGGACAGTTTGAATGGGGATTACAGTCTTTTAGCTGATTCACCGTGTATAGATGCCGGAGCTTACCGTCCCGATCTTCCTGAATTCGACATCAGGTATCACAAACGCATTACCCCGGGTGCTCCTGGAGGTCCTCGAACCATTGACATTGGTGCATATGAATACAACTCTTTCAACATCGGCGGGATAAACGGGTATGTTTATGATTCAGTATCAGGATTACCTGTTGACTGCGTGAAGATCGAGATTGTGAACAAATTGCCTGAATTCAGCGACTCCCTGGGTTGCTTCCAATATCCTTCCGGAGCGGGGATTTACTCTGTAAAAGTAAGCCGCTGGGATTACCAGGATTTGATTATTCCTAATGTTGTGGTGACTTTAGGTGAGGACACCATACTAAACATCCCGCTTGTGCGCACTAATGTAGCCAATTACGATAATACGCAGTCACCTGAACCCACAGATTTCGGCCTTGCTAATTTCCCTAACCCCTTCAATCCAACGACCACGATCAGTTTTATTGCTCCTCAAGCAGGAACTACCAAGTTGTCTGTGTTCAATATCAAAGGCCAAAGAGTGAACATGCTTATCAACGGGCTACTATCAAAAGGCCATCACAGTATCGTTTGGAACGGGCTCGACGAGAGGGGAACTGCTGTAAGCTCGGGAGTCTATTTTGTGCGAGTCGAGATGATTGGCATATCTCAAACTCATAAGATGATACTCATGAAATAGTATCAAATAGATATACTAACCTACTATAGAAACTACTCAGTCCAGATCTCGGTCATCGTCCTGCACTTCCAATGAAAGGGCGGAAATGGCGTATGCGCTCCGGATACACCTACCGGGTTCATCTCTGAGGCATAGCAGAATATTTCTGTTGGCAAGACCTGCTCCCCCGGTTTATTATATCCACATAACGAAAAGCAAGTCCCTGACCCATAAGGAGAATGAACCTATGAAAAAGCTCGTATTGACGACCATGATAGCGATAATAGCCCTGCTGGCTTTTGCCCATCCTGCCGGCACCCAGACCCTCAGATTTGATCCCAAGACCGACTATCTCTATGTGAACTTTGACCACTCCGTCAAGAGTGCTACCGATCACTTCATCCAGAGCGCGATCGTCCAGATCAACGGCAAGAACGCCGTCACCCAGCTCATGAAGTCCCAGGACAGCACCGCCGGCGGCGCGCTGGTCTATAAACTCACCGGCGCCAAGAAAGGCGACAAGATCACCGTCACCACCGAATGCAACAAAGGCGGAAAGAAAGTCACATCCATCGTCGTTCCATGATCCGTCCCTGATACCCGATTCCTCCGTAAATTGCCGCGAGTGACCCTCGCGGCTTTTTTTCTGGTGAATAGATTAGCAGATTAACGGATTAGTGATGAGGGGCGCTGCACTGCGCTGCGCGGTTAACAGGTTAATGGGTTAATAGGTTAATGGAGGACGAGCCGGGGCTGGGTGGAGCTTACCTTGGGATAGATTATTGGTGGACTATTGTGGACGAGATGGACGAGATGGACATGATGGACAGAATGGACTCATGGATTTAAGGCGAACCTGCTGAAGCAAGTGCATCCCCAGCCTATGCGTCAGCATCTTTCTTAATTCTTCTTTCTTAATCAATTACGCCCCCCTCTCTTTTACTTCTTGACTCTGTTTTAATAAAAGATATTTTCTCTCCCCCCTCTCTGTGCCTCCGCGTCTCCGTTTCTCTGTGTTAAACATCTCTCACTCTCACCTTAGTTTTCTTGAACTTCATTCAAGCATAGTACAAGATGAGTACAAGAAGACTTCAAGCGGACCCCAAGCAGTCCAGCGGGGCGAAACAAGATTTTTGTTGACGTGTGAGTTCCGGTGTGTGAGGTGCGTATTGTCTCGACAGAGACTGATTCTTTTAGGATGGAACGCAGATGTTCAGAGATTATTTGTCGTTACAATGGCTTCGATTCCGCAGGGTGGACGCGGATATCGGGCGTCACCCGATCTTGTTTGTCATTGCAGGTATCGGACTATACGCCTTCGTGACTTTCCTCGTGTACACCCGCTATCAGTCTGCATCCTGGATCCAGGCTCTGATCGGGATCACCTCCCTGAGTCTGCTGAGCGGAACAGAACGGAACGACTTCCTGAGGATCACATTTTCCATGCGGGACTATCGCCTGATCCGGCTTTGCGAGAACCTCCTGGTCTGCCTGCCCTTCTTAGCCGGGATGCTGATCCACGGAGATCTGCTCCCTGCCGCGGCTCTTGTGGTCGGTGGCATGATCACCGCCTTCGTTCAATTCCGGAGCAAGATCAGCCTGAGGATCCCAACCCCCTTTGGCAGGATCCCCTTTGAGCTTCCCCGTGGCTTTCGCTACAGCTATCCGGTGATCCTCGCAGCCTATTTCCTTACCCTGATGGCTGTCCGGGTGGGGAATTATAATCTGGGGCTCTTTGCCGAACTGCTGATCCTCGCTGTCTGCGCGCTTTACAACGCTTTTCAGGAGGATGAGTATTTCGTCCGTATCCACTCCTGCTCTGCCGGGAAGTTCATTTGGCTCAAGCTACGCAACACCGTGATCGGAGCTCTGACGCTCGCCGTGCCGGTGATCATCACCCTCCTTTACCTGGATATTTCTCGCTGGGAAGCGGTGAGCGGACTGCTGCTCTTTGGAATGCTCTGGTGCTTTATGGTCATCGTCTCGAAGTACTCCGCCTTTCCGTATCCACTGAGTTTGAAGAAAGGGATCCTCCTCGGTTCGGCGCTTCTCATCCCACCCCTCCTGCTCTATCTCCTGCCGGCGCACTACCTCGAAGCCAAAGACAGGATCAGGATGTATCTGAAATGATCGAAATCAATGAACTGAGTAAAGACTTCGGCTCCGTCTGCGTCCTGCGGGAGATCAGCCTGAGTTTCGCACCGGGAATGGTCTATGGCGTAGTCGGCGAGAACGGAGCGGGAAAGACGACCCTCTTTCGCTGTATCTATGGGCTGGAAAGCTACTCCGGGCACATCGGCTTTTCCCCGGAGGATCTGCGCAACCGCATCGGCTATCTGCCGACCGAGCCGTACTTGCTCAGCCGCATCACCGGGGAAGAATACGTCCGCCTCATCTGCAAAGCCGGAGGCGTGCTGAAGCCCAAACCGCAAGAGCATAATATCTTTGAGCTCCCGCTGGAGCGTTATGCGGAATACTATTCCTCCGGGATGAAAAAGAAGCTTGCCATGATGGCTATCCTGATGGCAGACAACGAGATATTCATTCTGGACGAGCCGTATAACGGGGTCGATTTCCAGAGCAACCTGCTCATCACCGAGATCATCCGCAAACTCAAGGAACTGGGAAAGACCGTGATCATCTCCAGCCATATCTTTTCCACCCTCACCGATACCTGCGATCAACTGCTCCATCTCAGCGACGGCAAGATCGACGTCTGCACGGATAAAGCCCGATTCGTCGAGATCGAAGACAAAATGCGCCGGGAAGGGATCGGCACAGCCGTGGAACAGATGTTTTCCAGGTAGGATCCCATTCGTAGGCATTTCCATGTAGCTCCGATGCCTCTGCCGAACGGAATTCGGCAGCCCAATCTCCTTGTAATGTAGCATGCCAATGCTACGCTTTACGAAGAATCCCCTCCGGGGATATTGACCGTCATTCCAGCGAAGGCTGGAATCCAGAATATCATTATCGTTGTCATTGTCTATAGGAATCCCCTGTGAGGATAGTGATCTGCTGGATTCCTGCCTTCGCCGGAATGACGAGTTACCGATGTGCCTTTCAATCAGTTGGCTCGGAATCTCGGCACGCTTATGGGCACTTTTCACGGGAAAAATGCAAGAGATGTCAAGAATCCCCCACCACTGTCAAGCTTACATATATGGGAGGTGTTTTTTTGACGCATGATCTTGGACGATCCCGGTAAAAGAGGCTTGCCAATAAAATGATTGACAGAAGCAAGCGGAGCAAAAGAATAACCTATCCGACAAAAAGTATTATGGAGACTAAATGAGTCCGGTCGAAAAAGCTCTGCAGAAGCTGGCTAATTATCTGGAAAACCAATCTCTTGTTGTCAAGGGAGACAAGCTCATCCTGGGATGTTCCGGGGGAGCTGACTCTTTGGCGATGCTTGTCCTTTTTGCGAAGTTGCGGTATCGCTATGACCTCAGCTTGCTCGTTTTGCATCTAAATCATCAGACGCGTGGTGCGGAAAATGAACGGGAAGCCGAATTGGTCAAAAAGACCTGCCAGGATTTGAACGTTCCGGTGATAGTGCGCAAGATCGGTCCCTTTGCCAGAGCGGATTTTGAGAACCAAGCGCGAGCGCGGCGGATCGAAGAATTTGAGATGATCCGCAAGCTCTACAAGTTCGATAAGATCGTGCTGGGGCATCATCTGAACGATCAGGTCGAGACGGTGCTGCTCAATCTTTTCCGGGGAGCCGGGATAAACGGGATGAGCGGGATCAAGCCGATCAGCGGAGCCTACATCCACCCTTTGCTGGACTTTACGCATGCAGAGCTGACCGAGGTCCTGTCCGAACAATCCATAGTCTGGGCTGAGGATCCTTCCAACCGGGATGACAGCTATCGGCGAAATTACCTCCGCAATGATCTGATCCCCAGGATCCGGGAAGCGATCAATCCGGCAATGGATGAAAAGATCGCCCGGCAAGCCCGGATCAGCTATCAGGCAGAACAGATCCTGCGGGAGAACAGCGTCAAACTCCTTAAGAAAGCTACCCTGGAGCAGGGTCAGACGACCTGGATCCTCGATCTGGAAACCTTTACAAAATACCGTGAGATCGAGAGATTCTATGTCCTGAAGCGAGTCTTCACCTCCCTCAGCGGAACAGACAGGGATTTCTTTTGGCATAGCTTTGAAGAGATCAGCGCTCTACTCAGCGGTAATGGCTCTAGGGAGACATTACTTCAGCATGGGATCAGAGTTCGGAGGATCTACGACGAGCTGCATCTGAGCCGTCCGGAGCCGATCGAGGAGATCGCCGGCGAACCTCTGATCCTGGAAGAGGACAGAGCACGGGCTGTATATTTGGATTACCGCTTTACTTTCAAGTATTTGAAGCTGATGCCCCGTAATGCCTTTGAGAACCCGATGACGGTCTATCTCGATGCAGACAAGATCGTGTACCCGATGTCCATCCGGGTCCGCCGGGAAGGAGACAGGTTCATGCCGCGGGGAATGAAAGACACCAAAAAGCTCAAGGACTTTTTCATTGACGAAAAAGTTCCGAAATTTGAGAGGGATAAAATGCCAATATTCTGCGATGCGGAAAAGATCCTCTGGATCACCGGCAAGCGCGCCGACCAGCGAGCCTGTCCGGATGAGGGGACGACGCACTATCTGCAGATAACGGCGGAATCCCTGCATGAGAAGCCAAAGCGGGCTGCCAGCAGGGTCAAGAAACAAGGAGAAAATGATGAATTCAATGAATTGTGATATATCCGCAGTCCTATTTGACGAGTACAAGATCCAGGCACGGGTCAAAGAGATCGGCGCCGAGATCTCCCGCGAGTATCAGGGACGAATACCGGTCTTCATCGGGATCCTCAAGGGGGGATTCATCTTTTTGGGAGATATTATCCGCAATATCAGCATCCCCATCGAAGTGGACTTCATGGCGATCTCCAGCTATGGCAGCGGCACGGTTTCCTCCGGTATCGTCAAGATCCGCAAGGATATAGATATAGACATTACCGGCAGGGACGTGATCATCGTCGAGGATATCGTGGACAGTGGTCTTACCCTGCAATACATCAAAGAATACTTAAGCAAGCATCAGCCGGCATCGGTCAAGACCTGCGTCCTGCTGGACAAACCCGAAGCTCATAAGATAGACGTCAGCTTTGACTACGTCGGTTTTAACATTGGCAATGAGTTCGTCGTCGGCTATGGGCTGGACTTTGACGAGCATTACCGTAACCTGCCGTATATCGGCATTCTAAAGGAAGAAATGTATAAATGAGATACAAGATATATGCCGGATTGAGCGTGCTGTTTGGCGCGTTGCCTCTCTTGGGAGCAGCGCCGGACAGCACGGCTGTCCCAAACAACCTGATGTCAGACAAGACCATCCTGCAGTTCCGCTCCTTCGTGGGGCTGATGATCGGAGCGATCATCGTCATCTCCGTGATCAGCATCGTCAGGATGTGGATGAACAAGAACAGAAAAAAGGACGAGCCTACCCAGAAGCCGCAGAACCAGCCGGGAAATCCCCCTCGTCCAAACATCCCTCAGCCAAGATCTTCATTTTCCGTCCCGATGATCTTCCTCTTTCTGATGCTGACGGTGGTCATCTTTCATATGCTGACCACTTCGCGCCAGCAAGTGACCAAGACCAGCTATACCACGTTCAAACAGCAGATGTATCTGGGTCAGATCAAGAGCGCGGAGTTCACCGAGCTGGACATCAACTACACCGATAAAGCTAACAAGAAATATCATACCGTGATGCCTTTTGCCGACCCCAAGGTCGTGGACTCACTGATCGTCAAAGAGGTGCGGGTCAGCACCGTCAAGCCATCCCGCTGGGAAGGCTACTTTATCTATTTTGCGCCGATCCTCCTCCTGATCGCCTTTTACTTCTTCTTTTTCCGGGGGATGAACAATCAGAACTCCAAGGCATTCAGCTTTGGCAAGAGCAAAGCCAAGCTCTATGAAGGCTCCAAATCCCGGATAACCTTCAAGGACGTTGCCGGTGTCGATGAAGCCAAAGAAGAATTACAGGAGATCGTAGAATTCCTCAAGGATCCACGCAAGTTCCAAAGACTGGGTGGCAGGATCCCCCGCGGAGTCCTCTTAGTAGGACGTCCCGGAACGGGTAAGACTCTCCTTGCCAAAGCAGTTTCCGGAGAAGCCGGGGTTCCCTTCTTCTCCATCTCCGGCTCGGACTTCGTCGAGATGTTCGTCGGCGTCGGCGCTGCGCGTGTTCGCGACCTCTTTGACAATGCCAAGAAACACTCTCCCTGCATCTGCTTCATCGATGAGATCGATGCCGTCGGAAGGCACCGGGGAACGGGGCTTGGCGGTGGACACGACGAACGGGAACAGACCCTGAACCAACTCCTGGTCGAGATGGACGGGTTTGAGCCCAATGAAGCGGTCATCATCATCGCTGCCACAAACCGCCCGGACATCCTCGATCCCGCTTTGCTCCGTCCGGGACGCTTTGACCGCCAGGTGACGGTCGATCTTCCCGATATCAAGGGCAGAACGGAGATCCTCCGGGTGCATGCGGCAAAGGTTCCGCTTTCCGCGGACGTCTCTCTGGAGATCATCGCTCGCGGTACTCCCGGGTTCAGCGGAGCAGACCTTGCCAATATCGTGAATGAAGCAGCCTTGATCGCCGCCGCCAAGAACAAGAAGATGATCGAGATGAATGACTTTGAAGAAGCCAAGGACAAGCTGATCCTCGGCAAAGAAAAGAAAAGCCGGGTAATCCCCGAAGAAGATAAGAAGATCACCGCCTATCACGAAGTGGGACACGTCCTGACCTCCATATTCCAGGACAAGACAGAGCCTGTGCACAAGGTTTCGATCATCCCCCGTGGATTCACCGGTGGCGCAACGCACTACCTGATGTCCGACAAGACCGGGTATTCGCGCGGTTTCCTGAAGCAACTGCTGGTCTCCATGATGGGTGGCAGAGCCGCGGAAGAGATCGTCTTCTCCGAGCTGACTACCGGGGCAGGAAATGACCTCGAGCGGATCACGGACATCGCCAAGAAAATGGTCTGTACCTGGGGTATGAGCGACAAGGTCGGCCCTATGACCATCGGGAAAGAACAGGGCGAGGTCTTCCTCGGCATGGACATCGGCTCGCGGGAGATCCACAGCAATGAGACCGCTCTGCTGATCGATTCCGAGATCCGAAACCTGATCACCGAAGCGCATCAAAAAGCGATCGCCATCCTGCGCCAGCATCACGAGCTCATGGACTCTCTGGCGAAGCTCCTCCTGGAAAAAGAAACCCTGGGCACCGAGGATATATTTGAGCTGATCCTCAGCCAAGTATCCGAAGATGACCGGGAAATGGTCCAGAATAAGTATGACCGCGCCAGGGAAATGAAGTTTGAGCACAGTGATGCCCTGGACAAGGAGAAGGTCGCACGGGAAAACCTGGAACAGGAAAAAGCGCCCGAGCAGACCGAGGAATTGTCATGACCGAGATGCATGGCACCACGATCATAGGGATCCATCGCAACGGCAAGACGGCTATTTGCGGTGACGGACAGGTCACTCTGGGCTCTACCGTCGTCAAGGGCACTGCAATCAAGATCCGCAAGCTCTATGATGGCAAGGTCGCTGCCGGATTTGCCGGAGCAACCTCGGATGCTATCTCGCTCTTTGAGAAGTTTGAAGAGAAGCTCAAAGCGACCAAGGGCAGCCTGAAGAAAGCAGCGGTCGAACTCGCCAAAGAATGGCGGGGAGACCGATATCTGCGCAAGCTGGAGGCTATGCTGATCGCCGGGGACAAGACCGGGATCATCCTGATCACAGGCGTGGGTGACGTTTTGGAACCTGATGATGGCATCATTGCCATTGGCTCCGGCGGAAACTTCGCTCTTGCCGCTGCCAGAGCCCTGGCAGGCAATACCAAGCTGGATAACCGAGAGATCGCGATCAAGTCCATCCTGATCGCCGCGGATATCTGCATCTATACCAATGCAAACTACATCATCGAGGAAGTATGACAAGCACGGTTAATACGCTGACCCCCGCCAAGATAGTCAGCGAACTGGATAAATATATCATTGCCCAGCACTCGGCAAAACGGGCGGTCGCTATCGCATTGCGCAATCGCTGGCGCAGACAACAGGTCTCCGGCGAATTGCGCCGGGAGATCATGCCCAATAATATCATCCTGATCGGACCGACCGGGGTTGGCAAGACGGAGATCGCCAGAAGGCTATCCCGCCTGGCAAACGCACCCTTCATCAAGGTCGAAGCCTCCAAATTCACCGAGGTAGGCTACGTCGGACGAGACGTCGAATCCATGATCCGGGAGCTGATGAACAACTCCGTAAACCTACACCGCCAGATGATGCTCGACGAAGTTTCCGAAAAAGCATATGAGACTGCCGTTGAAAAGGTTTTGGACATCCTCGTGCCCCCGGTCAAATACAAGACAACCGAGCCGGAACGTTCCGAGCAGATGGCAAGACACGAGACCACCCGAGCCAAGACACGGGCAAGACTCGAAGCCGGAAGCCTGGACGAGCGGATGATCGAGGTCAAGCTGGAAGCGGAGCAAAAACCCAGCTTTGAGGTGCTCCCGAATGTGAACTTTGAGCTGATCGACATCAATATCGGTGATATGCTCTCCGGGATCCTGCCGCCCAAGAACGGCGCCAAGAAACGCTCTATGAGCGTCAAGGATGCCCTCGCCTATTTTCAGGAGAAAGCAGCCAACAACCTCGTCAATAACGATAAGGTCATCGAAGCTGCCCGGGACGCAGTCGAAAACCACGGGATAGTCTTCATTGATGAGATAGACAAGATCGCCGTCCACGAGAAAAGCGGTGGGATCGACGTTTCCCGCAGCGGGGTCCAGCGTGACCTCCTGCCCATCGTCGAAGGTTCCTCAGTGCCCACCAAGTATGGCAGTATCGATACCTCTCACATCCTCTTTATCGCCGCGGGAGCATTTCACACGGCAAAGCCTTCGGATCTGATCCCGGAACTGCAGGGCAGGTTCCCCATCCGGGTCGAACTGAACAGCTTGAGCCAGGAAGACTTCGAAAGGATCCTGACCGAGCCGGAAAATGCCCTCACTCGCCAATACATTGCGCTGTTTGCCTCTGAAGGGGTCAAGCTGAGCTTCCAGCCTTCCGCGATCAGGGAGATCGCCCGCTTTGCCGCATTGGCAAACGAGAAGATGGAAGACATCGGAGCAAGAAGACTCCATACGATCATGAACGCCCTCTTGGACGAATATCTCTTTGATATGCCGGGTAATCAGCCGGATAAGATCTCGATCACCGCCAAAGAAGTGACGCGCAAGCTCGCTCCCCTGATCGAGAGCGAAGACCTGTCGAGGTTCATACTTTAACCATGAAGACAGACTTCAAGCAGATGTTCCGCGCCTTATCGGTGCGCAACTACCGGCTCTATTTTATGGGACAGGGGGTCTCCCTGATCGGGACGTGGATCCAGCGCACGACCATGGGCTGGTTCGTCTATCGGCTTACCAATTCCGTGTTTATCCTCGGCTTGGTCAGCTTCCTCTCCATGTTCCCCTCGATCTTCATCAGTCCCATAGCCGGAACCTGGGCAGATAAATGGAACCGACACCGGATCATCATCATGACGCAGACGGCTTTCCTGATCCAGACATCGCTCCTGGCACTGGGAGCGATCAGCGGATTCATCAACGCGGACAGGCTCTGGCCGATCATCGTCCTCTCCCTGATGCAGGGATTGATCGAAGCCATTGATGCGCCCATCCGCCAATCATTCGTCATCGATCTGGTGCAGATCCGCAGCATGCTCCCGAACGCCATCGCCATGAACTCCGCGATGTTCAATGGCGCCCGGCTCTTTGGCCCGGCGATCGGTGGCTTCATGATCGTTGCCTTCGGAGAAGGTATCTGCTTTGCCATGAATGCCATATCCTACATTCCCGTGATCGCCATGCTCCTGATGATGCGGGTCAGCTTTAATCCTCCCAAAGACACCGGAGAATCTACTTTTCGCAAGATCGCCCGAGGCTGGAAATATGCATGGACGAACTTCCCTATCCGCTATCTGATCCTGAACATCGCCATCTATACTCTGTTTGGGATGTCCTATGCGACCTTGTTGCCTGTCTTTGCCAGAGATATCCTGGGCGGGACATCCAAGACCATGGGACTGCTGATGTCCGCTGCCGGGATCGGAGCGCTGTCCGGTTCTCTGTTCCTTGCCTCCCGCACCACGATCAAAGGCTTGATGCCGCGAATGCTGATCATCGGCTGCGTCGTCAGTGTGACCCTGATCGGGCTGGCTTTTTCCCGAGTGCTGATGCTCAGCGCAGCCTTGATGATAGTCGTCGGGCTGGGTTTGATGATGCAAATGGCTTCGACGAACACCTTGATCCAATCTGTGGTTCAGGACAAGATGCGAGGACGTGTCCTCAGTATCTATACCATGGCTTTTGGTTCCGTCACTCCCTTTGGCAGCCTTCTGACCGGGTCGCTCTCATCCCGCATCGGGGTGCAATATACCCTGGCAATCTGCGCCACCGTGTGCCTGATATGGTCTCTTTATGGACTGAGCTTTTTACCGCGCCTCACCAAAGACATGTTTAAGATGCTGGTGCGAAACAACAATCAAGAGATCTACCGTCCCAAGGACATCGGTTCCGCGATCAGCACAGAGAGGGCAAATGAAAGCGTTTAGCTTCCTCGGTGATGCCAGCCTCCCCTATCGCGCGCTGATGAGCGAGCAGCAGGACTTTCGTATCGGCGACGTCCTGATCCCCGTTGATCGTCTGGTGATAGCGGAACAGACGCATTCCGCTCTGGCACATGAATGCCGGGAGGAAGATTCGGGAGCCGGGATCGGCACGCATCCGCAGATCGCCATCGCAGATGCTTTGATCACCAACGTGCCCGGGCAGTTCATTATGGTCCGCACCGCAGACTGCACTCCGGTCATAATCACCGATCGCCGTCTGCGAGCCGTTGCCGCCATACACAGTGGCAGAGAAGGCACCCGCAAGAATATCTGCAGTCAGACGATCCGGCAAATGCTCGAAGACTATGGCTGTGAGCCCGGTGATCTGGTTGCCGAGATCGGCGCCGGGATTTGCGCGGAGCACTATGAGGTGAGCCCCGAGATCTGGGCAGAATATGCCGAAAGCATCAGCAACGAAGGCATTGATATCTCCGGGATGGCTTACCGTCATCCGAATGTCCGCTTCACTATCCTGCAGCAGCTCCTCAAAGCCGGGATCAAGGCAGAGAATATCCGCGTATCCGAGTTCTGCACCTTTGAATCGGACGCTTACTTTTCTTATCGCAAAAATGGCAGTCACAACCGCCAAATGAATATAGCCGGAATATTATTATGACAAAGAAGTTTGAGAGCTCGGACGCTTCTCTGATCCTGGAGATCAGGGACGAAGGCATGTCCGCCTGGCTGACGATCCAGCCCCATGACCGCTTGATCGACGAGAAGGAGATCTTGGAACTTCTCGACACAGCCGGGATCAAGACCGGTTTCGATGATGCCCAGAAGTACATCCGGGAGAATAACCTGGAAAAGGAACTCGGCGTCCCTTTCCCCATCGCCATGTGCAACCCCGGAAGCAGCGGAACCAGGCTTCGCTATTACTTTGAGAATCCATCCGGAAGGATCCTGAGCGAGACGACCTCACCCCAGGAACTCCGCGATTTGGGTTATGTGGTTCCCGGAACCGTTCTTGCAGATCACTCCAGCAACCTCTTTGACCGGCAGGGCTCGATCTATGACATCTTTGGCGAGATCATCCCCACCGATGGCGTCGATCCGGAGAAAGCCCATGCCAAAGCAGGTACTGCGGTTTCCTATGACGAGGAACAGAGCGCTTATATCGCCCACAAAGCAGGATACCCCTATCTGGACGAAGAAGGCAGGATCTGCTTGCTGGATTCGCTCAGCATCGGAGAGGGAACAGAGATCGACTATCCCCTGCATACGCCCCTATCGCTGACCTATCATGGTTCGCTCAGCGGTGCCGAGATCGTCTGCGGTGCTGGGATCACGGTCAACGGAGACGTGCGAGACTGCTCCCTGATCGCCGAGGGTCCGATCCAGATCTGGGGAGATGTGACCAGCTCCAGCCTGACCTCCAAAGACAGCATCATGATCCGAGGCAGGATCGTCTCCTGCGAAAACCCGGGTATCAATTGCACCGGTGATATCAGCTTTGACGGTGCCTTTGCCTCCCGCATCCTCTGCCGGGGAAAGATCCGCTTTGAGAAAGAGATATCCGAATGCCGGGTAGTCGCCGAAGCTGGGATCACCGGCAATTCCGAGACAGGCACGGTGCTCAGCTCAAACGTCCAGGCTTGTGGAAATATCGACCTGGGATGCCTCGGAAACGTCGATGGCGGAGAGAACGAACTGGAGATCACGATCAGCCCCTATTACAAGACCATGCTGATGCTCCTGACCCGGGAAAGCTTGCGCCTCAAAAGCGAGGCTAATCCGGATTCTGCCAGGATCGAAGAGCTCAGCCGGGACATCCGCAATTGCGAAGCGGAACTGGATTTCCGCCTGAATACCTTCCTCAAACGCTCACGGGAAGACCGCATGAAGGTCGTCGTACATCACGACGTCCATCCCATCGCCCAGATCCGGGTATTGAAACACTCTTACACCATCAAGAGTTACCAGCAAGGGCTGGAACTATACGAAAAAGAATAAGCAACGGAGATATACTGAAGACCTATGAACCATAAACTGATCCTCATCCTGTGCCTTTTGATCATTGGCAGTCTTGCCTATGCTTTCGAACCGAGTTTCGCCCGCGATCCAGCAGTCTCACCCAATGGTGACCAGATCTGCTTCGTCTATGACGGAGATCTCTGGCTCGTGCCCTTCAAGGGAGGAAATGCCCGTCGCCTGACCTCGACCGAATCCTCCGAGTGGGGTCCCGCCTGGTCTCCGGATGGTTCGCTCATCGCGTTCAATTCTAACCGCGAAGGACAGAGCTATGCCTACACGATCTCTCCCGAGACCGGTATCGCAACGCCTGTCTTCCGCGAGAGCTTCAGCGTCTCCGATTGGTTCAAAGATGGGAAGAGCCTGCTTTGCACCCGTTATTCGGCAAAGACGGGAACGGGGTTCTACCGCTTGAGCCTGGACGGCAGCCGTCCGCTCTTTATCGGTGAGGTCGCAGACCGCTATGCAACGCTTTCTCCGGATAACAGCAGCATAGTCTTCAACCGCTATGGCGATCCCTTCCGCGAAGCCTACCAGGGTAGCCTAAACGGCGATCTCTGGACTCTGGACATCGCGACGAAGAACTACACCCGTCTGACCACCACCAGCCTCACAGAGCGGTATCCCCGCTATTCGATGAGCACCGGTTCACTCTATTACTGCCTCTCGGACGGCGACCGCTTTCAGCTCATGCAGGCTGATCAGGGAGCCTTCGATAAAGCTACCAAGCTGACCTCTTTCCCCGTCTGGAGCGCAAGAGACATCTCCATCGCCCGGACGAACGACCGCATCGCCTTTGAACTCTTTGATGAAATATGGACCTACGATCCGACCAAGCTCTTCGGAGAAAAGGTCGCCAAGCTGAACATCGTGATCCCCGAAGACCGCTGGACAAGCACCCAGGCAACCGAAAGGCTGGACAACTACTTCTGGGACTACACCGTTAGCGATGACCACCTGCTTCTCGGGTTCCAATCCGCTTACGACGTCTTCGCGATGCCCTTCAAAGGCGGAGAACCCAAGCGCATAACCACCGACCATGCCGGGAACGATAATATGCTCTTCCTCCCCGGTGGTCATGAAATGCTGCTTCAGCGCATGAACCGCGGTAGGGATGATCTCTTCGTCGCCGGTGTCGATAGCTCGGCTGTCTCCCTGATCCCCTTCTCATGGTTCTCAGATAAAAGCTTGTTTATTGAGAGGATCTACCGCGATCCCAAAGACCGGATCATCATCCACTATCGGGATAACATCAACGGCGGTAAGATCGCCATTGCGGACAAGAACCTCGAGAATATCACTCCCCTGGAGCTTCCGGGAGCAGTCAGCTCGAACTTCGCGATCAATGCGGACAGCACCTACGCGATCTATTCCGTGCTCCGGGAGGACATCTGGATGCGAGAGCTCTACCTCTATGACTTTGCAACCTCCACCAGCACCAAGATCCTCAATGACGACCAATGGATAAACGACCTGACCTGGACTCCGGACAGCAAGTCCGTCCTGATCTCCCGCAGTTCCGGGCTCTACCGTCTGGATCTGGTTCCGAGAGACGAATTTGAGACGGACAAGGACAACTGGACAGACGTCTGGGCAGCGAGCCGGGACAAGGCTCCTCTGGTGAGTATCACCGCACCGGATACGAGCGTCGTCGATTCCCTCGCCGTGACTCCGGACACTCCCGCCAAGCCCCAGGAACCCGCAGCTAAGCCCAAGCTGCAGATCGTCTGGGAAGGGCTCGATCATCGCCTCTTCCCTATCCTCACCCCGAAGGACTATTACCTCTGGGTAGTGCGCTGCGTGGATGACACGACCTTCCAATACATCAGCGAACCTCGGGGAACGAACCGGGGAGAAGCCCAGACCAAGCTTCGCCAGACTAATATCTATGGCTTGGGTGATGACGAAGTCTTCACCCTCGGGAAGCAGGTCATGAACATCAAATACATCGCCCCCTATCTATACTATACCGATGCGAACACCCTCCGCAGCTACAATATCGAAAACAGCAAACGCGGAGAGGTCACGACCGTCTTTGACTACAAGTATGATGAAAAGGTGCTGAACCGCAGAGTTTTTGAACAGGTCTGGGGAGCCTTTGGACTGAATTTTTATGATCCCGAGATGCACGGACGCGACTGGGAAGCGGTCTATAAGCAGTATCAACCCTATATAGATAAAGCCAGGAACATGGAAGACATCGCCATGATCGTCGATGAGATGATCGGGGATGTCAATGCCTCGCATACGGGCTTCTACCCGCGGGAAGAGAAGATCTGGCCGACCCGCCAGTCCGCCTATCTGGGGGTGGAATTTGATTATTCCAAGCCCTCCACGGAAGGTATCATAGTCAATACAGTGCTCCCCGATTCCCGGCTCAGCCGGCTTTACCGGATGAAAGCAGGTGCCAGGATCCTCTCCATCGACGGAGTGACGATCACAGCTCAGACACCGCTGGATTCGCTCCTTGCCGATAAACAAGGGAAGAAGATCAAGCTCGTCTTTGAACAGGACGGGACAAAGACGGATGCAACCGTCACCGGACTGACCTGGACGGAAAACCGCAGTCTCTGGTATCAATACAAGGTGGCAAAACGCTCCGAGCAGGTCAAGACCTTATCGGGCGGCAGGATCGGCTACATTCACATCCCGGCGATGGGGAACGTAGATTGGCAAAACTTCTACCGCGACCTCTTCAAAGACAACGCGGATAAAGAAGCCTTGGTCATCGATGTCCGCGGAAACGTCGGCGGACGCATTCACGATGATATCATCAGCCTGCTTTTGAAGCGTCCGTATGCCTTCTCCTCCTCCAGGCGTTACAGCAAAGATCCCAGCCCCGAACCGGGAAGAATGTGGGCAAAGCCCAGCATCGTCCTCGTCGATGAGCATTCCTTCTCCGACGGCGAGATCTTCCCGATAGTCTATCAGCAGCTCAAACTGGGTAAGGTCGTCGGTTATCCCTCAAGCGGTGCCGTCATCGGAACCTGGGAATATGAGCTGATCGACGGTTCCTCGATGCGCATGCCGGGAAGCGGATGGTACAAACTGGACGGGACGAACATGGAAGGAACCGGTGCTATGCCGGACATCGTCGTGGAACTCAGCCCGAACGACATCGTCGCCGACCATGATCCCCAGCTCTTACGCGCGGTGACGGAATTGATGAAGGAACTCAAATAATGCCGGCATCAGTGATCGATAACCTGCTGATCCGAGCCGAGATCCTGGCTCGCAAGAACTGGCTTCATGCGATCAACGTCCTTGCGGATGCGGAGAAGCTTGCTCCCGGTGATCACCGGATCTTTGCCCTCAAAGGCGAGATCTTTATGGACAGGCATCAGCCCAAATTGGCGATCGAATCACTGCAAAAAGCTCTCAGCCTCGCGCCGGATCAGGTGCATTACAACTACCTGATCGGTAATTGTTTCCTGGCTATGAACGACTATCGGATGGCTCTCGTCTATCTGGAGAAGATCCCCAATCCGCCCCCTGAGATCAGCTATAACCGCGCATTGGCTCTCGCCTATACCGGCAGACTCCTGGAGAGTACCGCCATCCTGAGGGATACGATCCGCACCGGAGTCAACAACCCTTATTTCTATTACCTGCTGATCGAACAGCTGATCCGGCTCGATAGTTTTGACGAAGCTCTGGCTCATGATGATGAGGCGATAAAACGCTTCGGTAAGCTGTATCATCTCTCCCTCTTCCGTGCCATGATCTATTACCATAAGGGCATCTGGCTGACCGCCTATTCGACCTACAAGGAGGTCGAGAAACAACAGACCGTCAAAAACCCGGACAACCTCTGGCAGTATGCCAAGAGTGCCTGGAAGGTCGGTGAGTTCGACCACGCCCTTGTGCTCTTTGAGCAGTTGCTCCGTCAGGAACCTTACGATCACCAGATCTATGAGGACTACCTGCGGTTTCTCCTGGAAATGGACAATATCCAGAAAGCTCGCGAGATCATGCGTAAAGCGAAGGAAAATCTTCGCCGGCTCAGCCCCGTCCTCCAGCTAATCCAGGAGAGGCTGAAGCAAGCTGGTGCGTCTTCCTGAGCCCCGGAGCTGTGCGATGTACAGACTGATAAATAGTATCAAGAACTATGCTTGGGGGACCACGGACTTTATCCCGGATTTGCTGAACCTTTCACATGGCAAAGATGAGCCTGTCGCCGAACTTTGGTTGGGTGCCCATCCCGCATCACCATCCCTTTTAGTTCGCCCCGAAGGGACCATTCCTTTGAGCGAAGCACCGGATCTACCCAGTCCACTCCCTTACCTCTTCAAGGTGCTTTCCGCGGCTGCGCCACTCTCGATCCAGGTGCATCCCTCACTCGAACAGGCAAAAGCCGGGTTTGCACGGGAGGAGCAAGAGGGAATAGCCATTAGCGACCCCATACGCAACTATAAAGATCCAAACCACAAGCCGGAGATGCTCCTGGCTTTGACGCCTTTTGAAGCCTTATGCGGCATTCGCGATTACCGGGAGATCTGCTCTCTGGGCAGGATGATCCGGCTGGGTGCCTGGCTTCCGGACTTCACCACATTCTGTGACCTGCCTTCACCGGTGACCCTGAAAGCATGCTTCCGGGCAATGCTGTGTCTGGATGCTGAGACTCGGGCGTTCCTGCTCAAAGATGCGTTTACCGCGATGGCAAGTCTCAAGGACTTCCCCTCCGAGATCTTTGGAGTATGTGAGATCCTGCATAGTTATTATCCCGGTGACATTGGTTCCATCTTCCCTATGTTCATGAATATCCTGCATCTGATGCCCGGAGATGCGATCTTTTTGGGTGCGGGAACTCTGCATGCATATCTGAAAGGATCCGGGCTGGAGATCATGGCAAGTTCGGACAACGTCCTGCGCGGTGCCTTAACCCCCAAACATATCGACATTCCGGAGTTTCTCTCCGTCTGCGTTTTTGATCCCCAAGCTCCACCGCTGGTCAGACCCCGCCAAAGTGACAATCTCAGGCATTACCAAGCCCCGGTGCGGGATTTTTCCCTGATGCTCATCGACGATCCGGAGCTGGCACTACCGCAACCGGAAACGGCGGGAATAGCGCTATGTCTGGATGGCAATATCAAGCTGAGCTGCGCTTCCGGCGAACTTCTGCTCAAGAAGGGAGACTCAGCGGTATATTTCCCCGGTGATGCTGTCTTCTGCTCCGGCAGAGGGAATCTGGCACTGGCTCTTTAACGCATACTCAGTATCTGAATTCCACTCCCAAGCTCATACTGGAGCGGATCTCATCCACGCCATCTATGACCCCGTCTCCGTTCACATCGGCATAATGCTCGCTATATTTTCCGACCAAGTTCGCATTCTTCGCGATCGAATAGGCGATCTTGCCGGATATCTGCACCCCCGGATTCCGCAGTTGCCTGAATGTGATGTAGTTCACATTCGTCTGCGTGTAGGTGAGCGAGGCTTCCTTGAGCTTTCTGATGAATTTTGGATCCAGAGCCAGGATCCCCGCTAATGACTTACCGGTCGTGACTCCGTCACCATACATATCCTGGAAGGTTGCTTTGAGCTTGAGAACGTTCGGGATCTCCGCTGTCAGGCTTCCATACCAGCCGATCGCAGCTTTGACGGTATCCAGCTTGTTGTCCTTGGGGCTCAGATAGCAGACCCTGTGTCCATCGCTCTCGTCCTCGGAAAAGAGGTATTCCGACCGCTGGTCATCGTAGAGATTGTCAAAGAAACCGGGCAGGAACTTATCCGAGAAGTTGCGGAATTCCAGCCTGGCATCAAAGACAAAGAACTTTGATCCGAGTGCCGGGAAGATCAGTCCTTCGCCATATCCGTCGATCTTGGCGAATTCGGCATAGTTATAGAGCTCAAACTTGTCATATTTGATCAACGGCAGCTTGTAATCCAGGCTCCAGATAAAGACCGGATCACTGTCCGGATATGCCGTGAGAGTATCGCTGACCACTTGCGTGTCCAGATTGCTGTAGTAATTTGCTATGCCGGGATACACGGCTTCGACGTACGGGTTTATCCCCGGATGATCCAGGCTGTTATCCCCGTCCAAGTCGATATCCATGTTATCCGCTATCCCATCCTCATCGCTATCGACCCAGAGGTTCCCATCTTCGGGAAACTGGTCATAGACGTCCGGGATGTTGTCATTGTCCTTATCCTCGTATTTACCATACTGGTTGCGGTCGATCCCCACGTTCAAGCCCAGGGCGATGTCCGAGATAGCCTTGCTGTCAAAGATCTCAAAGGGTTTAAACTGTAACCTGCCGCCGATGATCTCATTCTTGATAAAGTTATGCGTATAGACCTCAAAACCCAGCCCGACCTTGGGGATATTGGCACCCAGATAGTAGCCTATATTGCGGATCTCCGGATATCGGAGCATATTGGAGTAATCATCAAAGATCAGCCCGTTGGCGAGGGTATAATCCGGGATATTGATCACCCGGAAATAGAAGGGATCCTCTCGCTTGGCAAAGCGTACGTAAAAGACCTTCTGGATCACGTCCTGCCATTCGTCCCAGTCTTCCTTGCGCAGGTTTCCGTCCGAATCCATCAAAAAATCCAGGTCAAAGCCCAAGCCAAATTTCCAGAGTTGCAGCTCCGGCATCAGCCTTATCTGTGAATAGGTCACTCCATCTATTGTGACGGCACCGACGATACCGTTCATGCTGTAATCCGGTTCAAAATCCACCGTGAGACGGTCGCCCACTGCACCCTGAGCGCACAGCAGGATCGGGATCGCCATCAGGACTATCAACCATAGGCTTTTCATGGTCTGCTCCTATAATATGTCATTATCAGGCAATATCGGCAATATCTGCCTGATTGTCAAGCCATAATTCCGCAATTCGCCTTTCCGGGAGCCGCGCAAAAGCAAAGACCGGGGCTTTCCCCGGTCTTTGGCTCTGCTAAATCGCGTTATTAATTATCCGGGGTGACGACTATCGTGCCCAGTTGTCCGGTAGCTCCGGAGGCGGGGAAACGCAGGCTCATCGTCGGAGAATAGTAGTTCGTCCCGTCGATATACACGCTTCCGCGCATGGTTGTGAGAGTCGTATTCGGAGGTCCCTGGATGGTGAAGTTGCCATTGGTATCCGTCATTCCGGAATAGAATCCCGATCCTTCACCGGATGCTCCGACCTTGGTAAAGGTGATCCACTTTTCCGAAAGCCAGTTACCCGCATTGTCCTTGAGCCGTCCTGCAAGGATACCCCCAGGGCGGACGGTGATGTCTCCCAGATCTCGAACTTGACCGGGAGAGGGGACGTTAAACGTAAAGTGGTTTGAGAATAGGGTCGAACGCTGTTCGATCTTGACTATCAGTTCATAGCTGTTCTGCGAGCCGGCATTCATGCTTGTAAAGTTGAATCTGCCATCGGCATCCAGATTGAGCCATTCATTGAATGGCAAGCTGTTTGCCGGGGGATTGAGCTGGAACATCTGTCCCCAGGCACCGCTGAGAGGGTTACCCGAGGCATCCAGGACTCTGCCCCGGACGGTAAAGGTCATGTCTGTCACCGTCAGAGTGCCAATATCCAGAGTTCCACCTCCGGCGGGAGTATTGATCGCCTCCGTCATATTCGAGACGTTCTGCCCCCCAAATGCCTGCACTCGAGCAATGGCATTGGCTTTGACGATCACGGAAAAATGCCCCTCGGCATCGCTGTAACCGCGGGTATAGCCGCTATAGCTCTGCCCGGTGGCGACGACCTGAGCTCCGATCACGGGATCTCCATTATCGAAGAGCACTGTTCCCGACAGAGTTGCCTGATCGTCCACGATGATCGGATGGTCAAAGTTCCAATACGTGAAGTGCTGTACCACAGCATCATAGTAGTTGCCGATCTTCGTGGCAAAGCCTTCTTCTTTCCAGATCCCGGCAACCTCGTCATAATACCAGAGGGGTATTGTTCCCGGCGCGGAAGCGAGTAACGCGGTCGGGATCGGGGCATAGAAATGAGCTGAAGCATCTTCACTCAAGCTCAGCTTCTGGGTGGGATTTGCCGCATCAAAGAAATTGGCGGAAAGGAAACCATATGATTCGATCATCGTCTGCGTTCCGTCCGTCTGTTCTCCCACGAAATCGCCCGGGAAGGCATCCAGGCATTCCGGCAAGGTCGGGTCAAAATACTTCATTTCGCTGATCACGTTCCCTATGAATGGGTTCCCTTGCGCATCGACAAAGGAATTGCCGGGGATCTCGATGACCGTGATCCCGTCGGCGATATTTGCTCCCGTGACCGCGGAGAAGGTAGTCGTCGCGGGGACGAACATGGTGCTCGAAGTATAGACGGTCTTGCCTTTGAGAACTTTGACGACCTTTTGGTTGCTAACGTACCCGGCTTTGGCAAAATCGACCTTGACCTCATCCCCGGGGGTGATCCCACTCAGGGCAAACTCGCCGTTCGCATCGGTGACCGTGGTCTTCGTCCCGATGCTGACCGTGACGCCTGAAAGTCCGGATTTGGTGGGGGTATAGACGGTTCCTGAGACTACGCCGGTGGTGGCGTTGACATCGGTCGGCTTGTCATCATCACAAGCACATAGCCCGATAAGTGCTACAAACATAATAACGATACTAATGAAAAGGAATCCACGCTTGCGGGTCATAAATCCTCCTTGGATCATTTTAATCGATCTGTGGCTAATTGTTTGCACTCTATATGACGGGACTGAACCCTATTCAGCAAGTAATGCGGCATTAATAATCCAGTCAAGGTTTTTTTGGCTAAGGTCTCACTCGGAAGGATATCCGGTGTCCGATTTTTACAACAAAGCAAAAGAGCCGGGAGATCGTCTCTCCCGGCTCTGTTTATCTGTCTATGGCTTGTTTACTTGTGGTATTTACGGATGAAGTCCTCGACCTCCGGGATCCCGCCCTGGAAGATCAGATAGCCGTTATACGGCTCTCCGGCGGTGATATCCCCGGCTACAGGGGTCAGCATCAGATCACGCACTTTCTCGCGATCCGTAGTCTGTCCCAAAGCCCAGCCCAGCTTGATATAGGCGACTTCTGGGAGCAGGTTTTCGCCCGGAACGATGCCCATGCTCATCAGGTCTCGTCCTGTGTCATAGACGAACATATGGACGTAGCCCCAGAGGGTTTGCACCGTCATATAGATGTGCACGCCTTTCTCGACGGCACGCTTGATCGCAGGATAGACGGGCTTGTTTATATGCCCCAGTCCAGTCCCGGCGATAACGATGCCTTTGTAGCCATTATCGGTCAAAGAGTCGATGATATCCGGATGCATGTTCGGATAGTAATAGACGATGGCTACACGCTCTTCAAAGAACGGCAGGACCTTGACCTGGTTGTCGCGACGCCGAATATTGTATTGGGGGCGGATAGGCGTGACCTTGTCTCTGGTCACCGTAGCGATCGGAACTTCTCCGATAGTGCGGAAAGTGCTTCTATAGGATGAGTGCATCTTGCGCACCCGGGTTCCCTGATGCAAGAGACCATATTCATCGCTGGTGGGACCAAACATACAAACCATGACCTCGGCAATGTCCGAATGTCCCGCTGTACGGGCAGCATGCATGAGGTTCAGAGCTGCATCGGAGGAAGGACGGTCACTGGAGCGTTGGGAACCAACCATGACGACCGGTACCGGCAGATCCTGCAGCATATAGGAGAGCGCCGCTGCGGTATGATGCATCGTATCCGTGCCATGCCCGATGATGATGCCCTCGACTCCTTTGTTGATCTCCTTGCCGATGGAAATGGCGAGCTTTTTATATTGCTCGGGACCCATATTCTCGGAGAATACGGCAAAGAGCTTCTCCGTATCCAGATTACAGATATCGGCAAGCTCCGGTACAGCGCCATACAGCTCACCCGGGGAAAAAGCGGGGATCACTGCTCCGGTACGATAATCCAAGCGGGAAGCGATCGTTCCCCCCGTCCCAAAGAGCTTGACCTTGGGCAAGCCGGGGGTAAAGGGGAATTCGCGCTCAGGGATCTTGTAATGCGCTTCCTTGTATCCTGTTTCCTTCATGTTCAAAATGGTCTCGACGTCTATCCCGACGTTGTATCCCGTGATCAGCTTTATCACTATGTGTTTGTCGTCATCGTTTTCACTGCGCGGCAGGATGATCCCTTGGAATGTCCCGCGGGTGGTATCCACCGTCGTATCACCCCAGACTCTTGCCTGATAGTGCTTCAGAACTTCCAAAGCTTTGCCTTTGTAGCCTTTGAAGAGATCAAGCATGGCTTGCCTCCTTCATGGCTTCGGCTGTGATCGCTTCTCGCAAATCCTTGAGCGGAATATTGCCCAGGGCGGCTTTGCGCAGCCTTCCCATCGCCCAGTTCACCATCGCATCCTGGCGTTTCTTGCCTTTGCGGATCACCTTGTGCCACATCTGAAGCAGCAGCGGGATCTGCTCGAGCAGTTCATTGCGATCGCTCTCTTTGTACCCAAGGGTCTCCAATACGGAGGCAAACTGCATATTGGGATGGTCAAAGAGCACTTTGAGCATCTCCGGCAGGATGTCCGGGCTTAAATCCCGACTACGGATGAAGCGTAGCAGGTCTGATACCCGTTCATGGTCAAAGGGCAGATCGTTCCGACCCTGCATGCCTTTGAGCACGTGCGCATAGCAGAGAGCCAGATAACGCGCCGGTATTCCAAACTCCGCGCTGAGTTTCTCGATCACCGGCATTAGGTTGTTCCGCAGGATATAGGTATAGGCATCGCGCGGAACTTGCCACTCCCTTAGCTGTTCCCAGCGGGTAGCCAGAGCTACGGGGAGCTTTTGCCGGGCGGATTCGATGTCCTCGTCCTTGATGGAGATCGGGGCAGAATCCGTATCGGGATACATTCTGTCCGCTCCGGGCAGGACGCGTTCGAAATAGGTGATCCCATTGGGCAGGGATTTACGTGTCTCATTCGGAACCCCGCCAAAAGCCATCAGACAGCGTTCCCGGATCGTATCCAGAGCGGTTTTGATGTCTTCCTCGGGTGCCCAGAAAAGGATCTGCGCATCTTGCTCAGTTGCTTTGAGCTCGGTCTTGATCTTCTGCCAATCTGCTTCGCCCAGAGTAGGTGTCAGTTCTTCGGAGTAATACATATTGGGACGTTCCAAACAGGCGATGACCTTGAGCCTGTCCCCGATCTCATCGGCAAAACAGCGTCCTGGCTGGTTAAAATAGCTGAGGATATTGCAAAAACCAGGCAGATTCACAGCGATCAACCGCCAATCCTGCTTTTCTTCGCTGCGGAGGATGCTCAGGTGTTTCCAATCTGAACGATCCAGCATCACATGGCTGAGGTCCCAGCTTTCTGCCTTGAGCCCGCGTTCCGCGAGTTCGTCCATGATCAGGAGCAGGGATCTCTGACGAAATGCTTCATTATGCGTCAGCTTGGGGATCCATTTGATATGCGCGACGCCTTTGATCTCGATCCGGGTTCCCCCGGTCACGGAGACATTCACGTCTTCACGCGCAGCCCCGATCCCGACGCGTACCTTGCCGCTGCTGCGGGAGATAAAGCGGATGCTTTGGGCTGCTTCCGCAGCTTCCCAAGGGGTCAGCATATCGGGGTAGGTCACCGTCTCGATCAAGGGCATGCCCAGCCTATCCGCGTAATAGACGCGGGTATGGCGATAATCCGAGACTTCCCGGCAACTGTCTTCCTCGACGCTAAACTGGATCACGCGGATCGTCTTGGTCGAGATGGGAAAGCTCCCTTCGATCCCGAGGATCGTCGTCCGTTGGAAACCGGTCGGGATGCTCCCGTCCAGATACTGCTTGCGGGTGATGTGCAATTCCCCCACGATATTGAGATTCAGGAGCAGCGCCACTTCCATGGCATTTGCCAGAGCTTCCCGATTGAGCGGAAAAGGCGGAGTATCATCCACCTCATAGGTGCATGCGCTGTCGTTCTTTATCCTATAGACTATCTTCTTTCGAGTCTTAAACTCCATTAGGGCAGTGCCATCGTATTCGCCCAGTTCCGAAAGAGTGGGACGCATATGACGAACTATCTCCGCGTCATACTTTTCAAAGTCATGAAAGATCCCGGCGCGGCAACGGCAAAAGAGCTTCCGCTCGGTCAAAAGCTGCTGATGCACCTCAAGACCGCACTTGAAACCAATAGCTTCCCAAGTCTCCGGCGTGGCGTCCTTCAGACTGACCCACCCGACCTTGTCCCGGCTTTGTCGCCAGTTCACTTGATGTGAGTTTTCCATTCTGGTATCCTGCTTATTTTTTGTTTTCTTTGTGAGCGAGTCCACCGTCAGGGGGGTTTTTGTCCAGAAGTTTCATCATGCGAGGCAAATCGGGCGGAAAAGGACGAATTTTAAGTGAAGAAAGATGAAAGAAGAAAGAAGAAAGGCTGACGCATGTGGTTTGGGTCTGGCGTAACACTGACTTTAGTCGGTCGTTGCGCTGGCTTCAGCCGGCGCACCCTCTTCATCACTAATTCGCTAATCTGTTAATCACTCACTTCCCTGCGTAGTGTAGCATGCCAATGCTACACTACGCGATATTGGGCTGCCGAATTCTGTTCGGCAGAGGTAGCAAAACAAAATGTATCTCAGCTTGTGCGCCAGCCACTCTTCACTATTCACTCTGCATCTTCACTGGCGAAGCCATTGTCTTTATTCTTTCTTAATTCTTCTTTCTTAATTAGTTATCCCCTCTTTTACTTTTTACTCTGTTTTAGTTCTGTTCTGTTTTATCTTATCCATCCTCTGTTTCTCTGCGTCTCTGCGTCTCTGCGTCTCTGTGTTTTGCACCTCACACTCCCCTCTGAGTCTCCCCGTAGTTTTCTTGAACTTCATTCAAGTTGAGTACAAGATGAGTACAAGAAGAGTACAAGCAGACTACCTGCGGATCGTAAGGGACAAGTTGTCGTAAAGACCGGATCAGGACGTGAGCATTTAACCAACCTAAGTCAACGTTAAAACCGACTGATCCCAGAGATAACTCGTTGTAGTACAAAAAAGAACGGGCACCCGAAGGTGCCCGTCAGACGTGTCATGATATGTTATTTGAGCAGGAGCATCTTCTCCGCTTTGTTGTAGTTTGGCGCGGTGAGCTTGTAGATATAGACTCCGGAATTGACCGTTCTGCCGTTATCAGCCTTGCCATCCCAGGGAATGGAGTACTGACCGGCGGTCAGATCATTGTTGACCAGAGTCCGCACGAGCTGTCCGCGATCGTTATAGATACTGAGCTTGACCTTAGCGTTCTGTTTGAGCCAGAAGACGATGCGAGTCTCGGGATTGAAGGGATTGGGGTAGTTCCCGATCAGCTTGGTTACTTCCGGAACAGGCGGCACGGTCGGCTCGATCTCGAGGATATTGGACAGCGAATGACCGGCAAGGAGTTCTCCATAGACGCTAAAGACCGCCCAGAGGAAGTTCCCGTGGGAGTATCCGCCATGAACGCTATCCACTACCCAGAGGGAATCGGTCTCGGCGACGAAGACCCACTCTTCCTGATCGTCCATGTCTTGTTCACGCAGGAAGAAGACCTTGTAGTGATCCGGGAGGGTCGCCGTCTGCGGTGCTTGCCAGCTAATGCGGTAGCCTTCGTTGACCACGGTCGCGACGACATCGGTTGCCAAGGGGTAGTACTCGATGACAAGAGGCGTTGTCGAGATGGAATCTGAGACGGCAGAGCCATAGACGGAGCGCAGGGTATAGACGTAGCTGCCATTGGGCAGGTTCGCATCCGTGAATTCCCTATTGGTCTGCTCCGTGAGGAAGGTCCCGTTTCTCCAGATGCGGTAGCCGGTAAGACCATAAGTATCTGTAGGGGCATTCCATCCCAGAGTGATCTCATTAGTTTCTATCGGAGTAGTGAATAGGTACGGTACGGGGTACGCGATAACCAGTTCGAGGCTGACCTCCGGGGTCTGATCGCTTACCAGACTGCCATATACAGCGGAGACGGAGAGATCATAGAGACCATTGGGCATGTTATCCAGGAGGTAGTTCGTATTGTCTATGGTCGTAGTCCAGGAGAGGACACCGTCCCGATAGATATTGTAGCCGGTGAGTCCGGTCACGTCTGTGGGTGAGGTCCAGTTCAGGATGATATCATTAGCCTGGAGTTCTCCGCTCAGGTTAGTCGGCGCATAGGCGATCAGGACGGTAGCCTGAGCAGGTATTGACGGAGCAGTTATCCCGTTCGAGTAATATGCTCCGATGACGTAGGAATGAGTTCCGTTGCTGACGCCGGCATCGGTGTAGCCGATAGTCGTCTGATCACCGAGGAGGAGCCCATCCCGGAAGATGCGATATTCTTCGAAGCCGACAAGGTCTGAAGGCGCTGTCCAGTTCAAGCTGACCGAGTTGCCGGAGACGATCGCGCTTACAGCCGTGGGCTGATAAGCAACCAAGACCGTTGCGGGCAGGGCAGCGGATTGTGAGGACTCGCCACCTTGATACATGGCAGAGACGGTATAGCTGTAGGTGCCGTTCGCCAGTCCGGTGTCTTCATAGGTCAGGATATTCGTCGAACCCACCTGAACTCCGTCACGGTAGATGCGGTAGTTCTGGAAGAACCCGGCATCGTCGATCTCGTTCCAGGTAAGCGCCACGGTCGTCAGATTTACACTGACGTTGGTAAGCATGGGTACGAAGTGAACTTCCACGTGGGCATTGCCGGCGTTTACGGGATTGGAGATCTCCGTGCCATAAACTGCCCGGACTGTATAGCTGTAGTCGTCATTGGGCAAGCCATAATCGGCAAAGCTCAGGTTTAGACCTTCGTAGATCATGTTTGCATCCCGATAGAGGCGGTAAGCGGTGAGGAGGTTCGCATCCGTGGGGGCTTGCCATTGGGCAGTGACGGTATTCCCGGTGACTGCCAGAGTGGCGTTCTGAGGAGGATAGGCGACGCGGATCGTTCCGGAATAGGTATTGGTCGCAGTAGCTGCGCCGGAGCTGTAATTGGCAACGACGTAATAGCTGTAGCTGCCATTGGCAAGGTTTTGATCCGTATATCCCGTGGTGGTCACGGTCGTAAGCGGATTGCCGTTGCGGAAGACTGCGTAGTTCACAAAGCCACCCAGATCGGCGGGAGCCGTCCAGCTGAGCGTAATGCTATTCTGCGAGATCGTTCCGGAAAGGTTCGAAGCCGGGTATGCGACCACGAGGTTTGCCGTCGTCGTATTCGAAGCGGCGGAATCCAGGCTTCCATAACGCGAGATCACATAGTAAGCGTATGAACCGTTTGCCAGATCGGTATCGGTGTAGCTCGTTTGCGTCGTGCTCTGGTAGAACACTCCGTTGCGGTAGATCCTGTAGGTCGTGAATCCTCCCAGATCGGCAGGAGCCGTCCAGCTAAGCTGAACATCATTTGCCTGGATGCTGTGGGTGAGGTTCTGAGCCGGATAAGCAACGAGAATGCTGACGGATGAGGGATCACTGAGAACGGAGCCCAAGCCGGGATAGAGAGCTTTGACCTTGTAGCTGTAGCTCCCATTGGCGAGGTTGGCATCGGTATAGGTATGGACTGTGGGATTGACCGTTTGCCAGATCTGGACGTCATTGCGATAGAGGACGAATCCCGTTTCGCTCTGACCGGGGAGGTTCCAGCTCACGTTGACGCTGTTTCCTCCGGTGACGATCGTCGTCAGCCCGGTCGGGACGTAGGGGATCATTATCTGAGGAGTGACGGTATTTGAGGGGAGCGAGCTTCCGGCGCTATAGACGGCTATGACGTAATAGCTGTAGCTGCCGTTATTCAGCCCGTTGTCGCTATAGGTCAGCCCGCTGACCTGAGTCAGGAGAGCGTTATTGCGATAGACCTGATAGCCGAGGAGATCACGCGAGGAGATCGGCGCTGCGCTCCAGACCAGGGTGACGTTGTTCCCTGCAAGTGTATAGCTCAGGTTCGAGGCGGGATAGGTCACTTCGATAACGGCGGTCACGGTATTGGTCGGAGAGGATTCTCCGGAGCTGTAGGCTGCCGAGACGTAATAGCTGTAGCTGCCGTTCGCAAGGTTCATGTCTGTATAGGTGACGGCAGATGTCGTCGTCAGATACGCGCCATTGCGATAGACCTTGTAACCGAGCAGGGTCGCGCCGGAAGCGGGAACCGCGGTCCAGGTAAGGGTGACGTCATCTCCATTGACCTGCGAAACGAGATTCGAAGCGGGATACATGATCTCGACGGTCACCGGAACCGTATTCGTAAACGCGGATTCGCCGGTGGAATACAGGGCTGAGACCTTGTAGCTGTAGAGACCATTGACCATGTCCTGATCGATATAGCTCAGGGATGTGGTGCTGGCGATCAGAGAGTTCCCGCGGTAGATGCGGTAGGTCAGTAAGTCTCGCAGACCACCGGAAGTGACCGGAGCGGTCCAGGAGAGGTGCACATCGTTGTCTATCACGTTCGCGCTGAGCAGCGTCGGAGGATAGAGGACTTCGACCGTAGCGGTCGCGATATTCGAAGGTGTCGCATTGCCAAAGCTGTAATGCGCCACGATGTAGTAGCTGTAGGTGCCGTTAGCAAGACCGGTATCGAGGTAGGAAGCAGCATTCACCTGGGTCAGGTATGAGCCGTTCCTCCAGATGTCGTAGCCGTTGAGCCCACCGGTATCGGTCGAGGCGTTCCAACTGAGGCTGATGCTATTGGCATTGGACACTGCGGTCAGTCCCGAAGCCGGATAGGTCACCGCAATGGTGCCGGAAAGGACTGCCGTCGGAACCGAGGTCTCTGTGCCGTACAGCGATCTCAGGAAGTAGCTGTATGTCCCATTGGCAAGGTTTTGGTCGGTATAGGCAGTACCGCTAAGCTCTTGATACAGACTTCCGTTGCGATAGAGGCGATATCCGGTAAGACCGAGCTGATCGGCAGGTTGCTGCCAGGAGAGGACAATGGCACTGCCATTGACCGCGAGGCTGAAGCCAAGGGGCGGATAGGCGACGTTGATCGTGACGCTCTGTGCTGAGGTCGGATTTGAGATCACGTTCGAATAGACCGCCGCGATACGATATTGATACGTCCCGTTCGTCAGACCATGATCGACGTATTGAGTCACCGTGGGGTCTGAGATATAGCTGAGTTCCGCGCCATTGCGGTAGATCACGAAACCGATCTCACCTTGAGCAGGACTGGTCCAGGTCAGCTGAACATCACTGCCGTTTATCACCTGCGCGCTAAAGCCGGTGGGAGGATCGGCGATCATCACGTTCACGACCACACCATCTGAAGCGGAGGAAAGCCCTTCGGCATAGCTGGCTTTGACGTAGTAGTTATAGCTGCCGTTGGCTAAGCCCATGTCATCAAAGGTGGGGGCAAAGACCGTGGCAATATATGTCCCATTGCGATATACAAGGTAATTCAGGACTGTCGGAGCAGGAACTGTCCAGGTCAGGCGGACGTCCCTCTCCCCGATCATCACGGCAGTCAAACCGGTAGGCGGGAAGAGATCCGGCATCACGTTCACCGTGACGTTCACGACGTTTGAACTCACAGAAAGACCGGCATCGTAGATCGCTACGAGATAGTAGGAATAGTCACCATTGGCAAGACCACGATCCGTCCAGGTGTTCAGTGCCGGATCATCCAGGACTTGATAGAGCGAGCTGTTGCGATAGATGAAGTATCCCCGGAAAGCGCGGGTATTGCTGATCGCCGGAACCGTCCAAGAGAGGATGACGTTATCCTCTTGGACAGAAGCAGAAAGCGCCGTCACCGCATAGGGGACTTCAACGGTCGCATTGACCGTGTTGGTCGCTTCGGATGAACCGGTGCCGTATTCTGCTTTGACGTAGTAAGCATAGCTTCCGTTCGCCAGATCCAGGTCCGTATATGTAAGGTTCGGGGTGAGCGCCAGTGCCGCACCGTTGCGATAGATGCGATAACCATTGAGGTTACGGGCTGAGGTCCGGGCAGGATCCCAAGCCAGAGTGACGTCATCACCGTTGACACTGAAGGTCAGGTTAGCTGCGGGATAGAGTACCTCGATGATAGCTTCCGCGACGTTTGAAGGAGCGGAAACGCCTGTGGTGTAGATCGCCGTGACATAGTATTGATACACGCCGTTGGCGAGGTTCAGATCATCGTAGGTGGTGCCGGGAACCTGAGCGATCTCGACGTTGTCGCGCCAGACCTTGTAACCCTGGATCCCGCGCAGTCCGCCGGAGCTGACTGCGGATGTCCAGCTAAGGGCTACGTCGTCACCTGTCACGACCGCGTTCAGCGCGGTGGCAGGATAATAGACCTCGACGAGGACGTTCACCGTATTCGTCGGAGTCGAGACTCCGCTGTCATAGACGGCTTTGACGTAGTAGGCATAGGTGCCGTTACTAAGGTTCAGATCCGTGTAGCTCAGGCTTTGGGTCTGTCCCAGGAGCATGTCGTCACGATAGACGTCATAGCCGATGAAGTTCCGCAGACCACCGCTGGTCGGGGCTGCCTGCCAGGTAAGGGTGACATCGTCGTCATTGACGCTATACGTCAGGTTTGAGGCAGGATAGAGGACTTCCACGGTGGCTGTCACGCTATTGGTCGGGGCTGATTCACCCGTTCCATAGAGCGCGGTCACGTAGTAGCTGTAGCTGCCATTGGCAAGATGCATATCGCTAAAGGTAAGCGCATTGACGAAGGTAAGGATCTGTCCGTCACGATAGACGTTATAGCCCAGCAAGGCACGGGCGGAATTCGGAGCAGGATTCCAGAAGAGGCTGACCGCATCTCCATTCACCTGATAGGTAAGGTTGGAGGCAGGATAGAGCACTTCGACCAGAACTTCGGCTTCCGGAGTCGGAACCGCATCACCGGTCGTGTAGGAAGCGACTATCGTATAATGGTAGATGCCATTGGCGAGGTCGTTATCCGCATAGGTGGTGCCGGGGGTCTGGGCGAGCAGGCTGCCATCCCGCATGACCTTGTAGCCGAGGAAGCTGCGCAGTCCACCGGAGCTAAGAGCAGCGTTCCAGGACAGCGTGACGTCGTCACCGCTGACCAGGTAGCTAAGGTTCGTCGCAGGATAGAGGACTTCCATCAGGGCGGATATGGTATTGGTAGGGGCTGACTCACCCGTGGTGTACAGAGCCTTGACGTAGTACTCATATATCCCATTAGCAAGGGACGCATCGGTATAGGTATTGGTCGGGACGTTGATCAGCAGAGCGCCATCCCGGTAGATATTGTAGCCGAGGAAACTGCGGGAGCCGGAGCTCGGAGCAGCATTCCAGGTAAGGATTATGTCGTCGTCATTGGTCGTGTAGCTGAGGTTAGCCGCAGGATAGAGCACTTCGATGATAGCTTCCGCGACGTTTGAAGGAGCGGAAACGCCTGTGGTGTAGATCGCCGTGACATAGTATTGATACACGCCGTTGGCGAGGTTCAGATCATCGTAGGTGGTGCCGGGAACCTGAGCGATCTCGACGTTGTCGCGCCAGACCTTGTAACCCTGGATCCCGCGCAGTCCGCCGGAGCTGACTGCGGATGTCCAGCTAAGGGCTACGTCGTCACCTGTCACGACCGCGTTCAGCGCGGTGGCAGGATAATAGACCTCGACGAGGACGTTCACCGTATTCGTCGGAGTCGAGACTCCGCTGTCATAGACGGCTTTGACGTAGTAGGCATAGGTGCCGTTACTAAGGTTCAGATCCGTGTAGCTCAGGCTTTGGGTCTGTCCCAGGAGCATGTCGTCACGATAGACGTCATAGCCGATGAAGTTCCGCAGACCACCGCTGGTCGGGGCTGCCTGCCAGGTAAGGGTGACATCGTCGTCATTGACGCTATACGTCAGGTTTGAGGCAGGATAGAGGACTTCCACGGTGGCTGTCACGCTATTGGTCGGGGCTGATTCACCCGTTCCATAGAGCGCGGTCACGTAGTAGCTGTAGCTGCCATTGGCAAGATGCATATCGCTAAAGGTAAGCGCATTGACGAAGGTAAGGATCTGTCCGTCACGATAGACGTTATAGCCCAGCAAGGCACGGGCGGAATTCGGAGCAGGATTCCAGAAGAGGCTGACCGCATCTCCATTCACCTGATAGGTAAGGTTGGAGGCAGGATAGAGCACTTCGACCAGAACTTCGGCTTCCGGAGTCGGAACCGCATCACCGGTCGTGTAGGAAGCGACTATCGTATAATGGTAGATGCCATTGGCGAGGTCGTTATCCGCATAGGTGGTGCCGGGTGTCTGGGCGATCAGGTTGCCATCCCGCATGACCTTGTAGCCGAGGAAGCTGCGCAGTCCGCCGGAACTGAGGGCAGCATCCCAGGAAAGAGTGACGTCGTCACCGCTGACCAGATAGCTAAGGTTGGTCGCAGGATAGAGGACTTCCATCAGGGCGGATATGGTATTGGTCGGATCTGATTCACCCGTGGTGTAAAGAGCCTTGACGTAGTACTCATATATCCCGTTGGCAAGGGACGCATCGGTATAAGTATTGGTCGGGACGTTGATCAGCAGAGCGCCATCCCGGTAGATATTGTAGCCGAGGAAACTGCGGGAGCCGGAGCTCGGAGCAGCATTCCAGGTGAGGATTATGTCATCGTCATTGGTCGTGTAGCTGAGGTTAGCAGCGGGATAGAGGACTTCGACGATGGCTTCGGCAGTGTTTGAAGGAGCAGAGGCACCGGTCGTGTAGATCGCGGTGACGTAGTAGTGATAGACTCCGTTGGCGAGGTTCAGATCATCGTAGGTGGTACCGGGAACCTGAGCGATCTCGACGTTGTCACGCCAGACCTTGTAGCCCTGGATCCCGCGCAGTCCGCCGGAGCTGACTGCCGCTGTCCAGCTAAGGGCGACATCGTCACCCGTCACGACCGCGTTCAGCGCGGTGGCGGGATAATAGACCTCGACGAGGACGTTCACCGTATTCGTGGGAGTGGAGACTCCGCTGTCATAGACGGCTTTGACGTAGTAGGCATAGGTGCCGTTGGCGAGGTTCAGATCCGTGTAGCTGAGGTTCTGAGTCTGCCCCAGGAGCATGTCGTCACGATAGACGTCGTAGCCGAGGAAGCTGCGCAGACCACCGCTTGTCGCGGCTGCCTGCCAGGTAAGGGTGACGTCGTCGTCTGAGACGCTGTAGGTCAGGTTCGAGGCAGGATAGAGGACTTCCACAGTGGCAGTAACGCTATTGGTCGGGGCTGATTCACCCGTTCCATAGAGCGCTGTCACGTGGTAGCTATAGCTGCCATTGGGCAGGTGCATATCGGCATAGGTGATCTGGTCGGTGGTTGCCACTCTGGCTCCATCCCGATAGATCCCATAACCGAGGAAAGCGCGCGCCGATACGGGAGCAGCAGTCCAGCTCAGGTTCACAGTGTCGCCATTGGTATTGGCAAGGAGGTTCGAGGGAGCATAGAGGACTTCAACGAGGGCTGTCGCGACGTTTGAGGCTACCGCATTCCCGGAGGTATAGGTCGCGATCACTTGATACTGGTATAGTCCATTGCTCAGATCCATGTCCGAGAAGGTAAGCAAAGCTGTCTGAGCTATCTCTGCCCCATCACGGAGCACTTTGTAGGTGAGCAGATCCCGCAGTCCACCGGAAGTCACCGGGGCTACCCAGTTCAAGGTCACGTCATCACCACTCACTTGAGCGGTAAGACCGGTAGCGGGATATAGGACTTCCAGGATAGCGGTGATTGTATCGGTCGGGGTTGATTCACCCGTGGTGTAGTTCGCCGTCACGTAGTAATGATAGGTGCCGTTGGTGAGTCCGCTGTCCGTATAGGTCAGGCTTTGAGTCGTATTGAGCAGCATACCTTCACGATAGATACGATAGCCCAGGAAGGAACGCAGACCGCCGGAAACAGGGGCTGCAGACCAGGAAAGCACTATCGCGTCATCATTCGTGGTATAGCTGAGGTTTGAAGGAGGATAGAGCAGTTCGACGACTGCCGTCACGGTATTGGTCGGGTTTGAAGAACCGCTGGTATAGATCGCCCGGACGTAGTAGTGATAGGTTCCGTTTGCGAGGTTCTGATCTACATAGGTCGTCTGGGTGGTCTGCCCGATGCGGACGTTCTCCCGGTAGATCCAATAGCCGTTGAAGCTTCTCAGTCCACCCGAGGTCGGAGCTGCGGTCCAGGAAAGGGTCACATCGTCACTATTGACGACTGCGGTAAGAGCCGAGGGAGCATAGTGAACTTCCACGAGCTTGGTGATCGTATTCGAGGGGACTGACTCACCGTTGTCATACATTGCTGTGACGTAGTAGCTGTAGCTGCCATTTGCCAGAGCAGCGTCATGATAGGTCAGGGCTTGAGTTTCGCCGATCTGCGCGCCATCACGATAGATGCGGTAGTTCAGCAGTGCCCGGGGTCCGGTCATAGGAGCAGTCCAGCTCAGGTTCACAGCATCGTTGACGACGGTTCCGGTCAGGTTTCGGGGAGGATATTTCACCGCAACGATGGCGTTGGCGGTCGCTGAAGGATCAGACGCGCCGGAATCCGATGCATTGGTCACGATGATGTAATAGTCATAGGAACCGTTGGCAAGGTCATTGTCAGTATAGCCAGTGGTCGTCAGATCAGCCAACCAGGCAGAGTTCCGGTAGAGATGATAGACTACCTGAGTTCCGGGGACGACATCCCAGGAGAGGCTCACGTCATCACCATTGACCACGGCAGCAAGGTTTGCCGGTGGATAAGGGTATTCGATAAAGGGAGTGACAGTCGCGGTCGAAGCAGAGACTCCGCTCCCATAGACCGCTTGGATATAGTACCGATAGTGACCGTCCGCGATCCCGGGATCGGTATAGGACAAAGCCGTCGTCTCGGCGATGACAAGGTCATCCCGATAGACTCTGAAAGTATCCAGCGCTCGTAAGCCACCGCTCGTCACAGGAGCTGCCCAGGCAAGGTTGACGCTGTTGTGCCCGGTCACGGTATAGCTTAAGTCCCGCGGGGGATAAAGAACTTCCACCAGCGCGGAGACGGTCGCAGGCTGAGAAACGCCATGCTCATAGACAGCCACGACTTCGTATTCATAAGTGCCGTTGGCAAGGTTCTGATCATTCCAGACGAGGTCTGTCGTCGCTCCGAGGAGAGCGTTATCCCGATAGACCCGGTATCCGGTGAAGACCCGCAGTCCGCCGCTATTCAGCGGAGCTGTCCAGCTCAGATGCACGTCGTCCTGCAAGACTCCCGCGATCAGATCCCGCGGAGGATAGAGGACTTCGACCTCTACGGTGACCGTGGGGCTGGGTTCGGAGTTTCCTGTACCATAATGCGCCACCACATAGTAGTGATAGAAGCCATTGGCAAGGTTCGGATCCGTGTAGGTCAGCTGAGAAGTCTGCCCGATCAGCACGCCTTCGCGGTAGATATCGTAGCTTTGGAAAGCTCTGGAAGCTGAAAGGCTGCGTCCGGGAGCAGTCGCTGCCGCGGGCCAGCTCAAGATCACGTCGTCGTCGATCACCTGATAGTTCAAAGCGGTGACGGGATAGAGCACTTCGACGAGGATGTTCTCGATTCGGGCACGAGTCGATTCTCCTGTCGAATAGACAGCTGACACTTCATAGGTGTAAAGACCATTGGCGACGTTGATATCACTATAGTGAGTTGTCTGAGTGTTGTTTATATAGGCTATATGGACACCGCTGCGATAGAGGTTGTAGCCATTGAAGGAACGCAGACCACCTGAATTGACGGGGATCGTCCAGTTCAGGCTGACGTCCGCAAGACTGACGGAAGCGGTCAGGTTCGTCGGGGGATAGAGAACTTCCACCAGGGTCTGCACCGGCGCGGAAAGGGGTGATTCCACTCCGGAATAGACGGCAGATACCTGATAGGTATAGATCCCATTGGTCAGGCTCTGGTCCAGATAGACGGTCGTATTGGGGTTGAAGACCGCCGCGATGATCTGTCCGTTGCGGTAAATGTAATAATGCGTCAAGGCGCGGACAGACTCCGGATTGGTCCAGCGGATGGTGACGTCGTCATCATTGACCGTGGTATAGACGTTGACCGGCGCATAAGGGACCTCGACCCGTACGACCAGGGTCACGGAATTGCCGGACTCGGCATCCGTATAGACCGCGTGGACGTAATACGAATATTGTCCGTTTCGCAGGTTGGTGTCGCTGTAGCTGAGCTGCAAAGGATCGGTGATGTTAGCGATCACAGCTCCGTTGCGGAAGACCTTGAAACCGGTCAGGTATTCGACCTGGCTTACCTGCCCCCAGCTCAGGTTCACAGTACTGCCATTGACTACTGCCTGGAAGTTCGCGGGGGGTTCCGGGACTCCGACAGCGAGCATCGCGGTATTGCTCCGAGCCGATTCTCCGGCGTTATAGAGGGCTGAGACCTCATAGTAATACACGCCTTCAGCCAAGCCGGGATCGGAATAGCTCGTTGCTTCGGGATTCTCGATCTGAGCGATCAGGACGTTGTCCCGATAGACCAAGTATCCCATCATCGCCCGATCACGCAGGAGCGGAGGTGCCGTCCAGCTGAGTAAGCCGGTGTTTATCCCCTGCAGGACTGCGGTAAGGTTCGTCGGAGCATAGGGAATCTCGACTGTCGCCGAAGAGCTGTTGCTGGGACCGGAGATACCTTCGGTAAAGACACCTCGTACCAGATAAGTGTAAGTCCCGTTGGGAAGATTGTAGTCGATATAACTGGTCATGGCGGGATTGCTGAATTGCACGAGTTCCGTGCCATTACGGAAGAGCTTGTAACCCAGGAGAGTCGGATTGGTCCCGTCAGGAGGAGACCAGCCGACCTGGATATCGTTCCCGTTGATCACTTCCGCTTCGACGAAGCGAGGAGCCAGAAGCGGGGTCGTCCCTTCCGGGAGATCGATCGCATCGACCCAGGCGCAATCACCGTAATAGTCCGAAGCTCCGTCTTTGACGTAAGTCCAGCGGAATTCGTGAACTCCGGCAGTCACCGGATATTGATGATAAGCCCAGCTTCCGTCGCCGGACCATCGCTGTTGTTCGACATTATCGATAAAGAAAGCAAGGTGGTCATAGAGGTTATTGGCTTCGTATTCGCAGGATACTTTCTTGTAAAAACTGATCGTGTCCGCTTGGGTCACGTTTATTGATATGAACATCGAAGTTATCTGATTGTCGTTGATGTTGCCGGATTTTGCGGATTGCGAGCCGAAGAAGGCAGCCTCGGAAGAGATCGTCCAGTTCGCATGCCCGGAGAATTGCCAGTTCCAGTTGCTAAAATCGGTCTCAAAACTCTCATCGATATTCGCCGGTCCCTGGCTGGGACGGATCCCCGTCAGCATGTGCTGGTTCGCATTGGCAATAGCTTCACCGCCGATCGACAGCTCGTTCAGATCGACCCACCCGTCGGTGTAGTTCACGTTGCTCCAGTTCACATGGAACAGACCGGCTTCGTTGTAACCATCTACGATGAAAGCGACTTCGTTACCATTGGCAAGGACACCGGTGTAGATGACCGGACGGGCTGCATCCAGCTCGGTGCGGATCAGGCTCTTCCAGTAAAAATTGGTATAGTCACTACGATGCCGCATCTGGATCGAGGTATCATAACTGAAGTGATCGATCAGCGCAGCCTGGACGTTGGCAAGGGTCGAGGTCGAGAAGTCCATCTCATAGTTCGTGTAAACCGCGACACCACACATGTAGATAAACCGCTGCGTAGTCTGGAAGATCAGGGTGTTGGACATCCCGTCCCAGTTGATCGTGCTCGTGAAGCTCTGCGTCAGAGGACCAAAGTCATCATCGACATAGCTGACGCTCCCGACCCCATAGGTGGGATAAGCCCAATACTTCATCGTTTTGGCGAGCGCCAGAGCGTGTGATCCTGCATTTGCGCGATTGTTTGGTGCAGTTCCGGGGCACCGGGCATTCCATGGATTGCTTTGGTGCCATTGAGGTAAGATCAGCGCATCGACGGTGCGCTGGGCATCAGCTAATAGTGAATTGATCCCCATCAATAACATAAACGACACTATTAACAACTTCGCTACTTTCATAGCAACCTCACTTTCTTTAGTGATTATTAAAAACCAGGTTCATTAGATGCAATAATGGTTCCATGTGTAGAATTATATGCGGTTATTCCTACGGTTCTTTAAGTAAATCACATTCCCGCCGTTAGAGAACGTCCTGACTGCCGTTCAGCGGACATGTGTCTATGTCCCTCAGGTAAAAGTTCATAGCATTTGGAACGATTATTACATCATACTGGGCTATATGATCTAAAGTCCTTTACTGAGGTATGAATATGCATAAGATATATCTTTTACTCTGCGTTGCGCTCCTGATCCCCGTGCTGATGCTTGGCTACCCCGAAGATAGAACCACAACGATCTCTTTCGGGCTGACGTATAGCGGAGCTCTCCTGCTCTCTGCGCCACGGGTTCACTTCGTTGCGGCAGCGTCCGGGATCGTGCTGGGAGAGTTCCCGCTCGAGCTTGACCAAACGTTCTCGCTGACCTATGATGCCACAGAACCGTTCTATCTGATAGGGCTTGCCGATGTCGTCGGGGAAAACCGCAGTCTATACGCAACTCCCGGTGGATTGAGCGATCCGACCATATATCCGGCTGACGCTTCCGTCATCAATGCCGGGATCCTCAGCCTCGAAGAACTTGCGCCTCCCTCCCGGGACGTCGTCGGAACCCCCTACCAGGAGGAAGACCGGGTCCTGATCCCGCTCGAGCATCGCTTCTTCGTCTATGCTCCGGAATACAGCGATCACTTCTACCGTGAAGGAGACTTCCTCTATCATAAGAAGCACTTGCATCGCTATCAGGGCGAGACATACACACTGACCATGCCGGACGGGACTGTCTGGGAGAAGGTCTCCGGACTCGTCAACGGTGATTCCTGGTCTCGAGTCGAAGTGACCGACCACACCGGAGCGATGCTGATTTACATCTTCCGCTATCTTGAACACGCTCTGCAGATCGGCGATCAGACCTTCGATGCCAAGATACTGGTCAAGACCAATTGCCACAATATCATGGTCAACAAGACGGTAACCACTTCGCAGGGAACTTATCGCTTCTGGTATGTGAACGACCTGGTGGTGAGAAAGGAACTGGTCACCGCTCCTTCGGATCCTCTGGCTATGTCCGCCGGAGATACCTGGCTCTATACCCCTGTTGCAACCGAGCCTTATCCCAATACTCTCAGCTATGATCCCTCCGCCCTCTTCGGTGAAGTTCCCAGATTGGTGCTGAACTGGCAGGCTCCCGCGGCAGACGGGCTTCACACCTGGACGCATTACCGGGTCTATGCCAATGGTCAGCTTATGGGTGAGATTCCCTTTAACCTTACGAACTTTATCTCCACGGAGATCGTCCCCAGCACCACATATCAGATCAGTGTCCGAGCCTTTGACGGCTCCGTCGAGTCTTCTCCATCGCCTGAAGTAATGATCTCGACCGTAGCCGGGAGTGACCCCGTCGAGACAGATGTCCCAATGATCATTACCAGTCAAAACCCATACCGGGTGAACAGAGACCTGACGATCCGCATCTCCAAACCCATATCCGGTTCCCGGATAACGATCTATAACCTTCGGGGACAGGAAGTCGCAGCTATCCCTATCTCCACAGAGAAAACCGAGTATAGCTGGAATGGCAGATCAAAGACCGGTTCACAATGTGCGCCCGGAATATATCTAATAAAGCAGAGCGGTGCCACATACCCGATGACTAAGATCCTGCTCTCCCCTCTGCCCTGACCGACCAATATCTTTGGGGGTGCCGAGGCACCCCCAATACAATACTACTTTAGTCCATCCCGATGATCCGGCGTAGCTGCGTGATCTTCGCTCCGGCGATCTCACGCGCTTTGTCCGAACCTGTCTTCAAGACCGAATGGATATAGCCCTGATCCTGCATCAGCTCGTTATACCGGCTGCGCAGAGGTGTCAGGACTTCGTTCATGACCTCGAACAGCTCTTGCTTGGCATGTCCCCAGCCCATTCCCCCATCCAGATAGCGTTTGCGCAGAGCAGCGATCTGCTCCTCGGTGGCAAAGCTCTGATAGATGGAAAAGACGTTGCAGGCATCCGGATCCTTGGGTTCGTCTATGGTCTGCGAATTGGTCACGATCTTCATGATCATCTTGCGCAGTTCCTTCTCCGGGGCAAAAAGCGGAATGGTATTGCCATAGCTCTTGGACATCTTGCGTCCGTCCAGCCCAAGCAGGGTCTTGGTTCTTTCGGTTGCCATCGGCTGAGGCAAGCGGAAAGCTTCCTGCCCATAGATGAAGTTGAACGACTGAGCGATGTCCACCGCCATCTCGACGTGCTGGAACTGGTCATTGCCGACCGGGACGAAGTCCGTGTCAAAGAGCAAGATATCCGCCGCCATCAGCACCGGATAGGTATATAGCCCCATGTTCACTCCGTCATCCGGATCGCGTCCATCTTCCGCATTGCGTTGCAGCATCGCTTTGTAAGCATGAGCCCGGTTCATCAGCCCCTTGGGCGTAAAAGCCAGGAGGATGGTCAGGAGCTCGAAGGTCTCCGGAACTCCCGACTGCCGATAAAAGAGCACCTGCTGTGGATCCAGCCCGCAAGCCAGCCAGGCAGCCGCGACCTCGACGGACATCTGCCGGATCTCATTCGGATCCTTGCAGCTATTGAGCGCATGGTAATCCGCGATAAAATACCGCGCTTCGCAGGTCTCGGTCAGTTTCAGAGCCGGTTTGATCGCTCCGACGTAGTTTCCTATATGCGGGATACCCGTAGGTTTGATCCCGGTCAATGCTACTTTCTTCATTATTTCTCCCTGACGACCGAGCCGAAAAGATCGACGTCGATCGCGTCATCGATACGTACCCGGGCAAACTGTCCGGGTACTGCCCTACCCTTACTGATGACGATCATGCCATCGATCTCAGGCGCTTGGAACCAAGCTCTGCCGAGGTAGAGCGGTCCTTTGACCGCCGGATCGTCCAGCTCCATCTCATTTTCGATGAGGACCTCCATCGTGTTGCCGACGTGCCTGCCGATATCCTCGCTGGCAAGGTCACGGTGATGGTCGAGAAGCTCGACAAGCCTTTTCTCAGCCGTCTTCTCCCCTACCTTCTTTGGCATATCATATGCCGGTGTTCCCGGCTCCGCAGAATAGATAAATACTCCCAGATGCAGGAAATAGACCTCATCCAAAAAGCTCAGCAGCGCTTTATGCTCCGCCGGAGTCTCCCCCGGGAAGCCTGTGATCAGAGTCGTGCGGAAGACCGCTTCCGGGACTTCCTGCTTGATCTGCCGGAACAGCTCCAAAAGCTCCTTTCTCCCCTTGACCCGGTTCATCGCTTTGAGGATCCTGTCCTCGCTGTGCTGGATCGGGATCTCAAAGTACGGCAACAAGCGCGGGTGCTTTTTGAAGAGCTCCAGCCACTCCGTCTCAAAGTGATCCGGATGCAGATAGAGGAGGCGGAACCACTTGATCCCCTTGACTTCCATCAAGGCTTCGATCAGCTCCGGCAAAGCCTTTCTGCCATACAGATCACTGCCGTAGAGGCAGGAATCCTGCGCGACGAGAACCAGTTCCTTAGCTCCGCGCTTGGCGAGAGCTTCCGCTTCTTTGACCAGAGTCTCGATCGGGACACTGTTTAAGTCCCCCCGGATCGAGGGGATCGTGCAATAGCTGCAGTAGTTATTGCATCCGTCTGAGATCCTTAGGTACGCATAAGGCACCCTGTCCAGAGACTTGCGCGCCAGACTGTCGGTATTGGGTTCCTTCCCCAGAAACTGCTCAAAGGCGGCAAAGTTCTTGAGCCCGATCCAGGCATCGACCTCCGGAAAGAGATCGATAAAGTCCTCCAAAGCCCGGTTCATGACGCAGCCGGTGACGATCAGCTTGTCGATCTGCGCCGTCTGCTTCATTTCCGCAAACTCCGTCAAGACCTCGTCAAACTCCGCCAGTGCACTCTGGAGAAAGGCGCAGGTATTGACGAGAACGAGGTTTGCCTGATACATGTCCGGAGTCGGCGCATAGCCGGAGCGGCAGAGGATCCCGGCAAAGACCTCGCTATCCACCAGGTTCTTGGGACAGCCGAGGCTTTCGATGTAATACTTCTTCATTTGAGGAGATGGATAAACAATCCGCTGCGTAGTTTAGGCTCAAACCAGGTGGATTTCGGCGGCATGATCTCGCCCGCATCGGCGATCCCGATCAGCTCGTCCATCGAGGTTGGGTACATGGCAAAAGCGACGACTTCGCGTCCGCTGTCCACCCGCTTGACCAGCTCTCCCAGCCCTCTGATCCCGCCGATAAAGTCTATCCGCTTGTCTCTGCGCGGATCTTCTATCCCGAGGATCGGATGCAGGAGGTTGGATTGCAGGATGCTGACGTCCAGGTTCTCGACGACATTCGCCTCGTTCCAGGTTCCGGCTTTGGGAACGATGCGGTACCACTTCAGGTCGATATACATCGCGACCTCGTGCAGCTTCGTCGGTCTCCAGGGCTCATCCTCGCTCATCAGAGTGATCTCAAACTTCTCGCCGACCTTGGCGAAGAACTCATCCCGGGTCAGCCCGTTCAGGTCTTTGACGACCCGGTTGTAATCAAATATCTTCAGTTGGTTATCCGGGAAGATCACGGTCATAAAGAAGTTAAACTCTTCTTCGCCGGTATAATCCGGGAATTGCTCCCGACGCACCAGCCCAACCTTCGCTGCGCTGGCGGTGCGGTGATGCCCATCGGCGACATAGAGATAGGGCATCTCGCCAAAAGCCTTTTGGATCGTGGCAATATGCTCCGGATTTGAGATCGTCCAAAGCGTATGCCCGATATTATCATCCGTGACAAAGTCATAGACCGGGATGCTGGAGCGGGTGATCAGCTCGACCAGTTCGTCGATGACCGCCTGATGCCGATAGGTAAAGAAGACCGGCGAGGAATGCGCGTCGCAGACATCCACATGCTTGATGCGATCCGCTTCTTTTTCTGCCCGGGTCAGCTCGTGTTTCTTGATGATCCCGTCCATATACTCATCGACCGAGGCAAGACCAACGAGCCCGTATTGAGCTCTGCCGTCCATGACCTGGCGATAGATATAGAACATCGGCTTCTCATCCTGCTTCATGTCTCCGCGGGTGATATAGCCATAGAGGTTTTCCTTTGCCTTGGCATAGACTGCGGGGTCATAGAGGTCTGTTCCCAGGGGGAGATCCACCTCCGGCTTTTCGACGTGGATAAAGCTCAAGGGGTATTTCGCAACCTCGGCTCTCGCTTCGTCGGAATCCATCACGTCATAAGGAAGGGACGCAATATGCGCCGCTTTTTCCGGAACGGGTCTCACAGCTTTGAAGGGCTTGAATGTAGCCATCTCTTGTTCTCCTGTTTATCTTTATTTTTATGTATAATAAGTCTTTAGCACCTTGATCAGTGCTTTGTGATCACCAACGCCCATCGTCTCGCGGATGGAGTGCATCGCCCACATCGGATTGCCGATGTCGATCGCCGAGATCCCCAGTTCTGCCGAGACGATCGGACCGACCGTAGAACCGCAGGGCATATCCGAGCGCACGAGGAAGCGTTGATACTTCACCCCGGCTTTGTCGCAGGTGCGGATGAACTTCAGCGAGCTATCCGCGGTCGAGCTATAGCGGAAGTCCGCGTTGACCTTGATCACCGGACCTTGGTTCATGACGGCGACGTAATCCCCGTCATACTTCTCCGGGTAATTCGGGTGATAGGCATGCGCCATATCCGCGGAGATGAGGTAGGACTTACGCAGACTGCGGAAGTGATCCTCGCGGGAGATCCCCATACCCAGAGCTATCCGCTCCAGCACTTCGGAAAGCAGGGAACTCATCGCTCCCTGGGGAGTCCGGCTGCCGATCTCTTCATGGTCATAAAAGACCGCGACGGAGGTCGTCTTCGGAGCGTCGGCATTCATTATCGCGCTGAGGATGGCATGCGTCATCGCCAGGTTATCCAGCCTGCCGGAACTGATCATATCGTTATTGAAGCCGATGATCGCTGCCGGACGGGGGTCATAGAGAAAGAGATCCATATCGCAGATCTGCTCCGGACTGAGCTGGAGGTCCTCCGCGATCGCCGCAAGGAGCGGATTCCCGGCGATGGAATCGGTCGAGATTATCGCCTGAAGCTGGGTCTGCTTGTTATATTCAAAACCTTTGTTGATCTCCCGGTTCAGGTGGATCGCCGCATTGGGGATGATCGCGATAGGACGCTTCAGGTTCACTGTATGCGCGCTGTAAGTCCCGTCCTGGTTTTTGACGATGACCCTCCCGGCGAGAGATAGCTCCCGATCCAGCCACCCGGCGATGATCGGTCCGCCATAGACTTCAGTTCCGACCCGGCTGATGCCTTTGTCAGTGCGTACGCTCTGCCCCTTGATCTTGATCAGCGGGCTGTCGATATGGCTGGCGGCGAGGTTATAGCCCGTCTCCGGGATCGGATCGCTGCCGATGACAAAGGCTATGACCGCGGTGTCAAACCTGCTGATATAGTACTTCCCACCCACTTCGGGATGAAAAGGCTCATTCTCATCGACGTGTGTATATCCCGATGCTTTAAGGCGAGTGATGATCTCCTTATTCGCCTGAAAACTGGTCGGTGAATCATCCAAAAAGGACAATAGATCTTCAATACATTTATTCATCGTTTCTCCATTGTATCAGTGTTTTCCGGGAAGCGCTCTTCCCCGGCAAAGCTCCGCCGGAGCCTTTTGGGCTCTGCCGATGCTCGTGCTGTCCCAAGCTTTTTCAGGCTTGGCTTTCTGTCAAATCTATTTGCCTATCAGCTATATAAATAACGCTTTATCTTCTGCGTCGGGGTCTTTTGGAAGGGCTCGTTGACGATCTGAACCTTGGCGATCCGGCTAAAGCTCGCCAGCACCTTGTTCGCCTCGGTGCGGTTTTGCTCCATGATCTCTTCCAGCCGGGATTCCGGGATCTTGTCCTGATCCAGGGCTTCCAGATCGGGATAGACCAGCGCATAGAGCACGTTATTGCGCTCCAGCACGAGTGATTCCGCCACGTAGGGCAGGTTATTCAGCTTCTGCTCGACCAATTCCGGATAGATATTCTCGCCTCCGGGACCCAGGATCACGTTCTTGCTGCGTCCGCGGATGAAGATATGGTTATCCTTGTCCAGCGTCCCGATGTCCCCGGTATGCAGCCAGCCGTCCCGCAGGACTTCCGCCGTTGCTTCCGGATTCTTGTAATAGCCGAGGAAGACCTGTTCACCCTTGATCATGATCTCCCCCGGGATCCTCTCCGGATCGGGGGAATTGATCTTGGCGGTGATGTATTTGACGATCTTGCCGCTGGACTCCGGCTTGTGCTCAAACCAGCGGATATAGGAGATCAAGGGACCGCACTCGGTCATCCCGTAGCCTATCGTCACGGGGAACTTGATCTTTTTCATAAAGTGTTCGACCTCCGCGTTCATCGGAGCTCCTCCGGCGACCATTTCCGTCATCTCTCCGCCAAAGGCTTCCATCAGCCCGGACTTGATCTTGCGCAGGACGACCTGGCTCAGGATCGGCACCTTCAGCAGGGTCTTGATCTTTGGGTCTTCGATCTTGGGCTGGATCTGCTTTTTGAAGATCTTTTCCACGAGCAAAGGCACGGTCAGCACCACGTTCGGCTTCAGATCCTTCATCCCCGCGATCAGCACCTTCGGGGTCGGCAGCTTGTCCAAAAAGTTGATGTGATTTCCCCGGGTAAAGGGATAGAGCAGGTCAAAGCTCGAAGCATAGGCATGCGCCAGGGGCAAAAAGGCGAGCACCCGGGCTCCGACCTTGAAGAGGAGGTTCTCCCGCGCGACGATCAGATTTGCCAGCAAACTGCGATGCGGCAGCATCACGCCTTTGGAAAATCCCGTCGTCCCGGAAGTATAGATGATCGCGCCGAGGTCTTCATTATCACAGACGTCCGGAACACTCAGGCTTTCTTTCGTCATCCGGCTGATCTCATCAAGTTCCGTCCAGGGCTTGATCAGCTCCCGGCGGTCATCGACCTTGTTATGCAACACGCAGAAGTTCTCCAAAGAAAAGACGAACTTGCATTTTCCCAGCGCTTCATCATCGAGAGTGTCGTTCTTCTCTTTGGTGACGAAGAAGATCTCGGCTTCGGAGTGATTGACGATGTGCTGCATCTCCGAGGCGGAGAAATTCGCCAGGATCGGGACGATCGTCCCGCCATAGGTAATGCTCGCCAACCAGACTATCGCCCAGTTTGAGCAGTTCTTTCCCGCCAGGGCGATCTTTGAGCCCTTTTCCAGACCACAGGTCTTGAAGAGGCGGTGCAGCCATATGATCTGCTTTCCGACCTCGGAATACTTCATCGCCGGACCCGGATAATCCGTGAAAGCCGGCAAGTCCCAATACGTCTTGATCGAGTCTATCAAATATGGAATCAGTTTCTCGTCGATCATGTGAACTCCTTATATTCCCATTAACTTACCAAATATGATACTCCAGGAGATAGCCCAGGCATAGCTGACCATCGTCCCCAGAAGAAAGTAATTCGTAAAGTGCTGCGCTTCCGCCGCATTCTCGCTTCCCCGCATCTCCGGCAAGCGGATGATCGACTTTGCCGCGATCAGGAAGGCGATCAATTCCCAATGCCGGGAGAGAACCCCCAGCGTGATCAGAAAGCGCTCCGCCAGTCCGATAGCTGTCCCGCTTTTAACGTGGTAGCGGATGAGCTGATCCTGCGGAATGACCTCTCGGACCACTTCCGCGGTAAAGAACATCCCGCCCCAAAGGTTGATGATCAGCAGGCTTCCCAGCTTCAGGAGCAGAGGACTGCGCAGATATGCCGCCAGATCCCCGAGCTCCGGTCCGGAGCCATAGAGGACAGCTCCGCCTAAGAGGGCGATCATCCCCAGATGCACTACCTGATCCCCGAGATACAAAGCCCAAAGGGGCATCAGGTCCCGCTTCCCGGCGATCCGCTTGAGATAGTCCGTCAGCCCGTGCAAGACCGCCAGCGCCAGGCATAGCAGCAAGACCGGCAGATCCCATTGCCCGATCAGGGCGATCAGATATGCCAGCAGATGGATCCCGCTATGCGCGCCAAGCCCGCTGAAACGATCCTTGCGCAGGACGATCCAGCGCGTCTGCAGGACGTAATCCGCCACAAAGTGGGCAAAGACCAGCCTCCAGATCAGCATCTATCCCCGCAAGCTCTCTGGCTTGCACTACCAATACGCAAGCTCACCGGCTTGCTCCTTCCGGGCAAATAAGGGAAGCTCCCTTCCCTTCCCAAAACTTCATCACCTGCTCCACCCGGCTGTATTGGGCATCGATCAGGATATTGCTCACGCTTTGACGGCTGTGATTACGCTTTTTGGCGATCTCGGTCTGGTTCCTACCGCTCAAATATGCGGAGATCACTTCCCGCTGTGGCAGGGTCCAGCGATCCTCAAAGGCATCGCTCAGCTCCAGGATCAGGTCGATCGTCGCGTCCGGCTTTGGCAGCCCCGTCACGATCATCGTCAGCCGCTTGGCATCCTTCCCGCGAAAGCGGTTTATCGCGTCCCGGGAATTGTGAAAAGCCGTCCCATCCATCTGATAGCTGATCGAGCCACCCACCGCCAGTTCGCCGATCCCGATCCCCGCCCGAAAGAGCGGATCAGCTGCCCCGCAAACGGCACTGAGCAGATTGCGAAAGGCAAGGATAAAGCGATAGGCAAAGGCAGGCTGACGCAAGACAAATTGAAACTCATCCCCCTGGATCACCGAAAAGGAAAAGTAATCCGCCCCTGCATCCCGGATCACTTCACAAGTCTCTCCAAAGGCAGCGCGAACCCGCTGTTCCATCTCCCGCCTCTGGGCGACGCTATACTTCCGTGAACCTATCAAATCGCAGGTGACAACTGCTATCATACTATTTCCCTATGTATTAGATATTTCATCACAAGTCCTGCCTTTTCTCTAAATGTCAAGGGAAAAAACTTCCCCCCTATATATATAAGCTTGACAGTTGGGGGGATTTTTTGACAGTGAAGGCAGAATTTCGTGAATTGTGGGAAAGCAAAGTAGCTATATACAGCAATGGCTGCCTTTTTGGGCAGCCCTGCTATAGTAAAAAGAACTCCTATTTCAATAACATAATTTTATGTATTACACATCTACCTGATGCTTTTGCTCGGATAAAGTAAATACCAGAGCCTACACTTCTACCATTAGCGTCCAAGCCATCCCAGATAACACTATGGTTACCCATTAGCTGTGTCGTATCAACCAAATCCTTTATCCATTGTCCTTTGATGTTGTAAACAGATATCGTGATCCTGTCCTGCCGAGGCATGGAATAGTTGATTATTGTTGTCGGATTGAATGGATTTGGGTAGTTGGATACCTTTACTATTGGAGAAGTGGCATAGACTGAACCGGAAGAAGCCCTCGAGTTAGATACTAACCTAGATAAAAGTAATCGGATTGCTGATCGTGCGCTTTCCTTAGAATCTATATTCAAACCATGATTTATATAAGAGACTCCAGTGTTTTCGCTTTTGTTTGATTCATCGTAGAGCATCTCCTCAATGGTATATGCGATATCAAGAAGGTAGATTAGCGAATCACTTTCGGTATAACTATTGTCGAGCAACTGCTCATACGAGTTCAAAGCTGAAGGATATTCTCCATCGATACGGTCGATCATGATCTCCAAATGCTCTGCTGATTTGATGTTTAAACTATCGGAACAATTCGCATAATACTGGCCAAAGACACTGCGTATATCCGGGGTCAATGTATCGGAAATAGCATAGATATTGATCAACCTACCCAAACTTTGTACGGCGATCAGACTGTCCGGAGATGATGTGACAATACTCATGAATATGCCGGAAGCAGTGCCAAGCTTCCCTTCATCCTCAGCTTTTAAAGCCATCTTAAATGGATCCTCAGGGATATAGAACGGGGTATTGGGTAAGGTACAAAATGGTACTACTTTAACTGTCCAATATGATGGACTGGTCGTATTAAGTATCTCTTGCTCTGTTGTGTATGACCAGAAATTGTTTCTGGCGTTCAACAGTTTAAGTTCTAATCCCAATACTCCGACATTATAGACAATTGAATAGCCAGCGCCATCAGAGTTGATGTCGTTACAACCATCATCAATGATCGGATATGATCCTGCTTCTAATGCTATCTCCGGAGACGTCGCGCTACTTGAACCACTATTACAAACCAGATTTCCTTTAATAATCGGGCATGATTCACTTATCAGAACTGCGCCACCATTTGAATTATGATGTATGTTATTCTCGCTGATCTTTGGCGAACTATTGTAGCAAGTTATTCCGGTATCGTTGTTGTATATCTGATTATTGGTAATACTAGCAGAACCTCCAGGGAGGACTACGTTTGCCAAGTAAATGCCTGTACCACAGTTGCGAATAATGTTACCTTGAATTTCAAACGAGTTTGAGTTAGTTATCGTTATTCCTTCGTTGCAGAGCTTGATCAAACAGTTTTTGATCGTTCCTGTGCCCCGAAGGTCAATCCCAATTTCTGCGCCATCTATCACGGCATTTTCGCAGTACAGATCACAATAGCTATGATTTCTAAGTCCGATCCACTGCACTGAGGCGTTCCTAAGATACACGGGATTATCCGATCCCAATCCCTTTATGTACAGACTCCCGCTATTGATTATTCCGGCACTATCCGAAAAGCTGATATCGCTGTTCTTTGTGATGGATAGCTGTGCTCCGCTTGAGATGTTTATCATTCCTGTAACAGAGACGCAGCCCTCTACACCGAGGTTCGCTATTCTGGTATGCCCCGGAATCACGCCTTTTACTATTACCAGATCTCCATCATCACATCCAGCTGATACCAAATCAGAAAAACTATAATTGACATAGAAGTACATATCATCGTAGGCTAATGAAGTATAACTGTGACTCATAGATGATCGATCATCATAATCGTCATTCTCTTCCGGGGGGACACCACCGGGATAATACACGCACCTTGATTGGAATAAGCACGGATCACTGTTCTGGCGCAGTACTCTATACTTGGTCATGGTTAGCGTGTCCGATTTATACAGTATCTCAATACTGCCATTCGCCCATTCAACAGTCCATTCTTCAATGCCTGTGTCATCAGCTTCCAATACTGAGATTGGACATAATGACGTGCTTGAGTTCACAATATTCATATAGCTTGCCCTGTTCAGTACTGCTCTGTCAACAAATCCGGTTGATGGCTCATACTCGACAAAGAAAAATTCCCCATCAGTATGAATTTCAGTATTATCCAGATCGGTAAAGTTAATACCTGCTGTATTCGGTTCTTGAACTCCGACGAATAACCTGTTTCCAGACCCGGATCCTGGCTTATAACCCCACCAATATCCAGTGTAGCCAGTATTTGATACTATCGTTGGATTTGTGTAATAATCCGTGGGGATTATAGTTGTTATGAAGGAGCCAATATCTGGAACAGGGGGATGAAGATCGCGGTCTGTCTGGAAATATATACGGCTCATGTGCTTTCTTGGTCCCATTGGCGTTTCACCATACCAATCACCAGCACGCCATCCCAAAGGTAGGTTGTTGCGTAACATTAAGCTACCAGGAAGCGTTGAGCCCATACCGATATTAACATCATAAATGAGAGTAGCACCATTATCGACATCATATGAAAAATAACCGGTTTGTTGACTAATCTTCTGTGGAGTAATCTCATATGATAAGAGATGTATCTGGTTGCGGTAGATATTTTCGTAGTGCCTGATCTGCGATATTCTGTCAAACACTACAAAGGTGCCATCTCCCATAGAGTAATAGTTTCTTTCTACCGTACATGGATAATTGTCATTCTCAACGTTACCGACATTGAGTAGGCTGGAAGGAAACGAATTGCTCACATTGTTGTTATACTTCATCCGTAGATTCAAATGAGATATAGAATTCGTAGTACTCAAGTACCCTTTTCTGGGTGGGTTTTCATAGCTCAACGCATTATTCTGAAAGCCATACCAGAATCTAAGCTTCTGAGGGTACGGATCTTCATAGTTTACGAACAGAGTAGGAGGTGGGGTTAGTTTTGGATTTGTAGGCAGAATACCAAGATAACTATCTTCACTGCTGAATGCATCACCAGTATCTCCTTCATTGTGCACAATTGGAAGTCCAGGGTTAACGATAATCATATTATGCGAATAAGGCGATCTCATCCAGGGTAGCCAAAGATCGCCGTCATTATATTGTTTATAACCACTTTCTATTATAGCCGGTTTCCCACGAAGATAAAGCTGATATGAAGTCGCGTCTCCATTCCAATGATCCATAGCGAATGAGTGTTCATGGTTGATAACCATCCAATCAGATAATTCGAAAGGAATACCGGTATTAATCGGATCTCTTAGAATTGTCAGCTCACTATCTGAATAGTTGCCATTTGCAATGAACGATGGGAGTGGTGGAGATGGGGTTGAGCTATTGAAATGAATCACCGGACTGGAGGTATCTCCCTGCATATAGCCCAAAATTGCGCAAAAACTCGATGGCATATCATGTTCCCATGTTTCCAACGGATAGTCTCCACCGTTTTTTTCTTTTAATTTCATGATATACCATCTGATATTCTCCCGAGTTTCCGGATCATCGGTATTATGGTAATAGTAATTTATCAGTCCTCTTTCGACCTTCTTAGAATTGTCGTAGGTATCATAATATGTGTTGTTGGCACGAACTCCAAATCCATCATAACGCCAATCATCTTCCTGCAAGATATGATGCAGTTCCGGATCGATCCGCCTTAGAGTAGCCCTTATCATTCTGGGAATTACGTCGCAATTCCATGCGTTTGATTCATTATACAGATTTACGATCCCCATCCTGTCCAATGCGTCAAAGAATAAGGTTCCCAGATAAAACACTCTGTTCTGATAAGTCAAACCGGAGCTATACATCCCAGAATCAGTCGTCAGATAATCATTCAAGCCAAAACAATCGCTTCCGAGAGGGAAGTTTGTATCACTCTTGAATTCTTGGCGTATCTCATCGAGTAGCGAGTAGTCATCCGTCAAAAGACAGGCATAGCCTATGAAGCTAAGCAGATGAACCCGATTTACCTGAAACGCGATCTCTGGAAGTTGTGGTACAGGTCCGTAGTCAACACAATATCCAACCGGTTGAGCGACGAGATCGTTATCCTGCCAACCAAGGCTATCCCATTCAGCCGGATCATGATTTAAGAAAGTTCTATATGCCCAGTCTCGCATATCTGCCAGATCCACCAGGATTGAATCCATTTGAGTTTGTTCGGCGGGGGAAGTGGATCCATAGTAAAGTAAATCTATGGTCATGGCATAAAACAGTAGACTAAAACATAGCTCTCTACCTCGATCGTAAGTTGAAAGGTTTGCCCAGTTCCCAGACCACCCATATGTGTTTTGATAATTATACGAAACTCCCATTGGATTGTAAATAGCTAGTTTGAAATCATGCCAGTTGAAATTATCCAAATATGTTCTAACCGAATCCGCCCATGTATAATCATCAGGAATACTTAAACTGGTTTGATTATCGTTAACGACATTTATAAACGTTCCTAATGCTCTTGACTCAAAACCAAACGTATTTGAGTATTCTTTGCTTGGATCATAAACACTTATTGAATCATTTTTGACCGTTAAATTGTATGTGTGCCATAAGCTATAGGGAAGGCTGTCAATGTCGAAATTGATTGACGAGTCTCGGAGACTAGATAACTGGAATGCATTGATCGTTTTGGATTCACTAATCCACAATCCCTGTAAATGTGATAAACAGAGCAAGAATACGAGTATTACAATGTAATTGAGTTTCACGATCTACCTCCATTAATTAAGTGTGAATTTTCCAGATGATACTAATCTGTCACCATCAGATAAATGATAAAGGAATGTTCCCTTCCAATTTGTCAGTTGACACTCTTCCCGCACATTTATACTAACCTTCGTTCCATCATGGATTATCTTTCTAGTAAACAGCTTTTGCCCCTTAAGGTTAAAAACAGACAATATTAGTAACTTTCCCCCTAGAATAGGCTTTGTTCTAATTGATATCTCGCCTTTAGATGGATTGGGGAAAATGAGAGAGCTTACAGATTGGTGATTTGGAACAAACTGATCACTATTCAACACAGCATTTCCATTTTGGTCAGCCCTGATAATCTTCATATCATCGGCACAAAGAACAAAAAATCCTACATCATCTATAAATAGAGGGTTTATCCCAAGACCTCCAGTATGATACTCCCATACTGAGGGATTGACAGGAAGAAAAACATTACTCCACAGGACTTCTCCTGTGTTGGAAAATTTATGCAACAAGCCTAGACTTTCATAGGGGAGATGATCATATTGGGTTAAGAATCTCATCATGGCAATATTGCCATCCTGAGTGCCTATCATAGAAATCCCTCCACTTGAACTGCCTGGCAAAATCAGAGTATATTCGTCTAAAAACTGCCCGCTCATGTCAAAATTAATGATGCTTACACCTTCATCGTCTACGACTAACAACGTAAAGTTGTTATTAATAATGTAAACAGGACTAGCAAAACCTGTCGTTTGAGATGCAACGGAATACGTCCACAATGTATCACCAGCGGGGTTAGTCCTTATAAGATTGCGCAAACCAGAAGCTACATAACCTCCATCCTGATTATGTTTTAACCCAATAAAACAATCAGATACCAAATTCGTGTAAGATCGAGCCCAGATAACATTCAAACCATAATCAAATTTAAGTAGAAATGGTTCACTATTGTTACGTCCACAAAATACTAATCCATCGTCCACAGAAATCATTGTCATGAGTTGTATATCCTCTCCATTTGTAAGCAGAGTATCAATCATGATGCTATTGATCGGATTAAGCTGAGCATCATAGGTATAGAGGATATTTCGATGATATTCAGAACTGAGACCGTAGTACTTGTCTACTCCGTTTGAGACGAAGCAGGTCATTGGCGTGTTATCGAAAGTTGGTTGATCGTTTCGCCATACTACTTCTCCGCTCTGTGTCACCTTCCAGAATACATTAGTGTACTCGTCCACGTAGTTGTGTATTGTAACGACTCCATGCATAATGTATCCTCCATCCACAGCGGGGATGACGTTATAGGCATATGCATCCGGATTATGCTCCCAAGCCGGGACAAGGTCTTCCCATTCTAATTGCCGCACCCACGTCTGACCGAAAGCACAGCTTGTCAATATCACAAGCCATAGCAATAATAGTTTTCCTTTCATCATCTCTCCACCTCCAAGGAGTAGTTTATAATGACAGCATATCCAATAGAGATCCTCTGAGCCTTGCCTTTTCGTGTATAATGCGTAGAGCAATAATCATTCCTTATGCCCCCTCAATCTTATGACATAACAATTATAAACCGAAGTGATGGCATTCAGATGTGGGTAACCAATAGTTCTTTTAAAGTCACATCACCCACTTTGATTCTATTTAAAACTACTGTCCAGAATAGCCATAGTCTTTATACAAGTGGGAGCCAGATATCAGGGATGTAACTCCGGATCTGATTGCAGCATAATTATCTTTGACTTGCATCGGATGTATGACGTCAGAGATCTTACCTGTAGATATTTAAGAGTGCTGATCCATCGCATTGAGCAATAAGCATTTATCTATTTGAGATGGCTTATTTGTTTTAACCATTATTACAGGTACCACTGATATTATCTACTTTGTTCAACCAGTATCTGATCAGTTCAATATGCTGCATTCTATCCCTTTCATTCATTATAAACACCTCAAGTCATAAATACGGGCTTTGGCATTATACGTCAACAATTATTTTTTCGCTGAATAATACTCGAGTTGTGGGGCGTCTGCGGGTGTGGGAAAAGCGCCTATCGGTTCCGAGGGATCATCTTGGGGTCCGCTTGTACTCATCTTGTACTTTGCTTGTACTCAACTTGAATGAAATACAAGAAAAGTTCCTGATGACAGCAAGATCAAAAATTGAGCATCAGAGGAGGGGGGCTGCGCGAGTGAAGAGTGGGGCTGCGCCAGTGAAGAGTGAAGAGTGAATAGTGAATAGTACATAGTGTGCTGGCGCATGTGGTTCAGGTCTGGTGCCCATTTCGTCATTTCAGTGGAGACTAGGGCTTCGCCAGTGAAGAAAGATGAAAGAAGAAAGAAGAAAGCTTGCTGGCGCATGTGGTTCGGGTCTGGCGTAGCACTGGCTTTAGCCGGTCGTAGCACTGGCTTTAGCCGGTGCATCCTGATAATCACTTATCTATTAACCGCGTAGCGGACTAACCCATTAACCAATTAACCGGCGAAGCCATATTCCGTCCCTACGGGACTCATGACAATTCTGCGGGGGACACGGATTCTATCTGAAATCCCGTCCCTACGGGACTCCATGCGGATTGACCTGCTAACCTATTAACCGCGTAGCGGACTAACCCATTAACCAATTAACCGGCGAAGCCATATTCCGTCCCTACGGGACTCATGACAATTCTGCGGGGGACACGGATTCTATCTGAAATCCCGTCCCTACGGGACTCCATGCGGATTGACCTGCTAACCTATTAACCGCGTAGCGGACTAACCCATTAACCAATTAACCGGCGAAGCCATATTCCGTCCCTACGGGACTCATGACAATTCTGCGGGGGACACGGATTCTATCTGAAATCCCGTCCCTACGGGACTCCATGCGGATTGACCTGCTAACCTATTAACCCATTAACCGCACAGCGGATGAACCTGCTAACCTATTACCCCATTAACCGCGCAGCGGCTAATCCGTTAACCTATTAACCCATTAACCCGTTAACCTATTAACCTATTACCGCGGTAGCAGCTAAGGGAGGCGGGTGAATACCTTGCGAAAAGTCTCTGTCCCGGAGCTGACGGAAAGGATATAAACGCCCGGTTGGGTGGGCTTGCCCTGGTCGTCCAGCCCGTCCCAGGAGAGGGTAGTGGGATCATCGAGGGTGCTGATCCGGCGGATGAGCTGACCCCGGACGTTATAGACCTTGGCGGAGGAGAGCTGTTTGCGGGAATCGGACAGGCGGAAATTGACGCTGCCGGTAGAGGGATTGGGCCAAAGGCGCAGTTCCGGGAGAGCCGGGCTGGTGGGATCGTCTAACGCTACTGAAGTATCCTGATCCACGCGAATGAAAAAGGCGTAGTTCGTTTCCGAAGGAGGGATGAGGAAGTCCCCGAATTGCTGGTTTTCATCGCTATTGAACCCCGCAAAGACGCAGTCTCCCGAGGGCAGAGCTGTGATATCGGTGGTCATCAGATAGAAGTTCGTGCCGGAATCCACGGTCTGGAGTCCCCATTGCCAGTTTCCGGACGGATCGCCTTTGGCGACGAAGATGTTCTCATTGTCAAAGTCGCCGTTGAGGACGTAGCCTCCGAAGTCAAAACTTCCCCAGAGGATGCCGGTCAGATAGGCGTTCCCGGCAGGATCACCGGAGATGCGGACGTACACGCAGGTCTCCATATCCGCGAATGGTTCATACCATGCCCAGGTGCCATTCGAGCTGAGCTTACCGCAACGGGGCATGTCGTCCAGACGGGTGCCGTCCTTCTCGATGATAAAGCACATGTCACCGGAGATATAGCTATTCCCGGCGTGGTCGATGTAGCTATTGGTGATGCCGAAATTATTCAGGCTGACGCTTTCGCCCCAGATAGCGTTCCCCGTGGGACTGAGCTTCACGACGTAGCCGCCGATGTTCTGGTTGTAAAGAGTGACCGGATTAGGCGATCCAAAGGCGCACTGCTCGCTGAAGTTGCCGATCAGGATGAGGTTACCGGAGGGATCCGAGCCGATGTTCTCGCACTCAAGCGAGGGATAGCTGCTATAGCCCTGATTCGCCCAAAGGGGCTCAAATGTAGGGCTCCATTTCGAATAGAAAAGCCCATAGGATGGGGTCGTGAGCGTCGTCGTGCCGATGGTGATCGCGCCACGATAGATCCCGGCAACATAGACCTCTCCGGCTGGCGTGACGGCGATCCCGCTCAGGGTGTCTTGGTAGGTGGAACCGACCGATGCGGCAGAAATGACGTTGCCATTGGGATCGAGCTTGGCAAAAAAGATGTCGTTCGCACCATTGCAGGTCAGATCAAATGTGCCAAGCGTAAAGCTTTCCGAGAAGCAACCCGCGAGGTAGATATTCCCCTCGGGATCGGTGGTGACTCGATGGGCATAGTCCGCGCCGGAACCTCCGATCGCCATTGACCAGAGCCAGTTGCCATCGGCATCCAAGACGCAAAGCAAGCCATCCTGTGGTCCGGCAGAAACGAGGGTATGATCCCCCAGGATGACCTCACCATCAAAGGCTCCAACGGCGATGATCCGCCCTTGGGCATCCGTCTCGAGATCATAGACGATGCAATTTCCGCTGCCAAAAGTCCGCTGCATCCATACCCAATCAGGCTGGTAGGCAGACAGAGCCATTACGGATAACCATACTGCGACGAATAGGACTATTCTGAGTCTCATGCTACACCTCACTTAGGCAGATAGAAATGGTGGCTAATTTGCTGTCAAGCAAAACCATGGGCAAACACATGGGGAGTGTGTGGGGATTTTTGCACAGAGAGCAGACGCTGCGCGAGTGAAGAGTGGGGCTACGCCAGTGAAGAAAGATGAAAGAAGAAAGAAGAAAGCTTGCTGGCGCGTGTGGTATGGGTCTGGCGTAACACTGACTTTAGTCGGTCGTAGCGCTGGCTTCAGCCGGCGCATCCAGACCGTCATTCCAGTGGAGACTGGAATCCAGCAGATCACTCCCCGCAGGGGAATCCGTTTTGATAGTGAAGAGTGGGGCTGACGCCGGTGAGAGATTAGCAGATTAATAGATTAGCAAATTAACAGATTAGCCGATTAATAGATTAGCAAGTTAATGATGAATGCTGACGCACGTGGCTCGGGGGTGAAGACCATCATTAGCCCCGGAGGGGCGACACTGTATAGCCAGGGGTGGAGCGATAGTGGAACCCCTGGGACGTGGTACCCGATCTATACCCTAGCCCCGGAGGGGCGATACCCCATAGCGATGGGTGCGGTAGCCCTTCGGTGAAGGTATGTAAGCAGGGTCAATAGCCCCGGAGGGGCGACATTTTATAGCCAGGGGTGGAGCGATAGCGGAACCCCTGGAACGTGGTACCCCGATCATTACCGAGCCCCGGAGGGGCGACATGATTTCTCTTTACACCATAATAAATGGGGTGTCGCCCCTATGGGGCTTGGGAATCGGTGCGGTATCATGGCCGAGGGTCTTTTGCTGCGCAACGAACCCGTCGCTATGGGGTGTCGCCCCTACGGGGCTTTATGGATATGAGGGGATTTGTACGAGGGCTGGGCAATGTTGTAGCATTGGCATGCTGGTTGCGCATTAAATGAATTAACAGGATAATAGGTTAATGGAGGACATACCGGGGCTGGGCAATGTTGTAGCATTGGCATGCTACACTACACAAGGAAATGAGTGATTAACAGATTAACAGGTTAGCAGATTAGTGATGAGTGGCTGGCGCATGTGGTTCGGAGTTGGAGACCTTTTCTGCGCCAGTGAAGAGAGAATAATCAGATACGGATTCCCCTAAAGGGGAGTAAACTGCTGGATTCCAGCTTTCGCTGGAATGACGGACTGGCTGACGCAGGTGAGTGATTAGTAGATTAACAGATTAATAGATTAGTAATGAATGCTGGCGCACAGCCTGAGAATGCAAATGCTGTGCGTAATCTTGGCTCGTCATTCCAGCGAAGGCTGGAATCCAGCAGATCACTATCCCCTGAAGGGATTCCACTTTGATAGTGAAGAGTGATTTTGTAGCACTGGCTTTAGCCGGTGCATCCTGATCATCACTAATCTGTTCATTCGCTAATCTGTTAATCCCCCTTTTCTGTGCGTAGCACTGGCTTTAGCCGGGGCATCCTGATCATCACTAATATGTTAATTCGCTAATCTGTTAATCCCCTTTTGCCATGCGTTGCGCCAGGATGCGGCTAAACTGCTTTGCCCCATCTGCATTCAGGTGATCGTAGTCGTAGAACGCCTTGTCCGGGAAGGGATGAGCAGAGTAGTTCCAATATTTCGCGCCATAGCGGGATAAAGACACAGCGAGGGAATCCGTATAGCGAATGTGCGTTTGCGGGACTGCCCTGAGGTAACGCGGATGCACAGGGGTATTGACGATGATGAGGCGGATCCCCTTTGCCTGGCAGAGCTTGGCGATGCGGCGGAGGTAGTCCGCTTTGAGGGCTGAGACTCCGGTGGGGATGCCGTGATAGCTGTAGTGGCGTTTGAGGGCTTCGGTCAGGGACTTTTCTTTGCCGATGACGCTGCCTTCCGCGGGCTCGAACTCCCCTTCAAAGGGCTGTCGGCTGAGGTGATACTCCGCTACGTCGTTTAGCCAGCCGATGGGGATAATGCTGTGATCGCCGATCCAGCGGGTGAGATAGGCGGGATCCGGAACTTCCCGGCTGAGCTTTTCCCGGTAAAAGCCGGTGTCCAGAAGGCTGTGATAACGGCGCGTCATCTCCGCGCCTTCGTAGAGGGGGAATTCGCCCAGAGAATGGTAGGAGATGGAGATCAGGACAGTCCGGAGCCGAGGAGCGTGGCGGAGGATCGCGCGGAGCTTTGCTTCGCTAAAGTAAGTGAATTCCGCGCTCTGAGCCTGATTGACAACAGCAGGAAAAAGCGACGGATCGAGGTTCTTACGCGCATGGGAATCCCCCAGGATCAGAAGCTGAGTTCCCCCCGGGATCGGGTAGCCCTTAGTCCGTAAAAGGCTCTGATAGTGGCTTTTGAGGAGGAAGCTCCCCATCAGGAGCAGGATAACGATGACGCTGTGCAGGAGGAGCTTAAAACTTCGCATAGATAAACCCCGTATTCATCCCGCAATAGAGGAGTATGGTCAAGAGCAGGGCATAAAAAGCCAGGACACCGGGCGCGATCCGGGTGAGGACGCGTTCGCCGACCAGCTTGTGCAGCCCGATGATTAGCGGCGCAACCAGAAGGCTGAAAAGGAGGACGAGCGGGCTGAGCATCCCGCGGAGCAGTTCAGCGCCACTGCCCACGAAAAAGACCCAGCCAAGGCTGACAAAGAGGAAGTTCGCAGAGGTCGCCAGATAGACTCTAAGGGGCTTCGCGGGGCTTTTTCCCCGTCCCTTGCGCTTCTTTCTGCCTTTTGCCCAAGCTTGATAGACGCTGATCCCCAGCCCGTGCCAGATGCCCCAAAGGACGAAGTTCCAGCCAGCTCCGTGCCAGAGACCGCAGATCGCCATTGCCGTGAGCGGAACTCCAAAGCCCAGCCAGAGCTTTGCCTGAGACAGGCGAGAAAGGGGAAAGAAGAGGTAGTCGCGGATCCAGTCCGACAGGCTGATATGCCAGCGACGCCAGAATTGCCCGATATTTACCGCCGAGTAGGGATCGGCAAAGTTCTCCCCTATCTCAAAGCCGAGCCAGCGAGATGCGCCGATGGCGATATCGCTGTAGCCGGCGAAGTCAAAGTAGATGCGCAGGCTATAGCCAAAGAGCGCCAGCGCGCGGACAAAGGGTGAGAAGCTCGCCGGGGCATCCCAAACCGGGGTGACCAGATAGGCGAGCCAATCCGCCAGCACGAGCTTTTTGAACAAGCCAAAGGCGATCCGCTGAAATGCGGGAACCAGATCCGCCTTGAGCGGACGCAGAGCCGGAGCATGAAGCTGAGGCTGAAAATGCTCGAAGCGCTCCATCGGTCCGGCAACGAAGGTCGAAAACAGGGAGCCATAGCAGAGGAGATCGAGGAAGGAGCAGCGCCGGATAAGCCCCCAATAGATATCGATGAGATAGCTGATGTATTTGAAGACGAGGTAGGACAAGCCAAGCGGAACCGCGATCCTGCCGATGCCAAAGAGCCCTGCTTTCCCGCTGAGAAGCTCCAGCAATCCGGAGATGATCCCGGAGAGAAAGCCAAGATACTTGAAGAGGACGAGGGTTCCCACCGGAGCCAGGATCCCGACAAGGAGCGGGATCAGCCTGCCGGGCTTGACCCACAGGCTTAGCAGATAGGTGATCACCGTCAGAGCCAGCGTCACAGCCAGAGCGGTCACGTCCAGCCAGCCGATAAAGATCAGGCTCACGGCTCCGAGATAGAGACGGCGTCCTTCGCCTTTGAGCAGGCGGAAGATCCCTCCGGCGATGACCAAGAACAGCAGATAGGTCAGGCTATGATACAATGGCGTTTCCTTCCTTATGGTTAAGTCCCAAACGCGTCCCGGAAAGCTGATCCGGCTGCCGTGAACGTGTCTGACCGCAGCTTTTCGCAAGCGGGAGAGATGTCAAGCAAATAGCCACCCGGGGGCAGGGCAAAAAACTATTGACATGTTTCCGGGAATGTTCTTGGCTTGTAAAATCAGTAAACATACTGGAGGTATGAAGGATGAAACACTTTAAGTCAGCAGCTTGGATCGCTGTACTATTCGCGATCATGCTTTCTTTTCCCCTCTTTGCCGATCCCACGCGGGAGATATTCCTGAACGAGGACTTTAGCATGGCGACCTTCCCACCAACGGGTTGGACGATCGATGCGCATGCGGCGAACTGGTCTCGCTTTAACGGGGCAAATGCCGGGGGAAGCACTCCCGAAGCCCGCTTTAGCTGGTCGCCGCAATTCACCGGTGCCACCTACCTCATCTCCCCGGTGATCAATACCACGGGACAGACGACGATCCTGCTGGACTTTTGCCAACTCGTCGATCACTATACGACGCCATATTCGGTCGGAGTCGCGACCCGCTCCAATAACGGCGCCTGGCAAAACGCCTGGACAGCCAGTCCCAACGCCAATATCGGTCCGGAGGTCAAGACCGTGACCATCAGCAATACCGATGTCGGCTCGGACAGCTTCCAATTTGCCTTCTTTTTCAGCGGTAATGCCTACAACATCGACTATTGGTATATCGACAACGTCAAGCTCTATACGCCCTTCCCCTTTGATCTGGCGATCGGAGAAACTCCCGGACCCGGACAGCTAACTCCCGGAACCGCGTTTATGCCAACCTGCGAGATCGAGAATGCCGGACTGGGCTATCTGACCGCGACCGTCTCGCTCAATATCTATCTCGGCGACCTCCTGGTGCAGAGCTATCCGGATCAGTTCTCATATGCGATGGATCCGGGCGCAACGCAGGTCGTGACCTTCCCGGAGTTTAGCCTGATCGCTCCGGACGATATTTATACCTTCGTCTATAGCATCAGTTCGATCGAGGACGTCGTGGACGGAGACCTGAGCAACAACACCGCCACCAAATACATCGAGACCTATACAACCCCGAAGCAGAACGTTCTCCTCGAGATCGGAACCGGCGGATGGTGCCAGTATTGCCCCGGAGCTGCGATGGGCGCGGATGACCTGCACGAAGGGGAATACAGCGTCGGCATCGTCGAGAACCACAACGGCGATCCCTATGCGACGGATATCTCCAACGGGAGAAACTCCTATTACGGCATCACCGGCTATCCCACCGCGGTCTTTGACGGGCTGCTGCGCGTCGTCGGCGGAAGCAACACCGAGAGTATGTTTGACGACTATCTCCCGCTGTATCAGGAACGGATGCTGGTCAAGACCCCGATCACGCTTGGGATATATGGAACCCTGGATCGGGATTCGTATTCGCTCAGCGTCTTTATCAACAAGATGGCGCGGATCGTGCGTCCGAACCTCGTCCTGCATCTGGCAGCGACGGAAAGCGACATCCAGTATAGCTGGCAGGGACAGACGGAGATGAACTTCGTGAACCGCACCATGCTCCCCAACGGCGATGGAACCTCGGTCAACCTCGTCAATCTGAGCGATCCGAGCCTCGTCGTGCCTCTGACCCTGACGATCGGGAACGGCTGGCTGACCGAGAACATGGATCTGGTCGCTTGGGTTCAGGATCTCGACACGAAGGAAGTCCTCCAGTGCGAGACCGTCTGGCTCCCGATGCTGGAAGCTCCTCCCGTAGCCAATAATGACGACGTCCAGACTCCGCAGACGACAGCCCTCCTGGGGAACTATCCCAATCCCTTCAATCCGCAGACCTCGATCAGCTTCCGCGTCAACGAGGCAGTTCCCGTAAACATCGGGATCTATAATGCGAGAGGACAGCTCGTCCGCAGCCTGAGCCTTGAGACCCGTTCCGCCGGAACGCACAGCGTCACCTGGGATGGCAGGGATGAGAGCGGTCTTAGCGTCAGCAACGGTATCTATTACTACAAGATGACCGCGGGACGCTATAGCTCCACCCGCAAGATGCTCCTGATGAAATAAGCCTTTACTCCTAAAGAAAAAGCCCCGCGACCTGCGGGGCTTTTCTATTATAGGATCGATCTTAGTCTTTCGGGGTGTCCTGAGCCTTGAGGATCTCCAGGATCCGCTCGAAGATGTAGCCGACGTGGATGCGGTTTGTCAGGTCGAGCTTCTCGACGTCGATCTCGAGGACGGGACCATCATGAAAACCGAACTTCACCACGTTTGAGCCGTATTCTTTGTACCAGCGGTTCAGGTTGTTTATCTCCGTAAATTGCCAGCCTCCCTCGATCTCCATTTCGCGTCCACGTTGCTGGATACGCTCCCAGGCGAGGGAAGGGCTGCCGTGCAGGAGGATGATCAGGTCTGAGGAGGGTAATTGGCGATTGACGGTCTGGAACTGCGTGACGAGGTTATCCAGTTCATCATCGGTCAGGAGACCATCCGCGTGAAACTGGTTACAAAAGACCAGCAGGTCTTCCGGGAGGGAACGGTCTTTGACGTAGCTTGCGTCGCCGCTTTTGCCTTGTCGGCGCTGCTTTGCCCGCATCTCCAGGAAATGGAGCTGGAGGTCATAGCAGTAGGTCTTTTTATCACCGAGGAACTTCTCCAGGAGCGGGTTCTCCTCCGGCTTTTCGTATAAAGTGTTGATCTTGAGGCTGCGTCCCATGATGGCGGTCAAAGTGGACTTCCCCAGCCCGACGTTGCCGGCAATGGTGATGAGCTTGGGATGCTCGCTGAGGTATTGCTCGAGGTGACGCTCGACGTCGATCGCTTTGAGGGTTGCATCCGTCTGAGGCAGGGTGACCCATTCGCTGATCCCGGGGCTGGAAACGCGAAGCTCCAGGGCTTTGATCTGCTCGGCGATGAGATTGACCGTGCGGCGGAGGAACTCGGTCTTTTCGACGGCTTTATCAGCATCGATGACGAGGACGGGGCACTTGACGTGATTAGCGATAAAGTCCTCGTAGAGGTTATTGAGCAGCTCGAGGTAGTCCACGGAGATCGCCATTTCGCTCTCGCGACCGCGTTCCTTGATCCGTTCCTGCAGGATGGGAACCTCTGCTTTGAAGTAAACAAGGAGATCGGGCTCTTTGATCTGCTCGGTCATCAGCCGGTATGTCCGCTGATAGGCGATGAATTCCGGTTCGGTCATGTTCTGCAGGATGCGCTGAGCCTTTCCAAAGATGTGATAGTCCTCCGCGAGGGTCCGGTCTTCCAGGACGATACCTCTGCAGGTCTGGATCAGCTTTTGCCGGTCAAGTCTGCCGTTAAAGAACTCGATCTGCGCCATGAAAGCATTGGCAACCGGATCCTTGTAAAAGGAATCCAGCACGATAGGATTAAACTTCTCCGGAAAGGCATAGACCCCCTCCATTCCGTTCGCTTTTGGATACACGGACGTGAGTACTTTGCTCAGTGGTGCTGAGCTGGCAGCTTCTATAAAGGTGGATTTCCCGACGCCAATATTCCCGACTATCCCGATGCGGATGTTCTCCATTGTCACTCCTAAAAAACTTAGCTTTCTTCCACGAAAGTTCCCGGGCTAAAGAAGTCAAGACTTTCTTTGGCTATCTTTGCTTTACTCGCTCGCGTATCCGGCTAAGAAAGGGATAATGCGGGATTGGATCTCCTCCCGGCAAAGCCGGAATTGAGCTCTGGCGATCTCATCCGGAGCATTGGTGTATGGCGCAGGATCCTCGATCCCGATGTGGATCTGCGGAATGGGCTTCAGGAAGACCGGACAAGTCTCCTTTGCCTGGTCACAAACGGTGATCACCAGATCCAGATCCTCCCGGTCGAGGAATTCAGTCACGCTCTTTGACCGGAATCCTCCGGTATCAATACCGATCTCACAGAGTGCTTCCATCGCCCGGGGATTGACCACCGAGGGCATGACACCCGCGGAATAAGCCTTCCAGCTATCGCTAAGGTAGTGATTGATCATGGCTTCTGCCATGATGCTCCGGCAGGAATTACCGGTGCAAAGGATCAGGACTTGTCTCATGCTTGACTATCTCCGTTTCACAGCAGCGGCGCGATCTCTCCCGGAGAGAGAACTTTCCCCGTCGATACTACCTTTTCATCGATAACCAAAGCCGGAGTACTCATTACCCCATAACCGATTATCGCCTTGATGTCTGTCACTTTCTCGACTGCTGCGGATATTTCCTTTGCCGCAAGCGCCTTAGCTACGTTATCAGCAAGTTTCGCGCATTTGGAGCAACCGCTTCCCAGTACTTTGATGATCATATAATCCTTCCTTTTTGTTGTTTACAGTATCCAGTTGAACAGGTAACCGGTAAAGACGATCCCGACTCCAACTATCCCGACAAAGATGGCTAAGAGCCTCGGCTTCAATACCCTGCGCAGGAGTATCATCTCCGGCAGGCTGAGAGCTGTCACCGCCATCATAAACGCCAGCGATGTGCCAAGCGCGACACCTGCTCGGGTAAGCTCACTGACCAGCGGGATCACCCCCGCAGCATTGCTGTAAAGCGGGATCCCAACCAGGACTGCGATGATCACCGCAAAGGGATTTCCCTTCCCGGCAAGATGCCCCAGTGCATTCGCCGGAACCCATCCATGCATCAAACCTCCGATCCCGATCCCTATGACCACATACAGCCAGATCTTTTTGAGCAGATCCCAGGTGAAGGTAAAAGCATCCTTCCACCTTTGGCTCTGAGATAGGGTCTGCTGTTCACCCGCATCACCCAGCTTCATCTCCCAAACATAGTCCTCGACGTGCTTTTCCAGGTGCATTCTGCCAATGATGATCCCGCTGACAATAGCGATAATCTCCCCCGAGACGATATAGATCAGAGCGATCTTCCAGCCAAACATCAGCCAGAGCATCCCCAGGGCGACTTCATTCACCATCGGGGCTGCGATCAGATAGCTAAAGGTCACTCCCAGAGGGATCCCGGCTTCGACAAAGCCAATAAAGAGCGGCACAGCAGAGCAGGAGCAGAAGGGCGTGACGATCCCCAAGAGGGCTGCCAGAATGTGCCCGATAAAGGTTCCACCCTTGCGTTTGGCGAGTATCGCCCGGGTCTTTTCCGGGGGGAAATAGCTCCGCAGATACGTGATCCCGGTAATGATCAGGCTGAGCAGGATAAAGATCTTGACCGTATCAAAGATAAAGAACTGCAATGCCGATGCCCAGTGATTCCCTTTGGCAAAGCCCATTAGCTCATACACAAGCCACATCGTGGCATTTTCCCAAGCTCCAAACATCAGTTCGTCTCCTTGATCCCTATGATGCAGTTGTAAAAGTCTAACACACAGGGACACAAGAGCCGGTAAAAGACCTGATTGTTCTCCTTGCGTCCGGCGATGATATCCACCTGTTTAAGCACATTTAAGTGCCTGGAGATTGTGGACATATCGACCCCGACCAGTTCCTGCAATTCCCCGACGCAGTATTCCCTTTCGTTCAGCTTGTCGAGAATGAACAGCCGTGTTGGATGCGCCAAAGCTTTGAGCACCCCCGCAGTGTATTGATAGCGTATATCTTCCGTCATTATTGACTCCTTGTTCCTGAGCTATTTGTCCATTTTGCCAAATAACCATATCCCGTCAAGGAGAATATACACCCGCCCTGTAATGTCCCGGAGGGACGGCATTTCAAATAGAACCGTTTCCTCAATGAGGCGAACCCAGTCCCGTAGGGACGGTATTTTAGATAGAATCGTTACCTCGAAGAAGAAGATCCCAGTCCCGTAGGGACGGTATTTTAGATAGAACCATTTCCCAATGAGGGAGATCCTGTCACTTGGTGACTCGTATCGGGCTTGTTATTGCCTTCGTTGGTTATCTAAAATGCCGTCCCTACGGGACTCATTTAACCCTTTGCTGTCGCGTGTTCTATCTGAAATACCGTCCCTACGGGACTCATCTAACACTTTGCTGTCGCGTGTTCTATCTAAAATATCGTCCCTACGGGACTTGTGACGAGCAATGAGATCCATCGCGTTCATTTTCTTTGTTGACAATTTCTACTTTGTTCTTAGACTGGGAGAAACACTATGTTTGTTGGAGGAATACAATATGCCAAACACTTACACCCAGATCTACATTCATTATGTCTTTGCCACGAAGAACCGGATGCGATTTCTGACACCAGACATTCAACAGGAGCTATATGCTTATACGGCAGGGATCATCAGAGAGCTGAATTGCTTTATGCAATGCATCGGTGGAATGGATGATCATACCCATCTCCTCGTAGGTCTGCATCCCACTCTTTCGGTCTCGGAGTTTGCCCAGAAGTTAAAGGCAAACACCTCCAGGTTTATCAATGATAAGGGATGGGCAGCCGGTCTATTTGCATGGCAGGAAGGTTTTGGAGCCTTTTCCATTTCTCACAGCGGATTACTGAATACTAGAGAATACATCCTGAACCAATCCGCTCATCACCAAACGCGAACTTTTCTTAGCGAATATGAGGATCTATTAAGCAAATACGCGGTCAACTACGACCGACGATATATATACCACCTCTGCTTAGACGACAATACCTGAACTTATGACGAAAAGAACCTCTGGACTATCAGATACTTCTCGTTTACTTCGCTATACCCTACTGATCTTGCGATAAGTGATCCGCTTCGGGACCAGCTCGGATATGCCCATGCGCTTAAGCTTGTCCTCTTCATAATCGCTGAAGTTTCCCTCGTACCACTTGACCTTGCTATCACCCTCAAATGCCAGAATATGCGTGCAGACCCTGTCCAGGAAATAGCGGTCGTGGCTGATGACCACAGCGCAGCCGGCAAAGTCCAGCAAAGCCTCTTCCAGAGCATGGATCGTATAGACGTCGAGGTCATTCGTCGGTTCGTCAAGGAGGAGGACGTTCCCCCCAACCTGCAGAGTCAGCGCGAGATAGGCGCGGTTCTTCTCTCCCCCGCTCATGATGTTTAGCGGCTTGATATGCTCTTTGGAAGAGAAGTTGAACTTGCTCAGGTATTCCCGCACGTTCATTTCCCGGTCTCCGACCTTCATGACGTCCCTGCCTTCACCGATCAGCTCCAGCAAGGTCTTATCCTGATCCATGACCCTTGCCTGATCGACGTAGGAGAGCTTGACAGTCTCACCGATCGCGAATTCTCCCTTATCCGGCTGAGCCAGCCCGGTGATCATATTGAACAGCGTGGTCTTACCCGCGCCATTTGGTCCGATCACTCCGATGATCCCTCCCGCAGGGAGGTCAAAGCTCAGATCCTCATAAAGGAGCTTGTCTTCAAAGCCTTTACTGACACCGATCGCTTGGATGACCTTAGTTCCGAGCCTTTGCCCTTTTGGGATCAAGATCTGCTCTGTGGCGTTATCACGTTTATATTCTTCGGATGCCATCTTGTCATAATTGGCGATCCTGGCTTTGCTCTTTGCCTGGCGGGCTTTAGGGCTGCTCCGGATCCACTCCAGTTCCTCCGCCAGTGCCTTTTGCCGCTTGCTCTCGGACTTCGCTTCATTGGCGAGCGCATTCTGCTTTTGCTCCAGCCAGGAGGAGTAATTTCCCTTAAAGGGGATCCCCTCGCCCCGATCCAGCTCCAGGATCCACTGTGCTACGTTATCGAGGAAATAGCGGTCATGCGTCACGGCGATCACGGTACCCTTGTACTTTTGCAGATGATGCTCCAGCCAAAGGATCAGTTCCGCATCGAGATGGTTGGTCGGTTCATCCAAGAGCAGAATATCCGGCTCTTGCAGGAGCAATCTGCAGAGAGCGACACGCCGACGTTCACCTCCGGAAATGACGCTGACCTTGAGGTGACCGGGAGGACATCGCAAGGCATCCATCGCCAGCTCCAGCCGGCTGTCCAGATCCCAGGCATTGCAGGCGTCGAGCTTGTCCTGAACCTTTCCCTGCTCCTCAAGGAGCTTATTCATCGCCTCATCGTCCATCGGCTCGGCAAACTGCATATTGATCTCTTCGTAGCGGGCAAGCAGGCTGATCGCTTCGGCGACCCCTTCCTGCACGACTTCCAGCACGGTCTTATCTTCATTGACGAGCGGATCCTGCTCCAGATAGCCGATGGTATAGCCTTTGGTCATCGCCACCGAACCGAGATAGTCGTTATCCAGCCCTGCCATGATCTTGAGCAGAGTGCTCTTACCCGAGCCGTTCAAGCCAACGACCCCGATCTTGGCACCATAATAATAACCCAGATATATATCTTTGAGGATCTGGCGATTGCCATCGACGACCTTGCCGATCCCGGACATCGTGTATATTATCTTGTTGTCTTCCATTATCTTCCTCTGTATTCTAAGGTAAGCTCAGCTTTTTCTCCGTCCCCAAAGTGTCAAGCTTCTTCCCGGTCTCCGGGTCCCTGTTTCACGGCAGATGTCGGCTCTTACATTTAATGATGTTTGCTTGAACTTCATTCAAGTTGAGTACAAGATGAGTACAAGAAGAGTACAAGCGGAGTACTTGGGGATCGACGGCGAGAATCAGTAACGCGGAGACACAGAGACACAGAGACACAGAGAGGGGGATTTTGAGTGAATAGTGAATAGTGAAGAGTGAATAGTGGCTGACGCATGTGGTTCGGGTCTGGCGTAACACTGGCTTCATCCGGTGCGCCATAAGTCCATTCCGTCCACAAAAGTCCATCTCGTCCATAGAAGTCCATCGATACAGCTATCCTGAAACAAACACCCCCCAGCTCAGGCTGTCCTCCACTAACCCACTAACTCGTTAACCCACTAACCCCAAAGACCGGACGTAGCTCTCCGACAGGGAGCTTGTCGTCATTGAGGTTGGGCTGGATGTGAAAGTGCTTTAGCTCTTCATACTCCGCAGAGGTGATCAGGTTCATGCTCATCAGGATGTGCATGGCAGCCATGGGGGCGATCCCCGGCGCTCCGTCCTCGATCTTGAGCGCGATCCCGAGCTGAGGTTCACGGATCCCGATGCAATAGACTCCCGCGGCGCCGACCTTCCCGATCAGACGTCCGTGAGTAGCCTGCATCAAGGCAGTGCAGAATCCTCCGGTTCCGGAGACCATCTCCGGAAAAGCATTCATCGCGGAAAAGATGGTCATTGCCGCATCGCGATACTGCTCCGGCAGGTACTCGGGATTGGCAAACCGGGCATAGCCCAGAGCCATATTATAGATCGGCAGGGCAAAAACAGGAACGTTACAGCCGTCCACGCCGATCTCGATCTGCTCCGCGGGATAGCCACAGATCTCCGCAAGGTGATGCAGATTGTCCTGCTGGACAGGATGCGCGGGATCGAGATACGTGTCTATCGGATAGCCCTTGATCAGGCAGGTAGCGAGCATACCGCTGTGTTTACCGGAGCAATCGCTCTTGATCCGGGCAGGAGCTATCCCCTGTGCCGTCTGAGCAAAGGCGATCTCCTCGCGGATGGAACGGGCAACCCCGCATTGCAGGGCGGATTCATCCAATCCAAGCTTGCCCAGGATGCTGCGCACGGTCGCGAGATGCATGTCCTCAGAATAGTGGGATGAGCAGATAAGAGCGAGTTCCTTGTCATCGATGCCAAATCTCTCCCGGGCTCCGGAGAGGATCACGGAAAGAGCCTGGATCGGCTTTGCCGAAGAGCGGAAATAGGTGTATTTGTATATATCACCGCAGCTGGCGATGACCTTTCCGGAAGGATCGAGGACGACGGCATCGCCGCGGTGCATGGTCTCGACGACCTTGCCTCTGGTTCTGTGGATCATGATCTCGGACATGAAAATCTCCTGATTGAGCCTTAGCATTTTGCGTCCCGGATATCTTCACGGCAAAAAGTGTCAAGCCCAAAAGATAAGGAACTGTGCTTGACAATTCTCCCCGTCTGCATAGCTTATCCCGAGAGGAACGAATGAAGAATAACCTAAAAGTCCTGATCGTAGATGCCGGAACAGGTTTCTACCGCATAGCGAAGTATCCCCTGGGAGCTTTCTACGGACCCGTCGATCTGGGTCTGCATCTCAGCGGAAAGCACAATTCTCTCAATATCGGAGTCGGTCTCCTTGCCGGCTCGATCTTCCCCGGCTCAAATCGCCTGATCTTTACCGGTTTCTCGCCTGCCTGGGGTGGATTCTATATCTCCTCCATGGGTGGCGCGGGACTGGTCTTTGACGATCTGGGGATAAATATGCTCTCCATCATCGGCAAGGCAAACAGCCCCTCGATCCTGACGCTGAACCGTCAGCACGGTGAGGAGATCGAGGTCGGGCTTTATCCCTGCCATCCGGAACAGATCTGGGCGAAAGAAGGGGTCTATTCCATGCTGGAGCATACCTATAACCGCTTTGGCAAGGACTACGTGAACGATCCGCGTATCCTCGCTGTCGGTCCCTCAGCCCGCTACAGCGATATGGGCGCGATCTGCTCCGTGCCGATCACCAAAGGCAAGCTCAGCCATGTCGATACTTGGGCTGGCAGAGGCGGACTGGGCTCCAAACTCTTGCAACAGCATGGCATCTGCTCGATCATCTATGGCGGGACGCATATCGACGAGGACTTCCGAGATCGCAAGGTCGCCGATGAATGGTTCCAGGCTCGTTATGAGCAAAAGCTGGTGGCAAAGGACATGGAAGCCACAAAGAAATATCGCTTTGATCCGGATTTTGATACCGGCGGAACTCTGGGGGTGAACTATGCGACGAATGCGGGAACCCTACTCGCGTTTAATTACCGCAGCATCTATTGGTCTGAAGATGAGCGCAAAGCCTTTCACGCCAAGCACATCAAGGATCACTATCTGAAGCAGTTCAACGAAGAGACGATCGTTCCGCGTCAATTCGCTACCTGCGGAGAGCCCTGCGTCGCCGTCTGTAAGAAGAACAACGGCATATATAAAAAAGACTATGAGCCGTATCAGACCTTTGGTCCCCTCTCCGGGATCTTTGACCAGCGAGCTGCCGAGATCCTGAACCGCAAGGCGGACAGCCTCGGCTATGACGCGATCTCAGCGGGTGGGATGCTGAGCTGGATGTTTGACTGCCTGGATAGAGGCTTGCTGACTCCGAAAGAACTGGGGGTCAAAGATCTTCCGCGCTGGGACAAGGACAATTTTGACACAGTCGCGGATTCGATGTTCAATGCCGAACTCGGCGCAAAGATCCTGGATAACACGATCGGACAGGATCGACGCATCGATATCTCCGAAGGAGTGCGCAAATACGCTCGGCGGCTTGCCCGGGAAAAGAGGCAGCCACTGATGGACAGCCTGGTGATCAATTCCTTTGCCCGCCGGGGCTGGATGGTTCCTAACCAGTATTGGGTTCCGGGGGTGCTCTCTCCCATGCCGGCAATGGGCAGGTATTATATGCACTATTCCCCGCAGTATTTTCCGCCCCGCCTTTTGGGACAGATAAACGTGGACAGGATGAAAGCGGAGCTCCTGCTGGACAATCTCGGCGTCTGCCGGTTTCACCGTGCCTGGGCTGAGGAAATGCTCCCCAAGATCGTGACCGAGATCTACGGCGAGGGGTATGACCTCGAATTGAACAGCCATATCACCGCCCGAAGGATCAATTGCCGTAATGCGTCAGTCTTCTGGGAATCCGAACGAAACGTTGACTACGTGTGGAAATATTTACAACGTCAGAAGGAGATCCTTGGCTTGAACGAACCCGATCTGGATCACTGGCTCAAACGCTTTGCCGATAATAAGAAAGAAGCCGCGATGGACTATTGGTATGAGATCAGGAAGGGGATCGACGAGAGTCTGGGCGAAGTCTGATCCCCCACCCAGCGGGACGAGACCAAAAGAAATCCATTGACATATAAAACATGTGCGTTATGTGCGTGCCTCTGGTGTATGTGTCGATACGCCAAAAACCAAAAATAATATCAGGAGATGAATAGTGGTTACTTTGCCAGTCTTATGGTATTTAGCACCGATCGGTGCTTTTGCAGCCCTCTTCTTTGCTTTGATCTTCTATCGCTACGTCCGCAAATCCGATCCCGGCACCCCCCGGATGCAGGAAATTGCCGGTTACGTCCGCGAAGGCGCTTTTGCCTACCTCAAGCAGCAATACAAAGGCGTCACTCTCTTTTTTATCATTGTCTTCATTATTTTCCAGATCATGGCATGGGTGCTCCATGTCCTGCATCCGCTGATCCCCTGGGCATTTATCACGGGTGGATTCTTTAGCGGTCTTGCCGGATTTATCGGAATGGAAACTGCGACCCTTGCCTCGAACCGCACGACCCAAGCCTGCACCAAGAGCCTGAACAAAGGTCTCAAAGTCGCCTTTTACGCCGGTAGCGTGATGGGATTGGTCGTCGTCGGTCTGGCTCTCATCGATATTTCTGCCTGGTTCTACGTCCTCAATTCACTCGGTTTGAACCTGGAAAAGATCACCGTGATCATGCTTTCCTTCGGGATGGGTGCCTCGACGCAAGCCCTCTTTGCCCGTCTGGGCGGTGGTATCTATACCAAGGCTGCGGACGTCGGTGCCGACCTCGTCGGTAAGGTCGAAGCCGGTATCCCGGAAGATGACGTGCGCAATCCTGCCACCATCGCCGATAACGTCGGTGATAACGTCGGAGACGTCGCCGGAATGGGCGCAGACCTCTATGAGAGCTACGCCGGGTCTATCCTCGCAACCGCCGCGCTCGGGATGAGCGTGGTGCTCCAGCTTGGCTCCACCCTTGGGCAAGCCTGGATCGACACCTGGATGGTGCGTTTCATCGTTGCTCCGATGGCACTCGCCGGGATCGGAGCTTTCCTCTCTATCTTTGGTATTTTCATGGTCTCTGCCAAGGAATCGGCTGGGACAAAGGAACTGATGTTCGCCTTGAATAAGAGCGTCTATTTCAGCTCTGTCCTGATCGCTGTGGCAGCCTTCTTCGTGACGAAGTCGCTGCTTCCCGCGGAATACTATTTTGGCGTGTTCATGTCCGCCGTGATCGGTCTTTTTGCCGGAGTGCTGATCGGATACTTTACCGAACTGAGCACTTCCCACAGCTACAAACCTACCCGCGCGATCGCCGATCAATCAGAATACGGTCCTGCTACCGTGATCCTCGAAGGCATAGCCTTGGGTATGCGTTCGACCGCAGCTCCCGTCGTCATCATCGTCGTCGGGATCATGGCAGCCTTCAGCTTTAGCCACGGCTTTGAGTCCATCGAGATGGGCTTGTATGGCATCGGCTTTGGCGCTGTCGGTATGCTTGCTACTCTCGGTGTGACCCTGGCGATGGATGCCTTTGGTCCCATAGCGGACAATGCAGGTGGCAACGCGCAGATGTGCAACCTCCCCGAAGAAGTGCGTGAACGCACGGACAATCTGGACTCCGTGGGCAATACCACCGCCGCGACGGGAAAAGGCTTTGCCATCGGTTCTGCCGCCCTGACGGCTATGGCTCTGCTCGCTGCTTATATGGAAGAAGTCCGTAACGGGATCTCCCTCCTGGGGGACAAGCTTCACGAAGTCCCTCATCTGGTCATCAACTATACCAAGGACTACTCTCAGATCATCCCTGCCAAGCAGGCTTCCATCATGGACTATATCGAGTATTACAAGATATTCGTCCTCAACCCGAAGTTCCTCCTCGGTATCCTCTTTGGCGGAATGATCGTCTTCGTCTTTAGCTCGCTGACGATCAAAGCCGTGGGAAGAGCCGCAGGCGCGATGGTTCAGGAAGTTCGTCGTCAATTCCGCACCATTCCCGGGATCCTTGAAGGAACCGGTAAGCCGGACTATGCCAATTGCGTTCGCATCTCGACCGTCGGTGCCCAGCGTGAGATGGTGCTTCCCGCCCTCGTTGGGATCCTTTCTCCGATCGTCATCGGACTCTTTATGGGTGTCGCGGGGGTTCTGGGATTGCTGGTTGGCGGTCTCTCCACCGGCTTTATCCTTGCCACGATGATGAACAATGCCGGCGGAGCCTGGGACAATGCCAAGAAGTACGTTGAAACCGGTTCCCACGGAGGAAAAGGCGGAGAGCAACACAAAGCTACCGTCGTTGGTGACACGGTCGGTGACCCCTTCAAAGATACTGCCGGACCTTGCATCAACATCCTGATCAAACTTATGAGTATGATCGCCATCGTCTTCTCCGGAATGATAGTCGCTTTCTCCCCCAAGATCGAAGCGATCTACACACCCAAGAACAAGAAATCCATGTATCAAAACGAGATAATCTATAAGGCTCCTGACAAGGCAGCTAAAGAATAACCCAGACCCTTACTCAGGAAGGTTCCGTAGCCTATTTGGTTGCGGAACCTTTCTTTTTTGGCATATAGGGAACAAAAAGTGCTTGTTATTTGGTTGCCGGTGAGATAGATAGGCAGTGCATCGGCATAGGAGCAAGTTATGAAGAAACTATGGCTTTTGTTGTTTTTTACCATCAGCATCGGGGTAGTCTGCGCCAATCCGCTGATGCCGATCTTCCTTTCCCGCGTTTGGTTTGACGATGCTGACTCTCTTTATGTCCAGATCTGCGATGAGTTGGGTGGGGCAAACCCTTTATGTCTCTACAACTTCCAGACTCCATCCGGGCAATATCATCTCCCCTACACATACATAGACCCGATTACCTATCCGGTGATCATCAATCTTAGCCGGTACATTCCAGAGCTCAGCATTGATCGCCAAGCCGGATTTTTAAGGGTTACCACCCCCTATATTGCTTGGCTCGATGAACGACTCACCTGGGGAGATGAAACGACCGATCCCCAGATCGACATTCACCCCTTAACGGAAGGGCAATGTGCTGTGCAGTTCAGGATCATGGTTTACGATGGAACCATCTATACTTGGGCGAAGGAATTTAACAGTAATTACGGAACACCAAGCGTACCGCAGAGTATGTGTGACCTGAATGTCCAGGTGCGGGATCAATTCGCCAATCCTCTTCCAAACTATCGTATTTACATCTGCTACAGCAATGGTATTCCCCTTTACACGAACACCGTTTATCCTACGAGCCCGAACGGAACAGCCACCGCGATCGCCTATCCTGCGCACATCTGGGTCTTTATCAAAGATCCGGTGGCAAATGCTGTCGTCTGGAGCGGAAACACCTACCTTGAGCCCAATTTCCCGAATTATCTCAATGCGACGATCACCGTCGTCTCCAATGATGATGAGACCCTGCTTCCCATGCCCGGTAATCTCAGCGTCCAGCCCAGTATCGTCTATCCGGGTATCAAGAGTCTCAAGCTCAGCTATGACAAGCCTTCCGACCTCGGCGGAACTATCACTATCGGTCTTTACGACCTCCGCGGGAGACTCGTCTATACCTATCTGACTCCCCAGGTGGAAGACTTCCGACTTGACCTTCCGGAGCTCTCCAGCGGGATCTACTTCCTGCATCTCTCCGTCGGGGACAGACGTATGGGAACGGCGAAGTTCACCGTGATCAAATGATCCTTATCACATAGAACGCCGATTTAATTTAGCAGCATAAACAAAAAAGCGCCCCTGATCCGCTCAGGAGCGCTTTCTGCTTTGGACAATGCTATTGGGGCTATTGATCCATAAAGGGATAACCGTAGTTGATGGGTGGAACGAAGGTCTCCTTGATCGATCGGGCGGAGATCCAACGTTGCAGATTCAAGGCAGACCCGGCTTTGTCGTTCGTTCCGGATGAACGGCTGCCTCCGAAAGGCTGCTGTCCGACCACTGCCCCGGTGGGTTTGTCGTTGATGTAGAAGTTACCCGCGCTATGCCGCAACTCATTGTAGGCTTGGCAGATCCTTTCCCGGTCTTGGGCGAAGATCGAGCCCGTCAAGGCATACGGCGAAGTCGTATCCACCAGGCGCAGAACCTGATCAAAGTCCTTCTCCGGATAGGTATAGACCGTCAGGACAGGACCGAATATCTCTTCTTCCATGGTCTGATAATGCGGGTTCGTGGTCTTGATGATGGTCGGTTCGATGAAGTAACCTTCGCTGTCATCACAGCCTCCACCCCAGATCACTTGGGCGTCGCTTGCCTGTTTGGCTCTGTCGATATAGCCTTTGATGCGGTTATAGCTGCTGCGGTCGATCACGGCGTTGACGAAGTTCGAGAAGTCCTGAACCCTGCCCATCTTGACCGTGGAGAGCATCTCCTGCATCTCTTTGAACCACTCATCATACATAGTATCAGGGATATAGAGGCGTGAAGCGGCGCTGCACTTCTGCCCCTGATACTCAAATGCACCCCGGAGCGAGGCAACAGCCAGAGCCCGCACATCCGCCGAAGCATGTGCCACGATAAAGTCCTTTCCGCCCGTCTCACCGACGATACGCGGATAGGATTTGTAGAGATGGATATTTTCCGCCGTGCGACGCCAGATCCCGTTGAAGACTTCCGTGCTCCCCGTGAAGTGTATTCCCGCCAGATGAGGCGAATCCGTGATGTAGTTACCAATCTCAGCGCCCGAGCCCGGCATAAAATTAATAACCCCATCCGGAAGACCTGCTTCCATCAGGATCTTCATGATGAAGTAGCCGCTATATATCGCTGTCGCAGCGGGTTTCCAGAGCACCGTGTTCCCCATCAGCGCAGGCGAAGTCGGCAGATTGCCCGCGATGGCGGTGAAGTTAAAGGGAGTGATCGCAAAGACGAAGCCTTCGAGCGAGCGGTATTCGGAGAAGTTCCACTCACCCTTGGGCGAGACGAGGGGTTGCTGCTCATAGATCTTCTGGGCAAAATAGGCGTTAAACCGCCAGAAGTCTATGAGTTCCGCCGCGGAGTCGATCTCTGCCTGATGCGCATTTTTGCTTTGGCAGAGCATGGTCGCGGCGTTCAATACGTATCTATACTTGGTGGAGAGGAGTTCCGCTGCCTTGAGGAAGATTGCGGAACGGTGATAGAAGGGCATTTCCTCCCAGTCTCGCTGAACCTTGACGGTCGTCTCGATCGCTTCGAGGATCTCCTTGTGCCCGACCTTGTGATAGGTGGCGAGCTTTTCCTGATGGGCATGGGGTTGGCTGGCGATCCCTGTCTTTCCCGTGAAGACCTCTTTACCGCCAATTATCGCCGGGATCTCGATCGGCGAACTGCCCATCTCTCTGAGGGTTGATTCGAGCTTGAGGCGTTCATCCGAACCGCTTTTGTAAGTCCTGAGCGGCTCATTCTTGGGTACCGGAACTGAAAAGAACATGGCTTTCTCCTTAATGAAAATATAGTGGATTTGAAAAGGCGAAAGCTCCGCGGACAACTCCTAATGGCTTTGCTGAGGACAAAGACCGAAACGGGATCCACGCCTTTTCAAAAGGAAGGCAAGCTCGTTTCCAAGCATACCCTAACGGTGAACGTCCATGCTTCATGAGTTTAGGAACCGTTCACTCGGCGTGTTGACAAGTTAATCTCCCCTGCTCCTTGCGTCAAGGACATTCTCCTCATCGCCTTAGTCGCTCTTTAACAACTGTGACCCGATTCAGAGAGTCCGGCGCCTACAACGCACCATATTATCCGACGTAGTCGGCATCATCGGGGCGGATGCGCGGCACAGTTGTTAAAGAGCGACTAAGGCGGAGAGTGGAGAGAGCGAAAGGAGACAAGCTCAGAAACCTTGACAAACAAGGGACTTGTGTAAACTGCGTCTAATTGTGTATTGTGAGGTGATATGCGTAAATTAGGACTCATGCTGATCTGCCTGCTTCTGGCAAGGATGATCAGGCTAAACGCCGCTACGATAAGCGGTTTCATAACCAGAGATACAGACGGACAGCCTTTGGAATGGGTCAGTGTGTCCATCCCGGAGCTTAAGACCGGGACCCAGACCAACAAAAATGGCTATTTCGTCATAAACATAAACCGTACAGGTTCTTATACCCTGAAGGCAAGCCTCGTCTCCTATGGAGCTGCGAGCCACAGCTTCACGATCAGCGACCTGAGCGATAAGCTCAAACATGACTTCGTTCTGGAGCGTAAGGCGATCGTCGGAAACACCGTCAAAGTGACTGCCAATGCGGACGATATCCGCAACGAGATCCGCGTCAGCACACTCAGGCAAACGACGGAAGAGCTAAAGAACATCGTCTCCGTCGCCGAAGCGGACGTCTTTCGCGCGCTGGCGACCTTACCCGGAGTCACACCGGTCTCGGATTTCTCCGCCGGTCTCTATGTACGCGGTGGGAGCCCAGATCAGAATCTGATCCTCATTGACGGGATAGATGTCTATAATCCCAATCACTTCGGCGGGGTCTTCTCGACCTTCAACACCGACGCGATCGAGAGCGCCGAGCTGATCAAAGGCGCCTATCCGGCACGCTACGGCGGAAGGCTATCCTCCGTCCTGGACGTGACCAATCGGGAAGGGAACCGCAATAGCTTTGCGGGAACGGCGAGACTTTCGATGATCTCCTCCAGCCTCACCCTCGAAGGACCTTGGCAGATAGCCAATCAACACGGCTCCGTCATGGGATCCTTCCGCAGGACTTACGTCGAAGTGCTGCAACAGCTTGTCGATGAGATCCCGGATTACTATTTCTATGACGGGCATGCCAAGGCAAACTGGGACCTCGGCAATTCGGATAAGCTCCAGGTCAGTACCTACTTTGGCAGGGACAAGCTCAGCCTGGATTTTGGGGATAAGATCAACCTCGAATGGGGAAATCAGACCATCTCCGCGGGTTGGCAACACCTCTTCTCGCCACAGCTCTTTTCCAGATTCGTGGTTGCGGGGAGCAAGTTTGACAGCTTCATCCAGCAGCAAAGCCAGGAAGGGACGAATATCTTCAGCCGAACGAACGGTATCGGCGACCTCAGCAGCAAAGGCATACTGAGCTGGAACCCGACCAATGAACACCAGATAGACGCCGGGTTTGAGGTCAAATACAACGATACCTGGCTGCGCAACAAGACGAGCTATTCCTATGATCCGAATACGCTTCCGGACGTAGAGGTCTCGTCGCTGACCTCTGCCGTTTTCGCTCAGGACTCGTGGAAGCTCGATGCGCTGTGGAGCGTGCAGACCGGGCTGCGTCTGGCATCCTACCGCAGTCTCTATCAAAACCTTCCCAGCCTGCCGAGCGCGTCCTATATGAACCTTGAACCGCGGATCTCCATCCGCAGGAAGCTGGACTTGAATGAGAGCATCTTCGCCAGCTTTGGACGCTTTCACCAGTATCTGACCCTGATGTCGATGGGCTCGAGCACGCCTCTGGACGTCTGGTTCCCGCTCGATGGGAGCCTCAAACCGGGGATCAGCGATCACTTTATCCTGGGCTGGCAAAAGGACTTTGCCTCCGGCTTCGGGCTTGATCTGGAAGGCTATTACAAGTCCTACGACCACATCCTCGAATACGATGTAAACTCTGATTATACCTGGAATAACGAGACGGGGGTGCTTGCCGATACCTTTAACCAGGGCAAAGGCTTCACTTACGGGGCTGACTTCCTCCTGCGTAACGACTGGAACGGGTTGCAAGGCTTTATCGGCTATACCTTCAGCCGGACGATGCGCAAAATGCAAGGGCTGAACACCGATCCCTTCAGCGGGGAAGCACAATACTTCTTCCCCAAATACGACCGCACCCACAGCCTGAACGTCGTGCAGACCTACAACGTCACAGAGAATACCGGAAGCCATATCCTCGGCGGTGACCTGAAACTGGGAACGGCTTTTAATTACAGCACCGGGCAACCGACCGAAGTTCCCGAACGCATCTACTTTGATGGGGAAAACTTCCAACTGATCTATTCTTATAGCGATCGGGAGCGTCTGCCCTACTATATGCGCTGGGATCTGAGCCTCAAGGTCGAATTCATCAAGAGCTGGGGCAGCATCGAGCCCTACCTCGAGATCATCAATCTCCTGGGACGCAAGAACGTCGGAGGACGCAGCTATTACGTCTCCGTCAACGATGAAGGAGAACCGGAACTGCTGACCCGCGACAGCGCGCAGTTTCCCCGCATTCCCTTCCTCGGAGTGAATATCAAATGGTGAGGTATCAAATGAAGAAGATATATTGGCTGTTCCTGCCTGTCCTGCTGCTGCTCTTTGGCTGCGAAAGCACTTCCGCGCCGCGTTTTGACGGCGAAGCATATTCGCTGACGGCTCTGCTCGTCGCCGGTTCTCCGATCGATCAGGCGCATCCGGTCTATCTGACCCGGAGCTCCAATATCGACAGCTTTGACTATACTCAGCTCTTTGTCTTTGATGCAGTTATGACTGTCTATGAGCTTTCCGGAACTGATACAACGGCTGTTCTGAACCTGAGCCCGATCCTGGACATGGGCTTGGAGGATCCGACTCCCATGCCCAAGATCAAATACATCGACCCTTCAGGCTACGTCATCCAAGCAGGAAAGACCTATGCGATAGCGATCGACGTTCCCGGTTATGACAAGCAGATCACCGCCAGGACGACCGTCCCCGGTTTGGCTATCCCGGACGAGGACTTTTACAATTACAACGTCCCGGGGGAAGGCTATTCCTCCGATCCGGCGGTGATGGACTCCACGGCGTTTGACGTCCTGGACGAACGCTACCCTCTGGCGCTCAATACCGGAGACTTCACCGGCAGTATCTACATGTACGTCGATATCTATTGCCTGGAGCCTTTTTCCACGGATCTGGAATTCACGATCCCCATCTTTGGGATAACCAACGCGGATTCGAGCATCGCCTGGATCTACAATTCCAGCGGCGATTCGATGCGCAGGATCAGGTTCTTTAGCCAGTTCCTATCCCGCTATGAGGCAAACGCCGGGGGAAACTACGCTTACCTCAGCGATTTCAAGCAAGCCGTGGCATTCTACGGACGCTATCGCTTCACCGTCTATAGCATCGACCGCAATTTCTATGACTACTCCTATCAGACGGAAGGCTATCTGCATGGCGGAGTGCGCAATGCCCTCGGATATTTCGGCTCCGCTTCCGGCGGAACATTGTACACCAAGGTCATCAAAGGCGGAAAAGGATAGCCCCTTATAATGAGCAAAACGTCGCTGATATTCCTGATGCTTTGCCTGACCCTGAGTCTGGCAGGGGGGATCTTCAAGCCAAAACACAAGCAGGATCCAAACCGTCCTGCCTGGGCGAATGATCCCTATCTCGAATATCGCGCCGATCTCTACCTCTGTTCCCTCGGGGTTGCCGAGGATCGCGCCGAGGCGGAACAGCTCGCTCTGAGCGACCTCCGCAAGCAGTTCTCCGCGGATCCGATCGTAAGTCCGGAGACGGAATTGCGCTACTACGACCTCTTTCGTCCGCCCAAGACGAATCCCAGATCGGTCATGAGCGCGGCAGAACTAAAGACTCAGGCAGAAGCCGAACTCTATCAGATGCGCATCGGGAAGGTCTGGACGGACAAGCAAAAGCGGACTCATGCCCTCGCCTATCTGGACAGGCAAGTCGCTTCGGAAAACGTCCTCCGGGCTCTGCAAAAGGACAAGGAGAATCTCCTCGGCTGGATCACCAAAGCTCTGGATACGACAGACCCTTGGCAATACTACTCTTGTATCGTGGCTGCGACGACGATCGACCGCGTCATCCGCACCCGTCTGGCTCAGCTCGCGATCATTGACCTGGATGCCAGCCGTTCCTTTGATCTCGGCTATGATTATGAGAATCTAAACGACCAGCTCCGCACCGCCGCGAGACAGGTTCGGCTCGACCTCACCCTCGAAGCCGACTATGAGAATGCTCTGGAAAATGCGCTGACCAAGCTGGTCTCGGGAATGGGCTTTACCTTCTCCAATGGCGACGTTTCCGAGATCTATGCCGAATTGCGGATCGAACCGGTCCCGAGCGATAAACCCCAGACAGACCTGCAGCTCTCCCTCAAGCTCAGCCTCTATGACCCGCGTCAGGATCTCCTCTGGGAATATGACTTTACGGATAAGATCAGCGATCCGACCGCCGAAGAAGCCTATGCCAAGGCGATCCGAACCGTGGAACTAAAGCTGAATACGGAGCTTACCGGAGCGATAAACCGCTATGTGGACAGTCTGATCGCCAGGCTGAAATAGCCGCTATCCGGCTAAGCCTTTCTTCTTCTCCAGGCAATTCTGCCATGATTCGACGAGGAACAGGGTTCCCGCAAGGAATGGCGGCAGCATGAAGGAGATCAGCGTTTCGATATGCCCAAAGCTCCGCACGATAAAGGCAAAGCCCAGCATCACAAGATAGGAGGCGATCGCCCCGATCCCCGGACGCTTCCAGGACAGGATCAGGATCACCGCGATGAGCATCGCGGGGATATTGTGCAGGACAAATCCCAGTAGCTTCTCAAACCACACGCCGTTTCCCTCGAACGCGTCAAAGGAAAACAGAACCGTGAACAAACCCAAAATCATCAGCATCGCCCTCGGCGTCCAAAATAGCATTTTCTTCCTCATCTCAGGCTCCTTGTCGGTAGTTTATCCCCTACTCTGCCACCCGAATAGTATATCCCTCTTCACCTTTGCGCGCAAACAGCTTGTCCGGGATTGTAGCATAGACAAAAACCGCGGTCGGATGACCGCGGTCTGTACCTGAGGGTTCAATAGGTTCAGGATATATATTTGGCGATCTTGCCTTCGATCAAAGCCTGGATCTCCAGCATTCTAGCTTCAGAGGTCGCCTCATAGCGGGTGACCAGAACGGGAGTCGTATTTGACGCGCGGACAAGCCCCCAGCCATCGCTGAAGGTGATCCGGGCACCATCGATGTCATTGACGTCATAGCCTTCGGCTTTGAATTCGTCACAGACCTTGGCAACCACGTCGAACTTCGTCTCATCCGAGCACTTGATATGCAGTTCCGGTGTGTTATACATCTTTGGCTGATCTGCCAGATACTCGCTGACCGGCGCATCGGTCTTGGAGACGATCTCGACGAAACGACTGCTGACGTAGATAGCATCGTCAAACCCGAGGTAACGATCCCCGAGGAAGACGTGACCGCTCATCTCACCGGCAAAGTCCACCCCTACTTCCTTCATCCGCATCTTGATATTGGCATGCCCGGTCTTGTACATTATCGGCACCCCACCGTGCTTGCGGATATCGTCGTAGAGGTTCTTGGAGCATTTAACGTCCGCGATGATGGACTTACCCGGATTGGCTTTGAGATAGTCCCGAGCCAGAATATTGAGGATCTGATCCCCAAAAAGCATCTTACCCTTCTCATCGACGACTCCGATGCGGTCTGCATCTCCATCCAGCCCGATACCGACCTCATAGCCCAGTTCGCGGACTTTAGAGCTGAGGATGACCATGTTTTTCTCGACCGTAGGATCGGGGTGATGATTGGGGAAGTTCCCGTCCGGATCGGTAAAGAGCTCGGTCACTTCACAGCCGAGCCGACGCAGGATCTTGGGCAGGTAAGGTCCACCCATCCCGTTGCCGCCATCGACGACGACCTTGACGGGGCGTTCGAGCTTGATATTGCCTACGATATAGTCCATATAGATATCGTCCATACCGCTGTACTCGGAGTATTTGCCTTCTCCCAGCTCAAAGTCATCCGCGAGGATGATCCCGAGGACTTTCTGCAGTTCTTCGGCATAGACGGAGCCCAGCCCGAGATTGAGCTTGATCCCGTTATACTGCGAAGGGTTGTGACTGGCGGTGATCATTGCTCCGCCATCGGTTCCCAGCTTCCAGATCGCAAAATACAGGACGGGGGTGGCAACGATTCCGATATTGGTGACGTCGCATCCCGTCGAAAGCACGCCTTTGCAGAATTCGGCGACGAATCCGGGAGTGCTGAGCCGCGCATCTCCACCAACCGCTACGGTCTTGTAGCCTTTCCGGCGCATGTATGTCCCATAGCCCTTTCCGATCAGGAGCATGGATTCGGCAGTGAGGTCTTCCCCCACAATGCCACGTATGTCATATTGTCTGAATATCTGTGAGTTTATCATATTTCACCTCTTATATAGGTTAACAGGTTAGTAGGTTAGTGAGTTAGTCGCCAAAGCCTACTCATTTGCTAATCTGTTAATCTGCTAATCTACTCATTTGTTAATCTGTTAATATGTTAATCTATCAATCTCTCCAGGATCGGGAGCATCAGTCGCAGTGCCAGAGCCCGATGCGAGATCCGGTTTTTGACGCTATCCGCAAGCTCGGCATAGGTCTGCCCCATGCTCCCGACGATGAAGACGCTGTCGTAGCCAAAGCCGTTGTCACCGCGTTCTTCCGTCGCGATCATACCCGGAACTCTGCCGGTCTGGACGCTGATGATCCCGTCCGGAGCTGCCAGGGCTACTGCCGTGCGAAACTCCGCTTTACGGTTTGTGATCCCCTGCAGCCTTTGCAGAGCCTTGACCCGGTTATCCCGGTAGGAACATCCCTCTCCAGCCCAACGGGCGGAATAGACACCCGGCTCTCCCTGCAATGCTTCGATGAACAAGCCTGTATCGTCTGCGAGGCAAAGTAGTCCGGTTGCCCGGGAGGTCTCGAGGGCTTTCTTCATTGCGTTCCCTTCGATCGTATCCCGGTCTTCGATCACTTCCGGCAGATCCGGAAATTCCTGCAGCGAGACGACCTCAAACGGGATCCCGCTGAGGATCTCTCTGATCTCGACGAGCTTGTCCCGATTGCCGGTTGCGATCAAGAGCTTGTGCGTCACGGGCATTATTTGCGCAGCCAGGCTTTGATCTTGCTGATGATGTTCTTATCCAGGAATTTCTCTGCCGTTGCCGTGATCTTTTGCATGTGCTCGAGGAGGTCTCCCTCTCCGCTCCAATTATCCGTGAGGACTTTCTTGTCGATCCCGTTCAGGATCATGTCCAGCCCAAGCACGACCAATACGAGGTCATCCACATGCCCGATGATCGGGATAAAATCCGGGATGATATCCAGAGGCATCATCAGATAGGCGATGATCCCGCCTGCCATCAGCTTGGTCTTGTTTGGGACACGCTTGTCCGTCGCCAGACGGGTCAGCAGGATAAAGAAATCCGGCAGCAAAAAGAGATATTCTCCCAGCTTGTTCCCGGTCTTCCCGGCTTTGGCGGTCCAGGCTTTTGCCTTCGCTCGCAAGTCTTCATAGAACTTCAGCTTCTTCTCATCCATATCGATGATCCGCTCTTTCTGCTCATCCTGTTCGGACTCGGGCATTTCTTTGCTTTCGTAGTATTCGTCGGTCATAAATACCTCCATATAGCATTCTTTTTGGGCTTTCATTTTCAGTCAATCTTATTTTACGCTCCCGGCGATCCTCTCACAATATGAGCATTTTTGAGCGGTTTGCGAATGTTTTTTGCATATTATATCGATATCTGCGAATGCTAAGCTTAGGAGTCCTTATGCGAAAGATAAGTCTTTACATTGTCTTGCTTTTCTGCCTTGCCCTGTGCCTCAGCGCCTGTGATCACAGCACTGATCCTCCTCAAAAGGGGAACCTGCCCATCTCGATGAACCTCGCTCCGGCGATGAACTACAACCTCGTTATCTCCAGGGTCAGCGTCACCATCACCAAGGGTAGCTTCAGCCAGACCATCGACCTCACGATCAGCGGCACCACCGCGAGCGGGAACTTTAGCGATCTCGAAGCCGGAACCTATGCCATCAGCGTCCTCGTCTATGATGCGACGACCCTGGTCGCCACCGGACAGGGAACCGGAGAAGTCATCCCCGGGCACGTCTCGACCGTCAATATCACCCTCACCTTCCTCAATGGCGGGCTGGTCATCAACGTGGATTGGGGAAATCAGGTCACCTCCGATATCCGCAACGTCCTCTTCGTCGGCAATAGCCATACCTACTTCAATAACGGTGTGGACTATCACGTCCGGCAACTGGTCACCACTGCGCATCCCCAATGGCTGACCCGCATCCAGAGCCATACGATGGGCGGCTATACCCTCCAGGATCACTACACCGATGGTGGAGCAGCCACGGCGATCAATACCGGCACCTGGGATCTCGTCGTCCTCCAGGAACAGAGCAGCCGTCCGATGGAAGATCCCGAGCTTTTTTATCAATACGCGGAGCTATTGGACGAGATAATCGGAACTGCTGGTGCCGATACGGGATTTTATATGACCTGGGCTTGGCGCAACAACCCGGAGATGTATGAGCCGATCACCGGTGCCTATAACTACATCGGAGCCTATCTGGACGCGATGGTCAGCCCCTGTGGGATCTCGTTTCACAATGCCATAGCCGCCGCGGACACGATCAACCTCTATGCCCCGGATAATTACCACCCCTCCCTCTTGGGGACTTACCTCGCTGCCTGCACCTTTTACGGTGCCATCTGGAACGAATCCCCGGTCGGCAATGCCTATATCCCCGCCGGGATCAGCCAATCCTGCGCCACCTTCCTCCAAAACATCGCCTGGCAGACCATCCTCCAATATAACCAGGACAAAAAGAGCACTGTACCAAAGCCCAAAGCAATCCCCAATGCACTCCGGCTGATCACCGGCAGAGACTGATCAGCTATTGAATGCCTGAACCTGAATAGTGTTTTCCTATACACTATCAACACCCTATATACATACAAAAGAACTCTGAGGCACATTTCCGTACCTCGGAGAGATCACCCCTCATATATATAAGGTGGACAGTTGAGCTGTTTTTTTGACAGTAGTTGTAAATTTATCCAGAAATATTCGCTTGTGCTTTTCTATACGTCTGCTTTCTATTCGTGAGCGAGTTATTCATTGATTAAAGGCGGGAGCATCAAGACTGGCATTACCCATCAGTTGTCCAAGTCATAGCCTAGCATATCTAATCAAGATAGAAACTCTTCATTGATCTTACATTACCGCCATTTGAGTGATGTAGATATGGTGCTTTGAGCATATGCAATGGAAGGATTGTGGATGTGCGGATTTCGGTGATTGGAGAAGAGGATAATAGCGAATCTGCTCACCATTCGGAATAAAATGCAATAATGCAAAATAAAACTTGACTTAAATCCTGAATCCATTATTTATTTACGCATTGAGTTTTGGGTAGGATGCGAACGATCTCTGAATTTTTGTAAGTGTGAGTAGTAAAGAACTTAGGAGGTTTTTACGAACTTGGCTGTAACTTATACCGTAGGTTTTTTTATTTTTACTAACAACCCACGATCGGTTGGCAGTAATGCGAAATGTTATTTCCGTTCACTCAAGGTATTCAAGCTTTGGTCTATATCAGCATATATCGACTCATACCATGTCTCCATTGTTGAGAAGCAACTGGAGCAGGAATGTCGAATGGATTTCTTCTGTGGAACGATATAGATGAGAATAGTGTATTCGGAGCAATCTGCCTGCTTGGTCAAAAGGTGTGCCAAGGAGCATGATGCACCACTTTTTGCTAGGTTTTGTCCAATATGTGCTGACGCATTTAGTGATATGGCAATTGATGGTGATAGCTGGAACAGTGACATTAAAAGAAGAGACGCGGGATGGACCACAGTCTTTCAAACCCAGATATCTGATTCAAAATTCTATTTGTCAGAATTTAATCGATCCTTGCTCCTGATAAGCAACAGTGGCAATTTCTCCCTCTGGAAGAATGGCCCTCTCGATTCAAATACTCAGGTCTTAGCTCCGATTTCATTCTCCATCAAACAGATTGGAAACATTGACAGCGTGGTCTCTCTAGGAGATAAGGTATACCTCCTGGCTAAAGGTAAACTATATTCACTTCAATGGCGTAAAATATTGGATAAAGATATAGAGCCTGTCCATTTAAAAAACTTGCAAAAAATTGAGAAAATCCAGAAGGACTCAGGAAGCCTATACCTTTCAATGAAAGATAAACTACTTGCTGTTAACTCAGAACTGGACGTCACTCTGATTTTCGATTTTGGAGCAAAGAACGAGATTCTGAGGGACTTTCATGTTTACCATGGTCACATATATACCATTTCTACTCATAAGGGCAGCAGCTTCAATGAGGAAAATACTATCTTTATTCGCTGCAATTCTATGCCTGGAGACAACAATCTTACTACTCCGCTTATGATTCAAAACGTTGAAAGTTGTGAATCTGATCAATTCCAAATAGTGGGTAATACAAAGTTTTATGCATTTCGCTACAATGGCACTGAAGCCTATCAAGGTAGATATTCGAAGCTGCTAACTCTCCAACTTGATCACTGGAAATTTGCACAAGCAGTAATATCCGGTTTAAAAATGCTTGGTAGCATGTTTGGGATTACTGGAGCTTCGGATTTAAAACTCTGGAAAAATGCGGCTCTCACGATTGATCACCAGATGTTGATTGACAATTTGACTCTGCTAAATGCGGATACACATCTCTCATTCGACGAAAAATCGATTCTATATGCAAGATATGATCATGGCTCGGTGATTATCACTATCCAGGATATTGAGACTAGTGCCAGAGATGACTTCAAATCTATTCCGGGAGATCTATCAGGCTTATACATTTCTGATGGCAGAGTATATGTTATAATCAGAGATGGGGGCCATAGCTCCATGATGGTAAATATTTAACTAAGAAAAAGGGTTTATGAAATCAACGAAAATTTTGCTATGGACTATCATGGTATTGGTATCTTCCATCCTGGTGGGGTCGGATATAGCCGTTCTTTACGATGGAAGTATGAGTATGGAAGGCTTTGCTTGTTCAGGCGGTTTACAAGCGATTGATCAGAAGGTCTTCTCTGCGATCAAAGGGGTTGGCATCAAACCGGATAGGTTTATTTTCAGGTCATCAACTAAGGATGATATTAAAATTGATGCCCTGGCTAGCCAAAGCGATCTTGTCCCCGAGATATTTACGGGGAACTATACGCTGTTAGACAAAGCTGTCTCAAGCACCAAGGGGGAGTATCAATCCATACTTCTCATTACAGATAATGTCCAAACGGATGGAACAGCTAGTACAGAACAATTCTACAAAGAGATCCAGAATACTAAAGAGATTTCGCAACTAGATATAGTTCCGCTATCCGTTCTGTTTGATGGGGATCCATTTGTTCCAGGAGCACCTAGAGACTATAAGGGGAATCGGGGACTTCAAATCTATATCTTGCGATATGATAAAGAAGGCATTGAAGATCAAGGTTACAAAACTCACACTAAAATAGTAACAAGTCTTAGTAAGACAGCCTTTCCCAATACGGTAATGCATTTCTATCCAATCGATGCGAGGCATCTGAAAATTCAGGGTTCCAAACAAGATTCATCAAGCAGTGCATTCACAATTGAATCGAAAAATAGTTTTTATCATATAATACCCAGAAACCCGAAAACTGCCAGTAGCGCTTTGAAATCGAATAAGGAGAATCAGTTGAAATTCTCTTTCAGCATGAAGTCACACTATGCGCGTTTTGTGATCAGTAAAGGGACTCAGATTTCTATCAGCGACCTTTCTCTTTCGTCAAATAAAGAGTCTATCAAATGCATATTTGCTCCCCCCGAGATAACCCCGGATAGGTTATCTGAAGACATGCATCAACAGTCCCAAGCAGAATCATTTACGGGATTATTGAGATTAGTCCCTCAATCAACATTTTGGCAAGACGTGAAAACCCTGCTCTTTCGCCCTAGGTTGGATATGAAGTTCAATATTGTTTTGAACACGAAAGAAAACGGGATCCAATTGGACCAGGCAATTGGAGAGAAATACTATAGCAAAGACATCAGGCAGTTGGACAAGATATATAGCCCACAAGACCTACTGCAGATATTAAACCCCAACAGCAACGGCATCGTCTTGAGAGTCAAAACAAGTCCAAAGTACCCATTCAAAATTGTGTCAGGCAGAGAAACTCTGATTATTGTCATCATAGTACTATTACTCATAGGGATACTAACTTTCTTATCGATACTGCAAAGTCAGCTTAGGATCAAGAACCTTTCTATACAATATGCAGGAACCAATACGAGCATCCCTAAACATGGATCTTTTAGCTGTTCAGATTTCATAATCCACAATGGTGTTAAATTAATACTCCATTTAAACAACCCGGAACTGGTGCTCAGCAACATGGTAACAGATAGAAACGGTAATTACAACCTGTACGTCGGAAGTACATACACTTTGATTAACCGAAACAACCCAACGCAATTTAAGACGCTAATTATAAAAGTGATTTAGGAGAGACAAATGAAATTTTTTCCAATCTGCATACTCGCGTTTTTGTTATGTAGTGCTTTCGTCATGCTTTATTCTCAGGAAAAAGTTGAGACGGATGAAATGGAACTGAATGATACTAACCAGGTAGCTGAAATCGGAGCGGTGGACACAATTCCCTCGATTGCGATTTTTGGGGTTTGTCTGGTTTTATGTATAGTTCTGTATTTTTACAAACTATCCGGATCATTTGTACGGTTGTTGGAGAAGGGTGTTGCGCCATTAAATGCGGCATCGACAACTCTGGTTCATTTCATTTTGCTCAGTACTTTGATATTATTAATTTGGGCGTTAAACATACCAAACATGATATTTTACGATCCCATAGAGATACTCAAGGCGTCTCTGCTACGAGTCGCAGTATTATTTGCAGTCGTACTGATTCTGTATCTGATAGTAGCACCTCACAAAAAAAACAATAATCTGAGATCTTAGGAGGACAAATGCCACAGACTTATGTAACGGAAAGACCTGGGAGAGCTGGACTGGCTGCAGACGTCCGCATGAAAAGAACATTATTGATTGGTATAGGCGGAAGTGGAAAAGAAGTACTGATCAGATTTCGCCTGAAGATGCTGGAAACTTATGGCACTCTTGAGAAGCACGAATTCATAGAGTATTTGTGGATTGATACTGACTACAACAACAAAGACATCAATCAAATGGACTTCAGCAAGGCGCTGCAGATGGCGTGGGTAGGAGATGATGACAAAGTCAATGCCAGCATGAAACGTAGCGAGCTGAAAGAATTTTATGACAGTTATCAAAGACACGGCAACTACCATAGCTGGTTTAATAAACCGTATCTGGAAGAACTTGGCACTGAGGTCCTGGAACAGGGAGCAAGTGCTATGCGCCCATTCGGGAAGTTGGCCTTTTGGAATAAATTCCCTGAGATCGATTCCAAAATCCAGGCGAAATTGAGACGGCTGCATGGGGATTTTGAGCGACCCAATATTTCGGATCCCAATGACATAGATATATATATTGTCGGCTCTCTGGCTGGTGGCACAGGATCCGGTATGTTTATCGACATCTCTGCATACCTGCAGCAGAACACATCAAATGCCAGTAGAAACGGGATATTTTTCTTAGCTGATGTTTTCGACGAAGTCGAAAACATGAGGATGGAGAGGGAGTCTAATTGTTATGCTGCTCTCCAAGAGCTGGATTTTTATATGACCCCGGATAATAAGGCGACGGCAAGAGCCAACAGCGAAATATTCGCATTCAACTGGGATTCTGGTAAAAGCGTAAAAATTACACTTCCACTCTTGACCAGAGTAAACCTTATCGGTAATACTTATGAGAATGGCGCCAGGGAGCTAAAAATGTCCGATGCATTTAACCTGGCAGCGGAGTACCTGTTTCTTGGATTCAATGAATCGTCTTTTGATGGCGAGGTCCGTGCAATACGCACAAACGTGATTCAAGGATATAACAACAAGGTCCACTATATCTATGGATTCAATACGGGTTTCAATCAACAGAATAATAATAGAAAAACCCACATACCTTTCCAGACCAGCTATACCTCTATAGCGCTTGGCACTATTGAGTTTAATCGCCGTAAGATACGCAATTGGGCTGTCTATAAATTCCTCTCCGAATTTTGTGAGCAAATACTGGAACAAAAAAACGATGCTAAGACTGCATATTTAGATGAAGATGGCCAGATTAAAATTCAAATGCTACGCTCGAGAGAATTGCTCGATTATTTGAAGAATGGTGAGACCAGAATTTCTCCTGCGGACCAGTTATTCTCATCCATAAAGAAAGACATCGCGAGCAAAACATCAGCGGTGACACAGAGTTTACCGCTTGACATTTCTCCTAGGGAAATGGAGAACAAACGTGAGAGTATCCAGTCTGATATTGATAAGTTTATGGAAGAACGAAAGAGACAGGTCAACGAAGAAACTCTTGTTGATTACTCGCACACCGGAAAAGTTATCCTCGGCTTGCATGATAATCTTGAAAGTGCTAAAAGCTTAATACAAAGGGAGATTTTCTCTACTTTGATCAACTTACTTGCAGATTATAATCGCGCGGGATACCTTTCAGGTATGGACTTCCTAGACAAAGTCAATGGAGCTCTGCATGCTATGGACACATTTATAATCGCATACCAAAAGGATCTAAAGAAATTCAATTACATTCAACCAGACTCGCTTGTTTTGCCTGATCCTACAGAAATCAATGATGTGATGAGAAATGCAGCAGAAGCCAACGACATTCCGGGATTCTTTCTCTTCTACAGGGAGAGAGCGAAAAAGTTCTTTTCTGAAAGACTTGATGATGCTAAACATAAATATAGAGACAGCTTGAATAATTCAATTTCTGACTATATCCAGAACCATCAGAATCAACTTCTGGGACTGCTCCAAAGCAGAACGGACAATGCTCTTGTGACGACCTTCAAGGCAGCAATTCAAGATATCAAAGACTACCTTACAGATATGAAAACAAATGAGTTGAACAGCGGGTATAAGTCGACCTTTACATATGCCAAGGAAGAGTTTCTTGCTCTACGGGATTCATACCCTTTGACCCGCAGCGATTCTGAAAGCCAAAGAAAGCTGATCCTCGATTCGTACATGATTGATGAGATTCAAACTGAATTCAATCAATTCAAAGATAGGATGGCTCAGGACAATTATGGTTCATTTATACAAAAAGTCTACGAACAAATACCTGTGACGATAAGGGAAAAGCTTCAATCAGAGAGTATAAACCCGGACCCACACACAGCCCTGACTTACATGATCTTGAAATCCATCGAACTCCGACAAGACTATGATATTGACATAAAACGTCTCTTGAAAGAAACAGCCAGGTCAATTTTCGAAGATTTCTTGAAAAATAAAACAGTGGATAGCGCACTCATGGATCTACTAAACGGTACTCGAGGAAATGAAATCAAAGAAATGGTTAAGAAAGTATGGGAGCACTCGTGTATGAGACTAGACTTTAACTCCGATCCACAAATCAATATTTCTCGAGGAAGACAAAGGTTCTCGATTGATGGTATTCCAGATAACCGACCACTTCATGAAAGGTTGAAAACCATCATAAGTGATGGTTTAAACCCAAAAATCTCCAGCTATTTTGAAGCCATAGTATTCTACAGAGAGGGTAGTGGGTTTCCAATAACAAATCTTAGTTTAATGCGCAAACTGAAGAATTCACTAGACAGCGAGCTAAGAAAAGACGTGAAATTGATGTACAAAAGATATACCAGCCGTCACTATGAGTACTTGTATGATCTGATCAGCATGAATGACGAGGAATTTAATGCCTATCAGAAGAACTATCAGCTTGCCATGAAGGCTGTGGTCCTGGGTAAAATTGGATACTCCAACAGTAATGGTGATGACAGTAAATTCAAATACGAGTATACGGAATCGGGTATTCCGAACACACTGCCATTGGGGAAGAGGATAGAAACAGTTGCAGGCTTTTTAGCGAACACTCAACACAGAGATCATATTATCGATAACCTTGATATGAGAGAATTGACTGTTCAACAGTGTCGTGTGTTGCATTTCGCTTTGCGAAAGGATTTAAACCCTATTGTAGAGAAAGAAAATCGCGATTACGCTTACCTTCAGGGCGACAATGCTTCGATCTCCCTTGATAGATTCGTTTTGTTTGCCTTACTTCATGAAGTGGAAGATACGATCAAACAAAAGATGTCTTCAGAATATCCAGGCCCTGACGAGATGAACCAATATCTGGAAGATAAAGTCTTCCAATTTGAGGCTGGGAGTGACGAGTACACCCGTTTAGACTACTATACTGCCAATTTTGAGAATGGCATCTATGTCTTGAAATCGAGATAGAATGTAATGGAATGTCCGAATTGTAAAACCACAATTCATGGTGAAAACTACGTTTTTTGCCCGTGGTGTGCTGAACCAGTTGCGGTAGTTGATCCAATCCTGCCAGATAGGGTATTTGCTGATATTCCCTTTATTGCCAGACTGAGGATCCGAGGTTACAGGTCTTTCACGCTGAAGCAAATTCGCTTTAGGGATACTGTATTGTGGAGTGGGCTAAAGCTGCTTAGAACAAACAGCGATGATTCTGTGATTTTGTCCATCCCTCGATCTGCAATGTTTGGATCAGGAGAGCTAATATTCGTATTTGAAAATGGTCACACAGAATCACGTCTAATAAAAATAGATGATTTCAAGGCGGTTGTTTTTGATATCCAATCATTACAACAGATCAGTTTTGATCCTAGTGACTCTTCGAATGCTAATGAAGTCTTCATTTCGATTTATCATAATGACCTGACTATTACGGTTCACGGCTGTGATTGTGAGGATTTGAGTATAGCCCTGTTCTTGGGGGGCGAAACCTTGGATGCTCAAACCGAGGGCAATAATTTCAGATGGCAGTTAAACGACATAAAGTGGATTCTACACAACGGAGATGGCTGGGAAAGCAGTCAATATTTAGCCATTCTAAGGTTGCGCAGTTCCAGTATTCAGAATTTGGAACTTCCGCTGTCAGTAGTTTTTATCCGCGTGCAACAGATAAAAGTTGATCAAGAATATGCAGGAAGACAGACCAAATTGGTATCAGGTCAATCATCAAGGTATGATCTCAAGCTAGAGTTCACGAAGAACAATGTTTCAGAGGTCGGTACAGATTTGTACTCATACTCAATTAGGAGCAGATCATCTTGTTTTATTGTTCGTGATCAAGGTGAATTGTTTCTCAAAGATGACCGGGTAAATGTTTCGACTGAGTTTGTGCCCCCAATGAATGATTCAGCTGCCATAGAGGCAGGCTACATTGAGTTCCCTTTTACAGTGGAAGTTAAACTAAAGAATGAAAACGGCTCGATTCTATATATTCAAGAAAAAGTAAGCATTCCTTTTGTGTCTGGAACAAAAACCAGAGGGACGGTCATTATTGATTTTGGCACTACCAATACTTGTTGCGTGTATGACAAAAACGAAAGCACTTTACTATCTGATGATGAAGGCAACTCGGAATTAAAAACAACAATGAAATTCATCCGATTCGACGACAATGATCTGAACCAATCTATAATCGAAGCATTCTCCCTTGACATTCCACCGAATAGCAATTCTCTTGAGTATGTTGCAAACTTTAAGAGTATGTTACCGAACAATATCAGACTCCTTTACACTGACATGAATAAACAAGCGAAAGTAATAAAAGCATCTGAACTTGTGACTTTGTATTTGAAACAGCTCAAGAGTAAACTGCTTGAACAGGATATCAACCCGGAAAGTGTTATAGTGACCTATCCTGCTACCTTTTCTGCCACTACACGTGATTTATATCTCGATCAGGTTCGTCAGCTGGGCTGGAATGTTGACGCTAGTCGCTGTCTGACTGAACCAGAAGCGATTGCGCTTCATAACATTGCAACAAATAAAGATTTACAGAGTTTAGCAGAGGTCGATAGAGTTATTTTGGCTGTTTTTGATTGCGGTGGTGGCACCACAGATTTTAGTCTGGTTGAATATTTCAGACAGGAGGAAGTAGATCATGTCAGGGTGATGGCTACTTGGGGAACCGACAAGTTTTCGGGACTTTACATAACTTATCTGGTGGGAAAATGCTTCACGAAAAAATACTCGAAACTGCCTGACTCCTACTCTGACATTTTTAGCAACAGCGATAACACCAAGTATTTTCTTAGTGATTGCTATCTCTATTTGGAGCAGGCAAAACTTAAGCTTTCCAATAATTTGGAAGGAGTTAGCACCAATGACAGGCAGCAATTGTTGATGATCATCAAAGATTCTATTGGAGCTGAAGACGTTGAACCGAAAACTCTATTGAGTCTTATCGAGGATGTTAATAATGAAAGCAGGCCATCGATCACGAGATTCATTGACCAGATACGCTCTGTTACTATGCAGTTATACGAATCAGACCAGATTGATAAACCGGAACCCGACTTATTGATCTTAGCCGGAAACGGAAGCAGATTTCCTTTCTTTCGTTCAATCGCTGAGCACGAGTTCCCGGGAAGAGTCTTATACGATACAGATCAGTTGAAGACCTCCGTGGTCCAGGGTGCACGGTCTTACAACAGACTGGACGATGAATTTTTAAAGGTAGAAGGACTCCAAAGAAGCATGGAGTCTTTTTACCGTACCGGGGCAATCGGCAAGTATATCCAAGTGTTCAAGCCTTGGTTGGATATGGATGGCGAGCATCTTTATGACACAAACAAGTACAAGATACAACCAAAGCCATTAAAAATATACAAGTTGATATCAGTGTTCCGCGAAGTAGATATAAACAATCTTGAAGAAGCCTTCGTTGTCGATCCACCTCAGACCACAGTGTTTGACAGCTGTTTCTGCGAATTGCAATATCACAATTTCCAGATCTACTATAGATGGTGTTTCCGTAAAGATGACACGCAGTGGGAGGATGAATGGCAACGCATTTATTAATGAACATCATTGCCGAGCTTGAATTAAAACAAGTTCCGAGCAGGATATTATCACAGCAAATCGAGTTTATAGATTATTCTCTAAATGCTCTATGGCATCAGTTTACAATTGCCTCGGTAATCGGCATAGCGTTTGTTGTAATAATCTTAGGTGGTCAAGTATTTCTATTCCTACAATACAGAAAGCCAGCTCAATCAAAAAGTAATGTGGATGTAAAACGAGTTTCACAGCATTATGCAGCTCCTCAAAAAACCGTTAAATCAAAGCGGACAAGACCCGCCTTCAAATTCCCCCACTCAGTTCCTGCAACTGGCAACGAAAGCTCAGAAATATCCTCAAGGACAGAACTATGAAACCATATTCACACCAGTCTAGAACGATGTTATTTTTGGTTATTGTTATTGTTCTCGGACTTTCAATCATATCCTGCTCAAAATCCTCAAAACCGGATCTTAAGCCTTCAGCAAAAACAAACTATATGGCAGATTCTACCCTCGTACAATCCTCAGATCATAATGCAACTACTGTCCGTAATAGGCCTGAATTAACGAACACATTGCTGCTGCTATTCGTTTTGTTTCTTGATATTATAATCCTATTCTACCTTTTCTACCTTTTCAATGCCAATTCTTCTATCAATACCGAGCTCTCGAGTATCAAACGTCTGATTATAGACAAATCGAAAACACAGATAGTCAAAAACACAGACTTCCCGACGAGAGAACAACCTACGTTATCGGAAGACTATAAAAAGGATAGACTGGAATTTGATGAACTACTTAATACACATAAAAAGCTCGACGACAAACTTGACAAATTAAAGACCCATATTCTGAGTATAAGTGAAAAACAACAGAATATAGTTAACGTACAGGCTAAGCTCGAACAGGTAATTGCTATCCTGAATCGCAAAGAGGAATTTGACGAATCAGACTATTTACTGGACTTACATTTTAAAGATGTTTCTCAAAGTGTCCGAAGAGCTTTCTTGATCGCTGAAAAACAAGACCCCCAATTTACAAATAGTATCGAGCAATTTATCAAAGATATTTCATCGCTCTTCATGTTTACCGAGTTATCCTTAAATAGCAACAAATTGGAGATGACGTACCAAATTCTCCGGAAAAAATTCGAAGGAACAGGAGTACAGCTCATAACTCCATTACCGGGGGATCTGTTTGACGAATCTACAATGATATTGGAGAAGCGCTTTTCTCACAATGATAAGATTCACACGGTCTTGTGGCCAGGTGCGATAATCGGAAATCATATAACAAAGGCATTGGTACATGTCGGGCTCTAAGATATTTCACTGGGAATCGGGAAATCCCGATGACTGTAACGAGAGTGATTTCAATGAGGCTCTTAAAGCCTATGGCTGGACAGATAGTAATGATTCAGAAATATATAATAATCTCAAGGCACATACCGAAATCAGGTTAGGAAAATGGGTTATTACAGTTTCAAATGACTTCGTAATCGCACAGGATCTCCCTAATAAGGAAAAACAGCTAACAATTGCTACGAAAAAACCTAGCACCCCAAACCAACCATCAGCCACAGAGTTGTTCTCTGCAAGTTGTAACGATTATAGATTTCAACTAAAGTATACCGAAAAAAAAGGTCGCCAAGTGCTCTATATGATCAAGAATCCACTTACCGGTAATGACAATTTTGTCTGGGATCATGAACTCAAAGAGTTGTTTAAGAACTCAATGCCGCTAAGTGAGTTGATATCTGTACTAAAGAAAACTCTATCCTGCGAATTCAAACCAGAGCATTTGGACTCCATTGATATCGGGACGACTGACATCAAGATATGCAGAGATGATCCTGGAAGCCCCTTCAGATTTGAGAGCATCTCTCAACAACAACCACCTAGCACCCATGCGGAGAGAGAGAAAGACTTAGTTAAGAATCGAGATGAACTGAAAGCTAAACTACAAATCGCTAGTGAAAGAGTCAAATACCTCGAACAGGAAACAAAACAGTTAGAGGAGTTAAGGTCATCAGTCGAGAAACAGAAAAGAGTGGTTGATGAACTGAAAGAGTCAATAACAAAATACGAGAAAATGATCCAGGATTATACGGGTGTGAAATCGGAAGGGCAGCATACGATGAAGGACGAAGTGGATAAAAAAATCCTGTTCAGAGTACTCGTTCCCGAACTGAAGAGATTTTTTAGAGATGATCTAAAACCAATTCTAAAGGTAAATATCGAAAGTATCGAGGTTTTTTTTAAAAGCCTAGAATCAATCACAGAGCGTAGAGTCTCAGACTTATCTCATGATGAGTTGGCATTATTGCTGGATGGGCAAGGCAAACTTGCACACAATTATCAGAATACCGAACCTATTCAGGACTTAGATAGACAACTAAAACAAGTGGCATCTGACTCGATTCTCTACATTCTTAGCACTCCTGAGCAGAGAAAAAGTGATAAACTTCGGACATGCTCTGATATGTTGAAGAAATTCGGGATGGAGCCAATTTTCTTTGAGCCAGGTTCAAAACTAGTAGCAAGTGAAGCTCGTTTCATTGATGTCAAACAGACTAGCTTTGAGAGGGGTCTTTGTGTAGAAACCGTATCATTTGGGATACGAAATCTTGAGAATAACAGCATAATTTACAAAGCTGACGTAATACTCAGCAGATAGACGGAAATGGTATGTGGTACACAACCTCAATGATTCTTACCTATGGTGCAATAGGTGTCAGTTTCTTTTATGCCCTTTATTTACTGAGTCTTGCACTAAGCAAAACCAAAACTTTCGATCCTTCTGTTTTTACAAGGCATCAATCCACTAAATATCAGAGCCTCGAATCGATAAATCCCTCCTATGTTGTCCAGGATATAGAAAAAACGATAATAAGCGAGATCAACCCCAATTCGTCAACGATCAATCTGATAATCAACAGTCTGAATATCTTGGGTCTTTTAGGCACTTTTCTAGGCCTTTCCAATGCCTTACCTGTCCTCTTGAAACTCGATCTTACTAACATTGAGAAATCCATGAATGGAATCACAAATAGTGTTGGCAATGCTTTTTATACATCAATTGCCGGCATTGTTTGTGCTCTTGTCCTCTCAATTGTGAATCGATTCCTGAATATGAAGATACAGCTTAGGGTTGAAAATACAAAAGACTCGATTCTTGACACCCTGTTTTCAGGTAAGAGCTCCAACCGGACATCTTCTTGGAATCCAGAGGATTTCTATAAGAGCATTCGAGACTATTTTAACTCAACCATGGAAGAATTTTCCAAAGAAGTATCTATAAGTTATGACAAGCTCCAGACTTGGACTAAAAATGTGATTGAGTCAAATACCAAGCTTGTTATGGATAGTGCCAAGAAATCCACTGATAATCTGGAAAGAGTTATCGGATTGTTAAATAGTGAACGTAACGCCTTGGACCAAGTTAAGAAAAACTGGAGTAAATCGATTGAACAGCTGCATGCTTCCAGTACGAATATCGCATCTATGACGCAGAACGTGAATAACTTTGCAACATTGACTGAGAGATTGATCGAACAGATAGACCTTTTCAGCATAGGCTATCAAGACCAGATCAACAAAATCAACGAAGTTTTCAAGCAAACCAATCAACCCTCAGAAGTAATGGAAAACTTATACCGCGCTATAGAAACCAACATAAATCAGAATAAACTCCTGGTTGGAATGCAGGAAGCAACTCAGACCTCTTTGGTAGATTCAGTAGACGCTATTACCAAGATGAATGAACTGCATGGCAGGGATATAAAAGATGTTATCAATGCCCTGGATAGACAATTGACTAAATATGGTGAGGATATGAAGTCAAATTCTAGCACAATGAACAGTGAACTCAGAACTCAACTGAGTGGACTGATTTCAAGCATAGAAAAGCAAACTGACGCACTTTACGATCGACAGCTGCAACTGATGAATAGCCTGAACTCTAGCTTAGCTAGCCATATTGCTCATTTAGCTGAGCAAAGTGAAAGACAGATCAAAGAGATTAGATTAATGCACGCTAACATGGCGGCAGCTTTCGAATCTTTGTTCAAGGAAGGGCTATACATCTATGAGAAGCAATGAGCAATCCCGAGAAAGCGTTATCAATCCATGGGTGTCCCTCTCAGATGCCGTTTTAGGGTTTATGATTATTATTTTCTTATTGTTTTCGCTGAATGTGATCAAGCTGAAAAAATTGGCAGAATATGTGCAGACCGCTGAACAGGATCGAGATGAATTGCTCCAGAGTATGAAAGACAAGAACTTAGATAATTTTATCAACGGGAAGAAAATTATGCTACCCGGAGATGATATCTGGGATTCTGGGGATACAAAATGGGAAGAAATAAAAGGGGATTATAAGCAAAAAATTGATGATTTTGGTATGGTGCTCCAAGAGTTCATGGATAAAGACTCTACAAGGTGCAAAGACTACATTATCGTCATTGTTGGCCATGCCAGTGCTCAGGGTGATGAAGAAGAGACTGACTACCTTTCTTTAAAAAGGGCTGAGACCATCAGAGATGAGTTTCGAAGTAAATTTTTTACCAATAAAAACAGCGGTCGCACACTAAGTAGTGGGCGCTATTTGGAACCACAGGATAAATACAAAATTTACGCCACTGGCGTTGGTGAGAAACAGATTAGGGATATCAATGATCCAGAGGGGCATTTGAACAGATTTGTCGAAATTGTGTTGATACCTGATTTTCTCAAATTCAGTCAATAGCATGGAAAAATTCTGGCAGAAACGCGTCTGGATCCCCCAGGCAATCTCAATTCTGATGCTGTTCTGGGCTCTGTATCCGGATAACCCCTACGGCTACTACCGTCTACTCAGGGTGATCGTTGTGCGGTCTTTGCATATCTCTGCTTTCATGCGGTAGCACATAAGCAGAATAGTTGGATATGGGTGCTGGGAGTTAGCACTGTAATCTATAATCCCATATTCAGTCTGCATTTAACTCGGGGAATATGGAGCGTAGTAAATATGGTCAGTATTCTGATTTTGGGGCTAATAGTAATCATTCTGAAGCCCTATTCATGAAGCTCCGGGCGGTACAGTTCTCTGGAAGAATTATTAAAAAACTATCTCCTTCCAATGACGCCATTTCTGGTATAAGTTTTTTCACGCAAGCAGCACCTAAGACCAAGCAGGGGAAAAGCAAACCCAAGTATTCTAATAAACCCTGACGATATCTGAGAACCTTATCTCTTGCGTTTCTGCGTCTACACTAATTGATATGTTATCAAACATCATGGACCAGCATAATCTATAATGAGGTGATATCTCAGTTGCTGAAACTCTAATATATCCAATACTGGGATCTCTATGGTATCTATTATTTACATCTTTACAATACACAGATTGCTTATATGCATCGAGCATAAGCTGCTTGGCTTCGGTCTTGCTAATATTCATTTGAACAGGGCACGAGGGGAGATCCACTGTGGAGTCGGAGATTATGAATTCCTTTGTCGGTAAATTATACGCTACAATAATGAACTTGCGTGGATACACGGAAAACCCGTTTACTTTCTGTTCCCATTTCTTCGAAACCATGTATCGGTTGCTTTCGGACGAAGTGAAGTTAAGCTGGTCTTCACGCGCCAATATGTAGGGTGATATCCGAAGTAGTACTTGGTCGATCGCATTTCCCGTTGAAACTGTATCCTGAGTGGCAGATATCTGCATACCAGTAAACTTACCAGTAAGCCGCGAGAATTTCATGTCCCGGTAGTTATAATCAATGCTTCCCTCAAAACCTGTTTCTGCCTTGAATCTTGCCGCTCTTTCGTTTAATATCGCCCGCTTCTGACGGTATTCCTCTGTTTGTTCGTATGGCAATGCCAATAATGGTGTCACCATAGACAGAACAAGGAATGCGATAAATAAATACCTTTGCGTCTTTCCTCCTATTTGATGGATCATATCTGATAATCCAAGCTATATAATCACTTAATACACAAGATTTCCTACCAAATGAACTGATACACACTTTAACGAATCGATTGCTTTTTGTCAATCCAGAAGTTCAATTGACTACTATATCAGCTATCTGCGTTGGTTCATACGCTCTCCCTTTTTCCCTACCCCACACTCCATTTCATACAGGCATCTTATCGGCATCTTATCGGTATCATATCGGCTATTTTGCCGATATGATACCGGGAAGATACCGGTAAGATACCGGAAGATTAGCACGGAAGGCTAAAGGAATAACACAGAAAACCAATAGAAAAAAAACAAACGCCGGATGCTCATCACAAGCATCCGGCGTTCTTTTTTTATCGTAAGTGTGAGTTTATTTGTCCTTGAGGGCAGCGATTGCGGCGGCGACTCTGGCGATGGGTACGCGGAAGGGGGAGCAGCTGACGTAGTTCATGCCGACTGTGTGGCAGAATTCGACGGAGCTGGGCTCACCACCGTGTTCACCGCAGATCCCGACCTTGAGGTTCGGGCGGGTGGAGCGACCTTTTTCGGTACCCATTTTGACGAGCTGACCGACGCCTTCCTGATCGAGGATCTGGAAGGGATCGTTTTTGAGGAGGTTCTTTTGCAGATAGATCGGCAGGAAGCTTCCGGAGTCGTCACGGGAATAGCCAAAGGTCATCTGGGTGAGGTCATTGGTTCCGAAGGAGAAGAACTCGGCGTTCTCGGCGATCTTATCAGCGGTGAGGGCAGCGCGAGGGATCTCGATCATGGTTCCGACGAGGTATTCGACCTTCTTACCGGTCTCGGCAAAGACCTTCTCGGCGGTGGCGCGGATGATCTTTTCCTGGAGCTTGAATTCAGCCGCGGTTCCGATCAAGGGGATCATGATCTCGGGGAGAACTTTGATCCCGCGGGCAGCGACGTTCAGCGCGGCTTCGATGATTGCGCGTCCCTGCATCTCGGTGATCTCGGGATAGGTGTTGCCCAGGCGGCATCCGCGATGACCCAGCATGGGATTGAACTCATGCAGGGAATCGACGCGTTCTTTGACCTTTTGCAGCGGGATCCCGAGTTCATCGGCGATATCCTGTTGCTGATCGGTCTGATGCGGGACGAATTCGTGCAAGGGAGGATCCAGCAGGCGGATGGTGACGGGGAAGCCGTCCATCGCTTCGAAGATACCTTCGAAGTCGGCGCGCTGCATAGGCAGGAGCTTTTCGAGAGCCAGACGGCGTCCGGCTTCATCATCGGCGAGGATCATTTCGCGCATAGCTTTGATGCGGTCGCCTTCAAAGAACATGTGTTCCGTGCGGCAAAGCCCGATCCCCTGTGCGCCGAAGCTGCGGGCAACTCTGGCATCCTTCGGGGTATCGGCATTGGTGCGGACGTGCATGCGGGTGTATTTGGTCGCGAGATCCATGATCGCGCCGAAATCTCCGGAAAGCTCGGCTTCCTGAGTCTCGATCTTGCCTTCATAGACCTGACCGGTCGAGCCATTGAGGCTGATCCAGTCACCTTCTTTATAGACGACGTCGCCGACCGTCATGGTGCGGGCTTTGTAATCGATAACGATAGCGCCAACGCCGGAGACGCAGCACTTACCCATTCCGCGGGCAACCACGGCAGCGTGCGAGGTCATCCCACCACGCGCGGTGAGGATACCCTGGGCGACGTTCATGCCGCGGAGGTCTTCCGGGCTGGTCTCGGTGCGGACGAGGATGACTTTCTTGCCTTGTTCTGCCCAAACTTCTGCCTCATCGGCGAAGAAGACGATCTGACCGGTCGCAGCGCCGGGAGAGGCGGGAAGCCCCTTGGCGATGCTCTTGGCTTTGGCAAGACCTTCTTTGGTAAAGACAGGGTGCAGAAGCTCGTCCAGTTTGTTCGGCTCGATGCGGTTCAGGGCGGTCTTTTCGTCGATCATGCCCTGACGCAGCATGTCCATGGCGATCTTGACCATGGCGCTTCCGGTGCGTTTGCCGTTGCGGGTCTGCAGCATCCAGAGCTTACCGTCCTGGATGGTGAATTCGACGTCCTGCATATCGACGGCATGGTTCTCCAGCTTTTCCTGAATGGCAAAAAGCTCGGCATAGGCTGCGGGCATGGCTTCCTCGAGGGAAGGATACTTCGCGGCGCGTTCTTCTTCGGAAACGCCGGCAAGCTCTGCCCAACGCTGGGAACCGATCTTGGTGATCTGCTGAGGGGTACGGATACCGGCAACGACGTCCTCACCCTGGGCATTGATCAGATATTCACCGTTAAAGATGTCCTCACCGGTGGCGGCATCACGGGTAAAGGCAACGCCGGTGGCGCTGGTATCGCCCATATTGCCAAAGACCATCGCTTGGACGTTCACGGCAGTTCCCCACTCTTCGGGGATGTTATTGAGTGCGCGGTAATAGACCGCACGGTCATTTTGCCAACTATCAAACACGGCAAAGACCGCTCCCCAGAGTTGATCCCAAGGATCATTGGGGAAGTCGTGACCGGTTCTTTCCTTGACGGCAGCCTTGAAAAGGCGGACAAGGGTCTGCAGATCAGCGGTCGTGAGCTGAAGGTCGTCTGTGACTCCCTTTTCGTGCTTGACCTGGTGGATGATGACTTCAAAGGGATCCTCTTCCTCTTTGGAAGCAGGCTTCATGCCCAAAACGACGTCACCGTACATCTGCACGAAACGACGATAGGAATCCCAGGCAAAACGGTCATTCCCTGTCTTGGCGGCGATACCGAGAACGGCATCGTCATTCATACCGAGATTGAGGATGGTATCCATCATACCCGGCATGGATGCGCGGGCACCGGAGCGAACAGAGACGAGGAGAGGATTTGAGTTTGAGCCAAAGCTCATTCCCATAAGGCTTTCGATATATTTGACGGCGGCTTTGATCTCGTCAGCGAGAAGCTCGCGAACTTTGTCTTTTCCGAGTTGGTTGTATTCGGTGCAGACATCCGTGGTAATCGTAAATCCGGGGGGTACGGGCACGCCAATGAGATTCATCTCGGCAAGGTTGGCACCCTTTCCGCCCAGCAGGTTCTTCATGTCGGCTTTGCCTTCGGCTGTTCCGTTCCCGAAGGTGTAAACACGTTTGGTAGCAGTCATTTATCCTCCATGTACTACTGTGAGTTTTTATTATTCTCTAGTCTGACACAAAGCTTGGAGGGGCGGATTTTGTCAATAACTTATTGTGAGGGCTGCGCCAATTAAGAAAGAAGAAAGAAGAAAGATGAAAGATCGCTGACGCATGTGGTTCGGGTCTGTCGTAACACTGACTTTAGTCGGTGTTACAAGAGAGAGCAGTTTTTCCCGTAGTGTAGCATGCCAATGCTACGACAGTGAGTGATTAGCGGATTAACATATTAGTGATGAAGGCAGGCCGGCTGCGCGGTTAGTAGGTTAACGGGTTAATAAGTTAATGGAGGACGATCCGGGGCTGGGTAATGATTAACAGATTAGCAGATTAGTGATGATCGGGACGCACCGGCTGCGCGGTTAGTAGGTTAACGGGTTAATAAGTTAATGGAGGACGATCCGG
>CAYVXJ010000002.1:68609-92711 GCA_964454815.1 uncultured Candidatus Cloacimonadota bacterium | reverse complement strand
GGCTGGGTAATGATTAACAGATTAGCAGATTAACAGATTAGTGATGATCGGGACGCACCGGCTAAAGCCAGCGCTACGACCGACTGAAGTCAGTGTTACAATAGTGTATTGGGGTGGCAAATTCTGTTTGCCACAGCGACCGGAGGTCGCTTGATCAAAGGCAGCTTCGCTGCCTCTGCCGAACAGAATTCGGCAGCCCATATATATCAGCGAAGCGAAAGCATCCTCAGCCTGTGCGCCAGCAATCTTTCTTCTTTCTTCTTTCATCTTTCTTCATTAACAAAGCAGTGCTAACCACTATTCACTCTTCACTATTCACTCAAAATCCTCCTCTCCGTGTCTCCGTGTCTCTCGAGTCTCTGTGTTGACAAAAGCATGCCTGCGACGGTGTTGTAAATATCGGTTTGACAAAAAACAACGTCGGAAATAGCTTGACCAAACATGCGGGTTTGCGACCCAAAACCTAACTAATAATGATAAAAGAATATAAGAGGATCCAAAATGCAAGAGATATACCTTGATGGGCATAGCCTGAGCCTGGAACAGTTCGAAGCGATAGCGCTGCAAAAAGCAGTTGTGCGCTTGACGGAGGACAGCCTTTCCGCGGTGCAGAAATGCCGGAATTATGTGGATAAGGTCATCGCCGAGGGACAGATAGTCTATGGCTTGACGACCGGATTTGGCAAGTTTAGCACCGTGACCATCGCCAAAGAGAACATCGCAGAGCTTCAGCTAAACCTGATCCGCAGCCATGCGGTGAACGTCGGTGAGCCTTATAGCACCGCGGAGACGCGGGGCATCATGCTCCTGCGTATAAACGTTCTGGCAAAGGGCTTTTCCGGGATCCGCCCCGAGACGCTCCTGACTCTGATCGAGATGCTGAATAAGGGTGTCCACCCCATCATCCCCAAGCGTGGATCCGTCGGTGCCAGCGGAGATCTCTCTCCCCTGTCGCATTTGGCTCTGGTCCTCCTCGGTGAAGGGGAAGCTGAATATCAGGGAAGCGTCATGAACGGAGCGGAAGCGATGCAACAGGCGGGGATCAAGCCCGTAGTGCTCGAGGCAAAGGAAGGCTTGGCACTCAATAACGGAACCCAGGTCATGGCTGCGATCGGCGCCTTTGCGGTGATGGAGCTGACCCGGCTTTGCCAAAGTGCGGATATCATTGCCGCTATGTCTATAGATGCCCTGAAAGGGACACCCAAAGCCTTTGATCCGCTGGTGCATGCTTTGCGTCCGCACCCCGGACAGATACGATCCGCGGAGAATATCCGCCAGCTCCTCAAAAACAGCGTCCTGCGCGAAAGCCACCGCAACTGCGGCAATATCCAGGATGCCTATAGCCTGCGTTGCACGCCGCAAGTGCATGGCGCGGTTCGCGATGCGCTGGATTATGCCCGGCGTGTGATCGAGATCGAGCTGAATTCGGCAACCGATAACCCGCTCATCTTTGCTGACGAGGAACGGGTCATCTCCGGAGGAAACTTCCATGGTGAGCCTCTCGCCATTGCCTTGGACACCCTCGCCATCGCCGCGAGTGAGCTGGCTTCGATCTCCGAGCGCAGAATGGAGCAGATGCTCAATCCGGCGTTAAATCGTGGTTTGAACGCCTTTTTAGCCCACCGTCCCGGGATCGACTCCGGCTATATGATCGCCCAGCTCACCGCTGCATCGGTAGTCTCGGAGAACAAGGTGCTCGCGCATCCCGCCTCCGTGGATTCCATCCCCACCTCCGCCAATCAGGAAGACCACGTCTCCATGGGCTCCGTCAGCGCGATCAAGCTGATCCAGGTCATGCAGAACGTGCATACCGTGCTGGGGATCGAACTGATGATCGCTGCCAGCGCGCTCGATCAGCGGGAGCTGCAGTCTTCACCTGCTCTGGAAGAGGTCAAGTCCACCTTGCGCAAGAAAGTCCCGGTGCTGGAGAAAGACCGCATCCTCTATCCCGATATCAATGCGTCGATCGATCTCCTCAAGGCAGGAGAACCGCTTGCAGCCGCGGAAAGAGCGGGGATAAAAATCCATTGACAGAAAACGGGACGCCGTTCCCTTTAGCATATGAAGAAACTTAAGTACTTGCTCGCTTTGGTCGTAGTGGCGCAGCTTTTTGCCTGCGGTCTGTCGAATACCATGTATAATGCGCGGCTGTATTTCAAGACGGCGTCGGAACGACCGCTCAATTCAAACGGGAAACCCACGCCTCAGGCAGTCGATGAATACACCAAGGCGATCAAGAAATGCGGGATCATCATCACCGAACGCAAGAACGGGAAGCAGCTTGAGGAAGCCCTCTTCATCATGGCAAAAGCACTGTACCTCAAAGGCAACAGCGCCTTTCAGGCAAAGGATCAGTTCGACAATCTCATCCGGCTCAATCCGGATGGCAAATACGTCCCCGATGCTTATATCTTTCAGGCTCGCGTCCTGCGGGACATAAACAAGGCAAAGGAAGCCGAGGCTCTCCTCGAGAGCTTTGTGCGCGATCCTCAGTATCGCAAACAGCATCCCCGGGCACTGCTGACCCTGGCGGATTTCTCCATCCAGGACAAGGACTATCTGAAGGCGCAGTTTTGGCTGGAAAAGATCATCAACGAATACCCCAAGACTCCCGAATACCGCGAAGCGTTCTTCCTCTTTGGCAAGAACTACTACGTGCAGAGTGACTTTGAGAACTCTCTTCAAGAGTTTACCAAGCTCGTAAAGGTGCGCGGGCTGTCGAAGGACATGCGGCTGGACGCGTGGTATTATATCGGGCTGGATCACTATGAACTGAATCACTATTCCGCCGGGCTCAAGGCGATCAACTACGTGATCAAGAACGAACTGCGTCCGGAACAGCTCGCCAAGGCAAAGGTGCTCAAAGGCAACCTCCTCATCGGTTCCGGTGAGGAAGAAAAAGGCAAGGCTGAGCTGGAAGCAGTGCTCAAGGACTATCCCCGCACCGCAGCTTCATCTTCTGCCGCCTATAGCCTCGGTTATTACTACTTTTACCGCAAACAGGACAAGACGAACTCCCTGGCGAATTACAACCGGGTTCGCACAGAGTATCCTTCCGGAGAACTCGTAGCCTCCGCCCAGACGAAGGTCACCGCGATCACACAGATCAGCCAGACCAATCGCCTGGACAGCGAGACGAACCTCCAACCCTTCCTGGACTATTACTATATCGCCGCGGATAACTATTATGACCAGCTTTCGCTGCCAGATTCCAGCTTTGTGATGTACCGCAGGTTGCTGGAGGAAAAGCCGATCCTGACAGCCAGACTGGATAGTCTGAACGTGGTCATCGACTCGCTGAAGACGCGTCTGGACTCGCTGGACTTCCTGATCACCAGCTTTGCCCCTGCGGACAGCGCGGTGACGGACAGCCTCAGCCTCGCTATTCAGGATAGCGTCCCGGGCGACAGCCTGAGCGTCGCAACTGCGGATAGCCTCAGCCTCGAGGACATCGTCCGCATGAAGACGGAGCTGGAACAGAAGCTGAATCCCCTGAGCAACCGCCAGAAGAGCCTCACGCAAGTGCTCGAACGCTTTGACCGGGAGGTCATCCCCTTCGTCAATTTCGCCCGGGCAAACCTCTATGCCAAGCTGGAGCGGAAAGACCCGGAGATCGCGCAGATATTGGACACGATGCAGCGGGAATATCCGGAGAATAAATACACTAATGCCATACGCATGCTATATAACGGGGAGAAGGTGCGCATCATCGACCCCCGGGAAGAGAAGCTCGAGCGTGACCTCGATCTCGCTCTGGGACTGGACACCGCTGCTCCGGACTCTATGCTGGTTCTCCTCCGCCAGATCAGCTCCGACGGCACGGCAGACATGCAGCTCAAGGCAAACTTCCGCCTGGGCTGGTTCTATGCGATCGAAAGAGCGGACACGACCTCAGCCAAAGCCTATTTTGATGCCGTGCTCAAGGATCCCAATTCCGGAGACTACGGAAGGATGACGCGGAACTTCTTTGACGGAACGAACTTCCTCATCTATCGGGATATCACCCTCGCCGACAGTTCGTCTGCAATAGCGGACAGCCTGTCTCCCCTGATCCCGGCTGATTCGACAGCGGTCAGCGACAGCCTAAGCCCCGCGAAAAGCGAGACCGAGCCGGCACCTGAGGAACAGGCACAGCCCTCACTCACCGGAGAGCAGACCGAACCAAGCGAGTCGCAGCCCGCGATCAAGGAAGAGGAACCCGTTCCCCCGGCACCTGAGACCCCACCCGGAAGCTTCGAGGAACCTACGTTTGAATGAGAGTCCGGCGGAGCATCTTTCTCGGACAGAGCTTTTGGCTCAAGCTCATCATTCTGATCATCGCCTTTAGTCTCGGTTTCGATGCCTCATTTCGTCAGTTGCTGACCTCCGGCGGGATCTTCCTGCTCTACTTTCTTCTGGATCTTCCCATCTTTGCCAAGCTCGCCTTTGCCCTGCGCAAGATCATCGCCTTCCTCGCCGGGTACTGGATCTTTGCCACCCTCTTTGGGGTAGGCTTCCCGGACATGCTCCTCTTTTCCCTGCAGATCGTCTATTTCCTGATCATTACCGTCTATTGCCTGGGAACTATCGACATCCCGCACTTCATCCACGACACCCGCAGACTCCAGAGGTTCAAACCCGCGGAACGACTCGTCTATCTGATCCTGGCGACGTCGCTCTTTATCCGTAATTACTTCCTCCTGATGGGCGAGAAAAAGATCAATCGCGGGGATAGCATCGCCGAGATCTTCACGGCGTTTGCCCAGGTCGTCAAAGAGAACTATGCGCATGCGGTCAGCGTCGAAGAGCATATCCGCAAGAGCTTTGCCGAGAGACTTACCGATCGGAAGTTCCTCTCTATGGATAACTTTATCGGGATAGTGTTTCTCTCCGTCCTGGTGGTCGTGGGGGCAATGTGAGCCCGCAGCGCAGGATCCTCCTCAAGCTCGCCTACGACGGCAGCGGATTCTCCGGCTGGCAGATCCAGCCCCATGCCCGCAGCATCCAGGCAACCCTCGAACGGGCTTTGCGGCGGATGACGGGAGTGGATATATCCCTGGTTTGCTCCGGTAGGACGGATTCCGGCGTCCATGCCATCGCTCAATACGCGCATTTTGACTATGATGGCAGGATGACCGGAGAGCAGATCGTCAAGGCTTTGAACCGCCTTCTGGATCATGACATCCGCGTGCTCGAAGCTCTCGACGTTCCGCTCACCCTGCATGCGCGCTATCAGGCGTATGAGAGGAGCTACCGCTATCTGCTCGCCAAAGAGATAGTGCCCTTCCAAAGGCTCTATATGGGCTACTTGATCAATCAGCGACTCAGCCTGAACAAGCTTCGGGAACTGGCGCAACCCCTGATCGGCAAGCATGACTATAGCTCCTTCGCCCAGCTCAATCCGGAGATCCCGAACCACGTCTGCGAGGTCAAGCGCCTCGAGATCGACGAGCATCCCACGTACTGGGAATTCATTATCACCGCGGATCGGTTTCTGCACAATATGGTTCGCCGGATCGTCGGCACTCTTGCCAATACTTGCACCAAGGATCTCGCACCCGAGGTCATCGAACGCATCCTTTCGGAAGCCGAGCCCAAACAGACATTGGTAGTCCCGGCTCCTCCCGGAGGACTTTATCTCATTGACGTCAAATACCCTTCTCATTTCTTTGAACCCAGAGGATAATTATGGAATACAAAGTACCCCGTGGAACTTATGACATCCTGCCAGCCGATTCGGCAAAGTGGCAGACCCTGCGCAGCGTATTTACCGCGACCGCAGCCAGCTTTGGCTATGCGGAGATCACGACGCCGATATTTGAGCAAAGCGGCTTGTTCGAGCGCTCTTCCGGCGAAAGCTCGGACGTCGTCCAGAAAGAGATGTACCGCTTTACCGACCGCAAAGAGAGAAGCTTTGCCCTGCGTCCGGAAGGGACTGCTCCAGTCGTCCGCGCCTATGTCGAAAACCGTATGGATCAGAAGGGTATAAACAAGCTCTGGTACTGGGGACCCATGTTCCGCTATGATCGTCCTCAGGCAGGACGCTATCGCCAGTTTTACCAATACGGCATCGAGTTCATCGGCAGCAACAACCCCTATTTCGACGCCGAAGTGATCGCCATCCTCTGGTCATTCCTCACCCGTTTGGGGCTAAAGTCCCTGCGGCTGGAGATAAACAGCGTCGGCTGTCCCGATTGCGCCGCAACCTACGAGACCGTTCTGCGGGAGTTCTTTGCCCCGCACTTGGACGAGCTTTGCCCGGATTGCCGGAAACGCTATGAGCTCAAACCCCGCCGTCTGCTGGATTGCAAAGTCCCGTCCTGCAAGTCGATCGCCAAGGATGCCCCTTCTCAGTTCGACTATCTCGACGAGGAGTGCAAAGCCCATTTTGATAAAGTTCGTTCCTATCTGGAACTCATGCAGATCCCCTATACCATCAATCCGCGTATCGTGCGTGGGCTGGATTATTACACCAATACCGCGTTTGAGATCATATACGATGGACTCGGAGCGCAGAATTCCCTCGCCGGTGGCGGACGTTACAACGGACTGATCGAGCAGGTTGGCGGAAAGCCGACCCCGGCGATCGGCTTTGCCGGCGGGATCGAGCGACTGCTCCTCGCCCTCGATGCGGAGAAGATCTCCCTGAGCGAGCCCATCCGCCCCGATTACTACGTCGTTGCCATGGGCGAAACCGCCAGAGAGTGGATCATCCCCTACATCAACAAGTTCCGCCTTGCGGGGCTCTACGTCGAGTTCGATCCGGACAAGCAATCCTTCAAAGCCCAGCTCAAAGCCGCGGACAGCTCCGGAGCGCGCTATGCCATGATCATCGGCGAGGACGAGATGAAAGCCGGTAAGGTCATGCTCAAAGACCTCAGCAGCGGTGAGCAGGAACTCGTCTCCCCGGAGGATATCGCCTCCTGCTGAACAAAGCAGATGCCAAGCAATTGCCCTATAGATATTTCTTGACAGTTTCCGTATAAGGACAAAACATATATCTTAGGTCTCCGGAGTGCATTTGATGCGGTTCGCCGGAGAGCATGATCGCCCTGAAGGAGCTATTATGAAAAGAATGTTGGTGCTTTTGCTTTGTATCTTTGCACTCAGCCTGTTTGGCAACCGAGTTATCGATCGTCCCGTCTCTCACAGCCAGAATGGCGAGTATGAGGTCGAACTCCTGCTCAGCGGCGACGAATATTTTCACTATCTCTCGGACAAAGACGGCTATACCGTCGTGATCGACCCCAAGACCGATCTCGCCGTCTATGCAGATCTGAGCAGGGACAAGCTCATCCCCACCCAGCATGTGGTGGGAAAGTCCGATCCTAAGAGCCTGGGGCTTACTCCCCGTCTTCTCCCCTCCGGGACCTCGATCCGCCAAGCCATCGAAGCTGATCCGACTTATCTCGCCGGCAGGGAAGGACACGCTCCGACAACCGGTACGCTGAACAACCTCGTGATCTTCATCAGGTTCCTCGATCAAGCCGAATATACTCAGCCGATCTCCGGCTATGAGACCATGCTCAATTCCTCCTCTCAGCCTTCGCTACGCGGTTTCTTCCGCGAGGAAAGCTCGAATCAATTGACCGTCAACAGCACCTTCTATCCTGCCCCCGTTGGCGGGACAATCCGCAGTTTCCAGGACGGTCACAATCGGGGCTATTTCTCTCCCTGGTCTGGCTCGAACCCGATCGGTTACAGCTCGGATAGCGAAGGAAGAACCAGACTCTTTATGATGCTGTGGTATGCCGTCAACAGCGTCTCCCCTTCCATCCCCGGTTCGCTCGATCTCGATGCGGATAACGATGGCGAGGTCGATAACATCATCTTTATCTGCCAAGGTGCTTCCGACACTCGCGGAAACATCCTCTGGCCACATCACAACCGGCTCTATCCCTACGTCATGTCAATGATCGGCTTGCTGCAGGTCACGGACTATAACCTACAGTTCTCCGATGATGTGGAGACCGGAGTTCTGTCGCATGAGTTTTCCCATTCGTTGAACTTCCCCGATCTCTATCACTACGAGAACAACCTTGATCCCGTAGGCAGTTGGGATACCATGTGCTCGCAATCCAACCCTCCCCAGCATCACACGACCTACATGAAGCATAAATACGGCGGGTGGATATCCTCTCCCCCGGTGATCACCCCATCCTCGACCCCCACTCAATATACCCTCACGGCGATAGACCAAAACCCCTTTGCCTGCTACAAGATCGCCTCGACCCGCGCGAATGAATTCTATATGCTGGAATACCGCAGGGATACAGGGACTTATGAGTCAGGAGTTCCGGCATCGGGCTTACTCGTCTATCGGGTGATCTCCAGCTATAGCGGTTCGGCTCTCTGGGGCAATCCCTATGGTCCACCCGATGAACTCTACGTCTTTCGCCCGGGGGTCAACCCCAATAACGATAATGGCTGGATCGACAACGGATATCTGTCCCTCCAATCCGGCAGAACGGATCTCTATACCGGGACGGATCCATCGCCCTGGCTCTATGGCGACGGTGCTGATGAGTATCCCGGCAACCTCGTCATCACGGATGTCGGCAGTGCCGGAGGATCGACCATTACTTTCACTATCTCAAATACCGCGCCAAATCGCTGGCTGGGAGTAGCCGGCACGGAATGGACCGAACCCCTGAACTGGAGCTCTGGAACCGTCCCGACGGTAGATGACGACGTCGTCGTGGACGAGGGCTATCTATATTACCCCTTTATCCGCGTGCCGGGACAAGCCTGCAAGAGCCTCACCATCAAGGCTGCGGGAGAATTGGTCATCACGACGGGCAACCTCGAGGTCGCGAATAACCTGGATTGCTATGGCGACCTCAGCCTGACCTCGAATGATGCCTCTCTCTACGTCTATGACGACCTGACTTTCTATAGCGGAGCAAACCTCGTTATGAACGCCTCCGGAGCGGACATCGTCATTGAGGAAGACCTGCGTATCTCCAGCGGAGCTAACCTGAACATCACCAACGGCTATCTGGAGTTCTCCGGGACGACCTCGTCCACCATTTACTGCGATGATCCCTCGGACATCTACAACCTCCGGATCGAGAAGAGCGGTGCCGGTGCCTGCACGATAAGCAGCGCCAATACCGCTGCGTTGACTATCAACGGCGGGATCTACGTCAACAGCGGAACTCTGTATCAAGGCTACGCGGGAACGACCCTTCTCAAAGGCGGTCTGAACGTCTATTCCGGCGGGACTATCAGCTTATACAGCGGAACGCTCCGCTGTGAAGGAACGACCAGTTCCGCCCTGCGCATCGATAGCAGCGGCAGCTATCTGCGCCATCTGACCATCGCCAAGTCCGGCACCGCCGGAGTCAGCCTCAGCACCTCAAACATCATCGTCGGGGGCGATCTCAGCATCCTCTCCGGCTACTTAAGCTGCGGTGGAAATACCCTCGCAGTGGGCGGAAACTGGATCAATAACGCCGGAGCGAATGGCTTCTATGAGGGAACCGGACGCGTCGTGTTTAACGGACAGGTGAACCAGACTGTCAGCACCGAGACATTTTATACCCTCGAGCTCAACAAGATCGGGCAGTTGCTCATTCCCTCCGGATCGACGGTAGTGTGTTCAGTCTATGACTGGACATCCGGGACGGTCAACGTCAGCGGAGGCAGCCTGACAGCTGCCGACCTCGCCGATGACGGCATCTTCGGGAGCTATATCCTCAGTTCCGGGAGCATAGACTTTAGCCAGGACAGCAGTCACTACGTCGATCTGCGCTCTGCCAATATCACCATCAGCAATGGCAACTTTACCATTCGTGGTGGTGGCGGAGCCCTCTGGATGGCGTATCTCGGCACTACTAATTTTACCATGAGCGGAGGCTTCTTTGACGTGCGTGATCAGGACATCCTGATCAGCAGCGCCTATCCTCTGATCGAGAACATCACCGGCGGCTATATCCGCACCACGGGGGACTTTACTGTGGAACGCCCGGACTTCAACCCCCAGGGAGGATACATCGAACTCTGGGGCGGGGCGAATGCCTCCGTCTTTGTCGCCCCAGGCAGCTATCTCAAAACGTTGGTGGTGAACAAGACCTCCACCCGTGAGGATCACACTTTCAAGACCGCCAGAGATGGCTCTGTGATCCATCTGACCCGTGCCAATACAGTCTTTGCCGGGGGTGATTTCAACCTCTCGGACCAACTGCTGATCCTCAATGGCGTCTTTGATGTTAGCGGTCACACCGTCAATGTGACCAACGACATGCAGGTTCTCGGGCAGCTAAAGATGAGCTCCGGAACTCTGAACGTCAATGATAACGTCATCTGGAACGGCGGCGCACAGGTAAGCGGAGGGACGATCACCTGCTCCGGTTCCTGGACCTTCGGGACAGCGAGCAGCGCGGTCTTGAGCGGTTCGACCGTCATCCTGAACAACCCCTACGGGGCGACGCTCGCCAATAACTCAAGCCTCACCGCCTTTGGTTCCCTGGAGATCTCCGCCTCCGATGAAGATCCCGTCTATTCCTATACCAGCACTGCCGGTGCAACCCTCAAGGTGAATGGTGCCCTGACCTTGAGCGGGATGGTCACCCTAAACCTGAATGAAGGTAATTGCCAGACTTCCTCGCTCCTGATAAACGAGAATTGCTCGATGATCGTCGGCGATGGCGGATCTCTCGATGTCGCCACGACTTTGAACCTGTCCGGCAGTCTCGATGTCGGTCCCGGCTCCGTCACCACACACGGATTCTTTAATTTCCCCGCAACCGGCATGCTCAGTATCGATTGGGGTAGCTTCGTCAATGACGCTCCCTGGTTCGACATCCGCGGAACCGTCTATCTCCGCGGTGGAATGGACATCGACAATGGCTCTTTTGAGATCAGGAACAATAACGTCCAAATGACCGGACACCTCACGCGGATATTCAGCAATGCCATGCTGACCTTTGGCAGGAGCTTCACGGCGATGGAAGCCGGTGCATACCAGCCCATCTGGGGTTCCCTGAACTTGATTGGCTCGAATAGCTCCAGCCTATATGTGACGGGGGATAACTACCTCCCGGCTCTCACCGTGGCAAAGACGGACGCAGCCTCGGTCACTCTTTACTGTGATACTTACACCCAAGGAATGGTCAGTATCGATAGCGGTACCCTAAACCTAAACGGCTATCTCCTGGACGACCAGGGAGTCATGTACGTCTATGGCGAGCTGTACCTCCCCGCCGGATCGACCCTGCAAATGCAGCCCGGATGGGATCTGACCGTTTTTTACAACGGTATTTTGCGGAGCGAAGGGAACGAGTCCCAATATGCGACGATCACCCGCTCGGGAGGCAGCGGCTACTACACGCTGAACGTTTATGAGGGTGGAACGCTCTCTGCCACATGGACGAGCTTTGAGTACACCGATCAAAATGGCGTCCATCTCCTTTCCGGAGCCCTGGTCGATCCCGTCACTTCCCTCTCGCATTGCCGCTTTTGGAATGGCGCGAGCGGAGGCTATCTCCTTAGGATAGACAATTCCCAGAGCTTTACCGTGAATGGCGCGCAATTCCTGACCAATACTTGGGGAGGAGCGGGGAACGTCCGTAAATCCGTGAATAGCGGTGACGTCACATTCATCGCTTATAGCGGTGCCTTCAGCGGTGCGAGCTTTGAATCCGATCCCTACAACCGGATCTCCTGGCAACTCAACGGTATCATGCCCGTCTATAACCTGACGATCACTCAAGCCAGCGGGGCAAATCCCGTCCACCTAAGCTGGGAATACCCCTACCCGCATACCGGTTTCAGGATCTACGCCTCAGACAGCCCGGACGGACCCTTCACCCTGATCAGCAGCAGCCCAAACCTCTTCTGGTCTGGACCTGCAGCCACCAATAGAAAGTTCTATCGAGTCACAGCGCTGAACTGATCCATATCCGGGAGGTCTCCCTCCGGTGCTTTTCGCCTGCTTATGTTTAACTGGTTAATGTGTTAACGGGTTAGAAGGTTAGTGGAGGACGAGCCGGGGCTGGGTAGTGTTGTAGCATTGGCATGCTACACTACGGGGAACCAGCGAAGCATCCGCATCCCCAGCCCGTGCGCCAGCCACTATTCACTCTTCACTGGCGAAGCATCTTTCTTCTTTCTTAATTCTTCTTTCTTAATTCTTCTTTCTTAATTCAAGTAATCCCCTCTTTTACTTCATGACTCTGTTTTAATAAAATCTCTTCTCTCCCCCTCTCTGTGTCTCCGCTTCTCTGAGTCTCTGTGTTTCACAACTCTCAATCCCCTCTGAGTCTCCACGTAGTTTTCTTGAACTTCATTCAAGTTGAGTACAAGATGAGTACAAGAAGACTTCAAGAAGACTACCTGCAGATCCGGAGCAGGAGAAGGGGGATATTGCCGGGATCAGGCGGTAAACCGGAGGGACCGGCTAAGGTTTCCCGGGCAAAGGAAAAGGGATCACCTTGTCGGTGATCCCTTGATGGACAATGGCTTGTATGATTAGAACTTTAGCGGAACGAACTGTCTGTTTCTGCCGGTTTTGTCGGAGATGAGCAGACGAACGCTCTTATTGGTCTTGTTTTCCAGAGCTTTGATCGCGTCGTTCATAGCCTTTTTGTAGTCTTCGGGGCTGTTGACGTCCACTTGCCCGACCTTGAGGATGATCATCCCCGCGGTGAGACCGCTCTTGGCAGCGGGGCTGTCCAGATCGACCGAACGGATGACGACGCCTTTGTCGCTGGTGACGCCGAGCTGTTTGGCATACTGGCTGTCGATGGCTTCGATGTTTATCCCGCTGGAGGTGATCGTCTTTGAGGTGCCGTCATCACCGGCAACGACGCCTTCATCCGGGAAAGCTTCCAGCTTGATATTCACGGTCATGATGTCGTTTTCACGGATGATCTTGACGGGAACGTTGTCCCCGATCTTCGAAGTGGCGACGGCAATGCGGAATTTGGACACGTTCGGGATCTTCTCACCGTTGAATTCGACGATGACGTCACCGACCTTGAGCCCGCCTTTTTCCGCCGGGGAGTCCTTCTCAACGTTGGAGACGAGGACACCGGAGACTTCGCGGAGTTCAAAGGCTTCCATCAGGTCATTGGTGATCTCTTGGGGTTGGATGCCGATGTAAGCACGGGTGACCTTGCCGGAGGCGACGAGATCATCGACGACGCGCTTGGCGAGGTTGATCGGAATGGCAAAGCCGATACCGATGCTTCCGCCGGAAGTGCTGGTGATCGCTGCGTTTATCCCGATGACCTTGCCTTGGATGTTGAGCAGGGGACCGCCGGAATTACCGGGGTTTATCGCGGCATCGGTCTGGATATAATCCTGATATACAGGGGAATTGTCACCGAAGTTCAGATTGGCGCGCCCCAAAGCGGAGATCACGCCCAAGGTCACGGTGCGATCCAGCCCGATATCCCCGAAGGGATTGCCGATGGCGATCGCCCAATCGCCGATATCGAGATTCGAGGAATCTCCCAGGGGAGCGACGGTGATCCTCTCGTCTTCCTTCACGGTGATCTTGATCACGGCTACGTCCGTATTGGGATCCAACCCGACAACGGTCGCAGGATAGCTGATCTTGTCCGCAAGGGTCACGGTGATCGTCCCCTTGGGACCTTGTTCGACGACGTGGTTATTCGTCATGATGAAGGCTTCCCGGGTATCGGGGTTGTATTCATATATGAAGCCGCTACCCATGGAGGTTACGGGGCGCTGTTGCTGCTGAGGTTGCTGCGGGAAGAAATAACGGAAGAAATCGTCGTTCAAAAAAGGATTGGTGTTATTCGTGACGGTGATCTTCGCTTCGACGCGGATCTGGACGACCGCTTCACTGACGTTCTTGACAACTTGCACGACGGGGCTTTTCCCGTTCGCGTTTTCCAAGCCGATATTGGCGTTGGCACAGGACATCAAGATTATCGCTACCAGCGCCAAACTGAGTCGTTTCCATAATGACATAGCATTTCTCCTTGTTTCAAGTATTCAGTCTGATAGAGTTAAAGATAAAAATGATAATAACATATATGCACGCTCAAACGGCACAGATACAATTTAACTCATCTTGTGAGAGCAGTCAAGAGAAAAAACGCCGGAGCACCGCCATATCAGAGGAAAAAGATTGACATTCCCGGGCTGAGACGGGATATTGGCTTGACTTGCCGGAATGCTTGATCATAGAGCGTTCCGGGGAGAAAAGGGACTATTATGCCGGAGCAGAGGAGAGTCATGAACGACAGCCGGGACAGCGGAGCGAAAGACAAGCCGCATCAGAAAGCGGGAGAGAAGGATAGCGTCAAAGGCACTAATCCCTCCGGACTCGCGATGTCGATCAAGTTCGTCAAAGGAGTCGGAGAAGCCAGAGCGCGTCAGCTTGCCCGTCTGGGGATTGACACCGTCAAAGACCTCATGGAGTTCTTCCCCGTGAATTACATCTCCCGCAAGATGAATGCGATCCTGAGCGACGTCAGCCTCGGGGAGAAGATCTCGCTCACGGCGATGATCAGTTGGGTGGACGTCCGCGCTGCCAAGAACGGGATGAACATCCTCACCCTGGGGGTCACGGATGGGACTTCTCCGCTGATCTGCACTTGGTTTCGCTATCCGCCGCAGTTTGAAAAGCAATTCCTCCCCGGGCACTATATCTGGCTCAGCGGGACCTTGAACGATTATAACGGGCAGATGCAGCTGAACCATCCCGACTTTGAACTGCTGGAGAATCCTGGGGATGAGGAGCACGACTGGTGGAAGACCCGCTCGACCCTCCCGGTCTATCGGCTGACCGCCAGCCTGACCCAGAAATATCTGCGACGGATCGTCTATCAGGTATTCTCGCAGTTCGCCTCCATGATCACCGAGAACCTTCCCGCCGAGTTGCTGGAAAAGCACCGGTTCCTCGACCGCAAGACCGCTTTGCAAAAGATGCACTTCGGAAGTGATCCCGCGGAGATCGACGAGATCCGCAGACGCTTTGCCTATGAGGAGCTCTTTTATAGCCAGATCATGTGGGCGCGCCATCGCTATCATCACAATGCGGAACCACAAGGGATCACCTTTGCGGATAAAGCTGAGCTCAAGACCCAGCTCTATCACAAGCTTCCCTTTAGGCTGACCAATGCCCAGATCAAGGTCATCCGCGAGATCTATGACGACATGCGCAGTCCAAAGCAGATGTCCCGCCTCTTGCAGGGAGACGTCGGCAGCGGAAAGACCATCGTCACCCTCTTTGCCATGCTTCTGGCGGTTGATAACGGCTATCAGGCAGCCTTGATGGCGCCTACCGAGATCCTCGCCGACCAGCATTATGCCAATATCTCCCGCCTCCTGGAAGGGCTCCCGGTGAGCATCCTCCTCCTCAAAGGGGGGAACTACAAGGGCAAAGCGCAGCAGAAGCAGGAGATCGCCTCCGGCGAAGCTCAGATAGTCATCGGGACGCATGCGCTCCTGCAGAGCGACGTGAGCTTTGCCCGGCTCGGTTTCGTGGCTGTCGATGAGCAGCATCGTTTCGGAGTCGAACAGCGCGCCATGCTCGCCCGTAAGGACAAGCATCCCGATCTCCTCTACCTCTCCGCCACGCCTATCCCCCGTTCCCTTTCGATGACCGTCTATGGCGACCTGGAACTGAGCATCCTCGATGGGCTTCCTCCGACCCGCAAGCCGATCCAGACCTTCGTCCGCTCGAATAACAAGATCGATCTGGTCTATAAAGAAACGCGGAAGGAACTCGGCAAAGGCAGGCAGGTATATATCGTCTGTCCCCTGATCGAGGAATCGGAAAAGGTCGAGATGCTGGACGCGGAAAGGCTCTTTGAGCATATAAAGACCAAGGTCTTCCCGGAGTATTCCTCCGCTATTCTGCATGGGAAGATGCCGGCGCGGGAAAAAGAGGAGATCATGCTGCGGTTCAAGTCCGGCGAGACCAAGATCCTCGTCTCGACCACCGTGATCGAGGTTGGCGTCGATGTGCCAAATGCCAGCGTCATGATCGTCGAACATGCGGAACGCTTTGGGCTGGCGCAGTTGCACCAGTTGCGCGGAAGGGTCGGACGTGGAGCCGAACAGGCATATTGCTACCTGATCCAGCACCTGCCCTGCACCGCGGTCGCCCGGGAACGGCTCACGACCATGAACGCGACAACCGATGGCTTCGTTATCGCCGAGAAAGACCTCGAGCTCCGCGGTCCCGGCGAGATGTTCGGACGCGAGCAATCCGGTCTGCCCCGCTTTCGCTTTGCCAATATCCTGCGCGATCAGGATATCCTCAAGCTCGCCCGGGCAGATGCCTTTGAGGTGATCAGTCTCGATCCGGATCTGGCGAAGGAGCAAAACGCTCTCCTGCGGGAAAACTACAGCCTTGCCTATACCCAGCGGGAAAAACTTATCCTCTATTAGGAACGCCACTTGCTAAAAGATATTGACGGATTCACCAGAACAAAATACGGTGAGAAAAACTATAAACACCTGAGGTGCCAATGAAGAACTTGATGACAGTTTTAGTGCTGATACTGAGTATCGGCTTCCTGTCTGCCCTCCAATTTGACCCCGATCTTTTCTATTCACGCTCGATCATCGCGTGCTTTACCAAAGATGCCGTGGGCAATGCTCAGGGTCGGCTTGATTTTACTCTGGAGAACGGCGTGGTAAAGACCGGGCTGAGCTCCTTCGATATGCTTGCCAAAGAGTATCAGATCACCAATCTGGAACAGCTTTACTCTTACGTCAAGTATCCCGAATACAACGAGAACGGGATGTATATCCAAAACATCTACCGCATCCACCTTGCCTCTGACGAGAAGATGGACGCTGCCGTCGCGGCGCTTGCCAAAGACCCCGCGCTGCATTATGCGGAGTTTGAGACGATCAACCGTCTGCGTTGGGTGCCAAACGACCCGATGCTCTCCTCCCAATATGTGCACAACCGCATCCGCACTCCCGAAGCCTGGGATTACACCCAGGGCAGCTATGACGTAAAGATCGGGATCTGCGACTCCGGGGTCAAATGGAACCATCCGGATCTGCGCGCCAACATCTGGATCAACCCCGCGGAATCTGCCGGAATGACCATTAACTGGGACGCCGGAACGATCACCGGTGGTAACGGCTCAGACGCCGGCGAAGGCGGAGCTAAGACAGACGACCTCGTTGGCTGGGACTTCTTCAATAGCGACAACAACCCGATCCAAACCTGGGCTTACAACGACCACGGCACGCACGTTGCCGGTTGCGCCGCGGGAGTCGGGAACAACGGGATAGGCGTCTCCGGAACTTCTCCGATCGCCTCGATCATCAGCTGCAAAGGCGCCTCCAACACCTCAAACTCGACCGGTATCTCCTATGGTTATGACCAGCTGAAGTATGCCGCTGAGCTTGGCGCGGACGTCGTGAATGCCTCCTGGGGCGGACCCGGCACCGGCGCATATCCAAACCAGATAGTCAATTACTGCACCACTATCGGTGCCTTGGTCGTGACCGCCGCCGGTAACGACAACACCGAGCATACCGCCAGCTATCAAGACTATCCTTCGGACTGCACGAACGCTCTCTGCGTCGCTGCTTCCGGACAGAACGACCTCAAAGCCTCCTTCTCGGATTTCGGCGCCACGATCGACATCATGGCTCCCGGAGAAGGCATCCTCTCCACGATCATCTCCAACAACGGTTATGACTCCTATGATGGAACTTCCATGGCATCCCCGATCGTCGCCGGAGTAGCCGCGCTCGTCAAGTCCGTCAATCCGAACCTGACCGCGACTCAGCTGCGTCAGCGCCTTATGGACACCTCAGATTACATATATGACCTGAATCCCAGCTACGTCGGAAAGCTTGGCAGCGGTCGCGTCAATGCCTTCGCCGCCACGATGTATGACAAGATCCCGAATATCACCATCGAAGACACCGAGTTTTACGAGATGTCCGGTGATGGAGACGGCGTCGCCAATCCCGGCGATGAGATCCGCCTCAAAGTCCTCCTCAATAACTACATGGATCCTCAGACCGGTCTGAGCTGGCTCACCGCCAGCAACCTGACCGCCACTCTGCGTTGCCACTATCCGGGCGTGACCGTGATCGACTCCGTCGCGACCTACGGAACCCTTGGAGCAGGAAGCTCCCTCTGGAACAATTCCCAGCCCTTCCGCTTCTCCACGGTCAGCACTCTGCCTTCCGAACCGATCCCCTTTGAAGTTGTGGTCTCCGCAAATCCCACCGCCGCATATCCTTATACCAAGGCTCTGCCTCTGAGCGTCAGCCTTTCCCTGATCCAAGCCGGTTGGCCTGTCAATCTTGCCGGTGCCGCTCCCAGCTCTGCGATCATCTATAACCTCGATGCCGATACCGACCGCGAAGTCGTCTTTGGCGACCAGACCGGCAAGGTCCACGCCATGAAGAAAGACGGCGTGAACGAGCTTCCCGGATTCCCCTTCAATACCGGTAGCGCGATCATCGGTTCCGTAGCAATGGGTAACGTCAACAGCAATTCCGACATGGAGTTTGCCGTCGCGACCCAAGCAGGGAACATCGTACTGATCAACCAAGCCGGACAGCAGGTCTGGAGCAATCCCGCCGGCGGTACTCTGCGTGGCGGACCGGTCATCGCCAGACTCGGCGCGACCGGTGGAAACAAGGTCATCGCCGTGACCCAAAGCAGCATCCTCAACGTCTTCAATGGCGACGGTTCCGTTGCCTCCGGCTTCCCCGTGACCCTTGGTGGCGCGGTCTTGGCTCCCCCCGCGATCGCTGACCTCAACGGCGATAACACCATGGAGATCATCGTCATCACCCTGAACGGGATCCTCCACGCGATCAACGGCGCGACCGGACAAGCCATCACCGGCTTCCCCGTGACCCTGCAAGGCGGTTCCCAGAACGGTATGACCATCGCCAATATCGACGCCGATCCCAATCCTGAGATCCTGATCACCACCAGCACCGCCGGTTATTTCTACGGCATCAACCATGACGGTTCCGTGCTCTTCCAGAAGAACATCGGCTCCCAGATCAAGACCTCACCCGTCGTCGCTAACGTCGATAACGCCGGTTCTCCCGAGCTTATCGTGATCACCGCTGCCGGCGCTCTCTACATCATGAACCCCGATGGAACGAACCTCAGCGGAATGCCGATCAATATCGGCACCGCCGTCGAATGCACTCCCGTCGTTGCCCGTTTTGACAACAGCAACCTCGCCGGGATCATCTTTGGCGACACCAATGGCAAGCTCCATTCCGTCCGCAAAGACGGGACTGAATCCCCTAACTTCCCTTACACCCTCGGCGGTAACATCAAGATCTCCGGTGCCCTCAGCGACATCGACAATGATAATGACATGGACATCGTCATCCCGGACAACACCGGCTACTACGTCGTCGATATCAAGCGTCCCGCCCAATCCATCGAATGGGGAGCATATCTCGGCTCCTGGGGAAGAGCCGGTAACATCTACCAGCCTACCCCCAATAACGACCCCGTCCTGCCTGCGCTGCGGACTGAGCTCTTCGCAAACTACCCGAATCCCTTCAACCCCACGACCACGATCAGCTTTAGCCTGGCTCAGGATGCGGACGTGAACATCGATATCTTCAACCAGAAGGGTCAGCTCGTCAAAACCCTCGTCAGCGGCTCAATGACCGCCGGCAAGCACAGCGTCGTCTGGAACGGAACAGATGCCTCCGGCAGAATGACCTCCAGCGGTGTCTACTTCTACAAGATGCAAGCCGGGAGCTACTCCACCACCCGCAAAATGATCATGATGAAATAACCCAACTATATACTCTTCTCACACGGGCACCTTCGGGTGCCCGTTTCCTTTTTTCACTCTCTGCGCTGCTAAAGATCTGATGACATTTTCGAGCTAAGAAAAACCACCTCTCATATATATAAGCTGGACAGTAGGCACGTTTTTTTGACAGTGATCGCACTTTTTTTATACGGCTTTCGCGATATTACTATGCTATCATGTTGACAATAATAATTATAGCTGCAGTAAACTAATTCTTGACACATTTCGGGTAGTACACAGAATCGAATTTGGAAGGAATGTTATATAGATGTATCGGATCATTTCTCCGGAGGTAACCATGAGATCGAATAGTGTTTTGAGAAGCCCCTTTCGTAGCGCAGAGTGGGATGGGAGAGCTCACCATCTGAAGTATGTCGTATCATTATTTCTTATCTTATCCGCTCTTACCAGCCTTCTATCTATTAATCATGTGGATCAGATAGCGGTTCTCGCCGGAGAGCACTATTGCTCGAGTTTTGGATCTTCCATGGCAACTCTGGATTTCAATCGTGATGGGTACGATGACCTTGCAGTATGCGCATTTTCTTATGGCTATGAGTATCCAACTACGTCTTCACGAGGGAAAGTCTATATTTACTTCGGCGGGCCTGAGTTTAACTCGGCGACGCCGGCGGGACTATCTGTCGAAGGAGATTATCCGCAGGGAGAGGGGCGAAGGATCCTGAGTATCGATAACGCCGGGGATATGAATGGAGACGGATACGATGACCTTTTTATGCTGGTATTATACCCGGATCGCAGGTATTTTGATGAATGCTGGATCTACTTCAGCGGAGGTAATAGCTTACAGACTCCTGATATTGTGATGCAATTGCCCGCAGCAGGTGAGCTATTAAGCATCAGAAAACTGGGCGATATTGACGGAGATGGATTTGCCGATCTGGGCTGGGGCTATATCTCCGTCAACTACTACTTTGCCATCCTCTGGGGAGGATCATTTGAGATGGAGACATTCATCGCCAATGAAGGAAGCGGAAGCTATACATGTGAGCTCAGTGGCGTAGGTGATGTGAATAATGACGGATTGGACGATTTCTGTGAGAGCACAGTAATCCCCAATGGCTCGACAAGGACGTATCTTGTCAGGCTGTTTTATGGCAACATACTACGGGATTACAGCAATCAGGTAGTCTTGTACCAATCTCCAAATCCGATCATAACAAATACCAAACCCCTGGGCGACCTGAATAATGATGGCTGTGCGGATTTCTTGGCGTATATAGACTCACAGAATATTAAGGTATTAATGGGTGCAGAAAGCAACATCCTTGAGAGCGACCTGATCAGCTTGTCACCGCGATATTTTGGAAACTCAACACTTCGGGCATCTACATATGGGGATTTTAATAACGATGGTTTTGACGATGTTATCAGCGCGAGCTACAATGAGCGGAAATTCGTTATCTGGTTAGGTGGAACCGCAATGAATGGCTTCTGCGACCTTACTCAGCTTAATGTGACGGAGAACTTTGGATATTATCTGGTGACCGGAGACTACAACGGAGATGGAGCCTGCGATATCGCCGTTTCCGCGCCAAATGAAGACATTTATTTCCCCAATGGCGACTTTGTCGGATGGGTCTATATCTATACCGGCAATGAGCAGATGGTGGCGAATGCCGATCCAAGCATACCAGTTCCTGATGAGCCTTTTCGAGCCCTGCTCAGTCCCAATCCCGCTAAACAAAACTCGACCATCAAGATAATGATACAGGGTAGTTCCTTTGCCGAAGGAGACCCATTTGATATGGAGGTGTATAATGTAAAAGGTCAGTTGGTATGCAAAACACATTTTCAATACAGCAAACAAGGATCATCATCAAGTCTCGAGGGCAAAGCCCTAAAGAGCGGAGTCTATATGTGTAAACTGACATCAAAAGGAGTGTCAGCACATACGAAATTCACGATTGTTAACTAGGAGTATAAATGAAACGTGTTTTATTGGCAGTCGTGGCTTTGCTTGCGCTGAGGAGAGCTAAAACTCTTAGATAACCGTTTGCTCCTGCTGCAATCTTTGTGGGTACACGTACGTAGATACCCGATAATACTCATGATCAAATGACCTGAGCTACAGACTTATCTTCACCATAGCCCCGCCTCCGCGGGGCTTTTCTTTTGTGTGCCGCAGGAAGGAAAATTGCTTATCTTGTCACTAAGCGAAATAAACTTACCCGGAATGAGGTACTATCTTATGAAATATACTTTGATGATCTTGATCTTGATCGCTGTCGCATTTTTGAACGCGCAGGAACGTGAGTTCAGCGCAGCGGATCAATCCGTCTTTGCCCTCCCGACTGCCTACACCATGCCTGCCGGAACTCATGCCATCACCGATTATGAGCTGGTGCTCCTGCAATATGCCTATGCTCCGATCGACCGGCTTCATCTCTCCGCCGGGATGGTCTTCCCCTTTACGACCGATATGCTCCGCACCCTTTCCCTCGGTTTTAAGTATAACTATTACAGGAGCGAGAAGTTCGCCACCGCGTTCTGGACGTCCTACAGCCCAGACCCGAACATGATGACCGTCGGCAACGTCTTCAGTTTTGGCGACCGGAAGACGAACTTTCATCTCGGGATCGGCACGGGAGTGCAATTTGGTCACCCGCTGGACAACTTCGTGATCGGCGCCGGACTGATCCAGAGCTTTTCCCGCCGGGTCTCCGGAATGCTGGAATTCGAGAGCATCGGATATAACTTTTATGACAACGAAGATCCTGAAGACAGCGGCCTGGAAAACGAACAGATCCTGACGGGCGGAGTTCGCCTGAAAGGGGAGAACATCAGCTGGGATTTTGGGGTGGTCAGACCGCTCCAAGCCGACATGGGCGACTTCATTGGGATCCCCTTTATCAAAGCGACTTTCCTCTTCTGAACCCGCTGACCGGTTCCCTTTGATCTGCTTTAAGTCTTCTTGTACTCAACTTGTACTCAACTTGTACTCAACTTGAATGAAGTTAAAGATAACTTCGGGGAGACTCAGAGGGGAATGAGAGTTTTGAAACGCAGAGACTCGAGAGACGCAGAGACACAGAGAGGGGGAGAGAGGTTTTTTATTAAACAGAGTCAAGGAGGGAAAGAGGGAGGATTGAATTAAGAAAGAAGAATTAAGAAAGAAGAAAGATGCTTCGCGAGTGAAGAGTGAATAGTGAATAGTGGCTGGCGCACAGGCTGAGGTCGCGGATGCTTCGCTCGTTCCCCGTAGTGTAGCATGCCAATGCTACAACATTACCCAGCCCCGGTGTGTCCTCCATTAACTAACTAACCTGTTAACCTACTAACCGCGCAGCGAAGCGTCCGTCTTTCCAGCGAATGCTGGAATCCAGCAGATCACTATCCATGAAATGGATACCGCTTTGATAGTTAAGAGCTAAGAGTGAATAGTGAATAGTGAATAGTGGCTGGCGCACAGGCTGAGGATACGGATGCTTCGCTCGATCCCCGTAGTGTAGCATGCCAATGCTACAACATTACCCAGCCCCGGTGTGTCCTCCATTAACTAACCTGTTAACCTACTAACCGCACAGCGAAGCGTCCGTCATTCCAGCGGATGCTGGAATCCAGCAGATCACTATCCATGCAATGGATACCGCTTTGATAGTTAAGAGCTAAGAGTGAATAGTGGCTGGCGCTGCTTTGCTAATGAAGAAAGATGAAAGAAGAAAGAATGCTGGCGCACAGGATGAGGTTCCTTTCGCTTCGCTGATATATATGGGCTGCCGAATTCTGTTCGGCAGAGGCAGCAGAGCTGCCTTTGATCAAGCGACCTCCGGTCGCTGTGGCAAACAGAATTTGCCACCCCAATACGCTGTGTAACACTGACTTTAGTCGGTCGTTGCGCTGGCTTTAGCCGGTGCCTGCCCTCAATACCGATCCCATAACCATTGAAGCCATATACCGTCCCGAAGGGACTCATGCCTTCTTCTATGTTGATACGCTTTCTATCTGAAATGTCGCCCCTACGGGGCTTGAGGGGATGGGCTGCAAACGCGTACGAGGGTCTTATGCTGCGCAACGAACCCATCACTATGGGATGTCGCCCAACGGGGCTTGAGAGGATGGGCTGCAAACCCGTACGAGGGTCTTATGCTGCGCAACGAACCCATCGCTATGGGATGTCGCCCCTACGGGGCTTGAGACGATCGTAACACTGGCTTCAGCCGGTGCCTGCCTCTATCATCATTAATCCATTAATCTGCTAATCACTCACTGTCGTAGCATTGGCATGCTACGCTACGGAGAAAAGGCTCCGGGAGTCCTCCATCATCACTAATCTGTTAATCTGCTAATCATTCACTGTCGTAGCATTGGCATGCTACGCTACGGAGAAAAGGCTCCGGGAGTCCTC
>CAYVXJ010000002.1:16122-68509 GCA_964454815.1 uncultured Candidatus Cloacimonadota bacterium | reverse complement strand
AATCTGTTAATCTGCTAATCATTCACTGTCGTAGCATTGGCATGCTACGCTACGGGAGCCCGGCTCGTCCTCCATTAACCTACTAACCAGTTAACCCATTAACCGCGAAGCCAGCGCTGCGCCCCGGCTCTTCCGCATCGCTTGACAAATTTATGCTACTCAAAAGACTTGCACCAAATAAAGATCAGGTAAAACACCAAAAAATGAGAAAACAAATAGTATCGATCGTAGGGCGTCCGAATGTCGGGAAATCGACTCTGTTCAACCGTCTGTGTCGTCAGCGTAATGCCATCGTGGATTTTGAAGCGGGGGTCACGCGGGACCGTAAGTATGAAGACGTCGAATGGAACGGCAAAGTATTCAAGCTCGTGGACACGGGCGGGATCGTCTTCGACACCAATGAACCAATAGATAAAATGATCAAGCATCAGGCGCTGCTCGCCATAGACGAGTCCGACCTGATCATCTTCCTCGTAGATGCCATGACCGGCACCACGGACATAGACAAAGAGATCGCCAAGATCCTCTTTCCGCACCGGGACAAGGTCATGCTCGTTGCCAATAAAAGCGATAGCGAGAAGCTGGAATGGGAAGTCTATGACTTTCTCCAGCTTGGCTTTGGCGATGCCTTCCCGATCTCCGCGTCGCATGGGAGAAATACGGGCAACTTCCTCGACGAATTGCTCAAGCTCCTCCCCGAGACGCAGAACATCGAAGATAACGTCAAGCCCCAATACACCCGCATCGCGGTCGTCGGCAAGCCAAACGTCGGCAAATCCTCGATCGTGAACCGAATGCTGGGCAGTGACCAGCAGATCGTCACCGATGTCCCCGGCACGACCAGGGATGCGATCGACACGGTATTTCGCTACCACGGTAAGGATTACATCCTGATCGACACCGCCGGATTGAGACGCAAGACCAAGGTCACCTACGGAGTAGAGTATTTCTCCGTGATGCGCACGATCGACGCGGTTGACCGCTCGGACATCGTCGTCCTGGTCGTCGCAGCGGATGAGCCGATCTCGCAGCAGGACGTGAAGATCGCGTCCTATGCCAAGCGCAAGATGAAAGAGATCATGGTGGTCTTTAACAAGTGGGATCTGATCGAGAAGGATACGCACAGCACCAAGAAATTCCTCGAAGACCTGCACGAGCAGATGCCCTTCCTCCAGTTTGCCCCGGTGCAGTTCCTCAGCGCCAAGACGGGACAGAGGATAAACCGGATCATGGAACAGATCGTCAAGATCGAGGAAGAGAGCGAAAAGCGGATCACGACCTCCGAGATGAACAAGTTCATGGAACAGGTCATCGAGAGACGCCCACCCACGCATCCCAGCGGGAAGCACGTCAAGATCTACTACATCACTCAGGCAGCGGTCAAACCGCCGACCTTCATCTTTTTCTGCAATCAGCCTGCGTTGATCACGGAAAACTATCGCAGGTATATCCATAACCAACTCCGCGAAGTCTTTGCCTTTGAAGGGGTCAGCATCAAGCTGATCTTCAAGGGACGCAAAAAGGGAGAAGAGGATCTTGATTAAGCTTTTGATCCTGCTGGTCAGCGCCTATCTGATCGGGTCTGTCCCGATCGGCTACATCGTTGGCAGAGTCTTTTTCCGCCGCGATATTCGCACTGCGGGGAGCGGCAATATCGGCGCGACGAACGCGCTACGCGCCTTCGGCACGACGGTCGGGGTCATCATCCTCCTGCTGGATATGCTCAAGGGCTTTGGAACGGTCATGCTTGCCAAGGCAGTTCTCGGCTCGGATTCCGGCTGGATAGCTGCCTGTGGCTTAGCCGCGATCCTCGGACATATCTTCACGATCTTCCTGCGCTTCAAGGGTGGGAAGGGAGTTGCTACAGCCGGAGGTGTCTTCCTCGCTCTGGCTCCGTTGGCGCTGCTCATGACCCTGCTCAGCTTTATCGTTATCACCGCGATCACCCGCTATGTTTCCCTGGGCTCGATCCTCGGCGCGCTGGGATTTGGGGTCATGGTGATCATGCAGCAGCTCATGCTCGTCAAGCCGGATTACCCCCTGATGGTCATGAGTGTCGCGGTCGTACTGATGATCATCCTCAAGCACAAGGATAATATCCGTCGTCTGCTCCAGGGGACGGAAAACAAGATAAAATTTACGAAAAAGGGAAGTGTCTGATGTGTGGAATCATCGGTGTATTTGGGAACCAGGAAGCTGCCCGGATGGCAGCGCTGGGGATGTTCGCCGAACAGCATCGGGGTCAGGAAAGCTGTGGAATGGCGGTCAGCGATGGCAAGGTCATCCGGCTGCGCAAGAAGATGGGCTTGGTCAAAGAGGTCTTTCGCGAGGAAGATCTGGATCGTCTGCCGGGTAGCATCGCCATCGGACACGTGCGCTATCCGACCAAAGGCAGCGCGACGGAATTCAACTCCCAGCCGCACCTCCTGGAAACTCTTTCGGGTCCGGGCTATGCCCTGGCATCGAACGGTGACCTGGTAAACTACGCTTCTCTGCGAAAAAAGCTGGAAGCCGAGGGAGTGTATTTCAATAGTGACAATGACGGGGAATTGCTCCTCAAATTCATCGCTCGGGAGATGCAACGCGGCTGCGGGATCATCGACGCGATCCGCGCGCTGATGACCGAGATCAAAGGCGCGTATTCCTGCGTTTTTGCCACCCGTAGCGAGCTCTATATGTTCCGCGATCCCTATAGCATCCGCCCGATGGTCTGGGGACAGACCTCAGACGGCACTGTCGTCGTCGCATCCGAGAGCTGCGCTCTGGATACGCTGGACGTCTTTGACCGCAAGGAAGTCCCTCCCGCGGGGATCATCAGAGTGCACGGTTCCGGCATCACCATCATCGAAAATGACGCAGATATGTATCGCGAGTTGCGCACCACCAAACACTGTATCTTTGAACACATATATTTCTCCCGTCCGGACAGCCATCACTTTGGCGAGGACGTCTATGCTGTGAGGCAAAAGATCGGCGCCGCGCTTGCGGATGCGGACAGCGAGCTTTGCCCGGATTGCGTCGTCCCCGTCCCGGACTCGTCAAACTTCATCGGAGCCGGATATGCCGCGCGTAAAGGGATCCCCCTCGTGCACGGCTTGATCCGCAATCACTATATCGGACGCACGTTCATCAAGCCGGAACAGACCATCCGGGATGAGAGCGTCCGGCAAAAGTTTAACGTCCTGCCAAATTTCTTTGCCGGAAAGAAGATCGTCCTGATCGATGATTCCATCGTGCGGGGCACCACCATCCGCAAGATAGTCAAGCTGATCAAGGAAGCCGGGGCAAAGGAGATCCATCTCCGGATCGGCTCTCCCCAAGTCGTCAATCCCTGCTACTACGGGATCGATACTCCCCGCGCCGATGAGCTTGTCGCCAATCGCTATTCTCTGGAAGAGATCCGGGAAAGGTCCGGCGTCGATAGCCTGAAACATCTGGAGATGTCCGCCCTGCGTGGCTCGGTCTGCCAGCCGGAAAGCTATTGCTACGCCTGTTTTAACGGCGAATATCCGCTCAAGAAGGATTAAGATGGAGATCAGCTCGGTTCTGGACGAATTCCCCGGGAAAAAGATCCTCGTGATCGGGGATGTCATGCTCGATCACTACGTCTGGGGCAAGGTCGAAAGGATCTCGCCCGAAGCTCCGGTGCCCGTCCTGCAGGCGGTCAGCGAAGAATATCGGCTGGGAGGCGCGGCGAACGTCGCCCTCAACCTCCGGGCTTTGGGTGCAGAGGTACTGCTCTTTGGCATCTGCGGTGACGATGCCGTCGCCCTGACCCTGCGTTCCGAGCTGCAAGCAGCCGGGATCAGCGACCTGCATATCTTCAGGGACGAGACCAGACGCACCACTCTCAAGACCCGGATGAGCTCCGTCAATCAGCAAGTCCTGCGGATCGACTATGAGGACATCCGGGATATCAGCAGCGCTCTGGAAGCGGAGATCGCCGCCAAACTCGCTGAGGCTATCCCAGAGGTCGAGGGGATCATCATTGAGGATTACAACAAGGGACTCTTGACCCAGACCCTCATCCGCGAGACGATCCGGATCGCCGGGACAAGGCAGATCCCGGTCGCCGTCGATCCCAAGCAAAAGAACTTTTTTACCTATACCGGTGTGGACATCTTTAAGCCGAATTACCAGGAAATGCAGAAGAACCTGGGGCTGAACTTTGAGAGCGAAGCAGAGTTTGAGCTGCACGCCAAAGAGCTGAGAGAACGGATGAACTGCCGCTATCTGGTCGTCACCAGAGGTTCGCGGGGCTTGTACATCTTCGGCGAAGAGCCTGCGCCACAGCATATCCCGACCTTTGCCCGCGAGGTCTATGACGTCTCCGGCGCCGGGGACACGGTCATCAGCACCCTGATGCTCGCCTATTGCTCCGGAAGCGGGATCTTTGAGGCGGCGACCGTCGCCAATCACGCCGCGGGAGTCGTCTGCGGCAAGCAGGGAACCGCGAGCGTCAGTCCCGCGGAGATATTACGATCCATAGAGAGTTTTGACCATGATAGAAAATAAACTGAAAGACCGCAAAGAAGCGATCGCCGAACTCTCGCAGCTACGCGCCGAGGGGAAGAAGATCGTCTTTACCAACGGGTGTTTTGACATCCTGCATGCCGGACACGCGCTCTATCTCGAAGCTGCGGCAGCCGAGGGCGACGTCCTCGTCGTCGGGATAAACAGCGATGACTCGGTGCGCAGGCTCAAAGGCAAGTCCCGCCCGATCATCCGTCTGGATGACCGGATGGTGATGCTCGCTGCCCTCGAATCCGTAGCTTATGTGCTGCCCTTTGAAGAGGATACACCACTGGAACTGATCAAGGCTATTGAGCCGGATGTCCTCGTCAAAGGCGGAGACTGGAATCTGCAAAGCATAGTCGGCGCGGATATCGTCACCCGGCGTGGCGGCAAGGTCAGCAACGTCTATTTCAAGGACGGCATCTCCACCAGCATGATCATCAAGAAGATAGTCAAAGGAGCACGCTTTGAGTTCTGAAGTCGAAAGCACCGATATCGGGATCGTCACTGCCGTCAACGGCAGAAAAGTCACGGTCGAATTGGAACGTGGCGGAGGATGCAAGTCCTGCGCAATGCAAGGGATGTGCTTCTCCAAAGGCAAACCGGCAGTGTTTGAGCTGGAAACAGACCTGATCCTGGTTCCGGGAGACCGGGTCACCATCGAGGTCTCGCCCCGAACGCGGATCATCTCATCGCTCCTGATCTTCCTCATGCCGGTAGTCTTCCTGTTCATCGGCTATATGGTCGCGGCGAAATTCCTCACCGAACTGGCTTCGATCGGGATCGGCTTCCTCGCCATGGCAGGGAGCTTCATGATCGTCCGCATCGTGGACAAAAGAATGGGGAATCACTTGGATATCCGCCTGGGAGCAAAAGTATGAAGATCCGCCTGAACGAGATGGTCTTTTATGGCTATCATGGCGTGCACGCCGAGGAACGCACTCTGGGGCAACGCTTTGTCGTCACTGCGGTGCTCTTCACCGATCCGGCGCTGGATGCGCAGATCAGCCGTCTGGAAGACACTATTGACTATACGAAGGTCTATGCCGATATCCGCGAGATCGTCGAGACGCATCAGTTTCAGCTTTTGGAAAGCTGCGTGAATACGATCGCGGACAAGCTTTTTACAGAATACCCACTCCTGATCAAGGTCAAGATCAGGATCAGCAAACCCTCGGTGCCCATCCAGGGAAGCCTGAGCGGGGTCGAGGTCGAACTCACCCGGGAAAGATGAGCATCGCCTACCTCTGCCTCGGATCCAATCTGGGTGATCGCGAAATGCTCCTGGGGCAAGCCCGGGAGAGGATCAGCCGGCTCCGGGATACACGCATCCTGCGGGCTTCACAGGTGCTCGAGACCAAAGCCTATGGCTTGACCGATCAGCCGGACTTTCTCAACCAGGTGCTGGAAATCAGCACCGGGCTTTGTCCGCATGATCTGCTGCACAGCCTGCTGAGTATCGAGGCAGAGCTTGGACGCACCAGAGAGCTAAAATGGGGTCCGCGGCTGATCGATATCGATATCCTGCTCATGGACGAGCTGATCATTTCCGATAGCGAGCTTTGCCTGCCGCATCCGGATTTTCATAACCGGGATTTTGCGGTGCGGTTGCTTTGCGAGATCGCTCCCGAGCTGATACATCCCACGCTAAAAATACCGATATCAAGGCTCCTCGATGAGCCTGATAATGGAGGAATATAATGAATGCCCTCGCGGCAATAATTCTGGCTGCCGGAAAAGGCACCCGGATGAAGTCCAATCGCGCCAAGGTCACCTTCCCCATCGCCGGTAAACCGATGGTGCAACGTGTCGTAAACTCAGCGGTCAAGATCAATTGTGAGAAGATCGCTGTGGTCGTCGGTTATCAAAAAGAAGCCGTTATCGGATGCCTTGAGGATGACGACAGGCTCGAATTCATCGAACAGACCGAACAGCTTGGCACCGGACACGCGGTGATGATCACCGAGAGCAGCTTCAAGGATTTTGACGGAGACGTCCTGATCCTTTGCGGGGACGTACCGCTCCTCAGCGACGAGACCATCCTCAAGCTGCGCAACAAGCATGCAGATACGAACGCGGTCTGCACCGTTCTCACCGCCGTCCTCGACGATGCCGGGAGATATGGTCGCATCCTCCGCGATGATCAAAGCCGGATCATGGGGATCGTCGAATACAAGGACGCCAGTCCTTCCCAGCGCTGGATCAAGGAATTCAATACCGGTATCTATATCTTTAACGCCAAAGCGATGTACAGCGCCCTGAAGCAGACCTCGAACACCAACCAGCAAGGTGAGTTTTATTTGACCGATACGCTGGGGATCTTTTACAATCAAGGCGCGCAGATCTCGCATATCCTGCTCGATGACCTGACCGAGGTCTCCGGGGTCAACTCCCAGGAACAGCTCGCCGAGCTTGAGGATTCCTATATCCGCAGGATCCGCAACCACTGGATGAATAATGGCGTCGTCATGCACAATCCTGCCAGCATCTATATCGATGAGGACGTAATTATCGAGCCGGACGTCGAGATCGGACAGAATACCATCATCAAAGGCAAGACGATCATCGAAAGCGGCGCCAGCATCGGCCCGAACTGCTATCTGGAACACTGCAAGATCGGATGCGACAGCATCCTGCAGGGCTACAACGTCATGATCAACGCCATTATCCACGACGGCGAGATCATGGAATATATGGAAAGCCACGAAGAAGACATGCCTTATGACCAATGACAAGGACTATCTGTATTCCCCCTGGAGACTGAGCTACGTCTCCGCCGTCAAAGAACCGGGCTGCGTCCTCTGCCGGCATCAGGAAACAGATAAGGACATGGAACACCTGATCGTGCATCGGGCGAAATACTGTTATGTGATGCAGAACTTGTACCCGTATAACAACGGACACATCATGGTCGTTCCTTACCTGCACCGCTCCTCTCTGAGCGAGCTTCCGGCGGAAGTCCTGCATGAGATCATGGAGGTTCTGGAGCTGGGTGAACGCGTCCTCAAGGCTGTCTATCACTGCGAAGGCATCAACGTCGGGCTCAATCTCGGTGCCGCAGCAGGAGCCGGGATCAGCGAACACCTGCATTTCCATATGGTTCCGCGCTGGAAGGGCGATAGCAACTTCATGAGCGTCATCAACGGCGAAAGGGTCATCCCGGAAGCCTTTGAATCCAGCTATGCCCGCCTGCGGGAAGGATTTGCTAACTTACGAACCGATAAGGAATAGCGTAATGAGTTTGACAGCATCATCGCCACAAAATAATGTGTCCCGGTGGAAGTATATGAAGCTTGGGATCATAGCTATCCTCTTGATAGTTATTGTGATACTGGTGATCATCAAGTTCGTGATCCCGCATGATAAAGCCACCGGCGAGGCGGATGACCGCTTCCCGGCAATAAAGGTCCAGATCCTGAACGGATGCGGGTTTGAAGGACTCGCTTCCGATTATCAGGAATACCTGAAAGACAAGAACATCTCCGTGGATGCCACCGGTGACACGGAGAAGCCGATCTATGACAAGTCCCTGATCGTCGTCCGCAAAGGCGACATGGAAGATCTGGAACGCCTCATGAAGATGACCGGCATCAAGCGTTATACGATTGCCCGAACGGAATATTCGATAGTTGACTTCGATATCATCATCGGGCGTGATTTTAATGAGTATATGAAATGACAGATCCTGGAGGAATATTGTCCGACAACACTAAGCTCGAAGCCGTCCTGGAATGGCTGACGGAAAAGAAAGCCGAGAACATAAAGGTCTATGATGTCCACAAGACCAGCGGTTATACTGACGTGATCGTCGTCTGCGAAGGCAGTGCCGACATGCACAACCGTGCCATCGCCACGCACCTGATCGATGAGGCAAAAGCCCATAAGTATCAGGTGATCAGCAAAGAAGGCATAGATTATGGACAGTGGATCCTCATCGATGTAGGCGATCTCATCGTGCATATCTTCCTGCCCCATGTCCGGGAGCATTACAAGATAGACGACCTCTTTGAAAAGGTGCGGCAGCATCACACTGAGGAGCAGGCATGATCAAGCAGATAATCCATGCCCACGTCATCGAGGCTCTGGACAACCTCGGCTACAAACACGAACGTGACTTCATCGTCGAGACCCCGAACAACACCGAGTTCGGTGATTACTCGACCAACGCGGCTCTCGTTCTCTCCAAAGCGAACGGGCTCTCACCGAAGGACATGGCAAACGCCATGATGAAGGAGCTCAAGAAGAACAAATACTTCAAGAAGATAGAGCTTGCCGGACCCGGCTTTATAAACTTCTTCATCGCTCCCGCGCTCTATCACAAAGCCCTGTGGGACATCTATCAGAGCGGCACGGAATTCGGCATGAGCGATCATGGCAAGCTGGAGAAGATCCTCCTGGAATTCGTCAGCGCCAACCCGACCGGACCTCTGAATATCGTCAGCGCTCGTGCGGCTGCTTTTGGCGACACTCTTTACCGGATCATGAAGTTCGTGGGCTACGACCCCACCCGTGAGTTCTACGTCAATGACGCGGGAAACCAGGTCGATATCCTTGCAGAGTCCCTCGAGCTGCGCCTCAGAGAGATCCAGGGCGAGAAGATCGGCGAGTTCCCGTATGAAGCCTATCACGGCGAATACGTCAAGCATCTCGCGCACAAACTGAACTCGACCGAAGGCGTGCGGGTCTTCATGATGACCGAGAAAGACCGCATCGACCACCTCAAAGAATTCGCCCTGACCGAGCTGCTGGAGATGCAACGGCTTTCTCTGGAGAAGTTTGGCGTCGTCTTTGAAGGCTGGGTCTCGGAAAAGACCCTGCGCATGGAAGGCGTCGTCGAGGAAGTCCTCAGCTACCTGACGGAAGCGGATTGCACCTACGAAAAGGACGACGCGATCTGGTTCCGCTCCACTCAATACGGCGATGACAAGGACAGGGTGCTGATGAAGTCCGACGGCTCGATCACCTATTTCGTCCCGGATCTCGCCTATCACCTGACGAAGATCCAGCGCGGATTCACGCAGTTGATCGACGTCTTTGGTCCCGATCATCACGGCTATGTCCCGCGGCTCAAGGCTGCCTTCAAAGCCCTGAACTATGATGACAACATGCTGGAGATCATCTTCTTGCAGCAGGTCAATCTCTTTGAGAGCGGTGAACGGGTCAAGATGTCCAAACGTGCCGGCAAGATCGTCACCATGGACGACCTGATCTCAGTCGTGGGCAAGGATGCGGCGCGTTATTTCTTTATCGCCCGTAAGGCGAACGCGCACCTGAATTTTGACCTCGAACTGGCGCTCAAGCGGAACAACGAAAACCCGGTCTATTACTGCCAGTATGCTCACGCCCGTATCTGCAGCATCCTCAAGAAGGCAAAGAAGGACAAGCTCCTGCCCAAGAGCTTCAAGCAGGAAATGATCGCCAAGCTCACCAAGCCCGAAGAGCTGACCATCATTCAGAAGATCGCTGACCTGCCTGAGCTGCTGATCGCGATCGCGGATTACCGTGAACCGCACCGCCTGGCAAATTACGTCGAGGAACTCGCTGCTCTCCTGCACAAGTATTACGCGAAGTTCCCGATCGCCAGCGACAAGAACAAAGACCTGTCCCAGGCAAGGCTGATGCTGATCGATGCAGTCCGGGTGATCTTCCTGGTCTGCTTTGAACTGATGGGCATCTCCGCGCCCGAAAAGATGTAAAAGAAGCAAAGCCACGATGCTTTTTGTCCGCAAGATGCTTCCCGGCGATCTCCGGGAAGTGTTGCTGATCGAAGAGACTGCCTTCGCCGATCCATGGCCGGAGGAAGCTTTTTCCCGCGATATTGTGGACAGTGGCTTTTCCTTGATCAATGATGATGAACTGGTCGGCTATGTTTTTGCCCTCTGTGTCCTGGACGAGTGCAGCCTGATTAACGTCGCTGTCAAACCAGGCGAGCAACGCAAAGGCTATGGCGAATTCATGCTCAAAGAGGTGATCCGTCATCTCTATCATGAACGCCGGATCAGAATGTATTACCTTGATGTCCGAGAGTCAAACGCTGCAGCCATCGGGCTCTACACAAAGCTTGGCTTCGGACGATTGGGGATCAGAAAGAACTATTATCGCTTCCCGCCCGAAAACGCGGTCGTCATGGGCTTGGTTCTTCCCGGGGAAGCATAGGACTTTGTATGGATAAGTTCAGAGACTACGACTTTTTGGTGATCGGTTCCGGCATCGCCGGGCTCGTCTATGCTCTGCAGGTCTCCCGCATGGGCAAGGTCGCCATTGTGACCAAGAAAAGCCTGTCAGACTGCAACACCGAGTATGCACAAGGCGGGATCGCCGCGGCGATCGACGAGCAGGATTCCTTTGATAAGCACCTCGCCGATACCTATAAAGCCGGAGCGGAACTGGGCAAGAAAAGCGTGATCGAACGCGTGATCAAGGACGGACCAAAGCTGATCCAATACCTGATCGACCTCGGAACCGATTTTACTCGTGTGGACGACCGATATGACAACCGGCTGGAAAACCTCTCCCTGACCCGCGAAGGCGGACACAGCATGCGTCGGGTAGCCTATGCTGCGGATTCGACCGGGCATCAGATCATGGAAGCCCTGATCTCAAACTGCCGTAAAAACCCAAACATAGACATTTACGAAAACTCCATAGCGATAGACCTGATCACCCAGCATCACGTGCATCAGGACGACGGCTTCATCCCCGGGATCACCTGCTGGGGAGCCTATGTCCTCGATACCGCGACGAACGAGGTGGATGTCTTCCGCGCCCGCAAGACGATGATGGCGACCGGTGGAGCCTCGCGCATCTTTGCCCATAATACCAATCCCGACGTCGCGACCGGTGACGGGATGGCAATGGCAAGGCTTGCCGGAGCAAGACTCGCGAATATGGAATTCGTCCAGTTTCACCCCACCGCCTTCTGGTCTCCCGACGGTGAGACCTTCCTGATCAGCGAAGCGGTTCGCGGCGAAGGAGCCGTACTTCGGCTTCAAGATGGCTCGACCTTCATGGAGCGTTACCACGAGATGGGCAATCTTGCCCCGCGTGACATCGTCTCCCGGGCGATCGACGCCGAACTCAAGCGCCGGGGAGAGAAGTTCTGCTGGCTGGACGCGCGGGACATCGACCATGCCAAGCTCAAGAAGCACTTCCCCTATATCGACAGCCAACTCCGCAAACGCGGTATAGACTTTACTATAGACCCGATCCCCGTTGCTCCGGCAGCGCATTATTTTTGCGGTGGAGTCCTCTCCACCATCGACGGACTGACCGATATCCGCAATCTCTTTGCCGCCGGCGAGGTAGCTTGCACGGGATTGCACGGGGCAAACCGCCTCGCATCAAACTCCCTGCTCGAAGCTCTCGTAGTCGCCTGGCACGCCGCCAACCATCCTTCAAACCTCGAGCCGGTGGACTTCCCGCCTATCCCGCCCTGGCACCAGCAAAGCGACTTCTACGAGAATGAATGGGTGATCATCTCCCACAACCGGGAGATCCTGGGGACGATCATGCACGGTTACGTGGGGATCCGCCGTTCCCGTCGTTTGCTGAAGTATGCCCTGTCGCGCATGGAGAATATCTATAACGAGGTCAATAACTTCTACCAGCATAATGCGGTTCGCAAAGAGGTCGTGGAGACCCGTAACATGGCGGTGATCGCCATTGCCGTGATCCGCAGCGCCTTGATGCGCAAAGAAAGCCGTGGAGCTCATTTCCTGATCGATAATCCCGAACGGGACGACCTGAAATACAAGAGCGACACCATCATCTAAGGAGAAGGACAGGCTATGAAAGGACGACTGATCACTTTTGAAGGAACCGAGGGAAGCGGGAAGAGCACTCAGGTCAAGATGCTGACCCATGCCCTCGAGGACAGAGGCATCCCCTTTATCTTGACCCGCGAGCCGGGTGGACCTCCGATCTCGGAGCAGATCCGCCACATCCTCTTAAGCCCTGCCAATGTCGCCATGCTTCCCGAAACCGAGCTGTTGCTCTATTGCGCCAGCCGTGCCCAGCACACTGGGGAGACGATCCTACCTGCTCTCGAAGACGGAAAGCTGGTGATCTGTGACCGCTATTATGACAGCACCATCGCCTATCAGGGAGCCGCCAGAGACCTGGACATGGACTTTATCCAGACCCTGACCCGCTTTGCAACTTATGCGACCGTCCCGGATCGCACCTTCCTGATCGACCTTCCGGTCTCGACCGGTTTTAGCCGGCTCAAAGACCGCAAACTCGACCGTCTGGAGCTGGAAAGCCTCGAATTTCACGAAAAGGTGCGTCTCCAGTATTTATCTATTGCCAATAATGAGCCTCTCAGATATGTTGTGTTAAATGGCTTGGATTTGCCACAGACAATACACTTCCGAATCCTCTCATCCGTTTTGGACCTTATAGGAGAAACTAAATGACAAAGAACAAACAACGCAGTGTTCTGATCACGATCGCCGGCTTCTGGTTCCTGTGCGGTCTCCTCCTCTTTGTCGCGACTGCGGCATATTCCGAGAACCCCGCTCCCGGAAAGGACGTTTATTCCCAATTAGGGCTCTTTTCCGAAGTTCTGCTCAAGCTCAAGGACAACTATGTCAAAGACCTGAGCGACGAAGAACTGATCAAGGCTGCCATCATCGGCATGCTGGGTTCGACCGATCCTCATACCAATTATTTCACCGAGGACGAATACAAAGATTTTACCACCAGCACCAAAGGCTCCTTTGGCGGGCTGGGCATCCAGATAGACAAAAAAGGGGACTATATCACCGTCGTTTCTCCGATCGAAGGAACTCCCGCTTACCGGATGGGGATCACCGCGGGTGACCGCATCGTCAAGGTCGATAGCGTCAGCGTCGTCGGCTTCAGCACCGATGAGGCGATCAAACGCATGCGCGGTGACGTCGGCACCAAGGTCACCATCACCATCAGCCGACCGGGCGTCAAAGAACTCCTGGATTTCCATATAATCCGCGAAGTTATAAAGATCAAGAGCATCCCTTACAGCTTCAAGCTGGATAACGGGGTGGGCTATATCCGCCTTTCTCAGTTCAACGAGAATACGACGACCGAACTCCGCAGTTCTCTTGCAGACCTGGAAAGCTCCGGCATCCGGGGATTGATCATCGATTTGCGCTGGAATCCCGGCGGACTGCTCGATCAAGCTGTGGACACGGTGAACGAATTCATCGGAGCAAACAAGCTCGTCGTCGAGACCAAAGGCAGACGGGAAAACCGTCCTCTCTACACCCGCTACAGCACCAAAGAGCGGAACTACCCGATCATCGTCCTGGTGAACGAAGCTTCCGCCAGCGCTGCCGAGATCTTTGCCGGTTCGATGCAGGACTGGGACAAGGGCTTGGTCATGGGCAAGACCTCCTTTGGCAAAGGCAGCGTCCAGCAATTGCTCCGCCTCTCCAGTGGCGGCGGGATCAAGGTCACGACCTCTTATTACTATATAAAGTCCGGTCGTTGCATCCACAAAATGAGCAACGACAAGCTTCTGAAGGGACAGGAACTCTCCAGTGACGACCTGAAGAAGGAAGATGCCAAAAACCACGAACAGATATACTATACCGTCAAGGGCAGAAAGGTCTATGGCGGTGGCGGGATCACCCCGGACTATGAAGTGACTCCCGACCTGCTGACCAATTTTGGCGCTGAACTTCGCCGCAAGAACGTCTTCTTTGACTACACCGTGGATTACATGGTCAAGCACGACCATCAGGTGAGCAAAGACCTCGTCGTAAGCGGTGAACTGCTCAACGACTTCCTCAGCTTTGCCCGCACCAAGGACATTAGCTTTACCCAAGCCGACGTCGATAGTGCTGCCTCGTTCATTCGCAGCTCGATCAAGAGCGAATTGATCAGCAAAGCCTATGGCGAGCTCGAAGCCTACAAGGTCAGCATCAGCCAGGATGTCCAGCTCCAGAAAGCGATCGAGTTCTTCGACCGTTTCCGCACCCTGGAAGAGATGTTTGACTTCGCTGCCAAACAAAAAGCCGACATCAAACGCTAAAAGGAGTGATGATGAAAAAAGAAGGTGGTCTCTATAAGATGATGATCTGGGCTGTCGATGATGACGAGACGAATCTGAAGCTCATCGAAACGATCCTGGACCAGGCGGGTTTCCGCAATATTCACAATTTTACCAGTGGCGAGGATATGCTGCGGGAGATCGAGAAGACCTGCCCGGATATGATCCTTCTGGATATAATGATGCCCGGAATGAGCGGCTATGACGTTCTTTCCAAGCTAAAAAGCACTGCCTCCTGCCGGCACGTCCCGGTGATCATGATCACCGCTGCCACGCTTCAGGAAGACATGGCTCCTCTGCGCCGGAGCTTTGAGCTCGGCGCGATCGACTATATCAGCAAACCTTTTGCTACCGTCGAACTCGAGATGCGGGTAAAATCCTCTCTGCGTCTGGAAAAACAACGCCAGGAGCTCGAAGCGGCAGCCGACAAGATCCGTTCCCTCGAAAAGCTCCTTCCCATCTGCTCCTATTGCAAGAAGGTCCGTAGCGACAAGAACTATTGGCAGGAAGTCGAAGTCTATATCTCCGAACACACCGATACCATGTTCAGTCACTCCATCTGCCCCAGTTGCTATGAGATCCACGTGAAGCCGCAACTGGCAGGGCTGAAGAAGAAGTGAAGAATTAAGAAAGAAGAAAGAAGAAAGATCGCTGACGCATGTGATCCGGGTCTGGCGGAACTCTCACTTTTTTCTGGCTTAACACTGGCTTCTACCGGTCGTAACACTGACTTTAGTCGGTCGTAGCACTGGCTTCAGCCGGTGCGTCTTAGTCCATAGCGTCCATCGTTTCCTGCCGAACAGAATTCGGCAGCCCAATCCAGCCCCCCGGGACATTGGTGTATTTTGGGGAACCGAGTCCCAGGGGTTCCGCTATCGCTCCACCCCTGGCTATACAATGTCGCCCCTCCGGGGCTTGTATCCACCGCATCATTCTCTCTATCGAGGGGCTAACGCACCCATCGCTATGGGATGTCGCCCCTTAAGGGGCTATCAACGGTATCCATTTCATGGATAGTGAACTGCTGGATTCCAGCCTTCGCTGGAATGACGGATGCTTCGCGGTTAGTAGGTTAGTGGGTTAATAGGTTAGTGGAGGACACCCCAAGCTGGTTTATCCTGTAGCATTGGCATGCTACACTACGGGATGATCATCGACCCAATTCTCTTTTACTTCTTGACTCTGTTTTATGAATTCTTTTCTCCCCAATCTCTGTTTCTCTGAGTCTCTGTGTTCTCCCTCTCTGTGTCTCCTAAGTCTCTTGAGTCTCTGTGTTCTCCCTCTCTGTGTCTCCGCGTCTCTGTTTCTCTGCGTTTCACACCTCATATTCCCCTCTGAGTCTTCAAGGACTTTTCTTGAACTCCATACAAGTTGAGTACAAGATGAGTACAAGAAGACTCCAAGCGGACTACCTGCGGATCAAGCGTATCAAGGAGCGAATAGCTGAAGCTAAGGTAAAAAAAGACTTGCCTGTTTAACGCACCTCCAAAATATGGCAAAAAAAACGCCAAAGCTTGACAAGCAAGCAGAAGCATAGGGAGTGTTGATGCGCTTGAAGACTTTTCCGGGTGGAGTCCACCCACATGATTCAAAGCATTATTCAAGTTCCAAACCCATAACCGAAGCTCCGGTCCCGACTCGGGTGATCATCCCCATATCACAGCACATTGGTTCCCCTGCCGCGCCTATCGTACAAGTCGGAGACGAAGTCAAGACCGGTCAAAAGATCGCTGAGGCTTCGGGTTATGTGTCCATCAATCATCATGCGACGATCAGCGGCAAGATCACCAAGATCGACGTCTTTGCTCATCCAGTCGGCAATAAGCAGACGGCTATCGAGATCACCGGCGACGGGACGGATAGCTGGATCGAGCTTGCGGACGATGCGAACTATCTGGAACTGCCCGTCAAGGAAATGAAAGACCGCATTACCGAAGCCGGTATCTGCGGTATGGGCGGAGCAGGATTCCCCACTCAAGTAAAGCTTTCCCCTCCGGAGGACAAAGCGATCGATACCGTTATTCTAAACGGAGTCGAATGCGAACCTTACCTCACCTCGGATTACCGTCTGATGCTGGAACGCGCGGACGAGATCATCGCCGGGCTCAAGATCATCATGAAGATCGTCGGAGCCAAGCGCGGGATCATCGGCATCGAGGCAAACAAGCCCGATGCGATCAAGCTCATGGCTCAGAAGACATCCTCACAGAGCGAACTCAGCGTTTGCCCGCTCAAGCTGCAGTATCCCCAGGGTGCTGAAAAGCAGCTCATCTTTGCCGCCACGGGACGCAAAGTCCCCTCCAAGGGTGGCTTGCCCATGGCTGTGGGAGTCGTCGTCCAAAACGTCGGCACCGCCTTTGCCATCTATGAAGCCGTTCGCTACAAAAAACCTCTGATCGACCGGATCATCAGCGTGACCGGCGCGATCGTCAAAGACCCTCAAAACTTCAAAGCCAGGATCGGAACTCCTTACGCGGAGCTCGTCGAGCTCTGTGGCGGGACGACCGCTCCGATCGGCAAGATCATCTCCGGTGGTCCGATGATGGGCTTTGCCCTTCCGGATCTGGATGCCCCGATGACCAAAGGCTCGAGCGGACTCGTCCTCTTTAGCGCGGACGAAGCAAAGTCCCTCGTCGAAAGAGACTGTCTGCGCTGCGCCAGATGCGTGGACGTCTGCCCGATGAACCTTCTGCCGTCGATGATCGCCAGTGCCGTCAAATACAAGAATCTGGACGTCGCTGTCCAAGCGGGTTTGAATGACTGCATGAAATGCGGCAGTTGCGCTTACGTCTGCCCGGCGCATATTCGCCTGGTGCAATGGATAGACACCGGAAAGATCCGGTGGTCTGAGCTCCAGCGTTCCAAGAAGTAAAGAGGATCGGACTTGAAATGAAAGAAAACTACATAGTATCACCCGCACCGCATCTCCATGATCGCACTTCCGTGCCGATGGTCATGTGGAATGTGGTCATCGCTCTCGTTCCTGCCCTGATCGCAGCGGTCTGGTTCTGGGGACTTCGTTCCCTGTGGCTGACCCTTGCCGGCGCTTTTGCCGCGGTGATCACGGAAGCCTTGGTGCAGAAATTCCGCAAGGTCCCGGTCAGCGTCGCCGATGGCAGCGCTTTTTTGACCGGTATGCTTTTATCTTTTAACATCCATGCCGCAGCCCCGATGTGGCTACCGGTCGTGGGTGCGATGTTTGCGATCATCGTCGGTAAGCAGGTCTTTGGCGGACTGGGGAATAACCCGGTGAACCCCGCCCTGCTCGGCAGAGCCTTCCTGCTCGCCTCCTGGCCTACACTTATGACCAATGGCTGGGTCGCAGCGAAGAAGGGGATGATCAGCGGTATGAACGACCTTTCCCTGATTGCGGACAGCCTCCAGACAATCGCCCCCAAGGCGCATGCTCTGGTCACCAGCGCGACTCCGCTCAAGGTCGCTCAGACGATCCGCGATACCTCATGGGTCGCCTCTTTGACCAGTGATCCCAAAGTGAATAACGAGATCGCCCAAGGCATCTTCAACAACCTCTTTGATCTGGGAACCCTCAAGTCCCTATTCATCGGAAATATCGGCGGTTGCATCGGTGAAGTCTCTGTCTTTGCCCTGCTTCTCGGCGCGATATACCTGCTGTGGAAGAACATCATAGACTGGCGGATCCCCTCTTTCTATATCGGAACCGTCTTTGTCCTGAGCTTCCTCTTCGGCGGGATCAAGGGTTCATCCTACTCGATCATGCTTCCCTTCTTCCATATCTTCTCCGGTGGTGTCATGCTCGGTGCCTTCTTTATGGCAACGGACTATACGACCACGCCACTGACCAAGACCGGACGGATCATCTTCGGTATCGGTTGCGGTCTCCTGACCATGGTGATCAGATTGGTCGGGGGATATCCTGAAGGAGTGTCATACTCGATCCTCTTTATGAACGTGATGACCCCGCTGATCGATAGATTTACCATGCCCAGAACGTTTGGGGAGGTCAAAAAATGAAGTATTACATCACTTTGACGATCACCCTGCTGATCTTTTGCGCCGTTGGCAGCGGTGTCCTTGCCTATGTCAATTCCATCACCGCTCCGGTGATCAAGGAACGCAAAGCCAATGAAGCGATCGAAGCCCGTAAATCCCTGATCCCCGGTGCTGACTTTGAAAGCCACACTGCCAAAGCTGATAGCAGCTTCGAGTATTTCATCGCCTACAAACAAGGCACCAAAGATATCCTCGGCTATACCTTTACCGCTGTGCGCAAGGGTTATGCCGCCGCAGTCAAGACCATGGTCGGGCTGGATAAGGATATGAAGATCATCAGCATCAAGGTCATTGAACAAAACGAGACACCCGGGCTGGGCACGAATGCCACCCTTCCGGGTTTTACCGACCAATTCAAGGGTAAAGGCGTGGATGATCTGATGGTGGACAAGGATGGCGGAGTTCCCGGCAAGTGCATCAAAGCCATGTCCGGAGCCACGATCACCACCCGTGCAGTCGCGTATAGCGTTCGCGACCAGATCGCAATGCTAAAGACCGACCTGGAAAGTGCGGAAGGAGCAGCAAAATGAGCTTTATCAAAGAACTCACCAAGGGATTCATCAAAGAAAATCCCACCTTCGTTATCGTCCTGGGAATGTGCCCGACCCTCGCGACCTCGACCTCCGTCGATAATGCTCTGGGTATGGGATTTGCAGCTACCTTCGTGCTGATCTGTTCCAATATCATCATTTCCATGATCAAGAACGTCACTCCGGACAAGATCCGCATCCCGATCTACGTCGTGGTCATCGCCGCATTCGTGTCCGTCGTGGACATGTCCATGGCGGCATACGTCCCCGCCCTGCATAAGAGCCTGGGGATATTCATCCCGCTGATCGTGGTTAATTGCATCATCCTCGGTCGCGCGGAAGCTTTTGCCGGGAAGAATAACGTGATCAATTCGCTGGCAGACGGCATCGGAATGGGACTGGGATTTACTCTTTCCCTCACGGTCGTTGCCTCGATCCGCGAGATCCTTGGAAACGGAACCTGGCTCAAGATCCACGTCCTGCCCAAGACCTATGATCCAATGCTCGTTGCCATTCTGGCACCCGGAGCGTTCATCACCCTCGGCTTCCTGATGGCAGCCATGAATATGCTGAAAGAGAGGAAACAATAATGGGATATCTCGGCGAAATCTTCGTAATGGCGATGTCCGCCATCTTTATCCAGAACTTCGTGCTTGCCCGCTTTTTGGGTCTCTGCCCCTACCTTGGGGTATCCAAGAAACTGGACTCCGCACTGGGTATGGGACTCGCGGTTATCTTCGTGATGACCATGGCTTCCGCGTTCTGCTTCCTCATCCAGCAATACTTGCTCGTGCCCTATCATCTGGAGTATCTCCAGACTATCGCATATATTCTGACGATCGCCGCCTTGGTGCAATTCGTCGAAATGGTGATCCAAAAGAACTCCCCCGCTCTCTATAAGTCGCTCGGGGTCTATCTTCCTTTGATCACCACGAACTGCGCCGTGCTTGGTGTCGCACTCATCAATATTGCCGCCTTCCGCAAAGATGGCGTCACGCCTTATAACTTCCTGGATTCTACCTTGAACGGCTTCTTCTCCGGTGTCGGCTTCACCTTTGTGTTGCTGGCAATGGCTGGGATCCGTGAACGGCTGGAATTTGCCCCGCTGCCCAAGAGCATGCGCGGAATGCCTATCGGACTGATCCTTGCCGGAACAATGGCGCTTGCCTTCTACGGCTTTATGGGCTTTAAGATCTGAGGAGAGAAAGAAGATGATGAACTTAGTAATCTTAGCAGCAAAAACCAGCGTTCTCTCAACTCTTACGATGCCTATCCTGATCGTTGGCGGACTCGGCGCGATATTTGGCTTGGTGCTCGCCTATGCCTCCAAGGTCTTTGCCGTCGAGGTCGATCCCCGCGTCACCCAGATCTCCGAGGCTCTTCCCGGAGCTAATTGCGGCGCCTGCGGAATGCCGGGATGTGCCGGCTATGCCGATGCTATAGTCCACGGCGGTGCCGAGATCACCAAATGCGCCCCGGGTGGCTCTGATACAGCCATTGCGATCGCCAAGATCATGGGAATGCAAGCTGAAGCCATGGAGCAAAAAATAGCCGTCATCCACTGCAGCAGCGGCGGATTTAAGAATACGAACTGGAAGTATGCCTATGAAGGCGTGGAGAGCTGCAAAGCCGCGGTCAACATCGCCGGCGGTCCCAATGCCTGTTCCTATGGATGCCTGGGCTATAATGACTGCAAAGCCGCCTGCCCCTTCGATGCGATCACCGTTGATGAATACGGAATGCGCTGCATAGACTTTGATAAATGCACCGGTTGCGGAGCCTGCGTCAAAGCCTGCCCCCGCACCCTGATCCATCTCGTGCCTATCAACCGCAACGTCTATATCAAATGCTCCAGCAAAGACAAGGGTAATGTCGCCAAACAACTGTGTGGCAGCACGCACCCCTGCATCGGCTGCGGTATCTGCTCCCGCAAGTGCCCCGTGAACGCGATCACTGTGACGGACAACCTTGCCCGCATCGACTATAGCAAGTGCATCAATTGCGGTCTCTGCGCTACAGTCTGCCCCAGCAAGACCATCCTCGACCTGCTTTGCGGGATCCGCAAGAAAGCCGAGATCACGCCCGATCTCTGCATCGGCTGCACCATCTGCGCCAAAAAATGCCCGGTTCAGGCGATCAGCGGAGAACTCAAGCAATTGCACACGATCAACAAAGACCTCTGCGTCGGCTGTGAAGTCTGCGTCGGCGCCTGCCCCAAAAAAGCTATCAAGATGGTCTGATAATAGACCACCTGAACATCATAATGCAAAAACCGCTGCGATAAGCAGCGGTTTTTCTTTATAGCTGATAGTATCCGAACCAGACTGACGCAGGCTTTTAACCGGCTGTCCTCTGGGTCTCAACGATCCATCATTTCACCACGGCAAAATCCAGGTATCCATTGTAGATATCCGTGCCCACTAAACGCACCTTGATCATCTCACCCACGTCCAGACCGTGATAGCCTTCGACCAGCCTGCCCTCACAAGGGGGATGGATCAATCTGACCCATGAGCCCTTTGCCGAAGCACCGGTGACTATCCCCTCAAAGCTCTGTCCGACCTTCTTCTCCAGAAGCATCGCCGCGGCAGACTTATCCACCCGTCGTTCGACCTTGCGTCCGGCATTCTCGCCCTGATTGCAGCGTCTTGCCAGTTCGGTCAGTTCGTTAGTAGAATAAGGTTGCGGAGTGCCATATAGCACCGCCTTGAGCATGCGCTGGGTGATCAGATCCGGGTATCTGCGGTTTGGGGCTGTTGAATGGGTGTAGTCCTTGACCGCCAAGCCAAAATGTCCATCGCTGTCCTGACCGGGTAGATCGAGCACGTATTCTCCGGGACCGAGCAGCTTCACGATGCTCAAGGAAAGATCTTGAAAGCGGAGAGGATCGCGGGACTTCATGGAGATGAGGAAGTCCTCCAAGGCGGGCGAATCCGGCTCACTGGGAAGCTGATAGCCTTTTTCCTTTGCCAGAGCGACGATACGCTCCCAGCGGGCAGGTTTGTGAACTACCCGTCTCAGAGAGGGAAGACCGTTTGCCTCGAGGAACTCGGCACAGAGGACGTTCGCGCAGATCATCAGATCCTCGATCAAGGCTTTGGCGCGATTACGCCCAATATCCTCCAGAGCAAGGAGATCATTACCGTCAAAGACGGGTTTTACGGAGGCTGTTTCCAAGGTCAGTGCACCATGCTTTTGCCGGCGAGATCTGAGACGGGAAGCGGCTTCATCCTGAATAAAGAGGTTCTCGGACAAACCTTTGACCCGGGCGATCGGCTCCGGGACATCGCCCCGGGCTTCCAGCATATCATCGACGTCCTCATAGCAGAGCTTGGCGTGGTTATGCACCAGAGCGGGATAGATATCTGGGCTATCTACGTAGCCATCGGAGGTCACGTCACCCTGAAAGACGATCGTATGCCTGTCATGCCCCTCGCCCAGAGAGCTGAGGTCTTCGGACAAGCGCGGTGGCAGCATGGAGAAGATCACCGCAGGAGTATAGACAGAGCTGGTGTTCTGCCGGGCATGGCTATCCAGTTCGGAGCGGTTTTTCACATAGCGCGTCACATCCGCGATCGCCACGTAGATCCTGATCTTACCGTCCGGAAGCTCCTCGGCATAGCTGAGTTGATCCAGATCCCGCGAACCGCGGTTGTCGATGGAGCACCAAAGCAGACTACGCATATCACGCTCCTGCCCGGTATGCTCTTCCGGGGTTAGAGAACTTAGCTCCTCCAGCAGCGCAGGAGAATATTCCGGCACCAAGCCATAGTCCAGCATTGCCTGGATCGCGATCTGCTCCAGGATCTCACGATTGGTCTTGTTCGGATGATACATGATGATCTCCCGTTTCTCGTTTTGGCAAAGGGAGCAGATCCATCAGGGGTGTCAAGGGAAATGGTAAAATGGAGGATTTTCGACTTTAGCATAGAGTGAGACTGCATCCCCTAAAAAAAGACTTGCCCCAGAACCGCCATGCAAATATAGTGGCTCGATGATAAATATATAATATATCCATCAAGGAGATAAAGATGAAAGTCATCGAAGGAAATCTGGTTTCCAAGGGTTACCGGATAGCGATCGTGGTCAGCCGGTTCAATGAATTCATCAGCGGGAAGCTGCTGGAAGGTGCGGTGGACTGTCTGAAACGTCATGAGGTCAAAGATGATGATATCACAGTGATCTGGGTTCCCGGAGCCTTTGAGATCCCGATGATCGCCGCGGAAGCAGCGGCAAGCGAGAGCTATGATGCGGTGATCTGCCTTGGAGCCTTGATCCGTGGAGCCACCCTCCATTTTGACTATATCAGCGCGGAAGTCACCAAGGGTATCGCCCAGGTAGCGATGAGCTATGGCAAGCCCGTTATCTACGGTGTTTTGACCACCGAATCGATCGAACAAGCGATCGAACGTGCCGGAACCAAAGCCGGGAACAAAGGCTTTAGCGCAGCAGCCGCAGCCCTGGAAATGCTCAATCTCTATCAGGAGCTCAAATAATGGGTCAAAGGCGCAAAGCCCGGGAGATGGCAGTTCAGACCCTTTATGCTCTGGACTTTTGTGACATTGACCCGGAGTTTAGGGAATATTCCCTGCTAAACGAGTATCCCACGGTCTTGCAGCAGCTCAGCGAAAGCGAGCACATCCCCGTTGGTTCGCCGGTGCTGGCGTTTGCTGACGAACTGGTCAAGAACACCCTGATCAATCTCGAAGACATCGAGAAAGAGATCGACAAGCATTCCGTGAACTGGCCGCATGAAAGCCTGGCGCAGCTGGACAGAGGGATCCTGCACGTAGCTATCTACGAGATCCTCTTTACCGATACTCCCGCTCCGGTCGTGATCAACGAAGCGATCGAGATCGCCAAGAAGTTTTGCTCCGAGAGCACCGGGAAGTTCATCAACGGGATCTTGGACGCGATAAACAAAGAAGCGAGCCTGAACAAATGAGCGATAAACTCGTCAGTTCCGTAGGCGTTTTTGCCTACAACGAAGCCGGGAACATCATCCATCTGCTCAAGGCGCTGGAAAGCCAGATCCTCAAGACCGCCGAGATCGACGAGATCATCGTCGTCTCCAGCGCGAGCACGGACGGAACCGATGAACTGGTGCAAGATTTTGCCGTGGATCATCCAAAAGTCCGGCTGATCTCTCAAGCAAAGCGCGAAGGTAAGTCCGCCGCGATCAACCTCTTCCTGGCAGAAGCCAGGAACCCTATCTGCGTGGTCATTTCCGGCGACGTCATCCCGGAAGAGCATACTCTTGAAAGGCTGATCAGCCTCTTCTCCGATCCCCGGATCGGTGCGACCGGGGGCAGACCCGTCCCCGTGAACGATCCGCACACCTTCATGGGCTACGCCGTCCATCTTCTCTGGCGCTTGCATCACCGCATGGCATCGATCTCCCCCAAGCTGGGTGAGATGATCGCCTTCCGCAAGCTCATGGACAGCATTCCTGCTGATTCCGCCGTCGATGAAGCCTCGATCGAAGCGATCATCATGAACAAGGGCTACAAACTCCGTTATGTGGGAAACGCGATCATCCGCAACAAGGGTCCCGAGAACTTCCGGGACTTCGTCAAGCAACGCCGGCGGATTCAAAACGGTCATCTCTGGCTCAAGGCAGCGCAGAACTATAAGGTCTCGTCACAGGATGGCGGAACCCTGGGCACGATCCTGCTCGCCGAAGCCCTCGAATATCCGCTTCAGATCCCCAAGCTCATCGCGGTAATGGCGATGGAGGTATATTGCCGTCTGCTCGGCAGCTTTGACTACTATTATCTCAAGAAGAACCCCTTTGCCTGGGATATCGCGGGTTCGACCAAAGACCTGAAACACTGAGGCATAAGGTAAAGAATTACACAATATGATAAGTATCTTGTTTAGAATAGTGGGTTATTGGCTGATGAAGCATCTGGGCTTCCCCAGACTTCTGCCCATGAACTACACCGTCAGCCTGCTATACACCTGCAATTCCCGCTGTAGCACCTGCAATATCTGGAAGAAGAAAGCGGATAACCTCACGGTCGAGGAGTACCGCAAGATATTCAAGAGCGTGGGTCACAGCCCGTTCTGGATCACCTTCAGCGGAGGTGAGCCTTTTCTCCGTCAGGACATCGTCGAAGTCGTCAAAGCGATCTACGACGTATCCAAACCCCGGATCATCAATATCCCGACCAACGGCATCCTGACCAAGACCATCGTCGAAAACGTCGAAGCGATCTGCAACGCCTGCCCCAAGGCGCACATCACGATCAACGTGTCTCTGGATGGCTTTGACAGCCAGCATGACGAGATCCGCGGGGTTCCCGGCAATTACAAGAAAGCCACAGCGACCTACACCCGGCTCAAAGCCCTCAAGGTGCCAAACCTCAGCGTCGGGATCCACACGGTGATCTCCAAGTTCAACGTGCAGAGCTTTTCCCTCGTGGCAAACGAGCTGATGAAGCTCAAGCCGGATTCTTACATCACCGAGATCGCCGAAGAGAGGATCGAGCTCGACACCATGGGGACGAACATCACCCCGTCGCTCGTGGAATACAAGTCCGCGATCGACTACCTCATCCACCGGATCAAGAACGATCATTACAAAGGGATGAGCAAGATAACGATGGCATTTCGCATCGAATACTACAATCTTGTAAAGCAGACCCTCCGGGACAACAGGCAGGTCATTCCCTGCTATTCGGGCATAGCATCCGCCCAGATCGCCCCGGATGGAGACGTCTGGAGCTGCTGCATCAAATCCCGCGTGGTCGGAAATCTGCGTAAGACCGGGTATAACTTCAGGAAAGCCTGGTTTAGCACCGAAGGTGAATTGGAACGGCGCAGCGTCCACAAAAAGGAATGCTGGTGTCCGCTGGCGAACGCCGCCTACACGAATATGCTGATGGACATCCCGACCCTGTGGCGGGTATTCTATCGCTCCTACATCAAATGGTGGTCATAGGATGATCTCGATCCGCAACAAGTTTTACACTCATCCCGGAAGCAACTGCGACTATTACGCCTCGTCCGACGGGCAGTTTGCCTGGTTCCTCTGCACCTGGCATCCCGAGAAGGATGTGGAACTGGAAGAGATCCAGGCGGAGATCAAGCTCGAAATGATCAATGCCGAACCCCTGGGGATCAGCAAGCTGGAGATCGAAAGCTGGCTGAAGAGCTTCTTCGCCGAGTATCACTGGAAGCTCCACGCCCGGCTGAGAAAGAGCAACCTGATGGAAAAGGGGATATCCCTCTTCTTTGGCGCGCTGTACGGCAATGAGCTTTATTGCGTCCAGTTCGGCAGGATATTCTGCGCTATACTGGGCAAGAACGGAACCGAGATAGTCGGCAAGAACTGGAAGCATTACCACGTCAAGACCTCCGAGGAATTGGAGATGCTGGGCTTTGCGGAGCGTGATATCCGCGTCAAATGCTCCCGTGTCCTGATCGATGATGAACACAGCCTGATCGTCGTTCCCTCGGTTATCGCCACCAAGCTCTTCGATCAGCTCAAAGAACACGCCGGGATGGACGCCTTGCTCGATTCCTTCAGCGGAGTGACGAACCCGATGTGGCTGGTCCTGGAAGGCAAGTCCGACCTCGCTCCCAAGAAACGCAAGAAGCTATCCCGCCTGCAGATATCCTCGATAGTCCTGATCTTCATCACGATCCTGGCGATCCTTTACATCTCCTTCGGCAACCGCTTTTTTGACACCGGAGCCCGAAAGCTCAAGATGATCTTCCAATCCCAAAAAGCCATCAGCATGGACAAACTGCCGAAGACCCTGAACTTGGGCAAGACCAAGGTCATGGACATCCTGGACAAGGTGGTCAATTCCCCTGCCCGCACGATCCAATGCGAGATAAGCTGGAGCACCGATCTCGATCTGGATGTGACCGCCAGTCCCGCATTTGACCTGAACCGGATATACCTTGCCTCCGGGACGAACCTCAAGGCATATAACAAGAAAGAGCACAACATGGTCTGGGATCAGGAACTCAGTGCCCCGATAGTTTCGCTAACCCGCACCCAATACTCGCTGGTCGCCATCCTCGAGGACAAGTCCGTCGTAGGTCTCAACGAAGATGGAACGATCGGCTGGAAAGGAGTCCTGGGAGACGCACCCTTGCGCCAGGAAAAGCTCCATCCCATCGAGCTCACCAATGCCGAAGATGCAAGGCTAAACAGCAGCGTGATCGTCATCCCCGATGCCTACGGGATCAGCGTTTTGGACAGCAACCGGGGCGAAGCCTTCTCGCATATCCGCCTCAAGCAAAAGCTGGTCAAGCTGTCCGAATACGACAAGTTTGACACCTCGTTCTATGCCATCACCGAGAAATCCCTGGTCTGCATCAAACTGAATATCATAAACTGATCTATGCGCCTGACCCTCTGCCTGGTCCTGCTTAGCCTTTTTATCATCCCGCTCTTGGGAGTGATGGACAGCCCGCTCAAGACGGGATTTGCCCGGCTGAACTACGACGGAGGTGGAGATTGGTACAACGACCCGGAGGTCCTGCCAAATCTCGCAGCCTACCTGAACAAGGTGCTGGGGGCGAATTTCCCGACCGAGCAGACCACGCTCAAGGCTTCCGAAGCCAAGCTCTTTGAATACCCCTTCGTCTATCTGACCGGGCACGGCAATATCCGCTTCACCGACCGCGAGATCGCGAATCTGCGGCTGTGGATGGAGCGAGGCGGCTTCCTCTATGCCGATGATGACTACGGTATGGACGAAGCGTTCCGCCGCGAGATCAAGAGGATCTTCCCGGAGAAGGACATGATCGAGCTGAACGGTTCCTTCCCCCTCTTTACCTGTTTTTACGACTTTTCCTCCGGTCTCCCCAAGATCCACAAGCATGACGAAAAAGCTCCCAAAGCCTACGGTCTCTTTGACGACAATGGCAGGCTGATGGCGCTTTACACCTACGAAAGCAACATCTCGGACGGCTGGGCAGATCCGCAGACCCACAAGGATCCCCCGGAACTGCGCGAGACCGCGCTGCAGTTTGGCGTGAATATCGTCTATTATCTGATCTCGAGGAAGTAAATGAAGATCTGCATCGTCTCGGACATTCATTACAAGATCGACAGCGAAAATGCCGAAGAACGGCAACGTCACGAGACGATCCTCAGCTTCTTCCGCAGCATCGTCGGGCAATACGACCTGCTGATCCTCAACGGAGACATCTTTGACCTGTGGACGGAATCCCGGCTTACCCTCGTTAAAGGCTATTTTCCCCTCCTGCACGTTCTGGCTCTGATCGCCGAATCCGGCACGAGACTGATCTACGTCAGCGGGAATCACGACTTTTGGTTCGGAGACTTCTTCCGGGACATCCTACCGCTGGAGATCCATACCGATCGCTTTTCCTTCACCGCGGACGGACGCAAGATCCTCGTCTGTCACGGCGATGACCATACGGAAAATGACCTGCGTTATCGCATCTTCCGCCGGGTGGTGCGGAGTGAGATCGTTCGCCGGCTATATTCGCTCTTGCATCCCGACCTGGCTTTGGAGATCGGGAGAGCCATGTCCCGCAGCAGCCGAAACCGCAGGACGGATACGGCGCGGATGCGGCTCAAGACGGCAGGGCTGGAGAGTTATGCCAAAAGGCAGATAAAGTCCAAAGGACAGGATATCGTGATCATGGGGCACAGCCACAACCCGACGCACAAAGTGCTGGATAAGGGCGAATACCTGAATAGTGGGGACTGGATCACGAACTTTAGCTACGTAAATATCATTGACGGAATTACCACATTGTGTAAGTATGACCGCAAATCTGAATAACTGGAGATCAAATGTTTAGACCCGTATTTTTCAGAACCCTCGCAATACTGGCGCTCTTTGTCATTGCGCTGGTCTTGCAAGCAGAAACCAAGGAGAATGATGTGACCATGACCAATCCCAAAGTAATAATCCAGACCAACCAGGGAGACGTCGAGCTGGAGCTCTGGCCCCAGATCGCCCCTAAGACGGTCGATAACTTTATCAAGCTCGCCGAAAGCGACTACTACGTCGGCACCTATTTCCACCGCGTTATCCCGGATTTCATGATCCAGGGCGGATGCCCGAACACCAAGAACGCCGATCGTTCGGATGACGGACGTGGCGGACCCGGTTACAAGTTTGAAGATGAATGCTATGGCAAGGGTGCCCCCCTGACGGGAACCATCACTACCGAAGAAGACGCCAATACCGTGCTCACCAAGGTCGTGATCCCCTACCTGCAAAGCGGCAAACCGGTCGATACCGAGGTTCAGGCTGTGATCGATGCCTGCAACGCAGCCAATAGCTTCGGTCCCTTTATGCAAAAGACCGTCGAGTTCTACACCGAGAAATGCGGTTATCAAGGCTCTCTGACCCGTAAAGGCGAGCTCTTGGCGACCGTCGATTACGGCACCATCTGCATGGCAAATTCCGGTCCGAACACAAACGGTTCCCAGTTCTTCATCGTGACCAAGAAGCCCGGAGCTTCCTGGCTGAACGGAAAGCACACCGTGTTTGGCAAGGTCTTGTCCGGCATGGATATCGTGCACAAGATCGAGCAGCTTCCCCGTGACAGCGCGGACAATCCCCTTGCCGCCAATCAGGCTATCGTCAGCAAGGTCTTGGTGGTAAAGGAATAAGCCTTTATCATGGCACGCACGAACGAATCAGCTTTGCAACAAGAGGTCATGGCTTGGATCCGGCAGAATCAATATGCCTACCTTGCCACTCTGGATAAGAAGCAGCCCCACGTCCGCCCCATCGTCCTCTTTTCCTATAATGACGGATATTGGATCGTGACCTTCTCGGGGGATTCGAAAGTGCAACAGATCGCCAACAACCGCTGGGTCGAGATCTGCATCCCACTCCACGAGGATGGTAATACCGGATACATCCGTCTGGTCGGGACTGCGATGCTCGTCTCCAATGCGAGCCAGAAGCTGGATGCTATCCAGGAATGCTATTTCTTTGACGAATACTTCAGCGGAGCGGATGATCCGGACTATACGCTGATATCATTTGACCCCTCGGACGTGGAATACCTGCGTCCGGGGGAGACCTTTTCCCAGTCCTTCCCCCTAAAACGCTATTGAGGCAGTTATGAGATCGATCTTCACCTATGATGACGAACACCTCGGCAAGAGCTACATCGTGATTCCCAAGATCCGCGAGATCTCCAAGGCACTGGGGAACGTCGTCGTCACCTTTGACAACGGCGACAAAAAGACCCTTGCCGTCGAAGACCCGAATTCCGCCATCGAACAGATGCTCAGCGTCATCGAAGCCTTTTACGGCAAGGAATAGATGACCTTCTTAGGCACTTCGAACCCCGTTCTCCTCGCGTTCTATGGGACGCTCTTCACCTGGTTCATGACCGCAGTGGGTTCGAGCTTCGTGCTCTTTTTCAAGACCATCAAAGACTGGGTTTTGGACACGATGCTAGGCTTTGCCGCCGGGGTCATGATCGCTGCCAGTTTTTGGTCGCTTTTAAATCCCGCGATCGAGATGTCCGGTGGGCACTGGATGCCTGCCGTCATCGGCTTCCTCCTCGGAGGAGCCTTCCTGCGGATCGTTGACCTGCTTTTGCCGCACGTGCATCCGGGAGACGACATCAGCCAGCGGGAAGGGATCAAGACCCCCTGGGGCAAATCCACACTCCTCTTTCTCGCGGTCACGCTGCATAACTTCCCGGAAGGGCTTGCCGTAGGTGTCGGCTTTGGCGCGGTAGCCTATAACCTCCCCAGCGCTTCCCTTGCCGGTGCGATCGCTCTGGCTATGGGGATCGGGATCCAGAATCTGCCTGAAGGCGCTGCCGTCTCCATCCCGCTTCGCCGCGAAGGGATCTCCCGCTGGAAAAGCTTCTTCTGGGGGCAATTCTCCGGGATGATCGAGCCTGTCGGCGGTGTCCTGGGCGCGCTGCTGGTCACTGTCGCCCAGCCCATCCTGCCCTATGCCCTGTCCTTTGCCGCCGGCGCGATGATCTTCGTCGTCGCCGAAGAAGTCATCCCCGAATCCCAAAAAGGCAATCATGGTCATCTCGCCACTGCCGGGGTCATGCTCGGTTTCGCGGTGATGATGCTCCTCGATGTGGCGCTGGGTTAGCCCCCACCCACAAGCCTTTATCCTATCGCCTCTTCCACTCTTCTATGGACATAGTCTGTCCCGTTTTGCCTGCCTTTTCCATAGCCGTTTCATAATCTCATGTTTCCCTGATGATTCCCTCATTTCATCTGGGAGTCATCTGAGGGTCATCTGAGGAAGATGAGAGAAAGGAACGGAGATGACACGCAAAGGGAAAAAATAAACCCCCGCACTAAGGCGGGGGTCCACAGGTTTTGACTTAGGAGGTCATTCGTTACAGTGCCGGGGGTGACACCATAAACTGCCGGATGGGGTATCCGGTGGATAGGGAACTGCTTTCTTTATACTGCAAGAGGCGTTCCAATCGTCCACAAACTGCTTACAGACTGTTTATCAATACGATACGCAATTCTCGCTCTTCCCTGAGGAGTGGTTTTTGCGGAAGAACTTCCACAAACTGTGGAAAGCAATCCATCCTCCATACCTGATCAGGGGGTACAGGAGGGAATAATCTGCGGAAACGCGTAAAGATAGGGATGCTTAAAAAGATTGACATTGAGGCGGGATGCCAGAAGCTGTGCACTCAGCCATTAACATGGGAGAATAACAGATGGAATCAATGTTTCAGGGCTTGATGCTCTTTGATTATAGACAGATCATCATGATCGTGGTCGGCTTGGTGCTGATCTGGCTCGCGATCCAGAAGAAGTATGAGCCGGCTTTGCTCTTGCCGATAGGATTTGGCACGATCCTGACCAATATCCCGCTTTCAGCCGCAGTGGGCACGCATGGTCCGCTGACGGTGCTCTTTCAGGCAGGGGTCCAGACCGAGCTCTTCCCGCTGCTGATCTTTATCGCGATCGGCGCGATGATCGACTTTAGCCCCCTGCTCAAGAACCCCTTTATGCTGCTCTTTGGCGCAGCGGCTCAACTGGGCATTTTCGTCACCATCGCCGGAGCAGCCTTGATGGGCTTTGATATCAAAGAAGCCGCCTCGATCGGGATCATCGGCGCAGCCGACGGTCCTACCTCGATCTATGTCGCCAATCGCTTTGCCCCTTCGCTTTTGGGACCGATCTCCGTCGCAGCTTATTCCTACATGGCTCTGGTTCCGATCATCCAACCCCCCGTGATCCGGCTTCTGACCTCAAAGAACGAACGCCTGATCCACATGGACTACCATGCCGGGGACGTCCCGAAGATCGTCAAGATCGTCTTCCCCATCGCCATCACGATCATCACCGGGATATTCGTCCCCTCCGCGATCGCCCTGATCGGATTCCTGATGTTTGGCAATCTCATCCGTGAGTCCGGAGTATTGGAAAGCCTCTCAAAGTCCGCTCAGAACGAGCTGGGCAATATCGTGACCATCCTTCTGGGGATCACCATTGCCTCGACGATGAAGGGAGAAGCGTTCCTCAAACCCCAGACCCTGTTCATCCTGATGCTGGGGCTGGTCGCCTTCATCTTTGATACCGCCGGCGGTGTTCTCTTTGCCAAGTTCCTCAATCTCTTCATGAAAAAGAAGATCAACCCGATGATCGGCGCTTGCGGGATATCCGCCTTCCCGATGTCAGCGAGGGTGATCCATAACATGGGGCAAAAAGAAGACCCCTTTAACTTTCTCTTGATGCCGGCAGTCAGCGTCAACGTCGGGGGGCAGATCGGCTCCGTGATCGCCGGCGGACTGATCCTCGCCATGGTCGGAGGTGGTCTGTGAGCCTGAGTAAAGCTGATCTGAGCAATTTGCTCGAACACGCCAAGCAAGCCGCGCAAAACGCATACGCGCCCTATTCCGGGTATCGGGTCGGGGCTGCCCTGCTCTGCACAGACGGCAGGATCATCACCGGCGCCAACGTCGAGAACGCATCGTATTCGCTGACGATATGCGCCGAACGCGCTGCGATCTTTACCGCGATCAATAGTGGGATCAGGGACTTTGCGGGCATCGCCATCTATGTGGATTCGGATGCAAGCTTCCCACCCTGCGGAGCCTGCCGTCAAGTCCTGGCAGAATTCGCCCCGCAGATCCCGATCGTCTATGCCAATCACCATGAAGTCGTCGAGACCGATCTCGCCAAGCTGCTTCCCGGAGCCTTCAATCTGAAGCGATGAACAGCCCGGCTCTCTCCCTGACAAGCTGCCATGTCTGCCCGCGGGATTGCGGAGTGGACAGAAGCAACACAACCGGTTTTTGCGGTGCGGGAGAGGCTATTCGGATCAATCTTGCGCAGCTCCATTACGGGGAAGAACCCTGCATCAGCGGAACAAGGGGCAGCGGCACGATATTCTTTTCCCACTGCAACCTGAAATGCGTCTTCTGCCAAAACCATCTGATCTCCGTTGCCGGACATGGCACGGATCACAGCCCGGAACAATGCGCGGAGCTGATGCTCGGGCTCCAAACCCGCAGTGCTCATAATATAAACCTCGTCACTCCCAGTCACTACAGCCCGCAGCTCATCGAGAGTGTCCGCATCGCCCGCAGCCGGGGTCTGAAGATCCCGATCCTCTGGAACAGCAACGCCTACGAACATGAAGCGGTTCTGCGGGAGCTCGAAGGAACGGTGGACATCTATCTGCCAGACCTGAAGTATGCCTACGGGGTGCACGCCGGGAAGTATTCTCACGCGCAGGACTATCCTGCCGTCGCGATCCGGGCGATCAAAGAGATGAAACGCCAGCTGCCTGATTCAGTCTTTGACAGTGAAGGGATCATGCTCAGAGGGATGATCATCCGCTTGCTGGTCTTGCCGCATGACCTTGCCGGGATCGCCAGAAGTCTCGATGTCCTCGCCGAAACAGTCGGGACGAACGTCTGGCTCAGCCTGATGGCGCAGTATTACCCGACCCATCTGGCGCAGAACTATCCGGAGATAGCCCGTGGGATCACCCAGGAGGAATATGCCAAAGCCGTCGAAGCCGTTCAATGCAGGGGCTTTGAGAACGTCTTCATTCAGGAGCTCTCCTGCTCGGACGACTGGACCCCGGATTTTCAGACCGATCCCGAATCTTTACGAATGGAAAAATGCTTATGACCAATAGATCTATAACCGCGATCTTCGCGCTGCTTTTGCTCTTTACCCTTGCTGCCGGATACCTTTGGGCAGACATCCCTGTCCAATATAGGGGAACCTCCGTGACCAAGACTTTGACGACCCGAGTTCTGGACGGGATAGACTATGTGGATTTTGATGCTCTGAACCAAGTCTTCAAGTCCATCGTCAAGCAGGATTATCAGGAGAACCGGGTCTATCTCTACATCTACGGGGAGCAATTCATCTTCCTGCTGGACACACCCTACTACTCCTTCAAGAATGTGGATTACAGCATGCACTATCCGCTCCTGACGCGCGCTTCACGGCTCTACGTCCCTGCCATCTTTGTGCGCGAGCATCTTCCTCTCCGCCTCAAGACCCAGGTCAGCGGGGGCAAGACGATGATCGTGACTAAGCCGGTGGACAGATCGGTGATGTCCATTGTTCTCGACCCGGGGCATGGCGGTAAGGATCCCGGAGCCGTCGGCAAGACGCTCAAAGCTCAGGAAAAGATGATCAATCTGGCGGTCGCGCTCAAGCTGAAGACCATGCTGGAGAATGAGCTGGGGCTTAAGGTGCTGATGACGAGATCGGACGACAGATTCGTTTCTCTCGGGGAAAGAACCCGCTATGCCAATGAGAACAAAGCTGATCTCTTTGTCTCGGTGCATACCAATGCAGCCGTGAGCCGCTCCGGCTATGGCGTGGAGACCTACTATCTGGCGACTTCGGTCAATTCCAGTTCGCGCGCTGTCGAAGCTCTCGAGAACAACGTCGTCGATCTCTATGAAGAGGCGGGTGCTAAGCAAAAGTATGATGCGCTTGCCTTTATCCTCTCCGATCTGAGCCAGGCGGAGCATCTGGAAAACAGCAATATCCTCGCCGGATTGGTGCAGCAGAACCTCGTCTTTGGCACCAAGACCATGGATAGAGGCGTCAATCAGGCAGACTTTTATGTCCTGCGCGGGGCATTCATGCCGGCGATCCTCGTCGAGCTGGGCTTTATCACCAATCAAAATGAAGAGGCAAAGCTCGTGACTCCGCAATATCAGGAGCGCCTTGCCCGCACCATCTTTGAGGGCATCAAGAGGTTCAAATACCGTTATGACAGAATTCGTAATACGTAATTGGGAAGTAAGGCTATGCCACTGACTATCTCGCACATCCTACCCCGTTCAACCGCTGCCAAATATGGGCTCAAAGCCGGGGACAAGATCCTCAGCATCAACGGTCATCCCATTCGGGATTTTCTGGATCTGCAGGTCTATACCAATGACCTGATGCTAAATATGCTGATCGAAGACTCCAAGACCGGCGAACGCGAGGTTTTGATCCAGCGGGAAAGTTCCCGGGCTCTGGGGATCGAGCCGGTTCCCTATGACTGCCGTTCCTGCCAGAATAACTGCATCTTCTGCTTTATCGACCAAATGCCGCCCAAGATGCGGGAAAGCCTCTACCTCAAAGACGATGACTATATCTATTCCTATGTTTTCGGGAATTATATCACTCTGACCAACCTCTCGGAAGAGGATATCCGCCGGATCATCGACCAGAACATCAGCCCGATCTATATCTCCATCCACACGACGGATCCACAGCTACGTAAACAGATGATGCGATATCGTCGTAATCTGGACGTCATGGCTGTGCTTCGCCGCTTTAGTGATGCCGGGATCCGCATGCATGTCCAGATCGTTTGCGTCCCTCTCTGGAACGATGCGGAGGAGCTGTCGAATACGATCAACACGCTGTTGGAGAGTGAGCTGGGAATCCTCTCGATCGGGGTCGTCCCGGTCGGGATCACCAAATATCGCCAACGGCTGACCTTTATCCAGCCATTTAACAAACGCCTGGCTATCGAGACCATCCGCCGGATCGAAGAAGCTCGTCTGACCGAGCCGATCGTCTATGCGGCGGACGAGTTCTACGTCCTCGCCGGAAAGCCGATCCCCGAGACGGACTACTATCGCGAATTCCCCCAGATCGAGAACGGGATAGGGATGCTGCGGCTGTTGATGAACGGATTTCAGTCCAAGAAGCGTTCCTTTCTCAAAGAACTTCGGAAGCGTGAACGGGACTATGTCTTCGTCACCTCGAAGTCTGCCCATTCGACCGTTCAGGAGATCGCGACCTATCTGGATCGCAAGCTCGAAGCGCAAAGCGTTCGCGTCCAGGCTGTCAAAAACCGCTTTTTCGGAGCCCGGATCAGCGTTGCCGGGCTTCTCACCTTCAAAGATATCAAGGCTCAGATCAAGCCAAATGAGAATGAGATCGTCGTCCTCCCCGGGAGTATCTTCAACTTTGAAGGAAAGACCCTGGATGGTGCCGGGTATGAGGACTTTCACCGTGTGTTTGGTACCGATATCATGATCGTCGATCAGTTCTTTGAGGACTGGGACTGGCTCTGATGCACTTTTTTTATTGACGTTATGTTTTATATCCGATTACTTGAACCAATATGAGTATCTATATGGAGACTACGATGAAGTTCCGCTATCTGCTTATCATATTACTCGGGCTGTCGCTCTTTGCTTGTGACAACGACCAGTCGCGTCTGGACAAGGCAAACCGTAACCTCGGCAGCAAAAAGAACCCGATCAAGATGTATTTCGTGCCTTCTCTGGAAGCCGGCAAGGTCGTTTCCAGCGGCGAAGCGATAGCTGATTATCTCCATAAGGAGACAGGCTATTATTACAAGGTCGCCGTCCCGACAAGCTATGCTGCGGTGATCGAAGCGATCGGTAGCAACCGTACCGACATCGCCTGGCTTCCGACCTTTGCCTACATCCTCGCCAAAGACCGCTACGACGCGCAGGTGCGCTTCATGACCAAGCGCAACGGGCTGAATAAATACCGGGGTCAATTCATCTCCCGGGTAAACAGCAAGATCAACAGCATCGAGGATATCGAAGGCAAGATCATCGCCTACACCGATGCCTCCTCGACCTCCGGATACATCTATCCCTCCGCCTTGCTCAAGCAAAAAGGCATCAAGCCCAAGGACTTTATCCTGACCGGTGGTCATTCCTCCGCGATCCAGGCTGTCTATGAAGGCAGAGCCGATATCGCCTGCACCTATTGGTCTCCCGATGACAGCACAGGCAGACACAAGGATGCGCGGGAGAAGCTCCTCGAGACCTATCCGGATATCTTTGACAAGACCCAGATCATCGGTTTCACCGATTGGATCCCGAACGACACCGTCACCTACCGCAAAGCCCTTCCGGCTGAGATAGATCAGAAGGTGACCGCAGCCCTGACCAAGTTTGCCAAGACCAAAGAAGGCGTCTCGACCCTGATGAGCCTTTATGATATAGACGATCTGACCCCTGCAACAGACAAGGATTATGATGTGGTGCGTGAAGCGCTCAAGATCATGAACATCGATCCTGCCACGCTGCAAAAGTAAGCGATGAACCAGCTCGACATAGTCTCTCTCAAGAAGACCTACGACGGCAAGTATTGGGCAGTGAACGACATCTCCCTGAGCATGCAAAAAGGGGATTTCGTCATTCTGCTGGGGCTTTCCGGCTCCGGGAAGTCAACCCTCCTGCGCTGTATCAACCGCCTGATAGAGCCGACTGACGGCAATATCCTGTATCAGGGAAGCTCGATCATCCCTCTGCATGGTCACGCCTTGCGTCAATACCGCCGCAGGATCGCGATGGTCTTTCAGCAATTCAATCTGGTCAAAAACCTCAGCGTCATGACCAACGTCCTGACCGGGAGGCTTGGCTATCACTCCGTCACTTCCGGCTTTAGCAAAGCAGATATCGAGAAAGCGGAACACAACCTCGAACGGGTGGGATTGAGCGAATTTGGCAAGCGAACCGTGCGTCAGCTCTCAGGTGGGCAGCAGCAACGCGTAGCGATCGCCAGAGCCCTGATGCAGGATCCTGAGATCATCCTGGCGGATGAACCCGTCGCCAGCCTCGATCCGGCAACTGCGGATTCGATCATGCAATACTTGGGAGAGATCAATCAGCGGGATGGGATCTCCGTGATCTGCAGCCTGCACTTCCTCTCGCTTGCCCGGCGCTACGGGAACCGCGTCTATGCCCTCAAAGACGGGACTTGCGTCTATCAGGGTATCCCCACGGATATCGACGAGACCCGCTTCAAGACCATCTACGGCGAAGACGCTCAGATCATCTGAGCCTCATCTGATCAGCGCGATCTTACCTCGTCTGACATTGCCCATATCGTCCGCTACGACATAGTAGTATATCCCGCTCGCGACCTTCTTCCCCGCATCATTCTTTCCATCCCAGGCAAACCTGGCGAATACGGATTCCTCCAGCTTGATGACGAGAGCGCCTGAGCTGTCGTAGATGCGGCACTGGTTCTTCCCCCTGGGCATGCTGTCCAATGGCAGATTAACGATCTGAACTGTCCCGTCGGAATCCGGACGGAATGGATTGGGGAAGGCTTTGACGGTCTCCAGCTTCGTATCGGGTTTGATGGCTCTGCCGATCCTGAGCGTGTTCAAGCCGTCTGAACTCCCGATCCAGAGCAACCCGTTGACGGGCTCATAGGTCAGGCTCAGGACGTAATTCGTCAGGAGTGGATCCTTTGGCAGATAGTAATTCGTAAAGCGATCCGTTTCCGGGTCATACATCGTCAATCCGTTTTCCAAAGACCCGATCCAGATCCTGCCAAAGGGATCCTTGTAGATCGCTGTCGGTGTCGTCCGCACACTGCCGAATAGCCGTTCCTCGTCCGCATAGTAATACTGGTCATCATTCCAGACATGAGTATTCCGATTGTAGATAAAGCGTTTGACGGATGTGTCATACTTGTACCAGTCCGTCTCATCCCACATGAACAGCCCATTACTCGCTGCGATCCAATGCTGCCAGCCGGTATAAGCGGATTCGATGCTGGCGACGCCGTAGATCTGGCAATTGGACAGCTCGGAAGGTTCCGGGATTAGCCACTTGTCACCATCGCCATCGGGGATGGAGTTTTCATTCCAGATGACCAGTCCGTTGTCGTTATTCGTGCCAAAGAAATACTGCCTACCGTTGTGATAACTATACATGACCTTCTGATGGACGCTATTGGGGATGGTGAACGTGGTCAGCAGGGTGTCATCAGGGCGGATAACCGTAAAGCCCCGGTCATAGCAGGCGACGAAGATGTTCCCGTTTAGGTCCATGTTTATCCCGCCGATGGTATTGCCCAATAGCCCGGCAGCTCCGGGGATCAAAGCACCCCAGTCGTTGGAATCGGTGTTCCAGTTTCTCATCCCGCTCATGTTCAGATACTTCCAAGTATCCGTAGCTTTGTCGTAGATCGTGATCCCGTTTCGCCAGGTATCGGGGGAAGCGCCCGTCACGTCCCAGGCGCCAAACCAGACCCTGTCCTGACCATCGACGGTCAGACTGTGGACGGAATCATTGTGCAAAGGGCTGTTATCGACGTTCTTGGTCACCCAGTGCACTCCGTCAAAGTAGCATACGCCCAAGCTGCCTTTGCGAACCGGCTCCGCGTCGATATAACCGCTGACGAACCAGAGATTGTGTTGGCTATCCGTCGCCGCAGCGGCGATCTTGGGGAAACCCACACTTTCGGTGCTGACTGCGCTCCAGGTATTGGTTCCCTGCGGCATATAGAAGCCTTCGCCCCAGGAACCGAGCCAGGCATTCCCACCGGCATCGACCCGGATCCGGGTGATGCTCTTGGTCCCCAAGCCCAGTTCATTCTTGCTATAGTCGGTGATCTGCTTATCCGTTCCGACCACCCGCATCAGGATGCTCCCGGTCGTGGTATAGGAGATGAGATCCTCATCCCAATTGCCAAAGCTAAGCCATATCCTGTTCTGCGCATCGATCTGGATCGCAGCGATAGGCTCTTCGACTTCGCCGATGTCCAAGACTTCCCACGATCCGGAGCCCGGATCTATGCTGTGCCGCAGGATGCGGTTTGCATTCCGCAAGATAAGGTATTGAGAATTCGCCTCGAGCAGAGGATCATATCCGCTCAGCATCGGGCTGTTGGATTGGTTCCAGATCCGCCAGGCAGTGTCGATCGCCAGCGAATCCTGATGCACATAGCTGATCCCGCTCGGAGTTCCGAAATAGAGATAACCGTTGGCAGCGGTAGCCATAGCCTGGACATCGTTGGAAATGAGACCGCCATCCGTGTTCTCATTGCGATATTGATTCAGCAAGAGAGGGAAAGCCACTCCCTCCAGATAATAGTATTCGGCGATCCCACCGGATGTGGCAACGAGGATGCGCGAGCCGACCTTGCGGATAGCCCGGATGCTCAAAGAGGGAAGCCCCAGCGCCACGTCCAGGGTTCGGATCCCCTGCGGACTGATGATGCTGATCCCGCTGTTCGAACTTCCCAACCAGAGATCATCGCCCACCATTTCCATACACCGGATATCGTTCGAAACGATCCCATCACCAGTGGTAAAATGCTCAAAGTACTCCCGTGAATCTGATCTCCCCGGGATCAGTCCGTAGTCATAGCGAACGACCCCGCCCCAGGTAGAAAAAATGACTTGGTCGTTAGCGACCAGTAAGTCAAAAATGTGGCTGGAATTGGTAATGGTTTGCCAGTTCCCTGCCCAAAGCCCGATGAGCGCCATGCTCAGTGTCATGATCAGGACAAACTTCTTGCTCATTTCTTTTGCTCCTCTCGCATCAAAATGTAAGCCAGGACGACCATCAATATCAGCAGTCCCAGTAAAACTAAAAACAGAATGTGCTTCCCGGTGAATGAAAAACCTATCGCGATCATCCCAAATAGCAAAGTCACGATATATACGATAATCGAGATCGCGCGTTGGGAAAGCCCCAAACCCAGCATCATGTGATGGATATGCGCTTTATCCGCGGTAAAGACGTTCCCCAGCCGGATACGGCGAAAGACTGCCAAGCCGACGTCGATCAAAGGGATCGCCAGGGCTGTCATCGGGATCATCAGGGTCAGCGAGGTAATCCCTTTCAACTGGGCTGTCCCGGTGGTAGCAATTGCCGCGAGATTCAAGCCGATGAAGGTCGAGCCTGTGTCGCCCATGAAGATGCTCGCAGGATGGAAGTTATACTTCAAAAAGCCGAGATTCCCCGCCATCAGGACTGCGGAAAGCCAGACTATCAGATAGTTCCCGTCTTTGACACCGACGACGATCAGAACGGCGCAGACAATAGCCGTGATCCCCGCTGCCAGACCGTCTATCCCGTCGATCAGGTTGATGGCGTTGATGACTACCAAATACCAGAGGATGGTCACCGGAAAGGATAACCAACCCAGCATGAACTCCCCGCCAAAGGGATTGGTCAGCTGATCGACCCGAAACCCCATCGCATACATCATCAAGCTCAAAGCCAGATAACCGAAGAGCTTCGGTAGAGGCTTTGCTTCAAAGCGGTCGTCCCAGACTCCAAACCCCAAAGATGCCAAGCCGGCGAGTCCCAGCCAGACTACCTTTTGCCCGTGTTCGGCAAAGATCAGCGTTCCGCCGATGATCTGGAGGATCACGATGACCAAGCCAAAGGAGAGTCCTCCGGCTTCCGGGATCACCTTGCTGTGCACCCGGCGTTCGTTCGGCGCTGCGACCAGCTTGTGTCTGAGTGAAAATCTGATATTATAGGGCAAAAGGATCATGGTCACTATCAGGCAGATCAATGCCGAGCCGATGATATAGAGCGGGCTCATCTCTGCCCCCGGTATATACTGTCATAGGCTGCCGTCATCGCTGCGTGATCGCAGAGCCTGCCGATCACCTCGCTGCCCTTCTTGCCTTTGGCAAATGCCTGGCTAAAGTCTTCCGCCAGAGAGACCAGCAGATCTTCCAAGCCCTCAGGTTGCATGAGCGGAACGATGTATCCCGTCTCATCACTGATCAGTTCTTTCAAAGCGTCGATATCGCTCCCGATGACCGGCAGACCGGCATGCATCGCCTCGATGATGCTAAAAGGCTGCGCTTCCCAGCGCGAGTATAGAAGAAAAGCGTCAAAACGCATTAGCCAGGGTGCGACCCGATTGTCCCAGCCCGGCAGGATTATCCTGTCATTCATCGAGTTCTCCCGGATTATCCTCCGGCAGAGCTCAAATTGCTCTCCGTCTCCCAGGATGATAAACTTGATCCCGGCTGTGCGTCGGCAGACCTTGACCGCCGAGATGATCACCTGCAAGGCATTCTTCTGCTCGGAAAAACGCATGGTCGAGCCGATCACGATCTCCCGCCCAACTGGAAATGCACGCTCTTGCGCAATGCTCTCCAGATCCCGGCGTTGTCGCTCCGGGATGGCATTGTAGATCGTACTCGCCTTGTGACGGGGGATCAGCCCCATCCGAATGGCAAGCTCGCGATCCGAATTGTTCACGAAGACCGTCCTGTCCCCCCAAAGCTGGGAAAACCTCTCCAAGAGCATAAAGACGATGCGAACTGCCAGAGGCTGCCCTTGATGGAAAGGGAAACCGTGATTGGTATGCACGATCAGCGGCACCCCGCAAAGTCTGGCAGCAATTCGCCCCAAAAGCCCGGGCTTGGAGGAATTGGTATGCACGATGTCAAATCTCTCCCGCCGCATTAGCAGGATCAGCTCGCCCAAAGCAAGCAGATCGCCGATCCAGATCTCCCGCCGGAGAGACTTCAGGGCGTGGTATTTCCAGCCCCGCTCCCGCACAGCGTCGCTCAATGCTCCGGTTCCGCTTCCGGCAACGTAGATCTCATAATCACTTTCCGCCAGTCCATCCAGCAGATGCAGGCTAAAGTTCTGCACCCCGGAAAGGATCGGTAAGAGTTGCAGATGCAACAGCTTCATAGCTATTTCCGGATGCGGACTATGGAAACCGAGTTTGCCTTGACCCCGCTGTAGCGCAGAGTGTTCCCGTCGATCTTGACCGTCGGACCGTCTGTCTCTACGACGCTGTAGTCCCCGGTGATCTGCAGGGTCAGATTGTCGATGTCCGCCGGGAAGAATACGGAAAACTCATATTCTCCCTCTTCGATGACGATCTGGCTCCGGGCTGTCCACCAGCGGATCAACTCGCTGCCGGTGGTGACCCAGTTGCGATTGGTCTTGAGCAACGCCAGCAAATAGGGATACAGCTTGTCACAATAATGCACGTCCGTATATGAGGCAATGCGCATGTCCAGGGAGAAGATCCCGTGAGTGCGCACTGCTGCCTGATAGAGCTTCTTGAGCTGGTTCTTCGCCCCTTCGAGGTTCACCAGCTTGTGCTTGGCAAGCACCAGATTCTTGTCCCGGAAGAGGATCCCGATCTCCGGATGATCCGCTTTGCCGGTTTTGAGCCAGGGATGATACGGCAAGCCGATGCCCTGGGGATAGCCCGTATCTTCGCTGCGAGCGGTGCTCATGCTATATGAAGGGGAGATGATCTGGCGAATGGCGAGCATATCCTCGTCATCCTCATAGTCATATTGGCGAACCCCGACGTTCTCTCTGCCGAGCTGATGCAGGATGACCTGCTTGCGGGTCATCTGAATATCCCGGTTTTTCTTGTCCGCGGTCATCAAAAAGCCGATCTCGTTCCCCTCTTGTGCGATCCCCTTGATCTCCTCGAGCAGATCCGGATCGTCCAGGCTATAGTCTATCTCGTCGCAACTGTGCGTGGCGAGGAAGTAGGTGCTCTTCATTCCCGCGTCCCGCTCCAGGCGCTTGAATTCGTCAAAGTTCCAATATGGCTCGATATTGGTAAAGAGGTACTTGAATTTCCCCGTCACTGTATGCCAGAGATGCTTCCAGTTCATGGTAAAGAACATCATCAGTTCATCGGCAAGCGAGATAAAGAAGGATGCCAGATCCCATTTCTGCAGGTCATCGACGCTGTGGGTCAAAAGCACCGCGGCTTCCTGTCCCTGAGGCCAATAGTGCTTCTGCACCAGATACTGCCCCTTCTTTCGGGTATGCTCCTTGATCAGCGAATCCAGCAACCAAAGCAGGTTGTCCACCCTGGGAATCTCCCGGTATTTTTCGAAGACTCCGCCCTGATCCCGATTCTCGGCACCGGACGCTGCGAGGGCTTTATCCTCCAGACGCGCTACCTGGAAAAAGATATTTCCGATGAGGTCAAAGCTGATCAGTCCGGCGTTCATCTGCGCGTCGATGATGCTTTTTGCCGGATAGTCGAATTTGGCAGCCGAGATCACCGGCGTGACCGAGAGAAGCTTGATCTCCCGCAAGTTCTTCTTCAGCCTTTCCGGCTTGCAGGTCTTGGGGTCATAAAGCTCCGCATCCGCAGGGATATATATGGTCACAAATCGCTTTGCCAGAATGCTCAGTTCCTCTTCCGTGGGCATGACGAAGCCATAGATCAAAAGGACGTCCGTCTCCCGCAGATCCACGGTATCTTCCACGTATTTGTAGCTATAGCCCAAGCTCCCCATGATCAGGTCACAGGTATATCTGATTTCCTTTTTGAGATGTTCCAGTTTGCTGTCAGTTAATATCGCGATCATGCTTCCTGCTGTCAAATGTATTTGATTCCCTTTTGATTTAGCTTTTGCCCCTGTCAAGCAATTTCTGGACGCTCACTTTCCTTCTCATTCATCGCTGACCTCATAGTTTCACCTTCTTGATAGATAAAGCTCCCCCTCGTCCCGGTCGGGAGAGGGGGAGCAGGGTGCCGCACAGGGCGATCAGTCCACTTTGCTCATGATCAGCTGCAGCGCTTTGAGGATCACCAGCTCAAACACGAACTGCTCCTCTGCCTCGCTGACGAATGGGATGTTCACGATCTTGTTCACGAAGGTGGCAAGCTCTTTTGCCATTGCGTTGATCTGCTCTTGTCCCATCTTCCCTCCTACATCTCGGCGATGAGCGTTCCGGCATCACTGACGCTGGGAAGCAGTCCGGCATCGATCGCATCCTTGACGCTCATGACCGGAGCGTTCATACCGGTGAGGGTCGCCTTGTCGATCGTCTCCAGATTGATGTGCTCGGCATCGGTGCTGCGATAGTCATACATCATGCGGATGAAGATCGCATAGGCGTTCGGGGGAAGATTCCGCCCGGAGACCCGCTCCTTGCCATATTTGCCGGCATAGCTCTTCAGATCCGCCTTATAGCCCGCCGAAGCACTCTTGTAGAGCGCGGAGAGGTTCTTGGCGGCGCTGCCCAGGCTCGCCTGCTGCGCCGTGGGAGCAGGCTGCACCCATTTGCGACCGATGCAGACGCTGCCATCGCGATAGCTGCCATAGGTCATGTCGTTCAATGTCCCCGAATAGGACCCGATGTTGCACTTGAATGTGACTTTCATTTTTCCTCCAATTTGGTGTGTCGTTTTTTGCTGTCTTCCGGAAAATCAGCTCTCATATATATAAGCTTGACAGTTGCCCGGTTTTTTTGACAGTAACCGCAGATTTTTTCGAGCCATTCCGCCAAGCGGTTCTCCTCCAATCAAATATACTCTTGGATTTTTCTCTCCCGCTGCCCTGGTTGGTTTTTTGCTGAAGCATAGTTATTTTTTCTTGACAAGATGGTGATTGCTTAGAGTTTAGCAATACTCCTCAGGCAATTTCTTTTGTGGGTGAAAAGGCTCTTGTAGAAACGATCCGGCTCTAAGCCGGCTCAGTCCTAAAAAACGTTACCGGGGTGATCACCCCCCGAAGGAGCTGCAATGAGTTGTAGCATTCTTTCAGCCGCTCGGTTTATTTTTTGCCGGGTTTGCTCCGGGAAGGGACTTTGTATTTACCTCGGCTTACCTCTTTTTTCGTTCGCGAAGGGTTCTCCTCTTCATGCAATTGACGGCATCACATTCATGTATGATCATCGCACATTATGCAGTAAGGGATCCGTCTGTCCGCCTGAGCCCAACCCTTCACAATCTATTCACCCTTCAAGACCAATAGCCTTTGCCTTTTTGGCAATGGGCCACCCACAACCAGCAATCAGTTTACATTACTAAGGAGTAACAATGAAGAAATTACTCTTGGTCATGATGTTGGCGATCCTCGTCAGCATCGGTTTCGCGCAGGTAGCCGGCTATACCTTTGGCTATTCCGCGGGAACATATACAGAGATCACCGGGGGTACGGTGCTGGGAACCTGCGATGTCGGCGGTTCCGGAGCCACTTCCCTCGATAACGTCACCTATTGGAACGTCCCGATCCCCTTCTTTTTCCCCTTCAACGGACGTCAATACACTCAGGTCGGCGTCAATTCCAACGGCTACCTCATCTTTGGCGGATCCACAGCCCTGGCCGAATCCGGTCAGTTATCCTCCTCGACCGCTGCCGAAGGCGTTGTCGTAGCCTATGGTAAAGATAACCAAGGTATCGTCACCAGCGGAAGCCTCGGTCAGATCCGTTATGAGACCCTGAATGCCGCTCCCAACCGCGTCTTCGTCATCCAATGGAAGAACTTCCGGGATTACAGCGCATCCGGTGACATGCTCAATTTCCAGATCAGACTCTATGAAGCGACCAAAGTCGTCGAATTCGTCTATGGCAATATCGTCGTCGTCAATACCGATACTCCTCAGGTCGGTCTGCGCGGTACCCTGAATACGGACTTCCATGCCCGGACCACGACCACGAACTGGACTGCTTCCACTCTCGGCGGGGCGAATACTGCCACCATGTCCGTCAGCGCTACCATCTACCCTCCCAATGGTACGACCTTTACCTTCACTCCTCCCGCAGCTTCGACCATCCCGAACGTTGCCACTCCGGTCTATCCGACCGATGCCGCGACCGGGATCCCGAACTACGCCAATCTGTCCTGGACGGATGGCGGAGGCTGGACGAACGGCTTCAAGCTCTACCTGGGAACCACCACACCTCCCCCCTTCGTAGCTGATCTCGGCTACACCACGTCTTACGATCCTCCCGTGGATTTTGCCCCCACGACCGTGTATTACTGGAAACTCGAGCCGTATAACGGCATCGGCGACCAGACCACCGGAGCGATCTGGAGCTTCACTTCGGCTGTAGCGCCTCTTTCCGGAGCCAAGACCATCGGTGCCGGGGGCGACTATGCGAACTTTACCGCCGCGATCAATGCTTTGAACTCTGCCGGTGTCGGAACCGGAGGCGTGACCTTTAACGTCGCCGACGGAACCTATAACGAGAGCCCTCCGGCGATCACCATGTCCGGTACTGCGACCAAACCGATCGTCTTCCAGGCAGCGGTTGGCGCAAACCCCGTCGTCACTCCTGCCGGTGGAACCGGAACCTTTGGCTTCAAGCTTGCCGGAGCAGACTACATCACCTTCGATAATATCGACGTGACCGGACCCAATACCCTGATCTACGGTTATTGGCTCTCCGCCCAGACTGCCAACGGTTGCACCAACATCACCATCAAGAATAGCACCATCACCATTCCCTACGGTTCTTCCACGAACTATGGTGTCTATTCCCTTGGCGTGACCAATGGTGGAAACAACTCCTTCCTCATCCAAAACAATACCATAGTCAATCCCTATCATGGGCTTTACTTCAGCGGCAGCTCCGGCGCCGAAGCCACGAACGGCTCCATCACCGGTAATACCATCACCGCGATCCGGAACTATGGTATCTATTTCCTCTATAACTCAAACGGATCGGTGACGAACAACACGATCAGTTGCTATGCCAATGCATCAACCGCCTTCTACGGGATCTATACCGCGAGCAATATCAATACCAACACCATCTCCGGCAATACCGTCAGCGGCGGCTATACCAGCAGCACTGTCTATGGTATCTACCATAGCAGCGGTTCAGGATACTACTACAACAATACCATCACCAACGTCATCAACACCCTGTCCTCGAGTTGGTATGGATTGTATGCTGCCGGCGGAACCTCAGAATGGAATGCAAACAACGTCTATGGTGTCACCAATACCGGAACAGCCTCTGTTTACGGTATCTATACCACCACCGGTGACCACATCTTCCGTTACAACAGCATCCATGATATCACTACCGGCGGCACGTCCATCTATGGTATCTATATCATCGGCGGTACCAGCCAAAACATCTACGGAAACAAGGTCTATGCACTTACCTATTCCGGGACCGGTTCCGGGATCATCTACGGTATCGCTGTTTCCGGCGGAACGACCAATAACGTCTATAACAACATGGTCTATGACCTGCGGAATAACGGCGGAACCACTGCTCCTCAGGTTCGCGGTATCGGCGTCACATCCGGAACCACGGACAATATCTGGAACAACAGCGTTTACCTGAATTCCTCAGGCACGAATACGAACTATGCCTCAGCCGCTTTCTACGTCAGCGGTGGTACGACCATTGATCTGAAGAACAATATCTTCGTCAATGCCAGCACCCCCGGGGCTACCGGACGCACTGTCGCCTTCTTCAAGACCACGACCACGGTGAGCAACCTCTCGACGACTTCCGACAAGAATATCTACTATGCCGGTACCCCGGATGCGACTCATCTGATCGGTTATTTCAGCACTACCGCTTATCCCACCTTCGAAGAATACAAGGTCATGGCTGCGACCAAGGATCAGGGATCATACACTGAGAACGTTCCCTACCTGAGCACCACCAGCCCCTATGACCTGCATATCGATCCCACGATCACGACCCGCGTCGAAGGCAACGCCCTTCCCATCCCCACTGTGGCTTTTGATATCGATGCTCAAGCCCGTAACGCCAGCTTCCCGGATATCGGCGCAGACGAAGGAACCTTCCTTGCTCCGCAGGGAGTACCCGGTAACGTGACCTTGGTCAACCCCACCGACGGCGCGACCGGGATCAACCCCATCACCGGAACCCTTACCTGGTCAGCTCCCGGCAGCGGCGCTACTCCTACCGAATACTGGGTCTATGTCGCCACCGATCGCTCCACGATCTTTGACGAATCCTTCACCAGTGTTGCCGCCCCCACGACCAGCGTCAGCATCGCCGCGATCCAAGGCTTGACCGTTGGCTTCGGCTCCACCTACTATTGGGCGGTTCAAGCTCATAACGCCGAAGGTGAATCCGATGTCGATGATCCCGCCTTCCAGATCTGGGGCTTTAGCACCCGCGGACAGATGGATGCTGCATCCACTCTCTCTCTGGGTAGCGTCTGGCCGGAAAATCGCAAGACCGGAACCATCCCGGTGCAAAACCTGGGAACCACTCCGCTGACCCTTACCGCGACCGGATCCCCCGAATTTACCTTCACCGGTGGTCCGAGCTTTACGATCCCCGCTTCCACTACCTATAACCTGCCCTATGAGTTCACCGCTCCCGCAACGCTCGGCGCCTATGCCGGTGGGATCACTTTGACCGAGACCGATCCCGGCGCTCAGGTGATCGCTATCGATGTCAGCGCTACCATCTCCACCGATATCATCATCGGTACCGGAACGACTGAGCTCAATATCCCCGTCGATCCCTATTTCGGCTATTCCTATTCCCAGACGATCTACTATCCCAGTGAATTGAACTGGCCTGCCGGATACCGGATCAACAAGATCTACTACTACTTCAACGGCTATGAGGTCTGCGAAGTGACAAAGAACTTCGTGATCTACATGGGTCATACGACAAACTCGACCTTCGCGACGACTACGAGCTGGATCCCGCTTTCCGGGCTGACCCAGGTCTATAGCCAAGAGAATATCCCGCAGTTGGTTGCCGGTGGTTACTGGATGGAATTCATCCTCGATACCCCCTTCATCTACAACGGCACTGATAACCTCGTGATCGCAGTCGAAGAGAATATGACCGGTTATGACAGCACCAGTTCTTTCTTCTATAGCACCGCTACCACCGGCGTGAACCGCAGCATCCGCTATACCAGCGACAGCACCAATCCCGATCCCGCTGCTCCGCCTACCGGAACCTTGGTCGCGGGCTATCCCAATACCAAGATCATGGTCGAGCTTATCCCCACGACCCCGGCGATCCATGTCACCCCGGATACTTGGAACTATGGCAACGTGATCATCAACAACACCGCGGATAAGCAGTTCTCCATCACCAATACCGGTGGCGGAACCTTGTCCGTCAGCAATATCACGATCGCCGGAAGCGGCGCCATGACCCTTACCGGTCTGCCGACCTTCCCCGTGAACCTCACCGCCGGTCAATCCACGACCTTCACCGTCCACTATGCTCCGACGGAAGCCGGAACTCAGACCGCGACCGTGTCGATCAACGATAACCGCGCCGTGACCACAGTTGATGTCACCGGTGTCTGCGTCGATCCTCGCATTACCGCTCTGCCTCATACGCAGAATTTCGATGCCGTGACCGTTCCCGCTCTGCCTCTGGGCTGGGGTGCCATCGCTACCAGCGTTTCCGCTCCTACCTACGTGTATGTAAAGACCACGACCTCGACCCCGCAGTCAGCCCCCAATAACGTCGGATTCTATAATTCCAGCGACACCTCCCCGACCCTGATCCTCACCTCACCGCAGGTGACGATCCCGCTCAACCAAGTGAAGCTGGATTTCTGGGCTCGCTGGTCCAGCTATTCCGCCAACGTGGTGGTGGGAACCATGACCGATCCGGCAAATGCCGCGACGTTCACTCCCTTCCAGACCATCACCCCGACCTCTACGAACGCGGAGTACGTAGTCTCCCTGGCTACCTATGCCGGCACCGACCAATACGTCGCCTTCAAGATGACCACCAGCACGACCTATTCCTACATCTATCTGGATACCGTCGTATTCCAGCAGATCCTGGCAAATGACATGGCTGCGACCGCCATCAGCGGCTCCGGTCTCATCACCCAGGGTGATGTGGTCACCTACGACGTCACGGTCCGTAACGACGGTACCGCCGTCCAAAACGTATATGACGTCCATCTCAAGAGATACGGTGACGATCGGCTTGCCAGCGTCCACGTGACGACTCCTCTGGATCCCGGTGCCACTGCCGTCCATACCATCACCTGGACTGCAAACATCGCCGGTAGCCTGAGCCTCGTCGGCGAAGTCGAACTCACCGGAGACGGAAATGCGACCAATAACGAGACCGCCGTCAAGAGCGTCCTGGTCATGCCCACCGGCACGACCATCCACGCCATCGGCGATCCCGCATCCACGACGACCGTAAACTCATATCCGATCAATATGTTCTACAAGAACGGCGTCACCGAAGCTCTGTACTTCCCCGAAGAACTGCAGATGCTCTCCGGTACGATCATCGGTCTCTCCTACAAGAACAACTTCACCCAGGAATTGCTGAATAAGCCCATCAAGATCTGGATGGCGACCACCACCGCCACCGATCTCGGCACCGCCTGGCTGCCCGCTGCCGGATTCACCCTCGTCTTTGACGGAACTGTGAACTTCCCGCTCGGGATAAACGAGATCATGATCCCGCTCAATACCCCGTATAACTACACCGGCGGAAACCTCGTCGTACGCGTCAACCGTCCTATGGACACCGCCTACTTCAATACCTCGAATCACTTCTACTACACTGCGACTCCCGCCCATACCGGCAGGACCAGATACGTCGAAGATGACACCACCGCCTACGATCCCATGGCTCCCTGGGAAGCCGGCTCCACCGTCGCGAACGTTCCCAATACCAAGTTCGCCGTCACCGGTGCCGTTCCCATGACCCTGGATGTCCCCGCCGTCACCATCAGCTACACCGGCGCGAACGTCACAGTCTCCTGGACTGCTGTCCCGAACGCCAATTCCTACCTCGTCTATATGTCCGACGATCCGTATTCCTTCACCGGAACCCCGGTCACCGTCGGCACCACCTCCTACACCACCGCCGCAGCCGGCATGAAGTTCTTCAAAGTGGTCGCTTCCACCCAAGCCCCCGCCAAGAGCTTCAATACCTTCACCCCTGCACCGGTGGACGAGAGAAAGTAAACCCCTAACCGATAAATGACGAAAAGCCCCGCTGATGCGGGGCTTTTCTTTTGAGTGAAGAAAGATGAAAGAAGAAAGAAGAAAGATGCTGACGCACGGGCTGAGGATACGGACGCTTCGCGAAGTACTGATTCTATCCGTCATTCCAGTGAAGACTGGAATGACGAACTGAGACTCGAACCCCATGTGCCAGCCACTATTCACTCTTCACTAGTCACTCTGCACTATAAATGCGGAATCCATTTCATGGATAGTGAACTGCTGGATTCCAGTCTTCACTGGAATGACGGTCTGGCACCCAAACCCGAACCACACGCGCCAGCATCTTTCTTCTTTCTTCTTTCATCTTTCTTAATTGGCGAAGCCGCGCCAGCATCTTTCTTCTTTCTTCTTTCATCTTTCTTAATTGGCGAAGCCGCG
>CAYVXJ010000002.1:11176-16022 GCA_964454815.1 uncultured Candidatus Cloacimonadota bacterium | reverse complement strand
CCAGCCTCTTTCTTCTCTGCAAAAGCCTCTTCAATTTTTGTCGATAATTCTCCACAATTTTCTCCTCATTTCCGCAAGAAAATTCACACATATCTATTGACTAAGCTACTGCCTTGCGAAATCCTATGAACGTGGTTCAGTTTCCTTTACTGATCTGCAAAAGCCCGTGTGTGTGTATATGACCGTGATGCCCTCACGGTCTATTTTCGAAGCCAAGCCGGGTGTTCACCCCGGTCGATATAGTCATGGACCTCTGGTCAGAAGGAGTTCAGATTTGGTTTTTTGTTGTATTTGTGTGTTATACTGCGACCATTTTTCCCCTAACGTCCGTAGGTCTGCCCTTTTTATGCAATCCCAAATTGAGTTAGAAACTTAAGGAGCACTCTGTGCATTGTAAGACCGCATTCATTGTTATGATCGTCGCACATTATACGTTTGACGCGGTACGCTGTGCACTGGGCAATCCTTTCCCTTTCTATCACCATCAAGATCAAACATAGAGGAGAAACTCTCTATTGATGTAACCCCCTTCACACCATAAACTATTTCCTTGAACCAAGGAGTTCTTTATATGAAGAAGTATATTATCCTTACAGTTCTGTTTGTCCTGAGCCTTTCGCTTGCTCTGGCGCAGAATATCTCGGAATACTCCTATAGTACCTCGTATATGGGTAATTTCTGGGATATGAGCTCCGGTACGACCGACCTGCTCGCAACCGGGACATATTATGACGACAACTCATCCGCAGTGACCAATATTGGTTTTAACTTCACTTTCTGCGGAACAGCTTACTCGCAATTTTCCATCAATTCAAACGGTCAGATGCAGCTCGGTGCCACGCAGATAGCAAACTATCTGCCTTCCTATGGCGTCGGAGTTGCCCTGTTGCAGCCCCTTACCGGCGACAACGCAATTGTCGCTGCGGGTAAAGTTCATTACAAAGTTGCCGGCTCTGCTCCGAACCGCATGCTCATCGTTGAATGGGTCGGCTTCCGCGTTCCTTACGGCTCCACCGGCACTACCAGCAATATGCAGGTCTGGCTTCATGAGACCTCAAACCGTGTGAACTTTATCTATGGTGCGATGTATGCTAATGCCGCCACCACCCGTGGCGTCACCATCGCCAACGGCAGCACTGCCGGTACGATCGGAAACATCACCACTATCAACACTACTCCCGTCTGGAATACGACCGGAACTTCCACCGTGAACACCAGCTTTGTCCTGGGTAATATGACCGGGCTATATGGTGCGACCGATGGTTCACGCCGTATTTTTGAATTTGTCCCTCCCGTCGTTGGCGCACCGCCAAATCCCGCCACTATCGTTTCTCCCGCCAATGGTGCTACCGGTGTCCTTCCCGCAGTGACCCTGAACTGGGGAACCGGCGGTGGCTCACCTACCGGATACAAGCTCTTTTACGGGACGAATAACCCGCCCACCAATATCGTCAATGGCACAGATCTGGGCTTGGTGACCACCTATGACCCCGTAGATCCCAATGTCAATACCACCTACTACTGGAAGGTCGTTCCTTACAATGCGTTTGGTGATGCAGTTGGATGCCCGGTCTGGAGCTTTACCAGCCATAACGGCGCTCCGACCCCGCTGACCCCGACGAATGCCTCGACCTATGTCAACGTCAATAACGTCACCTTTACCTGGGACACACCTCCCTTTGCCACCGGCTACAAGATCAAGCTGGGCACCAGCAGTGGTGCCGGAGACGTCTTGAATTCCGTGCCCGCGACCTCCCCTTATGTACATGTGGGACCGCTTAACCCGGGAACGACCTATTACTGGTCTGTCTCTTCCGTGATCCCCTCCCGCGTCGATATCCCCAGCGTGGAATATACCTTCACGACTTCTCCCGCGGGGCTCGTAGTCATCGGTAACGGTACATCAAATCTGAACCTGCCGATCTATCCTTATTTCGGCTATACCATGAGCCAGAGCATCTATCTGCAGTCCGAGCTCAATACCCCCGGACAGCGGATCGAAAAGATCTTCTTCTATTGGAATGGCGCCGGTGCCGGCACCGTCTCCAATAGCTGGAATATCTGGATGGGGCACACAGCTCAGACTGACTTTGCCTCTACCACCTCTTGGGTGCCTTGGAATACTCAGACTCTCGTCTTCAGCGGTGAAGTCGCTCTTCCCGCAACTGCCGGATGGATCGAGATCCCCTTGAGCTCACCTTTCGTTTATAGCAACGCGAGCAACCTCGTGGTATCCGTGACGGAGACAGAGCCCGGCTATGATTCCAGTGCTCTGTTCTTCTATAGCACCGCCTCTGCCACAAACCGCGGCTTAGTAGTGTATAACGATACGACCCCTTACGACACTGCCAGCCCCGTAGCAGGCACGCAAAAGCTGGGATTCCCCAATGCCATGTTTGAATTTGGCGATATCCCTGCCGGCGCTCCGGATCCCGTCACATTGAACAGCCCTGCAGACGGCGCGACCGGGCTTCCTAAGACCGGGTTCAACCTCACCTGGAGTGCCGCTTTGACCGGTGGTGCCGCCACGACCTATGGCGTCTACCTCGCCACCGACGAAGCAGAGATCTATAGCCAGAACTATTGGGAAACCGCCAATACCTTCTTTAACCCCGTCACCGAAGGTGGATTGACCTTTAGCTACAACGACCGTTACTATTGGACGATCGAAGCGATCAACGGCAGCGGTTCCGCCGTCGTCGAGCCTCCGCAATGGTTTGAGATCGAATCTGATCCTTCCATAGTCCTGCCTCATACCCAGAACTTCGATGGCGCGACCATCCCCACAGGCTGGACTCAATCCTTCTCCGGTGGTGTCACTTCCAACCGTTGGACGGTTTCTACTACCGTCAATGCCGGCGGAAACCTTAACGAAATGAAAGCCACCTGGGTCTCCGGAACCGGTATCACTCGCTTGATCACCCCTCCCATCAATACTACCGGAATCCCCAGCTTCAACGTTGGTTTCAACCAATTCTTTGATGATTACGGCCCCGGCATCACAGCCAAGCTCCAATATAGCCACGATCTCACCACCTGGATCGACAGCGGATATTCCATCACCAGCGGTGGCGGAAACGTCACCTTAGCCCCCTCTGTCCTGATCAGCGGCTTGAGCAGCCCGTCCACCTACCTCGGCTGGACCTTGGATGGCGACCACTATCAATTTGACTATTGGTATATCGATAACGTCACCCTTACCCTGCCTCTGGCACACGATGTCGCTACCACCAGCATTGATATGGCGCAAGTCGTCATGCCCGCGCCTCTTACTCCGAAAGCCACCTTCACCAACTATGGTATCAATGCCGAAACCTTCACCGTCCAGATGCAGATCGGCGGTGGCTATACGAACGTCCAGACCGTCACAAACTTAGCTGTGGGTAGCTCCATTCAAGTCAGCTTCTCGAACTTCACCCCCACAGTCAATACTTCATACAACGTGACAGTGACTTCCCAGCTTGGGACTGACCTCAACCTCGGCAATGATGTCCTTACCGGCGTCTTAGTCGCTCTTGACCTGAACTATCCCGCCTATTGCGACGTTGCCTATGAACCCGTCACCGGGATCACGGGACCTGCCACCTTCATGCTCAATAACCCCGCAACCATTACTGACCTTCCCGCTGCCAATCCTTGGAGCGGTAGCTTCATCGCAGGCGCAGACTGGATGGCCGGTGCATGGTATGGCGCGCAGTATGATGATGGAACCCTTACCACTGATAACTGGTGGCTGGTCGATAACGTCACCGGTGCCGGAACCGATCTCGGCGACACCGGAGTCGGGCTTACCGGCGTTGCTTATGACCCCACCAATAACATCCTCTACGGTAGTGCCGCGGGCAACCTCTATACCCTGAACCCCGCAACCGGTGTCGCCACCCTCGTCGGACCTTTTGGTCCCGCTTGGACAGGCACCATGATCGGTATCGCATTTAACTACATGAATATGACCCTCTATGGTGTCGATCTCGTGACTGATGCGCTCTACACGATCGATCCCGGCACAGGAACCGCTACCCTCGTGGGTGGTCTGGGTATTGACCTGAACTATGCTCAGGACATCGCCTTCGACGGCAATACCGGAAACCTCTACCTTGCAGGTTATACCGGTGCCGGCGCCCTTTATTGGATCTACACCGGTAACGGCTCTGCCTGGAAGATCGGCAATTTCCAGGATGGCGCGGAAATCACCGGTTTTGCTATCCCTTGGGGACTTGGCAAGCCGCAAGTGACCATCGGCGCCGATGGTACCCTTTCCTGGGATGCCATTGCCGATGCCACCGTTTACCACGTCTATGGTGCGGATGATCCTTATGGAGCGTTCACTCTCCTGGATAGCACCACCAACACCACGTGGCTGGATCCTAACTATCCCGAAGGAATGAAGTTCTACCAGGTCACAGCCGACGATGTCATCGTCCGCGCAAACCTCAACATCCAAGGAGCTGAAGTCCTTACCGCAAAACCGATCAATCGCTCACTCACTCCTGTCAGATCCGGAGTAGCGAAACCCCAACCCAAATAAATAAGACAGGAACTCCTTCTGAGAAGCCTCCTACGGGAGGCTTCTATTTTTTTGGTGAGTGATTAGCGGATTAGCAGATTAATGGAGGACTATCCGCCTCCCGTAGCGTAGCATGCCAATGCTACGTAGCGCGGTTCTGCGCTTCGCGGTTAATGGGTTAACAGGTTAGTAGGTTAGTGGAGGACGAGCAGCCTCCCGTAGCGTAGCATGCCAATGCTACGTGGCGCGGTTCTGCGCTTCGCGGTTCTACGCTACGCGGTTAGTGGGTTAACAGGTTAGTAGGTTAGTGGAGGACGAGCAGCCTCCCGTAGCGTAGCA
>CAYVXJ010000002.1:4781-11076 GCA_964454815.1 uncultured Candidatus Cloacimonadota bacterium | reverse complement strand
TGCCAATGCTACGCTTCGCGGTTAGCAGGTTAGTGGAGGACACCCCAAGCTGGATGCATATGTAGCATTGGCATGCTACACTACGGGTTTAGGGAGTGGACTATATGGACGTAATGGACGGGATGGACTTATGACGCACCGGCTAAAGCCAGCGCTACGACCGACTAAAGTCAGTGTTACACAGCGTATTGGGGTGGCAAATTCTGTTTGCCACAGCGACCGGAGGTCGCTTGATCAAAGGCAGCTTGCTGCCTCTGCCGAACAGAATTCGGCAGCCCATCTCTGTAGTGAAGCAGCGCCAGCCACTATTCACTATTCACTCTTCACTATTAACTATTCACTATCTAAGCGGATTCCCCTTAAGGGGAGTGATCTGCTGGATTCCAGCCTTCGCTGGAATGACGAAATGATACCCAGACCCGAACCACATGCGCCAGCATCTTTCTTCTTTCTTCTTTCTTCTTTCTTCTTTCTTCATTAGCGAAGCCGCGCCAGCCACTATTCACTATTCACTATTCACTATTCGCTCAGAATCCCCCTCTTTCCCTCCTTCCCTCTGTTTTAATTAAAGTCTTTTCTCTACCCTCTCTGCGTCTCTGCGTCTCTGTGTCTCTGTGTACCCCCCAATCTCTTGAGTCTCTTGAGTCTCTGCGTTATCCCCAATCTCCGCGTCTCCCAGACTTCAGACAATTCTCTTGACACTTCTTTCCCCGCAAATAAGCATGTGCGTGAGACCAGAATCACACACACGGCAAAGTCTAAGGTGCATATTTATCAGTGCGCTGTGCTTTTCGCAGGAAGAGCGCAGGTCTGCCGTCGTCGCTGCGATCCCGGTCACCAAATCTACAAGGGATCAAAATTGATGAGTGGAAATAACGCTACACGGCAGTATCTCTTTCCCGTCTCGCGGGAGCGGGTCGCTGTGCGCATTTCCCCCCTTGCCCCATTCCCCATTAGCTTTAGAAACAATGTATATCTCTCGCGGCACTCGTCCGTTCCGGCAAAACAGCGCATTCAGGTAAATAATCGTCGCACATTATTACAATTGATCTTTGCGCTTTTTTCCCGGGAAGGACTCCGCTTCAAACCTCAACCCTCGAAACCTAACCGGCTTACCGCCCTTCCCGGAGTAAGCCTATAAAGCAAACCAAACATTTACTCTTCACCAAAAACATCTTCAGAAGGAGTTTTTAGATATGAAGAAATTTATGCTAATCGCCATGGTGTTGTTTTTAGCGGCGTTTGCCTTTGCCGATGTGATCATCGGTACCGGTACTTCTGCCCAATATTACCCCATGAGCACGTATTATAACTATTACAGATCCGCAGCCATCTACACCGCGGCAGAGATCAATGCCAGCGGCACGATCACCAACCTGCAGTGGTATTGCGGAACTGCTAATACATCGACGACCTTCCCCATCACGATATACATGAAGCATACCACCGCGACCACGCTGCCCTCAGACACATGGGCAAATATCTCTGCCGGCGCCACAAGCGTCTATACCGGCACGATAGCCATCAATGCCACCGGTTGGTTCAACTTCGATATCACGGACTTTGTCTATAACGGCACCGATAATCTGGAGATCCTCGTCGAATCCGGAAGCGCCGCATACGTCAGCCCTTACGTGCAGTGGCGCTATACCACTACCGCCACGAACCTGTTCACCCGGGTCCAGGCAGACACGACAGTCCCGACCTCTTTGACTGCCAACACCAACCGCCCGAATATCAAGCTCGTAGGTATTACCCAAGTCGCCACAGCACTGCCGAACCCCGCGGTTCTGGTTTTCCCGACCTCCGGAGCTACTGTTTTACAGAGCACGATCCTGAGCTGGAATCCCGGTTCGACCGCCGGCGGTGCCCTTGTTGATTCTTATGACGTGTATTTCGGTACCACCGCCAGCCCCGCTTTTATCGGGAACCAAACAGGTACGACCTACACCCCGACCTTAGCCGCCAATACCACCTATTATTGGAAAGTCGTTCCCCGGAACAACTTGGGTGAAGCAGCCGGATGCCCGGTCTGGAGCTTCAAGACTCCGTCGCCGACTCAGGTAGCCGAGAGTTTTGAGCCTACTTCCTTCCCGCCTGCCGGATGGGCAAACCCCGGCACCTGGAGCAGAAGCACCTCTTATTACAAAGACGGTCTCGCATCTGCCTACAAGTATGGCTCCTCCTCGTCCCAATACATCCTCTCCACTCCCAAGGTGACCATCGACGCTACCAGCACCCTGAGCCTCTGGTCTCTTTGCAGCAGCACGACCGGCACCCTGCAGATCGTCTATTCCCCTGATCGCACCACCTGGACACAGATCGGCGCAAACATCACCCACGCTGTGACCTACACCATGTACAACACGATCGTCGATCTCAGCTCCCTCGCCGGGAACAACTATTATCTCGGTATCCGCACCGGTCTTCAAGCCGCCTCGTTCTATATCGATGCGGTGATCGCTCCCGAGATCACTCCGGAAGCCCCCGGCGCGCCTGTGCTGAGCACCCCCGCGACTGCGGCGACCAACGTATCAGAATACGCGACCCTTACCTGGACGGCTCCCACCACCGGTGGCGTTCCCACAGGTTACAGACTCTATGTCGGTACTGACAATCCTCCCACCACCCTGGTGACAAACCAGAACGTGCTCACCTATACCCTGACCACGCCTCTGGCATACAACACCACCTACTACTGGACCGTCGAAGCCTACAACACTGCCGGAACGGGCGCTCAAGCCACTCCGTTCAGCTTCACTACCAGAGCAAACCCGACCATCACCACCTTCCCCTGGACGGTGAACTTTGGTACAGTCGCTGCTGACTGGCCTGTCCTGAACTGGTCTCAGCTTGCCGGTCTTCCCGGCTCGACCTTGATCGCCGGCTCTTCTTGGGTACAGGATGACTTCGGCAACGTCGTCACCACACCTGCAAATAAAGCCGCAACCCTGAATATCTGGTCCACCTCGACCAAGAATTGGCTCATCACCCCTCCCGTGGCGATCCCCGCCGGTAACTACGAGCTGGATTTTGACCTTGCCTATACCACGTATAGCGGAACTGTCGCTCCGGCTGCCGGAGCCCAGGCTGACGACAAATTCGCCGTCTATATTGCGGATAACCCCAATATGACAGGCGCGACCCTCCTGCGCGAGTGGAACAATACCGGCTCCCCCTACGTCTATGACAATATCCCCGCAGCCGGTTCACCCCAGGTCATCACCCTGAACGCCTACAGCGGAACCAAATACATTGCCTTCTACGGTGAATCCACCGTGGCTGGCGGTGACAACAACGTCTATGTGGACAACGTCGTCGTCCGTGAAACCCCCGCTGCCCCGATCTTCACGATCGCCCCGACTGCTTGGGATTTCCCTCAGCAGATCATCAATACCACCGCGACCAAGCAGTTCTCCATCACCAATACCGGTGGCGGAACTCTTACCGTGAATACGATCAACATCAGCGGAACCTATTTCACCCTGACCACGAATCCTGCCCCCGTTTCCCTGAATGCGGGTCAGACAGCCACCTTCACCGTGCAGTATGCCCCCACAGCCACCGGTAACCATTCCGCCACCGTCACCATCAATGACAGCAGAGCGGTCACCACGGTGAACCTCACGGGTATCTGCTACGATCCCACCATCTCGACCTTCCCTTACACGGTCGATTTTAGCACCTGGATGCCCACCACCTGGACGCAGTATAACTACCTCTATGGTGGAACTCCCGTCGCCGGTGGTACATCATGGATTCAAGATGACTGGTTAAACGTCACCACCCCCGTGAACAAGGCTGCCAAGATCAACCTCTACAGCACCCACAATAACTGGCTGGTCACTGCTCCCATCAACGTCCCTGCCGGTTCCTACGAGATCAAGTTCGACATGGCATGGATGGTCTGGAATTCCCTTTCCACCCCCGTGACTGCCGGTAACCAGTCTGATGACAGAGTGCTCCTCGTCATGAGCTCAAACCCCGATATGTCCTCCCCCACCACCCTCATGGAGTGGAACAATACCGGTTCCCCGAACGTGCTGGATAACGTCCCCGCCACCGGCGCGACCTATACAGTGCCTTTGACCGGGATCAGCGGAACCAAGTTCTTCGCCTTCTACGGTGAGTCCACCGTTGATACCGCCGGAGACAACGACCTGATGGTCGATAACTTCATGGTCCGCGAAACCCCCGTTGGCATGCCCGAAGCGGTCACCTTGACCTCTCCTGCCGATGGCGCGACCGGGATCAACAAGGAAGGATTCTCCCTTAGCTGGACCCCCGCTGTGACCGGTGGAACCCCCACCACCTACGGCGTCTGGATGAGCATGGACGAAGGCACTATCTACAGTGACTTCTACTTCGAAACCACCAATACCTCCTTCAATCCCGTCACCGAAGGCGCAATGACCTTTAACTATGAAGAGCGCTGGTACTGGACCATCGAAGCGATCAACGCCAGCGGTTCCGCTGTCGTCGAGCCCGCTCACTGGTTCCAGATCGAGCCCGCTCCCATGGTCATCAGCACCTTCCCTTACAATGAGAACTTCGACGCCGCCCTCACCCTTCCCACCGACTGGACAGTCGTGGATCGCGATGGTGCCGGCACAAGCTGGGTTGGCAGCGCGACCTATTCCCAGACCGCGCCCAATTCCTTCAAACACGCCTACAGCACCGCCGTCGCCGATCCCGGTCAGAACGGCTGGCTGATCACCCCCGCAGTCGCAGTTCCCAACGGACTGAACATGGTCCTGAGCTGGTATAACTACAATGCCTATCCGACCTACCTCGTGTACAACGGAGTCAAAGTAAATACCACAAACGATCCCGCCGATCCGAACTGGGTCGAGCTCTGGTCTGCCGCTTCGGCTACCCAGGCTTGGTCCAATGCCGTGGTCAATATCAGCGCCTACGGCGGACAGACCGTCTATTTCGCCTGGAACTACCAGGGCTACGATGCCGACGACTGGTACATAGATAGCGTGAGCATCTATGAGCTCACAGTCGATACCATTCCTCCCGTCATAACTCACCTGCCTCACCTTAATACAGTGCGTGACGACCTCAGCTACACCATCTCCGCGGACATCGCCGATGACGCGACTTGGAACAACCCCATCTCCGCCGCCACGATGTATTACTCCACGGATGAAGGCGCGACCTTTACCCCCGTCGCCATGACTCTGGGCACCGCTCCGACCTATACCGCGGAGATCCCTGCCCAAGCCCTGACCACCACCGTCCAATACTACATCACAGCTACCGATAGCGAAAGCAATACCGCTACCAGCGATACCTTCAGCTTCGTAGTTGACAACCCCACCTGGGTGAGATACCACACCAGCGGAACCACCTACATGGGATACACCGCCTACGTCTTCGGTCCGACCGTGCTCTTCGCCAATCCTTATTATGGCACCGGCACCCCCGTCAAACTCCTCGGTACCGAAGGTTCCTCCTACTATGCCACGACTGCAAACCTGCACGTCTATAGCTATGATGGAACGACGATGACGGATCTCATCACTCCTCTGGCGATCAACTTCGCAGCCCAGACCTACCAAGAGATCGATCTCAGCAGCTACAACATCAATATCACGACGCCTTATTTCCTTATCGCGTTTGAAGATATTCCTGCCGGTAATTATATCCTCTTTGACGGAGCCTATGATTACGGTACGACCTATGTGAAGCTCGAAGGATCCCTCTACACCCTCTCCAACCCCGGATCATGGTGCATCGGCGCTAACATCACAAACGGCGTCGCCGCCGTCAGCGCCCCCGTCGCCAATATCGCCAACGTCGCCGGTCAAGTCGTCCTTTCCTGGGACGCCGTCGCCGGAGCCGGAAGCTACAAGATCTACGGCGCGGATGACCCCTACGCGGTCGATCCCTGGACCCTGGTCGGTGCCACCGACGTGACCAGCTATACCTACACCGGTATCGAAGGATACAAGTTCTTCAAGGTCACTGCCGACACCGCTACCCTCGCCAAATCCACCGCCAAAAAGGCAAACCTCAAGAGCCGTTTCTTCAACGTGCGCGCAACTAACGCCCCGAAGAACACTCGCTCACTCCTCAAATAACGGTCGCAAGACCTGAACTGCGAAAAGCCCCGGGAAACCGGGGCTTTTCTTTTTAGTGAAGAATTAAGAAAGAAGAAAGAAGAAAGGCTGACGCTCGGGCTGAGGACTCGAACGCTTCGCAGTTAGCAGGTCAGTGGAGGACGAGCCACCTCCTGTAGCGTAGCATGCCAATGCTACGTGACGCGGGTTCTCCGCTTCGCGGTTAA
>CAYVXJ010000002.1:0-4681 GCA_964454815.1 uncultured Candidatus Cloacimonadota bacterium | reverse complement strand
CCTGTAGCGTAGCATGCCAATGCTACGTGACGCGGGTTCTCCGCTTCGCGGTTAATGGGTTAAAAGGTTAGCAGGTTAGTGGAGGACGAGCAGCCTCCTGTAGCGTAGCATGCCAATGCTACGTGACGCGGGTTCTCCGCTTCGCGGTTAACAGGTTAGCAGGTTAGTTGAGGACGAGCCGGGCTGAGTTATGATGTAGCATTGGCATGCTACACTACGAAGGGAAGTTAATAATTATCGGATTAACAGATTAATGATGATCGGGGAGCGCCGGCTGAAGCCAGCGCTACGACCGACTAAAGTCAGTGTTACGAGATCCCGAACCACATGCGTCAGCACTTTCTTCTTTCTTCTTTCTTCTTTCTTGATTAGTTTCATCCTCCCCCTCTGTGTCTCTGCGTCTCCGAGTCTCTGCGTTTCACAACTCTCACACTTCTCTGAGTCTCGACGTAGTTTTCTTGAACTTCATTCAAGATGAGTACAAGATGAGTACAAGAAGAGTACAAGCAGACCCCAAGCAGATCAAGGGTGAGGCTGTGCCGTCCCACAGCGTTTATTTCTGGCGCTTGGCACGTTTTGTGCTATACTCTATATCACTGCTTTTACAAGGAAGTAGTGCTTTTTTTCCACAAGCGGGAGTGGATTTCCCGCAAGTAATGAAAAATTCAGTTTTTCTTACTTGACAGGATTTACCACACACTCATAGTGGGAACCGTAAGAAAAGTAACTTATGTAAATTTGTATAATGTGCGATGAATGTGTGTTTTAAGCTTCAAAAGCAAACCCGGTGATCCGCTTTACTAATCGCCGGACTTTAGCCTTGAACGTCGTTCGTGAGCCCTTACCGGCTCAAACGAAAAGTATTTTAGTCTTATTATATCATTCTCATGGAGGAATGTTATGAAGAAATTAATATTACCGCTGCTGCTTTTACTCGGTATTACAATGCTCGCTGCAGTGGAATCCGCACCGTCCGCAGTTGTCGGATACGTCAAATATGACTGCGTTGCCGGATTGAACATGTTTGCCCTGCCCATGGCTACTACCATGACAATGGCAAGCGAAATCGGCGATGCCTATCCCGGTTCATTCGATACCATATTCTATTGGGATTATGCTGGTCAAACATGGTTTGGCGCTTCAGATCTCGGTGGTTTCTGGGATGGCGACTTCGCTATCGAATCCAGTAACGTTCTTATGGCGAACGCTCTCGGCCCCGTAAGCGTTTACAGCATTGGCAATCTTCCTGCGGGGAACGCCACATATTCAATCGGTGCCGGACTGAATACAGTCATGGTTCCTCTGAATCGTGCCGACCTTACCCTCGCTGGTGATCTTGGAACCGAAGTTGGAACAGCTGATGCCGTTTTCTATTGGGATCAAGCCGGCCAAACTTTCTTTGGCGCTTCTGATCTTGGTGGATTCTGGGATGGTGACTTTGCCGTTACTATCGGTATGCCTTTGATGGTTTCAGCCTATGATACTGCTACTTGGCCTACCCGTGCTGCCTCATCAAATTTCAACGTAAGTAACCAAAAATAAATGGAGCAGAATATGAAAAAGTTATTACTAGTGTCGATGTTATTACTGGTGTTTGCTGTTGCCGCTTTTGCCGGTACTGCCAGAAACATCTATCAAAAAGTAACTTGCCAGGCACCCTATGATGTCTTGACATATGTTACAAATACTGGAACTACCACCTCCGCTGACTACAGAGTCCGCGTGTGGATGCTGGAAAGACCTACTGAGATCCTGACTACCGAACTTGGTCAACCCGGATACACAGCTCCCGGCGCGCTTCGCCTTGTGAAAATCACGGCTGCCCAGCCTTATGCTGCGATCCTCGTTCAGATCGGTACTTTCACCACCCAGTGGGTTGCTGGCAATACCCTTCACTATGAAGTGACCCGTCTTGCCACCAGCGAAGTAGCTGAATTTAATTTAGTCATCCCTGCCGGAACCGGAACATACACCGAGAGCACCTTACAGGTGATCCCTCCATTTCCTCCTGCGGGATTTACATTAGAAGTGACCTCAAACTATGCCGGCGCTGCCATTTACAGAGATGGTAACCCCACCGGTCAAGTCACCCCTTACACCTTCCCGGCTCCCGCAACTGCCGGTACCTACACCCTTATGCTTCCCAACGTCCTTTGGACGACCGCGCCGTACGTCTATGCTGCCACAGCGAACGAGACCGTTCACTTTGTCGGCGTGAAGACCCCGGATCCCGCAATGAATCCGGTACCCGCAGATCTCCATGAGTTCCACATCGCGTTTGACGCGGTTGCGACTCCTTACAACCTTAGCTGGGAAGCTCCGATCGCCGGTCCCGCTCCTACCGGATACTATCTGGTTTGGAACGGTGCCCCCCAGGTTGACCTTGGTAACGTCCTTAGCTGGATCACTCCCGCTATCGCCGAAGGCAACTACACTTGGATGGTGATTCCTTATATCACTGACCCTGCCAAGGGAACCACCCGCAGCATGGGCCCCGTCAAAGCCGTCCTTAAGGACACCGCTGCCAAGGGCGCCTCAACTGCCGCCGTCAACTGGCACTTCACCGTCATTCGTGACGCTGCCCCCACCACCACCTACACCCTGAACGTCAACGGTCCTGATGGCTATGCCGTCGCCGGTCCTGTTGCCGGAACCACCGACTACGTTGCCACCGATGCCAATGACATGATCAATGACCTCGTTGGTAGCTACACCATCGCCGCAGCTCCTGCCGGTTTCCACTGGTTAGTGAATCCGATCGTCGTCGCCGCGGGTGACTTTACCGCCAACGTCGCCACCATCGAATTCGTCCTTGAAGCCGATGCTCCGGTTGACATCACCGTGAATGCCGATGGCACCGTTAGCGGTCCTGCCGGCACCGTCATCGTTCCCGCTCCCGTTCCTCCCGTATTTGGTGGAACCGACACCGGTATCCCGGCTGTCGTCAATATGATCACCTCGACCGGTACTCATGACGTCGTCGTCACCAGACCTGTCGGATATCCTGTTGAATGGTATTGCTGGATCGTCGTGGCCGGAAACGTCCTCGAAGCCGCCAACCCCATCATCACCCCCACCTACACCTTCGCGAACGTGAATTTCGATGCGAAGGGTGACGTCTTTGTCGTCGTCGATGACAACGAAACCCTGCCCGTCGAACTGAGCGCCTTCAATGCCGTTCTTACCGCTGACCTCTTTGTCAAGCTTACCTGGGTCACCGAGTCCGAGACCGGTCTTGTCGGATACCGTGTGTATCGCAGCGACGTCCAGGACTATGCTTCTGCCGTCCTCGTCACCCCCGTGATGATCGATGCCACCAACACCTCAGAACAGCACACCTATAACTACACCGACCGTGAAGTCGAAGTCAACAACACCTACTGGTACTGGCTGGAAGCCGTTGATTACAACAACACCACCCTCCATGGTCCCGTCAGCGTTGAAGTGCTCGGAAACGTCACTCCTCCTCTGCCCACCACCACGGTTCTTGGTAATGCCTATCCCAACCCCTTCAAAGCCAACACCAACATCAGCGTAGCAGTGAAAGCCGGCGAAACCGCCACTGTCACCATCTACAACATCCTTGGCCAAGCCGTCCGCACCTACAAGGTGAGCGAAGGCAGCCACACCATCAATTGGGATGGACGCGATTCCAGAAATAACAACTGCGGAAGCGGTATCTATTTCTACAAGATGAGCAGCCCCTCAATGAACCAGACCAAGAAGATGGTCATTGTCAAGTAATTAGACTCTGACATAGACGCGAAAAGCCTCAGGGAAACCTGAGGCTTTTCTTTTAGTGAAGAATTAAGAAAGAAGAAAGAAGAAAGTTGGCTGACGCACGAGCTGAGGATACGAGACGTGATACAGAGAATTGGGTATCTGCTTAGGGTTTAGTTGATTTCCTTATTGTTTGAGTAGTTCTTTGCCGTCAGGAGTGATGAGGAGAGTAGTTTTTCGATCTCTGAACAATCACTCCGGAGTGAATTATAATGTTCTTCCTGGATATATCCAGTTCGATACAATAGCTTGAGCCAATAAAGAGTCTCTCTTGTCTCTTTGTAGGCAACGCTGAGCTTTGCGACGAAGTCCTTCTTCGTCTGCGCGCCGATTGCTTCTTCGAGGTTTGCTCCGATTGAAGTCCCTGATCGCAGTATCTGCAGACTCAAAGAGCGTTCCTGCTTCTCAGTGATGAGATACTTCCGCAAGTTCACAATACGTACAGCAAAGTCAAATGCCTTATCTCTTACTATATTTTGTTTCATAGATGCTATCCTGATCATCGGTATTATCCTGTCAAGCACCTATTTATTAGCATCATGCAGGCATCCGCATCCCCAGCACGTGCGTCAGCTCTTTCTTCTTTCTTATTTCTTAACTCTTCATTCGCGAAGCGTCCGTATCCTCAGCCCGAGCGCCAGCCTTTTCTTCTTTTATAATTCTTCACTCATCAAAGCGGAATCCACTCCGTGGATAGTGAACTGCTGGATTCCAGCCTTCGCTGGAATGACGGGCTTGGAGATAGAGAACTGCTGGATTCCAGCCTTTCCACCCCAGCAACCAACAAGTTGTCTTCCGGGGACCCCGGTCGCTGGAATGACGGAAGCTCGGATATCGCGAAGCGTCCGTATCCTCAGCTCGTGCGTCAGCCATCTTTCTTCTTTCTTCTTTCTTCTTTCTT
>CAYVXJ010000001.1:0-352624 GCA_964454815.1 uncultured Candidatus Cloacimonadota bacterium | reverse complement strand
GCGTCCCTGTAGCTCAGCTGGATAGAGTGGCACCCTCCGAAGGTGAAGGTCAGGCGTTCGAATCGCCTCAGGGACGCCAATCATTATCTTAGGTAACGAATGGTTTCTGACGTTCTCATCACTCTCGAAAACATCTCCAAGTCTATCGGTGACAAGACCATCCTCTCCGAACTGTCTTTTGGGATCCATTCCCAGGACAAGATCGGGATCGTCGGGATAAACGGCTCCGGAAAGACTACCCTCCTCAAGCTCCTCACCGGGCAGATCGACCCTACAACCGGAACGATCACCATCCGCAAAGGTCTGAAGATCGCTTTTCTGATGCAGGATGTCCCCTTTGACCCAGCGCTATCCGTGCTGGAATACGTCAGCCTCGAGGCAAGCACGACCGGTGATGTCTTTGAAGAACACAAGATCAAGGCGGTTCTCACTACCTTGGGGGTCACCGAGTTTGACAAACCTCTCCGCCTCCTCTCCGGTGGACAGCGGCGAAAGACCGATCTGGCTAAGGTACTGGTTCAAGATCCGGACGTGATGATCCTCGATGAACCCACCAATCACCTCGATATGGACAGCATCGAGTGGCTTCAGGAATACCTCGCCAACGCCAAAAAGACCCTGATCTTCGTCACTCACGATCGCTATTTCTTAGATGCCGTGTGCAACAAGATCCTCGAGATAGAACATAGCAATTGCTACATTTACGATGGAAACTACAGCGACTACGTCAAAGGCAAGCTCCTCCGTTCGACCGACCTCCAGCGCAAGGAGACCAGACGCAACGCCCAGCTCAAGAAAGAACTGGACTGGCTCTCTCGCGGAGCAAAGGCTCGCACTTCCAAGCCAAAGAACCACATCGACCGGGTCAAGGAGTTGCTTTCCAAATCCTATCTCATCTCCAATGCGGAGCTTTCCATTTCGTTTCAGACCGATCGCCTCGGTAAGACCATTCTCGAGCTTCACAAGATCAGTAAATCCTACGGCTCAAAGAACCTCTTTTCCGCTTTGGATCATCACTTCCAACCCCGTGAGAGGATCGGGATCATCGGACCGAACGGCTGTGGAAAGACGACTCTGCTCCGCTTGATCGCCGGTGAAGAAGAGCCCGATCTGGGGACGATCAAAGCCGGGATCAATACTCATTTCGCCTATTACAAACAGGAAGAGGACAGTTTCGACCCCGGAATCAGCGTATATGATTACATAGCCCAGTTTGCCGAAGTCATCAAGACCAAAGACGGAGCCAAAGTCAGCGCCACTGAGATGCTCAACCGCTTCCTTTTCGATGGCAAGATGCAGCAGATGAAGCTCTCTGCCTTGTCCGGAGGCGAGCGGAAACGGCTCTTTCTCCTCAAGTCTCTGATGTTCGGGGCAAACTTCATCATTCTCGATGAGCCCACTAATGACTTGGATATCCGCACTCTGGAGATCCTCGAGGACTACCTTGACGCTTTCGGCGGATGCCTTCTGGTAGTCTCGCATGACCGCTTCTTCCTGGATAGATGCATCGACTATCTCTTTGTCTTTGAACCAAATGGGATCAGGAAATTCGCCGGGAACTATTCCGATTACTCCCTGGTGCATCGCTTTGAAAAAGAAGAAACAGAGGAAAAGAACACCGTGATGCGCCCCAAACGCGTCTATAGCGGCTTGAACTACAACGAGCAACGGGAGTTCAACCGCATCGAAGCCTCCATCGCGGAAATAGAAAAACAGATCACCGAACTGGAGGAACAGCTCGCCAATCCTGCTCCCGAGCTCGACCACACAGCCTATTCCCAGATCGGTGAATCCCTCGCTAAGCTCCAAAATGAGCACGATGAGCTCTTCCAGCGCTGGTCTGAACTCATCGAAAAACAGGGTGATTGACCCCTGAATCACTACTCATAGCCCATCTGGCAGAGCTTTACACCCCTACTTATCGTTTGTTTAGCCCCTTTGTTTGTGATTTTTCCCTCTTTAATAGCTAATTCATCCACCCACTTCATAACCCCATCCGCTAACCCGCTGTCCGGATAGTGCTTCCACAAAGCACTATCTCTGATTCCTCACTTCTCACCCCTTTGCCTCAGGTACGCAATCCAGACGCACTCGCCGCAATGCCGCCGCAAACTCGCCACATTGCGGCGTGATCGAGGCGTCATCGCGGCATTTCTGCCTCAATATCATACGATAGGCTAATGAGAGATAAGTGAGGAATCCATGACATCGTTCTGGCAGGATATTGATAAGTGAAGGTGCAGCTATACGAAGATCAGCGGGCAAGCTTTTGCATGACAGCGAACACCAAATATCCATGAATCGGATTCACTGCCCTAAATCCTGAGATAATCATCAGAAAATTCGCGAGCGAATTCGGTAGCCCGGATGCGAAGCATGTATCCGTATATCATCAGTCTTGTCGCTTGGAATCGACACTATCTTTCGCATTCTTAGAGACATAGACGAAAATATATAATCTTCGTAAAGTCCCGTTTTAAGAAGGTTAACTTTCAGTTGAGAATAAAACACAAAAAAAGTGTTGACAAGTCCCCAATACGTACGTAGTATGAGTCCGTAGGTCCTTGTGGATTGAATTCCACACTTTGTCAGATCCGTTGTATTGAGGGACGTTATTACTAATAGAGTATAGAAACTCGGTTCGCATGTGGTTACGAGAAGTTTTAAGGAGAAAAGATATGAAAAAGATGCTTATTATGGCGCTTGTCCTGCTGGCTGTATTTGTAATACAAGCCAAAGCACAGGATTTTCTTGCGCTTAGGGACGCTCAGTTCACTTCCGAGGTGATCTCTCAGATCGCCCGGAACAACAGCTTGGTGCGTGGACCCTCGTTTAACTTTACCTCTTCACCGTTCAATCTCCCTGTCGGTGCAGAGCGATTCTATGAAGATGTGCCTTGGGAAAAAGACTTCACGGAGTTTATCTCCGCCGGCTCTTACACCAATCTTGACTCATTGGTCGTTCTGACGAGTTCGCCGGAGCACTTCACGATCTCTTTCCCCAATCCCGCCAATCCGCGTTACATCCGCTTCGTACCCAGACCGGATCACTGGTATGGCTCCGAACTGATGGCGGTCTCAGTCTATGAGAAGTATGCCGGTGGCGCGCACAGTGAGCCTTATACGGCAGTTCTGCGCATCAACGTCACTTCTGTGCCGGATGCTCCCGTTTTCCACGATCTCCCCGTAGCCAATACTTTCTACGTGGATGAAGATAACGAGATCACCATAAACTTCCAAGACTATATCACTTGCATCGACTCTGCTCCCACGAACTTTGATCTGTTCGTGACCCAGACGCAGTTGATCTTCCCCTATTCGGTCAATTACTCTCAATCACCGGGGAGTAATGGTCACCTTGTCACCTTCCGTCCGATCCAGGATTTCTCCGGGACGGTGAACTTTATCATCACTGCCGTGGACAGGCAATCGAATGGATATACCCCCGTGACGATAACGCTGGTGGTCAGACCGGAGAATGATCCACCCGTGATCACTTCTCACCTTCCTGTAGCAAATAGCATCACTATCGACCAGAATACCAATGTCAATTTCAGTGCCAATGTGACAGATCCGGATAACGATCCCCTGACCCACGAATGGAGCCTTTCGGGGATCTTCAATGGAGTTCCCTTCACCAACGTCGTTTCGACAACCGGATCACTCAGCTATCTCTTTGACATCCCCGGGACATACACCCTGACATACACTGTGTCAGACGGGATGGAGACAGCTTCCTTCACCTGGACGATCACTGTCCGCCCGATAGGTCCGATCTTTGATCCCTGGGGTGCGACCTATGATCACGGAATCACCGTCACTCTGACCCCTCCTCCGGGATTTGAAGGCGCAAGCATTTACTATACGACGAACGGAGCAGATCCCACGACCTCCTCGACCTTGTACACCCAGCCTATCGCGATCGATCCGCTCTCGAACGTCGAACATATCGTGACGATCAAGGCATTTTTCGCTTATCCGGGATTTCCTAATTCTCAGATCGTCAGCTCTACCTACCGGATAACCGGACGTGTTGCCGACCCTGTGTTCAACCCGATCGGTGGCTTGTATTACAGCCAGACGAGCGTAGATATCACCTGCCCCAATCTGGGAGCGACGATATACTACACGACCGACGGCAGTGATCCCATACCCGGCAACCCAGGAACTCAGATCCATCTGAGCCCGATCGTCATACCGACGATGTCCTCCATGACGATCAAAGCCATAGCCATGCGGGATGGCTGGCACCCCAGCAACATCGTGACCTATTTCTATAACGTCACCGGCGTTGTAAGCATCGTGACACATACGATGAATCCTGCCCCGCCCGCAGCAGGTGAATACCTCACTTACGAGCCTGCAAGCTCGGTGCCGGTCACTATCGATAACGTGGTCCTCAATCCCGGAACCGCTACGCTGTATTACACGCTGAATAATACCATCCCCAGCCCCTCCAATCCCAATGCGATGATCTATCACAATGGTGACATAATCCACCTGACAACCGCCACCTGGATCATCATCAGGGCTTACAATACGGATTGGCAGCCCAGCGCGACCTACAGCTACTATTATGATATCCGCTCGCGCGGGTCTATCCTGCCTTTTGATAACGGCACAGTTTTTGATCCTGCTCCCGGGTTTGACACCAATGCGCACTACGTGAGCATCAGCACCAGCACCAATCCTGCCGGGGGAACGATATATTATACCACCGATGGAACAGATCCGACGAATAATCCCGCTCTGCTCTACACAGGACCGATCCTCGTATCGCAGACCACGGTGATCAAAGCCATTGCCTACTTCCCGGTCATCAATCATTCCATAGTCTATTCGGGAACCTTCACCATCACCGGCAGAGTCGATACTCCCGTCTTCGATCCCACCCCGAACAGCTATCCGGGACCGATCAACGTCAGCATATCGACTACCCTTCCGGGTACCACTATCTATTACACCTTGAACGGCGCAGATCCCCTGCCGACCAATATCTCGCCGGATTCATTCGAATACACCAATGCGATCCCGCTCCCCGTAGGACAGCATCATATCCGCGCCAGAGCATATAAAGCAAACTGGGAACCCAGCCTGATCCGGGATGGGTATTACAGCATCGGTGTCCTTCCGGCTCCGACCTTCAATCTTCCAGCCGGGACGTATCAGGATCCGATCGTCGTTCGCCTTGCGGTTCCTTCGGTCTCTGATGTCTCCATTCACTATACTACGGATGGATCTGACCCCACGATAGCCTCGACCTTCTATGATGACAGCATCGGGATCCCCGTTGCCGCTGAAACTGCTGTCACGATCAAAGCTATCGCCTGGAAAGCCGGATGGCTCACTTCTGCTATCTCCGGCAGAACGTATAACGTCACAGGGACATTGGTCGCGCCGGTATTCAACCCCGGTGGCGGTCAGTACGCCGCTGCGACGGATGTCACGATCACCACGACCAGTCCCGGAGCCTACATCAAATATACCCTGGACGGTTCGGATCCTACCGAGACTTTCGGTATCCTCTACAGCGGTCCGGTCAACATTGCCCAGACTTCGACCCTCAAAGCAAGAGCTTTCCGCGATGGATGGAGAGAATCGACCGTCACCTCTGCGGACTACACGATCTTTGGTATCGTCGGTAATCCCGTATTCGTTCCGGGTGCCGGGACCTATACCAATCCAGTCAATGTCTATATCTCGGTCAATCCTCCCGATGCTGAGGTCTATTACACAACAGATGGCTCCGTCCCCTCAGCGGTGAACGGAACTCTGTATGTCACCGGGACTCCGATAAATGTAGCCAATACTACTCTGATCAGAGCTATCGCCATCAAGACGGGATGGAATAGCAGCGCTGTCGTCTCAGCCCAGTATATCATCACCGGAACGGTCGAAGCTCCGAGTTTCCTGCCCATCCCGGGTGAATATGCATCGGCTCAGGATGTGACGATCACGACTGCTACTCCTGGAGCTACCATTGTTTATACTACGGACGGCAGCACTCCGACCCAGATCAATGGTCTGGTCTATGCCGGTCCGATCCACATAGCATCCAACACTACGCTCAAAGCGTTTGCTTTCCTCCCGGGATGGAATGACTCTCCGATCACCACGGGGTTGTACCTGATCAACGGTCAGGTTTCGACTCCTCTGATCTCTCCTGCAGGAGGATATTACGGAAGTCCTCAGACCGTCAGCATCACTGCCTTCCCTGCCGATGCGACGATCATCTACACCCTGGATGGAAGCGTTCCGGCTCTTGGGAACGGAATGGTCTATGCAGGTTCTTTTGCGGTCGATACACACACAATGGTCAAAGCCATAGCTTACAAGGCAAACTGGCAGGATTCCGGTATTGCATCGGCGGAGTATTTCTTCACCGTCGCCAATCCCGTTTTCTCGCTTGCCTCTGGCTCATATCCGGATGCTCAGGTCCTCAGTATCACTGCTCCCACACCCGGGTCATCGATCCGCTATACGACGGATGGATCAGACCCCAGCGATGTGAACGGGATCCTATATGCGGGACCTATCAATATCGTTGCAAATACCAATATCAAAGCTATCGCCTTCATGGCGGGATGGAATAATTCCTCCATCGTTGCCGCTCAATACATCATCAATGGTAGCATTGCCACCCCCGTTCTCTCTCTCCCCAGTGGGGACTACTATTCTGAACAGGTTCTGACGATCACGACCTACCCAAGCGATGCCACTGTCTATTATACGACCGATGGTTCCGAACCTTCGGATGTGAATGGCGATCTCTATATCGCACCGATCAATATTACCGGGAATACGGTCGTCAAAGCTCGTGCCTATCGTGCGAACTGGTTACCGTCTCCCGTTGCTACCGGCACCTACGACCTATGGGTGAATCCTCTTACGTTCATGCCGCCTCAGGGACTTTATTCCAGCGCGCAGAACGTGGTCATCGCGACAAACACACCCGGAACCACTATCTATTACACAACCGATGGTACCGATCCTTCGATGTTGACCGGAACTCTGTATGCCGGAGCGATCAATATCGCCTCGACTACTCAGATCAGAGCTATCGCCTATCGTCCGAACTGGCATCCCACTCCTATCGCTATATCTGATTATGTGATCAATATTCCGGTTCCCGTGGTCGCAGCTCCTGTATTCAGCATCCCCGCCGGAGTCTATGCAGCCCCGCAGGTTGTCGGGATCTCTGTTGCCACACCCGGAGCCACGATCCGCTATACGACCGATGGAACTGATCCCAGCCTGGTAAACGGGATGGACTATACAGGCCTCATCGATGTGCCCGTATCTACCCAGATCCGTGCCTATGCTTATCTTGCCGGGTATGCCGATTCTCCCATCGTCATGTCAAACTACATCATCATCCTGCCGGTCCAGACAGTTGCAACCCCTGTCTTCACCCCTGTGGCGGGAGTATATAACAACTCGGTGGACGTTACGATCAGCACTACAACCCCCGGGGCGACGATCTATTTCACGACTGACGGTTCAGAACCCTCAGATGTGAATGGCACCGTTTACGCCGGGCCGATCACGATCACCGCAACGACGACTATCAAGGCTATCGCCTACAAGGCAGGCTGGGATCATTCGCTGATCTCCAATGCCAGCTACGTGATCTTCATCCCGGTGCAGACAGTGGAAACACCTATGCTATTCCCCGCTCCCGGGACCTATACCTTTGCCCAGTCAGTCACGATAGCGACGACCACGCCCGGTAGCCTGATTATGTACACCACCGATGGCAGTGACCCCACTCTCTCCAATGGCAGCGTATATCTTGCGCCGATCGACATCGGTCTGAACACAACGCTGACCATCAAAGCCATAGCTTTCAAGGATGGATGGAATAACAGCCAGATGGCAGCCGGAACCTACATAATCACGGGTACGGTCTCCCCTGTAGTGTTCACTCCTATGGGCGGCACCTATACCGAATCCCAGACTGTGGTTCTGACCTGCCCGACTCCTGAAAGCACCATCCGCTACACACTCGATGGAAGCGAACCGAACTCCGGCTCACCGCTTTACACGACCGGTATCGTGCTTCCCGGTAACTCCGTTACCACAGTCAAAGCTAAGGCTTACAAAGCAGGATGGACTGCTTCTGCGACCGGTACCGAGGTGTACAATATCACCGGTCAGGTCGCGATCAACGCTCCTGTGTTCAGCGTTCCAGCCGGAACCTACACCACGGCACAGATCGTCAGCATCAGCGGTAGCTATATCCCTGCCGATGCTACCATTCATTACACAACCGACGGCACCGATCCCGATGAAAGCTCCCCGGTCTATAGCGGAGCTATAAACGTGCCGCTGAATACGACCATGACCATCAAGCTTCGCGGTTACAGAGGGAACTGGATCCCCAGCATCATCTATACCGCGACATACAACGTCACCGGTCAGGTCAGCCTGGCATCTCCGCTCTTTACTCCCGCTGCCGGGATATACCAGACTGCGCAGACTATCACTCTGGATCAGACGACAGTCCCCGCTGGAGCTATCCTGCGCTATACCCTGGACGGAAGTGAGCCTACCGAGATCTCTCCGGCTTACGTCAACCCCATCGTCCTGCCGCTAAACAGTAGCACGACGGTCAAGGTCAAGGGTTACAAAGCGGATTGGATCCCCAGCGCGACAGCGGAAGCTACCTATCTGATCACCGGACAGGTCAGCTATCTGAGCCCCGTCTTCACCCCGAACCCGGGAGTATATCAGACAGCGCAGACGATCAGCATTAATGCCGTCACACCAGCTGATGCGGTCATCCGCTACACTCTGGACGGAAGTGAGCCTACCGAGGCTTCTCCCGTCTATACCACAGCCTTCAGCCTGCCCTTGAACAGCAGCTTGACCATCAAGACCAAAGCCTTCAAGGCAAACTGGACTCCCAGTGTGACCCATACCGGATTCTACACCACCACCGGTAACGTCACCATCCAATTGCCGGTCTTCTCCCCCACTCCCGGGCTCTATACCTCACCGCAGATGGTCAGCATCAGTACCAATACTGCCCCTGCAGGTGCTACCCTGCGCTATACCCTCGATGGCAGTGACCCGCATGCCGGTTCACCCATCTACTCAGGAGCCATCCCGGTCAATACGGGACAGACATTGAACATCAGAGTACGCGCCTTTGCCGATAACTGGTTACCTTCCGATATCTACAGCGGTCTCTACACTGTGACCGGTCAGGTCAGCCTTGCCGATCCTGTCTTCACGCCCGCTGCCGGTATCTATACCAGTGCTCAGGTCGTCACCCTGAATACCATATCCACTCCTGCCGGAGCAACCCTGCGTTATACCCTGGACGGAAGTGAACCGACCATCACCTCGGCGATCTACACCACCGGGATCGCGCTCAACAGCTCCACCACCATCAAGGTCAAAGCCTTCCTGACGGATTGGATCCCCAGCGTCACCTACACCGCTGCCTATACCATCACCGGTCAGGTCGCGATCAACGCTCCTGTGTTCAGCGTTCCAGCCGGAACCTACACCACGGCACAGATCGTCAGCATCAGCGGTAGCTATATCCCTGCCGATGCTACCATTCATTACACAACCGACGGCACCGATCCCGATGAAAGCTCCCCGGTCTATAGCGGAGCTATAAACGTGCCGCTGAATACGACCATGACCATCAAGCTTCGCGGTTACAGAGGGAACTGGATCCCCAGCATCATCTATACCGCGACATACAACGTCACCGGTCAGGTCAGCCTGGCATCTCCGCTCTTTACTCCCGCTGCCGGGATATACCAGACTGCGCAGACTATCACTCTGGATCAGACGACAGTCCCCGCTGGAGCTATCCTGCGCTATACCCTGGACGGAAGTGAGCCTACCGAGATCTCTCCGGCTTACGTCAACCCCATCGTCCTGCCGCTAAACAGTAGCACGACGGTCAAGGTCAAGGGTTACAAAGCGGATTGGATCCCCAGCGCGACAGCGGAAGCTACCTATCTGATCACCGGACAGGTCAGCTATCTGAGCCCCGTCTTCACCCCGAACCCGGGAGTATATCAGACAGCGCAGACGATCAGCATTAATGCCGTCACACCAGCTGATGCGGTCATCCGCTACACTCTGGACGGAAGTGAGCCTACCGAGGCTTCTCCCGTCTATACCACAGCCTTCAGCCTGCCCTTGAACAGCAGCTTGACCATCAAGACCAAAGCCTTCAAGGCAAACTGGACTCCCAGTGTGACCCATACCGGATTCTACACCACCACCGGTAACGTCACCATCCAATTGCCGGTCTTCTCCCCCACTCCCGGGCTCTATACCTCACCGCAGATGGTCAGCATCAGTACCAATACTGCCCCTGCAGGTGCTACCCTGCGCTATACCCTCGATGGCAGTGACCCGCATGCCGGTTCACCCATCTACTCAGGAGCCATCCCGGTCAATACGGGACAGACATTGAACATCAGAGTACGCGCCTTTGCCGATAACTGGTTACCTTCCGATATCTACAGCGGTCTCTACACTGTGACCGGTCAGGTCAGCCTTGCCGATCCTGTCTTCACGCCCGCTGCCGGTATCTATACCAGTGCTCAGGTCGTCACCCTGAATACCATATCCACTCCTGCCGGAGCAACCCTGCGTTATACCCTGGACGGAAGTGAACCGACCATCACCTCGGCGATCTACACCACCGGGATCGCGCTCAACAGCTCCACCACCATCAAGGTCAAAGCCTTCCTGACGGATTGGATCCCCAGCGTCACCTACACAGCTGCCTATACCATCACCGGTCAGGTCGCGATCAACGCTCCCGTGTTCAGCGTTCCAGCCGGAACCTACACCACGGCGCAGAGCATCAGCATCAGCGGTGCACTCACACCCCTGGATGCGGTGGTTCGATATACTACGAACGGAAGCGATCCTACGGAAAGTTCGGCTATATTCAGCTCTCCCGTGAATATCCCGTTGAACTCTACGATGACAATTAAGGTGCGTGCGTATCGTGAGGGTTGGGTTCCCAGCCCCATCTATACCGCGAGCTATACTGTCACCGGTCAGATCACTCTCCCCGGGACGATGTTCACTCCTGCTGCGGGGATCTATCAGACTGCGCAGACGGTCACATTGAACAATGCTACCAATCCCACCGGTGCCACCCTTCGCTATACACTCGATGGTAGCGATCCTACTGAGCAATCCGCCGCATATCTGAGCCCGATCCAGCTCCCCTTGAACTCGACGACTACTATCAAGGTCAAAGCTTTCAAGACGGATTGGATCCCCAGTGTCACGGTCAGTGCTACCTACCAGATCACCGGACAGATCAGCTTCACACCTCCTGTCTTCACGCCGGTCGCCGGATTGTATTACACTGCCCAGTCTGTGACCATCGGCAACCCCATCCCTAATGATGCCGTAGTCCGCTATACCACAGACGGGACGGATCCCACGGAGACTTCCGCGATCTATACCGCTGCGATCAATCTGAATACCGGAACGACCGTGCTCAAGGTCAGGGCATTCAAGACAAACTGGACGCCCAGTGCTGTCCAATCAGCCACCTACCAGATCACGGGTCAGGTCTCGATGACGACTCCGTTCTTCAGCCCTGCTCCGGGAACCTATACGACGGCTCAAAACGTCACGATCAATACCGTGACAGTTCCTGTCGGCGCCACCATCCGTTACACCACGGACGGCACCGTCCCTACTGCCACTTCACCGATATACGCCGGAGCGATCAACGTACCGTTGAATACCAGCGTCACCTTCCGCGCCAGAGCCTTCCTTGAGAACTGGCTTCCCTCTGATATCGCTATGGCGACCTACAACGTCACCGGTCAAGTCAGCATGAGCGATCCGGTCTTTAGCCCTGCTCCCGGGATATACAATGCGATCACTTCCGTGTCATTGAACAGCCTGACCTCCCCTGCCGGAGCCACGCTGTATTATACGACCGATGGATCCGACCCGACGACTGCATCGAGCATCTACAGCTCTGCGATCATCCTTGGATTGAACAGCACCACCACGATCAAGGTTCGTGCTTACAAGACCGATTGGCTGCCCAGCAGCGTTTATTCCGGAACCTATATCGTGACCGGCAGACTAAACTTCACTGCAGCACAGCTCTTCACTCCTCCAGCGGGAACCTACACTACAGCTCAGGATGTTGCTATCACCGCCGTGACTACCCCCGTGAACGGTACTATCCGCTATACGACCGATGGATCAGAACCTGTGATAACCTCCCCGGTTTACAGCACTCCGATCAATGTCCCGCTCAATACTCTGGGATTCACGATAAAGGCAAAAGCGTTCTATCCTGATTGGTTACCAAGCGAAACGATCACCGCGGTGTATAACGTCACCGGTCAGGTCGAGCTGGCTTCCAGCCCCTTCAGCCCGATCCCCGGAACTTATACTACAGCTCAGACGGTCACCGTTTCGGCACCGCAACTGCCGGGAACCGCTATCATCCGCTATACTCTGGATGGAACAGAGCCCACTCTGGAGTCACCGGCTTACACGAATTCACTGGTAATGCCTCTAAACACCGTGACGACCCTCAAGATCAAAGGTTTTGCCGATCAGTGGGTCTCCAGCGAGACTATCACCGGTATTTACAACGTGACCGGTACCATTGCTGCGCCTACGTTCAGCCGCAACTCCGGGATCTATCCCGAAGCGTTCGACCTGGAGATATCCTGCGCTACCCCCGGAGTCAGCATTCGCTACACTCTGGATGGAACAGAACCCAGTGAAGCTTCTGCTCTCTATACTGAGCCGATCAATATCCCAGCCCTGACGCAGAACCTGACGCTCAAGGCAAAAGCCTACAAGACGGACTGGATCCCCAGCAGTGTGAGCTCGGCAACTTACTCGGTCTTGCTCCTTCCCCTGGATATCCGCGCATATTCCTACAGTGGATATATCCGGGTTCTGTGGAACTCACCCATCGCTCTCAAGAGTCTGGATGGTTTCAACCTCTACAGACGCAGCAGCGGCGAAAGCAGCTACACCAAAGTGAACTCTGCTCCCATCACTACCTTTGATAATGGCTTCTACTACTACGATGACTATGTGGTTCAGGTAAATGCCACGTATCAGTATTACGTGACAGCCATTTACAGCGGTATGGAAAGCGGAGGAAGCGAGACTACCTCTATCGAATATCAGTCGCAGGATCTGGAGATCAACTCCAGCACCCACGCATACCCGAATCCGGCGGTCACTTCCTGCAAGATCAAGCTGGTGCTGAGCCGCAACGACAACGTTCAGGTCTCAGTCACGGTCTTCGACTTTGCCGGAAAGAAGATCAGGACACTGATCGTCCCGACCACAAATACGAACATGATCGAGATACCCTGGGATCTGAAGAACACCAGCGGAACAAAGGTCGCTCGCGGAACATACTTTGCGAGGATCGTCGCTTCGGATGGTGTCAATAAGGTCGAAAAGACGATCAAGATCGCCGTCAAGTAAGGGAGGAAACAATGAATAAGATGAATACACTCTCAACGATCAAAACCGCTGTCGCAGTTGCCTTGCTGATCCTCTTTACGGTCAGTTTGGTCGCAGAAGATATAAACAATTCCGCTGCCGCCTATATCCGCATGGGTATAGGCGCACGGATCATAGCCATGGGAGAAGCCGGAACGGCAACGACCAAGGACGTGACCTCTGCTTATTGGAATCCTGCCGGTCTGATGGAAATGAAGGATATCGAGTTCTCGTCGATGTACAATCTCTCGATGAACAACGACCGCAGCTACAAGTATGCCGCCTTCGGTAAACGGTTTGACTTTGGCGTTCTGGCTCTGAACTGGGTCAATGCCGGGGTGACCGATATCGAAGGTTATGACGATCTCGATCAGCCAACCGGGTTCTTCGATGATGCAGAACACAATATCGCCCTCAGCTATGCGAACAAGTTCAAGCGCTTTAGCTTCGGTGTCACTCCCAAGCTCTATTTGTCCTCAATAGATGGTGAGACTGAGACGGGTTTTGGCCTCGATCTGGGTGCAAAGTATGACATGAACCAATACATCCAGGCTGGGGTTATGGCGCGTGACCTCGTCGGTAATCTTGCCGGTGATCGGATCCCTATGCAGCTCTCCCTCGGAATAGCTGCTCAACCCTTCCTGGGGGTGACGCTTGCCTCAGATCTCGTCTGGGAATCTTCAGAGAATCCGACCCTGAATTTCGGGGCTGAATACTGGACTCCGATCGGTAAAGATCCGGAAGCCGATTCCAAGGTCTCCGTCGTGGAAATGAGCGAACGCAGCTCCTGGGATGACCTGTTGTCATATTCTCAGACCGGACTTCGCTTAGGCTTCAATGATGGCAGATTCTCGATCGGGACCGGACTCAGATTCCGCAGCGTCCAGCTCGACTACGTCTATCGTTTCGGCAACCACGACATATTCTCAGACGACCATATAATCTCCCTGATCCTGAAGTTTTAGGAGGAGATGATGAAGCACAAACAAACGATCCTCGTCCTCTTGGTCTTCGCCTTCCTCATCGTCCAGACGGGAGTTCTTTGGGCTCTCAAGGGCGAGCGTTATGCCGTCGAAGGCTTGGAGTATTATCAACGCGGTGAATACAAGAACGCCATCGAGCAGTATAAACTCGCTGACAAATCAGCCGACGGCTCCGTACCTGCCTATCATTACTGGCTGGGAAAGCTCTACATCGCCGTAAATGATACTCTGAACGCCAAAGTCTGGCTAAACAAATACCTCCAAAGCCAGGACCAGGAATACCGCCAACCGGTGATGGACATCATCGGGATCCTCGACCGACAGCACAAGATCTTCAGCCAGATCGACGTCGCCGAGATGCCCAAGTATATCTATAGCTGGAACTCTGATTATGGTGCCGTCATGAGCCCGGACAACAAATATGTGTATTTCACCTCTCTCAGCCCGGCAATGACCGAGAAAGAGAACATCTGGCGCGCTGAACGCTTCAAATCCGGCTGGGGCAAACCCTACCTGGTTGAGAACCTCAGCACAGACAAGAACGAAGCCCTCGGATCATTCTCAAAGGATGGAAAGACCGCCTATCTCTTCGGCAACTTCGAAAAGGGTAAGTTGGACGGAGATATCTATACTTCGATCTTCGACGGAAAGAAGTGGGCTGACCCGGTGAATCTGAGCGCCGTCAACTCATCCCAAGTGGATGTACATCCCGCGATCTTTGACGACAAATGGCTGTTCTTTGCCTCTTCCCGTGAAGGCGGCTTTGGCGGGATGGATATCTGGATGAGCGAGTATCGCGATGGAAGCTGGTCTCTGCCCGTTAATCTCGGACCGCAGATCAACACCTCCGGAAATGAACAGACTCCCTTCATGGACAATGATGGCAGAACCCTGTTCTTTGCGTCCGACACTCACCCCGGATTGGGCGGTTATGACCTCTTCAAAGCGGTCAAACTCAGTGGTGACTGGACAAGCTGGTCGATCCCGGAGAATCTTGGGATCCCGGCTAATTCCATTCGCAACGACCGTTCATTCTTCCATGCGCCGGACACGAACTTTGGCTTTATCAGCACAGACAGAAAAGCGGAAGGCTTTGAGAAGTTCATCAACGTCAGCTTTGAATACACGACTCCGCCAAGCTATCTGCAACGTGACCCGGATACCGGAGAGGTCATCTCCACCGATATCAAGGAACCGGGCATCCCGGCTAAGGACAAGCCTGCTGAGGAAAAACTCATCAGCAAGATCTCAGGCAGGGTGGTCGATGATGCCGGTCTCCCGGTGCAGACAGACATTACGTTTACCACAGTTATCGACGGAAAGGAACTGACTCAGACCGTGACCACGGATGCTGATGGCAATTACACCCTCGATCTGCCGCTGAGTCCCTCATACAATGTCGTGATCAATAAAGAAGGCTACAACCTCTTCAATCAGGAGCTCAAGCCCGTCAAAGGCGATAATGTCCTCAATATCACCTTGCAGAAGCTTGCGCCGAAGAAAGTATTCGTCCTGGAGAACGTCCAGTTCGAGTTCGACAGCTCGAAGCTGACCAACGCCTCACTGCAGATCTTGAATAACACTGTGATCACGCTGCTAAACAACCCCGAGATCAAGATCGAGATCTCCGGTCATACCTGCAATATCGGAACAGCGGAGTATAACCTTGGTCTTTCCAAGCGCCGCGCCAAATCAGTATATGACTACCTGATCTCCAAAGGTATAGACGCTTCCCGCATGACCTATGTCGGATATGGCTTGACCCGTCCGATGGTCAGCAACGCGACTCTCGCCGGCAAGATCAAGAACCGCCGGGTGGAGTTTAAGGTAGTAGAATAGAACTATACTCACCATAAAGAAAAGGCTCAGCATTCGCTGAGCCTTTTTCATTTATTAGGATTGACGCTTAGTTAGCTCTTTCTTCCTTACCCCAGTAAAACTCCACCATCTTGCCAAAGACGTCGATGACCAGGTTGCGCGAACCATGGATACTGCGGTCATAAAAAAGGTAGCCTTCCTTATGACCCCCGGCGACGAGATTGCCAAGACTCAGGTAGTTCCTTACCAGGTATATGGATTGTTCCGTGTCCTTGAGTGGCTTCAGGGGCAAGAGGAGATCATCGAATCCCACACTGCCTTCATCCTTACGATCGAAGATGGCACCCGCATAGAAACCTGCCAGGACGAGCTCCATCGGGACGTAGTCATACTGTCTGCCATCCGCAATCACGGAAAGGCTCTCTTTGGGTAAGTTGCGTGCAGCTTCCCCGGCATTGCGGACTTGATACCAAACACTAAAGTAGTTTGAGGTAAAGTCGCTGCTCAGGTTCGGATAGACGTTGGGACGGACAGCTATGATCAAGCTGTCCGTCCTGATAACGGCATATTTACCTTCGGAGCTGACTCCCTGCGAGGACACGGGAATATAGTATCGCTGCGCGCATCCCGAGATCCCAATCAGCAGGATCAGCAATATCCAAGGATATCTATTCGTCAGTATCTTCTTCATCGTTGATCTCATCGACGATATCTTCATCGAGTTCGGTGACCTCATCCTCGTCTGTATCAGCAGGAGGCATCATCTCCACTTGGGGAGCATGCATCAGCTTGTCCACTTCGGAATCGATCTCGGCATCATCCGGTTCACTCGGAACGTAGGTAATGTCGCGTACCTTATCATCGTTGTTGAGGTTGATCAGCTTGACGCCTTGGGTGTTGCGGCTGATCAGGGAGATATCGTCCACCTTCTGGCGGATGATCATACCTTCCTGAGTGATGATCATCAGATCATCTCCGTCCCGAACCTTCATCAACGAGGCAAGATAACCATTCCGCATCGAGGTCTTGAGCGTGATCACACCCTTGGATCCCCGCTTGTGGGAGGGGTATGAGTCACAGCTTGTGCGTTTGCCAAATCCATTTTCGCTGATCGCCAAGATGGAAGGGGCATTTTCCATTTCCTCGGTCTCTTCCGGCTTGATCAGACTCATGGAGATGACGAAGTCCTTTTCGCGCAAGTTGATCCCACGGACTCCCTGAGTAAAGCGACCGGTCTCGCGGACGTCAGTCTCGACGAAACGGTTGCAATAACCATTTCTCGTCGCCAGCAGGATGTCATCGCTGCCATCAGTGATCCGGGCATCGATCAGTTCATCGTTCTCCATCAGCTTGATCGCCAATATCCCGATCGAGCGAGGACGTGAGAAGGCTGTGAGAGGAGTCTTCTTGACCAGACCGTTGCGAGTGCACATCAGGATGTACTGGTTCTGGTTAAACTGCTTCAGGGTCACGAAGGCTTTGATCTTTTCCTTCTCCTGGAACTGAACCAGATTGACGATCGCTTTCCCTCGCGCTGTCCGGCTGGCTTCCGGGATCTCAAAGACCTTGAGCCAATAGCATCTGCCATGATCGGTAAAGAGCAGGATATAGCTATGCGTCGAAGCGACAAAGAGGTATTGGATAAAGTCATCCTCTTTGAGGTTTGAAGCCGAAAGTCCTTTTCCGCCTCTCCCCTGCACCTTGTAGGTATCGACGGGGATGCGCTTGACGTAGCCATCATGCGTGATGGTCACGACGACGAGCTCATCGGCGATGAGGTCTTCCATGTTGAAGCTCGAGCCATACGCTTCGATGATCGTAGTCCGGCGAGGATCAGAGAATTTATCGCGGATCACCGCGGTCTCTTCCTTGATCAGGTTCATCCGCAGTTCCTTACTCTCGACCAACGCCCGCAGGTGGTTGATCAGCTCGAGCAATTCCCGATATTCATTTTCGATCTTCTCGCGTTCGAGCCCGGTCAGGCGCTGGAGTCTCATATCCAGGATTGCCTTTGCCTGGATCTCGGACAGACCGAACTTCGCCTGAAGCTGTTCACTCGCTTCCTGAGGTGTCTGAGAGGCGCGGATCGTGGCGATCACTTCGTCGAGGTTATCCAGAGCTATCCGCAGACCTTCGAGGATATGCAGCCGATCTTCGGCATTGCGCAGCTCAAACTGGGTTCTGCGCAGGACCACATCATGGCGGAAGTTTATAAAGTGCAGGATCAGATCTTTCATCGGCACGATCTTGGGAACTCCGTCGATCAGACAGAGATTGATCACGCCAAAGGTACTCTGAAGCTGAGTGTATTTAAAGAGCAGGTTTTTGACGACCTGAGCATCATGGTTGCGTTTGACCTGGATCACCAGACGCATCCCATCGCGTCCGGATTCATCGCGGATGTCGCTGATCCCTTCGATCTTCTTTTCCTTGACCAGTTCGACGATCTTATCGATCAGAAGGGTCTTGGCAAGCTGATAAGGGATCTCTTTTACGATGATGAGTTCCTGGTCACTGGGTGTGGTTTCAATATCGACCTTACCGCGCATGATGACCTTTCCGCGTCCCGTCTCAAAATACTCCTTGATCCCCTCGACTCCGAGGATGAAACCACCGGTCGGGAAATCCGGACCTTTGATATAGTTCATCAGTTCCAAAGCCTGAAGCTCCGGATTATCGATCAGGGCGATCATCGCATTGCAGATCTCGCCGATATTGTGCGGGGGCATATTCGTCGCCATACCGACGGCAATACCGGACGATCCGTTTACGAGGAGGTTCGGGATACGGGTCGGGAATACTGTGGGTTCCTTGCGGGTCTCGTCATAGTTTGACTTGTAGTCCACCGTATCCTTATCCAGCTCATCCAGCATCTCCATCGTGACCTTCTGCAAGCGAGCTTCGGTATAACGCATAGCCGCAGGTGGATCACCGTCGATGGAACCGAAGTTCCCTTGTCCGTCGATGAGCTGATAACGCATGTTCCAAGGTTGGGCAAGACGCACCAGGGTGGGATACACGACCGCTTCACCGTGAGGATGGTAGTTACCCGAGGTATCACCGGCGATCTTGGCGCATTTACGGAAGTGACCCCCGGGGCTGAGATTGAGCTCGTGCATGGCATAGATGATACGCCGTTGCGAAGGCTTCAGACCATCCCGGATATCAGGTAATGCGCGGGAGACGATCACACTCATGGAATAGTCCAGATACGCCTGGCGCATCTGATCTTCGATCTGTACGTTTATGATCTTGTTGTCAGACATATATTTTCTCCGTTAGATATCAAGGTTTTGAACAAACTTGGCATTTTGCTGGATAAAGTCACGCCGGGGTTCGACTTCGTCACCCATGAGGATGGTGAACATCCGGTCTGCTTCGATGGCATCGTCCAGCTTGATCGAGATCATCGTGCGGTTGGCGGGATCCATCGTCGTTTCCCAAAGCTGCTCGGGATTCATTTCACCCAGACCTTTGTAGCGCTGGACGAAGACTCCCTTGTCACCGAGTTCGGCAATAGCTGCATCACGCTCTTCCTCGCTAAAGACATACTTCTTTTGCTTGCCTTTGCGAACGAGGAACAAGGGCGGTTTGGCGATGTAGAGCTTGCCTTCCTCGATCAGCGGACGCATATAGCGATAGAAGAAGGTCATCAGCAGGGTGGCAATATGCGCGCCGTCAACGTCGGCGTCAGCCATGATGATGATCTTGTGATAGCGGATCTTGCTGATGTCAAATTCCTGCCCGATACCGGCTCCCAGAGCCAGGATCACCGGCTGGATCTTGTCATTGTTCAAGACCTTGTCCACGCGGGCTTTCTCGGTATTGAGCATCTTACCCCAAAGCGGCAGGATCGCCTGGTAGGCTCTGTCTCTGCCTTGCTTGGCGCTTCCGCCTGCGGAATCACCCTCGACCAGGAAGAGCTCCGTCGTTGCCGGATCATTCGAGGTGCAATCGGCAAGTTTGCCGGGTAGGGAACCGCTTTCCAGGACGGACTTGCGCCGGGTGAGTTCCCTGGCTTTACGCGCCGCTTCGCGGCTACGAGCAGCCATCACGCTCTTCATGGCGATGTTCTTCGCCTCAGCCGGATGCTCTTCAAAGAAGGTCATCAGCTTTTCATATACGGCGGAATTGACGATACCTTCGACGTCGGAATTCTGCAGCTTGGTCTTGGTCTGTCCCTCGAACTGAGGATCGGAGATCTTGACCGAGATGACTGCGGTCAGACCTTCGCGAATATCCTCGCCGGAGGGTGACACTTTCTCGTTCTTGAGCAGATCGGCATTCTTGATATAGGTATTGACCGCGCGGGTCAGACCGCTCTTGAATCCCGAAAGATGCGTACCGCCTTCTATCGTATTGATATTATTGGCAAAGCTAAAGATGTTCTCCTGGTAGCCTTCGTTGTATTGAACGGCTACTTCAAATTCCAGCCCATCCTTCTGCGAAGATATGTGGATCGGTTTCGGATAAAGAGGCTTTTTGTTCTGGTTCAAATACTCGACGAAACTCTTGATCCCGCCGTCATACTTGAAGTCATGCACCCTGTCGGTACGCTCGTCATGCAGGATGATCCGCACTCCGCTATTCAGGAAAGCCAATTCGCGCAACCTGGTGGTCAGATAGTCAAAGCTGAATTCCACCGTCTCAAAGATGACCGGATCCGGCTTGAACAGCACGATAGTTCCGGTGCGGTTCGTCTCGCCGATGATCTTCAGTTCAGTGACCGGGACTCCACGCTCGAGCCGCATGAAATAGACCTTGCCATCCTTATGGATCTTGACTTCCATATACTCGGAAAGGGCATTCACGACCGATACGCCGACGCCGTGCAAACCGCCGGATACCTTGTAGGACTTGTCGTCGAACTTACCACCAGCATGCAGAACTGTCAGAACGACCTGCACCGCCGGGATCCCCATATCCTTCTGGATATCGACCGGGATACCGCGTCCGTTGTCATCGACTTCTACCGTCCCATCATTGTTCAGCTTGACCTTGATCAGGTTACAATAGCCTGCCAATGCCTCGTCGATAGAGTTGTCAACTACTTCATAAACAAGGTGATGCAGACCACGCTCACCCGTGCCGCCGATATACATCGCCGGACGCTTGCGAACTGCCTCCAACCCCTTCAGCACTTTAATATTCGATGCTGTGTAGTTTGAATCTTGCATAATCTATTATCTCCTAATTAGTTATGACTAAACAACGCCCACCTCGTTCGAGCTCACTTGCTCTCGCTTCGGTTCTTAACGTTATCTAATTGCAAATAAAATCGATACCGGATATTTGTCAAGAACTAATCTGCGATTTATCACATTTTTATCTGCATATATTACAAGGCTTTAGCAACTCGCTCCGCAGACAGTTTTCACTCGTTGACGACGTTCTGTCTCGTTTCGCCTGTTTTGTATGCCCGGATCGCTGAACTGATGAGTATTCTGAGCCTATTTGTCTCATCCCTTTTTCCGGTAGTTTTAGTAGAAGAAGATCCACGCTATTTATACTGGGAATTGGCAGTTCGAAACAGGTTATCAGAAAATGCGGGATTTTCCGCACGCAAACTGCTGAACTATGTCGGTATATCATTTGATAGATCATCAATTGATTTTGACCATGTTCCGGCGTTCCTATGCCTATTTGGACAGATACTTGTCAGAGATAGTCTGCCGGTTGACTCAGACTTGCCTTCGGAAAGGTGGGTTGGGTAGCAACGTAGCATTGGCATGCTACGCTACGAAGGTGAGGTGAAAGATTAACAGATTAACGAATAAGTGATGATCGGGATGCGCCAGCTAAAGACATTGTTACGCCAAACCCGAACAACAGGCGTCATTCTTCTTTCTTAATTCTTCTTTCTTAATTCGGCCCCCCCCCTCTCTGCGTCTCCGCGTCTCTGTGTCTCTGTGTTAGAAAACTCTCAATCCCCTCTGAGTCTCTAAGTAGTTTTCTTGTACTTCATTCAAGTTGAGTACAAGATGAGTACAAGCAAACCCCAAGCAGACTACCTGCAATAGACAGGGGATAAAGAAAAAAGCCCGGAACGTTCGTCCCGGGCGTGGTGTGTGTGTATTTGTGTGGTTTATTTCACGAGCATAGCTTTCTTTGTAGAGCTATAATTCTTTGCTGTAAGTCTATAGAGGTAAACGCCTGAAGATACGCTTCTTCCGGATTGGTCTTTACCGTTCCAGACGACCTGGTGCTGACCGGCATTGAGATTGCCGTTGACCAAGGTGCGGACGAGCTGACCACGCAGGTTGTAGATATCCAATCTGGCATTTCCCGCATCCTTGATCGAGAAGCGGAAGGTCGTCTCCGGATTGAAGGGATTGGGATAGTTCCCTTCCAGACGCGTCACGTAGGGACTGGTCGGATCATCACCATCCGAATAAGGATATTCGAAGGTGACGGTCTGAGTCGGGACGCTCGCGCCGGTCTCATAGACCGTTTGGATGTAGTAGTGGTAAGTCCCGATCTCGGTTAAGGTCTGAGCATATCCGGGAGTTGTGATCATTTCCAGGAGTTCAAATCTTCCGGCGTTGATCTTGCGGAAGACATTGTAGCCCAGCACGGGATAGAGAGGCTCGACCGGTGCTGTCCAGTTCAGCTGAAGCTGATCATCGCTGACTGTGAAGCTCAGATCGGTGACTGGACTGTAGTAACCAAGCTCGAAGTTATAAGCGTAGGTCGGAGAAATGATCGACATCGGGAAGGTCGGGCTCTGGATCGTCTGATAGCCTGGTGCGGTAGCGCTCAGGCTGTGATTTCCGACTGGCAGATACAGCGAGAAATCGCCATTCTCATCCGGGGTGGTCAGGAAACCTGAGGAGCTTCTGACCTTGATCGACTGGAGATCGGTAGCGGGGTTGCTGGTCGTCACGATCCCCGAAGCACAACCGGCAAAGCCGATGAATCCGGTGGTCTTGACGTCATCGATGAACCAGCCCTGACCGGTGACACCTTGATCGGAACCCATTGTCCACTTGAACTTGACCGTCTGGTTGGCAAAGGCGGAGAGGTTGAATCTCGCCTGGGTCCAGGTGGTCTGTGAAGCGGAATAACCTGCTTCGTTCATTGCGGCGATGTTGTCTTCCGGGTATCCGCCTTCAGGGGTCAGAAGGGTCCAGCTGCTGCCGTTATTGGTCGAGATCTTGACGTTCCCGCCGTCGTAGTAATCTTCGAAGTTATATCTGTGCCAGAATTCCAGCGCGAAGTTCGAGCCGATGAACACACTCGGAGAGACCAGGGAGTATGAGGCGTTATTCGGGTATTCGGAATTGAGCCTGGTACCCCAGACCTTGGTTCCGGAATGTGAACCGGCATAGCTTGAGGTTCCCCATTCCCAGCCATTGGTCGTAGGAGTGGGAACGAAGCTGCCGTTGTTCTCTTCGAAGTCACTGCTCATCCCGGTCGTTCCGACTGAGACCATTAGCTGCTTGTTCTGAGCGGCTATGAGGTCGCCAAGGTAAGTCAGATAGACCGTGACGTAACTGCCGATCTGGACGTTGTTGTTGAAGGTCATGTCATAGACGGCTTGCACCGTTGTCTGAGCCGGGATCTCGTTTATAAGCATCTGAGCATTGCCGATCGTGACGTTCGCATCAAGGCAGTTGATGTTGCTGGTAATGTTCATTGCCGGGACGTCCGTCGTGTTCTTGTAGTTCACGATGAGTTTGAAGCTCTCGCCCGGTTCCGCCATGCCGTTTCCATTGCCTGCGGCATCGTTCATAAAGATGTCTTCGACGCTGAGCGAAGGCTTGCGCACCACGAAGTTTACCGGGTATTGCCAGGAATTGCCATCGATGGTGACGTTGATCATCACGCTGACGACCTGGTCGTTGGGACAAAGCTCACTCACGTCCAGGATCAGCGGATCGATGTTTATCCCAAAGGAGCTTCCGGCAATAGTGCTGTAGTCGGATTCGAGGTTGATGGGAGTCACATAGGGGTTCATCACGGCACCGACGATATGGACGTTGGTGGCGCTGTTGATCCCGAGGTTGTTCAGCTTGATCCCGAGTTCGACCCGATCTCCGGGTTCGACGATATCATTTCCGCTGCTGTCGGTGACGATCAGCTCTCCCACCACGATGTGAGCGTTCTGATGCAGAACGGGCTCGGTCGTGATCATCAGGGACTTGAAGTTCGCCAAGGGAGCTGCGGCAGTCGGATAGACGTTGTTATAAGTATATTCCAGACCCCGGGAATTGGTGTGGTCTTTGATCCCGATGGTGGAGTAGTTGCCGTGTAAGGGGCTGTATCCGCCACCACCGACGTCCACGTTGTTAAAGGTCTTGTATTGGATCTTGATCATGCCGTCGCCAAGCCCTGTCGGGTAGAACAACGGATCGTAGAAGATCACTTGGAAGGTCTCTTCGGAGGTGCGGTTGTAGCCGTTGCGCATCTTGTTGTAGGAAACGACAAAATAGTGCTCGGCAGCGTTGTACCATTTGTAGATACCGGCATCGTTGATGAGGATCAGGTCATCCCAGAAAGGAGCGATCATCGGGGAAGGTCCCATCGCGCCGGGAAGCCTGTAATTGCGGAACTCGCCGTTGGCAGAGGCACCCATGGCGATGAAGCCATTGACGCAGACGGTGATCTGAGTGTAATCCAGACCGTAGAAACGGAAGGAGAAAGGCAGATCCATCACGGCAAGAGAGACTGCATCGTTCTGGTCTCCTTCGTCCCCGCTATAGCCGGAGTCGTTCAGCCCGGTGATCTGCGTTCCGCTCCCGCCATTCGCCGGAACTATCTCGATCCAGTCATAGGTCGGGCAGTCAGGATAAGAAGTGTCAGACATATCATAGATGAAGTAGCCATAGGCATCGGGACCAAGAGGAGTGTTCTGAGACACAGTGCCGATCGGAAGATTAAAGGAAACAAGCTGCTCAAAACCTTCGTTATTGAAGAGCCTCATCCGCATTGGGATCTGCATCCCCGGGATGAGCAGAGGTCTGGCAAACAGACCAAAGCCATCGATAGAACCGGTCGTAGCATTGGGAAGGAAGTTCCCGTACGTGGACAAGGAGTCCGTCACCACGAGGAGATCATTGAGTGATCTCAGTTCTGCCTGGACGTTGTTCACTCCAAAGGGTGAGTTGTTGATCAGAGAAACCTGGATGACTCCGTTCTCGGCAGGATCAAGGATTGCGTTCCCCCCGGCATTGAGGTTGTATTGGTAAAACTCCAGCGAGGCGTTGATGCTGCCAAAGTGGAAATAGGTAGAGTAGTTATTGCCGGAGCCATCGGTCAGGGTCAGGACAAAGCGAGTGTCATGAGCCGCAGAGACGTTGTTCCCGATGGTGAAGTTAAAAGCAGTGGTATTGAGACCCAGTCCCGTAGGCTCAAGGGAGGGATAAGCTGAGTTCGCCTGGGTGATCGTGATCTGCGGATCTGTCGTGCTCAGTACGGCGTTGATCCCTGAGATCGTCGCCTGCGTGGTGTTTTCGATATTCACCCAGAGGGCGATGGTCTCACCCGCGTTGGCAAAACCGTCGTTGTTGCCGGATGAACCGCTCGTTCCGTCATCGTTGATCGCTTTATCGAAATAGACCAGTGACCCGGCAGCATCGACGCTGACGTTCAACTGCACAGGCTTGAAGTTATGCTTGCTGGCGGTCACGATCAGGCTTCCGGAGAGAGTCCCGGGGATCGCCAGAGTGAGGTTGCCGTTCGCATCGGTAAAGCCTTTGCTGACGATCTGGGAAGTCCCTTCGGCAAAGATCGTGACGCTGACGTTCTGCACCGGAAGTCCATTGGCATCGACGACCTGCGTGTCATAGATCAAAGACCCGGCGACGATGGTCGGTGAAGCGTTCAGAGTCAGCGAACCGGGGATACCGACGAAGACTTCGACAGTGGGGTCGCCCATCAGGTTGCACCAATGTGAGAAGTAGTTTGCCTGTGTCACGTTCGTCGCGGCATAGGTATTGTATAGATAGAGCTTGGCATTCAGGACGGCTTCGCCCATCGTCCGCATCTTATGCGTGAACAATCCGTCGTAGATACCGCCGTTCAGGCAGTTGTTGTACATGGTATGCGTTCCGGAGGTGGACATCCCGCATGCGGTGATCGCACCGGCAGGACTGACCGAGGTGCCGAGACGCATAAAAGCTTCCGTCGTCGCAGTATCGTTCTCGAAGTTCCCCGTTCCGCAAGTCAGGATAGTCGCATGAGGCATTCTCGCGCCATTGACGTAGCTTGATGAAGGAGACCAACCGGACATGCCGATATAGCCACGATAGTTAAAGAACCCGATCCCGGTATTGACCGCCTGGTTCATGGTCGAAGGGAAACCGCCGCTGTAGTTCTCGATGAACGTATAGTCCGGGTTCGTCTCCAGAGCGAGCTCTTTGATGAACTTATTGACGTACTGGGTCGAGATACCGCTGCTAGTGGGGTCGCCCACGAGCATCATCCGGTTTAGCCAGGCTGCTGCGGTCTCGTCGTTGTTTATATTCTTCTCATAAGCATAGATCTTGCTAAAGAGGATACTGAGCTGTGAGAGGTTTTCGGCAGAGATACGCCCGATAAACACGTCACCGAGGAGGTCTCCCCCGGCAAGGTGCGTATAGGGATAGTCGCCTTTACCGCTGTAGTTTGAGAGGGTCTCCGTCCAGGTCGGGATGGCATAGCTCCCGTTGGTGTCACCAACCAGAACGATAAAGTCCGGACGGGTGGCGGGGTTGTTATACTGCCCCTGAATATAGGTCTTGATCGCAGTATTGCTTGATCCTGCGACTTGAGTTGAAGCCAGATTGACCTCATAGCCCTTCTGGCGTTTCCAATTCACGAAAGCATTGAGCTGTTGCAGAAAACTCGTATCGGTGCTATTCCCATAGATGAGCAGGATGCGAGGGTTCTTGGTGATCTGGGCGTCATCACGATACTGGTCAAAGTTCGCAATGATGGATTCATAGATACCTTCAAAAGACTTGGAATAGCCGGTGTAGGCACCCAGCTCGTTCTCGGAGCTGTTGCCATTAAAACTGACTGTGACTTCCATATCGTCATAGACCCGCAGTTCCTTGCTACCGGCGTTCCATTGCACGGGAAGCAGAGTAAGCTGGATGACGCGGAAATCACGGATGATCGAAGGCTGGGTATATTCGACCAGGCGGGAGGGATAGATCATGTCCGAAGTGTATCCGGCACGGTCATAGCTGAGGCTGGTCGCCATTTCTTCGGTGGCAAAGACCGGAAGCGGAGTGACATTCTGATACTCCTTGTACTTACCGGTTTTGACACTCACGCTGTAGTCTCCCGTCGGAGGGATGGCTATCGTCGCAGTAAAGATCGGCAGAGCGGGCTTACCGTCATCGGCGGTAGTGGCAGAGCCTTCCATAGAGATATTGGTGAACTTTTGGTTCCCAACGGTTGTGGTGGTCATTTCCGGTTTGGGGCTTTCCAAACGAAGCTCGATCTTGCCGGATTTTGACGAAACGACTTGAATACTTCCGGGTGTGTTTCCCCCGAATAGTCCCCGCCCCATCATGATGATCAGGATCAGGATCACAAGGTGCTTTACTTTCATCATTTGTTCCTTTATCGACATATACCTAAAAAACGACCTGAGGCTTCAAAGCCTCAGGCCATCTCTCGAAATCTTTTATTATTTACCGTGCATCAGTCCGCGATATCATAGACCAGGATGCCCTGATCTCTGGCTGCGACGATCAGCTTGCCATCGTGAAGTTTGGCGTTATTGGTATAACCGCATGAAGTAAGGTGCTGTTTCAGCTCAGGCTGGGAAGGGCTGGATATATCAAAGAGATATATTCCACCGCCACCCGAACTGACAACCGCGTAGTTCCCGGATAGGTCAACCGATGTGGCGTATCCGGTGGTGTCATAGGTATAGACCTTCTGCGGCGCCGCGGGATTTGAGATATCCACGACGTGGAATCCACCCTGACGCGAAGCAACGTAAGCATAGTTCCCGCGAACCTTGACCTTCTGAGCTTCGCCCGGAAGAGCGAGCTGACCGAGGTACTGCTGGTTGGCACGGTTATAGATAAGTATGCCAAGCTGCTGAGCTGCGATGTAGATATGGGTATCATCGGTATCGAATCCCGAAGCCGATGCCGAAGGATTGACCGTGTATTCGCTTCCGAGCCAGAGATCTCCGTTATAGCGTCCATAATAGAGGTTTCTCCCGGCGCAGTAGGTCGCTTCGATGATATTCCCCGCGACCGGCGTGGGTAATGCCTCAAACACCATGTCCGAGATGTCCTGCGTCGCACCGGTGATCGCATCGATCACCTTGAGAGTATCGGGATCCGAGGTATCAACAATGCGGATCAGATCTGTACCATCCGTCTCATTCAGGAAAAGGCGAGAATGCTCTCCCACCATCGATATCTTTCTAATCTTATAGAGAGGAACGGATGAGCCGTCAGACGCGCTGAGGACTGTGTACCATTTCTGGGAGTAATTCCCCAGGTCAATGATGGAGAAACCACCCTGATCCTGAGCCACGTACAGCGAATTGCCGTCAAAGCTCATATCCAGCGGGTCACCAACTATTGGCACCTGGTGCAATAGCTCCAAAACATCCGGTTCTTGCCATGCCGTATTTCGCTTGGCACAGCTCATCATCATTAGCAGCGCGATCAGCACGACTGCCAGTAATATCTTTCTCTGCATCAAGATCCTCCAGGATTTATCTTATTTATTTCTTATACTCTATTCACGTTCCGACTATAAAGCAAATATCGTTCCGAAGCAGCTTGATTATTGCCCGGAAATCCACTTTTCTTGACCACCACCAGGATTTCGCCCCTTCTTGACATAAAAAAAAGCTCCGGTGGTGATCCCGGAGCAGGATGAGAAAAAAGGGAGACTAATCAAAAATCTTCGTAATAGACGTCCACCGCATAGTCATCGACCCATTGGCTGACCTCGTCGAATAACTCGTCATTGTCCATCTCGTAATACTCTTCGGTGGCAAAATAGTCCAAAAGGTCATAGAGATTGATATAGATGATCTCCAGATCGTTCATATCGTCATAGGGAACCGCGACCTTGTCCACATTCATCAAAGCCTCTTGTTTGTCCTGGTCGCTGATATCTTCCCAATCCGCCTGAAGCACGAGAAGGACGTAAGCTGCTTCGGAGAGGAAGGTATATGCGTCATAAACATCAGGATATTCCTCGTTTTGATATGAATCATGCATCAGGACGGATTGATCCCCGTTATCCATCAGATATCCGTGATTGAGGATGTAGTCTACGGATTCGTCCATGTCCATCGCCAGGATCGGCAGGCAAAAGAGGAAAAGCATAAAGTAGATCAGATACTTTTTCATGTATTCGACTCCTTCAATATTATCTAAGTCCCAAATATCGTCGGTTTCTCGTTCGTGTCAAGCTCTATCTTCGCCTGTCCATTCCCTTCCCCAAGCTCAGGTCTTCCTCAGATGACTCCCAGATGACCCTCTCATGAATCCCTCATCAGGATCAGGGAAAGATCTGAGAAATATCAGCGAGAAATCAGACCATTTTCAAGAGATTCCCGCGTGATCCCCGCGTGAAGCCCGCGTGAACCCCGCGTGAGCACGCGGGAATCACCTGGGGATTACCCGCGGAAGACGCGGGTTACCTTAGGTAGTGTTTAGGGTATGGTAGCGAAACTCCGCGAGAACTGACAAATATCTTGACAACTGCGCATTATTCTACAAAGCTATTGTGCGTGTGAAATGATGCATAAGACAAACATGACGACCAGTGCAGAAGAAAGAGGTAGATATGGATCTGAACGACAATGCGAATAGCTTGGAAGCAGTTTTTAGGAATATTCTCGACGCGATTGGGCAGTTTACGGAGGATATTGACAACAATATCCAGACCCTGCTGAACGAACTCAGCCAGTCACTCCGGGCAGATTACGTCCAATACAATATTATAGCTGATGGGAAACTTTTCAACAGGTGCTATACCGGATCCAAGGAACGTCCACGTTATGAATCCCCTGCGGAGGACTATATCTGCTCGATGGTCATCAATAACGATAAAGACGAGTATCTATATATCCCGGACATCACTTTGGATCAGTATCAGCCTCGCAACAGGATCCTCAAAGCGCTGGGGGTCGTCTCCTATATCGGTTTCCCGGTCAAATACTCAAACTCAGTGAACGGGGTTCTCTGCGCCTTTTTCAAACGCAGCTATACTCCAAATATCACCGATATTCTGCATATCCGGATGATCGCTGCGACCATCGGACTGGAAGAGGACAGGCTGCTGCGAGTCAAAACCCTGTCCGAGAGCGAGAAACAATACCGGGAGCTCTATTCCATGCTCCGGCTGATGTGCGACAACGTCACGGACATGATCTGGGCAAAGGATACTCAAAACCGCTATCTCTTTACCAATAAAGCTTTCTGCGAGCAGGTTCTGGTCGCTGAGACGACGGACGAACCCGTCGGAAAGACCGATATGTTCTTTGCCAAGCGTCAGAGGGAGATGCATCCCGATGATCCGCACTGGCATACCTTTGGCGAGATCTGCCGGGATTCGGACACTGTCGTGATCGATACTCTCAAGCCGCATCAGTTCGACGAGTTTGGCAATATAAAGGGCAAGTATATTTTCCTGGATGTGCACAAAGCACCTTTCTGGGGTCCGGACGGAAACCTCCTTGGAACCGTTGGCAGTGGTCGTGACGCGACTAAGGCAAAGGAGATCGAGCTTGCCCTGAGCGAAAGCCAGGCAAGGTATCAGGCATTGCTCGAGGCAAATCCGGATCTGATGATCCTCTACAACGAAGAAGGAGTATATCTCGACTGCCATTCGAACGATCCCTCGGTAATGGTCGCCCCGGCAGAACAGCTCATAGGAACGAGTGTTTATGACCATTTTAGCAAAGACTTGGCAGACGAATGCTTGCGCTGCATCAAGACGGTCAAAGAGACCGGGCAGATGTATATGCAGGAGTATGAATTAAGAGTTGGTAATTCAACCCATTTCGAGGCAAGATACGTCCCCTGCGGGGATAACAAATACCTCTCCATCATCCGCGACATCACGGAGAAGAAAGCAGCGGAAAAGATGCTTCAGAAAAGTGAGGAGCAGTTCCGCCGAATGTATGAGACGGCAAACGAAGGAATGCTGATCCTGGATAAGGAGCAGAAGATAACCTTCGTCAATCCGCGCTTCTGCGGGATCATGGGCTGTACCGCTGATGAACTCATCGGCAAGCGACCGACAGACTTCATGTATGAAGAGGATCTCCGGCTCTATATGCAGCAAATGGCGGAAAGACACAAAGGTGATGCCGATAATTATGAGATGAAGTTCTTTACAAAACATGGTCGGGACGTTTGGATCCTGGTCGCGGCAACTCCGATCTTTGACGAGAAGGGTGCATACTCCGGGTCTTTTGCCATGCTTCAGGATATCACATCTCGTAAGAACATGGAGATCGCCATGGCGAATTCGCTCAAGCGATATCAGACGCAACGGGCTACGCTCTCCAAGCTCTCCAATTCATCCCTGATAGTGGATGGTGATATCGAAGCCTTGGCGGATGAGATAACCCGGCTCGCAGCCGATACCATGTCCACCACAAGAGTCAGTATCTGGCTCTTTAACGAGGATCGTTCCTACCTGAGTTGCCTGAATCTCTATAATCAAAAGAGCAGGGAATATTCCAAAGCTCCTGATCTGGTGATGCATGAATTTGAAGAGGAATACCGGTATCTGGTTGAAACTGGCTACGTCGATGCCGATGATGCGGTCAATGATCCCCGGACGAAGAACTATTCGCAGTCTTATCTGATCCCAAACGGGATCACATCGATGCTGGACGTCAATATCCGGGATGCGGGCAGGAGCTATGGTCTGATCTGCTTTGAGCATGTAGATAACCCGCATCATTGGGAGCAGGATGAGATCAGCTTTGGCTGTCAGGTCGCGGATCAGCTCGCACTTTGCATCAGCAACCGGGAAAGACGCAAAGCGGAAAAAGCTCTCAAGGACAGCGAGGAACGATATCGTTTGCTGATCGATATTTCACCCATCGGGATAGCAGTGCATTCTGAGGGCAAAATAGTCTTTACCAATTCCTATGGAGCAAAGCTTGTCGGAGTCGATGATCCGCAGGAGTTGATCGGGGAACCGGTCATGACTTTCGTGCATGAATCCAGCTATGAGGATGCATTCTCCCGGCTGACCCGGCTGATGAAAGGAGAAAAGGGGCTTTATCCGGTCGAATACATGTTTCGTCACCGGGACGGTCACCCTATCCCTGTGGAAGTGACTGCCACCGTTATGCAATACGCCGGAAAGAAAGCGGTGCAGATATTGATCACCGATATTACGGAACGAAAGAAAGCCGAGGAAGCGACAAAGCGCAACCTGGAGCGTCTGACGAGCATCGCCGAGCTTCTCCAATATCGCAGCGACGATCTGCAGGAGTTCATGGATTACGCTTTGAACGAAGCGATCCGTCTGACGGAAAGCAAGATCGGCTTCATCATGGATTGCAGCACTGTCGATGAGGGGTTTAGCACGATGTCCTCGATCTACCTTGAGGGTAAGATCCTCTCCCATGAAGTCGAAAGAAAGCTCCCAATGAATATTGGCAGCATCTGGGACGATGCTCTGACCACAGATAAAGCAAAGCTATACAATAACTACCCGAGTTCGGAAGTGTATAAACACGATCTACCGGGCTGGCATTCTACGGTGTCCCGGCTGGCGATCATCCCGCTAAGGGTCGAAGGGAAGACAGTTGCCCTGATCGCAGTCGCTAACAAGACGGAAGACTACGACGAGACGGATGCGGCACAGGTCACCCTGCTCATGGATGCTGTTTGGAAAGTGATCGAACGGCGTCGCAATACGGAGCAGATCCGCAAGCTCTCGCACGCGGTAGAGAAGACCCCGGTCTCCGTCGTCATCACCGATCCCAAAGGAATGATCGAATACGTCAACCCCTTCTTCTCCAAAGTGACGGGTTATGAACCGGATGAGGTCGTCGGAAAAAGCTCCAGTATGCTCAAATCCGGTCTGACACCGCCCGAAGTGTATGAGAACCTTTGGGCAACCATCACCAGAGGTGAGATCTGGTCCGGTGAGTTGCAAAACAAGAAAGCTTCCGGGGAATTGTATTGGGAATACGCTTCGATCACTCCCGTCACGGATGAGAGTGGCAGGATCCTGAACTTCATCGGCTTGAAAGAAGATATCACCCTGCAAAAGAAGATGACTTCCGAGCTTATTCAGGCAAGGGATGATGCCGAAGCGTTAAACCGGCTCAAATCCACCTTCCTGGCAAATATGAGCCACGAACTCCGCACTCCGATGGTCGGAATTCTGGGTTATTCCGAGCTACTCCTGGATATGGTCAGCGATAGTGCCCAAAAGGAGATGGTGACTACGATCAACACCTCCGGTAAGAGGTTGCTATCGACGCTGAACATGATCCTGGATCTTTCCCGCATAGAAGCGAATAAGCAGGATATCCGCCTGGAGGTCTTTGACCTTGTAGGCTTTATTCATGACCAGGCAAAGCTCTTTAAGGCAAATGCGACCAAGAAGAGACTTAGCCTTGAGGTCGTCGCCGAAACACCGTCACTGCTCCTCAACAGTGATTCCAGACTGCTCGAGCACGTAGTCAGCGATCTGATCAATAATGCGATCAAGTTCACCGAAAAAGGCGGGATCACAGTCACAATTGGACGCAGGAACACCCCGAACGGACAAACGGCATTCGTCAGCATAAAGGATACCGGGATCGGGATCCCCGCTGACAGGCTGGAGGTGATCTTTGAAGGATTCCGGCAGGTCAGCGAAGGCTATGACCGCTCCTACGACGGAACGGGATTGGGGCTGACCATCTCACGTAAATATATGCAGTTGCTTGGTGGTACGCTCAGCGTTGAGAGCGAATTGAATCAGGGAAGCACGTTCACGATCTCCTTTCCTGAGCACTTCATCCGCGATATCGATGCCGGTGCTCAGATCAGAACTAATGATGCGCGGAATGAACCGCGAGCAAACGGGATCCCCAGACAGGTCAAGCCACGTCTCTTACTCGTCGATGACGATCTCATCAGCTATAAGCTTATGGAACGCGTGCTTCGGGACGTAGTGATCCTCGAGCATGCCGATACGGGAGAAAAGGGGCTGGAGATGGTCAAAAGCTACGCTTATCCGACTGTATTGGTGGATATTAACCTGAGGAAAGGGATGAGCGGACTTCAGCTTCTCAAGCACATCCGGGAATTGCCCGAATATCTTGGGGTACCGATCATCGCTGTGACCGCGTATTCAATGGTTGGGGACAAGGAACGCTTCCTGGCGGCAGGCTGCACCCACTACCTGTCCAAGCCTTACAACCACGCGGAACTGGTCGATCTGATCAAAGGGGTGATTTCCGGTTAAGCTTATCGGGGGCTTCAGATCCCTTTGGAAATGAGCATCTCCCAGGGCTTTTTCAGCGTATAGACCATGACTTCTCGCTTCTTGCCGAGGATGCCGTCATCGACGATCCCCGCATAGGTATCGAGGATCAGATAACGCTCGAAGCGTAGCTTCGCCATGTCGGCGGCAGCCTGAGTGATGGAGATACCTTCCCGGATTATCTCCCGGTCAGTGTACTCCATCAGATTGGTATTGCAGACCAGCTCTGTGACTTTGAGACCGGAGGAGAATTCCAGGCTGTTCAGCATCTGCAAGATCTCGGAAGTGCTCGAGGTAAAGGGACGCATGGTATTGACCACCAATTGCATCTGGTAACCCCGCTCTTTGATCCGTTCGACGAACCTGCCCAGGGTCCTGCATCCTGCCGGGTCTCCCCCGACATCGAGGATGACGGTCTTGGACTTATTCTCGATCATTCCCATGATCCGAGGTGAGATCATAGGCAGATCGGCATGCGAAAAGGCTCCTTCCGGAGCGATCACTTCGATGCCTATTGTTGCGAATTCATCCCGCACTTCCCGCGAACGGAAATAGGGATTTACCACGTCCATATCCACCAGCACTACATCCTTACCCTCATTCTTCAGCCGTTGCGCGAGGTGGATCGAATACTCGCTCTTGCCGCTGCCGTATGCCCCGATAACTATATACAGTTCGTTTTTCATCTTAATTCTCGATTAGTCTTTTCAGTTCTTGTCCCAGAGTATGATAATCCATAAAGTGCCCATCGGCAAGAGAGATGATCTCCTGTCTCTGAGCGTCGCTATCCCGGTCATAGATCGCCATGACGGTCATTCCCGCTGCCTTGGCTGCCATTATCCCGGTCAAAGTATCCTCGATGACGAGACACTCCTCCGGACTGAGAGATAGTTCTTGCGCCGCCTTGAGATAGATGTCCGGATAGGGCTTGCCCATTAGGTGCATATCGCCGGTGACGACGACGGAAAGCTTGTCCCAGATGCCATGCAGGCTAAGCACCTTTCCCGCAAGCTCGTATGAATTGCTGGTGCCCAGCCCGATGATGATCCCGCACCCCAGGAGCTGAGAGATCAGGTCGGCAACTCCGTCCTTGAGCGGAACAGAGGTCGAATAGTGATGACTGACCATGTCCGTCCATTCCTGCATGATGCTTTCGACGCTGTCCGACAAGCCAAACCTGTCCTTAAAATAGGTTGCGGTCTGGATGAAGCTATTTCCCTGAGGAAGGTGATCAAAGAGGTCTTCGGGTACTTCTATCCCTCTGGAACCGAGGAATTCGGCATCCACTTCACGCCAAAGCCCCATCGAATCGATAAGGGTGCCATCCAAGTCAAAGATTACAGCTTTAATACTCATAGTAAGCGCAGACAATTTTGGTAAGGGTATTTCGTCAATAGGATAAATCCGGGGGATAAAAAAATGGAGCGGGAAACGGGACTCGAACCCGCGACATCAACCTTGGCAAGGTTGCGCTCTACCAACTGAGCTATTCCCGCGTCTATCGTTATATCGTGGTACCAGAGGCCGGACTTGAACCGGCACGGGCTAATGCCCGAGGGATTTTAAGTCCCTTGTGTCTACCAATTCCACCACTCCGGCACTCAAAAAGAACTGGAGGCGACACCCGGATTTGAACCGGGGATGGAGATTTTGCAGACCTCTGCCTTACCACTTGGCTATGTCGCCACACTATATATGCTTTAGCAAAGTGGAGCGGGAAACGGGACTCGAACCCGCGACATCAACCTTGGCAAGGTTGCGCTCTACCAACTGAGCTATTCCCGCATCACAATCTATAACGAGTTCTCAAATTTTCCGCGCTGGCTATTTTGTCAACCAAAAAGTGCATGCTTCTTGCTGAAAAGATGTCCGAGCCTGCATGCTCAGACGATGACCGGTTCGATGCTGCCTTGATTTAGCTTGAGCGCCGGCTCACCGTGGATCATCATGATGATTCCCAGTTCACGCTTACAGCTGGGGCATTCAGGCTTGGAAAAGGTCGCTATTCCCTTCAAGCCGACAAAGTCCTCCGTGATCCGTTCCACCATGCATTTGATGATCCTGCCTTTACCGACCTTGAGATAGCGGAAGAGAACAAAGCCACACTTGCAACGTATATCGAGGAGCTTACCGCCTCTCACCCTCTTCTCCAAAAACTTCCGCCTCAAACCGATACAACACGGCTGCGGGATCCTTCCAAGCTGAAGAAGGCAGTCCTGCTTTACGGCAGACCTGACGCAGGAAGCTATCCGCATCCCAGTTCCATTCGACCGCAACCTGAGGCAGGAGCAGTCCGCTTCCTTCGGGATGCTCGATGAATAGCCCATCCCTGCCGATGCTCACGTCTTTTGCATCCTTGATCGGGATCAGCTCGCTCAGGATCGATATCTCGATCTCTAATGGGGCAAGTTCCTGCTGCCTTAGCGCCGGGAAGCGTGGATCCCGGAATGCTGCTGCAAGCGCCATCTCCCTGATGCTCTTGCGAATGCTGGTGTATCCCGTGATATAGCCGATGCAGCCCCGGAGCTCGCCTTCTATGTGCAAACTGACGAATATCCCCGTCCGACGTTCAAACTCGCTATCTTCGGGCAGCACCGGTTCGGTTCCCGTCCAGCGGGAAGCGATCACTTCCCGGGCATATTTGAGAAGCTCTTGTCGCTGCTCGGGTGTCATCCCGGATTCCTAAGAGGAGATACGGGCAGCGAGGTAGCCCACGACCTGGGAATTATTCCCGGAGATCCTGCCGGAGTGGGTATAGCTGATGATCGAGGATTCCGCGGAGGAAAACATCTTTGCCATCTTGAGCGCCGTCATCAGAGCTCCGATCCCGCAGGCTTCACAGTTGTCAATAAGGGCATCCGCCCAGAGGTTCTCGGCATCGAGATCCATGACGTGGCGTTGAACGACCCTGTCCAGTTCCCCGGCTAGAGCCGCAGGATGGTAATGCGAGAGGTCAGTCGAGACGATGACGCTGATCGGCTTTTCGTTCTTCATGAGCAAGCCGTAGATCAACCCGGCGAGTGTCTCTGCGACATCCGGGGTTTGCCTACCGAGCATGATCGGGCAGATCTTGGCTGCCGGGAAATAGTGCTTGATCAAAGGAAGCTGGATCTCCAGCGAGTGTTCCCGCTGATGATAGCCCGGATGGATCGGCTGGGTATAATACTGCTCAAAGAACTCTGCCAGTTCCTCATCCCTTTCGATGTCTCCCAAAGGTGTCTCATACGAGGTAAATGGGGACAAGGAAACTTCAAACCCATTTCCCTGATGCGAGGGATGCAGGATGATGAAGGTCTCGATATGCTCCTGGCTGATACTGTGATATGCCTCGGCGGCACAGCGTCCGGAATACAGATATCCGGCATGCGGAACGATCAGCGCGAGGGTTCTGCCATTGCGCTGTGGTTCCTCAAACCCTATCTCCCATTCAGCTATGTCGCTCTTGAGATGCTGGGCAAAGCGGGGATAGAACGTACCGGCATGCTGAACTTTACGATACATCTCACTCCCCTTGACCGTTATCTGTGATCACGATCAGAAAGTCGCCTTGTTTGGCTTCGGTATCGCTTAGATCGTAGCTTGCCGGATCAGGGGATAGGACATAGGATATGACTGCCAGCTTGAGCTGGGGCGCGCGGTTCCGGACTCTTTCGACGGTTCCGAGGTAGAATTGGCTGTGAAAATCTCCGTTAAAGTGGATCAGTTTGTAGCCCGGATGCGCCTTCAAAGCCCGAACGATGCTTTCCGCCATGGTGTCATCCTTCATGCACTGAGCATAGAAGAGCCTGTCCATGACGTTCTGATCCCCCGGCATTCCATGATCCGTCATCAGGTTCATGGTTTGGAGGAAGTTATCCCGATAAGATCCGGGGATCGCCGTGATCTCCTCGGCGATATAGCCCTTCTCGGCATCGCTTAGGGTCTCGAGGAACTCCGTCCCGTTTCGGACGACCTTGCTGGCATATTCCCGGGGGATATTGGCAGCCAAGGCAGGCAGAGCATGCTCTCTGGCATATTCCATGAGCGGTTGATAGTCCGTCTCATAATTGCCCCAGGGACGGCTACTGCGCAGGAATTCCTCTTTATCGATCTCACCGGCGAGATAGCGGTCGATGATCGGCTGGACATCCCGTTCAAACATCTCGAACGAAACGATCAGCTTCTTCTTGTTCTTCTGCAATAGAGGTAAGAGCTTGTGCTGAACAGAATGTATGATCGGGTCATCGTGCTTTTCGCCAAAGAAGACGACGTCGCTTTTGGCAAGTTCCTTTGCCATGGACTTGATGCTGACATCCTTTCCCGTGCGGGTAGAGATAATGCGGTAGTCTTCACCGCTCGCCAGCGAAATACCAAAAAGTATCATCATAGTGACCAATATCTTCCTCATCCAAGTGCTCCATTACGTAACTCATAATCTAATTGCCTGTATATTTTGAGACCATCCAGAAAAACCCGGAATTCTGTCAATAGCTCCCTCGGCAGAGAAACGACCATCTCGACCCTGTCGGAAAAGCTCGTTTCCCTGATCTCTGCCTGCCATTCCGCGCTTTTCCCCCGGATCAGGTCATATCCGGCATAGTCGCATTTTATCAACAGCTCCGTCAGCTCGACATAACTGATCAGTTCCGCAATACTAATTGCCTGTGCCACAATGCCTTCATAGGCTTCGATCAACCCCTTGGCACCCAGCTTTACCCCGCCATAATAGCGGGTGACGATCGCCAACACGTTCGTCAGTTCAGCCCGGAGCAATGCAGATAGCATCGGCTTTCCGGCTGTCCCGGAGGGCTCTCCCGCGTCCGAGTAGTACTGGGTCTGCTGCCTATCCCCGATGATATAGGCAAAGCAATTGTGCGTGGCATTGGCATAGAGCTTCTGATGCTCGCTGATGACGCTCCTCGCCTCTTCCGTATCCTTGACCGGATACAAGAAGCCCAGGAACTCCGACCGGAGTATCTTCTGCTGAGCCTGAACTGCTTCTTTGATCGTTTTTGGCATCTTATCTCGCAACGGGAAGGTCAGCCCAGCGCGTCGTATAGCACGGCGACAGCTTGGCGCGGCGCATTTCCCAGTCCTTTTTTATTCCTGAGCTGGCATAGAACAGAGTGTCACGTCCCATCCGGCGATTGACCAGATCAACCGCATCCATGAGATCATGACGCTTGTCATCCATATAATTTACCTCAATGAAATTCAGGGGTATATCGTCAACAGATATAATATCCGCAAACATGACCCCCGCCTTCTTATACTCAAATCCCGGCAAATAAACTTCCTCAAGCAGCTTGAGCGCGGTGTCGATCAGATCCGGAGTATAAGCCGTCGGCGGAAAGAGCGTCGTCGAGGCGGAGTTATTGTACTGCGGTCCGTCCTTGAAGCGATTGGTATTGAGAAAGACCATCATATACCCCGCGACCGATCTCTGCCTTCGCAGTTTTTCCGAAGCCCGCGTCACGTAGGTCGAGACAGCTTCCGCAAGCTCGGATTGGCTCGTGACCTGCTTGCTGAAAGACTTGGAACAGAGGATGCTCTTCTTTGCCGCCGGTGCTTCGTCCATCGTCACGCAGGCATAACCCCGCAATTCCAAGACCGTCTTGTGCCCCACGCTCGTCATATAGTGATCGATGAACTTATCATCCGCATCCCGAAGCTCCAATGCCGTCTTGATCCCCTGCTGCTGCAAAAACTTGTCATACTGCCTCCCCACTCCCCAGATATCACCGACCGGTGTCCTGAGCAGCGCCTCATCGATCCGCCCGCTATCGAGCAAAGTCAGGCAATTGCGATAGCCCGTATAGCGCTTGGCAAAGTGATTGGCGACCTTCGCCAGGGTCTTGGTGCGGGAGATCCCTACCGAAACCGGGATGCCCGTCCACTTTTTTACAGTATCCCTGATCTTTTCGCCATATTCTTGCAGGTTGCGGATCCGAAAGCCCTTGAGGTTTAGAAACGCCTCATCGATCGAATAGACCTCCATCTCCGGGGAAAAGTGGGACAGCACCTCCATCACCCGGGCGGACATATCCCCATAGAGCGCGTAGTTCGAGGAAAGCAAAGCCCCACCATGCTTCTTTACCAGGGCTTCATATTTGAACCCCGGCGCTCCCATCGGGATCCCCAGATCCTTGATCTCCTTACTGCGGGACACGATACACCCGTCATTATTGGAAAGCACAGCCACAGGCTTCCCCTCCAGACGCGGATCAAAGACCCGCTCACAGGAAACATAAAAGCTGTTACAATCCACCAATGCCAGTATCTCATCCGAGGACAAGCCGGTCGTACGCATCACCATTCTCCCTTGTTATCGTTACTTACTCTCACAAGGGACAGTTTAACCGATGCGGGGATCATGTCAAGAGATATTTTAGTGTTCCTTATTATTGAATTACTAACTTCAAGTATCCATAATATTGGGGAGTGCTGCGCTGTTAATGGGTTAACAGGTTAGTGAGTTAGTGGAGGACGTGCCTGGGATGGGTGACGTTTGTTCCAGGATAGCTATCTTGTTAGACTTTTGTGGACGAAATTGACGTGATGGACTGAGACTTGCCGACTGATTTCTACGCAACGACCTTGGTTTGGGGTGGCAAATTCTGTTTGCCACAGCGACCGGAGGTCGCTTTGTTCCAGGTAGCTCCGCTGCCTCTGCCGAACAGAATTCGGCAGCCCGATTTTTCGTAGCGTAGCATGCCAATGCTACGCTGCGCGGTTAATGGGTTAACAGGTTAGTAGGTTAATGGAGGACGTTCCATGCTGGGGGTTCTGTAGCATTGGCATGCTACACTACAAATGGAAGTGAATAATTATCGGATTAGCAGATTAATGATGATCCGGATGCACCGGCTGAAGCCAGTGCTACGACCGACTAAAGTCAGTGTTACGTCAGACTCGACTCACATGCGTCAACATCTTTCTTCTTTCATCTTTCGTCACTGGCGAAGAAGCACCAGCCACTATTCACTCTACACTATCAAAGCGGATTCCCCTAAAGGGGAGAGATCTGCTGGATTCCAGTCTTCACTGGAATGACGGGCTGGACTGTGTCTTATGTAGCATTGGCATGCTACACTACGGGGAACCAGCGAAGCACCCGAAACCTCGGCTATAGCGCCAGCTTCTTTCTTCTTTCTTAATTCTTCATTCTTAATTCAAGATCCCCTCTCTTTTACTTCTTGACTCTGTTTTAAGAATTCTTATCTCCCCAATCTCTGTTTCTCCTAAGTCTCCGTGTCTCTGTGTTTCTCCCCCTTCTCAGTTTCTCCGTGTCTCTGAGTCTCCGTGTCTCTATGTTCCAAGACTCTCAATCCCCTCTGAGTCTCCATGTACTTTTCTTGAACTTCATTCAAGCAAAGTACAAGATGAGTACAAGAAGACTACAAGCAGACTACCTGCAGATGATAGGAAAGAAAGCACCACGAAATTATTGACACATTGCCAAATGATAAAACAATGGCTCATATGAAGCAGAGAATGTCTATAAACGCAGATCAGATAAAGGATCAAGCCTTACCGGACTCTTGCGGGGTGATCAGCCTCCGGGGTCGGGAAGGTCTGCTCTACACATTTTACGCTATAAATCTCAGGCGTAAGTGGCAGTTCATGCAAAAGAGCAGTGAAGAAGACAGGTCTCTCCGGGAAGCACTGGAGCAGACCGAGAGTGTCGAGTGGATCTCCACTGAGGATGCGATCGAAGCTCTGGCATACTGGAAGCTGGCTCTGCAAACCAGCGCTCCGCTTTATCAGCAGCAGCTTTTTCCCGCGCGGGACTACGTCTATCTGGCTTTGTCCGCAGAAGAATTTCCCTTCGTGCGGATCACCGAGCACACGACCGAAAACTGGCAGTATCTGGGACCTTTCCGGAGCCGGTTCTTTCTCGCGGACTTTATCGACAGCCTTTCGCGTATCCTGAAGCTCCCATATTGCGAACAGTTGACGTTCCCCTGTGAGAAGTTTGATCGGGATCTTTGCCGCGGCTGGTGCCTGAGCCTCAATGCCGAAAAGGCGCTCGACAGCACCCGGGATCTGGACAAGCTGCAGAAGCTCCTCTTTGAGAGCTATATGACCCCTTCCGAAAGCGTTATCAAGCTCTTACAGACACAGTATGATGCCTATTTTGGCAAGCTGGAGTTTGAAAAAGCCGAGCTATTCACTGAGCCGATCGAGCTACACCGCAAATACCGGGACTGGCTGCAGTTCCTGATCGCGACCAAGAGCCTGAACTTTTCTGATGAGAATTACAAGGTCACGGATGGACAGCTCTCCGGCGCGCGGATCGATGGCGAATGGCACGACCTGCACACACTGCGGACGGAATTCCGCCCCAACGAGCTTTTGGCACTGGACAAATCCGTCGTGGATGAAGCCAGGGTCGTTTATGATCACTACAAAAACAAGATAGAGGTTTAACAATGTTTGATACGCTCAAATCCCTATCCTGCGTAAAACACGGATGGCAGGGTAAAGTCCGCGATATCTACGACCTGGGAGAGACACTCCTGATCGTGACCAGTGACCGGATCTCCGCTTTTGACGTCGTCTTCCCCACTCCTATCCCGGATAAGGGCAGGATCTTGACGCAGATCTCGGTGCACTTTTTCAAGACTACCGCGAACATGGTTCCCAATCACTTCCTGAGCGATCAGGTAGCCGATCTTCCGGCGGAGTTCCATCCCTATGCGGATTATCTGCAGGGACGCTCGATGCTGGTTCGCAAGACCCGGGTCATCCCCTTTGAGTGCATCGTTCGGGGCTATATCACCGGCAGTGCCTGGAGCGAATACAAGCGTTCCAATACTATCGGCGGAATGCTCCTCCCGGATGATATGCAAGAGAGCCAACGCTTTGCCAAGCCGCTATTTACTCCCAGCACCAAAGCTGAATCCGGGCATGACGAGAATATCTCCTACCGGGATATGCTCTCCCGCATGGACGAATGGCTGGCAAACCGGATCAAAGACTATTCACTGACGATATATAACCATGCGCATGAGCTGCTTTGGGATCAGGGCATCATCGTCGCCGATACCAAGCTGGAGTTTGGCACTATCGGTGGTGAAGTCCTGCTCATCGACGAGGTTCTGACGCCGGACTCCTCTCGCTTTTGGGACAGCGAGTCCTATCAGATCGGCAAGACCCCTCTGAGCTTTGACAAGCAGTATCTGCGTGACTATCTGGACGGGATCGGCTGGAGCAAGACTCCGCCTGCGCCGGAATTGCCCGAAGACGTCGTCAAGCAGACGCGGGACAAATACATCCAGATATATCGGATAATCACCAAAGATGAGACAACACAATGGTAAGAGTTATTTGCATAGTTGACGACGAAGAAGAGCTCGTCACCAATCTCAAGATCGAGATCAACGCTTTGCGTCCCGAATGGGAAGTCCTCGGCTTCCACTCCGGATTGGACGCTATCCGCGAAGTCATGACCGGCAGGGTTGACCTCGTGATCACGGATATCGCCATGCCGGACATGGACGGTTATGAGCTGTATTGGCGGGTAAAGGACTATAATACCGAGATCCCGGTGATCATGATGACCGGGTTTGGTTATGACCCCAATCACGTGCTCGTCCGGGCAAAGGTCGATGGTTTGCAGGATATCCTCTACAAACCTTTCGAGGTCGAACGCCTAGTCGATCTGGTCGAGAAGAGATTGCCCATTTCCAAGAGTGATGATTGACCGCTTCGTCACAGCTAATCTATTAAACCGAACGGGGATAAGCTATATGCTCTATCCCCTTTCTCTTGTCTATAGGCTTGTCCACCGCCTCAAGCAGGGCACGGATCAGCTTAAGGCGTATCATGCTCCCATTCCGGTCATCAGTATCGGCAACCTCACCAGCGGTGGCGGAGGTAAGACACCTCTGACAATTGAGATCGCTCGCGGAATGGCTGAGCTTGGCAATCGAGTCGGCATCTCGCACCGGGGTTACCGGGGAAGATATGAGTCCACAGGCTTGGTATTCCGCGCCGTTGACGGTATCCCGGATAGTCCGGAGAATATCGGAGATGAAGCCTATATGATTGCGCAGGCTCTGCCTCAGATCCCTGTGGCTGTGGGTAAAGACAGGGTCCGGGCGATACAGAGTCTTGTTTCCCGTTTTCCCGATCTGCAGGTGATCATCCTGGATGACTCGCATCAGAATAAAAAGGTCTTTCATGATCTGAATATCCTGACCTTTAACGATGAGATAGGGATCGGCAATGGCTTTGTCCTGCCTGCAGGATACCTGCGCGAAAGCCCGGGAACCATCCGGGATGAGGACTTGATCGTGCTTTACAACAAGGTCGGGGATCAGGCAAAGCTACATGAACTGGAGAAGGTTATCGGCTCCGAGAAAGATCGGGTGTTTTATAGCGAAGCATGCGTCAGCGGACTGCGGACTGAAACAGGTGAAGCACTAAGCCCCGATGATCTCCGGGGAAAGCGACTCGCCTTGGCTTCAGGGATCGCATCGCCTGCTTCCTTCGAGCGGATAGTCAAGGGGATGGATTTGGACTGGCAAGAGCATTTCCGCTATCCGGATCATCACTCCTTTCGGGATGTCACTGCTTTGGAGGCATGGCTGGGAAAGGACGAGGACGCATATTTGCTTTGCACGGAGAAGGACATCGATAAGCTGGGAAGAAGCAGCAAACTGCGGGATCGGACGCTTGCAGTCGTTCTGGCGTATCGGATTAGGGATAAAGAGAAGCTCTATCGCTTGATAGAGAGGAGTTTGGAGCTAATCAGCCACTGACTTGCGATGGCGATCGCGGCAGTCTCGGCACGGGCTATCAGGGGGGAAAAGGTTATCTCCGGCAATCCCAGCTCAGAAAATCGCTGAAACTCCGCCTCAGACCAGCCACCTTCGGGACCGATCACAAAGCATGGAGGAGCGGTGTATGCCCCGGCTTCGATCCAGCGATCAGGACGCCTTTCACTACAGATCACCGGGGTATAGCCCTGCGTCGTTATGTTTTGCAGTTGCTTTCTGAGCAAGGTAGTTGCGTGGATCTCCGGCAGAAACGGGCTGTCGCACTGCTTGACGGCAGCCAATGCGATCTTGGCAAAACGCTCAGCGGTATTTGCCGAGGGTTTGCGGACAGAGCTGTCCGAGATGAACGGGAAGAGGGTCTTTGCTCCCAGTTCGGTGCACTTCTCGACGATCAGCTCATCATGCTGAGACTTCAAAAGGCTAAAGGCAATCGCATAGTCCGCTGGAGGAACTACCTCGATCCGCTCGATCAGCTCAAGCTCTGCGTCCTTCTTCCCTATCTGCCGGATCTTGGCTCGAATCAACAGCCCCTTACCGTCTGTAAGCGTGACGAGGTCACCCACAGCCTGCCGACGCACCGTCGCCAAGTGATGATGCTCGCTACCCGAGAGGGAGACGAAGCTACCGGGCGCAGGAGAAAGATCGGGGAGATAGTAGGAAGGCATGGCTTTAGCTGAAGTAATCCCGGAGCTTGGAGAAGAATCCCTTACCGGGCTTGAGGTCGCGCTTTTTATCAAACTCTTTGAGCTTGGTGTAATACTCGGTTTCTTCTTTGGAGAGCTTGGTGGGGGTCACGAGGGTGACCTTGACGATGATATCGCCTTTGGAATAGGTGTTCAAGCCCTGTATTCCCTGTCCCTTGAGCCGGAAGCTCCTACCGCTCTGTGTCCCGGCGGGGATCTTCATCTTGACGGAACCGGTCAGGGTCGGGACGATCACATCATCTCCCAAAACAGCTTGAGAGAAGGAGATCGGGTATTCCAGCAGGAGGTTGTTGCCATCCCGCTCAAAGGTATCGTCATGCTTCTCACGGATCAGGACAAGGATATCACCGCGTTTCCCGCCCCGGGGACCGGCATTGCCCTGTTCCCGCAGACGGATGTACTGGTTTTCTTCGACTCCGGCAGGGATCTTGACGTTGATCTCTTTGACCTTGCCCATACGCCCTTCGCCATAACACTTGCTGCACTTGTTCTTAATGATCTTGCCTTCACCCCGGCAGGTGGGACACTCGGCAATGGACTGCATCTGCCCGAAGAGGGATTGAACCGTGCGCCGCACTTGTCCGGTGCCGTGGCACTGAGTGCAGGACTCGCTGTGTCCATCCGCGGAGCCTGTTCCATTGCACTTGTCGCAGGCATCCTTGACCCCGGTCTTGATCGTCTTTTCGACTCCAAGCGCGATCTCTTTGAGCGTCAGGGAAAGCTCGATCTGGACGTCCTCTCCCCTGTTTGAGCTGCGCTGCCCGCGTCCGCCGCCAAAGCCTCCGCCAAACAAGGTCTCAAAGATACTGCTAAATCCCCCGCCTCCGCCAAAGAGATCAGAGATGTCGTCGAAGTGGTGGAAGTTCTCCCATGAGAATCCGCCTCCGCCAAACTGGCTTTCCAGTCCGGAGTGCCCATATTGATCATATATCTGCCGTTTGTCCTTGTCAGAAAGGATCTCGTATGCCTCAGAGGCTTCTTTGAACTTCTCTTCCGCTTCCTTGTTATCCGGGTTTTTATCCGGATGGAACTGCATGGCAAGCTTGCGGTAAGCTTTCTTTATAGTCGCTTCATCGGCGCTTTTTTCCACGCCCAAGATCTCATAATAGTCTCTTTTTGCCATTGATAAACTCCTTGCATCTCAACCGGTCTGACCTTACCGGAAGAACTCTGCGGGACACCATGTGCGGGTATCCGGCAGAGTTCTCAAGTATAAGGTAGGAAGAGCGCAAGAAAGCTCTCGCGCTCTTCCGGGTCATTATCTATTTATCGTCGACGACTTCGAAATCAGCGTCGATCGGTCCGTCACCTTTGGGTTGCTCGTTCGGCTTCTGCCCCTGAGCAAAGTCCTCGGGGTTGAATCCTGCGGCATTGGGGTCAAAGCCACCGGCTCCACCCTGATTCTGCTGCATATTGGCATAGATGATCTCACCCAGCTTCTGGGCTTTCTTTGCCAGAGTATCCTTGATCTTGTCCAGTTCTTCCTTCTCAGTGGCTTTTTCGAAGGCTTCACGGGCTTCCTTGATCGCGGTTGCGATCTCTGCCTTGTCGGTCTCACCAAGCTTGTCGCCGTATTCCTCGAGGCTCTTCTCGGTGGAGAAGATCAGTGTGTCCAGCTCGTTCTTTGAGGTGATGAATTCCTGGCGTTTCTTGTCCTCATCGGCGTGCATCTCGGCATCTTTGATCATGCGTTCGATGTCGTCCTGATTGAGGTTTCCGGCTCTGTCGATGGCGATGGACTGTTCCTTACCGGTGCCCTTGTCCTTGGCGGAGACGTGCAAAAGCCCGTTCGCATCAAGGTCAAAGGTCACTTCGATCTGCGGTACTCCACGCGGTGCGGAAGGGATACCGACGAGGTCAAACCGACCGAGGGACTTGTTATCGGTCGCCATGGGACGCTCACCCTGAAGCACGTGAATGGTCACGGCAGTCTGATTGTCCGCGGCGGTCGAGAAGATCTGGCTCTTCTTGGTCGGGATGGTCGTGTTTCTGGGGATAAGCGTGGTAAGCACTCCACCCAGCGTCTCTATCCCGAGGGATAGCGGCGTCACGTCCAGCAGCAGGACATCGCTGACCTTGTCATCACCGGAGAGGATCGCTCCCTGGATGGCAGCGCCAACGGCGACGACTTCATCGGGATTGAGACTGCGGTTCGGCTTTTTGCCAAAGAACTTCTCCACTGCGTCCTGAACTGCGGGGATACGTGTGCTTCCACCGACGAGGAGGACTTCCTGGATCTCGGAAGCATCGAGCTTGGCATCAGCCAGAGCGCGCTTGCAGGGTCCGAGGGTTCTCTCGACGAGGTCGGCGGTCAGACGGTTGAACTCCGCCAGGCTGAGGTCGAGCACGAGGTGCTTAGGCCCTGTAGCATCAGCGGTGATATACGGCAGGTTGATATTGGTGCTTTGCGTGCCGGAAAGCTCGATCTTGGCTTTCTCGGCAGCCTCACGCAGGCGTTGCAGCGCCATCGGGTCTTTGGAAAGGTCGAGACCTTCCTGCTTCTTAAAGCTCTCCAGGATCCAGTCCATGACGCGCTTGTCAAAGTCGTCTCCACCGAGGTGAGTATCCCCGTTTGTGGAAAGAACTTCGACGACGCCCTGAGAGATATCCAGGATGGAGATGTCGAACGTACCGCCACCGAGGTCATAGACGGCGACCTTCTGCTCTTTCTTGTTTTCCATGCCATAGGCAAGCGCTGCGGCTGTAGGCTCGTTGATGATACGCTTGACGTCCAGACCGGCGATCTTGCCGGCATCCTTGGTCGCCTGACGCTGGTCATCGTTAAAATATGCGGGAACCGTGATCACGGCTTCCGTGACGGCTTCGCCGAGATAGGCTTCCGCTGTCTCTTTCATCTTACCGAGCACCATCGCGGAGATCTCCTGCGGGGTATAGTCCCTGGCATCGGTATCGACGTGCACGGCTGCCTGTCCTTTGAGTCCGGATATTACTTTGTAAGGTACTTGTTTGATCTCTTCGCCTACTTCGCCATAAGCGCGACCCATAAAACGCTTGATCGAGTAAACGGTATTCAGGGGATTTGTCACTGCTTGACGCTTTGCCAGATGACCAACCAAACGCTGTCCATCTTTGGCGAAACCCACCACTGAGGGGGTCGTGCGGGAACCTTCCGCGTTGGTGATGACGACGGGCTTTCCGCCTTCAACGACCGCGACGCAGGAGTTTGTCGTTCCTAAGTCAATTCCAATTATCTTTCCCATGTTTTCCTCCATGTATTCCTTTATTCTTCAGTGTTTATCTTGATATCGGCGATGGTCTCGTTCCCTTTGGAAACAGCGACCTTGACGTGCCGTATGACTTTGTCATGCATCGTATAGCCATTCTGGATGATAGCGGCGACCTTGTTCTCCGGCAGATCCGAAGGGATATGCGCCAGAGCATCGTGATACTCAGGGTCAAAGTCCGCGCCCAAGGCTTCGATCTTTTTGATCCCCTGTCTCTCCAGAACCGACCGCAATTGCTTCTCGATCAGCAGGATCCCTTTGACGAAGGCATCCTCGGTTCCCTCTTGGGAAGTGTGCGCCAAAGCGCGTTCAAAGTTATCCAATACGTCACAGATCTCGAGGGACAAATGCTCGGTCGAACGCTTGATCCAGTCCGACTTCTCCTGATTCGTGCGCCGACGGAAGTTCTCAAACTCCGCCATACTGCGCAGGTATTTGTCCTTCCAATCATCCCGATCAGCGGTCATCGCCTCCAGTGGGTCGATCTCCGGTGCTTGGGTTTCCGGGCTTTGCGGGCTTTCTTGCTCGTTCATCCCGGTTTCCGGTTCGCTATAGTGTTCCTTTTTCTTGCTCGTCATTATCTTCCTCAAGTTCATTTGGGTACGATCATACCCCTACGTGTGGTAATGGTTATGGTATCGGTTATATCCCGGATCAAGGGGATCAGCTTACGATAGTCCGTGCGAATCGGAGCGATGACCCCGAGGTAACCCGGAATGCCAAAGACCTCATAGCGTCCGTAGATCACGACGAAGTTGTGCCAATCCTCGTTATCGAGATCCTCACCCAGGAGGATGTTGACCTGCTTCCCCGTCACCCGTGAGCGCATCAGATTGAGCAGGTGATCCTGCCTCTGGATCAGGTTCATAAAGTTCAGGATCGTATGCTTGGAATCGAACTCCGGCTGCTCGAGAAACTTGATCGACCCATCGTAGTGGATAAAGAAGTCGCTGATCTCGATGAACGCTTTGTGCAATTCCCGCAGGAACATGCTGACCAGAGCATTATCCTGATGCATGTTTTCCCGCATCTCAGCCAAGACCTTATTCGCAATGTCGTAGATGCGAAGCCCGACAAGCTCGTCATTGAGATACCGCACCAGCTTGCGCAGCTGCGTCTCTGAGATGTCATACTCGCATTTGAGGATCACGGTCTTGTCCAGACCACTGTCCAAGCTCATCAGAAAGAGCCACTTGCGATCCCCGATGGGAAAGACGTCCAGCTTGGCAAGATAGCCGTTCGAGACTTCCGGCTCGGCAACAAAGCTGAGCTGATCCGTCTCCTTGGCAAGCATCTGCATGATATAGTGCAAAGCCCGCGGCGTATCCTTGTAGTTATGAATGAGCAAGTCCCGCAGGATCTCCATCCGCTCATAGCGAACCTTCTCATGCGCGTCCTCGATCAAGCCCAGATACGAGCGATACCCCTTGGTCGTGGGGATCCTGCCCGCGGATGTATGCGGCTGATATATGAGGTTTAGCTGCTCCAGCTTAAACAGGTCCAGACGCAGAGTCGCAGAACTGACCTGACGCAGATACTTCTCATTCAGAACCCGGGAGGAGACGGGCTCATTTGTCCCGATAAACTCATCCACGAGCGCTCTCAATGTGTCGTTTAGTCTTAGCTGATTCTTCTTCATCCTTGTTACACCCGTTGTTTTCTTAGCAGTCTCACTGTCTCTCTGCTAATCTAAGGACAAACTAATCAGAACCGCTTAATTGTCAATCAAAATGTTTGAGTGCTTAAAACAAAAGACGGAGATCCATCCCGAGCGTAGCGATCTCAGCATCTGCTTGCCAACCCAATGCCTGTAGCCGTGGGCTGCACAGATTGCTCTTGACACAATTATGACCGCTGTTTTTACTTCAATCTTATCAGGAGAATGTGTTTGCTATTAGGAGCAAAGGTATATGAAACAGATCATCATTATATTAGTTGTGCTGCTTGCCATAGCGTATAGCTATGCCAGCAGTAACCCAGCCGAAGAGGCAGAGCATTGGGAGAAAGTCCGCCAGCTGGATCAATTGGCGGAAAGGTTCAAGGCGGAGACAGGATTTAAAGGTGAGGTGAGGCATATCACAGCAACCATGAGATTATATCTTTATCGAGGTAACTTCCTAGGTATTTCATTCACAGCGGATGGGGATACGATTGCTTTCAGGCAAGCTTGCGAAGGAATCATTAGCAAGGTTCTGCCATACTCTAAAGCTACCAGTCGTCAGCTATCCATGAGTCGTATATCTAAGGGTGGAAGAGGTTATACGACAAAATACTATCAACAAGTTACTGGCTATCGTGTGGAAGGAGCAGGATACATCATGATGACCTTTGATGATGGACGCAAGTATTTTTCGATTAGTGATAATACAGTAGAGTTACCGGATGAAGGGCATATAAACATAACACTTACTCAAGCTATAGAGATAGCAAAGGGAGTTTACAATCCTGATTACAAACACGATAAAAGTATAGAATTTAGTGAACCCAGAACGGAGCTTTTATACACAAATGATCCTCATAATGTAACAGATAATAGCTATAGGTTGAATTATATAATATCATTTTGGGGATTGGCAATTTATATTGATCCATACACAGGCAACTTGGCCTATACCAGATCATTCCTGATCAAAGACTAAAACCGAGCTGATTAATAAACAATGCTAGGATATTTGTTAACATAGATAGCTTCGGAAACGGCATCTATAACTATCATTTTGACACCACCAATAATCCAGCATAAGCGATAATCAGGCTCAGCCCCCTTGTTGTAGTAGTTAATATTAAAGTACTTCAATCTAATGCTTGGCGGAATGGTCTGAGAGTGATTTTTGTCATCTTGTAGAGCTAGTTCTTGATAGATTTGCTTAGCTCGGTCTATTGAAACAGTCGGGACGACAATGCTTGAGCTGATATCTAAAGTATTATTTATCACACTAAAAAGCTTGAGATCTTTCATGTAACTAATGTTTAACCAACCTCCCGGTTCTATGCCATAGCCATTCACCATCTGAGTAAGCCGAACACTCGTCCTTAGATCGGTTGATACAATCTTCCCCATTAATAGATCCTCTTCTCTTGCAGAAATGTGATTCACCAGTCTTGAGACAATCTGGCCAAAAACTTGTTTCATTAACGTAGTATCCTGAGGGGCTGTCACTTCAACACCTTTGAAATTTCCCCTAATATAAGAGCATTTCACATATTGTTGATTGAAAGTGACATCTCCCTCAAAACCAGTATCAATTTTGAATCTTGTCGTCCTTTCTTTTAAGATCGCCTTCTCCCGATCGTAATTCTCTGATTGCCCATAAGGTGTTCCCAACAATGAGATAACGATCAGCAACCCAAGGATTGCGCTACACAAATACCTCTTCATCTTTCCTCCTGACTAAGTACTCACTGCTTTTTTGGTTTAGCAAGATAATGTCTAATCCAACAATCTGATCAGACATACATGCTCACTGGATAGATTTTCGGTGGTTTCTTGTCAACGGAAAAATGTCCAAGTGCGTACCATATGAAGTTCTGAGAGAGGGTTTATTCGATTCGTCTCAGCATCTGCTTGCCAACCCAATGCCTGTAGCCGTGACTGCACAGATTGCTCTTGACACAATTATGACCGCAGTTTTACTTCAACCTTATCAGGAGAATGTGGTCGCATCCAGATTTTCTTTTTATCGGATGATGCTCTCACAGGCTAAGGTGCATATTACTAAAAAGGATCTCGCGGTAGCGAGGAGGATTTGGATGAAACATGCTGTGACGGTAAAATTGAGCGGGATGAAACAGGAAAGAGAGGTATCGCTATGAAAGACCAAAAACAAAGACTATTCCTTATCGACTGGATGCTACACTTGATGATTGGCAGCATCATACCAATTCTGTCATTCATTTCAGGTACTGCCCCGAAGTACTGGATCTTCGGGATTGTTGTCTATTTCCTTTCAATCCCACTTGAAGGGTATATCCTACTTTTGAATGATCCTAATGATAAGAGAGAGCAGATCTGCCTGAGAGCAATGTACTTAGACGCCATGATCCATATTGTGTTCCTATCTGGGTGCTGCTATCTGATCATGAGATGGCCTATAGTGGATTATCGTCTTTACTACTCGTTCTTTTGGTTGGGATCAATAGCCGGGACTTTCAAGTACAGAATGAGCCTTAGTAAGTATCTCGGTGTAGTTAAGAAGTGAGATGTATGTTTCTGTAAGTAGTTCGATATCCAGAAATAGATGATTCATCAATTTCAGCTAACATTCATTGAAAATGGCATGATGTCATTTTGAGGATTGTACCAGAAGACACAACTTGTGCATTCAATAAACAAAGGACGGAGAGCGGGGAAAGACGTAATTGTCAAGGGATAAGAACCAGTTCTGAACTCCGTATTACAGGTAGTAAGTGGGGAAACTATGACCATGTATAAACACAAACAAGGATCATTCCGATGTGACTGAAATATGCGATAAAAAAGTTCTTGACATAAGAAAGAGAGATATTTAAGATGTAGTTAGCTAATTTGGACTGAATATAATTGATCTTAAGGCTATAAATAAACCAGTTCAGTTTGTGTTCACTGACGAAAAACACAAACGACGCCCTGTGTTTATCAGGAGGATTGATGAAAAAACACTTGTTGTTTTCATTGCTGTTACTAATTTCTATAGGTCTGCTAACAGGTCAGACATGGATACGCAGGTTTGACTTTGGGGGATTGTGTCCGGGTCCATTTGACAGTTCTGACGGTGAATTGTGTAACGTTATCCCCGCAATAGGTGGAGGTTATTTACTCCAAGGATATGTTGAATTTGCATATGGAGATATACCAGCTTACGCAAACAATGTATTCTGGAAACTCGACGAATATGGCGAAATTGTTTGGAGAAGAACGGGGGGAGGTAACTTCGCATTTAACAGTATAGTCTCCAATGGTATAGACAGATACTATTGCCTTCGTACTCAATCAGGATATTCTACCCTATATATCTTCGACAACGAATTAAATTGGCTGGGCTACTATCATAACTATACGGCATCCTTATACGACATGCAATATGTTGGCGATGGACTGGTCTTTGCTGGTGAAGTCGATGGACAAGCTGTGGTACTTAAAACCGACTTCCAGTTCAATGTGGTCTGGCAAAGCGATCCTTTTTGGGCAATGGGTCAAGCACGTTCAATTGAACCATATGGAGATAACTGGATTTCTCTTTCGAGTAGAGTTTTTACGGAAATCAATGCATTAGGGGATACTCTCTGGACTTACTATGACTCAATAAACAATACCGGGTTCTATGACTGTACTGTATCTGCAGATAGCAGTATTTATTTGCTCGGTTTATATAAGCTTTGGAAAGTAGATGTTATCGAGCATACACTGGACCTAGTAGCTGCTAATACTCCTGGCTTTGATACTGACCTACATGGTGCAATCGACATTCTTCCAAACGGCAACATTGTATATACCGGTGGTAGGTCAGACACAGGCCCGATTCTCCACAGTTACAGTCCTAATGGAGTTCTTCAATGGAGTAGATCGTATGACACTTTGAGAGCGATATATTTTGGGACAGGCTCAAAGAACCTCCTGGTTATGCCCGATGGCAGCATTTTGTTTTGCATGTATCACAATGGCTATATTCTTGTCAAAACCGATCCCAATGGCAATGTAGTGGACAATGATGATCCAATTGCTCCTGTATTTGTATCATCCATCATGGCTTATCCACAGCCAGCAAGTAGCACTGTTATGATCTCAGTAAAAAGTGATCTGGTGGGTGATTTAGGGTACAGCATTTTTAATATCAGAGGACAAAGGATATATTCCAGTAAGATCAATGGGCTTAATAAAGAGCTAAGCTTAGAGCTCCCAAACGAAGCTTTAGAACGCATGACCAGCGGTGTTTACTTGATTAGTCTGGATAAGGGAAACAGTAAAATCGCCACTACCAAGCTGGTAGTGGTCAAATAAACAAAGGAAGGTAAATCATGAAACAAGGCAAAATCGTAGCAATCGTTTTTATGTTTATCATGTTAATGATGACTCAAAAACTAATTGCAGTCTATCCATTTCCTTTAACACGTACTTACTCTATCAGTCCTGATTCGCTGCACCAAATTCGCGCTGCAGCGGGACTGGTTGCTGGAGAAACATCAGATGCGCTTATTGCTCAGTACTGGACTGAGTATACACGATCATTTCGAGATGAAACCCCAGACCCTGGTGATTTGCAACGGGACAGGTCATATACCGACAGCTTTGGGTTCGAACCACAAGCGATTAAAGCTTACACAGCGGTATTGGATTATATTAATGACCCCGATATATATTCTACTAAACTCGACGAAGTCCGCTCTTATCTCTTTACTTTCCCATGGGATATCTACCATAATGCGCTGCAAGATTCGTGTTACTATCCCCGATATGAAGCAATTCCCAGCACAGTACCTACAGATTGGGATATCGATCCTCAGAATGACAATACAGGTGAAGATGCAGCATGGTGGCAACTAACTGACTATCAACGAGCCAGAGAGATGAGTTATAACCTGATTCTGATCTCCTATATCGTTGATATGTTGTATTATGCGCATGACAGAACCAATCCGACAACTACCGCTTACATCCAATTCGAAAGTATCCTGAGCAGTCTCGAATCTCATATGAACTGGATACACATGACTTTCTTTAACTACGGACTGCCAAATTCTCCGGTAGATGGTTGGAACAATACTGGATGGAATATCAATAATCTATACGCTCCAAACGATCAAAATATTACAGCACCCCTTGGCATGTGCAATGACAATGACGGGAGTACAAGTGGGGAAAACACCCCCTACGGTAGTGGATACTATCTACCAGAGATTGCGAATAGCGTCTCCAGATTCCATTTGATTTGTGGATTGGGATATGCGAGTTTGATCACGGGTAATGACACTTTCTTAAATACATTTATTCGAAACGAGTTTAAGTCTATTACTCCACTCCCCGCAGATACGCCTTTTTATGGGTTTAACGATTATCTGACGACTAATAGTGGGATGTTTGTGGGTGGATTGACATATCAGAACAGATTGTTCTATTTGTCAAATCTATTCCTAACAGCGCTAAATAGAACAAAGGGCATTAATCTCTATAATTCAACAAATGACTGGGATTGTGATATGATCCCCAGAATGGTTCGCTATACTCTGAGAAGGATAGACCCGGAATTGCATCACATTACATTTGGTGATGACTGGCGATATAATGGAATAAACTCGTATGGTGCAATAGACCTCAGTATGGATCACTCAATACAGATAGAACGGGGCTTACTCAGCTTCTACTATCAAAATACCGATGATCCGGAATCGCACGACAACATTCGCTGGTACGTAAGTGAGTTAAAGAATTCGGGATCTAATCCAACTCATGACTGGCCAAGGGAATTATACGAGCACGACTTTGCGTCAAGTTTTGAGACCGTGATGAACTACCAAGCTACTATACACGGAGGTCCTGCTTCAGTAACAACTGGCGGTTCTTTACCCGGTTTTATAAGTCAGGGCACATATAGTAATTCTGAATCGACTATTCTAAGGAGCCCTACAAGCTCATACTCAGACCCAATTTCTGGGTATAAAACCTCTCACATGCTGGTAGTCAACCACGAGAATTCATTCGTGCCGTATCACAACAACGATGATAATACAGCATTTCAACTGTATTTATGGGGAAAACCAGTTATTGTTGAAGCCGGCTATGTTCCATATATTGGTGGAAAAGCAAAGTACTGGGATTGGTATCGATCATCTTACTCCCAGAACTTACTAATAGTCAATCCTGCCAGTCCTGTAAGAGCTCCAAGAATTGATGAAGCTGCATATCTATCCAAACCTGCTGATGTTGTGGCCAATTTCAACTTGAAATATGAAGACCCGATGAACTTATATAGTTGGCCGATATCATGGCTTACGGACATTCAAGAACGCCGCCCATACTACAACAAGGCCAGCAAGCAATTTCTTCTTCGTAACAATCCTTCTACAGACGACAACATTGAGCACCTTAGAATTCACTTTAAATACAATAACAGCATGAGTAATAGTTTTGAACCAACGCCCCCGAACATAGATGATATCAACAGAGACAATCCCTGTAACGTGTTTAGAAACTTTTATAAAGTGTCTGACAAGTACTTTATTGTTCTGGATAAAGCCGTTTTTGATGAACCTCAAGATAGTACCAATGTATTTAGAAATCAGATGAATTGTTTGATCGACCTACGAACTTCGTCTGGCGCTGTCCACAATATACTAAGATCGGCTGTTCAGAATCCAAACCAGCCGGGGATTTCCCAATACATTATGTCTGCAAATAAGAATATGTTTATTGCTATGGGATCATCGATAGATGGCGTAAATTCGTATAACATCTCAAGTTCTGATAGCACTAAGCTTGCATGGACACCATACGATTGGAGTTCACAGGGCGGTAGTCGAATTGGCTCGATGAAAAAGCTTTCAATAACAGCATCAAGCCCAAATAATCAAGAGAGTTTTATCACTCTCCTATATCCCAGTGAGACTCTAATCAATATTAATCCTGTTACCGAAGCAATTCAAGATGATTCAGGATATAGATTGGCTATAGCTGAAGGGTCAAGAAAGGTGTTTGTTTCACTTTGTTCCGATTCGACATTGGTGTACCCGGATGAAGACTATCGGTTTTACACAGATGGAGACTTTTTTGTAATTGATACGGAGTCGGATTTTAGCTCTATAAACGACTTGATCTTAAGCAATGGGGCAGCATTAACTGCATCACCTCATGTTGGTAGTTCTTTTCCTGCTCAGGATCTATTTAAAAGCTTTTCTGACGGTTTAGACGAGGTGATAGCAAGTTGGAAAAATGGCGGACTACAAGTAGCGTTTAAAACAAATCAACCGCTCTATCCAAAGTATAAGATCAAACGTTGCGGAGTTCTTCCCTCCCAGTTCATCTCGAAAACAGAATTTGGAATGGAGGTACAATCTGTAATAGATACTACCTCTTCGCCTCGTGGCACAATAGCAAACAATGTAAACACCCTTGCCTATGACGACCAGTATTTCTACGTCAACTATACTTGGGATGATTTATCATCTGCTGGACTGATAGATGATAACCTGGTCATTGTCAAAGCTACAATTCCAGAATTGAATCTAAGCACTGACTTAAACATCCAGGGAGTTGTCTCGATCGTAGGTTCCATAACAATAAACAATGGAGCAAGTATGGATGTATATCCAAACAGCTCAGTGACCTTATCTGGAGATGTCTTCATTAACAATCACGGCATAGTATCTATTGATGGTGGGGCATCAATATCGGTCAGTTTAAACAAAGCTAACCAACTCTGGTCTGGCATTACAACTTATCGGGATGGAAATCTAATCTGTAACAATGCAGTTATTGAAGGAGCCCAGACAGGAATACATGTTAGAGGTAATTCAACCATAACACATAGCGAGATAACCAATTGCTATACTGGGATCGCTATTGAAACAGGAACGACTTTCACCATCGAGTGGAATTCAATTTACAACAATACATATGGATTAGTGATTTCAAACAATCAAGCCGCGGTTAGTTCAGGTGTTGTAGCTAATAATGAGGTTACCCAGAATAGTGAGGGAGTATTGCTTTACAACAGTAATACGAAACTATCTGGTAACAGAATACTCCACAATACTAGGGCAGGGATTCATGTGATTAGGGAATCAGATCCCATTATCAAGGATAGCAATGTGTCGTACACAGAAAATAATGGTTTATCACGCCCTGAGATTACGCTAGAAAGTGATTCATATCCGATCATTGATGATGCAAGAAATGACATTAATGCTGATGGTTTGGGATACTCACTGTATTATGCTTCTACAGGTATAATCAAGCAAATGCTCGCAAGAAACAACTACTGGGGTACAACTAATGCCCGTCAGATCAGAGATTCAATATACCCCACCCTGTGGGATGTCGTTTACGATCCATTCTGCATAGAGCCCAATACATATATACCTTTTCTGGAAGATAACCTGTTTAAACAAGCACTTCACGCAGAAGAATCAGGTGAGTTAGATACAGCAAAACAGCTTTACACATCTATCGTACTATCCGAGCCAGATAGTTTGTATGCCTTACAAAGCTTAGGACGGCTGAATTCTTTGTATGCGGAATCGCCGAATTTACTTAGCGAGTTAAGGAACATATATAGCGTATATGCACAATCATGCAATGATAGTCTACTGGTAGCAAGTGCACAAGTTAGGAGTATCATGCTTGATCGGTTCGATATGCAGTACCTACAGGCTATCCAAGGGTATGAAGACCTCTTGGAAACTTCAAACACGGAACTAGATTCATTGCTATGCTTGCTTGACATCGCCTACACTTTACAGGACATGTATTGTAACGATCAAGGCAAAGGTACGCATACTGGCACTTCATATCAAGCAAATGGAATTCGTGTATCATCTCTGAAAGAAGCTAGGCTGACAGTGGATCGGATATGGAGTGATATACTGAATGTTTCTAATAACACATCAATACCAAACGCGCCAGTACCAACACATCTGGATGTTTCAAATTATCCAAATCCATTCAATCCTACGACTACTATTGCCTTTTCTCTTCCAGAAGAGGGATTGGTAAGATTATCAGTATACAATATTCGTGGTCAACTGGTCAAAGATCTGATTAACAGAAGCATACCCAGAGGATTTCATAAAGTTGTTTGGGATGGTAGAGATAATAGTAACCGCTCTGCTAGCTCTGGTTTGTATTTTGTTCGGGTTGATGTTGGCAATACCTCGAAAGTGAAAAAGATCATGATGCTCAAATAGTATCATAGATACCATATAAAGCCCGGGACAACCCGGGCTTTTTTTATTGGATACCGCGCGATATAGGATGGGATCGGCCAGGCTCATGCCCTTTCGGTCTTTTAGGTATCTATTTAGCATCTGATAACCCCCTATATGATAGATCCAAGTCTTCGATGTGATGCCCTCAAAGTGCTTATCCGGGTATATCTGCACAGTGTACTTGCGCTCATCGTATATGATTGATTCACCTTGACGTCAGCCCCACTTCCTTGCTTCCGTCCTCCACATATCTGATAACTGAGAAAGGAATGAGCCTATGACAAGCATGAATACTATCACCCTCCGTCCGGAAAGCCCCGCGGATCACAGACGGGTCGAGTGGATCACCCGGGAAGCCTTTTGGAATCTGCATCTTCCCGGCTGCGATGAGCATTATCTGGCGCATGTCCTCCGTCAGTCTCCGGACTTTATCCCGGATCTGGACTTCGTCGCCCTGCTGGACGATCTCCCGGTCGGCAATATCATGTATGCTCGTTCCCGGGTAATCTCCCCCGATGGTCAAGCGATCGAAGTTCTGACCTTTGGACCGGTCAGCGTTTTACCCCCTTATCAAAGTCTGGGGATAGGCAGTCGATTGATCCGGCATACTCTCGCTCTGGCAAAGGATATGGGATATAGCGTCGTCGTGATCTACGGTGATCCGCTTTACTATTCCCGCTTTGGCTTCCAGCCGGCAGAGGACTATGCGCTGCGTAGCGCAGAAGGCTATTTCTCCCCCGCTCTCCAGATCCTGGAGCTCGTTCCCGGAACCGCCAAAGCCTTCTCAGGAAGATTCCATGAAGCAGATGCCTATCACCTCGACAGCTCCGCCGTGGAAGCCTTTGACAAACTCTTTGAACCCAAGGAGAAGCTCGAAACCCCGAGTCAGAAACGCTTTCTGGAGCTCCTCAGCCAGTCCCATCTCTGATATCCGGAATCCCCCGAAGAAGCGCCTTGATCGGCGACAATATAGCGCATCACCCCTTATCCCCTGCCCTATCCCAGACCCGCGCATACCCTGAATTGCTTGGGTGCTGCTTGGGTGCCTCTTGGGTCGTCACCCAAGGACGACCCAAGGGCGACCCAAGAGTCACCCAAGCATCTCAAGATGATCATTAGGGAGACCCTCGCTGATCCCTTGGCTGAGGAACTTGAACTACTCCTGTTTTTCAGGTAGTCATCTCCTGCGAAGTACAAGATGACTAAGAGATGACTAAGAGTTGACTAAGAGCGTCAAGCACGGAAGGCGGGAACAGAAAAGAGGTGATCAAGCTCACCACCTCAGAAGATATAAGTTTCTCTCTTACTCAAGAGACGGTCAATTCGTCGTATAGAAGATCCCGGGATTATTGAAGAAGCAGACGGCGGTATTCCCGACTAAGAGGAATTCGCCGGTAGGCGCGTCAGAAAACTGGCTGACCCGGGTGAATTCCGTCGTGACGCCCAAGGGACTGCGATAAAAGAGGCGAACGGTTTGTCCCGCTGTGTAGTTTGGGATGGCAAGATAGAGGTATGGCAGACGGGTAGCCCCCACGATGGTGTAGAATCCGGGATTGAGGAAGGTTAGCTGGGCATTGCGGAGCAGGAGCTGGCAGATCGCGGTGGGGCTGACTCCCTGAGGGGGATTGATCCCGGTATTGAGGGTGACGTGGGAGCCGATCGGTACGGTCGTTCCGAGGTATTCGGAAGGGAGGACGAACTGATTTTGATAGAGGGAAGTATGGAAATCCCTTGTCGTGATATTCATGATCGCGTCAACGGAGCTATGCGGGTTGTTATCATGCACCGCGGCATACTGCCCATCATTGATCAGGTAAAAGGCTACGTGCCCATCGGCGATGCTAAAGTGCCAACCATCCGCCGTTTCCGCCTGTTCGTAGGGATAGATGCGGTAGAACTCGCCTTCGATAATGGATATGAGCATATTCTCGGTACGGGTGCTTTGACGCAGACGGATATAGGGCTGGAAGTTCGTATAGAAAGTGCTGTTATTCAAGACGCCAAAGCTATACACAGGTCCGATCCCGCTGAGGTCATACTGCGAGGCAAGCACGCCATAGGTATCGGTGAGTGATTGTCGCGGCGTCATTTGGAGGATAGTTCCGGGAGCCATCGTCACGGTCGAATTGAGATAGACTTCCCGCTCAAAATCGTCAAAGACCATACGGCTAAAGAGTGCCAGCGGGAGGGTCGTCCCTGCCGCGCTGAGATATGCACCGTTGATCAGATAGCCGGCATAGGCGGGGGATATCCCGATCTTCGCGCCGGACATCACGAAAGTATTGTGCGCATAGGCGGATGCGGAACGGTAGCGAACGAACTTCGGGTATGAGACGTCCGGGGAGAAATTGATGATCTCGCTGACGCTGACAGGTGAGCTAAGCGAGAGGAAAAGCCCGGTGGGAAGCTCATCCGCTCTGCTCTTGGGGGATACAGTCGTCAGGCTGAGGATAGACTTTGGATTGGAAAGCGTATAGGGATTGCCGCTGAGCCAGGGATTACCGGAGGGAACTAAGGCGGAATAGGTGAGGCTCAATGCCGTGCAGGGCAGAGTGGGATCAGCCCAGGAGAGGAAAGCGCGGAAAGTCTGAAGCTCGAGGTTCTCTTTGAGACAGGGGATCGTGAGTGAGGTCGAGCTCTCCCCCGCGACGCCGTAAAGATAGGTTCCCGAGGATGAATAGCCGGCATAGACGACGCCATTCGTCTGGGTAAAGTGCTCGCTGTCATAGGCGTTTGCGTAGCTCTTGTAATAGAGATGATCCGTATTTGAGCTGCGATAGGCGTGAAAGAGCCGGGCGGATGCGGGATCGGACTGCGTGGTGCTAAATCCGTATTCGATCCATTTGTCCTCGGGAAGGGAGGTGATCGGCGCGCCATTGGCAAGGAACTCGATGCTAAAGGCATCATAAGCGCGGGAAAGACTAAATGGATTGCCGGAGAAGTAATCCGAGACGAGCTTTGTCGTATTGGGAGCGAGGTTTAGCCGCATGCGATGCCCGCTGAGTTCCACGTCGTTCAAATCCAGCCAGAGGTCTTGGAGAAAGATCTGGTCATAGCTCCCATCCAGAGGTATGTCGAGGAGGTTTTGCCCGGTCACGGGGGTGACGAGGAAATAGCTCCCATCGCCCTTGAGGAAGGTGACGAGTTCGTTGCCCTCATAGAGCCATGTCTCTTCGCCGGATCTCCAGGTGGTGAGGTTTGCCCCGCTGAGCCTGACCCACTGCTGGTCAAAGTGCTTTTCCCCGCTGACGCGGTAACGGAGGATGGGAACCGCAGAACCGGTCGTCGCGCCGCTAAGGCTAAAGACCTTGGTATTGAGGGCGAATCCCGGGAATATACTCTGGATCGAGGCGACCTGACCGCTGAGGAGGCTGTCCTTGAGCTCGAGGGTCTGCGCGGTAGCGCGGGTCTCGGCGGGGAACCAGCCCCAGGCATAGTCCGTTCCGGAGTGGATCAGAGCCTGGAGATCCTTCGTCCCGGCAGGGATGCTCAGGCTCTTGCCGGAGTGAAAATTGAGCAGGGCGATCTCGCCATTGCCGTCGATATCAAAGAAACAGCGGGATGAACCATAGGGATAGATCTCACTATCCTCCGCGCTGAGTCGCCAGGCACTCTGGACGTATTCCGCACCGGAGAGGTCTGAAGCGCTCTTTGCATCCACATAGAGCGTGGCAAAGTTTGGAATGGAATCCAGGAGGACTTCCTGACCATTACGCAGGATCGTCAGTTTATATGTATCCGTCGCCTGAGTCGTTGCGCTGACGAACGCGAGGCTATCTCGCTCGGTAAGGGAGCTGACCTTCTCCAAACTGAGGGTATCATTGTACCAGAGGCAGCTATCGGCAATGCTTTCTTTGGGGATATAGATGTAGGCGTCGTCATTTGAGGACTTGATCAGATGGTCGGAATAGACGCGGATGGTGCTCTCGATTATGTAGTCCTTGGGGTCGAGATTGGGGGGTAAGAGGGCGTTTTCGCGCAGATTACAGGCGCTGATAAAGAGCGTTCCCAGCAGGATCGCGAAGAGGATGAGCTTAGATAGCATAGAAAAGCTTGAGGTATGTAGTGTGGTTATTGGTGTCATTTCCCGATCCATATTGATAATAAAGCAAAAGCTTGGTCTTGGGTGTAAAGCTATACATGATAGACGCTCCGGCAAATCCGGTTGCCGGCTCAAAGTCATCGGTGATCCCGCCGAAGGGATTGGTGAACCATGCCATCTCCCCTATTCCGCCATACAAGCCCAGCCCCATGCGGCTATTGAGCTGGAGGATGAGGTCCAGACTATGCACCCAGCGCTCGGTATCGGAATTTGCCGAGTCATTATCCTGATATAGATATGCGGCTTGATAGGCGGTAAAGAGCTTGCCCAGGCTTAGCTCCAAGCCAAGGTCTGTCTGATAGATATTGAAACGCCGAAAGATCTCCACATGCTGTGCCAGCTTTGGGCGGATGATCGCCAGAGGGGTGTAGATCCGGGGCTTGAGCTCGAGCGCAGCACCATAGCCCTGCTTTGCCCGGCTGTCTTTGCTGTTGATATAGGAAAGCGCGAGGCTGGCATCTCCGGGGGTGAATTGCCGCCGCAGGGATGCAGAAAGAGAATAGCGGTAATGCGCATCATTGATACGCACTTCTTCTCCGCTAAAGCGCAGGGACGTCGAGGCTCTGCGATAGATAATGTCGCCACCGGCAAAGACCGTGGTCGTGTCCTTGATCCCCCCATAGAGAGAAAAGAGCAGCTCCGGTTTGTAGATCTTTTTGCGGATCAGTTCTTTAGGATAGATCAAGCTGGCATCATCCAGCGCTTTCCAGGCTGTATAGCTACGGGGAAAATCCCCGAGGGACTGATAGAGGGTGACGAGGCTGTTCAAAGGATATTGGCGGGTCTCTCCGGTGCTGAGGGCGACCGCTTTCGTATAGTCCAGTCGGGCTTTGAGGGCTTGTTTGCGGTTATAGAGCGCAGTTGCCCGGTGAAAATATACAAGTCCCTGCTCCGGATGCAGCTTGATCAGGCGGTCTGCTTCGCTGATGACTTCGGGATATTGCCCCAGGCTGTTTAACGCCCAGAGCAAGCCTCCTGCGGCATCAGCATTGGCGCTATCCCGCTCGAGGACGAAGCGGTAGTTTGGTAATGCCTGTTCATACTTCCCGGAGAGCATCTGGTAATAGGCGAGGTTCAGCCTTTCCGTAAGGTTTAGAGGGTCATACGCCAGAGAGAGTTTGGAACGCTCGATCCGCTCCTGATATGGGCTTGCCTGAGCGACTAAGCCGCTGAGGGAGAGCATCAGAAGGAGCAGAGCGAGGAAGGTTCGACGCAAGGCTTTAGTCCAGAATACCTTTGTAAAGGGTTATGATCGAAGAGGTCGGAGAGTATTTCTTGAGCAATTGGTACTGCTTCTTGGCTTCGACTGTCTGTCCGGAGAGGTAGAGATTGTTGACGAGGTAGCCGCGCACCTCCATATCCCAGGGGTAGTACTCCAGTTCCCGGGCATAGTAGCTCGCCGTCAAGGCATAGTCCTTTTTCTGATAAGCCGCATAGGCAGCTTTGGAATAAAGAGTAGGGTTTTGCTTGTGCACGAGAAGCTGGGCATCGGCGACCTTGAGGGCATCGGTGTAATTCCCCAGAGCCAGATAACAATTGATGATCCCGGTATGGGCATCGACGCTGTCCTGCAAGCGGATAGACTGCTGATAGGAGAGGATCGCATCGTTGTAATTGCCGGAGAGGTATTGCAGCCAGCCGATCCGCACCCGATAGAAGGCATCGGTCGGATCCTTAGCGGCGAGTTCATTCATCACGGTCAGAGCGTTCTGGAAGTCTGACCGGGCTTCAAAATTGTAAGAGTCGTTGATAGTCCTCTCTTCGGCAAAGATCGCCAGAGTCAGGAGAGCTATCATCACGCATAAGATGAGCTGTTTCATACAGTATCCTCGTTAGTCGCTTCGATGCGGGTAGCTTTGAGATATTGCTGGTCATTGCGGGAGAGGGAGATCTCGGTGATGCCGTCCTCCCGGGTAAGGATCAGGGAAGCCTGATTCTTGCCAATCTTCATGCCCAGCAGATAGAAATTCGTTTCACTGGTCACATTTAGTGCCTTGTTGACAGTTTTGAGCCGGGAGACCGTCTCGGCTTTGATCGGACGGAAGAAGGGGATAAAGAAAAGCGTGGTATTCTTCCAGATCGGGTTCATGACCACGGAGAGGGACGGCTCATCGCGCCATTCAAGATCCTGGTTTTCGACCCAGGGAAGCCGGGACGCGCCAATGGCAAAAGCGGAAAGAGCAGAGAGGCGTCTGCCGTGCAAATTGAGAGAGTTATATATCCCGTTGTAGATGGAGAAGTCCAGCTTTGTTCCTCTGTCTGAGACGAGGCTGTGCGTCCCCAGCAGGTCAAGCGTGACCTCCCAGTTCTCCTGATATTCTCCGGTTCTGGTCTGCACCTGATAGCTCTGCTTTTGACCGTAGCCAAATTGCAGCAGGGGAGCCAGATCATGCTCGGGAACCAAGGGCGAGATCCGGTCTCCGGTCTCGGGGATACCACTGCTGACGAATTCGTAGCTACCATCCGGACGGGCTTGCTTGTAGTTTATCAGATGGCTAAAGATGGTCTTGGAACCGGCATCAACGCCCATCTGAGCATGAAAATGCAGATGCGGGAAAGGTGAACGTCCGGAATTTCCCACTTGCCCCAGTTTGTCCCCCTGTTTGACGACGTCACCCTCGCGGAGCTTGATCGAGCCTTCCTTCAGATGCGCGTAAAGAGTATAATAGCCATAGCCGTGAGAGATGGAAACGTAATTGCCCCAGTTATCCTTGGTGTTTATCACACCGATTGTGTTATCCGGAATACTGGTCACGACCTTGACGACCTGTCCCGCCGCGGAAGCATGAACAGGCTTGCCAAAGCAGTAGTAATCCTTGAGCTCCAGCTCGTTCTCGGTGTACTTCTTGCCGTGGATATCCTCGATCTCAAAGTCCCAGGCAAATGCCCAGTCCTTACGGTGAGTATGCTCTCCGCTATGCCCCTGGGTGATCACCCATTCTCCTGTGACCGGTAGGTGGATCTGGGGTACTCCCGCGCTGGTAAAGCGACGGTAGCGGGAGAGATAGGCATCGAGAGCCTTTTCCGGGTGCAGGATCCCATAATCGTTGATGATCGGAGAATGCTGTCTCAGGCGAAGCCTCAAGGCAAAGATAGTCGAGATCACCACGATGTTCATCGGGAAGGCAAACATCGGAACGAAGAGGACGTCCGGACGATTAGGCATGATATCCGGGTAGTAATACTTACCCGAAAGGGCATAGGCGAGAAGGAAACCGACCACAGTTCCGATCGCCGCGAGGAAGTAAGACGACTTCCCGGGGATAAGATAGACAGAGCCGATCGCCAGCGAGATCAGGATGAGATTAAAGCCGGGGAAGAACATTCCATAGGTCGCGGTCATACTGCTGAAATGAAGTAGGAAATAGCAGATCGACCACCCGATCAGGGAAAGGAATAGGGCTATGCGGGAGATAAAGAAGAGCAGAACGGTCATCGCTATCCCGATCCAGAGATCAGGCACGAAGACGATCGAACCCATTGAGACGAAGTAGTCCTGCCAAAACCAGCCTAACTTGCCACTTAAGGCAACGAGCAACGGCTTTTGGTAGCCATATCCGGTGAAATAGCCGCTACGCACCATATAGTACCAGAAAAACATACCGGCGATGGAGAAAGCAAGGCTCATCGAGGGCATGCGGAACCACTGCTGGGTCAAATAGCTGATCCCGATATAGAGGATCTGGGTCGAAAACGCGGCGATCACCAAGAGCCCGACAAAGTGCAGAGGTTCCGGAATTCCGTGATGATAAGGATAGTAATATCCGATCGTCAGAGCGATCAGAAGGCTGTTAAAGGACAGGACTCCACTGGAGGAATCCCATCCTTCAAAGCCAAGTATGCGGGAGGACAATAGCCCGATAAGCAAGCCGAATAAGCCCGCCAGCCCGACGATCGGGCTAAACAAGGTCAGGCAGAGCATCGCCAGTCCCACCCAGATACTGTCCGAGAACATTATCGTGGCATATCCGTGCGGGATAGCCCGGAGAAACGCCTTTAAGTTATCGAGGCTTACTGTCTTTGTCACAGTGTTTTCAGGTGATCAGGGATTATCTCGGGTCGGGTGACGTCGTTCAAGTCTTCCCGCTGACGGATCAGCTCGACCTTGCCGGTCTCGGTGATCAGCACGGTGCGGGGACGATATTCGATGAACTGCATGGACTGGGTGTTATTATATGCGCCCATGGGAGTGATCACGACGGCTTCACCGCTGTGCAGATCGGGGAAAGGCAGGGCTTGACGAATGACGTCGATATTCATGCAGAGGGGTCCATAGAAGACCGTGTTCTGGTAGGCACCGGGGAAAGCACGGGTCGGAGAGACCTTGAGCTTGTACCACCAAGCGGTGATCGCGGTATTGACCCCAGCATCGAGGATGACGGCTCTCTCGCCGGTGGGGAGGTTCTTTTTCCCGAGGACGCTGGAGATCATATATCCGGCTTCATCGATCAAGGCACGTCCCGTCTCCAGAATCAGCTTTGGGGTGTGCTTGCTGACAAAGTGTGATTCATTGAATGCGGCACCGATCGACTCTGCGTATTGGTCAAAGGAAGGCGAGGCAAATTCGCCCGGAGTGTAGGAACCAAGCAGGGTATTCTGTGAGGCAAATCCACCTCCGAGATCGATGTAGGTGACTATCGTGCCAAGCTCGTATTCTACTCTTTGAGCAAGATCGAGCAGGGCTTTGGCAGCGTAATAATATGCCTGGGCATCGAGGATAAAGGTGCCGATATGCGTATGCAGCCCGACAAGCTTCATAGCTTTACCGGCATGCAGTCTTTGGACAGCACGGAAGGCTTCTCCGTTCTCGTAGTTAAAGCCAAAACGCGTCCAAGACGGGCTGATCCCGGTCTCCATATTCACCCGGATAGCAACGTTTGGGATGATGTCCAGCTCTCCGGCAATGCGCTCGATCAGATAGAGCTCGTCCATGTGATCGATGTGTAGAGTGACGTTATCCTTGATCGCCTTTTCCAGCTCATCAGGACGCTTACCCGGTCCGTTGAAGATAATGTCTCTGCCGGCGATACCGAGCTTCTTTGCCATTTCATATTCCATCCCGGATACTATCTCCGCTTTGGAACCTTCCTGATGATAGATGCTGCAGATCGCGCCGAGGTAATTCGTTTTGTAGCTCCAGGCGAGCTCGACATTAGGATAGTGCATCTTCATCGTCTCATGCAAGCGACGGTGACGCCTTCTGATCTGGCGTTCGGAGAAGACCAAAAGGGGCGAGCCATAGGCTTCCCGCAGAGATTGGACGCTGACTCCGTCTATATTGTCAACGTGGTTGACGACGCTCTTTGCGCCATACTTATTCATGTTTCCGGCATAGTTTCTTTCTATGTTGGGTGCGATATATTGCTTCTTCATTTGTGACTCCCTTTGATCAATTCGCTCTTTGCGGAAACTTCTCCCATGGTCGAGATATCCGCGATTATATCCTCAGCATGACGGATGAACAGGGTTCCGGGACGGTATTTGGGCAAGGGTTCGACCTCCTCACCCAAGGCTTTGAGAACAACGGCAGCAGGCTGGTTTTGTCCCGCGCCTTCGGCAAGACGAACCCAGGCAGGAAAACGGGGGTTGATCTCGATGAGGTAATAGACCCCGTCGAAGCCCTTCATGATCTCCAGTTCGCAGGGACCACGCCACTTGAGCTCGCGGATGACCTTTTCGGCAAAGGCATCAAGCTCCTGATTCTGCACAACGACACCGCCGAAGCCTTTGCCTTTGTCGGTGATCACCAGCTTCTTCTGGGGAACCATACCGAGCATCCCGCCTTCTCCGTCACCGACGATGACGATATTGTATTCATCTCCCGGAACGAGCTTCTGGAAGATCAGGGGCAAGCCCCAGCGATCCGAGATGTCATAGAAATACTTGTATGCTTCAGAGAGGTTGTGGGCTTTGAAAGCTTCGTAGTATCGCCCCTTGACCATCATCGGATAGTGGATCTCCTCCCCTACCTTTTCGATCTGGGAGGGATCGGAGACGAGGATGCTCTGGGGGACGTTTATCCCCTTTGGGGGAAAGAAAGTCGCTATCTTGGTCTTATCACGCAGGATAAAGCACTCCTCCGTGGGCAGAAAGGTCTTGATCCCACGCTTGGTCAGCTCGTCCTGAAGGCGGATATAAAGGATGACTTCCGCATCCAGGGTGGGGATGATCACGTCTATCTTGGTCTTGGAAAGGATATAGTCGATCCGGCTGAGGAAGGCTTCCGCTCCGGCAGAGGGATAGGGCATCTGATAGATCTCGTCGGCGAAGTCATCGAGATAGATCCCGGACTCCAGAGAGTCATAGACAAAGCCGATGATCTTGCCTGTGAAGCCGGCATTACGGATGCTGCGGATCACTGGAACTCCCGGCTGGGGATTATCCCCGGTCTTCAGCCCGGTCACGACTATCGAGAGGTCATATTTACTCAGGTCGATGCTCATCCATGGTCTCCTCAAAGTTCACAAGGTCGAGTGCCTCGAGCATCAGCATAAAGTGGGCATAGTCGTTGTTAAAATGGTCTTCGGTACAATCATAGGTCTCGCAGAGACTCTTACAGATGGATTCTTTGGATTCGCCGAGGGCAAGCTTGCGCAGGATGAATATCCCGGTTTCATTGGTTGTATAGCTGTAGCCGCTACTGGGGTCAAAGATAAAGCCATTGTCATTCATGGCAAGGTTCTGAAGCTTGTTCGCATTCATCATACCTCCAGACGATCCTCTGATCGCCATATCGTATATATTCTTCGTAAGGGAGTCTTATGAATGCAATTCTCGTGCCAATCACTCACCTTACTTGCTAAACGTCAAACGTTCACAATATGAAACCGGGGACTGAACAAGGTTTTTGCTTAGTTGCCGTGCTTCTTTTGGTAATGCTTAGAATCTCCCCATTGACGATATCCAATTGTCTCGCCTATGGATTCGATACGTCGCTCGAGGCAGTGAACACAGTGATCGGCATTCTCGTCCAGGCAGGGCTTTCCGTCATAGAGCTGGTAGTTCCCGCGGTATTTGGTATCGGTGATATTGGGCATGATGATATTGGCACCGGCAAGGAGACCCATCTCCCGTCCTGTGGGGTTTAGGGCTTGAAGAGCGGTCGTAGAGGCGATATTGATATCCTTGAGGGCGATCCGGCAAGCGGCGATCATCAGGAGAGCTCTTTCCAGTGCGACTTCGGAGTCATAGCCATTGATCAGGTCTTTAAGCGGAGTCTCGTGATGCGGGATGAAGGGTCCCATCCCCAGCATATCGATGTCCTCATCATAGAAAAAGAGGATGTCGTCAGCAAGGTCTTCGACAGTCTGCCCCGGTAAGCCGATCATCACCCCGGTTCCCGTCTGCCAGCCAAGCTTCTTGAGGGTACGGATCGTATTCACCCGACGCTGAAAGCTGTGATCCAGCGGATGCAGAGTTTGATAGAGCCCGGGATTGGTCGTCTCGATGCGGATCAGGTAGCGGTGCGCTCCCTGCTCCTGCCAATGCCGGAAGACGTCTTCCGTCTGTTCACCCAGGGACAGCGTGATGCCAAGCTCGTTATCGGACATCTTCTTTATATCCGCCAGGAGATCGGCGATGTAATTGACAAACCACTTGTCCTCTCGCTCTCCGGCTTGGATCACTATCGAGCCATAATTCTGCTCCCAAGCCCACTTGGCGGCATCCAGCACTTCGTCATGATCCATCAGATAACGGGTCGAATTAGCGTTATCCCGGCGAATTCCGCAGTAGTAGCAATTCTTCGTGCAGATATTACTCAGCTCGATTATCCCGCGGAAGTAAACCGTAGTTCCGCTATATTCGCGTTTGACTTCATACGCTTGGCGATACAGCGCATCTATCTCGTCTCTGCCCTTGAGGCTCAGCATCTCTATCAGTTCCTGTCTGTTTGGTCTCATTTATCCTCGCAGTTCGATCCGTATTTCAATAACGGGAATATGGAGAATATAGTCTCTTTTCATGCTTGGTCAAAGACAAATTGCCATTGCCGGAAGAAATACCCATAGAGGATCCGCAGGCAGCAGAGAGCTTTTCTCAAAGAAGCTAACCGCTATGTTTGTTGAAGCTTTACCTCAATGACCCACAAAAAAGATCGGAATTCCTAAAGAAAGTTCTTGCCAAAAAACAGGCATCTGAATAGCATGTTAGTGAATGCTTACTTACATGGAGTTTGAACAATGGAAATAACGAAGCGACAGATGGATATCGTGGAAGCGACGATCTCGATCATAGCCCAGCTTGGCTATGACCGGCTGACCACGAAGAAGATCGCAGCGCATCTGGATCTGACAGAGGCTGCTCTTTATCGGCATTTCGCGAGTAAGAGCGAGCTGATCAAGATGGTTCTCTGCTATTTTGAGCATCTGTCCTGCGAGGTGATCGAGCGCATCAAGGCGGAGAACCTCTCCCCTATCGAGAGTGTCCGGCGCTTTGTCCTGGATCGCTATGAGCTGTTCACCTCCAAGCCCGATCTGGCGATGGTGATGTTCTCCGAGGAGATCTTCAAGACCGACCACAGTTTCATGGACGATTATCAGAGCATCATGCATATCCACCGCGAGCACGTCGTCGGCTTCATCCAAAAAGGGCAGGAACTCGGGGATATCGCCCCGGATCTTGACCCGGTGGATATCTTCCGCATAACGGTCGGCTCCATGCGCCTGCTCGTATCCCAATGGAACTTTAGCCATCACGGCTTTGACCTGAAAGCCGAAGGCGAAAAACTGCTAAATACAATAATGAAACTAATAGAGGTAAAGAAATGAAACGACAGATCATCAAGATCGACAACGACAAGTGTAATGGCTGTGGCGCATGCATCCCGGGTTGCCCGGAAGGTGCCTTGCAAGTGATCGACGGCAAAGCCCGTCTGGTCAGCGATCTCTTTTGCGATGGGCTGGGAGCCTGCCTTGGCACCTGTCCCCAGGGAGCTATCGAGGTCGAGGAACGCGAAGCAGAGCCTTATCAGGAAGCTCTGGTCATGGCAAACATCATCCCTCATGGCAAGAACACGATCAAGGCGCATCTGCATCACCTGAAGTCACACGGGGAAATGGGATACTACGACCAGGCTATCACCGTGATCAAGGATCATGGGCTGAACCCGGAGGATTATACCGAGTATGAAGCTCCCGCTTGCAACTGCCCCAGTTCTGCCCCGAAGATCATGGAGAAAAAGACCCAGTCCCACGGCGAAGCGATCGAATCCGAGCTTTCCCAGTGGCCGGTTCAGCTGCACCTGATCAACCCCATGGCGCAGTACTTTGACAACGCCGATCTCCTGATCTCCGCAGACTGCGTCCCCTATGCCTTTGGGGACTTTCATCGACGCTTCCTCAGCGGGAAAAAGGTCATTACCTTCTGTCCCAAGCTTGACAAAGATATAGACCATTATATTGATAAACTCGCCTTGCTTTTTCAGAATCATGAGATCAAGTCACTCAGCATAGTGCGCATGGAAGTGCCCTGCTGCGGTGGAACTGAGATCATCGTCCAGAAAGCCCTCGAGAAAGCCGGGAAGATGCTCTTCGTCAAGGTATATGTCATCTCCGTCGATGGCACGATAATGTAAGGAGGAAAGGATGATATACGTAGAGCTAAAGAAAGACACACCCATCCTGGACAAGGATGGCATAGTCGGAAACCGCCTATACAACGAGCCGGAAGGACAGATCGTCCATATCAGCTTTGAGCCCGGAGCTCACCTCAAGTCCCACATCACCCCTGTCAATGTAGCCTTTTACGTCATCGAAGGCACTGCCACTCTGACCATTGGCGATGAAACCGCCGATTTCCCCACCGACAGCCTCGTCCACAGTCCGAAGGACATCCCGCATGCCGTGACCAATAACGGCTCCGGAACCCTTCGCATCTTAGTCATTAAAATGCCCAAACCATAAAACAACAAAGGAGAAAAGAACCATGAGTATGTTCTGTTATCAATGCCAGGAAACTGCCCGTAACTTAGGCTGCACCATGCGTGGTGTTTGCGGAAAAGCCGATACCTTGTGCCACATGATGGATCTCCAGATCTATGCGCTCAAAGGTCTCGCCCACGTCTCAGTCAAGCTCCTCGAGAAAGGTGTTTACTACCCCGAAGATTCCATCTATGTAATGAAAGGTCTCTTCCGCACCATCACCAATGCCAACTGGGATGAAGAGCTTTTTACTCCCCTGATCACAGAGACCCTTGCCCTGCGCGATAAGCGTAAGAAAGAACTCTGCGACCTCCTCGGCGGCGAATGCGACACCTGCCCGGATGCCGTCACCTTCCAGATCACCCCGGACAAATACCATGAGTTCGGCCAGACTGTCGGCGTGCTCAAGACCGAGAACGAGGACGTCCGTTCCCTCCGTGAGACCATCATCTACGGGATCAAAGGCATCTCCGCCTATGGCGAACATGCTGCGATGCTCGGCTATCAGGATGACGACGTCAACAAGTTCGTCATGGAAGGTCTCGCCGCGACCATTAACGACACTCTGACTGCCGATCAGCTCGTCGGGCTTGTGCTCAAGACCGGTGAACATGCCGTCAAGGTCATGGCTTGCCTGGACAAAGCCAATACCGAGACCTACGGACATCCCGAACCCACCACAGTGAACCTGGGTGTGGGCAAGAACCCCGGCATCCTCGTCAGCGGTCACGACCTCAAAGACTTTGAAGAGCTGCTCGAGCAGAGCAAAGACTCCGGCGTGGACATCTATACCCACAGCGAGATGCTCCCTGCGCATTACTATCCCGCTTTCAAGAAATACAAGCACTTCATCGGTAACTACGGTAGCTCCTGGTGGCATCAGCTCGAGGACTTTGAGAATTTCAACGGTGCTATCTTGATGACCACGAACTGCATCGTTCCCCTGCGCAAGGAAAACACCTATCTCGACCGCTTCTTTACCACAGGCATGGCGGGATATCCCGGTGCCAAGCACATCCCCGAACGCAAAGAAGGCGGAAAGAAGGACTTCTCCGAGCTTATCGCCGTGGCAAAGACCTGCCAACCTCCCAAAGAGATCGAGACCGGCACCATCGTGGGTGGATTTGCGCATCACACAGTGCTCTCCATTGCCGATAAGGTCGTCGATGCCGTCAAGTCCGGTGCGATCAAACGCTTTGTCGTCATGGGTGGCTGTGATGGACGTATGCCCAGCCGCAAGGTCTTTACCGAGATCGCCGAGAAACTCCCGATGGATACCGTGATCCTCACTGCCGGTTGCGCCAAGTATCGCTACAACAAGCTTCCCCTTGGTGATATCGGCGGCATTCCCCGCGTTCTCGACGCCGGTCAGTGCAACGACTCCTATTCCCTCGCCATCATCGCCCTCAAGCTCAAAGAAGCCTTTGGTCTGGACGATGTGAACGACCTCCCGCTTTCCTTTGCCATCGGTTGGTACGAGCAGAAAGCAGTCGCCGTTCTCCTCGCCCTCCTCTTCCTCGGCTTCAAGAATATCAAGATCGGCCCGACAGTTCCGGGATTCCTTTCCCCGAACGTCGCCAAAGTCATTATCGACACCTTTGGACTTCAGGTCACCTCAGACGCGGATAGCGACGTCGCTGCCATGTTTGCCTAATACGAAACACCCTTAGATACAATACGGGACGGCTTATATCAGCCGTCCCTTTTGTTTATCAAGATTATCCGTTGGAGTAGTCCCCTTAGGGAATGTTCAGCTCAAATATATCACATAGGTTTTGAAAGTCAAGAAGGTTTAAATAGGAGAGATCGCTAAAGCTAAGGAGGTTTTCCTGTGCTGTATTCACCCAGTTTTCAAGACGTTGACCAGGTTCTCTGCTCTTCCCAGACTACCCCTACCCCATAGTGTATTGTGATAGTAAAGGCAATACTCACTCACATCATGGTTACGCTCGATAGCGTACACCATTCCATGTTTAGAAAGATTTGGCTTCTCTTTGAGGATAACTAATCCTTCGTCCAGCTTCAATACTATCATATCAAGCTTGATTGCAGTATTAACAATCTTTGCATCAAGCAGACATTCCGAGCTGGGTATGGGGAGTCTTAGCTTATTCCACTGATGATAGTTCCCAAATTCGACACGCCTTTCAGCGATCTGCATGATGATAATATAGATCGCCATACCTATGATAAAGGCATATAACAGATCAAACACTAACATACTTTCTCCTGCTACAATTTCTACAATCCATAGCTACTTGCTACGGTTGAGATACAATGTACGCGCTATTTATTTTATGTCAAGCTCTTTTCAGTATCCATAAACTGGGTTATAGGCGATAATCCCATCATTCCCTTGACAACAATCCTATATTCCGATCTCTGTGATAATATGAAAAACGAGGAGCCAAACGATGCGCACCCTTGACCGGATCCTGATCATCATCGCAATCCTGATCGGGATCGGCGTGCTATATATGGCTTTCGTCTGGTTCACCGCTCCGGTATCCTCGACGGCAAGCCCGGAGGACAGCCTCTTCATCTATTCCGATCCCCTGCAAACCCCGGTCAATTCCGAATACATCCCCGAGATCAAGCATGACGGCTATCGCGTCTTACTCAATGCTAAAGCGCGCTATCGTCTGGACGGAGTCCTCGTCAGCAAACGCGGATATCGCGGTGGGATAATGAATTGGCTTGCCCCTTGGGACTACGGCATGATCTGGGGAGCGGTGATCGAACAGCAGAAATTCATCCAATTCCGTCAGGTCGTCCGCTTCATGCTCTACCGCTATTCTCCCGAAGCTCCGGTCAGCATGCCCTATATCTCCTCGCATTCTTCCAATAGCCACTTGATCCCCGCGAACCCCAATATCCGCAAAGCCCTCGGCAAAGCCCGGAAGAAAGCTACCGTCCGCATCGAGGGCTATCTCGTCGAAGTCACGGTCATCAAAGGTCCAAAGCTCTTTTCCAGTTGGAACAGCAGTCTGACCCGTCTGGACACCGGCAACGGCGCTTGCGAGATCATCTACGTCACCCGCTTAAGGATCGGCAACAAAGTTTACGAATGACCCGGGAATATCCCCGGAAGATCATTATAGACCCAAATAAGGAGTTATCATGAAACGCATCTCCCTCATAGCATTGGCTCTGATCCTCGCCTTTGCCCTCTTTGCCGAAGAGAGCAAGCCCGAGATCATCTTCCCCGATCATCACCTCTGCCTCGAAGCCTCCGGCAAAGTCGTCGTTCAGGCTGATCAAGCGGTCTTTTCTTTTGACACTCAAGGATATGGCGCGACCCTGCGGGAAGCAGTTCGCAAAGCCAAGGACAACGTCGCGCAGATCTGCGGCGATCTGACCAAGCTGGGGATCGACCCTTCCAGCTTTGCCACCGGCAGCTTCATGTCCGGCAAAAGCGGTCTTTCCTCATTCTTCACCGAGAAGAAGGACTATGCCGCAACATTAAGCACGACAGTCACTTTGAAAGACATGAGCAAGCTGGATGAAGCGATCCTAACCCTCACCGACAAAAAGGTCGAGAACCTCAGCGATGTCCGCTTTTTGCTCTCGGATTACTCAGCCCCGCGTCAGCAAGCCCGCGAGATCGCCCTGAACCGTATTGCCGAACAGCGGAATACGATCACCCGTTCCCTCGGGATCAAGATCACCGACGTCCAGCTCATCGACGAAGCCCCCTTCGAAAACCTCCCCTGGGACAATAACCAGCAGATCTATTACAAAGCGAACTACCCCAATCAGATGAACTCCGTGACCCAATATGAACGTATGGACGATATGGATGGGCAGATGGTGGGAACCAAGCAAGCTTTCTTTAGCCCCGAAGTCATCGTCGAGACGCAGATCCGGGTGATCTATCGCATTGGCATGGCAAGCGAGAAGTAAGTCACTTTATATTAGGGATTTCCGTAGATTTGAATCCCTCTGATCCGTCGGAGACATCCCTCTCGGTTCTCAAAGGAATACCGAGAGCCTCTTGGACTCCTCTTGGGTTCCTCTTGGGGTCCTCTTGGGTGGCGACCCAAGAGGCTCCCAAGAGGACCCCATGAGGTTCTTCATAATCACGAGAGTGTTCTATGAGGAAGTAAAGAGGGATAAGGCTATATCAAGAGAGGTTTTGTGAGTGCTATTCCCCGCTGAGTTTGGCGATGAGCTTGGCGATGCGGTTCGCTCTGGTCTCCGGCTTCTTCGCATCCTCGATCCAGGCGATGTCTTCCTTCTGATGTGAGTAGGAATATTTCTCCCAGACCTCGGTCAATCCCGCAGAGGAAATCGCCTTGAGGACGTCATCGGGAACTGAGGCTACTCGCGGTTCTATGTCTCGTTCGAGGGTCATGTGCACCGTATCTCCGGCTTTGTAGCCCGTTGCATCCCGCAATTCAGCGTTAAAGACCATCATATACGCCCCGGCATAGCGGGCAAGGGAACGGCGGAACTTCTTGCCGTCGATGGTGATAACGATCGGGACGCGTCCCTTGGTGCCAAAGATGGCGGGAACGTCGAAATCGAAGATCATGTAGGCAGAGGTCGGATATTCGTCGCTACGCAGGAGCGGGACGTCCAGGCTGATCTTGTTCGGGAAAGCGTCATAGTTCTTAGTATCAGGCATTTATCCTCCTCAGAAGCTTAGCTTGCCGATGATCTCGGCGAGAGTCTTTCCACTGGTCTCAAAGTGGGTCTCCAGCCCTTTGATGCAGTTCGGAACGGCATACGGATCGGTGAAATTCGCGGTTCCGAGGGCGATCACGGAAGCACCGGCATAGAAGAACTCGAGCGCATCCTGCCAGGTGCTTATCCCGCCCATGGCGAGGATGGGGATGTTCACGCAGGAGGCGACCTTATAGGTAAGCGCAAGCGCCACAGGCTTTATCGCCGTTCCGCTATAGCCCCCTATTCCCTTCTTCAGGCGGGTCTTACCGGTCATTGGGTCTATCGCCATGCCAAAGAGGGTGTTGATCAGCGCGAGGGAGTCCGCTCCGCCTTCCTGAGCCGCGCGGGCAATAGCGCAGATATCGGTGACGTTCGGGGAAAGCTTGATGATCAGCTCTTTATCGGTCAAGGCGCGCAAGGCTTTGGTCAGGCGAAATACCGTCTCTGCCTCGACTCCGAAGGCAATGCCCTCATTGGCGACGTTTGGACAGGAGACGTTTACCTCATAGGCATCCGCCATTTGCGTGGCTTCGAGCTTGGTTAAGACCTCGCAGAACTCATGCTCAGTCGAGCCGGAAAAGCTCACGATGATTGGGACGCTTATCGACGCTCTCAGCTCCGGCAAGACTTCGGCGCAAAAGGCGTCACAACCGGGGTTTTGGAGCCCGATCGAGTTTAGCAAGCCGGCTTCGGTCTCATAGAGTCTCTGATGTTCATTGCCCTTCTTGGGCTGAGGAGTGATCGTCTTTGAGGTGTAGGCACCGAGGATCGAGAGGTCGTAAAAGCTATTGTATTCAGTGCCATAGGTTCCGGAGGCAACGGTCACGGGGTTCAAAAGCGACAGCTTGCCGAGCTTGGTCTGAAGTCTGTTCATAGGCTCTCCCAACGGATCAGGGACGCATCGAAGACCGCCCCTTCTTTGCAGACGCGCAAGTAGTCCCAGTCTTCCGGGCTGCCGACGGGGATGACGCAGCCGTGGCAGACCCCTATCCCGCATGCCATATAGGCTTCCATCGAGGCGTAGCACTTCACGCCGTATTCGGCGCAGAGGCTTGCCACTGCCTTGAGCATGGGGATCGGTCCGCAGGTATAGACGACGTCGGCTCCGCTTTCGGATAAGTGCTGTTTCAGTCCTTGGGTGACGTAGCCGTTTCTGGGGGTTCCGGGGCTCATGCGCCAGATCTCGTCCGCGGGGAAGACGTCATCTTCCGTTGTCGCTCCGTGCAGATGCAGGACGTTGGTCGAGGTAGGCAAAACGCTCTTCAGATAAGCCATTGGCGGGTATCCGACCCCACCGCTGACGAGGATCGCGCGGCTGCCGGGGAGGATCGGGAAAGCAGCTCCCAGAGGTCCGTAGTACTCGAGGGTATCCCCGGGACGCATCCCGCAGAGCAGAGCAGTCCCCGCTCCGATGTTCTTGATCATGAAGCTGATCTCGCTCCCGCAGACCTTGGCGATGCTGATGGGTTTGAAGAGCTTTTTCGGCAGTGTTTCGGGGGAAAAGCACCTCAGCTCAAAAAATTGCCCGGGCTGGCAGGATGATGCCAACCCGGGTTCGTCTATAGTGAGGGTGGTGTATTGTGCGTTATGGGTGATAACGGCTTTGACGGGGCTTTGCCCGCAGGATAGAGCTTGCATCTATGCTTCCCAGGTCGTCCTACCGGCGCAGATGGTGCGGATGATCTTGCTGCGCAGACGCTTGCCCAGCCAGGGAGAGTTCTTGCTCTTGGAGATGATCTCCTCTGCTTCGAAGCTGCTATCGGCATCGAGATCGACGATCACGATGTCCGCGGGATTGCCGTCTTTGAGCTCGTTATTGGGCAGACGCAGGAGCTTCGCGGGAGCTGTCGTCATCACTTCGACGAGGCGTTCGAGGGAAAGCTCTCCGGTGAGCACGAGATTGTCGTAAAGCACCGGGAAAGCGGTCTCAAAGCCTATTACTCCGAAGGGGGCATGGTCAAACTCGCGTTCCTTCTCGAAGTCCGCATGAGGAGCGTGATCCGTGGCAACGCAGTCGATATGCCCGTCGCGCAGGGCTTTGACCAAGGCTTTGCGGTCTTTTTCCGAGCGTAGAGGCGGTTTCATCTTGAAAGCTGTGTCAAAGGTCAGGCAGGCTTCCTCATTAAGGGTGAGGTGATGGGGCGTGACCTCGCTGGTGATCTTCTGTCCTTCCTTCCTTGCCAGGCGGACAAGCTCGACCGACCGGGCAGAGCTGATGTGGGCGACGTGAAGCGTCGCACCCGTGTTTTCCGCGAGCATGATATCCCGAGCGATGATCACTTCCTCGGCAAGAGCCGGTATTCCGGAAAAGCCAAGCTGTGAGGCGACTCTGCCGGCATGGATCTGTCCCTTTCCGGCAAGGTTGTAGTCCTCCGGGTGGATGATCACCGGGAGGTCAAAGTTCACCGCGTATTTCATGCAGTTCTGCATCAAGCGCGCGTTCTGGACGCACTTTCCATCGTCCGAGACAGCGATGATGCCACCGCTTTTCATGGTCGCCATCTCCGAGAGTTCCTGTCCCTCGAGCTTCTTGGTCATTGCGCCGATGACGTGGACTTTGCAGTATCCGAGGTCTTTCGCACGACGCTGGATGTATTCGACGGTCGCGATATTATCCACGACAGGCTCCGTATTGGGCATGGCACAGACGCTGGTGTAGCCGCCTTTGGCGGCGGCACGAGTACCAGTGACGATGTCTTCTTTGTAGGTCTGTCCGGGGTCTCTGAGATGGCAATGCGGATCGACGAATCCGGGAAGGACGTGCTTGCCCTTGGCGTCGATGACTGTCGCGTCTTTGGCTTCGATATTCGGAGCGACTTGGAGGATCACTTCGTCCTCGATGAGGATGTCTTGTATGCTAAAGCTTGAATTGGCGTAAACTGTTCCGTTCTTTATGAGTGTCTTCATCTTTCCTCCTTATGCCTTGCCACCGAGGATCAGGAACATCAGCGCCATTCGCACGGCGACTCCGTTCGCGACCTGCTCGACGATGATGCTCTGCTGGCTGTCAGCTATCTCGGGGAGTATCTCGATCCCGCGGTTCATTGGCCCGGGGTGCATGATCAGCGCGTCTTTCTTGGCAAACTTGATCGTATCCTTCGACAGGACGTAGTGCTTGGAGTATTCTTCGAGGCTGGGGAACAGCCCTTCCGTCTGGCGTTCGAGCTGCATTCTCAGTCCCATTACCACGTCTGCATCCTTGAGCGCGGTTTCCAGATCGTACTCGACCTTACAGCCGTAGATGGCTTCCATCGAACCGGGCATCAGGGTACGGGGACCACAAACGGTCACTTCCGCTCCGAGCTTCTTCATACCGATGAGGTTGGAACGCACCACGCGGCTATTGAGGATATCGCCGACGATGGTGACCTTCAAGCCTTCGAGACTACCGAGCTTCTCCCAGATGGAGAAGATGTCCAGCAGGGCTTGGGTCGGATGGGCGTGTCTGCCGTCTCCCCCGTTGATGACGGGCTTACCGGAGTATTTGTGGACGAGTTGTGGGCTGCCGGGGCTGCTGTGGCGGATGACGTAGAGGTCTATCCCCATGGCATCCAGGGTATAGACGGTATCCTGGAGGCTTTCGCCCTTTTGCAGTGCGGAGATCGATGCCTGGAAGCTGACTACGTCTGCGGAGAGTCGGCTGGCGGCGAGTTCAAAAGACATGCGGGTACGGGTGCTATTTTCGATGAAAAGGGTGCACACGGTCTTACCGCGGAGGGTGGGGATCTTTTTGTATTCACGAAGGTTGATCTCTTTCATTCCTTTGGCTGCATCGAGGATGTACATTATCTCATCGGCGGAATAATCATCGAGATCGAAGACGTTACGTCCCAAGAATTGAGGGGTCTGTGTCATATTCACTCCTTTCTACCTCTCTGGGTCAGATTAAAGGTCAAATTTCTTCCATTTTACAGCATAGCCTCAGTTGTCAAGAATTATCTGGGCTTTCCCTCGTGCTGACAATTTTCTTGACTTTTTTGGCAGGCACAAATCACATGAGCGAAAGTAAAATTAACATAGGAGTAAGTTATGAAATATGCAGTGATACTGGCTCTGGTCGCCATGCTCGTGCTTACCGCCTGTGCCGCGCCTCGTCAAAAGCTCGGTCCCCAGGCAAATGTAGCTCTGAAAACCGCGAACGTCTATTATTCCCAAAAAGATATCGACAAAGCTCTCACCTATTACACCCAAGTCTTAACCGACAATCCCAATTACGTCCTCGCTCTGCGTCGCGTGGGTGACATCAACCTTTACAAGGGTGAGACCATCGCCGATAAAGCAGTTGATTACAATAAAGCCGCTTTCGAAAACTACAAGAAAGCCCTCGAAGTCTATGGCACCTTCACGACAACCACCGATGAAGACGTCATCGACAAGCGTGATATCTCCAAGCGCAAAGACAGCGCTTGGGTGCGTATCTTCAAGGCTGCCGAGAGTCTCCAGACTGCCGGTAATTCCCGCGAAGCCCTTGCCACCTACGAGATCGCCTCTCAGCTCGATCCTACCCGCTTTGAGCCCCTCGTAAAGATGAAAGAGATCTATCAAAAGGATTACAAGGACAACGTCAAAGCCGAACAGATCATGCTCCAGCTTTACAAGAACAGACCGGACGACATGCTCATCGTGCAGGAACTTGCCGCTTTCTATTACAATGCCGGGAAATACTCCGACGCTCTGACCTACTTCGAAAAAGCCAAGAAAGCCAATCCCACGGACGTCAACAACCTGATGAACATCGCCTTCTGCTATACCGAGCTCAAGGATTACACCAATGCCATGCTGGTCACCAAAGACGTGCTCAACATCTCCCCGGATAATATTGACGCGTTGACCAATGCCGCTCAGATCGCCCAGCTTATGAATGATGACGCCGGTCGGATCGAATACCTCAAGCGTCTTCTCTACATCCGCGACAATACCGAGGACTATACCGCGATCTGCACCCTCTTCAACATCACCAAGCAATATACTGACCTGATCAACTATGCAGAGAAGTGGTACAAATACGATTCCACCAGCAAGTACGCAGTTCAGTTCCTGGTGCTCGCTGCCCAGCAGACCAAGAACAAGAACCTCGAAAAGAAATACACCGATATCCTCAAGCAGATGTGATCAGTCTCATCTATTGATATTTCCTGCCTGTTCCGGGGTGACTCGGGACAGGCTTTTTTGATATGAACCAACGCCTTGCCTATTTCTACACCGGACTGACCATCCTTGCATGGTCAACCGTCTCCACGGCTTTTAAGATCAGCCTGAGATCCCTGACTCCTTTGGGGCTGCTCTTCTATTCATCCATGACCGCTGTCGTGGTATTGGGGATCGCTTTGTTCTTCCGCCCTGCAAACAAAGAAGAGGATTCCCTGAAGGCAGTGGGCAAAAACCTCCTGCTTTCGCTGCTGCCCGGCTTGCTCAATCCCTTTCTTTACTATATGATGCTCTTTGCAGCCTACTATCGCCTCAGAGCGCAGGAAGCACAGGTGCTGAACTATACCTGGGCAATAGTCCTCTCGGTGATGTCCGTGATCTTCCTGAGGGAGAAATTCCGCTTAAAGGATCTCCTCGCTCTGCTGATCAGCTTTTTGGGCGTGGTGATCATCTCGACCAAGGGGAGCTTTGGCGCATTGGGCTTTGACGATCCCATCGGTTCACTGCTGGCGGTCTCGACGTCCATCGTTTGGGCGGGATATTGGATCTTGGGGCTCAAAGACAAGCGTGACCCGGTGACCAAGCTATATTACAATTTCTTTATCGGTCTTCTGGCGATCAGTATCTTCATCTATTTTCGCCAATCAGAGGGGCAATGCGTGCTCTTCCTTCGTGCGGATCAAAGCCGCTACATCGGGATCCTCGCGGCGATCTACGTCGGTATCTTTGAGATGGGACTGACCTTCCTGCTGTGGTTTAAAGCCCTTTCCCTCACCGATAACACTGCCAAGATCTCCAATCTAATCTTCGTCACTCCCTTTATCTCTTTGATCTTCATCGGACTGATCCTGCATGAGCCGATCCATCCTGCGACGCTCATCGGGCTCATCCTGATCGTCGGTAGCAACCTCTTTCAGAAGCTCAGCCCCCGGATCAAAACAAAGTAAGCTGTTCGCAGTTTTCGCTGTCCGGATTACAAAGTCGGTTCACACCCAATCCTAAAAGCCTGATCTGACGGCTGCTGTCCCAATGCGCGACGAGAAGCTGCTGCCCAAAGAGATACAATACCTCCGGATCGTTCGTCAAGCGCGGTAAGGGGCAGGCGCGGGTTATGTACTCAAAATTATCATACTTCAGCTTGAGAACGATGCTCGACCCTGTGATCCGCTTGCTCAGCATCCTTCCCGCCAGTCTCTGAGCGATAGAACGCAGGGATTCCAGAAGCTCGTCGATGCTGATTATATCCTTGTCAAAGGTATGCTCGCAACTGATCGACTTGGGATCGCTGTAGGTGATGAGCTCCCGATTGTCTATCCCCCGCACCACAGAGTAGTAAAAGGCTCCGACCTTGCCAAAGCGCTTGAGCAGGTCTTTGAGCTCCCAGCGATGCAGGTCCTCACCGTTATAGATCCCCAGCTTCTGCATCTTCGCCGCGGTCACTTTCCCGATCCCGTGAAACTTGCCGATCGGCAGCTTAAAGAGGATCTCCTGCGCTCTTTCCGGCGGGATATGGACTAAGCCATCCGGCTTTTCCAGATCGGAACCGATCTTGGCGAGGAACTTGTTATACGAGACTCCCGCGGAGCAGGTCAGCTTTGTCGTCTCCAGAATCCGCTGCTTGATCTCCTTGGCGATCAGCACTGGATCCGGCTCACCTACCTTGTTCTCCGTGACATCCAGATACGCCTCATCGAGGGACATCGGCTCGATCAGATCCGTGTAATCGGCAAAGATCGCCCTGATCTGCGCCGTCACCTCTTTGTAGATCCCAAAGGATGAATGCACGAAGACCGCTTCCGGACAGAGCATCCATGCCTGATGTGAGGACATACCCGAATGTACTCCGTATTTACGCGCTTCGTAGGAACAAGTCGAGACGACTCCTCTGCCATTGGGATTCCCCCCGACGATCACGCACTTACCCTTGAGATCCGGTCTTTCCCTGATCTCCACTGCGGCGAAATAGGCATCCATATCGATGTGAATGATCTTGTGTTCCATATTCTCCACTTATTAGGCAGACGGACTTTTGTCAAGCGTTTATTTAGCCATGCTGATTTATTCCCTGTCGGTAGCTTTCTTTCGACTTATAATCTTCATGTACTTTTCTTGAACGCGGTACAAGTTGAGTTCAAGATGAGTACAAGATGAGTACAAGAAGAGTACAAGCGGATAGGTAGCAGGGAAAGCGGATCAGCAGGTTTAGGGAGAGTGAAATATGGCGACGTAAATCAGGTCAGAAAATACTGGGCAGAAAAAAGGGGAGTCGGTCAAACCGAACTCCCCGGATATATCGAACAAGCCGAAGCTTATTTCTTTTTGGTAAGGTGTTGCAGAGCAGTCTTTTCTTTATGGGTGATCTGATAAAGCTCGACCACGAGGTTGCTGGCGACGAAGATAGAGGAGTAAGTTCCGAAGAACAGACCCAGGCACATCGCGAAAGCAAAGTCATGGATCACGCTGCCACCGAAGAAATAGAGGGCGGCTGCGGTGAAGAGGGTCGTTAAAGCAGTGATCACGGTTCTGCTCAGGGTGGTATTGATCGCCTTGTTGAAGACTTCGTGGTATTCCGCTTTGCGGTTTGCCTTGAGGTCTTCGCGGATACGGTCAAAGACCACGATGGTGTCGTTGATCGAATAACCGACGATGGTCAGCAGGGCTGCGATGATCTGCACGGTGATCTCTTTACCGGTGATGGCAAAGATACCGAGGATAATGAAGACGTCGTGGAACAGAGCGAGGATCGCCATCAGACCGAAGGTGAATTCAAATCTGAACCAGATGTAGATGATCATCAGCAAAAGAGAGATGAGCACGGCAAGCAAAGCTTGAGTGCGCAGTTCTCCGCCGACCTTGGGACCGACAGCATAGATCTGCTGGATGACCTGGGTATTGACGTCTCTGCCTTTGATGTATTCGGGCAGGGAGCTTTCTATGGCTGCGATCAGAGCGTTCTTGGTCTGGGTCGAAGTGTCCTTGGTCTTGTCCAGGCTCTTGATCTTGATCATGAATTCGCTGTTGGCAGGATCGCCGACATGCTGGATCTCGGCTTCCTTGAAGCCTTTGTCCTTGAGGACGGAACGGAGCTTGTCGATCTGCAGAAGCGGAACCGCGGGGTCAGCGCTCTTGAGGCTGACTTGGGCGGCGACACCGCTGGAGAAGTCTATACTCCAGTTCAAACCCTTGGTAATGATCCCAAAGAGACCGGCAAGGATAAAGACGATCGAGAATGCGTAAGCGTAGTATCTGTTCTTGACGAAGGGGATGTTGGCGTTTGAAAAGAATCTCATTTTCCGCTCCTTAAATGCTCATGGTCTTTTTGTTGCCGGTGAGGACGAAAGTATCGGTGATAGACCGGACAAAGACGATGGCACAGAACATCGAACCGACGATACCTATGGCAAGCGTCACGGCAAATCCGCGGATGGGACCGGTTCCGAAGTTATAGAGAACCGCGGCGGCGATCAGAGTCGTGATCTGGGAGTCCCAGATCGTCACTGCTGCACGCTTGTAGCCCGCATCATGCGCGCTGCGGGGAGTCTTGCCGAGTGCAAGCTCTTCTTTGATACGTTCGAAGATCAGCACGTTGGCATCGACCGCCATACCGATGGTCAGGATGATACCTGCGATACCGGGAAGGGTCAAGGTCGCGCCAAAGGCGGTCAGCATCGCGAGGATGAAGCCGACGTTGAAGAGCAGAGCGATATCCGCGAGGAAGCCGGAAAGCTTGTAATAGATAAGCATGAAGACGGCAACGAGGAGGATACCAACGAGACCGGCCATCTTACCGCTGGCGACGCTGTCACTACCAAGAGTGGCACCGACGATCACAGTGTTGATAGGACGGATCGGAGCGACGAGGTTACCGGTATTGAGGACGATGACCAGATCCTGAGCTTCCTGCTGAGTAAAAGAGCCGGTGATCTGAGCGTTTCCGCCGGTGATCCTGTCCTGGATCATGGGAGCGGAATAGACGATATCGTCCATCACGATAGCCAGACGACGCTGGATATTGTCTCCGGTGACGGCTTCGAACTTGGCGGCGCCATCACGCTTGAGCGACATAGATATGTAAGGTTTGTTTGCGACTTTGATATCCGTTGAAGTCGAGGAACCGATCTCGACCTTGGCTTTTGCCAGGTCAGCGCCGGTCAACTCGGCTTTGGACAGCAGGACATAGACGTCCCTATCATCCTGGGGAGAATTGTAGTCAGCTTTACCGAGAGCGATCTGGAATCCGGCAGGGACTAAGGACTTGAAGACGCTGTCCGCAAGCACTTTCTGCATCAGATCGACGGTATCGTATTGGATCTTGTAGCCACCCTCAGACTGACGCATCAGGCTGCTGAAGATGCCTTTACCAAGGCTAAGGCTGTCGGCTTTGGCAGTATCCGCTTTGGCGATGACCTTCTGGTCAGCTTTGGCGAGCTTGGCAAGAGCCGGGAAACGGGAGATGTTTTGAGCAACTGCGCCGTCCACAGCTTTGAGGACTTGGGCAGTGTTCTCGTCCGTGGCTACGAGCTTAAACTCGAGAACGGCAGACTGACGGATCAGCTTTTCGGCGGCTTCAAAATTGCTCACGCCGGGAAGCTGAACCAGGATACGCTTGTCACCAAGCTTCTGGATGACAGGCTCGGCAACGCCGAATTGGTCGATACGATCTCTGATGATCCTGATGTTTTGCTCGATGGCATTCCGGGTATCCTCATCCGAGAGTTGTTTCTTGGAGGTATCGATCTCAAGGAGGATCTGCATCCCGCCTTTGAGGTCAAGACCGAGCTTGAGCTTTTTGGAAGCCCACCACTCCGGAAGATTGGGAATTGCCAAAGGAGCCAGATAAAATGCAGTAACGCATATAAATATGACTATTGATATACCGCGCCAGGAAATCTTTTTCATGGGCATTCGCTCCCTTATGTTAATTTCATTCTTTACTATAAAAGTTCGTTCTCTCCAAAACTCTGGAGACAGCTCTTTCGTCAAGTCTTTTATTGACGAGAGTATCCGCGAACTGTATCCGTTCGTGGACTCGGATCACTTCCCGGTGGGAGCGTTATCCGGTTTGAAACCTACAGGTTTGTTCTCTTGTTGACCCTGCACTTTGACTTCGCCAAACTGGGATTCGAAGGCTTCCAGGTTCTTTTCCAGAGCCTGGAGGAATTGCTTGGCGTGCTGAGGGGTGGTGACGACCCGGGAATATATCTTGGCATCGGGAACGCCGGGGAGGATGCGCCCAAAATCGAGGATGAATTCGGAGGGTGAATTGGTGATCATAAAGAAATTGGCGTAGGTGCCTTCGCCGACCTTCTCGTCGATCTTGATGTTGATCTGGTTCTGAGGGGGTTGCTGTGACATATATACTCCTTAAAGCTAAAAAATAGTCTTGGGCTATTTTGCCAGTTCCGTGACGAAACGGGCAAGGGGGATACAAATCCCGGTTTTGCTTATTTTGTCAATGATATTCCGATAATGCGGTGAGTAAGAACACAAGTCCTTATTCCCAAGGATGATCAGCCGTTCCCGGGCGCGAGAAACGGCAACGTTCAGCTTGCGGTCGATGGTTCCGTCGGCAGAGATCGATTCCAGGGTCTTCAAGTCACCGCTGTCTTTTAGCGGCAGGGTCAGGAGCATGATATTCCGCTCGGAACCCTGAAAGCGCTCCACGGTATCGATCGTCACCTTGGAAAAGCGTTCCGGGAGTTTCTGCCTCAGGCAGTGGATCATTGAGCGATAAGGCGCGATGATCCCGAAGTCCTTTTCCGGGTCGTTGAGCATGCCGGACTGTTCCAAACTCTCGAGGATCGCGACTATGGCATCGGCATGATCCGGATCATAGTGGTTCTTCGGAGTAATAGGAGTATCTACCCAGATCAAGCGGTGATCCGGCAGGAGCTTCCCCTGTTGCGCGATGCTATGTCTTTGCCGGTCAGTATCTGAGACCAGGCGGTTTTGATAATAATGGTTGATGAGCCCGGCGATCGCATCATGCATCCGGTAATGGGTCGAGAGCATGCACACAGCCTGATCCCAATTGTTTGCAGTGCACAGGCGATAGAGCCGTTCCATCAGGGATTGGTTATAGGTCGTATATTGCAGTTTGCGCAGGACCGGGGAGTTAAAGGTATAGAGAGCCGAAGTCTGGGCGGTGATCGGGGGAAGCTGGTTCTGATCCCCCGTCAAGATCGTCTTCCCGGCTTTGGAGATGATCCCCAGGATGCTGGGTTCCACTATCTGGGATGCTTCATCGACGATCAGCTCATCAAAATGGATGATCCTCGTCAGGTCGGTGATCCAGGAATTGCAGCTCTGCACCGTCGAGAGCCAGATCCTGTTTTTGCAGATGATCTCCGAGATCTCGTCATAGTTCTTGCCTTCGATCGTCTTGTTCAGGAGCTCCTGCTCGATTGATTGGGAGGAGCCCGTACGCAGATAGGGGATCCCGGCATTGGTCAGGTGAGAGCAGATCTCGTCCACGGCACGGTTTGTAAAGCTGACGACAAGTAGCTTGCGGTCGGTCTGCCGATATAGCTCGGCAATATAGCTCTTCAGAAGCCCCGAGGTCTTTCCAGTGCCGGGAGGACCCTGGATCACAAAGTAGTCTTTAGCTGACTTAGCCCGGGATAGTATAGTCCCGAGATCGCGATCTTGGGTAGAAAACTGCTTATCGAAGCCCGGACGGTCTATCCCCAGAAACATCCCACGCTTCTCCCGGTTTGAGGAGAGAAACGTCGTTATCGATGCCAAAGGGGTATAGAGCATGGTCTCGAGTACGTCGTGTTCGATGCACCACAGATCAGCTCCGGCAAGCCCTGGATTGTTCTTGACCCCGCCTCGAACCTTCAGTACGAGACGATTACCCTCCAGCTCCTGTATAGTCCCGCGAAAGATCTGCTGTTTGCCGATAGGAATGCTCTGCTTGTAAAGGATGATGATATCGCCCTGACGGAAGTTATGCACTTCCTCATCGCTGCTCAGGCTAAGGTAGAGAATGTTATTGAGGCATTTCTCCATCCGCAGATCACTGATGATCCGGTATTCGCGCTTCTTCTGTTCGCGGGATTCCTGCCACAGGGCATTATGCCCATGAACGTTGTCGTCGCGGATGCTCCCGGAACCGGTCTTGACATACCATAGCTCCAGAATGATGCGTCTGGTCTGCTCCAGAAACCACTCATACTCATGCTCCGCGAGTTGGGCAGTAAACGCCACAAAGCGTTCCTGCTTGCTTTTCTGGATCGGATTCTTACCCGGAGAAGGATTGAGCTTGAGCCAGTCAAAGAACTTCGCAGGATCTATCGTGAGCTGATGCAGGATCCCGACTATCCGGTTGCGGCACATGAGGAGATCCTGTTCTTTGGCAATGAAGTTCTCGACAAAGCGGAGGGGTTTGTCCGGAGAGGCAGAGTAGAATATGGCGCTACCCCCGAGGTTATTGTGACCGTAGCAATTGCGAATGATCATGTTATACGCGATCACCTGCATTTCCTGCGCTTTCCAAGTATTCATCACAGGGGGCTTTCCGCTCTTCAGCTCGACGATATGGTATTTCTCGCCCCGGCGGTAGAGCAGATCCAGCCTGCCTTGCAAGCCGTATTCAGGACAGATGTATGAAGGTTCCAGCTGGATCTGGGAATCACCGAGTTCGGAGATAAAAGCCTTGATCTGTGGATAGTGATCCTTCTCAATAGTTCTGTGGATCTCCGTCGCGAGGGGCTTCCCCAGAGAGATCATGTTGATCGGTCCGGAGGCGAGACTCTCGCGGAAGAGGGTCAGGTAGTCCTTATCGGGATTGGTGATCGCTTCGTCAAAGATGTTGTTTATCGTCTGCCCCATGACCATTTTGTCCGAACTGGGTTCGGCAAAGAGGCGAGTCAGGATATAGTATTCCGGAGATGCCTGATCGGTCGTAAAACATTCGGAAAGAGAGGACGCGTCGATCAGGAAATCCGGCTCTAAGACTATTATGGTGCTTGGGTTTGAGATAAAGCTTGTGTCTGAGTTGCTGGCTTGGCTGAGGTTTTGGCAATAGATCGTCGCATGTTTCCAAAGACAGCGGCTGAGCAAGCTCCAGCACCTGCCCCCATTCCCCACCCTGAGGTCATCATACAGCATCACCGAGCGGGACATTCCCTCTTCATCGTTGATGTTCAGACAGATGCCATTTACGCCCTCAACGCCTCGCACAAGGCTCCAGCTATCCACAACCGCCATGAAGCTCAGCTTCTTGGCATGCTCGCGCCGGGGGAAAGGACGGGCTTCCTTTGCGGTGAGCCAATCGGACAGCTCCGGGGGAACCGTCTCCTGGTAAGCATAAGCTATGAACCGACTCAGGACGAGTACACCGGAGGCAAATCCGGGATTCAGGTCTTCCGAGACCTCCTCGTGGGCTGCCCGGTTTGCCAGGATACGCAGGTCGTTCGTCTGGGTCACGAGATCCGGAGGGCAATCCAGCGCCTCATGGACGTACTGCATGCGAGCATGAAGCCCCGTGAAGGATGTCTTGCCCTTTGAGGCGCAGATGTCCTTGTAGATAGACTCCATGAGCTGGCGCAGGAGCACCAGCCCAAGCTTGGGATCGGTCTCGCCTGAGGCCGTTGCCAGCAGCCTCTCATAGAATTCCCGGGGGGTGCTCATTTCTTCGGCTTGACCTTAAATATGTTCGCCTTGATCCAATTCCAGTTCAGATAGATATGGACGAGTCCCAGGATAAAAAAGAGCAGTCCGCAGGTCTCGTGCGCTTCATAGGCAAAGCTGCCGCCGACCGAGAGCTTAAACATGATCAGGGTCGCGAGCATGATGAGAAAAAGCAGGGCAAGAATGGGGTTAATGATCTTCAAGAGTTTGATCTTCATTGTCTGTCTCCTTTCCGGTTGATGTGAAGAAGGCGGAGATGAACTCGTCGATGCGGAAGACCTCGAGGTCGTCGATACCTTCGCCAACCCCGATCAAGCGCACAGGCAGATTGAGGTTGTGTTTCAAATTAAAGATTATGCCGCCCTTGGCGGTTCCGTCAAACTTACTGAGGACCAGACCGGTCAGTCCGATCACTTCATTAAAGTGATGCGCCTGAGAGATGGCGTTCTGCCCGGTGGTCGAGTCTATCACCAAGAGAACTTGGTGCGGAGCATCCTCGACGAGCTTCTTGATCGTCTTGTCGATCTTGCTGAGTTCCTTCATCAGGTTGTCTTTGGTATGCTGCCTGCCGGCAGTATCGATCAGCACCGCGTCATACCCCTTGGCGATAGCGGAATTGATCCCGTCATAGATAACTGCTGCGGGATCGGCACCCGTCTGGCTTTTGACGATGGCTGCGCCGGAACGTTCCGCCCAGATCTCCAGTTGCTCGATAGCTGCTGCTCTCCAGGTATCCCCTGCGATGATCATGACCTTCTTCCCACTTCTGACCAGCTTGTTTGCGATCTTGCCGATCGAAGTGGTCTTCCCCACTCCATTCACGCCCACGAAAGCCATGATGTAAGGCTTGCGGTCTCCCGCTTCAAGGACGTCTTCCGTCTCGGGATAGTCTTTGATCAGGATCTCTTGCATGATCTCCTGCAGAACCTCCTGAACCCGGCTGACCTCGGTGATCTTCTCATAGCGAATCTGTTCCCGAAGCTTGTCCACGATCAGTTGGCTCATTTCATAGCCGGTATCCGAACGCAGCAGGATGTCTTCGATCTCCTCCATCAGTTCTTCATCGACTTTCCCGCGTAAGCTGATGGCTTCCGCGATCTTGCCCAGAAACCCGCTTTTGGTCTTGGCAAGCTTCTGTCGCAACGAGCGCACTATACTCAGCATAAATCTATCTCCGTTATATGATTATTATTGACATGATGTCTATGTCGGATATTTTTGTTATACGCATATTAGTCAATAGAAATCTATGAGGATATAAATGGAGAAACGCATATTCAAGCCCGAAATGCTCCTGATCATCGCCTTGCCGATAGTTCTGAGCTTACTTGGCAGAACCTCGGGACAAAGCCCTACTCCGAACGGGATCGGGCAAAATGAGATATACTTGGCAACCGGTATCCTGACGGGGATACTTGCCTTTTTCGTCTATCTGAGATGGACGACCCTTGCCCTGATCAGCACTGTGGTCATCCCGCTGGTCTTTTCGCTCTTGATCGTGACTCTGACCCCCGAACCAGTAAGCTTGACCACCCTCTATCCCCCGCTCCTGATCTTTGCCGGGCTGCTCTATCTGGGCTTGCGTCACATCTTCTATCTTCCCTCCCTGCTTCGCTTTCGAACTATTGTCTTTGCCCTCTATGGAGCGCTCTCGATGGCGGTATATTTCCGGTTGCAGTATGCGATGATGAAGGTGAGTCCGGAGCCCGGCTTCTGGATGAACCGCTTTGTCAATTCCTTCTTGCTCTTCATCATCGTGACGGTCGCTATCTCCATTGCGGACATGATCATTACCAATAAGGAGATCCGCAAGCTCCGCGAAGAACGCCGCCGCGCCATCCTCAATGACGAAATCGACGACGAGGATGACGATGTTAGCTGATGCAGACTTTTTCATGGTAGTCCCCGGGGATGAGCCCCTGGATTACCGAACGATCTTTGGTAATGACAATCCTGTCTTTATCGAGATCGGGAGCGGGAAGGGTGAATTCATCTCCGGCTATCCCGTATATCACCCCGAGTGGAACTTCATCGGCTTTGAAGTGCGGAACAAGCGCATCGTCAACTGCCTGAAGAAGCTCTCTCCCGCGGTGAACCCGAATGTTCGCCTGGCTGAGGTGCACGTGGATGGCAATATCCGCAGCTTTCTCAAGCCGGAAAGCGTATCCGGAGCATTCATCCAGCATCCAGATCCCTGGCCCAAAAAGAAGCACCACCGCCGCAGGCTGATCCAGCAAGACTTCCTGAACGCCCTTGCCTCGATCCTCATCCCCGGAGCTTTGGTTCAGGTCTCGACTGATCACCAGGAATACGCGAACTGGATCGTCGAGGAGTTCCTTGCCAATCCTTTCTACGAATCTGTCTATGAGAACCCCATGCAAGACCAGCCGATCCTCGAGGAACACGTGGTCACGTGGTTTGAACGCGAGCAAAAGCGGCTGGGCTATCCCCCGAACTACATGCTCTATAAACGCATCTAATAGCTATTGAGGAGACCGCGATGTACGAGTTTAGCGATAATCATGACGTGAACCTGATGCTGAATAAAGTGGTGGAAAGCATCACAGCGCTTGCCAACAGCCAGGATATGCATATCCGCAGACTGACCAGGATCGGCGAAGCTCTCTCTTCCGTCACGGATCTGCACATGATCTTTGACATGATCCTCGAGGAAGCCGTCGAGTTTACCAATGCAGACGGCGCAACGATCTATCAGGTCTCGGATGACAAGAAATACCTGGACTTTGAAGTGCTCTTCAATGGCACCATGAACCTCCGCAAAGGCGGTGTCCGCGGTCCGGTCGGCTGGCCTTCGATCCCCCTGTATGACGAAGAGGGAAAGCCTCGCCTCGCCAATATCGTGACCAACGTCTTCCACTCCAAGAAAAGCCTCCTCTTCGACGATGTCTATGAGACGACGGAATTCGACATCTCCGGAACCAAGAAAGCCGACGCGGATCATAACTACCGTTCCAAGTCCATGCTGACCATCCCCTTGAAGAACCATGAGGACGAGGTGCTCGGTGTGATCCAGATCATCAATGCGATGACCCCGGAAAAGGTGGTCACCCATTTTACCCAGGAGCATCTGACCATGCTCAATTCCCTCGCTTCCCAGGCAGCGATCGCTCTCTCAAACCGCAAGCTGATCGAAGACCTGGAAAGCTTGTTGATGCAATTCATGCGGTCGATAGCCACCGGGATCGAGCGTAAATCCAAGTACTCCTCGGATCATATCATGCGCGTCGCCAACCTGACGGACATGATCGCCGAAAAGCTAAACAATGCCCGTGAAGGCAGCTATGCCGATCTCCGCTTCAGCCCCGAAGAGCTCAAAGAACTCTCGATGGCGGGATGGATGCACGACGTCGGCAAGATCATCACCCCGGAATTCATCATGGACAAGAGCACTAAGCTGGAGACCATCATGGATCGCATAGGCATGATCAAGCTCCGCTTCGAGAAGGTCGAGCTGCTGCTCAACCTCTTGAACGAAACCATGCCAAGCAGCGACTACGATGCCTTCGTAAAAGCGAATTTCGGCGAGAATCAGTCCGCGGAGACGATCATCCCCTGGCTGGTCGAAGAATTCCTCTTTATCCAAAAGCTGAATATCGGAGGAGAATTCGTCCCGGATGCCGATCTCGAGAGAATCGCCAAGCTCGCTGACCTGCGGTTTAGCTATGCCGGTAAAGAATACTACCTCATCTCCGAGGATGAGAAGGCGAATCTCCAGATAAGACGCGGAACCCTCACTCAGGACGAGATGAAGCTGATGAGCGCGCACGTCTCGGTCACCTGGGACATGCTTTCCCAGCTCACCTTCCCCAAGAAATACAAAAACGTCGCCTTCTACGCCGCGACTCATCACGAGAAGCTCAATGGACGCGGCTATCCCCGTGGTCTCACTGCCGACGACTTGCCCCTGCAATCCCGGATCATCGCCGTTGCGGACATCTTTGAGGCTTTGACCTCGGCTGATCGCCCCTACAAGAAAGCCAAAACCCTCAATGAATCCCTGCGGATCCTCGCTTTCTGCGTCAAGGACGGCGATCTCGATCCCGATCTGGTGGATTTCTTCCTCGATTCCGGGCTGTATATGGACTTTGCCAAGCGGTTCATGAAAGATGAATATATAGACCCCGTGGACATCCCCGCTCTCAAGGTGATCTATCATAAGCCCATCTAAAATGCAGATCTCCCAGCTTACCGATGCCAAGCTTTGGCTCGCGCCTCTCGCCGGCTTTACCGATCAAGGCTTTCGCCGTCTGGCAAAAGACTTTGGTGCGGACGTCCTCGTCAGCGAGATGGTCTCTGCGGACGGGCTTATCCGCGATTCCCGCCGAACTATCGATTACATCCGTTTTACCCCCGGAGAACGTCCCTATGGCGTGCAACTCTTTGGCTCAGATCCCTTGACCATCGCCAAGGCAGCGGAGTTCTGCCTCAGTTTTGAGCCTGATTTCATCGATATCAATATGGGCTGCCCGGTCAAAAAAGTCATCAAGCGTGGAGCAGGATCCGCCCTGATGCGCGACCCCGAACGAGCAGCACGGATAGTCAAAGAGACAAAGTCCGCGATCGCCGGCGCGATCCCTCTTTCGGTAAAGTTCCGTCTCGGATGGGACAGCGCCAATATGAACTATCTGGACTACGGTCTGCTGATGCAAGATAGTGGCGCGGATTTCGCCTGTCTGCATGCGCGAACCACCAAGCAGATGTTCTCCGGCAATGCCGATTGGTCGCATATCACTATCCTCAAACGTGCCCTGACGATCCCCCTGATCGGTAACGGCGATGTGCTCAGTCCTGAAGATGCCCTGCGGATGTACCGCGAGACCGGCTGCGACAGCGTCATGATCGGCAGAGGTGCTTTGGGACACCCTTGGATCTTTGAACACAGCAAAGACTTGATCTCACGTGGTGAATACCCATCCGTGACCCGGGACATCCTCTTGGATGCGGTCTTGCGTCATATCCGCTACGCGCTGGATCACAAGCCCGAACACGTCGTCGTCCGCGAGATGCGCTCCCAGATCTGCCACTACACCAAAGGTGTGATCGGAGGTGCCGAATTGCGACGCAGGATCAATCATGCCGAAAGCTCCGCCATCCTCATCGAGATCCTGAAAAAGGGATTGATCTGATCCTTTGCGCTGTCTGAGCGCTTCTCCGCGCTCTCGATCCTACAAATACTATTGCCTATTGGGGTAAAACCGAATATCATGTCAATAGAGAGTTGAAGATCATGAACATCCTGCCCGGCGTATGTGCTGCTTTTTGTGTTGACTGAAATACAAGCGGGATTATCGTGGTAAACAATGAAAAAGTGAGGTTCTTAATGAACGGTAAAGTGAAGTGGTTCAACAAAAACAAAGGCTATGGCTTTATTATTACGGAAGATAACAAAGAGTATTTCGTCCACTGGAAGTCCATCGTGACGAATTCTCCCCGTGAACTAAAAGTGCTCGAACAGGATGAATATGTGACCTTTGACCTGATGGAAACCGAAAAGGGCGTCCAGGCGATCAACATCATCCGCAAGAATCAGTAAATTCTCCTCCGGAGACATTTCTTTGAAGGGGGCAAAGCTAAGCGGCTTCCCCCTTTTTTTTGACAGATGCCTTTTATCCCCCTGACCCCCGCGGAGCTTGACTCCAATACCGAGCTCGACCTGATCATCATTACCGGTGACGCCTACGTCGATCATCCCAGCTTCGGCGCGGCGATCATCGGCAAGACGCTCATCGCTGCCGGCTATTCCGTCGCCATCATTGCCCAGCCGGACTGGAAGTCCGACGCAGATTTCACCCGCTTTGGCAGACCCCGCCTGGGGTTTGGCATCACAGCCGGGAACATGGATTCAATGGTTAATCATTACACCGCCCAGCGCAAGATCCGTTCCGACGACGCTTATACTCCGGGCGGGCTGGCAGGCAAGCGACCTGACCGCGCCACACTGATCTACACCAATATCGTCAAGCGTCTCTTCAAAGGCTCTCCCATCATCCTGGGCGGGATCGAAGCATCCCTCCGGCGCATAGCCCACTATGATTACTGGAGCGATACGGTCAAAAACAGCATCCTCGCCGATACTAAGGCGGACATCCTCGTCTATGGCATGGCAGAAGCCACCCTGATCGAGATATTGAAGCAGCTCGACTCCGGCAAGTCCATCAAAGAGATAAAGGACATCCCCGGCACGGTGGTATTCGATGATCCATCAGAGTCCGAAGACTGCGTCATCCTCCCCCCTGCCGACCAGGCAAAGGTCAAGCAGGTTCACCACGAGCTCTTCCGCAGCTTTTATCACGAGTTCCAGTCCAAGACCCTTTACCAGAAGAATGGTGGCAGATACATCCGCCACAATCCCCCTGCTCCACCCGCATCTTCTGAATGGCTGGATCACATCTATGACCTCGAATTTGAAAACGCTCCGCATCCCTCCTACGGGATGAAGCCTATTCCCGCCTGGGAACAGATCAAGGACTCGATCACCTCGCATCGCGGATGCTATGGCGGCTGCAATTTCTGCGCTATCCACGCCCATCAGGGCAGGGAGATCCAATCCCGCTCCGCTGCCTCGATCCTTCGCGAAGTCCGCCAGCTCACAGCCAAGCACAGGAGCAACCTCCCCGGGCAGACCTATCGCTTCCACGGAACGATTTCCGACGTCGGCGGACCGACCGCCAATATGTACCAAAGCCGCTGTCGGCTTGGCTATCCCCTCTCCTGCAAACGCCGCAGCTGTATCTACCCCAATATCTGCCCAAACCTCGAGATGGATCACAACCTCCAGCTCAAGCTGTTGCAGGAGATCGAGAATATCGACGGGGTGAAGCACGTTTTCATCTCCTCCGGGGTTCGCTATGACATGGCTCTGAACCAGAGCAAATACATCGCCAAGCTCGCAACCCGCTATACCGGGGGAAGGCTCAAGCTCGCTCCCGAACACGCTTCGGACAAGGTCCTGCGCCTCATGGGCAAGCCATCCATCAGTCTATATGACAAGTTCTCACTGCAGTTCTTTGAGGAAACCGCAAAAGCCGGGATCACCCGCCAGATCATCCCCTACCTGATCATCGGACACCCCGGAACGGAGAAGAAGGACGCCCAATTTCTCGCCGATTGGCTCCGCAAAAACCGCATCCGCATCGAGCAAGTGCAGGAATTCACCCCCACTCCGATGACGATCAGCACCTGCATGTATTACACCGGCTTAGATTTTGACACCGGTAAACCCATCCACGTCCCCAAAGGCAGAGAGATCCGCGAACAAAAAGATATGCTCTTCTGGTGGAAGCACTAAGCTCCGCACTATAGCCCCTATTTCTCCCCTTCCCCAAATATTCCACTTGCTTAGTAGGATATCCTCAGTCATACTATAGATAAAGAACATAAACGGAGACACAAATGAAACAGATATATATCCTGATGCTACTGATCCTCAGCACCGGACTCCTATCCGCGCAACTCAGCCTCGATCTGGAGACCGGGGTGGCTTTTACCGGCTACAACGACCTGCAGATCCCCAATAATGACGCGAACAGCCGTCTTTCCTTCACCGAAGACCTGGAATCCAAACCCCTGATGTTCGGCAGACTGAATGCCCATTACCTGATCACTCCCCGGCATGAAGTTTCCCTCCTCTATGCTCCCCTGAAGGTCAAGCCCAAAGGAACCCTGGACAGGGACATCGTCTTTATGGACGAGACATTTGACGCCGGGAAGGAGCTTGAAGGAGTGTATAAGTTCAATAGCTATCGCCTGCAATACCTCTACCGCTTTGCCAATCAAAACATCGGCATCCGCGCTATCGGTCTTTCGCTCAAGGTGCGGGATGCGATCATCTCTCTGGAGAACGAGGATGGCTATGCGGAAAAGACCGATCTGGGCTTTGTCCCGCTGATCGGCTTTGAATTTGGCTATGACTTTAATGATGAACTGGGGATCCAGCTCAAGGGTGAAGCGCTGGGCTCAAAGTTTGGGCGTGCCGAGGACATCCTCCTCTCTGCCCGTTACAAGATACGGGATGGCTATACCGCCTATCTCGGCTATCGCTTCCTCGAAGGCGGCTCGGATATCGACGAGGTCTATACCTTCGCCCAGTTTAGCTATCTGACTGCGGGAGTTCGGCTGGACTTTTGAACTCGTGATGCCGCAGGCTCACAAAGATAAAATAGACAAAGCTAAATGAAAGCAGCGTCGTGATCCCGTCTGCCAAAGGCATGGCGAGGACTATCCCCTCAAACCCGCTGACTTTGTTCAATAGCAAGACCAAAGGTATATAGGCAAGCCCCTGTCTGGAGATCCCCACGATCAAAGCCGGCAGGGCTTTGCCTAATGCCTGCAGGGTCACCATAAAGATCATCCCCGATGCGGCAAAGGGTATCGCAAAGACATACGCGGAGAGCACCAAAGTCCCCAGTGATACGACTCGCGGATCCCGGATAAAGACCAGCGTCAGCTCCCGGGGAAAGAGGGTAAAGAGCAGTGTAAAGAATATCGCCATGCTCAGGGACATCGTCAATGCTGTGCGGATCGTCTCTTTCATCCGATTGATCAATCCCGCGCCATAGCTATAGCCGATCAAGGGCTGAACCCCGATCGCCATCCCCAAAAAGACAAAGATCGGAATAGTGAAAACCCGCATCGCAACCCCCAGTCCGGCAACGTGATAGTCGCCATACCCGGAGGCGAGGTTATAGGACAGCGAGCTTCCCACCGTGCTGACTATCTGCCCCAGTGAAGCCGGAATACCGATCTTCAAGATTTCCGCATAGACTCCCAGATTGCAGCGGCAGAGCTTTAGCGAAGGAGTCGCTATGCTCTTCTTTTGCAGGTAATAACGGATGTACCAAAGCAGCCCGCAACCATTGCCGATCACTGTAGCGATCGCTGCGCCGGTCACGCCCATGCCCAGCAGGAAGATAAACACGGGATCGAGGACGATATTGACCCCTGTTCCGATGATCAGCCCCATCATCGCCGTTCTTGCCGCACCTTCCGCTCTTAGCAACTGCGTCAGAGTAAAGTTTAGCATCACGATCGGAGTTCCGAGCAATATATAGATCAGGTATTCCCGCGTAAAGCCGGAGGTCTGGGCACTTGCGCCCACCCAGCTCAGGATATTTGGGAGCAGCAAAAGACCGCATATCCCGACCACGACGGACATCAGGGCAGAACCGAGGATCGCCTCCGAAGTCACTTCCTTTGCCCGGGGAAAGTCCCGCATCCCCAAGAGACGCGAGAGATATGAGCCTCCCCCGTTGCCAAATATCCCCGCCATCGCCATTTGAAAGAGCGAGACCGGTAGTGCGATCGTCACCGCGGCGACCTGATAGGGGTCATTGAGCATTCCGATGAAGAAAGTATCCGTCAAGTTATAGAGGATCTGCACGATCATACTGAGCACAGTAGGGATCGCCAGATGCAAGATCGCTTTGAATACGGGCATTTCCCGCAGAGTGTAGAGTTTCTTTTCGTCCATTATTTACCTTATGACATCCAAAACTCTGACGCCCTGTCTTTTGTCAATAGACACCTTCAGCATGTGCGAAGTGTCGCTTGCCGGAGATGGAATAGTGAGTGATTAACGGATTAGCAAATTAATAATGATGGGGGGCAGAGCCGGGTCTGGAGTATGATAAAGGACATAGTGGACGATATGGACTTGATGGACGTCATGGACTGACCTCATTTCTCGAACCACATGCGCCAGCAAATTCTTCTCTCTTCTTTTTTCTTTCTTAATTTACTTCCTGAATTCTTTCCCTCCTTCGCTATTTTTCAGATACCTCTTCGCTATCCCTGTCTCTGTTTCTCGGTGCCTCTGTTTCTCTGAGTTTTCTCCAACCTCTCTGTATGAACTGCTTATCACCATATCCAGATCCAGCCCTTTTCGAGCACTGCTTGGGTGCCTCTTGGGTGCCTCTTGGGTCGACACCCAAGAGGCACCCAAGCAGCACCCAAGAGGCTCTCGGTAATCCCTTGAGCCCGGCAAGGGATCTGCATGATATCATCAGGTAGTTTTCTTTTGCTTCATAAAAGATGACTACAAGTTGAGTAAAAGAAGACTAAGAGATGAGTAGCTGTTGACTACCTGCAGTCATGGGACAAGGGAAACTACACTATATATAGCCATATGAAATCCACTAGTCCTCTCAGTATAGATCAGATATGATCGTGCTATGAATGAACATCATCTGGCTGGTTTGGCGAATAATTGTAATGCCCAGAATAGTTAAGCTTGACAGCAAACGAGCTTAGGCATTTATCGCAATCAGGATTACAGTAATGGTGGTTGCAATATGCGCTTTTATGATCGGCAAATAGAGCTGAGTCAGCTTCACAGGTTGCAGGAAAGCGTATTCCAGAATGAGATCGATCTGGTCGCTATCAACCAACCGAGGAAACTGATGATACTGGCTGAGATCAAGCTGAATAAAAAGAACATCCGTAAGGAAAGATTGCAAGCTAAGTCCGCACAGCTTTACAAACTATACCCTGATTACAAGATAGAATACCGCTTTCTGGGTCTGGAAGATCCGGCGGACTACATTTAGCGGGGTATTCCCACCACATCTCTGAAGGAGGAGCAGAATTTGAAGTATTACAGCCTGTTGATGTTGTTCATATTACCGAGTATGATGTTCTGTACTACCAGAACTGTCTCCCTGGATGGCTCGCAGCAATATACGAGCATTCAATCTGCGGTTGATGCATCATTGAATGGTGATATGGTTCTGGTCTATCCAGGTAGGTATATTGAGAATATCAATCTGATGGGGCAAAGCATCTCACTGGCCAGTTTGTATTCAACTGATCCTGTGCCATCATACATAGAGAATACTATCATAGATGGTAATCTAAGCACTTGTGTTAGAGTGATCAACGGTGAGACTATTACGTTAAACGGGTTTACCTTAGTCAACAACGAGAATGGGTATTATGGTAGTCCGATCAATCCGGGGGGAGGGGTGTATGTTAGTAACTACTCCAGCGCCATAGTCTCAAATTGCATTATTAGAAACTGCATTGCACAGTCTGGTGGAGGTATAGGTGTTGGGAGTCACTCTAATCTGTCCCTATCTAACGTGGAGATATTCGACAACCAGGCTTTGAGATTGGGTGGAGGAATTGCGTTTGATGAGTCTGAAACGATGATTTTTGATCCTGATGCCAGATGTTCTGTTTTCAACAACATAGCAACGATTGGCATGGATATTAGTTTCACCTTTCATTATGAGACACAAAATAGCTACAATATCCACTTACTGCGAGGAAGCAGTGTTTTAACAGAACCCGATGGCTACTTTATTGGAGTTCGAAATTGTAATGTGACCCTTGATATACAAGATGCTTATATTTCTCAAATAGATAGCGATCTATTTGTCTCTCCCAATGGAGAAGACACCAATACTGGTCTATCAGTTGAGTCTCCATTCAAATCGATCGTTTACGCCATGCAAAGAATTGCTTCCAATCCTGCAAATCCCAAGACGATTCACTTGGTAGAAGGCACATATTCTAACTCCGGCAATGACCAACTCTTTCCGACCGGAGCAAAATCACATGTAAGGGTGATAGGCGCAGGAATGGATGATACAGTGATCGACTGTGAATTCCAGCGCACAGCCTGGGGTGCCTGGTATGCAAACGATATTGAGATTGCCAATATGAAGATAACTAACTGTAGGTCTTCATATACGTTCCCACTGGGAGTTTATTATGGATCGGACATCTATCTGCACGATCTGAAGTTTGAAAACAACTGGGGGGCAAATATTACTGGAATGGCTATTGGATATTGTGACAATATCATAATTGAAAACATCATTGCCGGATATACGACTTATGATAACGACCTGATGACGATAAAATCTCACGAATGTGACGACCTTTTGATAAATAATATCGTCTCTGCGAACAACACGATCACAGATTGGGAAAGTAACGGACTTGGTCTCTACTTAGGTTCCTGTGATCTAGTTCTGCGGAATTCTATCATTGCAAATAATACCGCCCAGGATGCCTGGCCTTTTTTCTATACCAACATCTATCCCGGTTTTGAAGATTACAACCTGGATATGAGCAATGTCCTGATCGTCAATAACACGATATCGAACTGCAGTTGGGTGAGTAACCCTATATATATGCAAAACCGCTTTCAGCCGATGCAGATCAATAACTGCACCTTTGCCAATAACGCCGCTGATGGTACCCTTACCAGCGTAATCGGAGGTGCTGAGATCAGGAATCTGATCTCATATAACCCCGAAACGCCCTATGAGCTATACTTAACGAACTATATCAGTAACAATGGGATGAGTTACAATGCTAGCGTTAGCAATAGCCTTTTCCGAACGGGAACTGTCGGCAGCTCTTTGCCAGACCTCGTCACTCTTTCAGACAATATCATGGATTCCAATCCGTTGTTTTTGGGGACAGTAGATACAGATCTGAGTGTCGATCAGCCAGAGTATTATCAGCTAAGCTCCGGTTCCCCCTGTATCAATAGCGGTACTCCGGACACTACGGGATTGAACCTTCCACCAATGGATCTGGCAGGGAACTACCGCATTGCGGGGGGCAGGATAGACATGGGCTGCTATGAATACGGTTCAGAGCCATACGTCGGGATCACTGATCCTGAGCTGCCTCCTCCAACTTCGGAGATAATGGTCTCCCTATATCCTAATCCTTTGCTAAGTACCGATAGGGCAGCGGGAGTCTTTATCGAATTCTCGCTGCCGGAGCAGGCTATCCGGATGCCGGTAGTCGAGATCTACAACCTCCGGGGTCAGAAGGTCAAGACCATAAGACTAAGTGAAAGCTATAGCATCCTGTTAAACAAAGCCGGGCTATCCGCCGGCACAAAGCAAAAGGGTGAGTTCTACTCCACCATCTGGAATGGCAAAGACGACAATGGCAGACCGTTGGCTTCAGGGGTATATCTCGTCAAAGTCATAGCAGATAATAGGATCAGCACCACGAAGATCACGATAATCCGGTAAGGCATACCATTCCGGAGAGAGATGGGATCAAAGGAGAGTTCGCTTAAATAAGCTAAGAGATAGCGTCTCATAAATGCAACAGATCTACCCGAGCCAAATTGACATCTTTTGCTTGACATAAATGGCGGGCATTTGAAATTGGCAAGAGTAGAGGAATTGGTAGTATTACCAATCCGAGAATTGATATGAAACCGCTGCGGCGGAACGGAATAGCTACAGAGTTAGCTATTTTTTTTGATGAAAAGTTTGTAAGATAAACAGGGGAAACAATGGAATACTACCGGGTTCAAATGGAAGAACTGGCAAAAAAGATCTGCGCCGAAATGCATCTCGCGCTGTATGATATCGACGAGAAGCTGAGCAACAAGGGCAGGATCTACACGATCTATCTGACCAAGATCGGCGGAGTCACGCTTGACGAATGTGCTAAGTTCAGCCGTAACTTGAGCGAATTGCTCGATGAGTTGGACATAATCCCGGATCGTTTTTTCCTCGAAGTTTCATCACCGGGTATCGAGAGACCACTAAAGCTCAAAAGCCACTACGTCAGTGCTATCAATGAGAAGATCGTCGTACAATGGAACGACGAAGAGGTCAAACGATCGACGATGGGTACCCTGATCGAGGTCAATCAGGACTACATCCTTGTCGATGACCGGGGAGACCGACTGGAGATACCCTTCAAATCTATAATCCGGGCAAAGACGATCTACGTCGGCACCCTACAGGAAAGAGGTTAAAATGAGCACCAATATAATTGATGCGGTCATAAAACTCGCAGCGATCAAGCAACTGGACAAGGACCTGATCCAGCAGATCATCGTCGAATCCATTACGAACACCATGAGCAAGAAGCTCCTTCCGGAGAATGAGCTGGATGTTCGTTTTGATGACAGTCTCGGTTCGATCAAGGTCAATTTTAAGTGCAAGGTCGTCGAACAGAGTATGAACCTCGGTGAGATCTCCCTTGCCGAAGCCAGGGAACTTTATGATCCTCATGCGGAGCTGGATCAGTATATTCAGCGTAGTCTGTTTTTGAATGAGTTTGAGCCAAAACTGGTCAAAGTCGCGCAGAAGAACATCTCAGACAGGATCCGCAATCTCGAGGAAGAGAAGATCCAAAACGACTTTAGCAAGCAGAAGAACACGATAGTCAGCGGTAAGGTCAAGGCGATCGACGATCTCCGGGGCTACAGTGTTGACATCGGTTTTTCTGATGCCTTGCTTCCGGTCGATGAGCAGATCGAGAATGAGTTTTACCGGGTCGGAGATTCGATCCGCGCCTATGCGATCAGCATCCGCTCCCGCGAGACCGGGACTGTCGTCGTACTCAGCCGCACCAATCCCGAGTTCGTCAAAAAGCTCTTTGAAGCGGAGATCCCGGAGATATTCAATAACCAGATCGCGATCCGCAAGATAGTTCGCGAACCGGGGATCAGAACCAAGGTCGAGCTCGAAGCTCTTGACCCCAAGATCGACCCTGTGATCGCCTGCATCGGAGTCAAAGGCACACGCATTGATTCCATTCGCAAGGAATTGCACGGTGAGCAGATCGACATCGTGGTGCATAGCGACGATATGGAGACCATGATCAAGAATGCGCTCGGAGTCGAGGGCGTCATGGGCGTCATCATCGAGCGTAATCGTGCTGCCAGCGTCATCGTCGAAGAAGCTGATAAGGTCACCGCCATTGGCAAGCAGGGCAAGAACGTCAAGCTTGCGGCAAAGCTCACCGGACTCAAGATCGACATCTATACTCAAGCGGAGTTTGACGAGAAGAAAGCCAAGGAACGCCGTACCGTCAGCCATATTACGGAGCTGGACGGAGTCACGCCGAAGATCGCCGAGATCCTTCGCAATGCGGGATATACTTCGGTTCAAGACGTGTTCGCAGCTTCGCTGGAAGAGCTTACCAACCTCGAAGGAGTTGGGCTCAAGACCGCTGAACGCCTGAAGGAAGCATCAAGGTTCTTCTAAAGATGCCAAATCGCAGCAGTCACGCCGGACACCTCCCTACTCGTACTTGCGTCGTTTGCCGGGGTAAGTATGAGCAGAGCTCTCTTTTGAGCATCGCCATCCTCCGTGAGGGTATGGTACTGGAGCTAAAGCGTGCCTTGCCGGGAAGAAAGAATTACGTCTGTCCAGAGACATCCTGCCTGAGCGGGATCGAAAGATGGGCAAAGAAATACAAAAAGAAAATAAAGACGTCTGCCGTGCCAAGGGAGAACCAAAGTGGAAAATGAGGCAAAGATAATCAATCTGATGCAGTTTGCCAGAAAAGCCGGAAAGCTGATCTGCGGGTTGGAAGCAACCATCCGCGGGCTAAACCGGGGACAGATCCACGTCTTGGTCGCTGCCACCGACACATCGGCACATACGCTGAAGAAGCTCAATCATGCAGTCGCAGAGATTGAATCCAAAGTGAAACTGATCCAGATCGGATCTACCGAAGAACTAAGCCAGGCACTCGGACTGCCTTACACAGCAATATATGGCGTAGCAGACAAAAACTTCGCCGTCAAGATCACCGAGTATTGGACGACGAATGAATGATGGAGGAACCGTGCAGATACGTGTTCATGAATTAGCCAGGGAATTGAAGATCAGCGCAGTTGCTTTGAAGAAGCACCTTGCCGATCTCGGGGTCATTACAAAGAGCCACATGAGCTTTATCGAAGGCGACATAGCCGATAAGATCAGAAGAAAATATAACGAGCAGATCGATGCGGAGAAGAGTGCCGAACGCGATCGCAAACGCCTCATCGAGATGAAACAGGCAGCCAAACGGCACGACACGGAACCGACAGAACCGGCTCCCGTCGTCGAAGAGGAACACGTCCCCGAGACTCTCGAGGTCATCATTCCGGAGCCTGCTCCGCAAGAAGAGCCCGTCGTCGAAGAACCAACTCCCGCGCCGGTCGTCACCCCTGCCCCTACGCCAACGCCAACCCAGACTCCGGCACCGGTTCAGCCTGAACGCCCCGCTCCCAGACCTGAGTATCGCCATGATACCCGGCAAGATCAACGCCCCGGTTCACGTCCGAACCAGCAGTCCCAGTCTCAGTCAGGATATCAGTCCAGACCGGGACAGGGCTATCAACGTCCGGGACAGGGTGGTGGTCAGGGTCGTCCTGATTTCCGTTCCAAGCCCGGCGACAAACGTCCTCCTTCATCCGGAGCTCCATTCAAGAAAGCTACACCGGAAGTTCCCGTCCTCACTCCCAAGGAAACCGAGGAAAAGCAATTTGGCAAAGCCAAGGTCAGCCATGAGGAGCTCGGAGACAAGAGCAAACACAAGAAAGCTCTGATCACCAGCACCAAAAAAGGCAAGGTCAAAGCTCCGGAAACCGCAGGGATCGACGAAGCCGAGACCGTCAGAAACATCAAGAAGACCTTGCAGAAGTCCGGCAAGAGAAAGAAATATCATCGCGAAGCTCAAGCCTCGTCCGAGAGCATCGGAAACGAGATCGTCATTCGCGAATATACATCCGTCAGCGAACTCGCCAAGATCATGAACGTCTCCCCTTCGGAGATCATCTCGAAGTTCTTTGCCATGGGGCAGCTCGTCACCATCAACCAGAGACTGGATAAAGACTCTCTGGAGATGATCTGTGATGAGTTTAAGGTCGAGTTCAGGTTTGAGGACGAATATGGCGTCGATATCCTCGATAAGGAACGTGAGCATTATGACGATGCTCCGGAGATGCCGCGTCCGCCGGTCGTCACCATCATGGGACACGTCGATCACGGCAAGACCTCCATCTTGGACTATATCCGGAATACGAACGTCGTTGCCGGGGAAAGCGGAGCTATCACACAGCATATCGGCGCGTATCAGATCGAAGTCAACAAGCACAAGATCACCTTCCTCGATACACCGGGGCACGAAGCCTTTACCGCTATGCGTGCCAGAGGCGCGAACGTCACGGATATCGCGGTCATCGTAGTCGCGGCGACTGAGGGCGTCAAACCTCAGACTCGTGAAGCCATAGACCATGCCAAAGCCGCCGGAGTCACCCTGATCATCGCCATCAACAAGGTTGACCTGCCGGAATCGAACATAGACCGCGTCATCGCTCAGCTCCTGGAAATGGGAGTATATCTTGAGCAGTACGGCGGAGATGTTCCTTGGACAAAGACCTCGACCGTCACCGGAGAAGGTATCCTGAACCTCATCGAGCTCATCCTCCTGAATGCGGAGATGATGGAGCTCAAGGCTCAGACCGCTGTTCCGGCTCAGGCAGTCGTTATTGAATCCCAAAAAGACCCGCGCATGGGTGCCGTCGCCACCATTCTGGTGCAGGAAGGAACCCTCAGACGCGGAGATATAGTCGTTTGCGGTGCTACCCACGGACGCATCCGGAAGATGGAGAACGAACGTGGAGTCGAGATCAAGGAGCTTCTTCCCTCTGATGTCGCCAGGATCTATGGTCTGTCGGATACTCCCAAAGCCGGTGACGTGCTCAATCAGGTCGATACGGAAAAGACTGCCCGTTCCATCAGTACGGAACGTCAGCAGATCCGCCTCGAACGTGAGAAGTATCAAAACAAGTCTTCCCTGCAGAACATATTTGCCAGGATCAAAGAGGACAAGATCAGCGAGCTCAAGGTGATCCTGAAGACAGATACGGACGGATCTGCCGAAGCGCTTGCGGATTCTTTCTCCAAGCTCTCGAACGATGAAGTCGCCGTCAATATAATACACAAGAGCGTCGGCGGGATCAATGAAGCGGACGTTAGCCTCGCTTCCGCCTCCGATGCGATCATCATCGGCTTCCACGTGCGCGCTTCTCAGCAAGCCCGTAAGATCGCCGAAGACGAAGGCGTCGAGATCAAGCTTTACCAGGTCATCTATGATGCTCTGGACGATATCCACGATGCTCTCGAAGGTATGCTTGCTCCCGAATACGGCGAGACGGTCATCGGTTCCGCGACCATCAAGCAGGTCTTCAAGATCAAGAAGGTCGGGACCATCGCCGGTTGCCAGGTCGATCGCGGCGTGATCCAGCGCAACTGCAAGGTTCGCCTGTATCGCAACGATGTCCTGCTTGCCGAAGATGACCTCACTTCGCTCAAGCACTATTCCGATGACGTCAAGGAAGTCAAGGCAGGAACAGAATGCGGTCTTTCCCTGGCGAAATTCACCGACATCAAGGAAGGCGACGTCCTTGAGTGCTACACCATTCAGGAAATCGCGAAGAAGCTCTGATGAAGTCCTATCGCATACCCCGGTTGCAGGAAGAGCTGAAGAAGATCTTCAACGTAGCTCTGAGCCAAAAGCTGAACAACCCGAAGCTCCAATGGGTGAGCATCACCGAGGTTGTTCTCTCCAAGGATCTGCGCTATGCCAAGCTGTATTTCTCGCATTACAACAACCCCCTAAGCCATAAAACTATCCTGGAACTGCTGACCAAGAGTTCCGGTTTCTTAAAAAAACAAATTGCAGGAGCACAACTTATGAGAACTATTCCGGAATTGTCCTTCTTTTATGACGAGACAGAAGAGAAAGCCCAACGAGTCGATAGCCTTTTGGCGTCATTGAAAGACGAATACGATGATGATGATTATGATCCGGATATCGATATAGACGACTATCTTGACGATGACGACGACTATATCGACCTTGATGAAGAAGAAGATGATTATGACGACTTTGACTTCGATGATGAAGACGAAGACGAATGATCCTGCCTGCTTATAACATATAACAATCATAAATCGTCGGTCTCCGGCGATTTTTTACGCTATGAAGAATCTTACCGAACTACATGACAGACTCATCGAGATGAGCTCATCAGCCCGGACTCTGGGGATCATGAGCCATACGAATCCCGATGGCGACGGCTTTTGCGCCTCGCTGGCGTTGCAGAGCTTCCTGAGAGAAAGAGGGATCATCTCTGAGATCGTCGTCGATAAGCTCAATCTGGATAAGTACGCCTACCTGATGCAGGATAACCATTTACGCCTCTGGGACAAGGATCTCGCCTACCAGACGATGATAGTCCTGGACTGCAATTCCCTGGACAGACTGGGAGAGCGTGAAGCCCTCGTAGAAAAGGCAGAGCGCGTCCTGCTCATCGATCACCACCTGGTGGAGCATCGACTGATCCCCGCCGAATACAGCTTTATCGACCCGAGCTTCGCCTCCGTCGGATGCATCATCTTCCATACCTTGCACAAGGATCTGGAATCCCTGCCGGATAAAGCCCGCATCGGAATAGTCAGCTGCCTCTATACGACCATCCTCAACGATACGAATAACTTTACCAACGGTAATACAGACGCGGAAGTCTTTGCGACCTCGGCAGCGATGACCCGGCTGGGGATCAAACCTCACCTCCTGCACAAGCATTTCTTCCTGGACATTTCCCCCGAAGAGATGCGCTACAACGGTGAAGTCCTCAGCACCATCGAGCTTGCTCTGGATCGCAGGATACTCTTCCTGTATTCTACTCTGGACATGCTCAAGCGGAACAACATCGATCCGGAAACGGTGATGAACGTCACCCGCATGGTTCAGGGCGTCAAAGACATCGATGCCATCGTCTATCTGCGTGAGGAAGCCCCGAACGCCTATAAGGTCAGCCTGCGTTCTCCCAAGCTCGATGTGAACCGTATCGCCTGCCTCTATGGCGGTGGCGGTCATCGCAGCGCCTCAGGAGCTCATATCAACGCCCCCTTGGAACAGATCAAGGCAGAGCTAACCGAGCATCTTAGAGAGGCGATCGCGGAACTGGAGACCAATGCCTGATCCCTCAGGCTTCCTCCTGGTGGACAAACCCACCGGGATCAGCTCCTTCGACGTGATCCGGCGCCTAAGAAAACTCACCGGGATCAGGCGGATCGGGCACACCGGAACCCTTGATCCTTTTGCCAGCGGTCTGATGGTCCTCTGCTTCGGCTTTTACACCCGTCTGGCTCAATATCCGGAAGCTGACGCCAAGACCTATGAAGCGACTCTCGAATTCGGAACGCAAACGGACAGCGGCGACCTCACCGGAGAGGTGATCCGCAGGATGCCTATCCCTCCTTTTTCACTCAGTAACCCGGAATTGGAAAGCCTTGCTCTGTCGATCAGCGAGCTTCCTGTCCCCGCATATTCGGCGATCAAGCTTGCCGGAAAGCGGGCTTATGAATATGCTCGCAAAGGCGAGGAAGTGACGATGCCTGTTCGCCCTGTCACCGTCCATGCCTTCAAAGTGCTCCATGTGACAGAGACCAGCCTGACCTATCGCTGCACCGTGACCAAGGGCACATATATCCGCAGCCTGAGCGAATGGTTAGCCGAGAAGCTGGGTTGCATCGGGCATACCACAGCTCTCAGACGTACCGGGATTGGAACGCAAAGCGTCTCGGACGCATATACTTTGGACTTCCTGGAGACTCATCCCGCCACAGAGCTGTTCGTCCCCCCTGAAAAGATCCTCAGTTCTCTCCCCCACTTCGTCTGCGATCCCGAGCAGGAACTGCATCTCTTTCACGGACGCCCATTTGCGGCTCAGGGAGAGGATACTCCGGCTTTGATGATGCTCTCCCAAAGCGGAAAGCTCCTGGGAATCGGAACCCGCAAAGAGGGTAGCATCAGCCCCAAAGTGAATTTACACCTATGAGAAATATCATCACGATCGGCAACTTCGACGGGATCCATCTGGGTCATCGGAAGCTTCTTGGAACGATGCTCCTTGAAGCCGAACGGGAAAGCCTGAACCCCGTTGTCATCACCTACGGGAACCATCCCGCTTACACGCTTTATCATCCGGCAGCCCCGATGCTGCTGATGCCGATCCCGGTAAGGATCCGCAAACTCAAGGAACTGGGGATCGATACGGTCGAGGTGCTGGACTTTACCCAAGGCTTTGCGGATACTGCCGCGTACGATTTCCTCAGCAGCTATCTCATCCCGACCTATCATCCGGCTGTGATCGTCGTAGGCTTTGACTCCCATTTCGGCAAGGGTCGCGAGGGAAACTACCATTTCCTGGAACGCTATGCCAGTGAATATGACTACCGCCTGATCTATATCGATCCGGTGATGCACGACGACGCCCCTGTCAGCAGCAGTATGATCCGCAATATGCTCCGCTATGGCAACGTCCCCGATGCTGCCAAGCTCCTGACCCACCCCTATTGCATCGGAGGAAAGGTCGAGCATGGCAAAGGCTGGGGAAAGGGTATGGGCTTTCCGACCGCCAATCTGCATCCCAATGACCCGCTTCAACTCATCCCCGCGATGGGGATATATCTGACCCGCGTCCACTTGCAGGATCGCGCATATTATGGATTGACAAATATCGGCACCAGCCCCACCTTGAAAAAAGACAACGCAGTCCAAATCGAGACTTACATAATTGACTTTAATGGCGACGTTTATGATGCAGACCTGCGGGTGGAATTCCTCCAATACCTGCGGGAAGAGAAGGTCTTTGGAACCAAAGAAGAGCTGATCCTGGCGATGCAGGGCGACTTGCTTCGCGCCAGAAAGCTCATAGGTGAGATGGAATGAGAAAGACTCTGATACTCATGATCCTGTTCCTCAGCGCTCTGGCGCTGAATGCGGTCGAATTCCTCCCCGGAAGCGGAGAGCAGGTCATCAGCACCCCGACCCGGGAGTATAGCTTCGGCTATAATACCGGTACCGATGATTATCATTGGTATGGCTCTGATCAATGGGCGGTAAGGTATAACTTCAAAGCCCAGTATCCCAGCCTTTCTCTGGCTCAGTTCTCGATCACCGGCGCTTCCATCTACTTCCCTGTCACCGGTCATCCCGTGACAGTCGAGCTTTTTACCGATAACAACGGTCAGCCACAGCAACGCGTCGGTCAGGTGATCACCACCGTAGATCAAAACCAGATGTACTTTGACTTCGGCACGGCGATCCAGACTGAGGTGATCTGGCTGATCGTGACCTACAATACAGGTTACAACGGACCCTACGTCGCAGCTTCGATCGGAGGCGGAACCCACAGCTATTACCTGAATACAAACGTCTCTGTCCCCTATTTTCAGACCATGGCAAGCGCCGGCTTCGATTGTGAATTTCTTATGAACGTGGTGGGAGATTTCCTCCTCAGTTCCAATGATCTCGAACTGGCGAATATCGAGCTGGGCGGAAGCATCGCTCCGGGAGCAACGGTTGCCCCGAAATTTACCATATACAACCACAGCCAATACGCCGTGACCAATGCGAGCATCGCCCTGACGGTGACCTCACCCGCCAGCGCGGGCTTTACCCATCAGGCGACCATCCCGGTAAACACGACGATCCAGCCCCAAAGTCAGTTTATCCTGGATACCGGCGTCGTTCCCTATACCGCCTACCAATTCAGCCTCGAACGGGATCCCATGCAGCTCAAGATGCGGGCTATCCTCTCCAGCGAGTTTGCCGATACGGACACCCTCTTCAATAATACCAAGACCAGATATTTTAACGCTTTCAACGCCCCCATGCCGATACTCATGGCTGAAAACTTCCTGCGAAACTACGAGATCGAGTCGATCAACGCTTTGCAGGATGCCCCAGAGGGAGCCGATCTGCACCGCCTGAACTACTTCCCCGTCCTCTCCGATAGCCTTTCCAATATCGGTGCGGTCTCACGGTTTTCCTGGTATTCGCTCTTCTCGACCCCGGTCAGCATCCTGAACGGGGATGAACGGCTCTGCGGTCTGACGGATGAATACGGGAGTGATTTTGATGCGCTTGCCCCGCTTGTAGCCCAGCAAAGGTCGTTCATCTCGAACGGATCCTGCAGCCTCACTTTCCCGACAGAGGGTGAAAACCTCTCGATCAGGCTGATGCTAAGCAATTCCTCGACCCACCTATTTAGTACTACGGCAGAACCGAACCTCGTCACCTCCGGACGGCTTTTCGTCGCCTTCTTCAAGCGCTCGGACTTCTCCGGGAACCAGCTCTATGTGTTCAACCGCTGGATCGCCTTTGGCGACACGATCTCGACCGGCTTATCCGCCGGGCAGAACGTAGTCAAGGATTACAGCACCTCGCTCAGCAACATCGCTCTCGATGATCTCGCGCAGAACTATCGGCTCTATTACTGGTTCCAATTGCCCGGAGGACAGGTTCTATACGCCAATTTCAAAGACCTCGCTACGGCAATGGATGCGGTTGACGAGACTCTCAGCCCGTTCCTGCTCAGCGTCTATCCAAACCCCAGCCAGGGAAGTCCGGTGATGATCAGGGTTGACGGGAAAGGTTCGCTGACCGGGCTAAAGCTATACAACGTCCGCGGGCAGCTGATCTGGCAAAGCGACAGCAGCGCTACCGAGCTTCGGACGATCAGCCCCAAGGCTTTCCCCGGCAACGGGATCTACCTCCTCAAAGCGAGCTATCGTGATGAGCGGGGAGTTGCCAGACATCAAACGACAAAAATAACCTTTATAAAGTGATCTAAATATGGAAAACCACATCAATATCGCAGAAATGAGCCAGATGGTCGGTCAGGAAGTCGTGGACTTCTACCTGGTCACCGAAAAAGAGCTCCGCGAAGGCAAGAACGACCATTACCTGCGTCTTCGCCTCCGGGATAAGAGCGGCAACGTCAGCGGAAACGTCTGGAAAGATGCCAAGAAAGAAGCTGAGAACTTCGACGTCGGCGACGTCATCAAGATCAAAGCGACCGTCGTCAGCTACAAGGGACAGATCCAGCTAAACATCACCAAGACCCGCTTTGCCGACCATTCCGAGTATGATATAAACGAATTCCTCACCACCAGCAAGCGAGACCCCGAGGAAATGGCGGCTGAGTTCTTTGCGATCATCGACAGCTTTGAGGATCCTTTCCTGCAAAAGCTCCTCCTCTCGATCTTCGGCGACAAGGAATTCTTCGCCCGCTATCAGAATGCTCCCGCTGCGAAGTCCTGGCATCATAACTACATGCACGGACTCCTGGAGCATACCTTATCAGTTGCCAAGATCTGCGACTTTGCCGCGGGGATGTATCCCGTCTGTCGTGACCTGCTCCTCTCCGGCGCGTTGCTTCACGACGTTGCGAAAGTCCTTGAATATGAAAGCTCGACTGCGATCGAATTCACCGATATCGGTAGATTGATCGGACACCTCAGCCTCTCAGACCAGCTCGTCTGCGAACATGCTTCCCGCATCGTAGGCTTCCCGGAAGAGACTCTCCTGAATCTGCGTCACCTGATCCTCTCCCATCACGGAGAATATGAAAAAGCCTCGGTTCGCCTGCCACAAACGCTGGAAGCTGTCGTCCTCCATCTCTGTGATAACATGGATGCCCAGAGCACCGGCGTTCTGCAGCTCATCGAAGCTGCGCCGGAAAACTCCGTCTGGAGCGAATTTGACAAGCTAAACAACCGCTATTACAGAATATATCGCCCCACCAAGTAAATGTTCAAAGTCTGTGTCATTGCCAGCGGCAGTAAGGGGAACTGCCTCGTCGTTCACAGCCGTGAACATGCCGTGATCCTGGATGCGGGGATCCCCGTTCGCCGCATCCTCTCAGTCCTGGATAGATTCCATATCGACCGCTCGATCGTTCGAGCCGTTCTCATCAGCCACGAGCATTCGGATCACACCCGCAGTGTCGGGGCTTTGTCCCGCACCTTACAGATACCAGTTTATATAACAGAACCGACTTATTACAAATCTCTCAAAGCGTTAGGCGACTTAAAGGGGAGAATAAAGTTCTTCCAGTCCGAAGATGAGTTTCCGATTGGTGATATTGTTATCAGATCTTTCCAAAGTAATCACGATGCTGTAGATGGGTGTAATTTTACCTTCACCCATGCAGAAATGCCATGGAGGAAACTCGGAGTAGCAACAGATCTCGGCAAGTATCTCAAGACTACCGAACGATATCTAAAGGAGTGTTCAACAATAGTTCTAGAAAGTAATCATGATAAGAACATGCTCCTTAACGGAAGCTACGAATGGTTTCTTAAGCAGAGAATTAGTGGTGAGGATGGTCATTTATCGAACGAGCAAGCAGTCGCCTTAGTAAGACTCATTCATCATCCTGAGATCAAGCACATCGTGCTAGCACATCTGAGCGAAGAGAACAATAAACCAGAGATAGCGTATAATACCATGAAGGAATTCCTAGATACGATTAGGAGCGACATCAACCTCATAGTCGCATCTCAGGATACCGAGACCGATCTGCTTGATGTGTAGTGCTTGTTCTTTTACACAGAGACGCGGAGACGCAGAGACGCAGAGAGGGAGAGAGGGAGAGAGATAAAGTTTTTTTGTTAAAACAGAGTCAAGAAGGGAAAGAGGGGGGCTTGAACAATGAAAGAAGAATTAAGAAAGAAGAAAGTGCTTGCGCTACCTGAGGATGCGAGTGCCATCCGTAGTCTTTGCTATCGTCATTCCAGTGAAGACTGGAATCCAGCAGATCACTATCCATGAAATGGATTCCGCTTAGATAGTGATGAGTGGCTGCCGCACAAGCTGATGATACATATCGCTTTGCTACCCCTGCCGAACAGAATTCGGCAGCCCAATTTTTCGTAGTGTAGCATGCCAATGCTACATAACACCCAGCATGGGGCGTCCTCCATTAACCCACTAACCTATTAACCCGTTAACCGCGTAGTGTAGCATGCCAATGCTACATAACACCCAGCTAAGGGCGTCCTCCATTAACCCATTAACCTATTAACCCGTTAACCCATTAACCGCGCAGCGTAGCATTGGCATGCTACACTACGGATATATCACAAACCCAATTCTCTTTTACTTCTTTACTCTGTTTTAATATTATCTTCTCTCTGATTCTCTGTGTCTCTGTGTAATTAAAACTCACTCTTCTCTCTGTGTTTCTGCGTCTCTGTGTCTCTGTGTTGAAATACTCTCAATCCCCACTGAATCTCCAAGTAGTTTTCTTGAATTTCATTCAAGTTGAGTTCAAGTTGAGTTCAAGTTGAGTACAAGATGAGTACAAGCAGACTACAAGATGATAGCTTGCGCGCAATGGTGGTGAAATTGTGATCGATAGGAAAGCGGAGCAAAAAAAATCCCGGCAAAAGCCGGGATCGGAAAAAGAACTGGTCGGGATGACAGGATTTGAACCTGCGACCACTTGAACCCCATTCAAGTACGCTAGCCGGACTGCGCTACATCCCGAGCCGGTTAGAGCCAATAAATACAGAGCCGTTTTTTTGACAAGCAATATTTTGCAGTTGACATCAGAGGACTATCCTCAGACTATCCCCGAAGTTTATAAAACCGGATACGATAATGAGTTTGATACAAGTAATAGACGTTTCACAAGAGTTTTCAGCCAATTATATTCTGCGGGATATCAATTGCAGTCTGGAGCATAACAGCCGGATCGGGCTGATCGGTTCGAACGGCTGCGGGAAATCCACGCTGATCAAGATCATGCTGGGCATGCTGGAACCCTCGGAAGGCAAGGTCATCCGAGCGAAGAACTGCGTCCCCTCCTACCTCCCCCAATCGCTCTATCTGGAACAGGATATCGTCATGATAGACTATATCCGCAGTTCCCGTCCGGATCTGCTTTCCCTCACCCGGGAAATGACCGTGCTCGCGGAAGCTCTGCGCAGAGAGCACACCCAAGAGCTGGAGGATCGCCTGAACCGGATCATCGAAAAGTATCACGAGACAGGCGCTTATGACTTTGACAATCAGATCAAATACGTGCTGTCCTCGCTAAACTTCCCGGAATCTGAGTGGCAAAAACCCCTCAATATCTTCAGTGGAGGAGAACAGACGCGGATATACCTTGCCGCAATGCTCCTCTCCCCGCACGATATTCTCGTTCTGGACGAGCCCACCAACCATCTCGATATAGCGATGATCGCCTGGCTGGAACGCTATCTCAGCAATCTGGACAAGCCGTTCCTAGTCGTCTCGCACGATCGGAAGTTCCTGGATAACACGGTCAGTTCGATCTGGCTTATCCGGGACGGAAGACTGAGCGTGACCAAGGGCAACTACAGTTCGTTCAAGGAAGCCGATGACATCGCCAGAGCTGCAGCGGAGAAAGCTGCGAAGGCGCAAGAGAAATGGATCGCCGAAACGGAAGCCTTCATCGCCAAGAACATGGCAGGACAAAAGACCAACCAAGCCAAGTCCCGCCTCAAGGCTTTGGAAAAGGTCGAGCGGATCGAACAACCCAAGCTGGCGCCTAAGATCAAGCTCAAGATCGATACCAATTCACGCAGCGGTAATGACGTCTTCGTGACCAAAGACCTGAGTTTTGGCTTTGCCGATGGCAGAGAACTGGCGCGTGAGGTCGATCTGCACGGGCTGTACCGGGACAGGATCTGTATCTTGGGACCCAATGGTTGTGGTAAGACCACTCTGCTCAAGCTGATCCTTGGAGAGAACTATATTCTTGGGGGAAAGTGTAAGACCGGAGCGAGCCTTTCGATCGGCTATTATGACCAGCATCAGATCAATCTCGATCCCGGGCTGACCGCGAAAGAGACCATCTGGAGCCTGGTTCCGCTCGAACCCGTGGGATACGTACTGGGATGGCTGGCAAGATTCGGATTTCGCGGAGATGACGTCGATAAACAGGTCAGCGTCCTCTCCGGCGGTGAGAAGTCCCGCCTCTCGCTCAGCGTTTTGGTGCATCAAAAGCCAAACCTCCTGATCCTGGACGAGCCGACCAACCATCTGGACATCGAAATGACCGATAGCCTGCTGACAGCCTTGCAGGACTATTCCGGGACGATCATCTTCGTCTCGCACGATCGCTATTTTATCGAAGAGCTGGCGAATAAATACTGGGTGTTCAACAAGAAGCTGACCCCGGATCAGAGCCAGAGCTACGTCACGATATCCGAGCTGAGGGATGACCTCGCCAAAGCTCTGGAGATCGCCTTCAGTGAGCCGGAGCCGGTCAAGGACAAGACTCCCCAGACGATCAAAAAACGGAAGATCAATCCTTATTACATCGAGCAGTTGCATCGCCGGATCGAGGAGCAGCAAGCTGAGGAAGCACGCCTGAAAGCTCAATTGGAAGACGTCCATAGCCGTCTTTCCGATTCGCAGACCTACTCGGATCCTGCGCTGCTGAGCGCGACTCAGAAGGAGATGCGTGAACTGGAAGACAAGATCAACCGGATCGACGAATTGATCGCCGAGCTTGAGGATCAATACCTGGAGATCGCCTGTGAATAAGCAAAAACGCATAGGGTTCACCACCTCGTTCCCCGTCGAAGTAGTCTTTGCCGCGGGACAGATCCCGATCGACCTGAACAATATCTTTGTCACCGGAGAATCCGGAAAGCACATCTATCAGGCGGAGCTGAAAGGCTTTCCCCGCACGATCTGCAGTTGGATCAAGGGGAACTATTCCGCCGCCCTGGAAGCGGGAGTCGATGAGGTGATCGGCGTAGCGCAGGGGGATTGCGCCAATGGTCAGTCCCTGCTCGAATTACTCGCCGATGAAGGGCTGCCTGTCTATAATTTCTCGTTCCCGTCCATCCGGGAATACAAAGCTCTGGATGCAGAGATCAGTCGGTTGGAAGAGCATTTCGGAGTATCGAGACATCAGACTCTTGAGATGAAACACCGTCTGGACGCCATCCGCAGGAAGCTGATCGAACTGGATGAGCTGACCTGGCAGGAAGGAGTCGTCAGCGGGAAGGAAAACCATCTGTGGCTGGTCAATTCCTCCGATATGAACGGGGATCCCGATCGCTATGAGACCGAGCTGGACGAATTCCTCCGGGAAGCGAGGCAACGGAAGCCGATCCCGCGTAAACTCCGCCTCGCCTATCTGGGAGTCCCGCCGATCTACTCCGATCTCTATGACACCCTGCTCAATATGGGAGTTGATGTGGTCTTCAATGAGGTACAGAGACAGTTCTCCATGCCCTCCTGCCTGCCGGACATCGTGGAGCAATACCTGATCTATACCTATCCCTATACTGTGTTCGAGCGTCTGGAGGATATCCGCCTTGAGCTGAGCCGCAGAAAGATCGACGCAGTGATCAGCTATACACAGTCGTTTTGCCATATGCAGATCGACAATATATTATTAAAGAAGTACATAGAGCTCCCCTTCCTCACGCTTGAGGGAGATCGTCCGGAAGCGATCGACTCCCGTTCATTGCTTAGATTGGAGAGCTTCATAGAGGTAAACACATGATAAACAAAACAGTCGCTCTGGGAATGAGCGGAGGAATAGATTCGACGATGTCCGCCCTGCTCTTGCAAGAACAGGGATATCGGGTGATCGGGCTGACAATGGCGATCTGGGATGAGACGATCCCGATCAAGGAATCTACCAAAAGCGGATGCTTTGGTCCCGGTGAAGCGGAAGATATCGAAGCGGCTAAGGCTGCGGCGCAGAAGCTCGGGATAGAGCATCACGTGATCCACCTTAAGGATGAATTCCGAGAGAACGTCCTCTCCTATTTCTGCAACACCTATTTGGATGGCAGAACGCCGAATCCCTGCGTATTTTGCAATCAGCGGATGAAGTTCGGACTGCTGCCCAAGGTCGCCGCGGAAAGCGGGATCGAGTTTGACTATTTTGCCACCGGACACTACGTCGGCAAAACGCGGGACGAGCAAAGCGGAAGATGGCAACTGCGCAAGGCTATCGACCCGACCAAGGATCAATCTTACTTCCTGGTCTTTCTTTCTCAGGAGCAGCTTGCCAACACCCTCTTCCCCCTGGGTATGACGAGAAAGGAGGAACTCCGGGAGCTTGCCATGCGTAAAGGCTGGGAGTATCTCGTCAAGAAGAAGGAAAGTCAGGACTTCCTCGAGACGGATGATTATTCGGTTCTCTTCCCGGGAGATACCTTCAGTTCCGGGGATATCATCGACCAGACGGGAAAGAAGGTCGGTACTCACGAAGGACTGATCCACTATACGATCGGACAAAGGCGGAATCTGGGATTGAGCGGGATGAGCGAACCTTACTATGTGATCGAGATCGATGCGAAGAACAACCGCATCATCGTCGGACCCCAGAATGCCCTGTTCCACAATGAGCTTGTCGCCGGGAGCGTAAACTGGATCTCCGTCGCGGGGATCACCGAGCCCAGCCGACTCAGCGCGAAGATCCGGCTCGGGCACGACGCGGCAGCTTGCACAGTCTATCCGGAAGGGACAGACCGAGTGCGGATAGTCTTTGATGAGCCACAGCTTTCGATAACTCCGGGACAGATCACCGCGATCTACGACGGTGATATCCTGCTGGGTGGTGGGATAATCCTCTGATGATTTATGTGATCAAGGTAATCGTCTCGGCTGTCCTGATCGTGCTGATCACCGAGATCTCGAAACGCAGCACGGTCATTGGGGCGATCCTGGCTTCGGTTCCCTTGGTCTCGTTCATTGCCATGATCTGGATGTTCATCGAGACCAAGGATACCAAAAGGATCGGAGCTTTGTCCTTGGATATCTTCTGGCTGGTGCTCCCCTCTCTCCTCTTCTTTGTGATCTTCCCGCAATTACTCAAGCGGGAGATGAATTTCTATCTCGCCTTTGCGCTTTCGGCATTGGTGATGATCCTGGGCTATTTCCTCACTACCATCCTACTCAAGCTAAAATGAACTGGAGAAAGATCACAAACTTCCTGGCGCTGAAGCCGGGCTTGGTCGCTACCCTGAGCATGGCGATCCTCGTTGGCATGGGCGAAAAGATGGCGGAGAGGTTTCTCCCGATCTATTTGATCGCCTTGGGAGGTACGCCTATCCTGATCGGATTGCTGAACGGGATGGATAATCTATTAAGCGCGCTCTACAGCTTCCCAGGGGGTTGGCTTTCGGATAAACTCGGCTATCGTAAGGCGCTGCTATTCTTTAACCTTCTGGCAATTTTCGGCTTTAGCATCGTGGTATTGATCCCAAGCTGGGTCGCTGTCATCGTCGGTTCGATATTCTTCCTCTCCTGGACGGCGATCTCACTACCCGCTACGATGAGCCTCGTCGCTACTACTCTCCCGGTAAATAAACGCGGGATGGGCGTGACGATGCACTCCCTCGTGCGCAGGATCCCCATGGCTCTGGGACCGCTGATGGGCGGATGGTTCATCCAGACCTACGGCAGGATCCGCGGGATCCGCTACGCCTTTCTTGTTGCCATCGTATTTGCCTTGATCGCGCTGGTCATCCAGCAGCTATTCATTACACCTCCCCCAAAGAAAGCGAAGGAAACGTCGGGTATGAAACTCAGGCTATCCTCCCAGCTAAAGAGGCTCTTGATCTCAGATATCCTGGTGCGTTTTTGTGAGCAGATCCCCTATGCCTTCGTCGTCGTCTGGGTAATGGAGTCTAAGGGGCTCAAAGCAACCCAGTTCGGTGTCCTCACGGCTGTGGAGATGGTCACCGCGATGCTGATCTATATCCCTGTAGCTTACCTTGCCGATCGAAGCCATCGCAAACCGTATATCGCCATCACCTTTATGAACTTTACTCTCTTCCCGCTGGTCTTGGCATTTTGCCAAAGCTATACTGCTTTTATCTTCGCCTTCATCCTGCGGGGACTCAAGGAATTTGGTGAACCGACGCGAAAAGCCATGATCCTGGACCTTGCCCCGGAGGATGCCAAAGCTTCCACCTTCGGGACATACTATCTGATCCGGGATGTCATCGTATCGCTGGCTGCGTTTGGAGGGGCATTCCTCTGGATCCGCAGCCCGATGCTAAACTTCTTTACCGCAAGTGCTTTTGGCTTAGCCGGGACACTCTTCTTTATATTTAGGGTCAAAGAGCTGAAGCCGCAAGCGACTGTTTGAGCCAAACTATAAATAAGAATCGCCGGCTGGGGGAAGCCGGCGATTCGCAAGCGCGTCTGGGAAACGCGCTTGATCCTGTACTTAATGGTAGCTTATGGTTATGGTTAGTCTAATGCTTTGAGGAACGAAGGGACGTCAGCATTATACATGGGACGCTTGGTCGTCTCTTCTGCCTTGGTTCTGTCTTCGGATGAATTCAGAGGGATATTCTTGTTCGACGTGATCCGCCCCAGAATATCCGAGATGTCTTCATCGGTCTTTTCCGGGATTATCTTGGGCTGACTGGTGGTAGGAAGAGGATTGATATGGGAAGGGATAAAGTCTATCACTCTGTCACCTTCATTATTCTTCAGTCCGGTCGCGATCAAGGTCACGGAGACCTTGCCGATCATATTATCATCGACGATCCAGCCGGAGATGATGTTCGCTGCGGTTCCGGTCTCATTGCTGATGACCTGAGCGATCGAGGCATATTCGCTCATCTTAAGATCCGGTCCGGAAGTGACGTTGATGAGCATGGACTGGCATCCGGCAAGATTGACATCGGACAGGAGAGGATTGTTGATCGCCGCTTTGGCAGCGTTGACCGCACGGTTCTCGCCTTCGGCGATGCCTGTTCCCATCAGAGCGTAGCCCATGTTCTGGGTAATGGACTTGACGTCGGCGAAGTCCACATTCATGTAGCCGGTGACGTTGATAATATCAGAGATAGCTTTGGCAGCTTCGAATAGGATGTTATCGGCATTCTGGAAAGCCTCGATGAGGTTGAGATCATGATAGATCTCGGAAAGCTTGTCATTGGGGATGACGATCAGGGTGTCCACGTATTCTTTGAGGTTACGGATACCTTCGGCAGCGTTTTCTTTACGTTTCTGTCCTTCAAAGCCAAAAGGCGTCGTCACGATCCCCAGGGTCAGGATCCCCATTTCCCGGGCTATCTTAGCCAAAACAGGCGCTCCGCCGGTTCCGGTTCCGCCACCCATACCGGCAGCGATGAAGACCATATCCGCATCCTGAAGATGGCTCTTGATCTCGTCCTTGGATTCTTCCGCGGCACGTGAACCAAGCTCCGGATTGGCTCCGGTGCCCAAACCACGGGTTATCTTCTTGCCAAGCTGTAGTGTCATCTTTGCCTTGGACTTTTGGATATCACTGGAATCTGTATTTGCGGCGATGAATTCCACGCCATAAAGGTCGTTGGCGATCATAGTATTGATCGCGTTTCCGCCGGCTCCGCCGACTCCGATGATCTTGATGTTGGTACCTATCTTTGCAGGTTTTTCGTCAAATTCGATCATTGTTCCCCCATTGGTTATGTAAAGTCTTTTAGTAGTTTTTTCATTTTATCCCAGATCTTGACAGGCTGGATCCCGGGAAGATTGAATGAACCGACGCGAACTTCGCGTTCCTGACCGGCTCCGTGATAAAGCAAACCGACCGCTGTCGCAAAAGCGGGATCATCGAGCTGGTTGACCAGCCCAAAGAGACGCTTGGTATTTGGAGTAGCGGTCTTCACATGGAGATTAAAAGCCTTCTCCACGACGACGTCTATATCCCGGAGATTGGCGCTACCACCCGTCAGGACGATGCCTGCGGTGACCAATTCCGGTGTGTAATGATCCATTGCTTTGTTATAGCACAAGGTGAGCATCTCCTCTACCCTATGCTGAATGACATGGCTGACCAGCGCAACAGACTTTCGCATAGAAGCTCTGCCGCTGATCCCCTCTATCTCGACTTCCTGGCTGGGATCGACTCCTGCGGCATACGCAGAACCATATTCCTGCTTGATCATCTCGGCACTGGAGAGTGTCGTCTTGAGCCCAATAGCCAAGTCTTCGGTGATGTTCATCCCCGCCATCGGAACGACGAGGATCTTTTCCAAGACGTTGCGGTTGTAGATCGCTATGTCGCAGGTTCCGCCGCCGATATCGAGCAGGATGCAGCCAAGCCGCTTCTCATCCTCGGAAAGGACGGAATTGGCTATCGCGATGTGATTGAGAACGAAGTTCTCCTGTTCCATGTGATATCCGGCAAGCTCGATGCACTTGCTGAGATTGCGCAGAGGCGTGATCTCAGCAAAGACGGAACAGACCCGGGCAAGCAGGACGAAACCGTTCATATTGACCGGATTGTGGATATCCTCGTGTCCGTCGATGGCATAGCTCTGAGGGATGCTGTGCAGGATGCGACAGCGTTCCACCCCTTTCTGGATCTTGACGATGTTCTTGGATTCCTCGATCACTTGCTCCAGGTGTTCGCCGGTGATCTCTCCCGGTTCGTTGGAACTGATCGAGGGAATAGAGATCCTGCCGTCCGCGATCGCGGTGCGGACATGGTCTCCACTGATATTGGTGAAAATATTCTGAGCTTTGATATCGGCAACCGTCTCTGCCTCTTCGAGGGCTTTGCGAATGCACTCGCTCGCAAGAGAAATATCGCGGACTATCCCACGCTCTATCCCCTGCGAGGGAACCTGGCTGATGCCTTTGATCTCCAGACGGTTGTCTTTGTGCTGCTGGGCGATGATCACACGGATGTTCTGTGATCCGATGTCCAGTGCTGTGATGATGTTTGATCTCATTGTGTCTCCGCCTTTACGACCACTTGCTTGCTGTAGCGCAGATCAAGCAGTTTGTGATTCCCGATGTTGCCGTTTTCCAGGACGAAGATGTAGCGGCGTAACTGCGCCTGAAGGTCTTCGTCACCGGGGATGATCCGCATACCGGTATTGGCATCTATCATGTAGATTGTGTTATCGATCACGTAGTACTCCGAAACTCGGGGAACAAAATCCGCGGCATCATGCATGAGCTTTTTGTGAAAAGTCAGGACGCGATCCAGGTCCTTGCCCTTGAGACGTATCCCGGGACGGAGCTTGGCGGTGCTGAAATATGTGCTCATGATCGGAAGGTCTTCGATATAGACCTTGCCATAACGGGTCAAGACGATACCGCTCTCATCCACCGGAAAGAGATCACCCTCAAGGGTCTTGATGTAGAGGATGCCCTGTCTTTCGGTAATGGCGACATTGAGGGTATGCATCAGCCGTTTGCGGATGCGAACGGACTTCACCCGAGAGAGAGAGGTGAGTTCCTTTTTCAGGGTATGAGTCGGCACGGAAAAGAGGTTTTGACCCACATACTTGCCGGTGAACTTGGCGATCAGGCTGTCTCCGACGGCATGATTCCCGCTAACTTCGATCTTCTTCACGTCGAAGATGCTCAACGATCTGAGCAGATAGAAGATAGCTCCGCCGACAAGGGCAAGCGCTACAAGAGACAAAACAAAATAGACATAGTATCTGCTATGACCACGTCGCTTACGATCTCTTGAGTTCATTTCCTTACCTTTTGCTATTTATAGTTCTTACAGCCTCATGGGTCGTTTTTGCGAAAACGATGTCAAGACCATAAGGCACTAATATTTTTAGAGTTATGTATTGTGTCAACTGTTTTCTCGCAGTCTGCTCAATATTTCTTCACCATACTGCCAGATGTTACCCGCACCCATAGTGATCAGGATGTCTCCTTTCTCAAGTCTGGAGAGGGTTTCCGGCACTATATCGGCATTGTTTTCCAGGCAGATCAGGTTGTGATGTCCGGAGTTTATTGCCGCATCGGCGATCATGTGCGAGGTGACTCCCGGGATAGGCAGTTCCCGTGCCGGGTATATCGGCGCAAGAATGAGGAAGTCACAAGAGAAGAAGGCTTTGCCAAACTGGGTATAGAGGTCTCTGGTCCTGGAGAACAAGTGAGGTTGAAACAGGGTGACGATCCTCCTGCGGGTGCTGTCCTTGAAGCCTTCAAGGGTCGCGACGATCTCGGTCGGATGGTGCGCGTAGTCGTCATAGACTGTGACCCCGCCGGCTTCGCCCTTGAGCTCAAATCTGCGATAGACCCCGCTGTAGTTTGCCAGCCCTTCCTTGATCGCCTTGAAGGGGATGTCCAGCTCCAGCCCGATCCCTACCGCTTGCAAGGCATTCAGGATATTGTGCTTACCGGTGACCTTCATCGAGACCCTGCCAAGCTTGTAGCTCTTGTAGGTGACGTCGAATGAAGCCGTAAAATCCTTCATCTGGATGTTCAGGGCTTGAATATCAGCCTGCCGGGAAAACCCGTAGGTGAGTACCTTTTTGTTGATCTGGGGAAGTATGCTTTGGACTCCCGGATCCTCCAGGCAGGCGATTACGGAACCGAAGAAGGGGACTTTATTCGCATATTCGACGAAAGCTCCCTTGATATCATCCAGATTACGATAACAGTCCAGATGATCGGTGTCAATATTCGTGATCCCCGCGATGCAGGGAGTCAGGGATAAGAAAGAGTGGTCATATTCGTCAGCTTCGACGACGATGTACTTGCCGGAACCCATGACGTTGTTCGAGCCGAAGTTCTTGACTTTACCGCCGACAAATATCGTGGGGTCAAGCCCGGCTGCTTCCAAGACCATCCCAGCCATCGAGGTGGTCGTTGTCTTCCCGTGGGTGCCGGAGATCCCGATGCTAAAGCTCATCCGGGTGATCTCCGCGAGCATCTCCGCCCGTCGGATCACGGGGATCTTCATCTGTTTCGCGGCTTGGATCTCCGGATTGTCATCCTTTACCGCGGAGGACTTGACGACGACATCGACTTCTTTGACCAGACCGGGATCATGCCCCTCGACGATAGGGATGCCGATCGCTTCCAGATGGTTGGTCAGGTCGGTCTTCTTCATGTCCGAACCGCTGATCTCCAGCCCTTGATTATGCAGGAACTCGGCGATACCGGACATCCCGATCCCGCCTATTCCGATAAAGTGTATCTTTTTTGTGCGTCCAAGCATCTTAACTCTCCTTGGTCGTAATGTCTTTCATGACATAGTCTGTGATCGCTCCGGCAACGTTCACGAGCGGAATCGCTTCCAGAGCTTTCTTGTAGTTCAAATATTCTCTCTCGACCTTGCGGATGCTCTCCATCAGCTTGACGGGGCTCAAGGAAGACTGCTCGAGTAAAAGAGCGACGCCCTTCTTCTCTTGGTCGAGCGCATTGTAGTATTGGTGGTTCTCCGCTGCCGTAGGAAGCGGGATGAGGATCGCGGGAAGCTTGGCTGCCTGGAGCTCAGCCAGCGTCATAGCCCCGGATCTCGTGATCGCCATCTTCGATATCTGCATGATCCCCGGAATATCCGGATCAAAGCCGAAGATATATATCCCCTGCATCCCGGAGAACTCTTTCTGATAGTGCTCCGCCTGTGCCTTTCCTGTCTGCCAGATCAGCTGATACCCACTGCCGAGTATCTCGGAAACCGATCCTGCGACAGCCTCATTGATCGCTTTGGAGCCTTGTGAACCGCCCGTGACGAATATTATCGGCTTATCCGGGCTCAGTCCCATTGCCTGATGATCACGCGGATGTGGGGTGAGGAATTCATCCCGGACTGGGATCCAGTAGTTCACGGCATCTGTATGCCTGAGGTACTTGGCGGTGCTGTCAAAAGCGACGAAGACAGCTTTGATATAGCGGGAGAAGAGCCGGGTCGTCAGCCCGGGATAGCTGTTGCCATCCCAGAAATACAACGGGATCGACCGGAGCGCAGCAGCCAAAGCGATAGGTCCGGAGACGAATCCACCGGTGCAGATGACCGCATCCGCCCGAAACGCTCTCATGATCGACAGGCTCTTGAGCAGGCTTCCTAAAAACAGGAAGGGAAACTTCACATGCAGCCAGGTCACCTTACGGTAAAGCTTCTGGACGTTGATCGCCTTGAAGATGAAGCCTGAGGCAGGGATGAGGCGCGACTCCATGCTGTCCTTGTTTCCGATGAAGAGGACGTCATGCCCACGGCGTTTGAGTTCCTCCGCGATAGCGATCGCAGGGTAGATATGTCCGCCGGTTCCTCCACCGCCGAGGATGAACCTCATACGACTCTCCGTTTGGCGCTGATATTGAGGATGACGCCGACCCCGGCAGAGTCCATGAGCAAAGCGCTTCCTCCGTAGCTGACGAAGGGAAGCGTGTTCCCGGTAGGCGGGAGGATCGAGCTGGACACCCCGATATTGACCAGGGCATTGAAGAAGATATTCATCGCGACCCCGGAACACAGGAGCTTGAGATAGAGGCTTTCCTGCCGTTCTGCGATCCTGAAGCTGCGGAAGAAGAGTAAACAATGCAGGAGGAAGACGAACAACGCTCCCAGATAGCCGAATTCCTCGCCGATGATGGTAAAAATATAGTCCGTACGCGCTTCGGGAAGGTAATAGTGCTTTGCTCTTCCGCGGGCAGTTCCCGTCCCGAGGATACCTCCGCGAGAGAGTGCGGTCAGGCTCTCTTTGACCTGATACTCGTCTTCCGGAGCAACCTGAGCATTATCAGATTTGATGAAGAGGCTGTATTTCTTATAGATCTGGATCCGCTTGGAGCGGTATTCTGCGCCGTGAGTCAGGATCAGGACTCCGACAAGCGCGCCAACTAAGATGATCAGAAGTACTATCCGCTTCTTCAGCCCGGCATAGGTCACGACTCCGAGCAGCGTCATCCCGGAGATGATCAGGGTGCTGAGATGCTTCTCCATGATGATCAGGATAAACACTCCCCCTGTCATTGCCATGAGTGGCCAGAACTCTTTAGCGAGTTCTTTGGCATCCGACCTGACGAGGATGTCATGCTTTTTCTCGATGAAGTAAGCAAAGAGAAAGACCAGAGCGAGCCTGGCATAGAAACTGGGCTGAAAGCTGATCGGTCCGAGCTCGATCTGCCTGGTAGCGCCCTTGACGGTATTCCCCTTAACCAGCACGAATATAAGCAGTCCGATCGCGATCCAGAACAGAGCCGGATTGAGCCGCTTCAGCTTCTCGATATTGGGGATCCAGAGGATCAGCATCGCGGTAAAGACCGAGACTACCAAAAACAGCAGATGCTTATAGAAATACATCATCGATCCCTGCACGGAGGCGATGTCGAGCATGGTAAAAAGCCCGATCAGGCACAGCGCAAGGTACGCTCCAAGCACTACCTTGTCAAAGCTAATGATGTAGTTCTGCGCTCTACTCTTTTTCATTTTCCTTGGCTATCTGGTTTACGATATTGATAAAGGTCTGTCCCCTATGCTCAAAGTTGCGGAACTTGTCATAGCTCGCGCAGGCAGGGGAAAGGAGTATGGTATCTCCGGCAAGGGACTCAGCAAACGCGGTGCGAATGCAGGTCTCAAAGTCACTGATACAAACGAGGGGAACCTTCCCCATCCAGGCTTGACGCATCTTCGCTTCCGTCTCCCCGGTGATATAAACCTTCTTTGCCTTCTGCTTCAGGATGGAGGTCAGGACGGAGAAGTCCTCCCCCTTGTCCGAGCCGCCCATGATGATGCGGATCGGGTTCTCAAAGGAAAGCAAAGCGCTGCGCACGGAATCCGAATTCGTCGCTTTGGAGTCGTTGTAAAAGAAGACCCCGTTGACCGCGGCGACAAGCTCCAGCCTGTGCGACAGCGGACGGAAGTTCTTTAGCGACTTCATAGCGACGGCGACATCTCCGCCGACACACTGGATAGCAAGCAGGGCAGCCATGACGTTCGCATGGTTATGCGGTCCGCGCAAGCTCATGTCATACATGGACATCCTAAAGCGGTTGTTGACGCAGATAAAGACGCCGTCCATCCACCCGTTGCTCTCCGGGAATTTCTTCACGATAGAGAAATGCAGGATCGTGGAACGAACCTCTTTTTCCAGCCGGCAGATCAGATCCGAATCCAGGTTCATGATCGCGAAATCCTGTTCCGTCTGATTCATGCAGATCCGCATCTTGGACACGGCATAGTGCGCAAAGGATTCATATCGGTTCAGGTGATCCGGCGTGATGTTCAGGATAATGGCAACGTCCGGGCGGAAGGTCTCGATCAGGTCGAGCTGAAAGCTGCTGATCTCCAGCACGATGAACTCGTATCCCGGCTGATGGATCGGATAGCTGCAAAAGGCATCGCCGATATTCCCGGCAAGGATGCTCTTGTATCCGAGGCTCTCCAGCAGGTGGTGGATCAGGCTGGCAGTGGTGCTTTTCCCGTTCGAACCTGTCACCGCGATGATCTTGCTGTCCTTTGCCTTGATCTGGAAGCCAAATTCTATCTCACTGATCATGTTGATCTCGTGTTTACGTCCCTTGAGGATGATCGGAACGTCCAGCGGAATACCCGGGCTGACGATCCACTCGTCACACTCCAGCAGCCTGTCCGTATGTCCCCCGAATTCACATTCGAAGTCCCGGCAGAGGTTTTCGGCATCGGAGATCTTCTCTCTGGGTTGGGAATCGCTCAGGAAGGCATTCCCACCGAGTTCCTTGATCTTATACGCGGCAGAGATCCCGCTCCGGGCTAAGCCCAATATTCCGTATTTCTTGTTTGCATCAAACATACTGTATCCTTATCATCTCAATTTCAAAGTGCTCAGACCCACAGCGACCAATAGCACAGCAACGATCCAAAACCTGATCACGATCTTCGTCTCGTGAAGCCCTTTCATCTCAAAGTGATGATGCAGCGGCGCGCAGAGGATCAGCCTCCGCCCCACTCCATATCGCTTCTTTGTCCATTTGAACCAACTTCTCTGGAAGATGACCGAGAGCGTCTCCGTCACGAATATCCCGCCGATGATCAGGAAGAATATCTGCTCCTTGAGCAGGACGGAGATCATCGCGAGGATCCCTCCCAGCGCGAGTGAGCCGGTATCGCCCATAAAGACCTGCGCCGGATAGCTATTGAACCACAAAAACCCGATCAGGGTGCCGACCAGAGCCGCGATAAAGACCGTGAGTTCCCCGGCATTGGGCAAGAACTCCAGGTTCAGATAATCCGCGGCAATAAAGTTTCCCTTGAGATACGCCATGATCCCCAGCCCGACTGAGGCGATAGCGAGGGTTCCCGCTGCCAGCCCATCCAGCCCATCGGTGAGGTTCACAGCGTTGGATATCCCGGTGACATAGAAGACCACGAACGGGATAAACATGATCCCAAGCTGCAAATACATATTCTTGATAAAGGGGATCTGCAAGGCAGAGACTCCGGCTCTGTCGCTTCCACCGTAGTAGATGACCAAGGTCAGGAGCAGAGCGATACTGATCTGTCCCCAGAGCTTATACTTCGGGAGCAGCCCCTTCTTCGCCTTGACGAAGTTCTTCAGATAGTCATCCAAAAAGCCAAAGATCCCGAGCCAGACCGTCGTCAGATACATCATCAGGATCGCGCCATTGGTAAGGTTGTTCCAGAGCAGTGACGATGCGAGGAGCGCAACCAGGATGATCAAGCCACCCATCGTCGGAGTTCCGCTCTTGAGCCGATGCCTCTCCGGAGTATCCTCATCGATGGTCTCGACAGCAGACTTCTTGCGTAGTAGGTTTATAAACCACGGTCCCAGAACCAGGGTAAAGAGCAGAGAGGTAATGAAGGCACCTATAGACCTGAAGGTCACGTACCTGAACACGTTGAACACGATGCTGTACTTGGCGAGCGGAAACAATATGTGATATAGCATCCTATATACCTCCCATCAGTGTAGAAATAGCATTTTCCAGATGTATCCCGTGCGAAGCCTTGAGCAGGATCACCGCGTTCTTGGGCAGATCCAGGAGCACTTCGCTGTGCAGGAGCTCATCGACATTGTTATAGTGCGGGCAAAGCTGCAGATAATACGGCTGATACCAATGCGAGAGATCTCCGACGGTGATCAGCCCGTCGATGCTATTGTCCGAAAGGATCGCCCCGATCATCTTGTGATAATGCTCGGCAACGGGACCCAGCTCCAGCATATCGCCCAAGATGGCGATGTGCGGCTTATCCGGAGCGACTCCCAGCCAATACTCGATGCTCTTTTGCATCGACACGGGATTGGCATTGTAGCAATCCACGATGATCAGCCTTTCCCCCGCGGTAAGCCGGTTCATCCGGTTGCCCAGATCAGGCAGGACCAAGAGCCCCTGGCGGATCTGCTCCGGGCTGAGCCCGAGCTCCAGAGCCATAGCGATCCCGAATCCGGCATTGCCGATGAAGTGCGGGATGTCCGTGGGAAGAGCGTAATCCTCACCCTTGATGGTGATAACGATATTCCCATCCTCCCGTGTCCCGGCTGAGATCGCATAGTCCGCCTCGGGGCATTGCCCGACGGAGCGACCTCGCGCTCTGTACTTGGCAAAGCGCTGATCCTCGGCGGGATAGAGGATATGCTGCAGTTCCCGGTCAAACAGGGTCGATTTCTCGCGGAAGACCCCATCTTCGGATTCCAGATACTCCAGATGCGATGGTCCGATATTGATGATCATCGCGCTCTGCGGGACGCAGACCGAGGCAAGCTGGGCGATCTCGCCAAAGTGATTCGTGCCGATCTCAAAGACGGCAAAGCGGTCTTCCGGCTTGATCCGCATGATGGTCTTGCAGACCCCCATCAGGTTATTCTCGTTATGCGCGGTCCTCAAGACCTTTCCGGCAGAGCTGAGGATGCTCGCCAGGATCTCTTTGGTGCTGGTCTTGCCCGTGCTGCCGGTCAAGGCGATCCTCTCAGCCCCAAACATCAGCAGATATTTGCGGCAGAGCGTCGCCAAGGCTTCCAGCCCGGAACTCACCCGGATATACTGCGTCTCAGACCTGTCCTTGGTGCCCAGGGCAAAGATCCCCGCATACTTCAGCACGTCGTCGAGGAAGTCATTCGCATCAAAGCGATCACCCTTGACGGCAAAGAAGACGGAGTCCGGAACTATCTTCCGGGAATCGGTGATCAGATAGCGATAGGTGGCGTTCGTCGGGCGCTCCAGGCTCCCAATACTTGCCGGGGCAAACATATAGCGAAGCTGTAGCTCATCCACCGGGATGACAAGGCTTCCCTCATCTCCGCTAAAGGCGCGATCCTCGTTCAGCGCGTCTCCGGCGATCCGGTGATCGTCAAAGTCATGCCGGATCCCGCCGATCTCCTGATAGGTCTCGTGCCCTTTGCCGCAGATGACGACGAGGTCTCCCTCGGCGGCAAGATCGATCGCGGAGCGGATCGCGACAGCCCTGTCCCGGATGATCCACCACGCCTGTTCCGGCTTGGCTCCCTCCAGGATGTCCAGGACTATCCTGTCCGGGTTCTCCGTGCGGGGATTGTCATCGGTGATGATGACGGCATCGCTATTCTCCAGCGCAGCCCTGAGCATCAGGGGTCGCTTGCCCTTATCCCGGTCACCACCCGCGCCAAAGACGCAGATGATCCGCCGGTGGGGCAGTTCCTTGCAGGAACGGAGGATGCTCTCGATCGCATCCGGAGTATGCGCGTAGTCGATAAACACGCCGATTCCCCGGTTATTCGGAACGCTCTCAAACCTCCCGCGCACCGGGGGAACTGAGGCGATCGCCAGCTCGATATCCGCGGCGGGAATACCCAGGAGGGCAAGCGCCGCAGTCGCCAGAGCGACGTTGTATATATTGAAGACCCCGATCAGCTTTGTGCCGAGGTGATATTCATTCTTTGGTCCGCTGAGGCGGAAAGAGCTTCGCTGCGCCAGTGCTGATACCGCGCTGACCCGATAGTCCCCACCTTTTGACCCCACGCTGTAGATGCGGTTCCCGCTTTGCTGCGCATGGTAGGCTGCTCCGGCTGCGTCATCGGTATTGATGATAAGTCTCGCGCCTTCTGCGTGGCAATGCGTCAGCCAGCCGAATTTCGTCCCCGCATAATCTTCCATATCCCGGTGAAAATCCAGATGATCCCGGCTGAGATTGGAGAAGAGACACAGGTCAAACTTCAAGCCATAGACCCTGTCCAGCGCGATGGCGTGGGAGGAGACCTCCATGACTACGTGGCTGACCCCGGCAGAGACCATGGCGGCAAAGATCTCATTCAGCTCCATGATGTCCGGCGTGGTATGATGCGTCTCGTGCAGCTCATCCTCCAGGTAGTAGCCCAGAGTGCCGATCCAGCCGGCTTTGAGCCCCAGAGCCCGGAGAGCATTGTATATGACCAGCGAAGTGGTCGTCTTGCCATTGGTGCCGGTGATCCCGATCAGGGTGAATGATGCGCTGGGATCGCCATAATATAGCCCCGCGAGGATCGCCGCAGCCTTGCGGCTGTCCCGCACCTTGATCCCGGGGATACCCTCTGGGATAGCTGTCTCATAGATCACGAGGCTGGCGCCACGCTGCCTGGCATCTGCGGCAAAGGCATGTCCATCGACGCTAAAGCCCTTGATGCAGACGAAGACGTCTCCCTCCGCGATCTTGCGGTTATCCGTTTCCGGACGCCCCGGAACGTTCTCCGGCAAAAGCCCCGTCTCACCGACGTAAAGCCGCTGATCGCCCAGGCTCTGCAAGATGTCCCGGAGCTTCATATCGATGCCTCGATGACGCAATTGGAATTTGCCATGATGCGTGAGCCCGGCTGGACGGATTGCGACCGTACGATGCCCGAGCCTTTGATCTTGAGCGCGATCTTTTGCTTGGCGGCGACCTGCATCGCCCGGCGGATGGTCATCCCGACCAGATCCGGCATAGTTCCCGGAGCGACGACTTCATGCTTTGGCGAGGAGCTCCTGCCGATCTTGATCGTGATCGGGTGGTTCTTGTCCACCGAAACTCCCGGCTTCGGGAATTGATCGACGACGATGGAGGCGGAATCCGGTCCCTCGATCTTATAGAGGAACCCGTGCGCGTTCAATATATGCTCAGCCTGCGTCATGTGCTTGCCGATCAGATTCGGCATAAAGAGTGACGACTGGCGAAGTCTTTCGTTAAAGGGCAGGATGCTGCATCCCGGCATAAAGAGGATATTCTCGATGATCTGCTTCGTCGTCGGGGCAGCGCTGGTGCTGCCATAGTGATATCCCGGAGCCGGCTCGTCATAGAAAGTGACGATGACCATCTGCGGATCCTCGACCGGGAACATCCCCATGAACACAGCGGTGTATTTCCCGCCGACATAGCCCTTGGTGCCATAGGTGTTCTTTTCCGCGGTACCCGTCTTTCCCCCGACCTTGATGTAGTCCATCTTGATATGCCGTGCAGTCCCGTGATCGACCACGCCCTGGAGATAGACCTTGATCGTATCGGTCATGGCTTTGCTGCCGATCTGGCGCATCACCTTCGGCTCAAACTGCTCCAGGACCTTGCCATCGTTGTCCAGGACGGAATCGACGATGTACGGCTTCATATATTTACCGCCGTTGGCGATCCCGCAGTATGCCGCGGCAAGCTGCACCGCCGTGACGGAGATCCCCTGTCCAAAGGAGATGGACTGGATCGTATAGGAATCCCACTTATCCAGCTTGGTAAACAGACCGCTGGCTTCTCCGAAGATGTTCAAGCCGGTCTTTTGCCCAAAGCCGTAGGAGATGAATTGCTCATAGAGCTTGGTCGGTCCGAGCCGGGTCGCGATCGTGGCGATACCGACGTTACTGGACTTCGCGAGGATGTCCCGCGGGGCAAGCGGCTTCATTCCCCCGATGTGGGCATCGCTGATGATCCGGTTATTGGGCATCCGCTGCGTCCCGCAGAGTATGGTCTCGTTAAAGCCTATGACCTTGTTCTCCAGAGCGGGAAGCAGGGTCAGGGGCTTCATCGTGGAGCCGGGCTCAAACATAAAGCTGGCGGCGATATTCGCCTTATTGCGGATGATATTGGGATCGCTCTCCTTGTCCTCGCGGGAGATCCCCGCCATTGCCAGGATCCGCCCGGTGTTGGGATCCATGACCACGCAACCGCCATTGGCGGCGGAGTATTTTTCGACCCCTTCGGTCAGTGCTGCTTCGACGATCTCCTGGATATTGGAATCGATGGTCAGCTTCAGGTTTCTGCCGTCCATCGGCTTCTTTTCATGCAGATTGGGATAGGGGACCCGCTCCGAATTGGCATCCAGGACGACCTCACGCCAGCCATAGGAACCCGAGAGGATCGAATTGTAAGTAGCTTCGATCCCGCAGACCCCGGTCAGTTGATAGAGGGAGCGGCTGGCTGTCTCCTCGTCAAAACCATTCGATCTTTCCGTCACCGCGCCGAGAACTCTCCCGGCGAGTTTTTCCTTGGAATATATCCGCTTCATCGAGCTAAAGCCGTGGATCAAGCCCGGAAGCTGCTTGGTCTCAAACTCCTTGATGATCTTTTCCAGATCGGATTCGCGGATTCGATTGGAGATCTGGATCGAGGTCAGCTTCTTGCCCCGCTTGAGCTTGGTCATGATCTGCTCTTTGCTGACCTGGGAATTCTTGCTGATGGCATCCGAGATCATGTTATACGCCTTGTCCAGACTCATCGGCTGCTTTTGGCTGATGCGCTCGACCCAGCGACCCACCGCCGCGCGATCGACGTCTATCTGATAGTAGCTGACGGAGCTGACCAGCAGCTCGCCCTTCGCATCATAGATCGCTCCCCGCTTCGGGATCAGGATGTCCTTGTGCGGCGTATAGCGCTGTTTGCGATAATCCGCCAGCTTAAAGGGATCCAGGACCTGGATGCTAAAGAGGTAAACAGCCCACACCACGCAGGCGAAGCCGATCACCAAGACCATCAGATTGTAGCGGGATCTCATGCCTTAGTCCAGTAATACTTCGACGGTCTTCGCTTCCGCTTTGGTGGCGATCAGATCGATGATGCAATACGATCCCTGTTCGGACTTGGGAGACGGCTCGTGCACATAGATCACGCTCCCGGCGGGTTTATCGGTGATAAAATTGCTCATTTCCACGCGCACCAGAGAGGCGATGTGTCTGCCGGAACGCATATCGTCCAGCTCCACCAATTGCTCGGTATTGATGTTCTTTTCCGCCGCAAAGGTCTTTTCCAGCATGGAATACTGCTTCGTGTATCTCACGATCTTGTTGCCATTGTAAAAATGCAAAAACACAGCAATAGTGCAGAATATCAAGCCTATTACTATCTTACTTCTCATCGGTTCCCCCTATCTTTTCGGCTGCCCGGAGCTTTGCGCTGCGCGAGCGTGAATTCTCTGCCAGTTCCGCGTCTGACGCGCTAAGCGGACGCGAAGTCAAAATCTTTATCTTCTTTGTCTCTCCGCAGACGCAGTCCATGATCCTGGGCGGGCATTTGCATCCCGTCGCTGCGTCCCGGAAAACGTTCTTTACGATCCTATCCTCAAGCGAGTGATAGCTCATGACGACGATCCGCCCCTGAGGCTTCAGGATGTTTATCGCATCCTTCAGGCTCGGTCCCAGGATGTTTAGCTCCCGGTTCACGCAGATCCTTAAGGCTTGGAAGACTCTGACCTTGGTCTTGAGCGATTCCTTCGTCCCGGCTCCCACGACGCTCTCGATGATTCCGGCAAGCTGCGTCGTCGTCCGGATCCTGCCGGACTGCCGCGCTTTGTCGATCGCCCGGGCGATCCTGCCGGCGCTGAGCTCGTCCGAATAGTCATGGATCACGCGTCCCAGCTCCCGCACGTCCATCTCGTTCACGATCTCTTCCGCGGTCAGCTCCTGATCCCTGTCCATGCGCATATCCAGCCCGGCTTCCCGGTCAAAGCTAAAGCCGCGGGATTCCTCGTCCAACTGGTGCGAGGAAACTCCGAGGTCATAGAGGATCCCGTCGATCTGCCCTACCCGCTCATAGGCGAGCAAGGTGCGGAGCTGTTCAAAATTACCTTTGAGCAAGGTGACCCGATCGCTATGCTCCCGGAGCACTGCCTCTGCCCTATCCAGGGCGTCATCATCCTGATCGATGCCATAGAGCCGGATATTCGCGCAAGAGCTCAGCATCGCCAGGGAATGTCCCCCACCCCCGAGCGTCGCATCCACATAGACTCCGCCCGGCTTCAGCGCCAGATAGCTGAGGCATTCCGAGACCATGACGGGCTTGTGGTAATTTCTCATTGCTGATAATCTTCCGAGCTGAACTTGGCACGATGCATATCCAGCTTCGCTTTTCTGACCGTGCTAAATACATCCGGGTTCCAGAGCGAGATATAGTGCCCCTCACCCTTGATGATCACCTTGTCGGTGATATTCGCATCCTCGAGAAGCTGCTCATGGATCCGGACGCGACCCGGTCCCTCCAGCTCCTGCTCCAGCATGGCAAAGTCGATCAATTGGGTGCGCAATTGCCTCGCCTTGTCATCCCCGGCTTTGAGCCTCTCCAGAGTCTCACGCCAGGAATCCAGCGGGTAGATCGCGATCGTGTCATTCGGACCCAGAGTCACGACGACGCTGCGGCTCGCTTCCGGAGCAAACTTCTTCTTGAAGCTCGCCGGAACGATCACGCGTTGCTTGTGAACCGAGTTCTCTGAATAACCTAAAAATTCACCGGACATTACGACTACCTTTTTTCTTATTTTCGTAGCTCAATGCGTTATCTCGCATCTGTTGCGGTCTAACCGCCCTATCACTATCTATCGCTTTTGACATTTTATGAGTTTTTGTGAGTTCCTGTGATACGCATATGACATTCTGTTATTCTTGTCAAGAACTAATTTGAGTTTATTGCAGGTTTTTTCCCTCACTTTGTGGATGTGCCCTCATCCTACTGCGCCGCTGCTCCCTTGCATCTCTGTCCCATCCGGTAAAGCCATGTCCCGCATAGCAATATCCGCCTCACTCCTATCTCGCTTGATGCTCCCGATCCTCCTCACTTTATGCCCTCCCAAGCTCCACTGGGGGTCTAGCTCCCTTAGGATAACCTCCCCCTCCGGGATCCCCGGCAAAAAGCAGGATATTTTTCTCTCCCCCTATAAATATAAGGGTGACAGTTGGGCGGATTTCTTGACAGTGAGGGGTGGATTTATTCGGATTGTGATGTGGAAAGTGAGCGACTATGAAGGATATAAAATGTAACTGATGACAGAAGGTGCAGGGGATAAGGGCATCAGAGAACAAGCCCTAGCGAATAGAAGATGCAAGCTATACTATTAGATTCGCTAGGGCGTGACTCTGGCTAAGTTGATTGGTCACAGCCATTAAGTACGAGGTCGGCTCGTGCTAGAGCGAACTGAGCCAGCTCAGTATCGTTAACTTATTATAATCAATATCATTATACTACTGATAAAAACAAATGGCGATCACTTCCTGTCCTGCCAAAGCTCATCCAATCGATTAATGAGAGTATCGCCATGCTTACCTATCTTAAAGTAACCATGTAAATATTCTCCTGGTCCGAAGATTGAGACATTGCTACATTTGGTGTAATCTCTCCTTAAGGCATCTACTCCTCTGGTGATAAAGACTCTATTGCTAAGATCGCTGACTTTTTCTTCCAAGAAGTCATTCATAGCCTCTAAGCTTGGCATTCCCTTTATTTGGTTATAGTACTGACCCTTGAATTTGTTTGAGTGATAGGGGAATACTTCGACCATGCAGATGTTATTGGCAATAAATCTCACGGATTCTTCTGGTGATATGTGGTGCTTTTGGGCGAAGAATTCTATACATTCTCTTAATCTGCCTATCCTCGGATCATTTGGCGTTGCATAAAGATACTTGTATCCATCAGTTAAGCGAAATCTCGGGTTTAAATACATATATCGGTACTCTGAAAGCACACCGCTAAAGTTCTGGTGGATCGTATCAAGTATAGCTTGTCTGCTTGTCTCATCTTTTATATGCTCATCATATTCACCGCCCTCATATCCAGGATTTAACATCACAATGATGATCTTGCTGTTTTCGATATCTCCCATATATGGCTGTGGCAAAAGCCCTAACCTCACAGTAAATCGATCTTCATCTGATCTTACTGTAGAGCTAGAAAAGTTCATAGTCTTCTTCTGTTTGGGAGGCTTTTCCTCGAAAAATCTTCTGTCATCAGGATGTATATTACTTCCTTCTACTGGGGTAAACCTTCTCCAGAACTCACTCAAGCTGTTCATGAATCACTCCTTTTCTTTATTATAAGCCGTATTGCGACATGCAATATATCACTAGTCTATCCACTAATCATCCTGATAAAGATTGTTAGCAAACCGACAGAGTTAATCAACGTTAGAATCGCCAGTAACAATAACAATAGCAGAGAGTTCTTGAGTCTCTTTCCCATGCGATTTGATATGTAATCTTGATACAAGTTCCGATTACTGACTTCATCCCGTAGATTGCCCAAGCTGCTATCAGTAGCGGAGATGCGACTATCTATACTCTCACATTTTGTGGATACACTTCCGATTATTAGCTCAAGATCACTCAACTTAGTGTCTTGATCACAATCCAATTTGTTCTTGATCTCTATATGCTTTTCGATTGATCTAATTGCGTTAGTTTGTTCATCATCGATTTTCGCTTTATCTGTAAGGTGCCTCTGAATAGCAGATAATTCTGACTCAACAAACTCAAATTTCTGATTATAAACTTTAGAAGTCTCCAAAGCTTGGTCTAGGAAATTAACTGCCAAGTCTATATAAGATTTACCAGCATCGTCCAGATCAACTCTTTGCATTATCAAACCATCTCGCAATGCCATGAGAGTAGATAAATTACCGATCTGGCAGAATATTACCCCCTTGATTAACTCTAAAAATCCTGAGATAGTATCGCCCTGTTCAATCAAGGCATTGGCAATATCTCTTGTGTTATTGCTAAAGACTCTCTGAAATAGGTTCCTATTCTGTATCTCCTTGAGGTTCGTCTTGTTTTTAGATAGTGCCTCAGCAAGTTCTCTAATCGCATTAGCAAATTGAGACGGTGGTATTTGAAAAGTAATCGGAGTGGTTTGTTTAACTAAGTCAGTCATTAACTCTCCTTGCCTGAAGTTCGTTTACGGTATTCATCAAGTTTTTCTTTGCACCGAGATAATTGGGTTTCTCGTACTGAACTGCTATGCTCAATCATATTCTCCAACTGGAGCATCCCATTTACTACATACTTATTAACGTTATAAGTATAGACCATGGCTTTTTCTGTTATCAACATTGTCTCCAATGTCTCTAGCTTGTTCTTGCGAATTTGAAGACCCATTTTGATCTCTGCTTTATTGCTCAAATCTGCTTCGCTACGAATTGCCTTAATAGACAAAGTGATAATTCGAAGTATCTGACCATAGTTTAACAATAGTGGATTACGTGTGACTACGACCTTACCTACATTAAACAGTAAACTAACAGTATGGCCGATTAGCTTCATCTTTATCAGCTTCTCAGTAAGCATTGTCTGAGAAATGTCTTCATGACGATACTTGAGTTTCAGGTACAACCATGGAATGATCTCATTAATTGCTATACTAAATGCTTGACCAGTAAGCATTCGAAGGTTAACTTCTTTATCATTAGTAATCTCGTTTAGCCATTCAGGCATGCTATTGTTGTTCAATTCTGCTATCCAAGTAGAACCAGGAATAGGAAGTGATCTTCTAGTCCAGAAGTCCTTGTAAAGATGTAATACCAATACTATTATCGCTTTCCACAAGGCATCCGGGGCTGTATAGTTCTGAGGGGCTTGAGCTAACTCTATAATCCCTCCATTTCCACCTATGCCTATTGGTCCTGTCCCCTTAAGTATCAGCCTGATTCCTTGGGTGAGTCTTAGTAGATCATGCCCATAAGAATATAACCTGTGATTGCCCCCGAAGGCTCCGGGGATGTGTTTATCGATAGGGTTGTTTTTCAGATCAAACTGTTTCAGATCGATCTTTTGCCCAAAGAACGAATGGTCTTTTATCTTCGGCTCTTCATATCCTCCTGGCTTTCCAATAAGGATATCAGCTACTCCGCCCATGACTCCTGTTAAAAAGACGCATAACAAGTCATAGTTATCCCACTTTAAAGACTCAATGCAAATGCTATCTATGCTATCAGTTAGCTCTTCAATTTGGCATCTGATCTCATCCAGATTCATAAGATCTAGATCACTCATATCTGGAAATACTATTCTTTCATCAGTCTTCATTTTTTTGGATTCCCCTCATAATTGCTCATGGTCTTCTCAGTTATGCCTCATCTCCATCTTTCGCTAAATGTCAGTGGGGAGATAATAGTCCATAGCTCAACATTCTGTATCGTGTAAGCTTATGCTACTACAGAGCAGATCTATTGAACCTCTACAAGTAAGTACCTGAAAAAAGGATGCTGCGTAAATTCTCTCCATAACAATGGATAGTTCCCATTAAGGGTGATTGGGACTCCCATATCAGTAACCCATTGCTGTTGTGTATGATGGTTCCATGTCAAATGACCAGTGATGTATCTGGGTGGGTTGACTTCCCCATGAAGGCGATAATTCAGATCATGTGTTTCATATGGAGTCGGCTCCCAATACAGATGGTCATTGGTGAGCAAAATAGCATACTTGTGAGCAATATTAATACCTTCTAAACGAGCAATATCTCTAAGAAACGAGACTCTTGTCCTATCTTGCCCTCCTTGGGCATTAAGATTGCATAATCGATTGGGATTTATTGCCTGATAGAACCGAGTTTTGTATTTCAGCTCAATGAAACACATTTCGTTGGTTTGCCGATTAATAACTGCAATATCTATATAGTTTGTTGACTGGTTAGCTTGATAAGGGTATTCTGAAATTGCTATAAGGTCAGGATATCCTGTCTCAATCTCTTTTATCATCTGCGCTTGAAAATCTCCCTCACTGCAATAGTATGGCCTTGTAGGAGTAAGATTTCCGGCGAGGTTAGCGATAATGTCCAGTACATCATTTTGTGATAAGCACATGTTACTCTCCTTTATATTGGATCTATAGTTTGTTCTACCATATACTGATTCAGGACTGACAATAACCGGTCCGAAGTCAGGACTTCAGAGGGGTCGCACCCAACAATATGTTCGACGTATCTGGTATTTTTTAATTCAGATAATAGGTTGCCTTTGCTATTGCCTGGAAGATTGTGATTATGGAGTTGACCCGTAATTAAAAGGCTGAATTTACTCTGTCCTTGTATTAGTGTCTTGAGTGTCTTTGTCTGTTTAATCTTCTTATTATCGTAAAATTCAACACTCCAGCTTGTTGTCGAAATACCTAGTTTGTTAAAGAACTGGTTAAGGTCATGTGTTATGGTTTGTTGGTTGGATACTTCCCCCAATAAGCATATGTTAAAGGGGGTCATTATTGCTTTGATTTTCTGTTTCTCGTTTTTTTGAGCTAAACTATATGACTTCGTAAGCTCAATGATCGTCCCCTGCGCTTCTTCAAGAGATTGTACTAAGATAGTATTGTATTCTTTTAGTTGATCTAATTCCTGTAGTGTTAGTTCAAAATCACTTAGAAAATCGAGCCTTTCGCACTCAGATTCACTTCTATCTTGCTTGCTCTCAAGAACAAGCTTTTGGCTTAGGTTCAGTTTCGTTAGGTTTCTCTCATAAGAGGAATGGAACCCATCAATACTCTGTTCTTTGAGACTCTTAAAGAAATTGAAGTAATCTTGTGGAGATAGCATCCAGAACCTGACTCCGCCTTCTGGGTAAATACGTTGTATGTAGTCCTTTCCGGCTTGAAGCTTCAGTGCGTTTTCTAACTTAAAGTCTCTATCGTCCTTGATCTCTACTATATAAGTCTCTTTCTTTGTCCTAATAATGAAGTCTGGGTATGAATTATAGTATTGCCCATCCCGCTTTTTGTATGCAATTCCAAAATACTTACTTTCACCGTGAGAATTCTTGAACCACCATAAAACATCATCATCGGTCTTCTCAAGTTCATCGATGAATGTTTGCTCTGGAATAGATAGAATCAGCCTTCCCTTCTTGTCTTTTTTTACGTAAAGTGAGTTTGACCCAGGTAGTTTCATTATTGACTTTTTTGATTTGGGAATGACTTCTGTATCTATAAATAATCCAATAACATCTGGTATCTCCCAATCACTTCTAGGAATCACTTCTGTCTCCCTGGGAGGAATATTCTTATACTTATCTTTTGCCTTATCAATTAGATCAATAAAGAATGCATTGTTGCTCGGATGCATAATGATAGTAGCGATCTTATCTTCGTTATCAACCGCTAGAACATCCTTGAACATGGCTCTGATTGAGGACTTAATTATAACTGATGACCTTGCCTGTGAATATGGGTGACACATAGATGCGCAAAACTTCGTATAGCTATCGAAGACTTCTTTTTCGTTTTTCTCAATTAACTTAGTGTCAGCGAATGATATCTGTTGATCACTGTCTAATTCCTTTGAAACACCATTGATTCCAATCTGCTTCTTAATACTTGATACCTTTAAGTTTATCTCCTTTTTATACTGGCTTTCCTGAAGCGTTTCAAAGAGGCATTTTTTAAATTCGCCCGACAGTCTAGTCTGTTCTCTCTTTCTCCGAATAAATTCGCTCATAAGGTAACAGGGTTTATAGATGTCTTCATCTCTGTGAAGAAAGATGTTAGTAGCATAATCAGACGCAAGTTCTTGGACTATTGTAAAATTATCTGAAGCTGAGTACACATACCCATAGTTCAATCCTGTTTTATCATCATAATGTAACTGATCTGGCATTCTCATTATTCGTCCAAGAGTCTGTATATTGAACTCGTATCTGTCTTTATTCCATTCTCTTTGTAAAAAGAGAATAGCTGCTCTAGGACAATCCCACCCTAGAGCAATAGCCTCCTTAAATACCAAGACATCTACGGAGCTATCATTTAGCTCAACTAGATCTTTATTCTCCTTTGTGTCTGATAACCAGATGGCGAGATTCCCAGTTTTTACAGATACTCCTCTCTCTGACAATAAGCCAACCATGTATTCTTCAGGATTAATGTTCTCACCACTCTTTTTATTGGGAACTTGTATAAGTAGAAGAGGGTTGATATCTTTACCCATACTTGTATATTCGTCGCGGAGTTCTTTTCTTTTTCTAAGAGCCAAGTCAAGCAACTCGTCGTTTTGGGTTATCTTTCCAATAGCATCATTGATATGTATCTCTTTCTTTATCATGCCTTCTGCTATAACTTCGCCAAGAGGAATATCAATCGTATGCCCAGCAATAGTCGTAGGCGTAGCAGTCATCTCGATTGTGAGTATAGGGGAAATCTCTTTAATGATGTCCTGAGCTTTCTCTGCTTTAGCTGTTCGATGGCTCTCATCTATAATCAGAATGATCTGTTTCCCATCATCCTTTGTGTTTTCAACTACAGAAGTCAGATTCCAATTACGTTCATTCTCTGTTCTAAATATATTATTCTCTTTTATTAAGCTTTCCCAGTTGATGAAGACTATTTGGTTTTCTCCAATAGTGTTATTTTGTATGTCTTCAATACTAATGCAATCAAGCAAACGTTCTTCTTCTAGGTACCTAATTAAGCTAAGTCGGCTTTGCTCATGAAGCGAGTTAACTGATATCCACATAAAAGCATAGGATGCCTTAACAGCATTAGATTTTACCAATCGCATCAGGCTTTGTGATATCATATAGGTTTTACCAGATCCTGTTGGTGCTTTAAATATTATTACACTGCTTGTCCTAAATTGATCATGCAGATATTTGTTTGCTTGAGTCTCAAGTTCGATAATGTATTTCTGTTGGTATTCAAGTACTTTCATAGCCCTTTCCCTATACGGATTCTACGATATTGGTTCAAGATCGCCTCAGGTATTGGTTTAACACTATATACGTGTTTGATCTCAGAAAAATCCTCTTCATCAAATTCATTATTGTAACTGAAAACATAAATGCTAACAGGCATTTCTCTCGGAACATTGATCAAGGAATCAATGCTATCAGATATGCAAGTTTCGTCATAGATAATCAATGTAGCCTTGATATCAGACAGATACAATCTAAATAGTGGGTAACTATCACTTGATAAAATGTATGTACCTTCAGCTATACAAATCAATTCGGATGACCTGTAAACCAAGTCTCTTCTATCCTGGTCTGTGACCACCTTGGAAACAAAATCCGTTTTGAAGTATTTCATTCGAGCTGGTAATGCTCCATGACCATAACCTTTTATCACATTGAGAATTCTAGGATAACAAACTTCTGTACAGATGTTGTTTTCATTGTTCGTGCAAACGATAAACTGCATGTTAACCTTCATTTCAGCATTCAATTCAAGTACTGCTTGAGCTGTAGTCCCAGAACCGGCAAAATAATCTAGTATAACGGCATTGGGATTATCAGTTGCTGCTTTAATGCATTCCATCACTGCATATGGCGATTTTGGATATGGGAATGACTCCCTAACGCCTAGAATTGTATCAAGTTCTTTTGTACCATACTCGCTTGCAGAAAAAACATTATCTAACCAAATGCTGTCATATGGTTCTCCGTCAATACCGCCCCGAAAGTTGTAATAGATCTGATCCCCATAACTTGTATGCTTGTAATAAACATCGCCAACAGCAGCCATTCTCTCAACTTCTTCTTTTGACCTTCTCCAAATTCTCTCCTCCCCTTTTGTGTCGATTGGTAGAATTCTGATATCGAATTTCTTATCTGTACTTATCTCTAAGGTAGCAGAATTCACATATATAGGGAAAAATCTATCAGATCGCTTACCCTTTCTATTAACAGCCTTACTATCTACGCCCTCTTTCCTAAGGTTTCTTTCCTCGTAATATTCACCATCTGAGTCAATTTTGTATTTATGCGACTTATCTTCGATTTCAATGTTTTTTCGTTTCATTTTAGATTTGTCGCTACGCCCGAAGAAAATGGCATACTCATGGTTTAGAGCTACCTTTCTCTTTGTTTTGCGTCCCCCAGGATTACTACGTATTATAACTGTTCCAAGATGGTTAGCCTCGCCAAAGACGCTCTCAAGAAGCATCCATAATCGAGGTGCCTCATAGTCATCTATTGTAACACAAATAATACCGTCATCTTTCAGCAGATTTTTGCTTACCCGTAATCTTTTTTCCATAAAGGATAACCACTTCGAATGTCTGTAAGGATCAGATGCATCAACATAGGAATTATTGTATTTCCAATCTTTTGCTCCTGTATTGTAGGGAGGATCAATATAGATAAAATCGACACTCTTCTTATGTGTGAAAGTAAGAGCATACAAGGCATGATAGTTATCTCCCTCAATAAGTAAGTTCACTGGTGAGTTGTCTTGGGTTTTGCTTGTTATCTCTAAATCAGCTATTTCTACTAGCACTGGCAATTCACTAATACATCTATCGGCAACGATTTCTGGCTTATCTTCCCAGATCAAACCGTATTTTATCTTTCTATAGCGCTTAACTATTCTAATCAGATCTTCTTTGGATAGCTCATCTATTTTTTTGTTTTGCATCATTCTTGATTCCTTTCCTATCTTTCTATCTCGACGAGTTTCTCACATTGTCGTGTAGAAAATGTCTACTGAACTCTTAGTCTGTATAATGGATAGCGCCATTCATGCTCCCGATAATTGATCAAATCTGGATACTGGTAAACATCATGTTTTACTTGAAGCTCCGATAAATACTATTGTTTGTACATAAGCGTTTTAATATAGAGCTGGTCTGCTTTTCTGAGCCAATATAATCTTCGCTATTTGTTACGTTACTGGTGGTTGTGTACATCCAGTAATAGTCAATATATGCTCACGGGGTTCAAACACCCCATCCCGGAGCAAGCTCCTAATACTTAGCAAAACTTCTTTCATGCATGCCTCTTGCCTTACTTTTTCCACTTTGGCAACTAATCAGACGCCACAATATCTGTCAACCCTATTTTTCTCCCTTCTCCCCTCTCATCCGCAGGTAGTCTGCTTGTACTCTTCTTGTACTCAACTTGTACTTTGCTTGTACCGCGTTCAAGTACACTACGGGAAAAGTAGCCTCGGATCCGGAGCATGCCAAAGGGACGGCGCGGGAAACAGCTCAGCGGGCAGGAGCCGAGGGCTCAGAGCCCGGCGCGGGAAGTCTTTAGGACGTAGAGGACTTCCGGGAGGAGCTGTTTTTTGCGGGAGAGGACGTCCGGCAGGTGGAAGGTATTTTCCGCGATGCGGTGATAGCTGAGATCGGCGGCGGGGGCAAAGTCCGTGCTGAGGAGGATGCTCTCTTCCTCGATGATATCGGTGATCAGGAGCATTGCCCAGTCCAGCGAATACTTCTCTTTGGTGCGGGAGAGGCTGGCGAGGAAGGCGGAACGCACCTGGCTGAGGTCTCTCAGGGTGATGACCTCCATCTGGGAGATGCCGACGCGATAGCCCTCTTCCTTATAGATCTTGAAGTCGCGGGCGATGGCTTCGTCCGGATCGGTCGCACTCAGGGACGCGGCATGGCGGAAGATCTCGGTGCCCCAGTCATTCAGGTTTAGCCCGCTGAGGCGGGAGAGTTCTTCGGCGGCTTCGATGTCTTCGGGAGTGGTCGTCGGCGAGCGCAGGATCAGGGTATCGGAGAGGATCCCGGCGAGGAGCAGGGAGGCGATCTCCGGAGGAGGATCGAGCTTGTAGGCGCGGAAGTGTTTATAGACCAGGGTGCAGGAGCTGCCCAGGGGATCGGCATAGACGTAGATCGGGGTCGCGCTGCGGATCGTATCCAGGCGGTGGTGATCGATGATCTCGACGACGTCCGCTTGCTCGATGCCATCGACGGAATGGGCGATCTCGTTATGATCGATCATGATGACGCGGTGCCGGGGCGGATCGATCAGGCGGGAACCGGTGACCAGTCCGGCGAGTTTTCCGCCTTCGAGGACGGCGATCCCGTGGTGATCGATATTCATCAGGGTGCGTTTGATATCGGCGAGTTTATCCTGCCGGCGCAGGGTCGGTAAAGCTTTATTGGCGATAGCCTTGGCAGGAATGCTGATGCGCAGGAGGCGGATCGTCTCGGCGGTATCGACCTCGGAGACGTAGATCCAGCCTTTGAAGCGGTTGAGATCGAGGTGACAGCAATCGACGTTTGCCATCCCGGTGAGGATGATCACGGGGAAATCCCGTTCCAGAGCGTATTCGATGATCTCCGGACGGTTGCCGACGATGAGCAGGGGATAGTCCTGCCCGCCCCGCATGCTCTGTTCCAGGCGGTAGATAAAGGTGTCAAAAGCCATCGCGCCGACCATCATGCGGAGCTGAACTTCCTCATGGTCTCCCCTCTGGAGGTAATAGCCGGGGATCACGCGGGAGAAGTTTTCCGGACGCAGGGAATATAGCGGACGGGATTCGTATTGGCGGGGCATAAAGTAATGCGCGATCTCGTGCATGGTGATCAGCCCTTCGTAGTTGCCCGCGGAGTCCACGACCGGGACGGTGCGGATCCGGCGTTCGTCCATGAGGGTGGTCACTTGCCCGATGGGCTCGTTCTCATGCACGGTGTAGAGCTTCTCCAGCATCAGGTCTTCCGCCCGGGGACAGACGTCCCGCACCAGAGGCGGAGCTTCGATGCCGAGATGATCAAAGATAAAGGAAGTCTGGGGATTGAGCTTGCCCAGCACTCCGGGGACGTATTCCCCTGCGGGATCGATCCGCCGCTTCAGCCAGGCATAGCAATACGGCGCGCAGACGGAATCCGTGTCCGGATTGCGGTGTCCGATGATAAAGGTCTTCGTCTTATTCATAGCTATTGAAAGAGGTTATTTGCCGGGGGAGCATCGCGGATGATCCGCGCGTCTGCGGCACCGGTCAAGCGTTTGTAATAGATGACCTTGGTCGCTTCCATATAGGAATAGAGCCAGAAGAAGCCGATCCCAAAGGTCAGGATGCTGAGCAATGCCCAGCCGATAAAGGAAAGCATCAGGAAGAAGAATTCGCTCTTGTGCCCCTGCATCAGGGCTTTGCTGCGTTCGATCGCCTGATCGGCAGGCATGCCGGGGTTTTCCGCCATGATGTAAAAGGTCTGGGAATAGCTGAGCGCGGCGATGATCCCGGGGACGATCAGCAAAAGGGTCCAAAGGAGGGTATAGAGCGAGACGAGCAGAAATGCCACGAAGGAACGGGTAAAATCCGAGAACCCGCTAAAGAGGTCGTCGATGATGAAGTCTTCCCGCCGCCAGACCTTGAGAAAGACGAGGCAGATCCCCAAGCTAAAGGGACCACCCACGATAAGCGAGACAAGCTGCCCCAGACCCGGGACGATGAATCCCGCGCCGGAGCTAAGACAGATAAATATCAACCACATCAGCGCGGCTTTGCCCCAGAGCCCGGTCAGCAGCTCTCTTGCCTGGGCGCGCAATTCGGAATAGTCCATTGTCACCTCGGAAATACGTTTTTTCCAGTCTGCCGCAGGGAAGTCCCGCGTCAAGAGAATTCTACGGTCTGACGACCGGTGGTGGGGGCGTGGGGACGTGGGGACGTGGGGGCGTGGGGGCGTAGGGGCGGACTATGAGTTGGGCTGCCGAATTTCCGTAGTGTAGCATGCCAATGCTACAAGGGTGAGCACCGTGCTGCGCAGTTAGTAGGTTAACGGGTTAGTGTGTGAACATTCGGAGCCTTCACACATTGATAGCCCCGAGGGGCGACATCCCATAGCGATGGGCGCGTCAGCCCCTCGTTCTGGTGTGGGTTTCGATTTTCAGCCCCGGAGGGGCGACACTATATAGCCAGGGGTGGAGCGATAGCGGAACCCCTGGAACACGGCACCCGACCAAGACCCGAGCCCCGGAGGGGCGACACATTTTCTAAGGCAGATGGACGTCGAACCATGAAGGGATGTCGCCCTCCGGGGCTGTTCTATCCGTCCCGGGGGTGCACATTCGAGGGTCTTATGCTTCGCAACGAACCCGTCGCTATGGGGTGTCGCCCCTCCGGGGCTCTTCTATCTGTCCCGGTGTCCGTATTCGAGGGTCTTATGCTTCGCAACGAACCCATCGCTATGGGGTGTCGCCCCTACAGGGCTTTTCTATCTGTCCCGGGGGGCGTATTCGAGGGTCTTATGCTTCGCAACGAACCCGTCGCTATGGGGTGTCGCCCCTCCGGGGCTGTTTTTGAAGGTATATTCGCCTTTTCTATCTGAAATGCCACCCCTCCGGGGTTCAACGTGGATAACTGAACTTGTGCGTTCTATCTAAAATACCACCCCTAAGGGGTTCGATGCCCAATAACCTATTAACCGCGTGGCGTAGCTAACCTGCTAATCTGTTAATCTGCTCACCCATCCCGGCTCGTCCTCCATATAACCTATTAACCCGTTAACCCATTAACCGCGAAGGTGAGCAGATTAGCAGATTAACAGATTAATGATGAAAAGCGGAGCTTCGCGAAAACACGGGGTGCCCACGTCCCCACGCCCCCACGACCCCACGACACCACGTCCCCACGTCCCCACGCCCCCACGACCCCACGTCCCATTTTCGGGCTGAACTTAATAAAATTAAGATTGTTCTTGACATTATTAAGGCTTTACTTATCAAGTCCTCAAGTTTGCTAAGAACTGGATCAATAAACTTAAGGAGGAACGATGAAGCTCAGTTCCTGCCCTATATGCAGGCATCAGCTCAGGATCCGGAAGTATCACTGTCCGGAGTGTGAGATCAGCTTTGACGGGGACTTTGAGACGAACGTCTTTGAGAGCCTCAATCCCGAACAGCTCGAGTTTGCCCGCCTTTTCCTGATCGTTCAGGGGAACATCAAAGAGATGGAGAAACGCCTGAACATCTCGTACCCGACGGTCAAGAACAGGCTGGCGGACGTCATCCGTTTGCTCAAGGGTCCGGAACCCGCGGCGACGGACTTTTCGGACATCATGAATGACCTGGATGAAGGCTTCATCTCGGTCGAGGAAGCATTAACCATGATAGAATCAAGGAGAAAGAAATGAAGAACGTGACCTATAACCAAGTATTTAGCTTCCCGGAGACTACCGGGATCAACATCGTCAACCATATGGCGCATCTGGTCGTCCTCCCCGCGGAGAACGAGGAGATCACTCTCAAGATCGACATTACCTATCCGGACTACGTCGATGACTTTGGCATCGAGGATTATCTCAGCGTCGAAGCCTCTAAGGGCAAGGTGGAGATCGAGCTCGAAGAGATCGACGAGCTTGCGGATTCCTTTCGCCGGGACACCATCAAGCTGCAGATCTGGATCCCTAAGGGGCTGAAGGTCAGCCTCGAGAGCGAGAATAACTCCTTTAACGTCAACGGACTGGAAAACGAGATCAGCCTGTCCATGGAGAACGGAGCCTGCACGATGGCAAATTGCCGCGGAGATCTCCGGTTGGAGAGTGAGAACGGGCCGATCAAGCTGCATAACCACACCGGGAACGTCACCGTCAAGCTCGAGAACGGTCCGCTCTCCACGGACGGTCTCAGCGGGGACAAGCTCAGCGTCGAAAGCGAGAACGGAGCGATCAAGATGCGGTCTGCGGCATTCGTCGAGGTCGATATCAAGAACGAGAATGGGGTTATCTATTATGAGACGCTGCCCGTCGATAATGCCAATATCAACCTGGAGAACGAGAACGGGGTCATCAACCTCGTGCTGCCTGCCGTCTGGGGATTTGAGCTCACGACGGAGACGGACATGGGCGTCCTGCGCAATAAGCTCGACGCGCCGGCGGTCAAGGTCGGGGACAAATACGTCATCAGCAGCGGGGACAAGGAAGCTACGATCCGGATCAAGACCGAGAACGGGATGATCAAGGTCGGGCATGACAAGCACCTCAATATCGACTATCTGCGCAATAAGATGGATCAGCTTTCGCAAGCCATCCTCGGCTCCAAGGACTCGCAGGATAAGGCAAATATCCAAAAGCTCATCGACCAGATCATCATCTATGTGAACCGCGGGATCGGAGCTATTCAGGAAGAGAAGATCAAGGACGCCATCACCGCTTCGGTCGAGAAACTCCGGACTATCGGGGAGAACTTTGACCTGAACGAATCCCGGGACAAGGTCATCGCGACCGTGGACAAGATCGGCGCTGAGATCCAGGGAGCTTTCCAGGAATTCGTCAAGACCTTCCAGGATAAGTATAACGCCGAGTACGTCAAGGACTTCAAGGAACGCGTCTTTGGACAGGGACATCAGCATTGGGGACACTTTGCGGATCCGGAATTTGGGCAGAAGGTCTCCGCAAAGGTCATGGACTCCCTGAAGAAGGTCATGCCCGGGATCTTTGACCTCAAGGAACGGGAAAAGGAAGAGATCGCGGAGCAAAGCAGGCTAAAGATCCTCCAGATGCTGGAAAGCGGGAAGATCACCGCCGAAGAAGCGGAGAAGCTCCTCAAGGCGATCACGAAAGAATAACCTTGACAGGAAAGGTCAGTTCAAAACCTTGACTGAAACAGGTCGGGATGTAGCGCAACCCGGTTAGCGCGCTCGGTTCGGGACCGAGAGGTTGCTGGTTCGAATCCAGTCATCCCGACCATTGATACATTGGTCATCCGCCACCCAACAAGCACTGCTCGTTATTGGATCCCGAAGCCTCGAGCAGCCTGTGGCGGTCGAGCTCTTTCATCTGCAAAAAGGGGACATCAAGTGCCAGAGCAAAAGCAATCCGTGATCTATTATCTCAAGCTCCTTTTTCCGTATATCAAAAAGGACAAAGGCCTGCTTTTGTTTGGCTTGTTCGCGATGCTGGTGACCAGCGGTCTCCGCCTCATCGACCCCTTGATCCTCGCGCATATCATCGACAAAAGCATCCCCAATAACGACCTCCCGGAAATGTTCCGTTATGGCTTCTTCTTTGTCATTGTCGTCGTCTTTTCCGGGCTGCTCTCCTATCTGCAGATCGTACTGCTTTCACGCCTGGGGATCAAGATCATCACCAAGTTCAAGAGCGAAGTCTTTAACCACCTGCTCAAGCTCCCGGTGCCTTGGTTCAACCAACAGCCTGTTGGGGAGCTCATCGCGAGGGTCGAAAGCGACAGTGAGCGCGTCAAGGTCCTCTTCTCCGAGCTCTCGATCATGATCCTGGGGAACTTGCTCTTTTTCGCGGGAGTCTTTGGCGTCCTCTTCGTGCGGGAGAAGATGATCACTCTGATGATCCTCCCGGCGGTCATCATCGCCATTATCGCCTATTATTACCTGATCCGCTGGCTGGGGAAGTTCTATAAGCGTATCCGCGAGAAGTATGCGGACATCAGCGCCAAGATCACCGACTTCGTCCAGGGAATGCAGCTCGTGCAAGTCCTGAACAAGGAAGCACGCGTGATCCGGGAACTGGAGCTGGCTTCCGCATCCAAGAAGAAGCTCGAGACGCAGACCTCCTTTATCGAGTATGGGTCGCAGGGCGTCTTTATGTTCATCTTTAACGTCCTCTTCATTATCGGGATCATCAAGCTCTCCGCTCCGAAGATAGTCGTCGGCGCGATCTCGCTGGGGACGCTCATAGTCTTTATCCAATACATGTACCGGATGATCTGGCCGCTGATGCACATCTCTGAGAACGTGATGCAGATCCAGCGCTCTTTCGTCTCCCTCAAGCGCATCCTGGAACTGACCGAACTCCCGACGGAGGACAGCCTCTTTACCGGGAAGACGCAGCCTGTCTTTGAGCATGAGATAGTCTTTGACCACGTCTGGTTCGCCTATAAAGACGAGGAGTGGATCCTCAAGGACGTGAGCTTTACCATCCCCAAGGGGAGCCAGATCGCCCTGGTCGGCGCATCCGGGAGCGGAAAGACCACGACGATCAGCCTGCTCTGCGGCTTTTACCCCGTGCAAAGGGGACGCATCCTCATCGACGGGATCCCCTTGAGCGAGCTGGACTTCCGTGCCTGGCGCAGCGAGATCGGGCTCATCCTGCAGGATATATTCCTCTTCCCCGGCTCCATCCTGGAGAACGTCCGGGTGTATAACGACAACGTCCCGGAGTCTGAGGTCAGACAAGCTGTGAACATCGTCCAGCTGGATGACTTCATCGCCAATCAGGACTTGGGCTTAGATGCCGAACTCGCAGAACGGGGACAGAACATCTCGCAAGGCGAGAAGCAGCTTATCTCATTTGCCAGAGCTCTTGCTTTCAAGCCGGAGATCATCATCATGGACGAAGCCACCGCTTCGATCGACCCACAGACAGAGGCGAAGATCCAGCGCACCATGCAACAGGTCCTCGAGAACAAGACCGCAGTGATCGTCGCGCATCGGCTGACCTCCGTACTCGGGGCTGACCAGATCCTGTTCTTCAAAGATGGAGAGATCATCGACCGGGGACGCCATGCTGAGCTGCTCCAAAGCTCGGAGGAATACCGCAAACTGGTCGAGCTCCAGCTCCTGAGCGGAGGCAACGATGAGTAAGAACCTAAAGTGGGTCTTCCGCCAGTGGGCTGCGCAGAAATGGTTCATCCTGATCATGGTGGTCTTTACCCTCGTGTCTTCTGCCGTCTCGATCGCTTTCCCCTTTATCTTCAAGAAGCTGATCGACCTGCTCCGTTCCCTTCCCGCACCGGAGATCATGCGCAATTCCCCTGCCGAATATCAAGCGGCGATGCAGGGAATCGACAGGATCGTCATGCTCTTCCTCGCGGTTGGCTTAGCGCAGCTTCTGACCGGGGTCTATCCCTCCTTCAGAGCCCTGGTCAATCTCCGCTTTGAACACAGCTTGCGCGTCAAATACTTCAAGAAGATCACCACCAAGGACTACCGCTTTTTCCAGAAATATCGCACCGGGGATATCGTCACCCGCCTGACAGATGACCTCTCGGACTTCCCCAAGATCAGTTGGTTCCTCTGTTCCGGGATCTTCCGCGCGTTCAATTCATTCTCGCTGATCGCCTTCTCACTGATCGTGATGTTCTCGATAAACTGGAAGCTGACCCTCTTTTCCGTCTCGCCGTTGCCTTTGATGATGGCGGTCTTTTACTTCACCTCGGATAAGCTCTACAAGAACTTCCAAAAGAATCAGCAAGCAATCAGCGAGATCAACAACCAACTGGAGATGAGCTTCTCCGGGATCCGCATCGTCAAAGCCTTTGTCAGCGAAGAGAAGTACAACCGCTTCTTCGACGTCGCTCTGGCAAGACGCTTCAAGACGGAGATGAGCGTCGTCAAGCTCAATGCCATACTCCACCTGATCTACGAATATATCGATTACTTCGCCCAGATCGCCGTGATCCTCTTTGGCGGCTATATGGCGGTCAAGGGGCAGATTACGATCGGCACCTTCTTCCTCTTTTACACATACATGAGCATGATGATCTACCCTCTGCTCGACCTCCCGCAGCTCTTCGTCTCCGGGAAGCAAGCCTTCGTCAATATCGATCGTCTCGAGGAGATGAAAGACCATCCCAGCTACAATGACAAAGCTCAGACCGGCAAGGGGATCGACAGCCTGGACACCTTGAGATTTGACGCAGTATCATGCACTTACTTTGACAAGACCAGTCCGGTCATAACTGATTGTAGCTTTGAACTTGCCAAAGGCGAGAAGCTCCTGATCCTCGGCGCGACAGGTGCCGGGAAGTCCACCATTGCCAATATGGTTGCCGGCTTGATCCCGCCTTCATCCGGGACGATCAGCTTCAACGGCATCCCGCTGGAGAGCCTCGATCTCCCCAGCCTGCGCCGGCTTATCGGCTTTGTCCCGCAGGAACCCGTCCTCTTTGGCGGCACGATCAAGGACAATATATTCTTTGCCGGAGAGCGTGAGGATGAGCAGGAGTATTCTTTTGCCGTCAAAGCCTCTCAGCTTGAGGAGGAGATCGGAAATTTCCCGAATCAGGAGATGACCGTCGTCGGTTCCAGGGGATTGGGCGTTTCCGGTGGGCAAAAGCAGCGGATCACCATAGCCAGAGCCTTGTATAAGAGACCGGAACTGCTTATCCTCGATGATATTACCGCATCACTCGATGCCGAGAATGAGGAGAAGCTTTGGCAGGATGTAGCCCTGCATTATCCGGGGATCAGCGCCATCGTCATCTCGCACCGTCTTTCGACCCTGCGCTATATCGACTCTGTGCTGTTCATCGATTCAAACGGTGTCTGCCACAAGGGCACACATGACGAGCTGGTATTCTCGAATAAGGAATACCACGACTTCCTGCACGAACACCTAAAGAAATAGCTTTTAGTCCAAATAGACCCAGCGAATCCCCGCATGCAGCGTTCGCGGGATCGTGTAAGCTCCATAGATATCGTTATCTCCGACGTTCTTCATCATCAGCGTCAGATCAAAGAGCTTGGTGATCCCGACCCCGACCCAGAGGTCAAGGATCCCGGAACCGCCGATCTCCGTCGCAGTCGCCTCTGCAAGCCTGAACCCACTGTGCCCGATAAAGCTAAACCCGGCAAAGACTTTGTTTTCATATCCCGTATCCAGCTTTAGCTCCATCTGCGTCCGATAGCTGAGCTCCGGTAGGTTGTAAAGCACATCTCCGGTGCTCTGCCAATTCAAGATCTGACCCGCATCCAAGCTGAGCTTTCCCCAATTTGGACGATAGACAAAGCTCGTCTCGGCAAAGGGGATGCTCTCCCGATAGTCGTCGATACTCGCATCGCTCATCTGAAACTCTCTGGTTCCGGCTTTTGCTTCGACGGAACTGCTCTTGGAGGGATCCACAGAGGCATACATCGCATATTCTTTGCGCATCAGCTGATGCACCCCGATGACAGTCCCTGCCGAGCTATACAGGTCCTGATGGCTGGCATAGGTATCACTATCGCCCAGTGCCAGATCTCCCCCGATTCGCCAGCGTTCTCCGCCGTAGGATAGGTCGCCTTCGAGCGAGCTGTCCTCCCAGTCATAGAGCTTCGCCTTGAGCAAAGCCTTGATCCCGCTCGAATCATAACGGTAATACAGCCCAATAAGGTCCTCGTAGAGCCTTCCACCCCAGGTCGCCAAAGAGCTTTTATTGATCTCGCTAAAGGCATGCTCATACTTTGCGCCCAGGAAGTGATCTCCCAGCTCAAAGCTCTTCCCCGCCTTGATCTGCGTGGTCTTGGCGGAGTAAGCCATGCCCCGAACTGCTGCCTTCCCCGTTTCGCGGGTATTTAGCACGCTCAAGTCCAGCCACGGACTCCGTAAGCCGGCATAGAGCTTCCTGAGTTTATGATCGATGCTAAAGTTTGTCGTCTGCCAATACTCCGGCAGGAGGTCTTGCGAGGATGCGTCCAGTGCCCAGCTTGCGTATTCCGCTTCCAGGAGGAACTTCCCCATTCTCGCGCTGATATATTGCTTCTGTGCTGACTGGTTATGATCCACGCCGGTCCAATAGCCCTTTTGCCCAAGGAAATCCCCCGCATAGTATAGCCAGGGCAGGCTCAAGATCTCATTCTTCCTGAGGGCGAGGTTGACGTAGTTATATTCATAGTCCCCCATTCCGGCATTGAGCTCGGTCAGGAGAACCGGGAAGTCGTAATGCTCGTTGTCAAAGCGAAGGATCCGCCCGGATACTTGCTGGGAGAAGAAGTCCGCATAGTTGCGCAGGTACAGATTACTGCCAAACACCCCGGGGATGCTCTCAAAGTCGTGATATTCAAAGCCGATATTCTGCGCCTCAAGACCATATGCATGGTATGCGGCTCCGTATGTATTCAGCGAGTTGACATGATGATTGGTCTGCTCCAGGAACGTTCCTTCCCTGGGAGCTGTTCCCAGCCCGGAACCGTACCACTTGACGATATCCTCTATCGGGACAACGGTTTTCAAGCTGTCTTCGGCAGCGACGTTCAGGCTGTCGATGATCTGCCCGGAGAGGACAGCGCAACCCAAAACGAGGATCAAAGCCAGGAATGCTTTTTGTACCATTGGATAGTCTCCTTGAGGTGTTTTTCCAAGTCTGCTTCCGGAGCAAAGCCAAGTATGCGCTTTGCCTTTTCGCCGGAGCACAGCCAGCCGTCCGCCATGATCTCATTCTGCTTTTGCTTGTTGATGACCAGCGGTTTTCCCTTGAGCTTCCCGATCAGCTCGCCCAAAGTAAAGACGATCCTTGCCAGCGGATCCGGAATGCTGAGTTTGAGCGGCTTTTTGCCCAGAGCTTTGGCGACGGTCATACTGACCTGATCCTGCGTATATCGCTGCCCATCACAGGCAAAAAAGACTTCGCCGTATGCCTCGGGAACTGCCAGACAGCGGGAGATAAGTTCGCTTAGTTCGCTGATATGGATCATGTTCAGGAGTTTATCCCTGCTTCCGATGCGCACGACCAGACCCAGCCGCACCATCTTCACCAATTCGAGGAAATCCTTGTCCCCTTCGCCATAGATCGAACAGGGGCGGATGATCGTCCAGCTTACCGGACAGCTCTTGCGCACGAGTTCCTCGGCGCGCTGTTTGCTCTTGCCGTACCAGGTCACCGGCGCTGATGGCATCTCTTCCGTGACTGGCGTCTCACCCTGTGACGGACGTGACGCTGCTTGGGACGAGATCATGATGAATTGACGGATGCTGGGCGTATTGCCGATCGCTTTGAGGATATTGCGGGTCAGCTCGACGTTGCTTTGATACATCTCGGCATAGCTCCTTGCTCGGGTCGAGCCGGCATTATGGATGAGTATATCGACGTCTTTGAGAGCTGTTTCCAAGGAAGAAAGATCGTTGTAATCGACCTTGAGGATAGTTGCATTTTGGATAAGAGAAGTGTCCGCTTGGGGACGAACGAGAGCGACCGGTTCATGACCCAAACCGCTGAAGTGTTTGATCAAGCCTGAACCGACAAAGCCGTTGGCTCCGGTTATCGCTATTTTCATATTTCACCATCGCCGTTGATAATGCGAATCATGGTGGGTGATGAGGGACTTGAACCCCCGACCACTTGCGTGTAAAGCAAGCGCTCTTCCAGCTGAGCTAATCACCCACTCTGTTCTATGTTTTTGTTTTACTGGTCGGGGTGAGAGGATTTGAACCTCCGACCCCGTGGTCCCAAACCACGTGCGCTAACCGGACTGCGCTACACCCCGTAGTTTTGCCAAACAATCTGATGGGCGGTTTATGTCAAGCATTTCATTTCCAGACTCCCTCTCGATATCCGATTCCTCTCCGCTGGATGCAGGTAGTCTTCTTGTACTCTTCTTGAAGTCATCTTGTACTCAACTTGGACTTCATTCAAGATGATTAAGGGCGGATAAGCTGCGGATCACATTCGTCAGATAGGGAAGCGATGCGCCTCCGGAACGTGATCGAGAGCATTATACGAACCGGGACATGCCTGCCCGGGCAGGATCACCTGATGCGGGAATAAATAATCATTGACGTAAAAGGGCACTTCTCAAACATGGGACAATACCTAATTTTGATAATTCAAAGGGAGATAGAAATGGCAAAGAACTACCGTGGAAAAGGTATCAAGAACCTTCCTGCGCATGGCAGAGGCGAATGCCCCGTTTGTCATCGTACCGGCGTCAAAGTCCTGCACGAAGTCAAAGCCGCTGATAAGACCGTGAAGGTCTGCAAAGTCTGCAAAGGCGTTGCCGCAGCGAAGCTCAGCGCATAAACATTTTGGAAACAGGAAGATACATGCCGCTAAGGTGTCCCTTTCTTCCTGTGTCCCATAGCATTGCTTGCCGGACAGATCGTCCGGCATCGGCTTTTTAGGATGACTTTAACGATATGAAAGCACTCAAAGAACTTGGACAGAATTTCCTCATCGATACCGGCGTTGCCGAGAGTATCGCCGATGCCGGGGAGATCGTTCTCGGCGAAGACGTCTGGGAAGTTGGTCCCGGAAAGGGCATCCTGACCGATGCAATGATCCGGCGGGGAGCAAAACTCACCGCATTTGAACTGGACAGGCGGCTGGAACAGCCGTTGAATGAGCGTTTTGGGGACAAGCTGACCCTGATCCGCGCCGACGTCCTGCGTTATGACTGGGCTCAGCTCCTGAGCTCGCCCGAGCACAGGGTCAAGCTAATCGCAAACATCCCCTATCAGATCACCTCTCCCCTCCTGAGCAAGCTCGAAGCGAACAAAGAGCATTTCTCCCGCATCGTGCTGATGGTGCAAAGCGAGGTCGCTGACAGGCTGACCGCCAACAAGGGCTGCAAAGCCTACGGACTGATGACGATCCGCATGCAGTTGATCTATGATATCTCTATCCTCATCCGCGTCCCGAGAGAGCTTTTCGATCCCGTTCCCGGGGTGGATTCAGCCGTTATAGTCATGACTCCCAGGACGGATACACCGGAGATCCGCAACCCGGAGCTCTTTCGTCAATTGATCCACCATGCCTTCCTTCACCGCCGCAAAACCCTGCGCAATAACCTCTTGCAGATGATGACAAAGCTCGAACTGCAAGCATTGGAAAAGCAATCCCATATCGACCTCACCCGACGGGGAGAGACATTCAGTGAAGCTGAGTTCATCCGTCTTTGCGATATTATTGCTGCTCTCAAGCATAGAACTTGAGGCATCTCGCGGGGCAGTCCAGGCATTCATCTACAATGCCAATAGCTATCGCACCCTCGAAAACGATCTGACCTATAGCTACGCACCGTCACGAAACTCCGAGATCTCCGTCACAACCGCCACTTCACGCCAGCAATGGCTTAGCTTTGATACCGGTGCTGCGAATGGCAAGCTTGGGTTTGGCTATACTTACAGCAAACAGGCTTTTCGCCATAAGCTCTTGTCCGGGTTCGAGTTTCACTCCGATAACAGCATAGTCACCGATACTTCAGCCGATTACCGCTCCCGCGTCGGCTATCTCGGATATGAGGTCGGCATCTCCACTCCGGACAGCATCTACCTGAACGTGGGCGGAACGGGATATCTGCGCAAGGAGAAAGACCAGTTCGCCCCGGATAGTAACCTCGACAGTCAGGGCTGGGGACTGAGTTCTTCCGCCGGATACAACGCTGAGTTCGGCTTCGGCTCGCTATCCGCGGATGCGTATTACCTGCATAAGGATCTGGATTGGGAGTATTTCGACGAGGGAAATGTCGACGCGATGTTCGACTATCGCAGCAATTCACTGTCCGCGAATACCCAGCTCACGATAAATGACCGTCTGGACAAGCTTTACACGCTGGTGCAAAACAGCCTCCCTCTGACCGGTGGGACTTATCAGAAGACGGATACACAAAAACGCTGGTCGCTGAACTGGAATAGCTCCGTCGCCCTCCTGTCCCTGCCCAATGCCTCGCTTGACCTGCGCAATGCCTATTCTCAGCGCAAGACCACCCTCAATACGAATATCACCAGGAATAACGCAGATTATCAGAATCAGGCGGATCTCGCCTTTGGCTGGACGCTCTTGGAAAGACTCGCGCTGAAAACAAGCATCGGGCATAGCTATGCCGTCAAAGAGTTTAGCTATACCAATTCGACCCGCAGGACGGAGCTCAGGAGCCTGGGCTCGACACTCACCTACGTCTATGGCAATGCGGATTCGCTGGTCACCGGAGCAGCGGTCGATCTGCAAAGGACGGTCTATCCCGATTCGTTCAACCGGCTGGATAACGACCTCCGCCACGTCAATCTCCGCTTAGGCTGGAAGCACTATTACAAAGACCGCATCCGACTGAACACCATCCTCTTATGGACTATCACAGACGATGTCTATATCGACAGCCTGCTCTCGGGGAACAATAACCGTGTGAATAGCGTTCTGCTTTCCCCCGAGTGCCAGATCGTCCTCGGCGATAAGGTCTTGTTCCGCCAGTATTATCAGCTCCGAGCGGATTACACGGACTATTCCTTTGATACGACCGCGCATACTGATGGGCTCTACCGTCAGTTTGCCGGGAAGCTCTCGCTCATCTATGACAGCTATCCCGCGTTGGCTCGCCAAGGTGACCTTCGCTGGCTGAGCCTTCCTTTCCGAGCCGTGACCGGAAGCTCTCTCCTCCTCGATCTCAGCGTCGGATACGAACGCAGTGAGTACGGAGACAAGCAGGACGAGATCTACGTTATAAACAGCCTCACGGAGAAGTATTCAGCATCGGTCTCCCTCCGCAGGGACATCCCCTCACTCTACTATACGCTACAGCCTAAGTATAGCTGGGGTTCCTGGCGGGAATACAGCCTCCTCCTGGGCGTTGCTTGGAAGTTTAACGGCGCATCCAGCCTGGAGCTTTCTCTCGCACCCTATGGCGAGACCTTGTCAAGCCTGGACTGGCGCACCACTGCCAGCTTGAATATGCGGTTCTAACTTTTTATTGACACAAAGGCAGTTTTTTGCAGCCTTGCCCGATTGAATAAAGAGCAGGAGTAGTTGTGACTGAGAGACCCTTTACTGTATTGGTCGGCGGGAAAGCCGGAGATGGCGTCAAGAAAGTAGTGCAGGTCATGTCCGGAGTCTTGGGCAAGTTAGGATACCATACGTTTCAAATGGACGACTATCAGAGCTTGATCAAGGGTGGACATAACTTCAGTATAGTGTCCGCTGATGAAGCTCCCGTCTTCAATGCATACGACACCGCGGATCTGATCATTTGCTTCGACAGGAAGTCTTATGATCTGCATAGAGATAAATTAGCACCCGGAGGACGTCTCTTCTTTGATCAAGGAGCAGGCGATCCGGAACGGGGCGCTGCTTTACCGCTTACGGCTCTCATGAAAGAGACCTACGCGCACCCTACGAACGTCAGCACCGGTGCTTTGGCGGTGTTCTTCGCCTATCTTGGCTTGAGCGAGGATCTCTTGCTGGAGACCATTCGCAAGGCTTATCGCCGCGACCTCGAAGATAACCTCTCCTATGCTCGTAAGGTATTCGCCCTTATACCATCGGAACTTAGCCTCCGGAACGATCCGGATATCACAGCCGGGAAAGTGCTTTTGTCCGGGAACCAGACCATCGCTTTAGGAGCGTGGACTGCGGGACTGGACATGTATTTCGGCTATCCGATGACCCCTGCATCGTCCATTTTGCACTACTACGCTGCTCAATCACCTAAGCTCGGAGTCAAGGCGATCCATGCCGAGAGCGAGCTTGCCGCCATAAACATGGCGATCGGAGCTGTCGTCGGTGGCGCAAAAGCTGCCGTTGGAAGCAGTGGCGGAGGCTTTGCCCTGATGCAAGAAGCCTTCTCCATGGCAGGGATCGTCGAAGCCCCATTGCTTTGCTTTCTCTCTTCCAGACCCGGTCCCGCGACTGGAGTCTCCACCTACACCGCACAGGAAGACCTCTTCTTTGCCCTGCATCAGGGGCACGGCGAGTTCCTGCGCATCGTAGCCTCTCCGGACAGCTTTGAGCGGGCTTTCAGCCTCAGTGCCGAGTTGCTGTCCCTTGCCTGGGAACTCCAGATCCCGGTGATCCTGCTGACGGAGAAACACCTCTCCGAAAGCGCGATGAACTTTCCCCTGAATACTACCGATCTGCCCATTGCCGAGCCCCTGATGGGGACGGACAGCCCGGACTATAAACGCTATGCTCAGACGGACTCCGGCATCTCTCCGATGCTCTTCCCGCCTGCGGAAGCGACGATCAAATGGAACTCGCATGAGCATCTCGAGAGCGGACTCCGGACAGACAAAGCGACCGACATGACCGCTCAAAAGGAAAAGCGTCAGCGTAAGCTCGACAGCCTTCTCTCGGCGACCAAGCGTTACTCCCGTGTAAGCACTTACGGCAGCGGTGATAAGCTCATCGTTGCCTACGGTTCGACCGTTCTGGAACTGCGCGAAGCGCTCAAACACCTTCCTGACGAATACCGGATCATCGCCCCGATCTATCTGGAACCCTTCCCGGAGGAGGAGCTGGAGCAGTATCGCGGAGCGCGCGCGGTCATCGCGGAGCACAGCCAGAACCTACCCTTTGCCCGCTTCCTGAAGGACAGACTGGACATCGCTATGATCAAGGGCATCAACAAGTTCGACGGCAGGAGTTTTGACCCGATCGCTCTCGCCCATCTGATCGAGGAGGCTTTCAATGATTGACCTGAACACCGGCAAAGACAATTCCTGGTGCCCCGGATGCGGCAATTTCGGCATCCTCAACGCTTTCAAAGGCACGATCAACGACCTCGTCAATGACGGAACTCCCTTGGCGAACATCGCGATCACCTGCGGGATCGGCTGCCACGGCAAGATCTTCGATTACCTCAAACTCTCCGGCATCTACGGTTTGCATGGCAGAGCCGTCGCAACCGCGACCGGGATCAAGTTGGCGAATCCCGAACTCACCGTGATCAGCTTCGGCGGAGACGGCGACAGCCTCGGCGAAGGTCTGGAGCACACTCTCTTCGCTGCCAAGCGGAACATGGACCTGACGCTGATCCTGCATAACAACGGCAACTACGGACTGACCACCGGTCAGTTCTCTCCCCTGAGCCAGCCCGGCTATAAGGGACTCTCTTCCCCGCAGGGAAACATCGAAAAGCCCTTCTCCCCCATATCTTTGCTGATCGAGGCAGGCGCGACCTTCGTGGCGCGGAGCTATTCCGCCAATCCCGTTCACCTGCGTGAGACCCTCGCCAAAGCCATCCGTCACAAGGGCTTTTCCTTCGTGGAAGTGCTTCAGCCCTGCGTGAGCTACAACAATACTTATGACTATTACAATCAGAGAGTTAAGCCCCTTGATGATCAACCCCGGGACATCTACGACGCGATGCGCCTCTCCAAGGAGACCGAACCCGTCTATATCGGTGTCTATCACCAAGTAAGCGAGCCTGTTTATCACGAACTCCTCCCGGGTGTGCCGAATCCGGTGCGTGACCGCATGACGATCCCCGAACGCCTGGAGATCATCGGGAAGATGCGATGAAGAAGAGCAGCAAAGCCCAGAAGCTCCGCCTCGGGATCCAGCTTTTTTTCTTCGTCCTTTCGATGGCGATACTCTATTTCGTGATCTCGACCGGCAGCAAAGCCATCCATAACGCCTGTCCGTATGCCGTCGTCTGCTTTGGCATGAACTCATCCTCGATCATCAAGATGATCTACCTGCTCTTCCCGCTTTCGGTCTTTCTCGGCTTGCTTTTCCTGCTCAGCAGTGTTTTTTGGGGCAGGAAATTCTGCTCCTATATCTGCCCGCTGGGAACCTTTCAGGAAGGCTTGTTCCAGCTTCGCAAGCTCAAATATCGGATGAAGACGCGCGTCCCCTTCTTCTATGAAAAACGCTTTGCTCCGTTGAAATACATCGTCCTCATCGTGACCGGTGTCCTCGTCGTGAGCCGTCTGGCATATCTCTACATAAACTTCTGTCCCATATACGCTTTGTCCCAGATCCCCTTCCTGAACTACAAAGGGCTGATCGTACTGGGCTTGATCGCCGTCGGAGCTCTCCTGACCGAGCGTCTCTGGTGCCGGTTCCTCTGTCCTTACGCGGCTCTCTTCAATGTCTTTCAGTGGATCGGCAAGCTCTTCGGGATCAAGCGCCGCAAGATCCATCGCAACCTCGAGAAGTGCATCGACTGCTGTCTGTGCAATATGAACTGCCCCATGAACATAAACGTCACGGATGAGGATATCGTCCACGACCCGAATTGCATCGGATGCGGACTGTGCACCGAAAAGTGCCCCAAACCGGGAACTCTGTGCGAAGAAAGGGAGAAAAATTGAAAACTGCTTTACAATTACTTATCATCTTGATCCTGATCGCCTTAGGCGTGATCCAAGTCCTTTTCGCCAAGGGGGTTATCGGAGGTGACAAACTCCTTGAGGTTTGTCCTGTCGATGCCATCTCCATGCAAAATGCCAAAGCTCAGATAGACTCCGACAAGTGCATCGGTTGCCGTCGCTGCGTGATAGGTATCCCTCGCAAGAGTCCCGCAGTGTCCAAGGAAGTCGTCGAACCTACCGCAACGGTCAGCGTCCCTGCTGCCGAACCTGCCAAACCCATTCCGACCCCGACCAAGCAGGACACAGCCAAGACCCCGGTCAAGACTCCCGTCAAGCCCCCCAAAACCGGGCTTACCTACACAGTTGACCCGGCTACCTGCATCGGATGCACCCTGTGTGTGAGCAATTGTCCGACGCAGGCGATCACCATGGTAAACGGTAAGGCGGTGATCGACAACAGCAAGTGCATCTCCTGTGATACCTGCATCAGCGGGAATAAGACGGATTTCGGCGGCTGTCCTGTTCAAGCGATCAGCAAAAAGTAAGCGCATCCCCTCCGCTATCCTATTTGGCTCCTTTGATCAGCTTGGGGTCTTCTTGTACTCATCTTGAACTCATCTTGTACTCAACTTGAATGAAATACAAGAAAACATGCTGAGGATCTCAGGCGGACCCAAAGCTCGTGATAGGGTACTAAGCCGCGATCCTTCATAAATCAATGAACCTCAACCACTCATATTTCAACGTGTGATTTGGCAAAAACTACGTCCTGACGCGCTATATCTCCTGTTTTCCAAAAGTTCGGAGCGGATAGTGAAAAAAGCACCAGAATTGGGTTGACTAAAAAAGCACTCATTACAAAGTTGCCAGAAATAACAATAAAAAGATAGTGGAGGTCTCGTGAAAAGAGCCGTCGTAGTTTGCGCAAAACGCACTCCCATAGGCAATTTCGGGGGAGTGTTCAAGGATGTCTCAGCCGTGTCTCTTGGAGTCAGCGTCGTCAAGGCGATCATCGCCGATACGAAAGTTGATCCGGCACAGGTTGATGAGTTGATTATTGGCAACGTCTGCGGTGCCGGAATGGGGCAAAACGTTGCCCGCCAGATCGCGATCGGAGCCGGTGTTCCAAATTACATCCCGTCCTTTACCGTGAACAAGGTTTGCGGAAGCGGAATGAAAGCTGTGAGTCTCGCTGCCTTGATGATCACCTCCGGTGAAGCCGAGATCGTCATCGCCGGCGGATCCGAGAACATGAGTCAGATCCCCTATGCGTTGATGGATGCCCGTTGGGGTGCCCGCATGGGAAACAAGAACATGGTCGATCTGATGGTTCATGACGGACTTACCGATATCTTCAACAATTATCACATGGGGATCACCGCCGAAAACCTCGCAACGGAATTCGGGATCAGCCGGGAAGAGCAGGATGCCTTCTCCGCTGCCTCGCAGAATAAGACCGAAGCAGCGATGCAGAGCGGAAAATTCGCCGGTGAGATCGTCCCGGTCGTCATTCCCCAAAAGAAAGGTGATCCGGTCATCATCGACAAAGATGAGATGCCTCGTCCCGGAGTCACTGCCGAAAGTCTTGCCAAGCTCCGTCCCGCCTTCAAGGGAGACGGAACCGTCACCGCCGCGAATGCCAGCGGGATAAACGATGGTGCGGCGATGCTCATGCTCATGAGCGAAGACAAAGCCAAAGAACTGGGCTTGGAACCCCTCGCCGTCTTCGTCGATGCTTCCTCTGCGGGTGTCGATCCCTCGGTCATGGGCTACGGTCCTGTCCCGGCGATCAAGAAGCTTCTCTCCAAGACGAATTCCACCCTCGGTGATATCGAGATCGCCGAGTTGAACGAAGCCTTTGCCGCACAGTCGCTCGCAGTCCTCAAAGGGCTGGAGAAAGAAGGGATCGGCAAACTCGACCCCGAGAAAGTTAATGTTAATGGCGGCGCGATCGCTCTCGGACATCCGATCGGAGCCAGCGGCGCGCGGATCATCGTCACGCTGCTTCACGAAATGAAACGTCGCGACCTGCATACCGGGCTCGCGTCACTTTGCATCGGTGGTGGAATGGGTATTGCCACAATGTGGAAAAGGATGGTGTGAACATGGCTGATAAACTCAATCTGACCAAAAGCTTCGCAATGTTCGAAGATGCCAAACGCCTCGCTCCCGGCGGAGTTGCCGGAATACGCAGACCCTATAACTTTGTCCCGGGTGAATATCCGATCTTCTTTGAAAAAGGACAGGGCGGACACATCATCGACGTGGACGGAAACGAATATATAGATTACCTTTGCGCCTATGGACCGATCATTCTCGGCTATCGCGAAAAGGAAGTCGATGACGCCGTTATCGAGCAGATCAGGGAGAAAGGATTTTGTTTCAGTCTCACCCAGCCGATAACCAATCAACTCATCGAAAAGCTGATCGAGCTCATCCCAAGCTGCGAGATGGCAGCAATGGTCAAGACAGGTTCGGACGCGACGACGATCGCGATCCGCACTGCCAGAGCATATACCGGCAGAACCAAGATCGCCAGATGCGGCTATCACGGTTGGCATGACTGGTGCGTCGAAGTCAAGGGTGGGATCCCCGCAAAGCTCTATGAGGATATCTATGAGTTTCACTATAACGACCTGAACGAGCTCGAAGACCTGCTTAAGGCGCATGGCGACGATATGGCAGGGATCATCGTCACTCCGGTCGGTCATCCCCTCGCCGCGGAAGTCCAGATGCCCAAGCCCGGATACCTCGAAGGCGTCCGCAAGCTCGCGGATCAGTATGGCTGCGTCCTGATCTTTGACGAGATCAGAAGCGGTTTCCGTTGCTCCATCGGCGGCGCTCAGAAGCACTTTGGCGTCACGCCGGATCTCTCCACGATCGGAAAAGCCATGGCAAACGGTTATGCCGTCGCCGCGCTGGTCGGGAAACGAGAGATAATGAACGTCATGGCAGACAAGGTCTTCCTGTCGTCCACTTACTTCCCGAACACCGAAGCGCAGATCGCCGCGCTCAAGACCATCGAGATCCTCCAGCGCGACAACGTCCTCGAAAGCATCGCCGAAAAAGGACTTTGGTTTGCCAAAGAAGTCGAGAAGGTCATCAACGAATCCGGGATCCCGGCGAGCTTCAGCGGCTCTCCCTGGATGCCGTTCGTCACTTTCGACAAGGATAACGAAGGTCTTTACAAGAAGCTGCGTAACGAGTTCTATACCCAGCTGATCCGTCGCGGAGTATTCCTCCAGCCTTATCACCACGGCTATATTTGCCATAGGCATAGCTACGAGGATCTGACATATACGGTCAACGCGATCAAAGAATCGCTGGCGGAACTAAAGAGGATTTAGCTCTTATCGGGGCGGGACGGAAGTCCCGCCCCTTCTTTTAGTATTCGAGTTTTCGTTAAAGCATAGATGAATATAACAGATAAATACATTTTGGAGTAAAGAGAAATGGCCAAGTACATTTTCGTCATGGGCGGAGTATTATCTTCTTTGGGCAAGGGGATCGCGACGGCATCGATCGGCTATCTGCTGAAATCGATGGGATACACTGTCGCTCTGCAAAAGTTCGACCCGTATCTGAACGTCGATCCGGGAACGATGAGTCCCTTTCAACACGGTGAGGTCTTCGTCACCGACGATGGAGCGGAGACTGACCTCGATCTGGGACACTATGAACGCTTCGTCGATGTCGCGCTGACCAGAGCATCAAGCTGCTCCGCGGGACAAGTCTATGAGACGGTTCTTCAAAACGAACGCAAAGGGGTCTATCTGGGGAAGACGGTTCAGGTCATCCCGCACGTCACGGACGAGATCAAAAGACGCATTACCAAGCTCGATAAAGAGAACGATATCGTGATCACGGAGATCGGCGGAACGGTCGGTGATATCGAAAGCTTGCCCTTCCTCGAAGCGATCCGTCAGCTCAGGCTGGATCTGGGAGCCGCGGAAACGATGTTCATCCTCCTCACCTACGTTCCCTATATGAAAGCCGCAGGTGAGCTGAAGACTAAGCCTACCCAGCACTCTGCCTACAAACTCAGGGAGATAGGTATTCAGCCGGACGTCATCCTCTGCCGATCCGAGAAAGCCTTCGAAGACGATATATATGCCAAGATAGCTCTCTTTACCAACGTCCATAAAAGCCATGTGATCAACGCCATAGACGTCAAGTGCGTCTATGAATGCCCCTTTACCTTCCAAAAAGCGAACCTCCCGCAGATCATCTGCGAGCATTTCCATATCTCTCACAAAGACAACGACCTCAGCTCTATGCAGTATTACCTCGATGCGCTGAACCACTCGCATGACAAAGTGACCATCGCCATCTGTGGGAAATACGTGAAGCATCAGGACGCATACAAGAGCGTCGAGGAAGCTCTGAAACACGCAGCAGCCTTCCATCGGAAGAAGCTGACGCTAAAATGGGTCGATTCTGAGAAGAACTTCAAGCCCGGCGATCTCGATAAAGAACTCGCTGAGGTGAACGGCATCCTCGTCCCGGGTGGCTTCGGGATCCGCGGGATCGAGGGAAAGATCCAGATCGCGGAATACGCCAGGACGCATAACGTCCCCTTCCTGGGTATATGCCTCGGGATGCACGTCGCGACCATCGAATTCGCACGCAACGTCTGCGGACATAAAGACGCCAACAGCACCGAGTTTAACGAAGCTTCCTCGGCTCCCGTGATCCACATGATGGAAGACCAGCGCTATGTCGAGATGGTCGGAGGAAGCATGCGTCTGGGAGCCTATACCTGCAATCTCAAGCCTGGAAGCACCGCCGCAAGAGCCTATCAAACAACCACCATCAGTGAAAGACACAGGCACCGCTATGAGTTCAACAACGACTTTAGGGACGAGCTTACAGGAAAAGGTCTGCTGATAACCGGGACTTCACCGAACGACCTGCTGGTCGAGGTGATCGAACTGCCTGATATGAAGTTCTACGTCGGGGTGCAGTTCCATCCTGAGTTCAAATCCAGACCAAACTCAGCGCATCCTCTCTTCCGCGAGTTCGTCGGCGCTGCGATAGGAGAGCCGACTCGGTAAACCTGTCCGAAACAGTGATACAGCCTGCTTGCGTGAGGCATGGCAGGTTCAGACGGATCAGACGTAAGAGCTAGATCTGTTGACGCCAGTCCACAAGTAAGTGCCCAACAAGCAAGACAAGCGTCACTAATTGCTTGCCTCTTGTCTCGTGACGCGTATCCTTAGAATTGTGTTTGTACTACTTGAGTGCTTGCTGCTGGGCAAAGGTATCCTAAGAATCGCTTTGTAGTGAACTTATGCAAGGTGGCGCGAAGCCTGCTCATAGATTTCGTGCTGGTTGCTCACTTATCAATGTTTGTACGTGGAGAGATTGGATTGAAGATTTTACGTGGTTTATTGATGCAAACTTCCGTATCGCGGGGTGCATTCAGGGGGATCGTATGCTTCCTGTTTGTTGCTTTGGTGCTGCTTGCGAGCAGTTCCTGCAAGCGATCCTCCGATGCGGATTCCACGAACTTCAATCCCATGGCTAAGCTCAAGAACCAGACCCTCCGTCCGGTGCGCTTTCTCCCTCAGTGGCATCATCAGGCTCAGTTTGCCGGGGTCTATGTCGCCAAAGAGAAAGGCTTTTACGAGAACTACGGCTTGGACGTTATCATCCAGAGTGGTGGACCCTCAGCTCCTGCGCCACAGCACCTGATCGCCGGAAAGACGGACATCACGACCCTCTTCCTGCTTTCCGCATTGTCCTTGCGGGATCAGGGGCATCGTCTCGTCAATCTCGCCCAGATCTCCCAGAAATCCTCCCTGATGATCGCTGCAAAGAAGAGCAAGGGCATCAGCAGTATTGCCGATCTCAACCACAAGAAGATCGGCTTGTGGCGTTCGGACTTCCGCGAGCTTTCCCTTATCTTCATGAAGAAGAACAACCTCGATATGCAGGTCGTCCCGATCGACTGGACGATAAACCTCTTCCTCCAAGGCCCGATCGACGCGATGAACGTCATGCGTTACAACGAATATCACCAGATCATCCAATCCGGGATAAACCCCGAAGAGCTCTTCATCGTTCCCTTCAGCGAGACAGGCTTGAACATCGTCGAGGATGGACTCTACTGCATGGAGAGCTTCTATCTGAGCGATCCGCGCCTCTGCAAAGACTTCGCCGAAGCGACGATAGACGGTTGGCTCTACGCGGTGAACAACCAGGCGGAAGCGATCAAGATTGTCCTCGAGGTGATGCACCGGGATTACCTCCCTGCCAACCGACCTCATCAGGAGTGGATGCTCAAGACCATGCGTGAGGTCTTGCTGGCGCGTCCGGGAGTTGTCGGCACCCTTCTCGAAAGTTCTTTTAACGAAGCTCAGGATCTGATGCTGAACAACGGCTTGATCAAGACCCGCACACCCTTTAGAGAGTTCTACCCCTATGCTCCGCAAGATAAACAGTAAGTCCATATCCTACCAGATCGTTATCTTCATCTTTAGCTTTATCTTGCTGATCATGCTCAGCTCCATCCTGATGACCCGATTCCTCATGTCCAAGGTCATGGCAAATAATGCTCGCAGCTACATCCTCTCCGTCGCGCAGGAGAACATCAACCGCATCGACGGCAAGCTGACGAGGATCCAGACCCTTGCCCAGAACCTCCGCTATGTCGTGCAGAACAACCTTCTCGAGAAGACTCAGGTCGATTCCATGGTCGCCAGACTCCTAAGCGTCAACCCGGAGATCATGTCCTGCGGGATCGCCTACGCACCGGAACACACGCACGGACGGGACTCTTTCGTCCTGTGCAAGATCCGCAATCGCGTGGACAAGGTCGATCTCAGTATCGACACCTATCCCTATCAGGACTGGTTTCAGATCCCTTATCTAGCCGGGGAGGCGCGCTGGTCTGAACCCTGGTATGACAATGACGGTTCCCGCCGCCTGGTAAGCTCGTATTCCATCCCCATCTTTGAAGGGGACGGAGTCAGCGGGATCGTCCGTCTGGACATCGATCTGACGACGATGCAACACCTTGTGATGCCCGCAGAAGAGAAGCAGCTTGGCTTTATGTTCGTGATCTCCGCGGTCGGAACGGTCGTGACCCATCCTGCCGATTCCCTGGTCATGAACTACACCATTTTCAGCTTCGCAGAGGCTTATAAAGACAAGCAGCTCAGAGAGATCGGCAGGGATATGATCCACGGAAAGACCGGCTTTGTAAGGATGAAGCCGAATAGCTATAATCCCAATAACTGGATCGCCTATGCGCCGCTGAAATCCAACGGCTGGTCTCTCGGCGTCGTTGTCGCCCATAAGGATATCTTCAAGGATCTCAATCTTTTACTTTTGATCCAGACCCTCGTTTCCGTACTGGGATTCCTCTTGCTCTCCGGGGTGATCCTCGCCAAACTCTTACAGGTGAACAAACCTCTTAAAGCCCTGACGGACAGTGCGATCCATATCGGTAAAGGTGACTTTGACACCCCGATGCCGCAGAACAACTCCTTCTATGAGATCAGCCTGCTGACCAGCAGTTTCGACACTATGCGGCAATCGCTCAAGAACTACATAGAAAACCTCAAGCGAACCACCGAGGAAAAGAACCGTATCCTCGGCGAGGTGAACTTTGCTTCGACCATCCAGCGCAACCTGATCCCCAAAAACTCCGCTCAAAGCGATACGATCGACCCCTTGAGGATCTACGGCATCCTGCAGCCCGCTGGTGAGATCGGAGGCGATCTCTACGACTATTTCCCCATCAATGACCGCACCTATTGCTTCGCCATCGCCGACGTTTCCGGAAAAGGCATTGCCGCAGCGATGACGATGACCATCGTCTCGACCTACATCCGCGCCAAAGCATCTTATCACGAAAATCCGGACACGCTGCTGAACGATCTGAACCGCTTCCTCTGCTCCAGCAGCACCGAATCGAATTTCGTGACCATGATCCTCGGCATGATCGATCTACACACCGGGATCATGCGTTATTCAAACGCCGGACACGTCCCGCTCTTCATCCGCAAGTCCGACCGCAGCTACAACAAATATCCCGAGACGCATTCGACCGCTTTGGGCGTCTTTGACAACCTCAAGATAGGTTTCGACACCGTCCGGCTGGATCTCGGGGATGAGCTGATCCTCTTTACCGACGGGATCACAGAGGCGATGACGGTCTCGGAATCATTCTTTGGGATCGAGAGGCTTGAAGAGATCATCCGCAATCTCCAGAACCCGCATGCCGAAACCACCGCGAAAGCCATTCTCAGCGGAGCAAGGAAGTTCTCGGACACTCGTGATCAATACGACGATATCACCATCCTGATCATAGATTTTCTCCATCCTCTCCAGACTATCCGCTCCAAATAGTCCCGCTTTCCGCTGCCTCCTCTTCCTCTTGATCATCTTGGGGTCTGCTTGTACTCATCTTGTACTCAACTTGTACTCATCTTGTACCGCGTTCAAGAAAACTACCTGTTTATTACCTACCGAAAACAAAGCTCCGCTTAGGGAGAGATTCGCGGGGATTTAGCAATAGAGAGGTGTTGGAAGAGGGATTGGGGTCAGATGCGGGACATGATGTCCGCAATGGCTTTGACGACCGGAAGATCGCCTTTGAGGACGGCTTGACGGGCACTATCGACGGTCCCGGTGAAGGACGCATCGCCGAAATAGCGCGCCAGGATCGATTCCCGGAGTAACGCGTCAAACCACTCACTGGTCTGGCTATGCCTGCGAGAATCAAAGACACCCGAGGCTTTGGTCTTGCTCATGAAGTCCTCGGCTATCGCCCAGATCTCGTCCAAGCCTGCTCCGTTCAATGCCGAACAGGTGACCGACGGAGTCGTCCAGCCGGGAGTCGCGGGGCGCAGGTAGTGCAGGGCATTCTTGAGTTCGGCGCGGGTCTGCTCCGCTCTCAGCTTATTATCACCATCTGCCTTGTTCACGACGATCAGATCGGCAAGCTCCATGATCCCTTTTTTGATCCCCTGAAGTTCATCTCCGGCACCGGATATCTGCATCAGGAGAAAGAGATCGACCATCGAGCGAACGGTGGTCTCGGATTGTCCGACCCCGACTGTCTCGATGAGGATGACGTCGTATCCCGCCGCTTCGCAGAGGATGATCGTCTCTCTGGTCTTTCTGGCAACTCCACCGAGAACTCCTCCGCTGGGAGAGGGTCGGATGAAGCTGTCCTGAGCCGCAGAGAGCTTTTCCATGCGAGTCTTATCGCCCAGAATGCTCCCCCTTGATAAGGTCGAGGAGGGGTCTATCGCCAGGACGGCAACCTTGAAGCCCTTGCCTATTAGCCACATGCCAAAGGTCTCGATGAAGGTGCTCTTCCCCACTCCGGGAGTTCCGGTTATCCCGATCCTGATCGATCTTCCCGAATAAGGCAGGAGCCTTTTGATCAGCTCCTGCCCTTGTTCGAAGTGTTTGTGCGCATTGCTTTCAATGATAGTTATCGCCTGAGAGAGCAGGGTTCGATCCCCGTTCAGGACTCCCTGAACGAGAGCTTCGGTATCCCTGGGAGAACGCTTCAGCGGGTGCTCAGCGCACTGACGGGATGAAGCCACTCCGGAGACGACCCGGGTCGCGAATTCGCTCCCGGCATTCTCTGGAGTCCACTCAGGCTTGCGCTTATTGGTCATAGTCTTTCTTTGAGGATCTCCATGATCTTGGTCGCGGCATAGGGAAGCTTGGTTCCTGGACCGAAGATCGCGGATGCGCCATGCTCCAGCAGGAAGTCATAGTCCTGCGCGGGGATGACACCCCCGGCAATGATCACGATATCGGGACGTCCCAGCTTCTTCAGCTCTTCGACGAGCTGAGGCAGGAGGGTTTTGTGTCCCGCGGCGAGAGAGCTCATCCCGACAACATGCACGTCGTTCTCGACGGCTTGACGGGCAGTCTCGGCAGGGGTCTGGAACAGAGGACTGACGTCCACGTCAAAGCCCATATCGGCATAGGCAGTAGCGACGACTTTGGCACCGCGATCATGTCCATCCTGCCCCATTTTGGCGATCAGGATACGCGGTCTTCTGCCTTCTTCAGTGGCAAATTGATCCGTCAGAGCACGGACTTTTTCGATCTCATCCATTTTGGCATACTCACTGCTGTAAACGTTGTTGATCAGCTTTATCGAAGCCTGATGACGACCAAATACTTTCTCCATAGCGTCAGAGATCTCTCCCAGAGAAGCTCTGGCTCTGGCAGCTTCGATCGCCAGTTCCAAGAGGTTGCCTTCACCGCTTTGAGCAGCGTTGGTGATCTTGGTCAGGCAGGTCTGGACCTTGTCGTTGTCCCTTTCGGAACGAAGTTTCTTTAGCCGGGCGATTTGCGCTTCGCGGACGGCGGTGTTGTCCACCTCAAGGATGTCCATCGCCTCTTCCTGCTCCAGCTGATATTTATTCACTCCGAGGATGGTGTCCACCCCGGAATCGATCATCGCCTGGCGTCTGGCTGCGGCTTCTTCGATCCGCATCTTGGGCAGACCCGTCTCGATCGCCTTTGCCATTCCGCCGAGCTTTTCGACTTCCATGATGTGTTCCCAGGCGAGGTGCATCAGTTCATCGGTCAGGCTTTCTACATAGTATGAGCCAGCCCAAGGATCGATAACCTTGGTGATCATGGTCTCATGCTGCAGGTAGAGCTGAGTGTTGCGGGCGATGCGGGCGGAGAAATCCGTCGGCAGAGCGATCGCTTCGTCGAGAGAATTGGTGTGCAAGCTCTGGGTATGCCCCATGACCGCTGCGTGGGCTTCGATGCAGGTGCGGGTGATATTGTTATAGGGATCCTGCTCCGTGAGGCTCCATCCGGAGGTCTGGGAATGAGTCCGGAGTGCCATGGACTTAGGATTCTTGGGATTGAACTGGTTGATTATCTTTGCCCAGAGGACACGTGCTCCGCGGAGCTTAGCTATCTCCATGAAGTAGTTCATCCCCTCAGCCCAGAAGAAGGATAGACGCGGGGCAAAGACGTCGATATCGATTCCGGCTTTGATCCCCGCCCGGACGTATTCCAGTCCGTCTGCGAGGGTATATGCCATCTCGAGATCCGCGGTTGCGCCGGCTTCCTGCATATGATAGCCGGAGATGCTGATGCTGTTGAACTTCGGCATATAGCGAGAAGTAAAGGAGAAGATGTCCGCGATGATCCGCATCGACGCTTCCGGGGGATAGATATAGGTATTGCGAACCATGTATTCCTTGAGGATGTCGTTTTGGATCGTTCCGGTCAGTTGCTCCCATTTGACTCCCTGTTCCTCCGCCGCGACGATATAGAAGGCGAGGATCGGGATCACGGCGCCGTTCATGGTCATCGAGACGGACATCTGATCCAGAGGGATCTTGTCGAAGAGGATCTTCATATCCAGGATGGAATCGACCGCTACACCGGCTTTGCCGACATCACCGATCACGCGTTCATGATCGGAGTCGTAGCCACGATGGGTAGCGAGGTCAAAAGCGATCGAGAGACCCTTCTGCCCCATGGCGAGATTCCGGCGATAGAAGGCATTGCTCTCTTCCGCGGTCGAGAATCCGGCGTACTGGCGGATCGTCCAGGGTCTCTGGACAAACATCGAGGGATATGGTCCACGCAGGAAAGGCGCGATCCCGGAGAGATAATCCAGATGGGAAAGACCCTTGAGGTCTTGCCCGGTGTAAAGCGGTTTGACGTGGATCTGCTCGGCGGTCTTCCAGTCCTTACCAAAGCTTGGAGCAGGAGCTTCCGGGGCAGCGAAAGTCGGTTTTATCTTGGTGAAATCAGGATTCATAAGGACACCCCCATCTGTCCGGCAAGCTCGCTCAAGGTCGCGGTCACATCAGCCCGGATATGGATAAAGGTCTTTATCCCGGCTGTCTTGTAGTCCTCGACCTTATCGGTCGGATATCCGGCAAGGATCATAACCTTCCCGGGAAGCGCGGCGCAAAGCTCCGGCACCAGGGACTGGTAATTATCGTCCGTGGAGCAGATGCAGAAAGCGTTTGCACCCGAAGCTTGAGCAGCGTGGACTGCGTCTTGCACGTTCGCAAAGCCGAGATTGGAGAGAACTTCAAACCCGCCTACCTGCAGGAAACCGGTCGCGAAATCGGCTCTGGCTTTGAACTCCTCGATGGAGCCCATGTTCAGGAGGAAGACCTTGAGATTGTGAGTCTCGGCGGCTTTGCCCAGCTTCATGCGGAGCTGTTCGACGTTCATCACGGCGCGACGTTTGGGCAGAGCACCGGCTTCCAGACTGACGGCAACCTTGCGGATCGAGGCAGTTTGCGGCGCTACCGCTGGGGTTTCGTCCTGAGGATTGGCGAACATGTTTATCCCCACGAAGACATCGCGACGCTTATCCACGGCGCTGATGCGAGCCTTGGCAAGCTCCTCGATGCGCGAATGGATCCCGCCGGCTCTGAGAGTTCGGATCATCCCGCCGGAAGTCTCCAGCTCTTGCATCATTGACCAGGCTTTCCCGGCAAGCTCGGATGTGAGGCTTTCGATATAGTAGCAACCGCCTGCGGGATCGATCACCTTACCGAAATGAGCTTCCTCAGCGAGGAGTATCTGTTGATTGCGGGCGATCCGCTTGGAGAATTCGGTTGGAGCCTGGAGCAGCTCGTCGAAGGTTGAGACTTCGAGGCTGTCCACGCCGCCGATCACTCCGGCGAAAGCTTCCGTCCCGGTGCGCAGGATATTGACGTATTTATCATACATGGTCTTGTTGAAGCCGGCTGTGACACCGTGGATCCAGACCTTCGCCATCTCGGGCTTGAGACCGAATGCCGTGACCATCTCCGCCCAAAGCAGACGGAAGGCGCGCACCTTGGCGATCTCCATGTAGAAGTTCGAACCCAGGCTCAGGTGAACCTGGAAACGGGGGATGATCTCTTCCGCGCTGAGCCCGAAAGCCATCAAGCCTTGGATGTAGCCGATCGCAGTCGAGAGCACGAAAGCCAGTTCCTGAGTCGAAGACGCTCCCGCGGCTTCATAGACGGTCCCGTCGATCGATATGCAGCGCCAGTTCGGGGCTTCCTTGGCGATCAGCCGCACGGTCTCGGTAAATCTCTGCCACAGGCTGTCGAGCTCCATCGGGAGGTTCCCCTCCCTGGCGAACTCACCGGTCGGGTCAAAGCCCAGACCGCAATTGAGCTTGCTCAGGTCATAGCCTTGAGCCTTAAAATAGTCGAGCAAAAGCGGGACGAGATCCATATCTGCCATGTCCGTCTGGGCAAAGAGCGGCGCTGCCGAGAGGTCTATCCCGGCAAAGGCGGTCTCGAGGTCTTGCTTGGTGCTCAGCTTGATCGTTCCGTTCATAAGCTTGAGGTTGACCGCGGTCAAGCCACGACCAAGCTCGCTAAGCAACTGACGGTTCAGCTCTTTGAGCTCAGGCTCGCTTTGCAGCTGGGCGATATACCAGCCTTCGTTGAGAAAGCGTTCGGGGTCGTTACCCCTGAGGAAGGGAAACTGCCCGGGCACAGCGCCGGTGAAGCTCAGCTTCTCCAGGTCTTGACGGGTATAGATTGGCTCCAGAGTGATCCCTTCGTAGGTCTTTGTCTTCATAACCTTGTCGAAATCTGCACCCTTGAGGGTTTCCTTCACAGCCTCGACCCAGCTCTCGCGGGATGGAGGAGGAAACTCCTTCAGCAGATCAAGATCGGTCTTCATGTCGTTATCCACTGACAACTCCTTGTATATATTATAGACTTTGTTATTTGCTTTGTTCGATGAGGGTCTTGATGGGTTTCATACCGTAGGGTGAACCTTGCTGGATCGCGTCCAGGATCGCTCCGCCGCCGGTAAAGAAGTAGTAACTTGGGTCATTGACTGCTTTGGCAAACAAGCCGGGCAGAAGATCACGGAAGTCCTGGATCGTGTCCCCTCCACCATAGAGCTTGGACGCTGTCCGGTTCTCCGCGATCAGGCTGTACATCGCAGAGGTCCCTTCCCCAAAGAGGGAAGTCAGCCCCATTACGGCGTTAATAAAGATAGTCCCGGCTGCTTCGAAGGCGGCTTTAAGCTCCGGCACTGCGAAAGAGGCAGGATCCACGTCCAGCACGTAGTTTAGCTCCATTCCCGGGCTTAGTTCCTTGAGAGAGCGTCGGCGGAAAGAGGCGCGCTCCTCGATGGAGTCACTCTCGACGATGTATTCAGGCTCGATGATCTTATCCCGCATGGACTCTGTCGCTTCGAAGAAAGTCCGCGCCATGGCGATGTCTTCCTCTGCGACGCCCTTGATGCGGACGCCATATTTGACGCAGAGATAGGCATTGTTGATGACTCCGCCCAGCAGTAGCTTGTCCGCAATCTTTATCAGAGAGGAAAGGGGGCCGATCTTGGTGTCGAACTTTGCCCCGGCGACTATTGCCAGAAGGGGTCTCTGTGGCTCAAAGATCTGCTCCAGATGCCCGATCTCCTTCAGCATCAGGAGTCCCGCATAGGCGGGGAGTTTCTCTGCTAAGCCGACCGTAGTGGTATGGGCTTGCCAGGAGCCGAAGGCATCGTTGATATAGACATCCGCAAGACCCGCAAGCGCAGTCGCCATTGCCTGCGCACTCTCGTCCTTTGCCTCTTCGCCGCGGAACCAGCGGGTATTGGGCAGATAGACAAAGTCCACCTTACCGGCTTTGAGTTCGGCGATGCTTGCTGCGACTGGTGCGACGTTGACGATAGGCGCTTCGCACTCAGGGATCAGCCCTTTGAGCTGAAGCTTGTCCTCGATATATTTGACTATGGGAGCGACAGAATCGTTGTCCGAGATCGTGAACTCCCCTGTTTTCTTATCATAGGGTCTGCCCACGTGGCTCATCAGCACCGGCAGACCGCCTTGTTTGTAAATATGTAAAAGAGTGGGAATGGTAGCGTCTATCCGCATGGGGTCCTTGATCTTGCCTTTCTTGACGACATTGTGATCCATACGGACAAAGACTACTTTACCCTTAAGATCAGCATCCAGCATAGATGGTAACTTTGGCATCAGTATCTCCTTTTCATACGGTTTATTCAGTGAGACTCAGTCAAAACCGCCAATGGTTTTCCGTCAAGCTATTTCCCGGTCGCCGAGAGCTTGCGGAAGGGATGCAGGCATCCTTAGCAGAGCTGCATAGAAGCCTATTTCTTTTGATGACGGAACTCCCAGGGCGGCGTAGGACGCTTCTGCGACCAGAGCCCCAGCCCCTTTGCCCGAGCTTCGTTCTCGAGCTTGGCGAGCTTCTTGTCCTTGTTATACTGCTTATAGTGCCAGGCAAGTCCTGCACGGAGCAGAGCCAGGTTCAGGCTTCGTCCATCACTGGTATAGACCTTACCGAGCCACCTGCCATAGCGATCCTGCCCTTGCGTTTCTACCCGAACGACCTTACCGAAGACCATGTTCGAGGTAAAAGCCTTTGCCTGCGTCCCGAATGCCTGATTCTTCTCCGGACAGTCTATCCCGTCCAGACGGATCTTGTAAGTAGTTCTGTTCATGAGTATATGGATAGTATCTCCATCCTTAACGGAGACGACCTTCCCACTAAGCGTCCGGGCGAGAGCGAAGCTACTCGCAAGGAGCATCAAGACGATGAGAATATGCCGTAATCTCATTATTCCTCCAATTTCAGCAAGACCGGGATGAGCGGTTCGAGCGCTTCATCCAGATATTCGACCCGATGTTTATTATTGATCCTCAGGGCATTCTGGGCAGAGCCATAGATGCTGCCGATGTAGAACCCGGCGCTTGCAAGCCCGGCTCCCAAAGCCGTGAACTTGAGGTCATGATCATATAGCTCAGCCGTGATACCGAGCAGCAGCGCATTGGTCAGAAAAGCCGAGATCGCCGTCTGCCACGCCCCATTATAGGCATAGCCAAGCCCGGGCACGATCCCCAAGGCTCCCGCAAGGAGCGGTGACTTTCGCGGCTGCCGACTTGCTTCGTCGAGCACCCGGGACAGAGGGTCATAGACCTGATCCCGAACCGACGCAGGGATAGTTTGAAGGCTCTGTCTTGCGTCCTCATGATCCCCTTCATACGCCATAGCGATCGCCGTCCAGTAGCCTGAGACAGGTTCCGTCCCTTTCCGGGAGATAACCCCCGCGATATCCGCCCTATCGAGCTTGATCAGGGCATAGGCTCGATATCCGGTGCCTGAGACCTGCTCGTTCTCCTCCAGATGATCCAGCAATCCCTGATAGTCCTCACCCAAGAGGTAGGCGCGGCAGATCATCCGCTGACAATAATCGCTGTCCTTACCCTCAAACATACTGCGATAATACTCCGTGATCGCCCGATAATATTCTCCCCGGGCAAAGAGCGAATCCGCAAAGGTGGTATTCCCTCCCGATAAAAGTCCGATCGAGATGTAAAGAACGACAAACAAGAGTGCCTTACGCATGCTAATCCCTCAAGAATCTCTGCGGAACAGGATCCAGAAAGCGCTGCTGCCGACCTTGCCAAACCTTGGGATAGCGGCTGAGGTCAAATCCGCAACGGATAAGGCGATCCGCCGTCATCAATCCTCCCCGGATCAGTCCATGCCCGGAGATAGCTTGAGCACCATAGGCGGAACAGCTTGGTTCCATTGGACATCGATCCCCGTCGATTGGCGAGATGACCCGCTGATAGAAGGTGATCAGACGGTTCTGCTCTTTATGCTGTATGCTCACAGAGCGTTTCGGCTCTCTCATCCCCTTGGGGTTCGCCGAGAGACTGAAGTCAGCGTCCCGGGCTGAAAGAGGGATTGCTGCCACCAAAAGGAACAGCAAAACCGAGCTTGACTGTAGGCGAGTCATCATAGATATCTATCGGTTCGGCGGTCAATGAGTAAACAACGGAAACGGCTATCCCCAATGCCATACCGACCAGGGAGTAGTTTATATTCTTTCTCCGCGCTTCACGGACGTATCCGGATTGATACCCCTGCGCATAGTCGTTACCATAAGTGCTGATCAATCCGCCCATCATGACGGGATCGACCTCGGGCTTGATCACGAGTGCCGCCAAGACCCCAAAGATCCCGCAGGCAAAGCCGCCACAGCCATAAAGCAACTCACCCTCGGCATCATTTTTACCGGATTGAACCCCGTCAAAGTAGGTGGTTCCGGGGGTCTGAGCAGGAGTGACCGCCTGCGGCTGAACAGCTTCCTGCGCTTCGACCATTTCTCTGTCCAGTTCCTGTTCGACCGTTTCCTCGGCGAAAGCAACGCACCAAGCCATCAGCAGGGCAACGATTAAAACCAATATCACAGTGATCCTTTTCATTATCTGTCTCCTATTCGATTCGTTAGATCCTTGATGGATAAACGATGGCATCTTTCTCCCAAACATACTATGCGTCAAGATAAATGTGCGCTTAGCGTATAATATGTGCGAGAATATCCCGGTCTATATCGCCTGAAATTCAAACAAGCGCTTTGCCCGCAGCAAGAGATGATCCATAATGATCCCGACAACTCCGATGATGCCGATATAGACGATCATCTCCCGGTACCGCAGCAGATAGCGGAAGTCCAGCAACCGATACCCCATCCCGGAGCTTACTCCGAGCATTTCCGCGGCAATGACGGTCGTCCATCCCACCGAAAAGAGCACCCTGAGGATATCGACCATGCCGGAAGCCGAGAAAGGCAGTTCGATATGTAACAAGAGTCCGAATCCATCTGCACCATCCAGTTTTGCCTGGCCTATTACATCCCGGGATATCCCCCGGAGGACTTCCCTGGTCTGCAGGGCAGCGTTAAACACCATCGCCAGCACAAGGATCAAGCCAACCGAGACTTCCCCGATACCGGCAATGACTATGATCAAGGGAAGCCAGCAGAATGGCGAAATATGCCGCATCAGGTTTATAATCGGCAGGCTTAGACGTTCAAACCCGGATGACCTAAACGAGAGAAACCCCAGAAACCCGCCGATCAGCCAAGAGAGAAGGGTCCAGCCCATTACCCTGATAAAGGTGATCCAGAGATCGCCCCAAAGGAGTTCCGGCGTCATTGCATGATATCCAGATATATCTCGCTTTCTTTGACCTGTCTCTTCTGATAACCCATGTCCAGAGAGATCAGGCTCATCTTTTTCTCAAACTCTATGCCGGAGCGGCAAAGCCCGGTGATGAACAGACTATTATCCAGGGTCGAGGATGCCTGAGCGGAACTCAAACCATACCTCTTCTGCAGATAGCTCATAACCCCGGGTGTCCTCGCATCGATCTCCTTGATCTCGGTCTGCATCTCGGTGATCAGTTTCTTTAGCTCTCCGATCTTCTTTCCGGTGCACTTACTGCTGTTGATCACGATGTCACAGCAGGGATGACGCGGAAAGTCCCCGCTGAACCAATGCACGACCTTGACCTCGCCATCGAGTTTGCTTATCAACGGTTCATAACAGACTATCCCGGCTACTTCTCCGGATCGGAGGGCAGCGATCATCTCATTGGGAGTGCGGAAATAGACCGGAGTATAGGGGATCCCCGTTCGGCGTGACCAGCTTTCGTAGAGGATTTCCAGCGTCGAAGCCTTGAGCAGCCCGATCTTTGCTTTTGCCAGATCATCCAAACCTTTCTTCTCGCTGAGAACGATGACTCCGTCCGGTTCACGCTCCAGAAACGATACGATCTTGAGCGGATAGCCCATCGCTACCCCATTCCAGGCATAAGTGAAAGGAATGATCGCCGCATCAAGCCTCCCGGCGACCAAAGCTTCCTGCGCTTCCCAGCCCGAACTGAAGCTGATCAGATGCGGAATCCCCAATTTATCCGGTTGTTTTGCCAGCATATAGCTGAGGGGCAAGTGATCGATCGAGGGATCGATTATCCCGATCTGCAAGGTAGTACGTTTTCCCGTGCAACCGCAAATGAGGAGCAGCATCAGCGATCCTACGAGGGTCATCACGCACAAGCTCATAGCTTTGTTCATCATCATTCTATCTCCAATAAAATAAACACGCCACCCCAACTCTCCAGTCAGGGTGGCGTTTTCAAGCCTATTGCTTAACTGAGCATCGCCATCTCCGGATCTCCCGGAACAGTGTAGCGTGAATCCAAATTATCTGCCGGAACTGATCCTGTCAATCAATTATCCCGGTATGGCGATGAAACGTGTTCAGTCGCGCAGCTTTTCAGATGCTCCTGTCCAGCAGCTCAGTTCCCGGGACGTAGGGCAAGAGCCCGGCTGCCACAGCCCGCTTAACGCTTTGACAAGGCAGATCCTGCTCCAGGATCATCTCGCGGTCGATCTGCTTCAAATCGATCTCCGGGAATTGCTTCGCCATTGCCCACATCATCCTGATGAAAAGATTGTTCCAGGACAGACAGCTCTGACGCCCATCCTGATCCCGCAGCAGCCGCAGATAGGTACGCAGATCGCTGCGAAATCCAGCCGAGGGCTCGATCGCCTTCAACGCCTTTGCCACGCTCCCGATCTTCTCTTGCTGAGCTCCCGTGGTTACCTTCACGGGCTTCCTGCGCATCAGGGTCTTCCCCAGACGGGAATGGTAATAATAAACAGCTCCATCGAGCTCTCCGGTATAGCCTTTCATGCCTCTTGTCAGTGTGACTTTCATACAAACCTCCTTTTGTGCCCCTATTTTTAGCACGAGTTATTCTTGTCAAGCTCTTTTTATCCTCACTTACTTTTCTTGTATCCCATTCAAGTTGAGTACAAGATGAGTACAAGATGAGTACAAGCGGAGTACTTGGGGATAAACACAGAGACACAGAGACTCAGAGAAACAGAGATAGGGAGAGAAGATCAATTAAAACAGAGTAAAGAAGTAAAAGAGGAAGGGGAGCTTGAATTAAGAAAGAAGAATTAAGAAAGAAGAATGATGCTTCGCGAGTGAATAGTGAAGAGTGAAGAGTGAATAGTAAATAGTAGCTGGCGCACAGGCTATGGATGCGGATGCCTTACGCAGTCTTGGATCTCGTCATTCCAGTGAAAACTGGAATCCAGCAGATCACTATCCATGAAGTGGATTCCGCTTTGATTGAGAATAGAGGCTGACCCACAAACAGAGGATGCGGATGTCTCGCTGGTTCCCCGTAGTGTAGCATGCCAATGCTACAACATTACCCAGCCTCGGCTCGTCCACCACTAACCCGTTTACCGCGCATCGTAGCATTGGCATGCTACGCTACGGGAGTTGGGCTGCCGAATTCTGTTCGGCAGAGGCAGCGCAGCCCCTTTCCCATAAAATAAAAGACCGTCCCGAAGGACGGTCTTAGTTCGGCGTGTATATCTTGGGTTATCGCGCGACTGATGATGCGATGACCTTGTAGAATCTGCGTTCGGTGATCGCCACCGGTTGGTTCCAGGTCGTCTGGGTAGTGGTTCCGACTAAAGAGAATGAGCCATCCGGTGAATCAGCGCTATAGATGCGGTATTGCTGTGCTCCGGGGATCGCTTGCCAGCTCAGGTTGATGGATGAGGAAGCGGTGGTGACGCTCACGACAGGCGCTTCCAGGAACCCAACCTGATCGATGATCAGGCTAAAGGGATCGTTCTTTCCGCAAAGCGGCATCTGGGCTCTATTCCCAATTGCATCCCGCGCGTTGATCATGTAATAGATCGTATCGCCATAAGCGACAGCAGGCAGCGTGGCGGTGAAGAGCGAAGCACCGGCGGAACTGAGCAAAGCCCTGTTCCAGATGCCGTTCCTTCCAACCTTATAGCCCACGTAGGTGGAATCAGCGAGCATGGTTCCGGCATGTTGCAGCGTGACGTTCAGGTTCAGGCTGGTATGAGAGGTCCAGCTTGCGACGGGAGTATGAGTAATACTTACCATCTGGGCTTCCGGAATTCCGTTTATGCGGCAGTGAATAGCATCCGTAGATTCCCAGACGTTCGAACCTGCGACAAAGCCGAGGATCTCGTAGCCCGGCATCGCATTGCGGTAAGCCTGAAGAGCCGCGGCATCATTTGCAGTCCCCATCTGCGGTACGAAGATCTTGCTATTCAGAATGTAAGAATTGGTGTAAGGCTCGTTATTGGGCGTATCGACGCGGTAGATCCGATAGGGCGTACCGTAGGATGATGTACGGGAAGCAAAGTCCGCTACCGATGCTTCGATCGCGGAATACTGGGCGTGGGTCGAGGGAACTCTGCGGATCAAGACCTTATCGACGTCGAGGTACTTTGCCCAGCAGTCGATATGATCGATATAGGTATTATTCGGATCGGTGTAAAGCTGGTAATCCGTGACACCAAGGTATTGCTGCATGGCAGTGCGGATCTGCGCCTCGGTGATAGTATTCTCCTCGGTGACGAGATAGGTCGAAGCTGCCTTGCCTTTACCATCAGTCATGATATTGCCACCCGTATGGGTCACGGGGATAGTATAGAGCGGAAGGCTAAAGGTCGAGGCGACTACTTGGGGAACGGCATCGTCATTGACCCGGGGACGGTTATAGGGGAAGTCCACGACGGATAGTTGATTGTTCGAGTCAAAGACGAACCATGCGCCGTAGTCCCGCGTCCAATAGGAATCGGTCGGGGCGATGATCCAGCGGCAATTTGCCGTGTTCACGCCATTGGCAACGTAGTTTGAAATAGCGGTCGTCTGAGTCGCGACATCGGCAACGATCGTATAGACAAGGGCATCCTCCGCCATTTCCTTGACGATGGTGTACGGGATACCCAGCGGATAGCGGATGATCGCCGCGCGCATGGGTTCCCACTCCGCAACATAACGCGGAGATACAGGATACTGACCGGGCTGGACGGTGAAGCTGATCGGGATGGACAAGCTGGGATTATTGACTGCGTTGGAGGTGATCACCAGGCTGTTTGAGACAGTTCCCAGAAGCAAGCCCGCGGTATTGAAGTTAAAGTTGATCGTGACGTTCGATCCGGCAGCGATCGAGCCGGAGGAAGGCGAGTAGGTCACCCACTGGGGAGAGACAACGTTTGCCAGAGCCGAAGACCAGGTCAGAGGCGCATTGCCGGAATTGGAGATGGTCACCGAGCCAGTCGTAGTGTTTCCGGTCACGGCAGAGGCAGTGACGGAAGCGGGACTGACGGAAATGGAAGGACCCGTCTGCTGTGGAGCAAAGGTCAGCCTGATATTGGGACGATAGACGCTCGTCTGACCACCGGTAAAGATATTAGTCTGGTCGATGTCATCAACCTGGAGATAGCGATATCCGCTTGTCGTCGAGGTATATTGCACTGTGCCGGTAGAAGTGTAGCTGGTTAGCACGCCAAAGGCAGTATCGACAACGATATTGTCTATTCCGTTCCACGCAAAAGGAGTGGTAAGAGTCAGCATATCATATCCGCCTGCTGCCGGCATATAGGTCGCAGCAGTATAGACAGTTTGCATCCCGGTAGCAGTTTGCCAGCTTGCTACGTTCGTCGCAGTCGTATGCTTCATTCGGACGATGAAGTTTGGGATCGTCAGACTGGGAGATGTATTCACGTAGAACCCCAGTTGAGTAATGTTCACAGGACCGGTCATCCCTGCTGCGGTAAGCTCAGCGGCGGTATAGACGGACTGACCGTGCAGGCTCTCCCAATAAACGTTGATCGGGGAAGCAACAGTTGTACCGGTGACGGTAGTACCTGTACCGATGATCACCGATGTCACGACAGCGGGGGTGGCATTCACAGTGATGGAAGGTGCGGATTCACCTGCGGGATTGGAGTATAAAGTCGTGACATAGTATGCGTAGGAAGTGCCATTGCTCAGACCTGTGTCTTGATAAGTAGTCGCTGTGACGGTCGTGATGGCTGTGGAATTGCGATAAACACGATAGCCAGAGATAGCTCGGTCATTGGAGCTTACTAAGGTCTCCGCTACACGCCCTGATGCGGCTGTCCAGCTAAGGTTGACAACAGAGTTGCCCGGGGTTGCGATCAGGTTTGTTGGTGCGATCGCCTGAGGTGTGGCATTCACAGTCGGAGTAGCTTCGGAATCGCCTCCGTTGTAGGTGGCTTTGACGTAATAGCTGTATGTCGTGCCATCTGTGACCGCAGTATCAGTATAGGTCAAGGCGGTGATGCTCGTCAAGAGAGCACTGTTTTTGTAGATCTTGTAGCCGGTAGGTATTCCGGCAACTGGAGCTTGCCAGGCAAGGTTGACCGTAGCATGACTGGCAGATGCGCTCAGATTTTGGGGCGGATATAGGATCTGCCCGGAGCTGAGTAACATGTTTATCCGCAGGTTTGGCAGGTAAGTCGTCGTAGTGAGGCTGGTCGGGGCAGCGGTATCGCTGCGGTTCTGACGCGCCCGGCTGGTCGAAGAGGTCGTATAGCGCCACATCGGGTAGTCCGTGACGTACGCCTGATATCCCTTGAGGATCAGGATGGAGAGGTTCGCGATGCCGTTATAGGTATATCTGGAATTGAGCTCAACCTCCATCCAACCGGTGACGGCATTATTTGTGAACGTACCCGAATAGACCTGTGTATAGCCTGTCAGGTCATACGTACCTGTAGCAAGAGTAGTCGCGGAGGTATGCTTCATATAGATGGTGACGGCATCGATCGCATTGACGTTTGTTCCGCTGGCTTTGTAGAAACTGAGGGATTTGATTACCCCTGCGTACCCGATCTCGGAAGCAAGATATATCGCTTCATGCGCGCTGTAGTTGTAATATCTGTCTATCGGGTAGCTCTGCGAGGATGTGCCGGTTCCGATGATAATCGGTGTAGCAGCGCCGACTTCGAGGTTTGCCGTCCCGCCACCGCTATAGGCTCCCGCCGAAGCAGAGAAGGTAAAACTGGCAAGCGTCCCGGAGCTCATCGAGGATGAAGCGTTCACACTAAAGCTTAAGGAAGCATTACCGGATGCCGCTATTGATGCGAAGGAAGCTGTACCGGTGAGAATCGTGATCCCGGTCGTACTGCTGGAAATGGTCGCTGATCCGGCAGGAGAAGCTGAAGCTCCGGTGTTATTGAGGGGGATCGTGATCGTGACCGTTTCCCCGGGATCGATGGTCGAGTTACCATTCCCGGTGGGATCGCTGACCGTGGCAGTGCCAAAGCTGAGGGCAGGGGCATTTACCGTGAGGTCGAAATTGGTCGTCTGGTTCGAGGATCCGGTGGTCATAGTGATCGTAAAACTGAGGACGGTGCCATTGGCGATGTTATTCGCCAGGCTGATCGCGTATGCGCCGGTCGCTGTGGTAGAGCCACCTGCTGCAAGGGAAGCTATCGTATGAGTGTTATCGGTGATCGTCACACCGGAGGAAGCGGAACTGAGAACAGCCGTCACCCCGGTAGCTGTAGAAGTGCCGATATTATTGAAGGTGACGTTGAGCAAGCCACTCTCGTTGTAGTCCGGAAGATCGTTGTTGCTGTCGTCATAGGTGATCCCGGTCGCGGTCATATATACCCCCGCAGCGGGAACCTGCTGGATCGAACCGGTGTAGGTCACTTTGTTCAAAGCGGTGACAGTCAGAGTGTATGTGATCGCTGATGCAGGAGGACTGACGAGAGTCAGGGTGGCGACACCACTGCTATTGGCGATGGCTGTTCCATAGATAGCGTTATTATAGGTCAACGCTACCAGTGCACCGCTCACACCCGTATTGACCGTGATCGAGGATGTACCGATCGTGATCGTTGCCGGATGAGAGACCGTCATACTCTGCGGGGTCTTTGTCCTGACCAGCAATGAGGCATCACCAAAGATGTGCCAGGTCTTGAACATACTGATCCCGTCGGTCGTGTACTCATCGATCATCTTGCAAGAGCCGTTGTAATACAGACCACCGGCTGTGGTCTTGGAACCGGCGACCATCAGATCGACGACTTCATCCTGGGCGCACATGGGTGAATTCCAGGATTGGTTGATCGTGGAGGCGTAGATCGCGATCGCACCGGTGGGGTTTCCGGTCGTCGAGTTCTTTGCCCGCATCCACGCTTCGGCAAAGCAAGTCAGGCTGACGAAGTTGCCATTGACGCAGGCGACGTCCACGATAAAGGGAAGCTTGTTATCGTTCGTCAGAGAAGCGATATTGGTATTGGAAAATCCGGTCGTCACCCAGTAGGTATCGGCACCATGACCGGTGTAGTTCATCCAGCCTCTGCCGGCATTGACGGCAGTGCTTACTTGGGCAGCGGTCGCTCCGCTATCGTATATCTGATCGACAGTAGTGTAGCCATAACTGAGCATATCGGTGCGGATATTGTTCTGATGCGCGATGTCTGATTCGCCATCATCCCCTTGAGTTCCGCCACCCTCAGCGGAGGCGATGCAGGTGCCGTTGGAAAGCCAGGTCGCAGACGTGGTCAAGTCCCGTTCGTAAGTAATGGTACGGTTTACCTGAGTTGTGACGTCGGCTACCGTCTCAGCGGAGAACCTGCCGATGAAGATATCGGGATATGAGTCCGAACCCGCCACCAGCGCGAAGCTGGGATCCGAGCCGCCCCCACCGGAGGACAGAGACGGGATCTGAGCCGCATCACCCACGAGCTGGATATAGGATATATCCGGGTCAGCGGTATAACGGTTTTGGATATAGGTCTGCAATTGTGCCGCAGTCGTCCCGATCGTGCCAAACTGCACGAGTTCGGTCGTGATCCCCTTCTGTCGCTTCCAGTTCACATAGGGTGTGATCGCATCTACGTAGGAAGCCGGGGCGATAACGATCAGCTTTCCGAAGGATTCATCGACGGGAGTGTATCTCGTCTGAGCATAGTTTATAAAGTGGTTCTCATAGATCGGCACAAAGCTGGTATTGATCGAACGGACTTCACGGGTCATGGCATTGAGAGAATTGAGCCCGGATGCGTAAACCCTGAGCCTGTATGAGGTATAGACACGCAGAGTCTTGGTCTTGGGATTGTAGGCAAAGGGATCGGTGCGCACCGTTATCCCCCGGAAATCACGCAGGATGTAAGGCTCGGAGAGTTCGGCGATCCTTTCCGGATAGAAGGCGTTCTTTTCATATACGGGATCGAAAGTGTAAGGGATCGTAGCCGGATCCTGGTCACGCGTGAGGACTCCCTTGGAAGGGACAACTGCCATTGGCAGATCGATATACTCGGAGCTAAGGATCTCCAGCTCCATACCGGAATCGGCGGGGATCATCAGGCTGCGGTTCAGGATCGGAAGCTCGGGAAAGCCTTTGTCCTGGCAGATAGCTTCGCCGGCAAGTCCGAGGGCATAATAGATATCACCGGAAATATTCTGTTGTTGAGCGGAGAATTCTGCGATCTGAACATTGATGATAGCTTCCGTCTGTGTGGCGGATTCCACCGTGAAGGTGTTGGTGCCCGAGCCTACTCGGACGATCTCTGCATTGAGTGAAATGCCTATCAAAAGAAAAACGACAAGCAAAGCGAGCAATCTTCGCATACTATACCTCTCTGTTACGCTTGGACTTGATATATCATTGCATAGGGAGATCGGGCATACCCTTGAGCCCTTTCATCCCCTTGCCGGTAGAAAAACGCTTCATCATCTTCTTCATGTCTTCAAACTGACGCAGCAGCCTGTTGATCTCCATGACCGTTCGACCGCTGCCTTTGGCGATGCGCAGTCTGCGGGAGCCATTGATGATCTCAGGATGCTCCCGTTCCCTCTCCGTCATGGATTGGATGATCGCTTCGACATGCTTCAGGGCATCGTCCTCGATCTTGAAGTCTTTGGGTAGCTTGGAACCCAGACCTGGGATCATCCGCATGATCGAATCGAGCGGTCCCATCTTCTTGATGGATTGGAGTTGTTTGAGGAAATCGTTGAAGGTAAACTGGTTCTTGAGCATCTTGCGGGCAAGCTTCTCTTCCGCTTCGGCATCGAGAGCTTCCTCTGCTTTTTCGATCAGGGACAGGACATCCCCCATCCCCAGAATGCGCGAAGCCATGCGATCGGGATAGAAAACTTCCAGATCACTGATCTTCTCCCCCACACCGACGAATGCCACAGGCTTTCCGGTCACAGCCTTTATTGACAGGGCTGCGCCGCCTCTGGCGTCGCCATCGAGCTTGGTGAGCAGAACGGCATCAAACTCCAGCTTCTCGTAAAACTCCTTGGCTACTGTGACGGCATCCTGACCGGTCATCGCGTCTGCGACAAAGAGGATGTAGTCCGGCTTGATCTGCTTCTTCAGATCATAGACTTCCTGCATCATCTCAGTATCGATATGCAACCGCCCGGCAGTATCAAAGATCAGCAGATTGGTCGCATCTTTGTAGGCTTCCGCTTCAGCCTTGGTCGCGATCTTGAGAACGTCTTTGGTGTCATCGAAAACGACCGGGACATCGATCTGTTTGCCGAGGATCTTGAGCTGCTCGATCGCGGCAGGACGATATACGTCGCAAGCGACGAGCATCGGCTTGACCCCTTTCTTGCGGTACAGAGAGGCAAGCTTGGCACAAGCAGTCGTCTTACCTGAACCCTGGAGACCGACCATCATCACTTTGGTCAGCTTGTTGTTGTAGGCTTTGAGCTCAAAGTTCTCCGTGTCCATCAGGTCAATAAGCTGTTCATGGACGATCTTGACGACCTGTTGCCCCGGGGAGAGTGACTTCATCACTTCCTGTCCCAAGGCGCGCTTTTCTACTTCAACGATGAAGTTCTTGACGATCTTGAAATTCACGTCTGCTTCCAGCAAGGCGATACGGATCTCCCGCATGCTGTCCTTGATGTTCTGCTCGGTGAGGTAGCCTTTGCCTTTGAGATTACGGAATACTTTATCGAGTTTTTCGGATAGACTGTTAAACATGGTTTGGTCCCTTTATCTAAAATGTGCTTTTCAAGTTTCGGATGCGTTCGGAGTAGTCAGCTCCGGAAAAAATATAGGATGCGGAGACGAGGATGTCAGCACCGCTTTGGGTTAGCTCATGAGCATTATCAGCATTCACTCCGCCGTCAACTTCGATCATCAGCCCCGGATTGGCAGTGCGGGAAAGCTCCCGTAGGCGAGCGATCTTTGTATAGACCGGAATGAATGATTGCCCGGAGAAGCCGGGATTCACACTCATCAGCAGAACGAAGTCCAAGTCGCCGATGATCTCCGTAAGTGTCTCGACGGGTATGGCAGGGTTCAGGGCGATGCCAGCCTTGATCCCGGCAGACTTTATCTTTTGCACGGTGCGGTGGCTGTGAAATACGGTCTCTTGGTGAAAACTTATGTAAGAGGCGCCAAGCTCCGCCAAGGGATCGATATAGTTATCGGGGTTGGTCACCATCAAGTGGGCGTCAAGCGGAAGCCGAGTCAGATCTTTGATGCGCTTGATGAGCGGAACTCCGAAAGTGAGATTGGGGACGTAGTGACCATCCATGATGTCCAGGTGAATGATGTCGCCTCCGGCGGCTTCTATCCGGGGGAGTTCAGCTTTGAGGTCAGCCAGGTCGGCTGAAAGGATCGATACAGCGATCTGAGGTATTTTCATAGTTTTGTCCTGAGGGTAAAAACGATATCGGTAAGGTTGCAGTGATGTTTGTGATTACATTGAGCCATGATCTTTGCCTTGAGCAGGACGAGCTCCTGCATCCAGGCATTATTCGCCACTCCGACATAAAGAACTGACCCATCGAGTTTGATCGGGTGTGACTTTTCGGCAAGGAGAGGCCCTACAAGCTCTTTCCAGAGCATATAGATTCTGGCAAATTCGGCATATCGTTCACCCGCCAAGCGTGCGATGACGCTTTGGCAAGTAGCGCGGAGATCTGTAGCCAAGATCGACTCCCTTGCTATGGGCTAAAAACAAAAGAGGTTATCCGAAGTAGAAACCCCACTCCGGATAACCAGTCATTATAGAAATAGAGATTATTCGGCTTTATACAGCATTGTGAAGCTGTTAAAAGCAAGAACCAGAACGGCTAAAGCGATATAATAAACTGAGCCTATGCCGATAGTGGTCTTGTCATAACCGGCGACGACGGCACCCGGAATGATCGCAGCAATGGCGACCAACAGGTAACCGACTATCTTGGTAGTGACCGAGCCATTCATGAAGTTGATCATGTACACCGCACCGATATTCAGGGCGATGAACAGAACAGTCAGGCCACCGATGATGGCATAAGCCATGGCACCGGAACCGTCAGGTAGCGGAATAAAGCTGGATGACAAGGCAACTATCAGGGGCAGAGCCAGGGCGAGTATTCCCATCGCCGCGCCGATGATCTTCATCGTAGGACGATTGGATTTTGTGCTCACCTCAAAGTGACGCTGGCGGTTCTTGAGCATCATCAGCACGCCCAGGGTGACCAGGGCGAAGAATATACCATAAGCCAGGATCATTATCGGGTTCTTCGTGATCGTTCCGATCAACGAGGCTACCAGCACAAACAGGACCAGAGCCCCTATTTGCTTTACCTTGAACCAAGTATCATTCATGGGATCCTCCCAAATTATTCTTCTTCTTTATTGACCGTTACCGTAAGATCTGTGCTAACCTCTTTATGAAGACGGACATGGATCTTGGTCTCACCGAGTTCCTTGATGTGCTTTTCCATGACGAGCATGGACTTGTGGATATCGATCCCCATCTCATGCAGAGCGGTCACGATATCAGTCTCGGCGACGGAACCAAACATGTGTTCGTTCTCATCAACTTTACGGTTGAATACCAAATTAGCGGATGCTATTTTTTCGGCAAGGTTTTTCAGCTCGGCAAGCTTCTTTTCTTCAGCTGCGGCGATCGTCGCCTGGATCTCTCCCAGTTTCTTCATGTTTTGGGGAGTGGCGTAAATGGCGTATTCTCTGGGAACAAGGTAGTTTCTGGCAAAACCACGACGCACATTGATGACTTCGCCTTTGTTTCCGACTTTCTCTATGCTTTCAAGTAGTATAACTTTCATGCGGGACTTCCTCCAGTTTCGAGTTTTCTAATATTTAGCCATATGTCTGCAAACCCCAGAAGGAGTAAGAAGACGTATGAAACCAGGTTGATAAGGATTATGAATAGGCTGATGCCAAGTAAGATGCGGTTGCTCACGAATCTCTGGAAATAAAACACCAGGATCCCGATGCCCTGTAAGATCGGTATTACGGAAAGGGACAATATGGCGTTGTAGAACCATAGTTCCTGACCGGGAACGAAATACAGAGGCAAAACCGCCAAGATAAACAGGTTGTAGTACACAGGAAAGCGCAGTTCAGACCAGCGGAAGGACATCCCGACCTGTCTGTGGAACATTATCAGACCGATGAACATCGAAAGAGCCTGCGTCACAGTCCATGCTGCGGGCATCAGGGTCTTCCAGATCATATAGGTCTTGCCCATCGCTTCTGTGTTTATGTATTGGGGGAACTGAGCCTGGGCAGTGGCCATCACTTCCGTGAAACTGCTTTGCAGCAGATTTTGGAAGTAATAACCCCTCCACATTCCGTAGAGTGCCATCGCCAGAACAGCGACGGATAATGCTGAAGAAGTCCGGTGCAGCTTCGATAGAGCCAGCAAGAAGATCAAGACCGGTAGCCCGACACCAAAGATGGAGTCGCATACCGGTAAGAGCGTATCCGTCCCCGTAAAGAACAAGAGAATACCGACCGGGACCACAAAGAAGGAACCGACGGCTTTTAACGGAGAGCTCAGGCTCAAGCTGACTATTCTGCCGGAATAGAGCATCAACAGCATGACACTAAGGAATGGGAACAGGATCGACAGCGATCCCAGCACCAGGGGGATCAGAAACATCTACTCGATCACGTAGGGGATCAAAGCCATCTGTCTGGCGCGTTTGATCTCTGTGGTGAGCTTTCTCTGATGTTTGGCACAAGTTCCGGTCAGGCGGGCAGGTTCGATCTTGCCGACATCGGAAATGTACTGCTTCATGATATCGAGGTTCTTGTAATCGATCACGAGTTCTTTGTTGGCGCAGAATTTGCAGTATTTCTTGCGCATAAAGCGTTTTTTTCTATCGGTGGTGTTCATTGGTCATCTCCTTAAAATGGTACATCATCTTTTGTTTGAGTGTGGATGGCTTCCTCACTGGGCAACGGAGGTTCGTCACCGGACATCGTTGCTGGTTCGGAACCGTCTCTGGGACCCCATTCGAGGGTATGGATATTATCCGCGATAATCTCCCAGATCTTACGGTTTACGTTGTTTGAATCTACGTAGCTACGGGATTCGAGCCTGCCTTCGACGATCACGGCACTGCCTTTGTGGCATTGCTTGGAGACCATCTCGGCCATATAGGTCCAGGCAACCACTTCGACAAATGTCGTTGCAGTTTGCCAAGTGTCGCTATCGTCTTTGTAGCGTCTGTCTGAAGCTACGGTAAAGCGAATTACCGCTGTCCCTTTTGGGGTGTACTTGAGTTCCAGGTCATTGGTGATACGGCCACTGATCATTACCTTGTTGATTCTCGGTAATTTAAGATCTGCCATGATTCCCCCTTACTCGCCTTTGGCGATGATAATGTACCGGATAATGTTCTCGTTGATGTTGTAAACCCGCTTCAGGTTCTTGATCTGCGTGGATTCGAACTTGAAATAATTGAGGTAGTAGTAACCCTCATTAACCTTGTTTATGGGATAAGCAAGATATCTTCTTCCCCAAACGTCGGTTTTTATGAATTCGCCACCACTCTCGGTGATGAGTCCAAGAACGCTGTCGTTCACACGATCAGCCTCTTCGGAGCTGAGTTTTGGTGAATAGATCACCATCAGTTCATAGTCCTTCGTCATTCTTCCTCCTTTGGACTAATGGTTCCGCTCTGCTTTTTTGAGTCGGAACAGGATTTTTTCCATTTGCTATATTCATTCAGCACTCTGCTGAAATCATATCTGAGATAAAGATCAATGTACTGACCGACAAGCTTGAACACGGGACCAAGATCCCGTACTTCATCATCGGTCAGCTTCTCCAGAACGTATTGTGCGGGATCCTTTTCAGGATCACGACCAATACCGATCCGGAAGCGTTTAAGGTCGTTCAGGGGCAAAAACTGCGCCAGAGACTTCAGTCCGTTATGACCGCCGTCTCCACCACCGGTTCTGATCCTGAGACTTGCGAGAGGCAGCTCCAGATCGTCGTAGATCACCAGAACATCCTCGATGTCCCAGCGATTGCGGACTTCCCGGATCGCCTCCCCTGATAGGTTCATATAGGTTGTCGGCTTGATCAGGATCGCTTTGCCGGTCACCAGGTAATCAAAATTCTTCGCTTTGCTGAATCTCTGTCCCTTCTGGGCAGCCCATTCATCCAACGCGACGAAACCGACGTTGTGCCTGGTATTGGCGTATCGTTCACCAGGATTTCCCAGTCCGACGACCAATTTCATTGGGATTATGCTTCGGGCTTGGGCTCAGCCTTGGGCTCGGGAGCAGCTTCTTCCTTCTTCTTGGCGTGAATGACGACCAGGGTATTGTCCAGATTCTCTTTGATCTGCCACTTGCCGGCAGGAAGATCACGAACATGCAGGGATTCACCCACATGCAGCTTGGAAATATCAAGCTCGATGTCTTCGGGGATCGCATCGGCAGCGCAGGAGAGCTTCACGGCTCTGTGAATGATCTCGACCATACCGCCTTCTTTGGTTCCAATGGCTTCGCCGACGAACTTGATCGGGACTTCGATCTCGATCTTGCTCTCCGCCGGGATCACCATGAAATCAAGGTGCAAGAACTCCCTGGTGACAGGGTGGGGTTGCTTTTCCTTAAGCAAAGTGTGGTATTTCTTACCTTCAAGCTCTATCTCATAGAAAGCGATCTCGTTGAAGCTTTTCTTGTAACAGGCTGTGAACTCGCTTTTGCGCAATGAAATCGAGATCGATTCCATTCCGGGTCCGTATATCACTGCAGGGATATTGCCCTCAGCTCTGAGCACTGTCAGATCTGACTTGGTCTTATTGTCCCGAGGTGACGCATTAAGAGTAAATATCATTTATTCCTCCACTTATATTCTATCTAAATAATATACTTATCGATTCTTCGATATGTATCTTCTTGATCGCTATTGCCAGCATCTCTGCGATGGATAGCTGTACTATCTTCGTGCAGAGCTTCTTCTCCCCACTCAAGGGGATCGTGTTCGTTATAAAGAGCTTCTCTATCGGTGACTCTTCCAGATTCTTGATCGCGGATCCGGAAAGGACGCCATGCGCGCATGCTGCAAAGATCCGCTTGGCACCTTGCACAGAAAGCGCTTTGGCGACTTTGATCAAGCTTCCGCCTGTATCGATGATATCATCGAAGAGGATCGCCGTCTTGCCGTTCACATCACCAATGATGTTCAGCAGCTCAGTCTGATCATTGTTCCCGCTGCGGCGTTTGTCACCGATGGCGAGACCGCAATTCAGCCTCTTTGCAAGGGCTCTTGCGCGGTTTGCACCACCAGAGTCCGGAGAGACGACCACAATGTCTTCATCCTGCAGCGTGCTCTTGAAATACCGGGTAAACACCGGCATCGAAAAGAGGTGATCCACAGGGATATTGAAGAATCCCTGGATCTGCTCCGCATGAAGATCAACGGTGATAACCCGATCGGCCCCGGCGACGGTTATCAGGTCGGCGACCAGCTTTGCCGTGATCGGAACTCTCGGTTGATCCTTCTTGTCACTGCGGGCATACGCATAATACGGGATCACGCAGTTTATCCTCTGTGCCGAAGCTCTCTTCAAGGCATCGATGATGATCAAAAGATCCATCATGCTGTCATTCACGGGGTAGCAGGTAGGCTGGATAATGAACACATCCGCACCCCGGACATTGTCATTGATCTTGACAAACGACTCATCGTTTGAAAACTTAAACAAATCAATATCCCCGAGAGGAATCCCCGCATAACGGGCTACTTCCTCAGCCAGAGGACGGTTGGCATTGCCTGTGATCAACTTAAGCTTCGAAAACACTGCTGTACTCTTTCTTACTAATCGTTCTTGTCTTAGCTGTCCAGAAACCCTGTTGTTCCATGTGCTTTTGGCACCGGCTCAAGCGGGCTTCATCGTTAAATATACCGTAACATGTGGATCCGCTGCCACTCATCAAGGACTGCAGAGCTCCAAAGTCACACAGATCGTTCAGGATCCGGTCAATTGCAGGATACTTATCTCGAATCCCCGCTTCTAACCGGTTGAACCCGGTTGCCATATCCTTAGGATCAAAAGTCTTGGGACTTATCCCGGTCAGGTCAACGAGACCATAAGCCTCACCTGCGGAGATCCTTAAGCCGGGGTTGACCAAGAGGATATTGTCTATCACAAGGTCTTCCATAGGAGTGATTTGCTCACCCCTTCCGGTCCCAAGAGCTGTCCCACCCAGAAGAAAGAAGTTCAGATCAGAGCCAAATTCGGCAGCGATCGCATGCAAGGTTTCTTCGCTCAGGCGGAGATCCCATAGCTTATTTAGAACCAAGAGAGTGACCGAGGCATTACTGCTTCCGCCACCAAGCCCGGCAGCTAAAGGGATCCGCTTCTCGAGATCGATCTCTATCCCCAAACCAGGATTATATTTACGCTGTAAATACTCGGCTACCCGATATACCAGATTTGCGGATGACTCCATTTCTTCTAAGTTTGACCACAATTTTATATCAGGCTTTTTTGTCAAAACATATTTGATTGAATCACAAAGGTCAATACTGCAAAATACAGTATTGACCTCGTGGTAATTATTGGGGAGCTTCCCCAGGATCTCAAGAAACAGATTTATTTTTGCGTAGGAATTTACCTGCATTCTTCTTCTGCTTTTGGGGAACGTCATCTCCATAATAGTAGTAATAATAGTAGTAGTAATAGTAGTAGTTCTGCTTGCTGTAATACTTCTGGACGTAGATGCTGTTGACGATGATACCGTCGATCTTGCTGTCTATGTTCTCCATCAGTTCTTTCGTGCGCTTGATGATGCCTTTCTCAGTGTATCCGCAACGCACCACGATAAAGGTCAGATCGACCTTCTTGGTCAGGATCAGGGCATCCGTCACAGCAATGATCGGAGGAGTATCAAAGAGGATAAAGTCATACCTTTCCTTGAGGTCCTGGATCAGCCTGTCCGTCCGGGTAGAGGAGATAAGCTCCGAGGAGTTAGGCGGGACAAAGCCACTGGTGATCACATCCAGATTGACGATACCGGATTGCTTGATGATCTGCTCGACCTTGACTTCCGGATCGATGAGATAGTCGCTGACGCCGTTCTCTTTTTCGATCCCAAACTTATTGTGGATCATGGGACGTCTCATATCCATATCGATGAGGATAACGCGGCTGTTCATCTGACCCAGGGTGATCGCGAGGTTCACGATCGAAGTGGATTTACCTTCTTTAGGTCCCGAAGAGGTGACGAGCAGGGTCGTGCTTCCCTCTGGTTTCTTGGCGAGGATATTGGTTCTCAGAGTGCGGTAAGCTTCAGCGATCGGTGATTTGGGGGCATAATGAGAGATCAGCTGCATCATGACGAAGTGCATGGAGCGGATCAACTGCTCCTTATTCTCACCTTCGGCTTGTTCAATGAGGTCGTTGAACTCTTCGATCCGGCTCTCGGATTCCTGGATCAAGGGAATAGTCCCGACGATAGGCAGGCGAACGTAGTTTTCCATATCCTCAAGGGTACGGAGCTTAGTATCCAAGGAGTGAACGAGGAATGCAGCACCGATCCCAAGCCCCAATCCGAGGATCAATCCGACGAGGATGTTCATCGATACTCTGGGCTTGATCGGAACCATGGGTTTCTCGGCATATTCTATGATGCGAACGTTACCGACCTTAGCTTGCTCGGCGATCTTCGCATCCTCATATTTCTCCATCATCATATCATGGATCTTGGCATCGAGTGCGAGATTACGGGTCAGTCTGGCGAGTTCAAGCTCGGTATTGGGCAGGGTGATGATACGCTCGTTATACATCTCTTTGGTGGCGCGTAAGCCATCGACCTTGGCTCTGGCTGCTTCCAGTTCCAAGTTTGCCTGGATGATCTGGTTGAAGACCTGGCTGCGGGTCTGGATCGGATCGCTGTTGGATTGGATCCGGAGTAAAACGTTGATCTCTTTGCGGAGCTCATTTTCCGCCAAGTTCAGCTCTTTGGTCAGCAACACGATTTGAGGATGGTGGACGTCATAGATCGCAGGATCTTTGATATTCAGTTTGGTAATCGTGGTCTGGATCTCGACGACCTGCTTGCGAAGCTCTTCGACACGAGGAGCAGAGAGGATATTCTGGACATCGGTCAAAAGTGAATCCTGCTGTGCCAATTGACCCTTAAGGACGTCAAGGCTCTTGGCTTTGATCGCTTGCTCGGTCACGGCTTCTTCATACTGCGCTTCGACTTCGGCAGACTGCTCGATAAGCTTTCTGGTCTCTTCCGAGAGCTCCGTAAGTTTATTGACGTTCTTAAACTCGCGCAGATCATTCTCCGAGCTTTGCAGCCTGCGGGAGATAGCATCGAGCTGAGTCTCGAGGAATTCGCGGATCGTAGTGAATTCCAGCCTGGCATATTGAGTATTTTCCTGCTGGATGGCTTCCGCAATGGCGTTGACCGCAGCCATGGCTTCCATCTGATTCGTCGATTCCATGCTGATAGTGAGGATATCCGTCTCGCGTTTGGATTCGACCCGCATGAGGTTCTTAAGGACCGTCCCGGGATTCTTGGCTTCGTTGATCGGGAATGATTCCCAGTCCGGATTCTTCTTCATGATCTCCCAAGCCCGGTTCCCGATGGGCTTACTCTTCATCAGTTCGATCTGATTGTTCAGAGCATTGGTTCCGACACCAGGTGTGGCAAGGAAAAGCAGGTCTGATTGGTTCTTTTGATCTTCAAGGAGGATTCGTGAAGCAGCGGAGTAAATCTTCGGTTGATTTGCCGTATATACGATGGTCAGAGCTACTACGAGCGCAAAGACCATTACGACCAAATATCGGTATTGGAGGATTATCCTTACATAGTCAGAAAGCTTGATCTCGTCCTGGATGACATTCTGTGGTGCGCGTTGTTCCATTATCACTTCCCTATACTGGTCACAAGATTATAGACGCTAAGAGCGATAGCTGCTTTGGAAAGGAAATCTGCGACCTTGCTAAAGGCGTAGAATATAGTGCCGGATACGATGACCGTATCTCCCGCTTGCATCGGCTCAGAGGTGACCTGAGCGTCCGAACCCGTCTCCATATAGTTCTTGAGATTTATCCAGATGATTTTTTTCTTGTCGCCATCAGCGGTAGGTCTGACGATCCTGATCTTGGTCAATTTGGCATCTTCTTTGGGACCTCCGGCAAGTGCCAGAAGGGTCAGGAAGCTGGTATCATCAGGGACGACATACAATCCCGGTTTATAGACCTGACCGAGCACATAGGTATGGATCTTCAGCCTTTCGACTCCGGCTCTGACGCCCTCGTATGAATATGCAGATGCGTTATTTACGGGGACAAAACCGGTGGTTTCCTGACATAGCGCGTAAGCCCCTAACAGGGTCAAAAAAATCACTATCAGTATTCTCTTCACATTATCCTCTTATTGATTTTGAGTTAGATTTTCTTTTCAACCTTATCAGTCAAGATAATTCTGGAGACCTCAGCCCATGAGAGCCTCATGGGCTGAAGTCCCGATATACCTTTTCCTCGGGTCATTATCATTGAATATATATAGTTCTTTCCAGCGACTCCGAACCAAGGAAGTCCTGAAGTGTTTCATCCCAGTCAAAGGCATCGACGCGCCAGCGAAGCATCTCACCCGAGTGTGCCTGGGCGATGTTCACAGGGAAGATCATTTCGGGTGGATCTTCCGGGAATGCGGAGAACCAATCCTGATGCCAGACGTAGTTATTGTCCTCATCCAGAACCAAAACCCGGCACTTGGATACGTTCCCGCTGACGTCCCATTTAAAGGTTATCCCGCCCGGGACGACGACAGCATTGTCTTCCGGTTCGGTCAGAACGCATTTTGCCAAAAGACCATAGGAAACGGTGTCTGATCTGGCTGTATTTCCGGAGAAATCCACCAGATCCATAAAGTATGAGTAGATAGTCCTTTCGTTCAGCTGCTGCCCGGAATCGAGATAGTTCTGACGATTTGCCATGATCGAATCGATCAGGACAGGAGTAGGCTCGACTTCGCTATAACGATAGATCTTGATGTGGCTCAGATCTGTATCGATGAAGGGTTTCCAAGACAGTCTGATCCAGTTTCCGTCCGGAACGGTATCCAATCCGTTGACATCATCATTCAGAGTGACAGTCTCTCCGTCAAACACGACCGGAGGGTCTCCCCAATCACCCAAATGAGGGATCAAAACCGGGTTCACCGGCGGAGTAGTGTCGTGATCGGGATCATCCTCTCCTGCGCAAGAACCCAGCAGGATGAGGATCCCAAGGAGGATGGCGAGTAATAATCTATTCATATTCACCTCTAAAAATCTACCCGTAAACCGATCCTGTTGCTTACACCGACAGGATTCGTGATCAGCGCATAGTCCAGGTTGATCCCAAAGACGCGTACGCTGGCACCGCAACTATAGTTCTTATCATAATACCCAAGCCTGAGGCTGGCTTTTTGGTCATAGTTCCATTCCAGCCCAAAGTGCCTGGTTCCCTGATACACATAGTCATAGTCATAAGCTAAGACGAGCTCGGATTTCAAGGCAGGAATAGGCTGATTGACGGCAAGCCCCATCTTGGTATTGAACAATGCTTCGTCACTATGAGACGTGATAGTGTCCCAAGTGATATTCGTTCCTGAGATATCCTGGAAGTTCACTCCATAGGAGATGTCTCCCAGCTCTTCGACGTCAAACAGCACAGCCATATCCGTCTTGACCAGGACGCCAAAGTCCAGCCCCGTGCCCGTACCTCCATTGTCCATAATGCTGCGCTTGATGTATTTGACGTTTCCGCCAAAGGACATATCGAAGGGTACCTCAAAGAATAGCCAGCCCATATTGGCATTGAAATGCAGGGCTTTGGAGAAGGAGAACTGGAACAGGTTGTCCGAACTTCTGAATTTCCCATCCGGTATCCCGGGAAGGTGATAGGCAGAATCGTTGATCCGTTGATCCACATTCGTACCGACCAGATAACGTTCGTCAAAATACGGAATGTCAGCGACGGAAAGGCTCGTGAACGCCAGTCCAATTGTCACATCGTTTGGTAATGGCTGCGCATAAGCGACATTATTGTACGCTGCCAATCCATTGTAGAGAAAGGTATGCATGGCTGTCGCTTCGGGTTTACGGATGAAGCCCAGTCCTGCTGAGTTCCAGTATCCCGCCGAGCAATCGTTTGCCACTGCGGCAAATGCTCCGCCCATTCCCAGGGCACGAACTCCTGCCCCCACAGCCATGAAGTCTCCCGCATACCTTCCGGCATAGACGGAGGTCAGGAGCATTCCTATGATCATCATCAATACTATCTTCTTCATTGGTCACCCCCTACTTCAGGATCGCCATTTTCATGGTCTTTTCGATAGTACGGGACCCTTTCTTGGCTATCACCTTATAGAAGTATGTCCCATTGGCAAGGAAATACCCTTGCTCATCTTTACAATCCCAGCCGTAAACCGTACGGGGATACTCATGATAACCGACCCCACCCGGCAGATCGTCAAAGGTCTTGACCAGTCTTCCGCTGATCGTATAGATCTTGATCGTGACCTTGTCCGCATCGTCGGTTAATACATAGGTAAATCTCGTTCTACCGTCATTCTTGGGATCCGTGGCTCTTCCCAATACTGGATTGGGATAATTGCCGATGTTTTGGATATCGAATTTGTCGTTCACAAAGAACTGTATCGCCCTGGAATTGTAGTTTCCGTTGACGTCTGTGCAATCGACCAAGAGAGTATAGCTTCCTCTGGGAAGGTCCAGCTGATACTTGATCGGTATCCGGTTTATGGAGATTGTGCTGATCCCCAGCGCATAATCTTCACTCGGGATCAGGTTTCCGTTCATATACAGCTTAATGCTCTCCTCGACCACGTTAATACCGTTCGAGTCGCTTAAGAGCAGCGAAATGATCCCCTTACCGGAGATATAACCCCCGGCGGTGAATTCCTGATCCTGAACGTTGACATCGATCGATGGACCGGTTCGATCCTTGTTCCTGAAGATCGAGTAAATACCTTGCTTAGTGACTTCGAATACTACGATGTTATTGGAGGCAGAGATATTTCCGCCCTGAACCAGCCACTTGCTGTATTGGGGATCCCAGCGGTAGATCTTGTAGGTATTCTCTGCTTCATACAGCTGGGTAAGACTATCCGTCGCACTGTAGGAGAAAGTGAGCTTGAGCTTCTTGTTATTCACAAAAGTCCCGGTGCTGTCCACGAGACTCGAGCTCAAAGTCCTGATCTCATAGGGGATCGAGACGTCAAAAGTAGTTCCCGGAACAGGACTACGCATCTTGATGGCTGCAGTATCCGGCTGTTCGTTGGGACTTAGCTGAGCCTTCGAATTGATCGAGAATGCTGCGCTTGTCCCTGCCGGGACCATATTCTGCGGCACTTCGCAGCTCAAATTACCATCTACGGAACTGAGGATCCCACCGGTGGAATTGACCCAACTATAGTTGTAGGGAACCTGTAGCGTGATGACGTTGTTGGTATTGAAGAACATGTCCCATTCGGGGAAAGCATCCGTATTGTTCACCGATGCCTCAAATGTCAGATTCGCTCTGGGAACTCCCGAGATGTCGATGGTCTCCCATCTCTCTTCATTTACGCCCAGACCGGCGATCGTCTGCGTCGAATGGTTGAAACTGCTACCTCCGGCTGGAGTATAGTTCAGCTTCAGATCCGTGGGGATCGATGCCGCGTCTCCGGTATTGCGGATCAAGACCTTAAGGACGACTTGAGCGTTGCTCTCTTCCAGCTTGATGTCTGCCAGAACGAGGTCCGGTCCTCTGATCACGAGAGCGTTCAGCGGGGTCTCATAGGCTCCGTTCGCCGTCACCGCCCGATACTTGTAGAATATCTCATGTCCGGTGCTCTGCGGGACAAGCTTGCTCACCGTCGCATAGACTTTGTTCACGTTATCGACCACAGACATGGGTAGATCGATCCAGTTGCTGCTCGTGCTGGTGCTATCGGTTCTGACTCTGCAATTGACCGAGATCACGTTATCAAGACTGAAAAGCTTAGCTTTGAAGGAGATGGAATCCTGCCAAGCGGGGCTGACAGGAGAAAAACTATCATGGAAGAGGCTCGGTCTGCCGACGCCATAGGCAGCGATGCCGATATATTCACTTTCATCCGAATAGCCGGCAACGTAGATCTTACGCAGGCTGTTCATCGGAGTCGAAGCCGGAAGCGTGTAGTTTGCCCGGAAAACGCCTTGGATGACCGGAAGGTCATAGGGGACGTTCTCCAGTTTTCCGTTCGCTTTCATGATCATCAACTGCGCATCCGTCACTTCCGTGGGGAAGTTTGCCGTCACTCTGAGCGTATCCCCGGGTGCGAGAGTATAGCTTTCGGCTGTCACCGGAATACCGGAAACAGGTTTCCGGATCCTAATCAGCGGATCGCCCAGATATGCCGTTCCACCCGTCAGAGCAAAGCGGGGAGCGGCAGAGGTGGTCGTGGTGTAGAACCTGGTCTTGGCATAAACCAAGGCATCCCCGACACTCTGGAAATTGTGCTTGAAAAGTGCTTCCGTCAGGGCTAATCCATAGTCCAGGTCCTGAGCTTCGTATCCCAATCCGGAGAAACCTATAGTGGCGATAGCCCCTTTATTCGGTTGGAGAATAAATGCTTCTCCGATCGATGAGGCACCGTTTGTGTCAAAGGCAGAGCAATAGCAAGCCAGAGAGGTGATTATCGGATAGACCGGGTTGCTCAAGGTAGCGACATCGTTAAAATTGAACAGGTTGTAGTCTGCCCAGACCCTTCCGCCACCGTGACCCATGAATTGCAGATAGACCGTCCCGGAGTTCACCGCATTCTTGAGCTGGGATGTACCTCCCAGGTAATCCTGGCTAACTGTCTGGGTAGTAGTATAGACCTTTGTAGTCCGGTAGGGATCGGTAGCCATCTTGCGGCTGATCTCTTCCGATTGTTGCGAGAAGGTATCCGTCCTGTCTGTGTTCTTTCCTCCGGCGATGAAGGATATGTGGCTGTTCCACAGTCGGTCTGCCGTTGGTTCATTGTAATACTTCTCCGCTTTATTCGCATAGTCGAGGACTTGCTCCGGCTTCCAGGCAGTGATCCGGGCGACCGAGATATCCGGGACGATGTCATTGCCGACGATGCAGGCGAACCAGTTATCGCAGGCTGTCGCTCCGTGTTCGAAGGTCCAGAGTTTCTTGACCGGGATTATGTTATACTGTCTGGAGATGCTGTTATCGCGGGTATCATCAACCCCTTCACCCAAGAAGATGAGGTGTTTCAAGGTGGGATAACCCCAGTTGTTATACGCATACTTAGCCATGTCTCGGATCGCTTCAGCGGATACGATACCTCCGTTGAATTCATCATACACGTCTTGAATATCCACCGGCATGACGGTGTAGCCATTTTCCGCCCAAAGGTCGAGCAGTTTATTGGTGCCTTCGATGCCCATGAATTTGCGGGGCAAGACCAGGATCACGTCGGCGGCATTATCCGGGCTCTTCAAGCTTGAAGGGAAGTCCAGCCGAGTGAACTTGGGAAGCATCTTTTGAGATTCTGTCACGGCATAATACCGGGCTGCGGTCGTCATCACGCTGTCCTGGAAGGTCACCGTCCAAGGCGCGGCACCATCCTGATTGAATGCTTCGATCTGCAGATTGTTAAAGACCGAGGAACCGATCTTGTAGAGCGAGATATTGCCTTCGGAGAAACCTTCGATCTGAAACTGATACAGCCCGTTGGGACGGTTCGAAGGCTTGGTGAAGGCGATGTAGTTCTGAGATGTCTTATACTCACGCCAATATGTCAGATCTGCATAATCCAGCATGATCTGCTCTCTGTCTTCCATGGGGGTATTGCCCGAGAGACTGATATACAGGTAGTTTGTCCCGTGATGGAAATAGGAATTGGGAATGGGTCTCGTATTCTGGAAGGTCTTTTCTGTCTGCCCGATCCAGCCAAGCGTGTTGATCATCGCTTGGTTGATACGGACGGATGCTTCATGATCGACCTGACCTTCCGCGAGACCGGAATAGTATGTCAACCCTTGCAAGACGACCTTGCCATTTGCGGTGAGGATCGTACTGTCTCTGGGGTACTGCAGTTCAAACGGGATCACCTCAAGGTTTGGAGCGCTGATCTTTTTCCAGAACCAAATGTCTTCTCGGAAGAAGTTTTGGTTCAAACTCGTCCAGTTATTACCCAGCTTGTCGCTGACCAGTTGCTCCTCGAGATGGACACTGTATTCATAGGCAGTCGGAACTATGTACTGGGAAGGATTGGAATTGATCAGACCACCGTTCTCGACCATCATGCGAGCCCCGTATTGTCCGATCAGCTTCAGGTTATAGACATTCTCCGCCGTGTAATCGTCTTGGTAGCTGATATCACCTTTGTGTCTGTCCCCATAGAACTCGAAATAGTCACCCTGATCGAACGACCCGTCGCTCTCCCCCACGAATGATATGGGAACCTGACCATACTCACTGCTGAGTTCCAGGTATCGGGGATCGACCGTCCGGACATCCCATGCCATTGTCACGTTCAAGGAATCGACCATCGTATCGATAAAGTCTTTCAGATATTGATATGTCACCTTATAGATCCCCGGTTTATCGACTACGAACTGGATCCCGTTGATCGCATTGGTAGTTTCCTTAGGGGAGGCGATCGCGGAATTGTTCGCCCGGGGAAGTCGCCAGGCTTGGGAACTGCTGTTATTCAGGAAAAAGGCATCCCCGACCTCGTCGATGATGTTTGACCCGGGTACCCAATCCTTAGTGGCGATCTTGGTGCCGCTGATGGTCACCTGGATCTTCATATAGGTGCAGACCTGCAGCTCTCTCGAGCCGGCTTTGTAGCGGAAAGGATAGATGTGAAGGGGGACGAACCTGCGATCTCCGACGAATGCGGATTCCCCTTTCTCATATCCCAGTTCGGGATAGAAGGTGTTTCGGGAATAGATCCGGTTATTGGGGACGTATTCACTTCCCTTATCGTCCGGATCCAATACCATATTGCCGACAGGTCTCAAATTCACGTTTGGGACAGTCACTTCCCGACTCTCCAGGATCCGGATGTTCACGTCGCCATCGATCGGGATGGCGATCGGCTCGGAAAAGCTCAGCAGTGCCGGATAGCCTCTGTCCCCAAACTCGCTGCCTCCGTCGCAGACGATCCGGACAGCTTTTACTCCGGAATAGTCCGCATCTTCCAGACGATAGTCCGGTAGGTTGAACTCTATTGTCAGCTCATTAGCGGTCTCATGTATCGCATTCATACTCCTGCCCCATAAGATCAGAGGCAAAAGCAGCAACAAGGTCGAAATGTATCTTTTCATCAATCACTCCATCGTTTATACAGAGTTGGAACGCAGGCCGATATCCCTGCGGAAGGTCTTTCCCGTAAAGTTGATCTTGTCCAGATCTCTATAAGCTCTATCCCGTGCTTCCAGTGGATCCTCTCCTAAGGCGCAAACCGCTGCGACCCTGCCACCGGCAGTGACGAGTACGCCGTTCTCCTGCCTGACCCCTGCCCAGAAGACCTTGGAATTGGTCAGAGGGGAGATGGTGACAGGATCTCCGGTGTGGGGTTTGGTCGGGTATCCCGGAGAAGCCAGGATGACCGCGATCGAATGCATATTCTTCCATCTCAGCTCCAGCTCATTCACCTTACCGGCATCGATGGCTTGGCAGATCTCGATGAGATCTGTATCCAGAAGCGGGAGAACGGCTTCCGCCTCAGGATCTCCCCAACGGCAGTTGAATTCGAGCACTTTGGGACCGGAACTCGTGATCATCAGCCCGCAGTAGAGGAACCCCTGAAAAGGTGTTCCCTGCTCCCGCATGACCCGGATGACCGGTTCGATGATCTCTTTTTCGATCTGCTCCCGATATGGTTCACCTTCCGGAACCGGTGCTATCGCCCCCATTCCTCCGGTATTGGGACCCAGATCGTGGTCATAAAGCTGTTTGTGATCCTGGGAAAAGACCGTAGTCTTGTAGTTTGATCCATCACATATTGCGAATAAAGATAGCTCCCATCCTTGTAAAAACTCTTCGGCGATAACTCCTTGTTGACCGGTTAGCTCAAAAAGTTGCAGTATAGCTGCATCAGCTTCTGCTTTATCTTGGACGATGTGGACGCCTTTGCCTCCGGCAAGTCCGTCTGCTTTGAGAACCAAGGGGAATCCGTATTCCGCGACAGCCTGATCCAGGTCTCTCTGCCCGGTCACCGGCATGTAACGCGCTGTCGGAACTCCACCCTTTGCCATTATATCCTTGGCAAATGTCTTACTTGTCTCGATCTGCCCGGCAACCCGGCTGGGACCGATACAGCGGATCCCGCGTTCCCGCAAAAAATCCGTGACTCCGTCTGCTACCGGTTGTTCACCCCCGATCACCACATAGTCGATCAGGTTTTCTTGGCAAAATCTATAGATGGATTCCGCTCCGGGCAGGGATTTGACATTATGTTCGAGGGCGATCCCGGCATTTCCGGGACTGACGATCAGCTTGTGAATGCGGGGGCTCCGGCTAAAGCAGTCTGCGAGGGCATGCTCGCGCGCTCCGGAACCAATGATGAGTATATTCAAACCTTTATACCTCTTAGTTCTTTGACTAATCGTAATATAGCATATTCAGCCGCCTTGTGGCGGATCCCGGCTCTGTCTCCGGAAAATACCTGTTTCTCTGTAAAAGTCCTCTCGGGAAGTGCGAAGCCAAACCATACTGTTCCGACCGGCTTCTCCGGGCTTCCGCCCTCGGGTCCGGCGATCCCGGTGATCGATACTCCGATCTCGGCTCCGCTTCTACTGCGGATCCCCGTTGCCATCGCTTCCGCAGTCTCGCTACTGACAGCTCCGTGATGCTCCAGGCATTCTTCGGAAACTCCGAGGAAGCTTTGTTTCAGTGAATTGGAATAGCTGACCACTCCCCCAAGGAAGTAGTCGCTGGATCCGGACTGGTCGGTGAGCATCTTCTGCGCCAGACCTCCGGTGCATGATTCAGCAAAGGAGACCTTGATCCCTCTGCTGCGGAGGAGATCGCCCAGCACACCTGCGGGGATGTCTTCATCCACACCCCAGACGACTTCCGGGACTCGCTGTATGATCTCGGCAAGCTTGCCGTCGATCAGAGAAACTTCCCCACCGTAAAGCCGGAGATCGACCCTTCCGGTCTGAGGTAGCCAGGCAAGCTCAAGTCCCTTTGGTATTTGCAGGTCTCTCAGTCGTTCTGCCAGGAGGGACTCCGAGATCCCAAAGGTATGGATATTGCGCTGGATCACCGGGGGACGCCGGTACTTGTTCTTTATTATCCCGGCAATATGCGTGTCAAAGATATGCTCCATCTCCAGCGGCACTCCGGGCAAGGCAAAGAAGACCTTGTCCCCGGATTCATAATACAATCCCGGAGCTGTGCCCCGTTCGTTGCTCAAAGCCTCAAAGCCTTCCGGGACCAGCGCTTGATTACGGTTTATCTCCGGGGTTGGCAGCCCTCTCCGGGCAAACATCTCCTGCACTCTTTCCCAGACTTGAGCGTCAAAACGCATCCCGACACCGAAGAACTCGGCGATCGACGCTTTGGTGATATCGTCATCCGTGGGACCCAGCCCACCGGTACTGATCACTATCTCAGATTCTGCCCAGCAGCGCTCCAGAGCGTTTCGGATAGCGGCAGGATCATCTTTGATCGTCAGCGCGTGATCGACCGGCAAACCCAAGCCTGCCAATCGAGTAGCCAAAAACTGCAGATTGGTATTCAGGGTCTTTCCCAGAAGGATCTCGTTCCCGATGCTGATGATCGCCGTCATAGGATCAATAGGACTTGGCAAATATGACTTTCAACTTCGCCGGTTCGCCGCAGCAAACGCATTTCCCATCGGTCTCGGTTCCCTCAAAGGGGATACAGCGGACCGTCACTTTCAGGTCGTCCTTGATCTTTTCTTCGCAGGCTGTGCTCCCACACCAGGGTGAGAAGGCAAAACCTCCGTGGATCTCCGGTTGTTTCTGATTCTTTGGCGTAAAGAATGAGTAGAATGCATCATTCTCGTCGATATCGACGATGTTCTCATCGCGGAACTTCAATGCGTTGGCATAGATCGAGTTTTGCATCTCGCTCAGGGTCGTGATGATGTATCCGCGCAAGTCTGCGACAGGCACCGAGACCTTATCACGCGGCTCCTTGTCTCTTCTGGCGACCATAACTGCCTGACCGGCAACGTCGCGGGGACCGATCTCGATCCGCAGCGGAATACCCTTCTTGATCCAATACCAGTTTCTTTCGCTGGAGGTCAGGTCTCTGTCGTCCAGCTCCGTATATATTCTGATGTCTTCAAAACTGCTGTTCTTCAGGTCTTTGACGATGCTGTTCGCCAGCTCCATGACCTGTTCTTTTTCGGTCTCATCCCGATAGATGGGAATGATCGCAACGTGCGCCGGAGCGATCTTCGGCGGTAAGACCAAGCCATTATCGTCACTGTGCGCCATGATCAACGCTCCGATCAGACGGGTCGAAACACCCCAGGAGGTCGTCCAGGCATATTCGATCTCGCCGTTGCGTCCCTGGAACTTGATCCCCGATGCTTTGGCAAAGTTCTGTCCCAAAAAGTGGGAGGTTCCGGATTGTAATGCTTTCTTGTCCTGCATCATAGCTTCGATACAATAGGTGTTCACCGCGCCGGGGAATTTCTCACCCTCGGTCTTCTCACCCTTGATCACCGGGATCGCCAGATAGTTCTGAGCAAATTCGGCATATACGTCCAGCATCTTACGGGTCTCGAGCATCGCGTCCTCATAGCTTTCATGCACCGTATGCCCTTCCTGCCAAAGGAACTCGGCAGTTCTGAGAAAGAGCCTGGTGCGCATCTCCCAGCGGACGATATTCGCCCACTGATTGATCAGGAGAGGCAGGTCCCGATAGGAGTTTACCCACTTGGCAAAGGACGCGCCGATGATCGTCTCGGAAGTCGGACGCACGATGTAGGGCTCCGTCAGTTCTCCGGCAACCTTCAAGCCACCTTTTCCGTCATCCTCGAGCTTGCTGTGGGTCACGACCGCGCATTCCTTGGCAAAGCCTTCGACGTGCTCGGCTTCCTTCTCGAAGTAGCTCTTGGGGATGAAGATAGGGAAATAGGCATTGCGATGACCGGTTTCGCGGAACATTCCGTCCAATACTCGCTGTATGTTCTCCCATATGGCATAGCCCCAAGGCTTGATCACCATGCAACCGCGAACGTCGCTATTTTCGGCGAGATCCGCCGCTTTGATCACCTGCTGATACCACTCCGCATAGTTTTGTTCCCGGGTGGGCTCTATTGCTGTTCTATTCTGCTTACTCATTCAGAACTCCGTAGTTTTTTTCCAGTTTCACCATTCTGTCAGAGACAGTATATCTGTCAACGATAAAAGAGATAAGACCGGAGGGGATTTTACCCCGGGATCCGATGGTCAGCCGATAGTTGCCATCCTCTAAGCCTCTGAAAGTGCATCAGCTTTGATATTCCGCCTTTTGGCGTCCATCCTCTATGGATTTATCGCCACACCTCTTCCGGGAAGGCGGAAATCTGACTTTCTTCTCCTCTGAACAGCATATTTATATCCCAAGCCGGTCTATTTTTCTATCTCCCTCTCCCTTATCAACTTCATGTAGTCCGCTTGTACTCATCTTGAACTCATCTTGTACTATGCTTGAACTCCATACAAGATGACTATGGACAGATATCAGGGAGATCGACTGCATTAAAGAGAGAACGGTGAGGAGACCGGAGATGCTCCGGGTATAGGGTGATGATGCAGCTTTAGCGATCAGTTCAGATCGTTATAGATCATCTCTCCGTCGATCATCAGCATCTGGGGTTTGGCACTTAGCCAATACTTGTCCGGCTCCGCAGTGAAGTCTTCCCAGACGCAAAGATCGGCATAGGATTTACTTTCGATCGTACCGCGTAACTTTTCGCTATCAGAAGCTTTAGCTGCCCCATATGTATAGCCTTTTATCGCCTCGGTCACGCTCAGGGTCTGCCCCGGTTCCCAGGTCGGTGCTGCGGGATCCAAGCCCGGTTTCCGCTGAAGCAAAGTATAGATCCCCAGACAGGGATTGATGGATTCGATCGGGGCATCCGAACCAAAGCCGAGCCCGTTGCAGTGGGCTGCGATGTCCTTAAACCGGTAAGCTTGGTCACGGACATCCCGCCAGTGGGACTCGATCATGGGGATGTCATTTGCGAGGTGAACCGGCTGAACCGAGCAGAATGCTCCGGAACGATGCAACAAGTCCAAGTCGGACTTGCGGATAGCTTGAAGGTGCTCTATCCTGTGCATCAGACCTTGGTAGGTATCATTGAGATCATGAAAGAGCCGCAGGACCTGGTGCACGGTACGGTTTCCGATCGCATGCACCGTCAGGGCGATCCCGTGCGAAGCGGCAAATTGCCCGATCTCGGAGAGTTCGTAGTCCGTGTAGCGCAGGATGCCGTTGTTCGCAGTCCCGGTATAGGGAGCGAACATTGCGGCGGTCTGGGAGCCTAAAGCTCCATCGGCAAAGACTTTGACTCCGCCGATCTTCAGCTTCTCGTCGCCAGTGTAGGATTGAACATGACGGTTGACCATATGGTCGAGTTTGTCCAGCGGGAAATGCCAGGTAAAGCGGAAATTAGCGCCTTCACGGCGAGCATCTTCCAGGATCGACCAGCTATAGTCACCTTCCATGGTGTTGACTCCCGCCAGCCCCATACGCTGAGCCTCCCGGATCGCCTCGTGCACCGCGCGTTTCAGCGTCTGCTTATCCGGCTGCACCACAAAACGATCGATATGCTCCGCTGCAGCTTCGTAAGCGATCCCGTTCACTCTTCCGGAGCTGTCCCGCGAGTATCTTCCACCCTGAGGATCGGGACTATCAGGGGTCACTCCGGCTGCCTTAAGCGCCAGAGAATTGCACCACCGGGCATGGTAATCCTTGCTGAACAGGCTCACCGGCACATCCGGGAAGACCTTGTCCAAGAGACGGATATCGATCTGCTCGGGATCGGAGATGATATTCACGTCCCAGCCGCCTCCCTGCACCCAGCCGGTCAAGGATCCGAGCTGGGAACGGAAGCTCTCCAGAGCCGTCATGATCTCTTCCGAAGAGCGTTTACCCTCCAGATCCACCATGATCTTCCGCTTGGCATACTCCACGAAATGAGTATGCGCGTCGTTGAACGCGGGTAGCAACACCTTACCCCGCAGATCGATGATCTCAGGGGTTTTGGGTGATAAAGCTATACATTCACTCAGTTGTCCTATATGCTTGATGGTATTATTGGTTATCAATAGTGCTTTGCCGGATCTCAACTCAGTGAAGGCGGGATCAGGAAACTTTGCATTGATGAAGACGTAGTTCAAAGATCTATCTCCCTGAGGTATTCTTGCAGGATAGCGATCCCCTCGGCAAGCTGTTCGTCCGGAAGCGCGTAGTTCAAGCGCAGCCAACCGGTCGAAACATCCCCGAAAGCTCGCCCGGGGACAGCTATCAACCCTCGTTCTGCCAAGTGATTGGCAACCTTGAGGTCATCCCCCGCCTTGATCATGGCATAGGGTCCGGCATTGGGCAGGTGCAATGCGGAAGGACGCACGAGTTCGCCAACCGCCCGGGCAAAGATCGCACGGGATTCCATCAAGTTCTGGCGGATAGCCTCCATGGAGAGTAAGCCCTCCTCCGAAAGTGCTATCGGGATCAGCATCTGGGACAGCCACGGACTGCAGGTGCTCACATATTGCTTGGCTTTGGTGATCACCGAGATCGTTTCGATCGTCGAGATCGCCCAGCCTATGCGCCAGCCACTCATGCAGTGAGACTTTGAGAGCCCGCCGATATAGACGGCTTGATCAAATATCCCCAGCGTTTCGGGAGGACGTTTGTCAAACCAAAGCTCCCGATATATCTCGTCGATAATGACTGTGATGCGATGCCTGTTACATATTGTGGCAAGGTTTATTAGCTCGTCATTGTTAAAGTATTTTCCACTTGGGTTCTGTGGGCTGGAAAGCAGCAGAAAGCGTACTTTGTCACTGAGAATATTCTCCCATTCCTTCCAGTTTACCGAGATGAAGCCTTCCCCGTATTGCAGCCGTACTATGTCCAGCCCCATCAGTTTCGCTATTGCCGGATAGGCTGTGTAATCAGGATCCGGGATCGCGATCCTTGCCCCGGGATCGCTAAGGGCGAGCAAGCTCAGGTAGATCGCTTCTTCTGCCCCATTGGTGATGCAGACGTTATCTGCCGAATATCCGGTGTCAATGTAGTTCGCGACAGCTTCTCGCGCTATGCCCAGTCCTGCGTTTGGGGTATAGACCGCATTCCCCCTGTCCAGGAGGATGTGGGCTTCATCGCGGATGAACGGAGGCATCGGATAGCCCAGCTCGCCCAGAGCCATATTCACCGCTCCGGGGGCTGCATTAGCCATGATCCGGCGGATCAGCGAGAGCTCTATGCCCTGAAAGCGTTTTGCCTCAGTCAAGGATATGCCTCAGCTCTTTTTCCAGTTGCACCGCGACATCGGTCTTGTCATCACGGTACTTGATGATGATCGGGCAATAGACTTGGAAGCCGGGAGCATTCTTCATCGCTCGGGAACCGGGAACTACGACGGCATTCTCCGGGATGGTGAATGACCCACCGGAATCCCTCTCGAGGAAGCGACCGATCGTTGCGTCGTAAATAGGCGTCGAGCCGGTCACGATCGTCCCGGAAGCGAGCACCGCCTTGCTCTTGACGATGATCCCTTCATACACGCCGGTGTTACCGCCAATGAACGCGCCGTCCTCGATGATCACCGGGCGGGAGTTGATCGGCTCCAGCACTCCCCCAATCATCGCTCCGGCGGAAAGATGGACGTTCTTGCCGATCTGAGCGCAGGAACCGACCAGAGCGTGCGAATCGACCAACGAGCCACTATCTACATAAGCGCCGACGTTGATGAACGCAGGGGGCATTATCGCAACCCCGGGAGCAACGTAACAACCGTTGCGGGCGGAGCTCCCTCCGGGAACTACACGTACCTGGTCAGCAAGGGTGAAGACCTTCTCCACCAGCGTGTCTTTGTCAAAAAAGGACTTCTTGTCACTCCAGGGCAGCTCGACCAGCTTCCCCATGCGGAACCCGATCAGGATACCCATCTTGATCCATTCGTTCACCCGCCATTCACCCTGCTCATATTCGCAGGCGCGGATCTTACCTTGATTCAGGGAAGCGAGGAACTCCTTAAATAGCCATCTGTCCCCGGCATCATAGTCAGCCGGTTTCTTCTCATAAAGTTCGGTTATCTGGTCTCTCATTATATCTCCGGTCGTGGTTCTTGTGGGTAGAAAATACTTTATATAGATCAGCCTAAGCTGTTTATTTCTCTTGCAAGTCTGCTCATCGCTTCCTCGATAATGGAGCGTGGAGCAGAGAAGTTTATCCGGGCAAAGGAACTATAGTCTTTGCCGTATTTGGAGCCTGGGTCAAGGGCAAGTCCCGCTTTATCGATCAGGAAGCGTTCCAGCACCTCGCCGCTCAAACCGTAAGCGGAAAAGTCCATCCAGGTCAGGTATGTGCTTTCCGGTAGCGTCGTGATCAGTTTGGGTAGCCTCTCCCGGATAGTTGTGTCGATAAAGTCACGCGTTTGGCAAAGATAGCCGATCAAGGCATCAAGCCAGCTTTCTGCCTGCGTGTAGGCTGCGGTCAGAGCTACTATCCCAAAGCTATTGCCCATATAGAGATGTAGCTTCTGGTTCAGCCCGTTCACTGCATCATAAAGCTCTCGGGAGGAGGTGATCGTCACAGCGGTCGCGAGACCCGCAAGGTTGAAGCTTTTGGCGGGAGAGAAAGAAGTGATCGTGATCGCTGCGAAGTCCTCGAGTGAGGCGATCGGGATATGCCTGTGCCCCGGATAAACGATATCGGCGTGGATCTCGTCGCTAAAGATGGTGACTCCGTTCCTGCGGCAGATCTCCCCCATGCGGAGCAGTTCATCTTCGCGGAAAGCTCTGCCCACGGGGTTATGCGGATTGCAGAGAATGAACATCCTTGCTTGTTGGGCTTTGCGTTCAAAGTCCTCAAAGTCTATCTCCCAGCCGCTTTCTCCGCGGATCAGCGGGTTCACGATCAAGGATCTCCCATGATCCAGGATCGACGCCCCAAACGGCGCATAGACCGGGGTCTGGATCATGATCCCGTCTCCCGGACTGGTCAGGCTGAGGATCGTCAGGTTTAGGGCAGGGACTACACCCGGAGTCGAGATGATCCACTCCTTCCTGATCTTCCAGCGGTAACGGTGCTCCGTCCAGTGCATGACAGCGTCATAGTAGGGATCCAGCCGAAGGTTATAGCCGTGGATAGGGTGCTCCCACCGCTTGTAAAGGGCATCCTGGATCTGCGGCGCGATCGGGAAGTCCATATCCGCAACCCAGAGCGAAAGGAGGTCTTCACGCCCATAAAGCATCTTTAGGGCGTCATACTTGAAGCATCCCGTTCCCTTGCGGGGAACTACCTTGTCAAAGTCATACATCAGGCTGCTCACCGGCACGGGCGGATTCCTCCAGATACTTGCAGGTCTGCTGCATCTTTTCCGTAAGCTGCAATTGCGGCGCCATCTCATACATACCGAGGATTATCTCCAGGACACGGGGGAAGGAACCCTTGATGCGGAACTTCTGCTCGTTACCTTTCTTGTCGCGATAGGACAGGTAAAGGTAATAGGTTATCTGCCTCTGGAGTTCCATGCTGATCAGGTCTCCATAGGCTATCTTGATCGCAGGTTTCCCGATAAAGCCAAGTTCCATCCGTTCAGGGAAGAAGGTGACGCTGTTCAGCCCAAAGAGGTGCCGAAACAGGGAGTCCACGCCAAAAAAGCAGATCAGCAGCGGAACGATCTTGTAGAAAAGCGGAGTCGATGCGGTCACGAAGTTCAGCAGAAAGAAGATGGAGTATATGACGACGGCTGACGCAAAGAGGATCATCATCCCCCGGATGAGAAGGTGGATCCGATAGCGCACCGGGATCCTGCTTTTGACGGACTCTATCTTTACTGCTTGCGGCATAGATACTCCTTGTAAAGTGCATTGACGCTTTCGAGAACCTCGTCGTCCACCGGCACGACGTCAAAGAGGTTGTGGTTGTCTTGCTCACCGTGGTAGTCGCTGCCTCCGGTCATATACAGACCATGCTCGCGGGCTATGCTGATGAACTCGGCGACCTGACGTTGATTGTGATCCGGGTGCCAGACCTCAAGTCCGTCGATCCCCATCCCGATCAGTTCCGCGAGATACTCCGGCTGTGCCAGTTTCCCCGGATGCGCCGTGACGGCAAATCCGCCTGCTTTGTGGATTATCTCCAGGACATCCGGGACGAGCAGCTCCGGTTTGTGGAAGAACGCGGGTTTATCGTTCCCGATATACTTATCGAAGGCTTCGTTCTTGTTTTTGACGTAGCCTCGCTTGACCAATACCTGAGCGATATGGGGTCTTACTATCAGTTCCCTTGCACCGGCGATCTCGATAACCTCTTCCAGCTTGATCGGCATACCCATTTCCGCCAGCGCTTCGATCATTCTAATGGCACGATCTCGTCTCCCAACGAGATACATTTCTGTCATTTCCTTCAAGCCTTTGTCGTTTATATCATAGCCATAGGCAAGAATATGCACGTCCGAGCCCTTGTGGATCGAGGAGATCTCCATCCCCGGAAGGTACTTGATCGGGTAGCGGGAAAGGTCTATCTGTTTGTAAGCGTCGAAGGTATCGTGATCTGTGATCGACACCAAGTCCAGCTTGATCTGTAACGCGCGCTCGATCAGCCTTGCGGGACTGAGCGCTCCATCCGATACGTTCGTATGCAGATGCAGGTTGATTCGCCTGATTTTTTCTATTTTCTTTGTAATCATATCTAAACTTATCTGTTGACGTATTTACGGCTTTACAAAATCCGTCAATGAGAAAGTTTTGACCACCTATATCATTATGCCATATAAGGATTTCTTATGCAATACGACCCGATAAAGAACGTTTTCTATAGTTTGATAGACAGTTTTGACCGTCTGAGGCTTGTTTTCTTCGGCCTTCTGGATCTCTTTTTTCTCCGCCAGAGATACGTAAAGAAATACATCCGCAAATACTTCCGCAAGAGCGACCACTTCCGCTTTTACGATGCCGGAGCAGGATTCTGCCAATACTCCTGGTATGTCCTGCGGAGATTCCCGCACAGCCGGGTTTTCGCGACCGACCTCAAGAAGGACTACCTGCGCAGCTTTGCAGCGTTCATCCGTCCGCGAATGCCGGAGAGGTTCCACTTTCAGGAAGCCGATCTGCGCACCTTTTGCCCCAAGCTGAAGTATGACCTCGCCGTGGCGATCGACATCCTCGAGCATATCGACGACGATATCAGCGCCATGCGGAATATTTTCGACTGCCTCAATCCCGGCGGAAAGCTGATCATCTCGACTCCTTCAGACACGGATGAAGCGGCGAAGTTTACCGAGGAGCATGTGCGTCCCGGATACAGCATGGACGAGATGACCACAAAGCTCGAGAGCGTCGGATTTGATGTGCTGGAAAAGCTCTACAGCTACGGGATCTGGGGTGCCTCAGCTTGGCGCCTGATGATCAAATACCCGTTGGTTATGGTGGGTCGCTCGAAGTTCTTCTTCCTCTTTCTCCCCTTTTACTATCTCTTTACTCTTCCGGCAGGACTGCTGATGATGCATCTGGACATGCGGACTCACAACCCGCAGGGAACCGGGCTGATCGTCGTCGCGCAGCGTCCTCTGGAGCTGCTCTGAGCCCCATAGGGCTTATCCCGCTCACTTCCGGATAAAGGTCCCCTTCTCCAGCTCCGCAAAGGCTTGGCGAAGCTCTTCCCGGGTGTTCATGACGATCGGACCTCCCCAGGCAATGGGTTCATGCAGCGGTTTTCCGCTCAGGAAGAGGAAACTTAGCCCCTGCTTCCCGCTCAGAACCGAGATCGCCTCTCCATCCTCAAACAGCACGATCTGGTGATCCCTGACTTCCCTGTCATCGCTGAATCCGCTCCCATCATAACAGTATAGAAAGCAAGTATTTCCGCTTGATGTATCCAGAACGAAATCAGTATCCGGTTCCAGGGATACATCCAGATAGACCGGGGCAATGCGGATATCCTCGACAGGTCCTCTGACCCCGTTATATTCGCCGCAGATGACCTTAACGAGCGCTCCGGAAGAGCTTACCTGCGGGATTTCCCCCGCTTTGATGTCCCGATAGCGAGGCTTGGTCATCTTCTCCCTTGCCGGGAGGTTTGCCCATAGTTGAAAGCCATACATTTTGCCGTCCTTCCCCGGCTTGGGCATTTCCTGGTGGATGATCCCCGAACCGGCTGTCATCCATTGCACGTCACCCTTGGCTATGACGCCCTTATTACCCAGGCTGTCCCCATGTTCCGCGGAGCCTTCGAGCATATAGGTGATCGTCTCGATCCCGCGATGCGGGTGCCAGGGAAACCCGGCAAGATAATCCTCCGGACGGTCATTGCGGAAGTCGTCCAGCATCAGGAACGGATCAAAAAGCTCCGCTTCCCGATTGCCAAATACCCTCATCAGATGCACTCCGGCACCATCGACTGAGGGCGTCGCGCTCTTGATAAGCTTGATCTTTCTCATCTTTGATCCTCCATTTGACGATATAATAGCCTTTTTAGCTGGATTTGCTATCCCGATCACACGCAATATACGGGATGAGATTTCGCTGAACAAGGAACAACTATTGCTTGTAAAAGCAACAGCATTGGATAGCTTAGGAGTCTTATGAAAAAGATCGCTCTTACCCTTGCAACAGTATCTTTGGCTTTGCTGCTCTTCGGAGCAGATCCCGCGGACAGCACCGGGACGAACATCCTCTCGGATATGAAGATCAACGTTTGCAGCGATGTCGGTTTTGGGGAGATCGTGGATCGAAACATGATGTCCTTATCCTACGGTATCGGGCTGGAATACAAAAACAGCTATAGGTTGACAGGTTACCGCAGACATATGAGTGAAGTGGTCGATCTCTTTGATGCGCCGAAATATGAAATGCACGCCGGGGGTGTCCGGTTAGCATTCGTGTATCGCACCGGTGATGTAAAGATAATCCCTTCCGTAGGCTATGAATTCGGTACAATGAGGATCGGAGAGGGTGCGTATGAACAAACTTTCCTTGGCTATACATACGAGTCTTTCCGCAACGAGCATGTTCATTACACTCCGCTGGGATTGGGTTTGGAGATCAAAGCCATATCCTATTTGAGCGTATATACAAACCTGACTCTCAGCCCTCATCGTGAATATCAATACTTCGAGATGAAATTCGGCTTTAATATCGGCAAGTGGTATTAGTCCCTTTCCTGCCCTTCTTCAGGCTTTTGATCAACTTTCGGTCTTTCCTTGGTCATCTTGTGCCAAGTTCAAGCAAAGTACAAGTTGAGTACAAGAAGACTTCAAGATGACTACAAGATGACTACAAGATGATCACCCGCACCAAACAGGAGATCCTGCAATAGCAAGATCGTTTTGCGTAGCGATATCCGGGCTTCAAACTGAGCTTTACTCCCCAATGCCCTCCGAAAAGGAGCTTAGATCAGGCAGAGCCAGATGATCAGTAGAGATCCAGGGCTTTGATCTGGTAGAATCTCGTTCCTTGCTGGGCTCCACCCGCAAAGTAAAAGTCATTCGAGGCTGCGGAACCGATCTGTTGATATTCGCCATAGGGCTCATCCGCGGCAAAGATCAGATAGGAATCAGCTCCCGGAACTTCGTCCCAAGTGAGCTGCAGATCGTCGCCAAAGACTACGCAGGTGATGGCAAGAGGCGGTCTGGGCGCGGCAGAGGGATCGACATAGAATCTGGCGATCGGGCTTACCGTGATATGTCCCTGAGTATCGGCTGCTTCTACTTTCCAGTAATAGAGGGTTCCGGGCTGGCAAAATCCCGTATGCAGCGATGTTCCGGTCGTGATCTGCGTCGTGCCCGCATCAAATCCCGCCGTGATATCCAGATAAACGGTATAGGTCACCAGATCACCGGGATCCGGCTCGACGGCAACCTGCCAGCTTAGCGGATTACTGGTGAGATAGACTGTCTGATCCTGAGTCGGACTCAGGGTCACAAAGCTTGCCGGAGCTTCCGGAACGGCTATATCAAAGTAGTAGTAAGCCTGTTCCGAAGAGGTGTTCTGTCCCTGACCGTCGTATGCCGTGACACGCCAGAAATAGCGGTGATCGTCCGCGAGGATCCCGGAAGCAAGCTGATAGACCGATCCGGTCAAGCCGGAATAGCTCAGGGTCCCTGCGCCAAATGAGGAGTTGGAGCAGATCTCCAGAGTGTAGGTGACGGTATCGCCAACCGTCGGATCGATGGCTTCTTCCCAGTCAAAGAGCGGTGTAATGGTCTCTTCCACGGCAGCCTGGATCGGCAAGAGCAACGCGAACAGACCCGGAGCATCGCCGATATCGGTCGTTCTCCATGGATCATAATCGACGAAGGTGCTGACCCCATCCCCCAGCCTGAGAGTCGGACCTGCGGCATCTCCCCACCAGTTGTATTCGGCATTGAGCGTGATAGCGGATGAGCTGTTTGACACGCCGATCACGGTATTGGCAGTGATGGAATTGCCATTCCCCAGGCTTCCGCCGATCAGGGGATTGGCGTTGGACTGGCAGACGATACCGGAATTGTTCGCAACGATGTGGTTTCGCCAAATGTCGGGATTGGCATTCGTCCCGTTTAGCTTGATCCCGATCGTTCCATAGCGGATCACGCAGTCAAAGATCTGGGACAGGGGAGCGTTGTTTACCCAGACACAGCCGTTCGCGCCGCCATGCTCGACGATGCAATAGCGTATATAGCTGTCAGTCAGCATATATTGATTGAAGATAAGTCCATCCCAGCCTCCGGCAGTTCCGTTCAAGGCGGAGAATCGCGCTCCGTCCGCATACAGACCGCCTTTCAGGGTTGGACTACCGGTATAACCGATGCTGAGTCCGGTTCCGGTCTGGAAGGTCAAATGCAAGCCGGAATTGAGCGTCAGGATAGGAAATGCGCTACCATAGACGGTTATATCCCCCGTCACCTCCACGGGGATGCCGGGATTGTTCCAGATCGCCCCCGCAGAGAGATTTGAACCGCTGATCAGGATCCTGTTCGGATTGTTCCCGCTGAAGCTGTTTCCACTCCCGCTGACGTAGGCAAAAGCCTCCGCGGTCGTTTTGATCGGATAACCGCCGTTATCTGTAAATGAGCAATTCACAACACTGAAATGAGAGTTATTGCCCCCGCCAATGCCGTGTCCGGGATTGTTGCGGAAGGTGCATCCGACAAAGCTGGGGGATGAAGTGTTGCAATATACTGCGGTGTTTTGAGTACCGTGCATCAGGTATTCAAAGACGCAATTGGTCAGGATCGTATGAGCGTCGTCCAGGTAGTTCTGAAAATAAAGACCATAAGGCGCGTCCCCGGAGGACTTTCGGGTAAAGGTCGCTCCGGTCGCTTCCAGCGCTCCGGAAAGGGTCGGTGAACCGGCGTAACCTAAGACCAGCATCTTCTGATGCGGGATCATCACCACCGTCCCGGGAAGGATGGTCAGCTTGGGAACAGTGCTGGCATAAACGTTGATCGTATCCGTCAGATAATAAGGAATTCCCTGATTTCGCCAAGTTGTGTTCGCATCGACGGTCACCGCCTTGACTTCGACGTAGTCGAGGGTGTTTCCGGTTAGGTAATTGCTATTTGAGATGTAGTGTACGGCAGCGGCATCGATTGACAACGGGTATGAACCGCAAGACGAGATCGTATTGGCGGAGATATTGGCGTGGAAGCCGTTTGACACGGATATACCCCGTGCGAGGCAGTTGTTGATCACGCAGCCGGTGATCGTCGTGACGCTGTTTGCCACGGTTATCCCGGCATAATTCGCATTGCCCGCATCCTGGATCACGCAGCCGGAGAGGACTATTCCCCCGCTATAGCGGTTGAAATATAGCCCGTCCCAGAAGCCCGCGGTTGCCGTCACACCCCGGAAGACTACGCCTGTTGCATACAGCGATCCGGAGCTGCTTTCGGAGCTGCTATAACCGACGTGAAACCCTATTCCTCCGGCAAACTTCATCACTACTCCATAGGGGATCGTCACCGAGCAACCACCTGAGGCATATACCTCTATCCCTCCACCCACTCGAAGCGGAACCTCCTGGCGTGTCCAGGTCCCTGAGACGTTGATCGTACCTCCGGGAATGTAGATCTCGTTTTCGAGATTTGCTTGATAGTGATTACCGGAACCGAGCTTGGCTACATCTCTCGGATAGACATAGGCTGTTTCGGAGCAATTCCGGATGGTATTTCCGTTCCAGGAAAATGCTGCTCCCGAGATAGTGAACAAGCCGTAAGTATCACAGTCCGTGATCAGGCAACCACTGATGTCGATCAAACCGTTTGAGCGGATGTAGATCGCCCCGGGGGCGACGGATGAGACATCCCGAATCGTGCAGTTCGTCAAGTCTGAGGCTTGAGTGTAGGGCTGAAACTCTATCCCATACCATCCCAGAGCAGGATTTACCGCTCCGAAAGTGACTCCCTCCGCAGAGATGCAACCGGTGGTGGCAGAGCTGCTTCCATATCCGACATACAGCTTTTTGCCCGATCCGAAGAGCAGTTCTGTGCCCGGTAGCAAGATCAGGGGATTGGAACCGGTATAGACATACTGGCTGTTGTCAAACTCATAGGGGATGCCTTGGTTTAACCAGGTATGCCCCTCTGTGAGGTTCTCGCTGTTGACGAAGATACGCTGGAGCGCGTTGTTCACGTATTGGTTCCCGGTCGAGATCATATGGATCTTGGTCGAATTCACCTGCAGCGGGTACATTCCGTTGCTATCAAAGAGGCAATCCGTTACCTGTGCTCCGGCTGTCGCGCTGGCATGATAGATCCCGTCGTTCTCTGAATAACGAAATGTGCAGTGAAAAAATGCGGGGTTTCCTCCCCCAACCTCAAAGTTGGCATTTTGCGATCCCCCGTATTCAAAGATCGCATAGTTGAAGATCGCCTGGTCCGTTGAAGCATAAGTATTCGTCCGAACGTGACTCCAGAAGCCCGGAACCGGACTGCTGCTGTTTGCGGTGAACAGCACCGGCTGGGAAGCAGTTCCGTTGACGATCAACCCTCCGGGGCTGCTGGAGCTGGAATTGCTCCCGATCTGAAGATTTGCGGAAGCATTGAACTTTATGACCACACCGGGCTCAACCGTCACGATCGGATTGGTCGCTCCGGAGATGATCCTGCTGCCCTGGATGATATATGGCGATCCGGCAAGGTTCCAGGTCGTCGAAGTGGTGATATTGGCTGAGATGATAGTATCCGCGAATACGCTTCCCAGCATCAGGATGAAAACAAAAAAAAGCACTGCCTGTCTCATACATACTCCTTTGTTCTAAGGTTCATCGTCGGGTCCCTGCGAGGGCAGGGGAAGTAAAGCCTATCTATGAAGATATTCTGGATCATGAGGTTAAAGTGGCAAGGCATAATATCGGATTTCCGAATATAGGTCTATATGGATGTGGATTCTGCTCCACAATCATTGGTGGATAAATATCGGCAACAGCGGAAGTGTTGTACGTTTATCAACGCATACAGAAAAGAAAATCGAGAGACCGATACGATTTTTCTTGACGGAATTGTTCTACTGTTATACTTGGCTACAACACCAGTGCAGTTCATCCGTGCTGGCTGTGTAAACGACAGTATAGGAAGTGATTAATGAAGAGCGTATGCTTAGTACCAGGAACAAGAATATTAAACAATAGAACCAGGAAAACTCGCAAACTGGAGGAACAAATGCGAAAGAGTTTCAGGATATCCCTGATATTGATGGCGTTTCTTGCCATCACCGCTGTATTTGCCGATAATCCCGCCGGGATCATCAAGCTGGAGAACTTTGATCTCCCGTCCGCAACCACGGACGATCTCTTTAGTCCTCTGATCAACCCTTCCCTTCTTGGTGCCGGCAGAGCCGGTGGTATGGGATGGGTTCACTTCAAGCAAGAGCTTGATTGGCAAGACCATTACTACTTTATCAGCAACATGGACGGCTTGTCTTATGTCTATGAGCACAATGATGGTGTCGATCACCATACCTTCGCCACAGGCGGAGAGTTCTTTGCTAAGCACGTCTTCCCCAATCTCTACGCCGGAACCAGCTATGGCTGGGAGAATTCACATGCCGGGAAAGGCAGTTTCCGTTCAGCTGTGACGTACAGACCGCATGATGGCGCTTCGCTTGCCTTCCGCTGGGACAATCCCTACAAAGATGCTCCCGCGTATCATGCCGGCTTAGGCATTCGTCCGCTGGCTTTCTTTAGTCCCGCAAACGACTATCGCCTCGAGCTAACCGCGGACTTTGACTATCGTAAAGACATAGCCGGAGATTACACTTTTGAAAAGCCCGTCTTGGGTATCTCCACCGAGTTGCTTGATGGAGTGCGCATCGGCGGAAGCTATAACCTCGAGACCGAAGCTCCTTATCTAAACTTCAGCCTTAGAAGCGGAACGAATAGCATCGGCACCACCATGCGCTTTGAAGACGGCAATAACTACGGAGTTGGCTATCTTCACCTGGGCGAGAGCAACTTCAAGCCCTTCCTCGGCTTGCATGGCAAAAACTGGTACGAGATGAAGCTGAATGGCTCTGTCGTCGCTTACAAGGCATCCAAATACAAAATAGGCCCCATCCGCATATTTGACGGCAAGACGAAGTCCATCGACCAGATCATCGAAGACCTTCAGGTCGCTGCCAAGGATCCCCGCGTCAACGGCATCCTGCTCAGCAATCCCTCCTTCTCCGCGTCATTTGGCTTGCAACAAGAGCTTGTCAACGCCTTCAAGGATTTTAAGTCCACCGGCAAGAAAGTCGCCTTTTACTTTGACAACATCACCAATGGCGGCTATATCTTTGCCTCCGGTGTCGCCGACAAGATCTACCTAAATCCTCAGGGAAGCCTTGACCTCAAGGGTATCTCCATCCAAAGCCCCTACCTGAAGGAACTCCTCAATACCGCCGGGATCGAAGTCTTGAACTTCCGTTCCCACCCCTTCAAAACCGCGGGGAACCAATTCTCCGAATCCAGCATGACCCCCGCCGAACGTGAGATGTGGGAATCCCTCCTCGGTAGCATCTATGATCAGGTTCTGACGCAGATCACCACCGGCAGAGGCGATCGCCTCACAGCCCCGATCGCCGGATTGATCGATAATGGTCCGTATTACATTGCCGACGACGCGCTCAAAGCCGGGCTTGTCGATGGTCTTCTTTACGAGGATCAGCTCGCTGAGCAGCTCAAGACAGATTTCGCCTTTAACGGAAGGATCCCTTCCGCGACCAAGTATGCCGACTATAGCTGGTCAACCCCGAAGGAAAGCCAGATAGCCGTGATCTATGCCCAGGGCAATATCGTCATGGGCAAAGGTGAAGCCGGACAGAAGATCGCCCATGACACGACCGTCAAAATGATCCGAGCAGCCCGCAAGAATCCTGCATACAAGGGAATCATCCTGCGCGTGGATAGCGGTGGCGGATCCGCCCAAGCCTCGGACATCATCCTGCGGGAATTGACCCTTGCCCAGACCGAGAACAAGAAGCCCGTAGTCGTTTCCATGGCAGGCGTTGCCGGTTCCGGTGGATACTACATCTCTTGCAATGCGGACAAGATCATCGCCGATCCCGCAACCCTGACCGGATCGATCGGTGTCATCGGGCTGGCTTTTAATGCCCGTGACGCTTTCAAGAAAGTCAAGGTCAACTGGTCAACCGTCAAGAAGGGAAACCGTTCCGATTTCGGCAGCCTGAATCGTGCCTGGACAGATGACGAGAAGCAGATCATGACCCACCTCATCGAGAATTCCTATGACGACTTCGTCGGCAAAGTTGACCGTGGACGCAAGACCATGGACTTAGATCAGGTGCGTGCCAATGCTCAGGGACGCGTCTGGACCGGTGAACAAGCCCTCAAGATCGGCTTGGTCGATGACCTGGGTGGAATGGAAAAAGCCCTGGAACACATGCGCAACCTTACCGGTATCACCGGAGCGATCCGCCTCGTCGATGCCACCAGTGATAACAAAGGTATCAGCATGACCATGGAGTCCAATCCCCTCTCTGCTTTCCTCCCTCTGGATGAGATCAGTGACCTCACCGAAGACTACCGTCAGTTATACGAAATGTGGAATGATTTCCATGGCGAAAACACCCTGATGTTCTCGCCTTACAGCTCCGAGATCATCTCCTTCGAATAAGCTTACCCCCTGAACCCTTAGCGAACTCCGTGGCTTGCGAGTCACGGAGTTTTTTTCTTTCACGGAGACGCGGAGACACAGAAACACAGAGCCACAGAGACGCAGAGACGCAGAGGTTGGGAGAGATAAGAGGTCTTTATTAAAACAGAGTGAAGAAGAGAAAGAGGGGGGGAACTAATTAAGAAAGAAGAATTAAGAAAGAAGAAAGATGCTGACGCTTGTGGTTCGGGTTTGGCGTACACAGACTTTAGCCGGCGCATCCCGATCATCACTAATTCGTTAATCTGTTAATCATTCACCTTACCTCCGTAGGGTAGCATGCCAATGCTACCTGAGCATCAAGCTTGAGGTAGTTTCCATTAATCCTCTTACCCATTAACTTGTTAACCGGAGATGTAGCATCGGCATGCTACACTACAGGTCCATTGACACGGATCTCTTTGACTCCTTGACTCTGTTTTATTATTTGATCATCTTATCTTTCCTCTGTTTCTCGGTGTCTCTTGAGTCTCAGTGGGTAGAAACTCTCACTCCACTCATACTCCGCGAGTAGTTTTCTTGAATCTCATTCAAGTTGAGTACAAGCAAAGTACAAGATGACTTCAAGAAGACTTCAAGCGGATAACAGGCGCGGAGTGAATAGTCCTTGACAGATGGCAAGGCAGAGAATCGGATGAACCGGATATGAGTAACGAAAGACACGAATATTGGATGCTAAAGGCTTTGGAACAAGCCGAGTTGGCGATCGCCGAGGATGAGATCCCGGTCGGCGCGGTGCTGGTCAAAGGGGACGAACTGATCCTCGCGGAGCACAATCGTACCCGTCAGATGGTGAACCCTTTGGCACATGCGGAGAATTTGATCATTGACAAAATCCTCGCTTCCAAAATCAAGTACCTCTATGAATACACGTTATACGTGACTTTGGAGCCTTGCCTGATGTGCGCCGGGATGATGATCTGGAGCAGGTTGGGTTGCCTCGTTTTTGGAGCGCATGACCCCAAAGCCGGAGCGGTCGGCTCTATCTATAACGTGCTCACGGACAAGAGCTTTAACCATCACCCTACGATAATTAGCGGGGTCATGGCAGAGGAATGCTCGATGATCCTCAAAGACTTTTTTAGATCAAAACGATGAATATAGTGTGGAGAGTTGCCGGAGTGGTTGAACGGGACGGTCTCGAAAACCGTTGTATCTTTACGGGTACCCAGGGTTCGAATCCCTGACTCTCCGCCACTATAAACGATGAACATGACTGATCCCTATCCCCCGAACACCCTCATCTGCGACGCTTCGCGTCCACTGCTGACCAACGGTCTGCTTCTCGAAGAGCTAATCCTTTACAACCTTTCGGAGGAGAGAACCGCCTATCTCTATCGCGATTATGAGAAGATCACCGGGAAAAGCATCGACGCCAATACGCGGACATCGGAGCTTTCCGGGGGGCAGAAAGTAATGCTGATGGCGATGTTGGCTCTGTACAGCCCTGCGCGATCGATCCTCTTTCTGGACTTGCACAACGCGCTGGACGAGGCAAACCGGATCACCATCTCCGGGATAATCGAACGCTTCGCCGTCGAAAAAGACATCCTTCTGGATACCCGCAAATGATCATCAAGAAAGGAACTTACCCCATATGGGAAAGCTTTAGCCTTGAACTCCCCGAAGATCTCGATCTGGGTAGCGGAAACATCTATTGGCTGAAAGGGGATAACGGATCCGGCAAAAGCTCCTTTATCTCCCAAGTGTTGATCCCCCTGCTCCGAGAACAGGAAGCGGAAGCATACATAGTCTGGATGCAACAGCAGATGCTGCGGCAATTCTATGTCCTGAAGGCACATGCAGCGTTGAATAACTATCCTGTACCCATCCGTAGCGAGAAGGACGCCGGAACCTACCTCCTGCATGACCTGGAACAGGTAATGCTGCGGGAGCCGCATCCGGTGATCGCCATCCTGGACGAATTCGCGTCTCCGGACAAGATCATCAGCCGTCTGCGACTGATGTCGCAACCACTGCTGGCAGTCTTTTGCAGCCATAATCCGGTGAACATCGCCGGAATGCGGGAGATCCGCTTTCAGAAGCTCTCCCCCACATTGAGCAAAGCTTATGAGATCAGCGTTTAAGCTCCTGTCGGTCATCTCTCTCTGCGTCGCATATATCGTCATTGCCGGGGTGGTCTATCTGGACTTCTTCCCTCTGCAGCTTTTACTCGTAGCTGTGATGTCCGTGCTGTTCATGCTCCGCAAAGGACTTAAGGCTTTGTTTGGCGTTTTCAGGGTCTTGGTCCCGTTGGTCTTGACCTTGATGTTCGTATATATGTTGTTTTCCTGGCTTGACTTCAAACCCTCGGGCTATCGCGGATCATCGGCAGACTATTGGCTGGGCTACGGCAGCGTTCGCGCCTTGATCCTGATCAGCACGATCCTCTTTTTCCGTCTCTGCGGAAGCTTTCTCACAGGGCGTGATATCCTTTCCCTATCCGTCTCTATGCACGTAAAGAAGCACTATATCCTGGGCGTGACCCTGTATCGAACGGCGTTTAGCCATCAAGGCAGGCTGCGGGAACAGATCGGGCTGATCCCAAGCTCCAGATTCACTCGCAAGGGCATCTCCGGGCTGTTCCGCACAAACATGAACTATCTTCTGGCAATGCTGTATCTGATCATCAACGAATCCACCGCGGTGGGCGAACTGATCGATAACCGCATCGCCTGTTGCCACGAGGAGGAAAAATGAAGTGGTACCATTTGGTCGGGTTTACCGTCCTGATCACCGTCGCGACCTATCTGATCCGCATCCCGCTCCCGGGTGGCGGATACTTTAACTTCGGCGATATCGCCGTGATCTTTGCCGGGCTGTATGGGGGGAAGAAACTGGGGCTCATCGCCGGGGGGATCGGCTCTGCGATCGCAGATCTGATCGGGTTCCCGATCTTTGCCCCGATCACCCTGATCGCCAAGGGCGGTGAAGGCTTCATCAGCGGGATAGGCAAAGGCAAGCGGTCTTTCGCGGGATACCTGTTTCCGATCCTCGGCGCGCTCTTCATGGTGATGATCTACTTTATCGGAACCGCGCTTATGCCCACTAACGGCATCGCCTCGGCAGTATCAGAAGTCCTGGCAAATCTCGTTCAAGCTGTGCTGGGGAATATCGGAGCGAGGCTCATGCTCGTTGCTGTCGAGAAGTTTGGCATATAGTAGTACACTATTATTGGTTAGATCGGAGGGTGATTAAGGTCAGCCAACGTGACTCCGGGTGCACAAAAGCAGAAAGTGAAGCTATTGTCCTAAGGATCTGCCGTACTAAACCTCATTGTCGGACTGGCACGAGAAATGTATTGACAATTCATCCCCTCAGAGCAAAGCTATGACATGAAGATATTTTGAGGTAGATATGCGAATATTGTTGTGTTGTATTCTGCTTTTCCCCTTGCTCATCGGAGCACAAACCATAGTCGGGCAATGGACTTTTGATGATCCCACCGATCTCTTGAATGCTGGGATTGGAAACGATCTGCAGTTAGTCGGAAATCACACTACTGCACAGGGACCCACGGCTTCTGATGGAGCGGTAAACATCGGGGTCGGGAGCTACTACAAAGTGAATCATGGTATCCCGGCAAACGGTGGAGGAACCATGGTCAATGAATATAGCCTGGTGCTGGATTTCAAAGTGAACTCCATTGGGCAGTGGTACACCTTCTTCCAAACATCGGCAAGCAATGCCAATGACGGGGATGGGTTCATCAATACAGGGGGAGCGATCGGTGTAGCGGCAACAGGCTACTCGTCCTATACAGTTCTACCGAACGAGTGGTACAGACTAGTGATCGCCATAGACTTAGGCTCAAGCTACAAATACTATCTGGATGGGCAATTGATCCAAGATGGTGGTACCCAGACTCTGGACGGGAGGTTCAGTATCTACCCCTCAGATCCGGCATCACCACTTCTGCTTTTTGCCGATAATGACGCGGAGGACAACCCGATCAATATAGCTTATGCGGCAGTCTATAACGGTTGTTTGAATGCTGCTCAAGCTAATGCTCTGGGTGGTTATGGTCATAATGTATCTCCCCCCAGCGCGGAGATGCTCCCCTTCCTGCAAACCCCTACTCCCAGCTCGATCTACGTTTGCTGGCACGGTGCCTCCGCGGATGAATCCCGGGTCGAGTATGGGCAAAGCCAAAGCCTTGGACAGAGCGCAACGGGAACGGTTTATAGCTTTAATAGTACGACGAAGTGGCACAGCGTCAAGCTGGAGAACCTCATTCCGGATACTGAGTACTTCTATAGATGCCACACAGGGACGCAAAGCTCACAGATCAATTCCTTCAGAACTGCTCCACAAACGACTTCCCAGAGTGGGCATTTCCGCTTTTTGATCGTGGGCGACAGCCAATCAAACCCCGGTGTCAGTAGCGGTATTATCAACAACATAAAGAACAAACTCATTGAGCTATATGGGAATGACTGGCACAATGACGTGCAGTTACTGATGCACGTCGGAGACACCGTCGGCAACGGGACGAACCTGGCTTCCTATATTACCGAACACTTTATCCCCTTTGCCCCCCTCTCCGCCAAACTGCCGATCATGGTAGCTATCGGGAATCATGAGGTCGAAAGCTCGTATTACTATAACTATCGCAAATATGAGGACTTCGGAGGACCTGAGGGAGAGAAGTACTATCACTTTGATCTGGGGAAAATGCGCTTCATCTGCCTGAACCAAAACATCAGTACCACAACGGAAACGAACTGGCTACAGACGAAACTCACGGAAGCGCAGTCCAATGATGATCTGGACAGGGTGTTTAGCTTTGCCCATCAGCCTGCATACAGCGAGATATGGCCGGATGGGAATAACAACTGGGCTCAGACTACACTGCTAACGAGACTCTCCGTAGCGGATAAAGCAGCGATCCTTGCCGGGGGTCACTCGCATAACTATGAGCGTGGGATTAGTCTCGAAGGAAGTCTTACCACCCTGATCTGTGGAGGCTGTGGTGGATCATTGGATCGCTGGGGTATGTACGCCAATCAAGTGAATTATCCTAATACCATCAAAGCACTGGACCAATATCACTGGGTCTTGGTCGATGTCGATCTGGAAAGTAACAGCTATCACGCCAGAGTCTTTAGCATGGGCAACCCCGATCTCCCCCGGATCAACGATCTGGTCGATGAATGGAGCGTGCATAGAGGTGCTCCTCCTCTGGAACAGCCTAGGAGTCTCAGAGCAACTGCTGCGACAAATGAAAATCTCAGATTGGTGGGTTATCACCCTACTCCATTTATTGGCACGAGGTTCAGGATCTCCGAGTCTCCGGAATTTGAGAACAGCATCTTTGGAGCGACGCAATACTTCACAGATATCTATGGAGACACAGGTGCACCACTATGGCAACCTATCGAACTGAATCAAGGGATAGACCTCTCACGTATGGAGGTACCCTCCGGCATTCTGATCGATGGTAATGTTTACTATTGGCAGATACGGGTGCTTAGTAATGACCTGCAATGGTCAGGCTGGTCCTATCCTCAGAACTTCACCATGCGCCACCAAAGCCCAGCAGCGATGTTCACAGCCTTGGAATCCCAGTTTTGGCAAGGCATAGCATACCGGTTTATGGAGACATCTATCGGATCAGCGACCGACTTTGCTTGGGATTTTGATGATGATGGCATTACGGATTCGACCGAGAGAGATCCCCTCTGGACTTTTACCACTCCCGGGGCACATCTGGTTACTCTTTCCGTTATGATCCAGGGGCTTCCCTATTCTGTTTCCCGACCATTCGTGATCCAGGCAACAGAAGTGATCGACGAGGAACTCCCTGCCGGTGATCTGCTCTTCAGTGTCTATCCTAATCCCTTCTCCGGGAACTTGGTAATGAAGATTCGGGACGAGAGTAATTCCCCGTTAACGATCTGCGTATATGATCTACGGGGACGCCTCGTACACCGAGCCACTCAAAACGTCGTGACTGATGGTGATCATGAGCTGATCTGGAATGGAAAGGATCAAAGCGGTCACCCCGTTCCGACAGGTGTTTACTTCGTCAAGGCGATAGGAAATGGAAAGAGCTCCTTGAAAAAGGTACTCCTGCTCAGGTGATCCCCAGGGCACCCAAACTATAATAAAAAAAGAACCGGCGAAACACCGGTTCTTTTTCATACTGGTTTCAAAGTCTGGGGTGGATCTCCTACTGGAGCTCGATCACCAGATACTTGTGTCTGCGGAAGTTCTGAGGATCGGTGATGGTGAGTGTGTAATTCCCACCGTCCTTTGTCACCTTGTAGGAAGCTGCACTCTGGTCTGAGAGGATTGCATATCCCTTTTTGGCTGTGAAGGTGATAGTATTGGTATTCGCCAGGTTGAACATGGTGAAGTTTTCCGTGCTGTAATGCGAGTTAACGGTCGATACCTTGCCGATACCGAGCAGACCACCCTTACGATCGACGATACCCTTGGCGATGAGTTCTTTCCTTGTACCGGTGATATAATACATGGTATTCTGGGCAGCATTCTGCTCATCGATGAGGTTCTGTTTGTCGGTAATGGCGCGATCGCGTTTGGAGATCTCTTCGGCAGAGGTGCGGCGTTCGCTTTCCAGGGTTTGGTTCAGATTACCGAGTTGCGCTTGAAGTTGATTGAGGATGCTCTCCTTATCGGCGACAGAGTTCTTGAGCTTGGCGATCATGTCCTGAACGCCTTTGAGCTGGCTCTTTGAGGAAGCAAGCTGAGATTCCAAAGTGGCGATACGTTTCTTGTCAGCTTCGATCTGGCTGCGCATGGTGGCAATGTTCTGAAGCAGACGTTGACGACGATCCTGAGGCGTCCCGGGGACTTCACCGTTCGGGGAGATCTGCCCCAGAAGGTCTTTATCCAGGGAATCAAGCCCGGATTGTATCTCGTTGATGGTTGCCGCGGCAGTTTCGTTCTCTTTGATTAGCTCTTTGTTCTTGAGATCGAGGGCTTTGATCTTTCCGTTCGAGTTCACCCAGAGAACTCCAAAGATGATAGCAGCAAGCGCAAAGATGATGGCTAATATCCAAGTCGTAGCTTTCATACTTGACTCCTCACGTATAATTATTCTTATGGTCTCAGTTAAAATCGACCCCTTTTGTGTCAAGGGAAATCAGATAAGGACTTATGGAATATACGATACTCAAAGATTGGTGTCTGGCAAATCGAAACCGGGAGTTTCAGATCGAGACCTGCTCACTGAGCAGTGAGTTTCTCATCTTGCATGGCAAGAAGACCGGAGATCTGGTCTTCAACCGGACTAAGGGAGATCCTTTCCCCTGCTACTATGAGCGCAAGAATGCGGCTCCGGACGCGGTGATGATCTGGCAACAGCTTCGCTTTGGCAAGCTACGGGAGATCAGCATCGCGAAAAACGACCGTATCATCAGCTTCCTTATCGATACGGACGACATCTATCAGCAAGTGGTCCACTACCGCCTGATCTTCGAATGCGCGCCGGGACATCCGAACGCGATCCTCTGCAAGATCCAGAGTGGTGAAGCTGTGATCCAGGATGCCCTGGAGAAATATGGCTATGCGGATAACCCTCAACGCCAGATCCTGCCAAATCTCCCCTACACTCCCCCGCAGACCAGCTATCAACCGGAACATAAACCGCTCAGCTACCCCCTGATCCTGAAGTCACTGAGCGGAGCGGAGATCCCTTGCGCGGATGCGAACAGCTATATGATCAGTTATTATCAGGAGATCCTGATCGCTCGTCAAGCCCGGGAAGAGAGTAGAAGGCAGCTCACGCACTGGGAAGCCGAGTTGAAGAAGCAAAACCGCAAACTCTCGCAACAGCAGGGAGATCTGGACAACGCAGAGAAGGCTGAGCTCTGGCATAGCTATGCGGAAGCGATAAAATACAATATTGCGATGATAAAGCCCGGACAGACCGAGCTCAAAGCCATAGACTATCTCGATCCGACCATGCCGGAGATCACGATCCCCTTGCTGGCGGATCGCTCTCCCAAAGACAATATGTTTTGGTATATCAAGCGTTATCAAAAGGCAAAGAAGGGACTGGAGATCATCCGTTCGAATATGCAGGCGACCCGTGAGGAGATCAGTAAGCTGCAAGAGATCATCTCTCGCATCAAGGCAGGTGAGTCGGTGCCAATGCTCAACAGCTCACGTGGGACTGGCATCAGCATCCATAACCCTCTGGATATCCTGGATAAGCTTCTGCGGTTGAAAATCAGCTCAGACTTTGAGATAGTCATCGGACGCAAAGCTAAGGAGAATGACTTTATCTCGACCAAGCTCGGACGTCCTTATGACTGGTGGTTTCATACCAGGATCTATCACGGCTCGCATATTCTGCTCCGTTGTCTGACGAAGAAAGAGCCGGATCCGGAGCTGATCCGGAGATGCTGTTCGCTCGCTGCCTGGTATAGCAAGGCGAAGTTCTCATCCAACGTCCCGGTGGATTACACTCAGATCCGCTACGTTCGCAAACCCCGGAAAAGCGCGCCCGGATTCGTCATCTACACAAACCAGCAGACGGTCTATGCCGAACCTGCCGATATCCGCGCGATCAGAGCTGAACTGGGCTTATGAAGGCAAAGATCCGCACCCGGGGAATAGTCCTGAAACTTAGCCCTTTTGGAGATACCAGCGGGATAGTTCGGATCTTTAGCCGAGAGCAGGGGCTGATCGGGATATTGGCAAAGGGTATTCGCAAAGCCACGGATAAAACCCAACTTATCGTGATGCAGGAATACGAATTTGAGCTATATTCGCCCAGTGAAGCAGGTCTGTACCTCTTCTGCTCTGCCGACCCCCTGAATGAAAGCGGGCTATACCTCAATCCGGCGATCTGGGCTGCAGCCGAGAGTGGGATCGAGATCCTCGAGAACATGGAGTTCTCTCATGATGAAACGACCGAGTACTATGACCTGCTGCAGAAATACCTGAGCTACCTCGAGGGAGTTAAGACCAATGGAGTGCTGATCTTTTGGCGGTTCTTCCTCCGGGTCTTGCAGGTCGCAGGATTGGACATGCAGTCCCGCAGGTGTGCCCTCTGTGGAGGCGACACAGAGCCTATCACAGGGATAGACCTGAGCACCGGATCACTGGTTTGCGACGGCTGCGGGCGCGATCACCACACTGATTCCCTGCATAGGCTCAGTGCTGAGGCAACTCGCATCTTCAATGCTTTACCCGAGATCGGCAATCACCTCACGGAGTATCGTCTCAATATCCGTATAATCAGCGAGATAAACGAGCTATTCCTCAGCTACTGGAATTGCCACTATAGCAAGCCCCTGCGGCTGAAAAGCTTGGGTGTGCTTAGCCAGTTTTATCCGGGTTGAGACAAGTCGCTGTGGTTTAGAAAGGCTCGAAGTCGTTTATCTCCCAATAATATACTTCCGCTTCCTTTTGGATCTTGAGCAGGTCATCATAATGAACTTGCTCCCAATTCACCAATAGATTGAAGAAGGACTTCAGGGTAAGGTTGTCTGTCAGATCCATGCTCTTGCGGTAGTGATCGATCGCATCCTTTTCGAGGAGCAGAGCTGTCGAGATCGCTGAGAAGAGATATTGATCCCCACCTATCCGGCGGAGGAAATCCGCAGTGATGATCGGGTGAAAGCCTTGTTCGGGAGTATATTCCAGGTGCAGATCAGTCGGTTCGACATCCCCTGCAAGTTCTTTGTAATAGTTCAGCAGGTAGTTGTAGTGTTGCTTTTCTTCTTCCATGCGGGTGGCGAAGAAGCTCTTCACCTCTTCATCGGATGAGTGATCTGCGGCGTTCTTGTACAGCGTGACGCTGTCCATCTCGCCTTGCATCGCCTTTTTTAGCGTATTGATCAGGTTTTCTTTGATTGCCATGTGTTCCTCACCTAAGTGTTATTTATTATCTTTGGGGATATAATAAGCATATTTCCCCGCATCGCACAGGAGGAAATGCGACGATGATCCTATCCCGGCACAGAAAAATCTCTATTGACGAAAACAGTTGGGTTAGCTGCGGTTGTTCAAAGAAGAAAAACGTATAAGGATGTCCCTCTTGATTGATAAAAAGCTGATACCTCTATTTCTGATGCTCTTAGCCGTCGCGTTGCTGCCGGCTTCGACGGGAACACAAGCTGCAAACTGGCTCAGCGCGCGGGGACTATCCCCTTGGATGATCGTAATGCTGATCTCCATCTTACCTATAGTGGAGCTGCGCGGGGCGATCCCGGTCGCGATCTTGCTATTCAAGATGCCCTGGCATGAAGCGGTCATGCTCTCTGTGATCGGCAACATGATACCTATCCCCCTGATCCTTCTCTTTATGGATGGATTCTTTACCCTGGTAAACCGGACGAAGAACGGAAAAAGGTTCACCGATTGGCTATTCGCCAGAACCCGAAGGAAAGGCAAATCAATCGAGAAGTATGAAGCGCTGGGCTTGGCGATATTCGTCGGGATTCCGCTTCCCGGAACGGGTGCCTGGACGGGAGCATTCGCAGCGAATATCTTTGGCATACGGTTTTGGCGAAGTTTGCTCTTCATCTTCTTCGGAGTGCTGATGGCTGCCGCAATCGTCACGCCACTGACCCTGATGGGTAGTCTGGCGATCAACTAAGGAGGCATTCTGAACCGAGCAGTGACTATTTTCTGGCTCGCCGGCGAAAGCTCCGGTGACCTACATGCTTCATTGATAATGCGAGCTGTCAACCAGTCCATCCCAAACGTCCGGCACGTCGGGATCGGCGGACCACTCATGCAACGTGAAGGGCTCAAGAGCCTGTTTCCCTTCGACCGCTTTGCCGTGATGGGGTTTGTCGAGGTCGTCAAGCATCTGGCTTTCTTCCTAAAGGTTGAAAAGCACATCCATCGCTATTTCAAGATAGACAAGCCGGACCTCTTCATCCCGGTAGATTATCCGGGGCTGAATCTGCGGATCTCGCGCATCGCCGATGACGAACGTATTCCTGTCCTGTATTTCATCTGTCCCCAGTTTTGGGCTTGGAAGCATAAACGGGTCTTCGATCTGAAGGAAAACGTCCGCCATGTTGCTGCGATCCTTCCCTTCGAGAAAGACCTTCTGGATTCGCATAATGTCACTTCCAGTTACGTGGGGCATCCCATCACCGAGGAGATACGCTTGGAGCTGGATCGCGAGTCCTTTGCCCGGTTCTTTGGTTTGGATCCGAGCAAGGAATGGATCGGGTTCATGCCCGGAAGCCGCAATGCGGAGATCCATAGAATGCTGCCTGTCTTCCTTGAATCCGCGAAGCTCATGGATCAGGAGAGATACCAGTTCCTCTTCTCCAAGAGCCGTGCCGTCAAGCACGGGGATTATATGAGCATCATCGAAGCCCACCCGGGTGTCAAGGTTCACATCGTCGATGGCTACAACTATGAGATGATGAAATACTGTTCCTATCTGGTCGGCTGTTCCGGAACAGTGACTCTCGAAGCTGCATACATAGGGACTCCGATGGTCATTTGCTACAGGGCAAACGAGATCTCCTACCGGATCGCCAAGCGCTTTGTCCGCATCGAGCATATCGGTCTGCCGAATATCATCCTGGAGGACTCCGCTCTTCCGGAACTGATCCAGGAAAACGCCAACCCCAGGCGTATTGCCGCGGAAGTGTCCCGCATGCAGGACGATCCGCAGTATATGAACGAGATCCGGGCGAAACTCCTCAAGCTACGTGGGATGCTCGAAGGAAGACGTCCTTCCGTAGAAATGACGAAGATCATCCGCCAACTGCTCAAGCTCGATGAATAAACTCCTCTTTTGGCTCGAAGCAAAACTGGGCGCAGGTCTTCTCCGGCTTCTGCGCCTGACCCTGAGGATCAGGATCATCGACAAGAATCCACCTGATCAACTCTGCATCTATGCCTTTTGGCACAGGAACCTGCTACCCTTGGTGCTGCATCGCTTTGGTGACCCGATCGCGGTCGTTATTTCGTCCTCAAAGGATGGAGAACTGATCGCAGGTCCGGCGCGGGAACTGGGGGTCATCCCCGTGCGTGGCTCCACGACCAGGAACGGCTCGGAAGCTATGAAAGAGATGCTCAGGCTGGCAAAGACGAACCAACTCGGGATCACTCCCGATGGTCCTAAGGGACCTGCCAAGACGATCCAGCCGGGAGTTCTCTATATCGCCTATCTGGCTAAGATCCCGATCATACCGCTGGTCGCGGAATGTGAGCGTGAGTGGGTCTTTAATTCTTGGGACAGATTTAGGTTCCCCAAGCCTTTCTCCCGTGTCCTGGTCAAGTATGGAGCGCCTATCTGGCTCCGGGACAAGGACGGATTCCCCAAGGCAGAAGCAGAGCTTCGCGCGGCAATGGACTCCCTCGAAGCTGAGCTTAGCGCGATGCTGAACCAGCCCGGAGCATGAACTATGCGCCCGCTAAGCCTTCTTACACTGTTAAAGAACTGCTCTATCCGGGATAATGATCGAGTCCGCCTATATTTTTTCATTGACAAAAAAAGAGCCTTGAAAATTAGTAGCCAAACCTGATGATTGAATTACGAAAAGGAATTATATAATGGTTTTGTACACGATCGTACTGATATTGCATGTATTGATCTGCATCGCTCTCGTGCTGGTGATCCTGGCACAGACCTCCAAGGGTGGCCTTGATGCCAACCTCGGTGGAGCGGCGATGAACGTTTTTGGAGGAAGCGGAGCTTCTGCTTTCCTCAAGAAAGCCACTCAGGTTCTCGGACTGGTCTTTGTGATCTCTTGTCTGTCCCTGGCTTTCCTCGTGAAGAACGTGAGCAGCACGAAAGTCTCGACCGTTCAGGCAAGACAAAAGAAGCTTGCTGAACAAGCCGGGACCAAACAGCCTGCCAAGGCTCCTGCGAAAGCTCCGGTCACGACCCCTAAGCAACCCTAAGTTTTCCTAATGCAGAAGTGGTGGAATTTGGCAGACACGCAAGACTAAGGATCTTGTGCCTGTAACGGGTGTGCGGGTTCGAGTCCCGCCTTCTGCACCATGCAATACGCTCCCTCCGGGGAGCGTTTCTTTTTGCCTGTAAAAAACGGTTTTCCTTGACAAGGATGACCTTGCCCAAGCTGATAATCCTTACTTAATGATGAGGTGTTTCAATGCCATACTACGAGAAGATCAGAGAGCTGTACAGCCGTGAACTGCAAGACCTGAAAGACAAAGGGATCTTTAAGGTCGAGCGCTACATCCATTCCACGCAAGACGCCGAGATCGAGGTCGAATTCCCTCAGGGATCCCCCAAACGCAGAGTGATCAACATCTGTGCCAATAACTATCTGGGACTATCCAACCACCCGGAGGTCATCGATGCTGCTCAGCACGCGCTGAACGAAAGAGGCTACGGAATGTCCTCAGTCCGCTTCATCTGCGGAACTCAGGATCTGCACCGCGAATTGGAGAACAGGATAACCGCCTTTCTGGGAACTGAAGATACGATCCTCTTCCCCTCCTGTCTGGATGCCAATAGCGGTGTCTTTGAAGCGATCCTGACCGACGCAGACGTCATGATCTCGGACAGGCTTGTTCATGCCTCCTTGATCGACGGTATTCGCCTCGCAAAAGCTGAAACAGATACTTTCAAACATTCGGACATGGCTCATCTGGAGACCAAGCTCCGGCTTCATCAGGACAAACGGATCAGGCTGGTGATCACGGACGGAGTCTATTCCATGGACGGAGACACAGCCAAGCTGGACGAGATCCATGCACTATGTGAGCAGTATGACGCAATGCTGCTCGTGGACGATTCACATGCGACGGGATTCATCGGCGAGAGCGGACGCGGAACGCATGAGAGATTCGGTCTGCTCGGTAAGATAGACCTGATCACCACGACCTTTGGCAAGGGACTTGGCGGAGCGTCCGGAGGCTGCGTATCCGGCAGGAAAGAGCTCGTCGAGCTCTGCCGGCAGAAAGCCAGACCATATCTTTTTTCCAATACTATAGCTCCACCTGTCGTTGCCGGTGTGATCAAAGTCCTGGACATCCTCTCCGCATCAGGCGAGAGACGGGAAAAGCTCGAGCGTAATTCAGTCTGGTGGCGCAAGAACCTCGCGGAAGCAGGCTTTATCCTCCAGCCCGGAGATACTCCTATCGTTCCGGTGATGCTCTTTGATGCCAAGCTGTCCCAGGACTTTGCCCGGGATCTATACGATGAGGGGGTCTATGCGATAGGCTTCTTTTTCCCGGTAGTTCCACAAGGAAAAGCTCGCATCCGCACTCAGATCTCCGCCGCGCATGAACCACATCATCTGGAAAAAGCGCTTGAGGCTTTCATCAAGGTCGGTAGGAAATATGACATCCTGGGGCGGAGCAAAGCCGAGATCCTCGAGATGTACGGCTCTTCCGGAGACTAAGCCGCACGTTTTTTCTCTCTGCGCCCCACCGACGATCCGCTGGGGCGTTTTTTTATTGACTGAAAAAGCCCATCCGACATCTTATGCCAAAATAACATTAACAAAGGAGCATGGAAATGTTCAAAGAGATGAAAACCGACCTTCAGAAGCTTTTTGAAGATCTCAAACAACAGGGTCTTTACAAGAACGAGAGGATCATCGAATCACCTCAGGGCGGGACCATCACCGTCAACGGTAAGAACGTCCTGAACTTTTGTGCCAATAACTATCTTGGTTTGGGCAATCATCCAGAGGTCGTCAAGGCAGCACAGGACATCATGGACACCCGTGGATTCGGGCTCAATTCTGTCCGCTTTATTTGCGGGACGCAAGACATCCACAAGCAGCTCGAGGAGAAAGTCTCGAAGTTCCTGGGCATGGAAGACACGATCCTGTATGCAGCTTGTTTTGATGCCAATGGCGGAGTCTTCGAGCCTCTTTTGGACGAGAACTGCGCGATCATCTCGGACGAGCTGAACCATGCTTCGATCATCGACGGCGTCAGACTCTGCAAAGCCAATCGCTTCCGCTATAAACACTCGAACATGGAAGAGCTGGAACAATGCCTCAAAGACTCACAGGGGATGAAGTATCGGATGATCTGCACCGACGGCGTCTTCTCTATGGACGGCGATATGGCAAAGCTCCCGGAGATTTGCGATCTTGCCGATAAATACAACGCCCTGGTCATGGTCGATGACTCTCATGCCACCGGATACATCGGCATGCATGGTCGCGGGACCCCTGAGCACTTCGGGGTCACCGAGAGGATCGACATCATCACCACCACCTTTGGTAAAGCCATGGGCGGCGCAAATGGCGGTTGCACCTCCGGACGTAAAGAGATCATCGAACTCCTGCGCCAGAGATCGCGTCCTTACCTCTTTTCGAATACCGTCGCTCCGGCTATAGTCGGCGCTACCCTCAAAGTAATCGAGATGCTGGAAGCCAGCACTGAACTGCGAGATAAGGTTTGGGACAACGCCACTTATTTCCGCAAGGGTATGCTGGATGCGGGTTTTGATATCGTTCCCGGCAACACCGCGATCGTCCCGGTCATGCTCTATGAAGCTCCTTTGGCGATCAAGATGGCAGACATGCTCTTGAAAGAAGGCGTCTATGTGATCGGTTTCGTCTATCCCGTTGTTCCCAAGGGTAAAGCACGCATCCGGGTCCAGCTTTCCGCTGCCCACAGCAAGGCTGATCTCGATCATACGCTTTCCGCCTTCATCAAGATCGGTAAGGAACTCAAGCTTATTCCATGAACCGTGGCAAGGGAACTCTATATCTGATCCCTACGCCGATCGGCAATTTGGGCGATATTACGTTACGGGCACTCGAGACTTTGCGCTCGGTGCCCGTTATCGCTTGCGAAGACACCCGCACGACTGCTAAGCTGCTCAATCACTATGATATCAAGGGAAAGCGTCTGATCAGCTATCATAAATTCAATGAGCAGCAACGGGTCAGCGAGATCGTGGACATCCTCTCAGCGGGTGAGGATATCGCTATATGCTCCGATGCCGGCTCCCCGGGTATCTCAGATCCCTCTCTCATCGTCATAAGAGAGTCATTAGGGAAAGATATAAGAGTCGAAGCACTACCGGGGGCGACAGCCCTTATCCCGGCATTGACTGCCAGCGGATTGGACAGCTCTGCCTTCACGTTTCTGGGCTTCCTCCCTACCAAAGGCAAGGAACTCAATGCAAAGCTCGAAAGGATCAGAACAGCATGCGAGACTGTCATCCTCTACGAATCTCCCCATCGTATCTATAAGACCCTGGAAGCGATCTATCAAGTCTGTGGAGATCGGGATATTGTCCTTGCCAGAGAGATCAGCAAAATCTACGAAGAGTATCTCCGGGGAAAGCTGAGTCAGTTTCTGACCGAGCGTGATATAACCGAAAAAGGCGAGTTCGTCATCCTGGTCGGAGCAGGGGAAAAGGTTCATGAGATCGACACGGAAGCAGCAGCTTCGTTGATCCGTCAAAGGCTCTCTGAGGGATGCAAGACGCAGGAGATCATCAGCGAACTGATATCTACCCAGGGAGTGAGCAAAAACGAAGCTTATCGAATGATAACCGAGGCAAAGCACAATAGGGTTTGAGCTATGAGACCATATCTTCTCTTCGATTTTGACGGGACGATCGCCAACTCGATAGACCTGATCTATGACATATTGAATGGGTTTGCTCCGGACTACAAGATGGAACCGGTCAGCAAAGAGGATTTTGACGTGATCCGCAGTATGGATCCCCGCACCGCAATGAAGCTCTTCCCCGTCCCCTTCTACCGCATCCCCTTCATCATCTCCCGGGTGCTCAGAGAGTATCATCAGCGGATGAGTATGCTTCGCCCCTATGACGGGATAGCGGACATGCTGCGAGAGCTAAAAGCGGATCATATCCCCATGGCTCTCCTGAGCTCGAATAATATCCGCAATGTCACCCGCTTCCTCGATCAGCATGATCTGAATTTCTTTACCTGGACAGAAGGCACCGGCGGTGTGATGCGTAAGCACAATCGCATAGCCAGAAAACTGCGGCAATATCGGATAGACCCATCCAGGGTGATCTATATCGGGGATGAAAGCCGTGATATCCAAGCCGCAAAACGTTGTGGGATCAGAGTGATCTCTGTGACCTGGGGCTTTCACACCGAGAGCTTGCTGCAAAGGTTTTCCCCGGACTACCTGATCTCCAGACCGGAAGAGCTTGCTCCCCTGATCCGGAAACTCTCCGAGACCAGATAGAAAGGAACAAAACATGAGCCCCCACGACCTGCTGATGATCGTCTTTATCTCCCTGGGACTGGCAATGGACGCCTTTGCAGTCTCCATCACCAACGGTATCACCATCCAATGCCTGCGCTTGCGCCACGCAGTCAAGATCGCGGTGTTCTTCGGGGGATTTCAGGCTCTGATGCCTTTACTCGGATGGTTGGCAGGGATCGGATTAAAGCAATATGTCGAGAGTTTTGACCATTGGATCGCTTTTGGTCTGCTCCTCTTCATCGGAGCAAAGATGATCTATGAAGCTGTATGGATCGATGAGGTGGAAAAGAAGTGCGACCCGTTGAACATTATCGTCCTGCTCGGACTGGCTGTGGCAACAAGCATCGATGCACTGGCGGTGGGGATCACTTTTGCCTTTTTGAAGATCGGGATCCTGACTCCGGCACTGATCATCGGGGTGATCACCTTTGGGCTAAGCTTGGGCGGCGTCTTTATCGGCAATCGGCTGGGAGACCGCCTCGGCTCAAGGATGGAAGTAATCGGCGGAATCATCCTGATCGGGATCGGGACGAAGATCCTCGTTCAACATCTGGGACTTTTTTGATATAGCTCAAAAACCGGGCTTGATCCCGATCAACTCGTAGATCTTGACCGACTTGTTCTTCCCCTTGACCTTGACCTCGTCTATATAGCGACTATCGACCATGTTTTCCACCTTCGCAAGGGTGAACTCACTGATGATGATGTGCTTGGCTGTGTCGTACTCTTTGTTTATGCTCTCAAGACGGGCACCGAGATTGACCGTATCGCCAATGGCGGTAAAGTCGAAGATCTGCTCAGAGCCAAGGTTGCCGATAACTGCGGTACCGGTATTTACCCCGATCCCGATGTCAAAGCTCTCTCTTCCCTCATGGATCCAGCGTTCCTGCAGCACCGTCAGACGTTCCCGCATTTCCAGCGCTGTCTTGCAAGCAGCCAGAGCGTGGTTCTCCAGCTTGATCGGCGTCCCGTAGAGCGCCATGATCTCATCACCGACGAATTTATCGACGATCCCGTTGTTGGCTTTGATAACGTTCACCATCTCCGTCAGGTATTCCTTGAGGATCTGAACCGTCTCCTCGGGACGGTGATTCTCGGAGTAGGTCGTGAAAGAGCGTATATCGGAAAAGAGAACCGTAATCTCCTGTAAGGAACCACCATACTTGAGGTTGTCCGGGCTTTCCAGAAGCTGTTTGACCAGTTCCGGCGCCATATACTGCTGGAACGCATTGCGGATAAAGCGTTTCTCTTTCTGGGTCTCAATGTAGTGACTTACCAATGCCACAATGTAGATAATGAGGATGGCAATAGCCGTCTGAGCTATCGGGATCAGCAGACTGGTGCTCTTGAAGAGGAAATAGGCGAGGAAATACTGCGCGACAATGATCAGCAGCATAAAGATCGCCGAGAACTGGGGCTTGAAAGCCTTGAAGAGGAACCACAACCCCAGGATCAGCGCAAGCTCGATGATGATATAGGCAATGGGCGACAGGCTCTTCAGATAGTCATTGCGGAGCACCATCTCGATGAAGTTCGCATGGATCTCCACCCCCGGCATCAGCTCTCCCCCATAGGGTGTAGCAAATTTATCGTGGGCTTCATCGATCGTCATTCCGACCAAGACGATCTTGTCCTTAAAATACCCGCTATCCCGGTATTGATAATACTCGTCCATTTCGACCCCTTCATATCCCGGCATCGCCGTCGCGGAGTCGTCCACAACGCTGGAATAGGACACATAGGGGAAGGTTCTTGCGGGTCCGTGATAGTTGATGAGTGTATGGTTCCGTTGGTTCAAATGGATGATCTTGTCCGCTATCTTGAGCTTGCCATGCTTCGGCTGGAGTTTGTCGCCCCAGGTTGGACTGTAAAGGCGGGTATTGGCGATGCTGGCAACGCCCAAGGGGAAGTAGTAGGCATCATAGACCTTGTCATAAGTGGAATAGTTTCGCACGCTGTTATCCGGATCGTAAGGCATATTGACGATACCCCAGGCGCATCCTCTGTCCAGGATCGGTTTGATCGGCTTGAGAACTTGGATGTGATCCGGGTTTTCCGCGTCGCGGTTGATCTTTCCCGCAAAGATGACGTTGCCCCATTTAGCGGCAGCTTCGGCGAGTAAACGATCTGATTCCTTATCCGAGTTTTCGGTGAATTCGACGTCAAAGACGATCTGTTTTGCACCGGCGAGATTGAGGTTTTCGATCAGTTTGGCATGGTCTTCCCTGGGGAATGGCCATTGCTTTTTTGTGGCATTGAAGGTCTCATCATCGAGCGCGACGATCACGATCGAATCGCTGAGCGACAGAGTGTCCCGCATTCTAAAGAGGGTGTCTTGCGCCTTATACTCCAAGGATTTGAAGAATGAAGCGGTAAAGAGAATGCGGACAAAGAGAATGACCAAGATGGCAAAAAGCAAAGACTGATAACGTTTCATCAATACTCCCGGTAAAAAAGTCTGCCCCGATCGGCCATTAGCCGACCGGGGCAAGGTTCTGTAGTTTAGAATCTCTGGCTAAACTTGAAACGCCAGGTCAGATTGTCATAGTTTGTGAGCTCGTCGGTATCGTTGTCGTAATACTGCTTGCCGATATCGGTCGAGACAGTCATGTTTGTGATGGGGTACGCTTCCAGTCCCAAGTTCACATAGTTATACTGCTGTGTAGCCTGGGTGTCTCCGGAGAGACTTGTCGCCCGGTATTGGACATACGGACGGAGTTTGTTCTTGAACAGGGAGTAATCCGCTCTCAGGAACAGGTTTGTGTTGCTATTGTCATAAAGCGGGTAGATGGTCGTGTTGACCGAGTCTTCCCGTTTTTGGTTGTATAGCGACCAAACGATCTGAGTGCGCAAGGGGACGATCTGGAACTTGTTGTTGATAGATATGCTGAGGCTGTTGTTCAGATTCTTATAATCCAGGATCTCGGCAGCGCCGGACAGATTATCGTCCTTCCCCAGCCTGTAGGTGATGTCCAGCGAACTGGGAACAAGCGGGATCATCGAGAACATATAGCCCAGCCCAAAGTTCATGCTTTGGGAATTGCGTTTGAACGGATTGAAGACATAGCTGGGATCGTTCAATTCCGCATTCAGTTCATTTTCGATATCGTTATTGAATATTCCTGCGCGGAAATATGGCAGACGAGCGGGACGGATCGTTGCCTGGGCATTCCAGCCGAAGGTCTTGTTCGTCTCGTTCTTGTGCCCGGAGAGGTTATCTTCGATGACGTTGACTCCCCCGGATATATACACAGTGTTCAAGATATTGATCTGGTCGCTGAGGGAATACTGCTTGGTGTCCTTCTGTTGGTAATAGGTGCTTAGTGAATTGAAGGCAGGACCAACTTCCGCATACCTGGCATCCAGATAGTTCCCAAGGATCAGCATCCTCGCATAAGCTTGCCAGGCAGTGTTTTCCCTGCGGGGCATCAAGGGCTCCATGTTCTGGTTCAGGATAAAGTAATCCGCATATTCCTGAGGATCGAGCTCCAGAGGGAAGTCATCCGGCAGATAGTCTTCCAGTTGTTCTTGAGTGATCGGACCGGGAAGGGTATTGTAGTTCAGGATACTACCTGCGCCATCGATGCCGAGCACGACGTTCTGATCGGGGATGCTAAGTCGCATATCGATGCTGAGGACAGCGTTGTCCTGCGGCGTTGCGGTATAGATCGTATCTCCCTCGGCAGTGGTATAGAAATACTCGTCCGGAGACAGAGAGCTGATGATATCTCTGTTCCTGCTTCCGGTGATCCCCAGCATAAAGCCTTCTTCGGTACCCATCTGGAATCTGGCACCCAGGGCTTCTTGCTTGAAGGTTCCGGCTTTGTGATTCAGCCCGTCGATCCCGGTGATGTCGTTGACCGTCTCGCGCACCATCTCACCGCCTGACCAATACAAGCTCAAATACTTTGTATGGAAGCGGGAATAGAGCCCACGAACGTTTTTGTTCGACATCGTGAAGGCACTGAGATTGGGCGTGTAATCACCGACAAAGACGTCCAGAAGCGGGATCTGCATCCCAATGGTATAACGGTTGATCGGTTGTTTGTTCTCATCCTCCAGTGAAGACATGAAGACGTTACCCTGAAGGTTCAGGATCCCGTAGTTGCCATAAAGGTCAAGCTGTCCCGCCAGGTCATTATCGGCTTCGAGGACGTTGGCATTGGCTGAAGGATTGTAATCATAGACGTTTGAGACTAAGCTGAAGTTACCCCTGAGATTCATCGGCAGGAAGACCAGCCGTTTACGGGGAGGAACAGTCGTCGTCCAGATATCGGAATAGATGGGCTGACCGCCGATCTGCGCGGTGATCATAGCCTTTCTCTCGCCGGGACGCGGGGTCGTATCGCGGTAGAGGATGGCGTTCTCGGTGATCGTCGCCTGCTTGGTGACGTCCTTTCCGCCTACCCATACCCGGATGCTGGAGACATCGACCGTGTCCGCGATCTCGAAGAAGGAGACCGCGAGGAGATAGTCCGTTCCCTGCCCTGGATTGGGCTCGTCCGAAAGCAGGACAAAGCCGTCCGACTTCTCTCCCAGTGCAGCACCGGGAGTCAGAACGTATCTGGGCGTCAGGGAGTCTTTGTCCGGGAAGTTGACGATGTTGCCATCGGCAAGCATGATCTCAAAGTAGTATTCGATGTCCAGGTCCCGCAGATCGGAAGCCTTCAACTCACCCACATACCAGTATGAACCGGTTGCTTCGACTTCCATCTTCTGCCGTTGCCAGACATCTTTGCCTTTTTGGCTGTAAACTATGGTAGTCCCGGCGATCTGATCCATTCCGTCGATCACATTCATGCGGAGCTCCACATCCGAGCCAAAGAAGTATATCTTGGGGGCAAAATGCTCGACGGTGACTGCACCGGCAAGCATCCAAGCCACTGTAATGATCAGTAGTAACAATATACGTTTCATATTCATCCTCACATCAGTCATTATCGAACCGGCATTTAGTATCTGATCTCGATGTACTTGATCTGACCGGCTTCATTCTGCACAGGGATACGGATGACCCTCGGATCCTGAGCCGAACCGGCTGAATCCTGGATGTCTTGAAGGTCTTGCAGCTCTTCGTCCGTGCTGTCATATTCCTGGTAGTTACCGTCGATATCGATAATGGCGGTCTTCCCGGCTGCCAGATCTTTCTTTTCTCCGGTCGCTTTGATCTCGATCTGGATGACACCATCTACAACGATGTATCTCGTCTCGTCCCTTCCGGATACCCCGGTCAGAAATCCTGTTCCTTTGACCGACGCGACCGTGCCGGGAGTATCCACCCGGTACGAGCCTTTGTTCTTCTTGACGCTGGAATAGACGCTGCCCTTGGAGACGGCAACAGTCTTGGAAAGGTGCTTCCCGGAAGCCGCAGCCTTGATCTTGACGATCGAATTGGCAAAGATCTTTACGGTGGAGGAGCCATCGATGAACTTATAGGCAGCGAAGGACTCGCCACCGGTCTTGATGATGTCCTCGTCTTTGAGCAGCTCACCGGCTTTGTACTTGATGGCTTTCTTGTCCCGGTTCAGTTCGACCTTGCCTTTATTTGCCGAGAGGTATGCAACCCCGCTGTTTGCGGCAAGACTGAGGATCGCGAGTCCGATAATAGCGATTAGTAATATGCGTTTCATTTTACCCTCCTTATTGGTTCAGGATCTCTATGCTGATCTCTCTGCCGATCAGCTCACGCACCAAGTCGATCGCTTCCTGACCGCTGTAGGTGCGTCCGTTGTAGATAACCTCACCTGTGGTGGCAAAGCCTTGGTCAAAGACAGAGATCAGCGAAGGCTGACCAAGCGAGATCAGCACAGCCTGCAACTCATTGATGGAGTTGATCGGGCTCTGATCGGGAGAGATGTAGCGGAAGACGAACCAGTTACTCTTCAGAACAGCGTTTCTGTCATTCGCCCGGATCTGGGGATTGGTCTCGTCATACAGACGTGTCGTCACCTGCCAGGCGTAGTAGTTTCCACTGACGAAGGGGAGAAACTCGTTGAAGCTATTTCCCACCAATGGCGCGCTCGAAGTAAAGAACTGCGTTCCCATCGTCTCGACCGTGGAGATATTCGGAACGACGGAAGGCGGGAACTCACGGATCGTCAGATAATACTCGTTAAAGTTCGTGTTTATGGAGTTCCAAGCGAAAGTCAGCGGACTTCCATCGACGTCTGCCGGGGTCTGACCGAGAGCGCGTCCCGGGGAACTGAGGTTGATGACGCCCGCATTGCGGATATTGATGGAGAAGGTCTTGGTATCGGCTACCGACGTCTGATCTGCGCGGCGAACACTTACTTCCAGGACGAGTAACCCATCGGGAAAGAAGCCTGAGAGAACCGCTGATTCGAGCAAGGGACTGTTATTGATGATATCCGTCAAGGAAGTGATCGATTCCGTACCCTGAGGATCCTTCATGAAGTAGGTACTGGCATTCACGGTGATCAGATCCCTGTTTGAAAGTGAGGGGAATACTCCGTTAGGCTCGATCGGCATCTTGGAGATGTAATCCGCAGAGGTCAGGTCAATCCCGTTCCATTTGATCCTCAACCGCAGCTTGACATAGAAACTGGCATTGGTGTTGTTGCGGATGTCCAGAGTGGTGATCACGGGCTGGGTCTCGGGATGAACCGGGTCGAAGCTCGCGGTATTGAAGTTGTTGACTTGGATCGCGGAAGGCGTGAAGGAAGCTTCCACATCCAGGGAAAGGAGCGGGAGACTTATCAGCACCAACAGCGTTAAAAGATACAAACTGTGTTTCATCATATCCTCCTGAGGTTATACCTCGGTCGATTCTATTATTCTGGTTAATAACTGACCAAAAGACATCCCGGCAGCCTTAGCAGCCATGGGAGTCAAACTCAGAGATGTCATCCCCGGAAGCGTATTGACCTCCAGGAAATATGCTGTTTCACCATCATAGCGAAAGTCTATCCGGGCATAGTTCGCACAGCCGGCAGCGACCCAGATCTTCTCAGCATAGAGACGAACCAGATCCGATTCTCTGGAGCTCAGCTCCGCGGGTGCGATGTACTCTGTCTTGCCCTTTGTATATTTATTTTCATAATCATACCATCCGGCGACGGGCTTGATCTCCACGACCGGAAGAGACTTGCCTCCCAGAACGGTGACCGTCAGTTCACGTCCGGGGATATACTGCTCGAGGATCACGCTGGGGCAATACTTGAATGCTTCCTTCAAAGCCGGTTTGAGCCCCGCGATCTCAGTGACCAGCGAGATCCCGACAGAAGAGCCGGCATCGTTCGGTTTGACGACCAGAGGCAACCCCAGCTTGTCTATGATCCCGCTGTAATCCTGCGGGTCAGCATAATCTGCGAGCATATCATAGCGCATCAGGATATAGTTTGGGACGGGGATGCCCTCTTCCCGCACCAGCAGCTTGGAGATATATTTGTCCATACAGAGCATGGAAGCCTTGCTTCCGCTGCCGGTAAAGCGAAAACCGCTCTGCTCCAACGCTGCCTGCAATCTGCCGTTCTCGCCGTCTCCCCCGTGTAAACCGATAAATACGACGTCGGGATCAGCTTGCCGAATACTCAGCAGAAGCTGATCCAAAGTGGCAAACTCGGCAGGATCGGTCTCGGTCACGGCATAGCCCATATCCGCAAATTCCTTGGCAACCGCGGCTGAGCTTTTCAGCGAGATCTCCCTTTCCGGTGAGTTCCCGCCTTTGAGTATGACTATTTTTTTCATGTATCCTCTGTAATATAAAATACTTTGCTTATCACAATATGCCACCCTTTCCGCTGATGCGGAAAAACAGCCCCAAATGCAGTCCCAATGCAGCCTTAAACCTTGCCACATCGCGGATGTTCGCCCCGCAGAAATCTACCTCATCATACCTTCCGCCGAGGTTTTGCAGCATCTCTTGAGTATGCAGATTGCTAACCCCAAAAGCCATCTCTTCTTGTTCTGTGGCGCGCATCACGGCAAAGGCAGTCTTACCTCCACCGGCATAGATGATATCCGAGCTCACCATTCTGCCATCGCGGAAGAGACTTTCCTGGAGCAGTAAACCATGCTGATCCAGATCACGAAGAAATCTGCCCAAACGTTCGTAGGATAGCCCGAGCTTATGGCTTTTTCTTTTATAAAGACCCTTCAGCAATTCAATGAACTCATCCGGGTAAGATCCCTCACGAAAATCATATCCGCGTTTCACAGCTTTCTTGAGCTTCTCGCTTTCGTCCCGGATCGGGCGAAGCTCCTCTCCGGTAGGGTAGGTAAAAGTATAAAGCGGCGAAGCCTTCAAACCTGACCAGCAAAAACCACGTACATCCTTAGTATCGGGACTTAGGTTAAACTCTATCTTGCGGTATCGCTTGGACAGCGTTTCGGCGATCCCTGAGATCACAGCCATTTCATCGAGAAGCCGGCGTGCCGGACTGACTCCGGGATCATGGAGGAATAAGAGAGGTTGATAGTAAGCCATCACCGGGCAGACCAGATGCCTGATCCCAAGGGCAGATCTCTCATAGACCGGAAAGATCGCTGCGGTCTCATTCCCTTTGCCCACCACGAGATGATACACTTCCAGATCATGCAGTGTTTGTATCGCCCGCATAAAGAGCGGATCAGCCCAGAGGGACAGTGCGCATCGCGCCCCATGATCTTGCGGGGGGATTAGCTCAAATGTATAAGACATCAATGAATGTATTTTTGAACGATGTTCACCAGTTCCATCAATTGGAACGGCTTGATAATATAGTCGGAAGCACCTTCTATCATAGCTTTGTAGGCAGAATCTATGGTCGGATATCCCGTCATGATCAGACAGAAGATCTTATCATCTTCATAGCGGAGTTTATGCATCAGTTCGATCCCGTTCATTCCGGGCATCATCAAATCGATGATCGCCAATTGATACTTCCCCGGGCGGAACTTCGCGTAGGCATGCTCCCCATCCTCGGCAAGATCAACCTCATACCCAAATGACGACAGGTGTTCCCCTAATACTTCTCTCAACAGACGGTCATCATCAACGAGAAGGATACGAGAACTCATCATTACCTCTTTGTTTTATAAATTACTTGTTAAGCTCATGGATACGAGCCTTTGCTATCACGTCAATCTTTTTTTTCTGTGTAATTTTCTGCACAAAAAGCCGTTGCAGACTTTCAGCTCATGCACAGAGCTAAATCATCATCTTCTATCAATATATGGATCAGCAGGTTGGGAGGTTATCCCGAGTTAATGGACAACTTTCCACTCCCTGTTGATTTCCTGCACTTATACGATCCGTGCTATCGTGCCATGAACCGGACTATCGCCTGATACAACGCTTCGTTATCATCCTCACAGCTTAGCGTTGCCCGCAGGCAGTTTTTTAGCCGGTGATGCGCGCCTACGTCTCTGAGGGCAATATCCTGGTCTTTGAGATACTCGAAAAGCTCGTGCGTCCTTTCCCCTACCGTGAAAGTCAGGAAGTTCGTATGCGAAGGATAGACCTTCAAGCCCTCTATCGAGCTCAGCCTCTCGAACATCTTGCTTCTCAGCTCGATGATCCCCAAAACCTGGGCACAGAACAGCGGGACATTTTCCAGTATGGTCAGCGCAAAAGCCTGGCTCATGATGCTCGTATGAAAGGTCTGGAACACTTTGGAAAGCTCATAGATGTTCTCAGGGGATGAAAGTGCGTAGCCAAAGCGTAGCCCGGCACCGGAAAACGCCTTCGAGAAGGAGCGGGTCAGGATAAGGTTTGGATGCCGGTCCAGCTCTCCCAGGAAACTGGTATCGGAGAATTCATAGTAGGTCTCGTCGATGAGCACGAGCTTGTCCGGCAAGGCATCGACTATCTCGCGGAGCTGTTCCTTGGTGTAGAGATTACCGGTGGGGTTGTTTGGGTTGCAGAGGATCGCCAGCTTGCAATCCGGATGCTCTGCCATCCGCAGATATTTCTCGGTACTAAAGCTGAAGTCTTCCTCCAGATCGAGGAACTTGATCCCCAGTCCGACGCTGTCGCAAAAAGTCTTGTAATCAAAGTAAGAAGGAGCAAGGCTGACGGCAAAGGAATGCTCATTTTCCCGGACGGACATAAAGATGTGATAGAGCATGTCATCCGCGCCATTCCCCCAGATGAGGTTCTCGCGGCTGATCCCACAGCCCGCATACTCTGCCAGCTTATTGCCCAATTCTGCGGTCACGGGGGAAATATAACGATTTAACCGAACGCTTTCCATTCGGTGCAAGAACTGATCCCGGATCGCCGCAAAGGGATCCAGACAGCTCTCGTTCAAGCACATCATTCTCCGTCTCTGGGGAACGCTGATAATGGCGGGTTCTTTATCTTTCAGGTCACTGCGAAACAATCTATTCATGGTCTTATCCTCAAGTTTCATTTTAATACAGTATAACCCTTCCCGACCCTATGGTCAAGACGCAATCCTACTCTACTGGTCTGACAGTGACGGGATAATGACCGGCGACTATTCTATTGGCTTAGAATATCAGCTCAGAGAGGTTGAAGGGAATGCTCCCGCGGTATTCATAGGGCTTCTTGATCTCCATGCCAAAAGCGTCGATTACGACGGTTCCTTTGACCTGATAGCCGATCTCACCCTTGACCACGCCTTTGAGCGCTCCGAGGATAGACTTGAAGTTGCTGACCTTGAGGACGATGACTCCGTCCTTGCTATAGACGTTCTCATCGAAGCTCAAAGGAGCTTGCAGACTGCCTTTGCCGACGACCTTGTCGTTGATGATCACATCCGCGGGGAATGCCTTGAAGGTAAAGCTCATCCCATAGGGATTGAGGATCATGAATTCGGAAATGACCTCCGTCTCCCCCAACCCAAGCTGCGAGATATGCGTGCGCTGGAGCTTGAAGAGATCTTTGCCTTCCGCGGTAAAGCGGGGCAGCAGGTCGGAGATGTAATCCCGGATATTCAGCTCATACGGCTCTTCGAACTCAAAGTTCTTGTTAAATCCCAATGCTTTACCCTTGCCGTGTCCTTGCACATAAAAGAAGACGATCTGATCCGAATGGCTGATCAGTTTTGCCGTCTTGCGGGTATCCAGCTTCACCGAAAAGTCGATGGCGGTGGATTTACGCCCCGGGATCATGATCGAGGCTTTCATCAGCGCATTGCCGATCTGGTTGCGGCTCTTATCCAGGAGGTCGATATTCAGGGACTTCAGGGTCAGCTTGTAGCTATTGGGGTTATTGACCTTGACGCTGATCAGAAGCTCCGTCACGTCCGGACTCATCGATACTATCTTGATATCGTGGATCTTGTCCACGGTCGGTTTCTTAAACATCTTACATCCGCTGAGCAGGCTCAGCAGGACTATCAACATGATGATACTGATCTTTTTCATTATTACCTTCCTATAAAGGGTTGATCGTTATATATACGGAACCATGCTTCCAGCGCGATGACGTGGAAGAGCATTTCCGCCGGACGTTTGTCACCTTTGAGATATCTTTGCCACTGCAGATTGATCATGGGCAGATCCCAGATCCCGCGTTGACGAAACGCTGTGGAAGCGAGGATGCCCTCGATATACGGCTTCATCGTCCCGCTCATCCACACATTGTAAAAGGGAGAAGAGAATATCCCCTTGTCCGCCCGGTTATAGATCTGTTCCGGTACGATGTCTTTCATCGCCAGACGGTGGATATACTTCTGCAACGGCGCTTTGATCTTGTATTCCGAGGGTAACGACAGGCTGAGATCGACCAGACGGTGATCCAGGAAGGGAACCCGGCTCTCGACCGAGTTTGCCCCGGACATCCTGTCTTCGAGATGGAGCAAGGTTTGGATCGACGTCGTATTTAGCATGTTATAGAGGAAATTAGCCAGTCTGGTACCCGGGATGTCCCTGATCTTGTCCAAGATCGGCTCGGCTGCCTGATCACCTGCTTTGTGGGTAAAGCCCTTGTTGAAGGGCTCAAAGCGGTAATGGTCAAATTCAAGCCGGTAAAGCGCTGATTCCGGTAGCACCGTCGAGAGCCCGATCTTGGCGATCCGCGCCAGAGCTTCCGCCGAACGCGTCCCTTTCAGATAGTTTGGCAGTTCACGTGAAAGCCCTCGCAAGTCAAAGCTGCGCACCATATCCGCATAAAAGCGATAGGCAGCATGCTTATACCCGGCTAAGAGTTCGTCCGATCCTTGCCCCGAAAGCATGACCTTGATCCCGGTCTCATGCGCCAATTTATTCACCGCCCATTGGGAGGTATAGCCTGCCCGGGTCGGTACATCGTTGTAATAGGTCACCGTCTCCAGCCAAGCTTCGGCATCGGTTCCCGACGGGGAGATATAGTGCGCCAGCGAACCGGTTTGCTCCACGATCAGCTTGATCCATTTTCGCTCATCCATAGCCGGATCAGCGTTATAATAGGATGAGAAGGTCTGCATCCCCTTGCCGGTGAACTTCGCTGCACTACAGACGATCGCCGAAGAATCCATCCCTCCGGATAGGCTTGCCCCGATCTCGACATCCGAGCGCAGATGCAGACGCAGAGAATCCAGAAACAGCGAGCGATAGTTTTCTACTGCTTCTTCAAAGCTGAGTTTGCTCTTGCCAAATTGCTCCGTGTCCAGTGAGTAATAAGCTTGCAGATCGAGCTTCCCGGCTTTGACGGTGAGGTTATGAGCCGGTTTGAGCGTCTTGATCTCGCGGCGGAAGGTCTCTTCATCATAGACCAAAAGCGAGTTTATCTTCATCGAGCGCCAGATCATGGCGATGTTCAGGTCTTTGGGTATCGGGGCGGGCATGAATTGCTTCAGCTCCGAGCCCCAGTAAAGAACGCCATTCCAGTCTGCGTAATAGAGCGGCTTGATCCCGTACCTGTCCCTTGAGAGGAAAAGCGTCTGCTGCCGTGGATCCCACAGAGCAAAAGCCCACATTCCGGCAAAACGGCGGACGCAGTCCTGACCCCAGAGATGATATGCCTTGATGATCACTTCCGTGTCCGAGGTGCTAAAGAAGCCGTATCCGGCAGAGATGAGTTCCTCCCTCAATTCGGGAGCATTATAGATCTCACCGTTGAAGGTGATGCAGATCCCCGATACCGGATCGCTCATCGGCTGATGCCCGGAGATCGAGAGATCGATGATGGAAAGACGGCGAAAACCCATCCCCAACGGTGCAGACATCCCCGCGCCAAGCATCGGATACCGTTCCTTGACCGCCGGGGTTGATTCCCCTCCGGCAAATCCGGACACAGCTCCGCTAACCGGGTCGATCAAGGCATAGCCCTCATCATCGGGACCACGATGGCGGATCAACCGCGTCATCTCCCTGAGTAAACCGGTATCGAGACTGTCTTTATTATTGAGGTGGTATATTCCGCTTATTCCGCACATATCAGTTTTTCCTTTGCATCACCCTGCCGATCCCCTGAAAAGCGTCAAGGGAATTATTCACGCGGCACCTCATCCCCACCTCTCTGTTTCCCTTGATCCGCAGGTAGTCCGCTTGAAGTCTTCTTGTACTCATCTTGTACTTTGCTTGAATGAAGTCCAAGAAAAGTACCTGGGGATTTTTAGCGGAATGAGAGATCCTAAACACAGAGACACAGAGACACAGAGACGCAGAGACGCAGAGAATCAGAGACACAGAGGTAGATGTGATGATCAGAAAAATAAACCAGAGTAAAGAAGTCAAAGAGATCCATGTCAATCGATCTGTAGAGTAGCATGCCAATGCACACACAACGAAGGTAAGGTGAATGATTAACAGATTAACGAATTAGTGATGATCGGGATGCGCCGGCTAAAGTCTGTGTACGCCAAACCCGAACCACAAGCGTCAGCATCTTTCTTCTTTCTTAATTCTTCTTTCTTAATTAAAGAACCCCCCTCTTTTACTTCTTTACTCTGTTTTAATAAAAAACTCTTATCTCTCCCAACCTCTGCGTCTCTGCGTCTCTGCGTCTCTGTGTCTCTGTGTCTCTGTGTCTCTGTGTCTCCGCGTCTCCCAAAAACGAAATGATTGACACGAAATCAACCCTTCAAAAAATTGGCTTAAAGAATAAGCGCTAAAGGAGTCGTCATGAGGATCGCCAGATTCAACCGCATACATAGTATCCGCGAATCTCTTTACGGAGTGATGGGATTTATCCATCCGCACTGGATAGACGACGAGGAGGTATTGCTACAACTTTCCGCATTTAGCGCAACATTGACACCGCGCATTATCCTCGATTGATCCGCTATCCCTCTTTAGCCTTTTCCGGGCCGGGATACCGATCACCTCATGGCAATTGCCATCAGACAGACAATACCCAAGAAAAATAATGCGAGGTGAATAATGCAAGCACTTGGAAGACAAATACTCGTAGAGTTCTACGATTGTGATACAGAGATTCTCAAAGACGAGAAATACATCCGCGAAGCGATGATCGAAGCCTGCATCATAGGTAAGGCTACGGTCGTCACCGATACTTTCCACTCCTTTAGCCCCTTTGGCGTCAGTGGTGTCGTCGTTATCGCCGAATCCCATGTTGCCATCCACACTTGGCCGGAATACGGCTATGCCGCGGTGGACATCTTCACCTGTGGTGAGACTATCTCCCCCTGGGAGCTCTTTCATCATCTCAAGACAAAGTTCAAAAGCATGCATCACAGCAACATGGAGCTCAAGCGCGGGCTTTTTGATACCGGAGAAAAGCCTCTCCTGCACAAACCGGAGTTATAATGTCTTACTGGCATATCGACCATCACAGCCCGCACCGGGGTCTGACCTTTGAGTGCTCGGATCGACTCTACACCGAAGCGAGCCAATATCAACAGATTGACATAGTCGCCACACCCGAGTTTGGTAAGGTCATGCTTCTGGACGGAGTATTAATGGTGACCGAAAAAGATGAATTCGTCTATCATGAGATGCTCGCACATCCTTCGCTCTTTACGCATCCTAAGCCAGAAAGGGTACTGATAATCGGTGGTGGAGACTGCGGAACCCTGACCCGAGTGTTGCAACACCCTGAGGTCAAGGAAGTCGTGCAGGTCGAGCTCGATGAGATGGTGACCCGAGTCGCGAAAGAGTATTTCCCGCAGCTCACATCCTGTATCGATGATCCTCGAGCCAAGCTGATCTTTGACGACGGTATTGCTTACTTAAAAGAATGCGAGGAGAGGTTCGACGTGATCCTGATCGACTCGACCGATCCCGTCGGAGCCGCTGAAGGTTTGTTTAGAAAGAGTTTCTTTGCGGATTGTCACCGGGCTTTGAAGGAAGACGGGATCCTCTGTCTGCAGTCGGAAAGCCCCTGGATAGACTCACTCCGCCCGGTCATCAGCATTGTGAATCGGGATCTGAAGACCCTCTTCCCCGTCGTGCGGGCATATTCCGCTGCGATCCAGACCTATCAGGCAGGACTCTGGCTCTTTCAGATCGCTTCAAAGCAGTATTATGATCCGCTCGAACCGTCACTCCGTGCCGGGATCGAAGGCTTTGCCTCTTCAACGCGATACTATGATGCAGACCTGCACTATGCTGCTTTTACTTTGCCCCGCTTCGTGAAGGAACTGCTCTAAGTGTCGAGCTCTACCGATGAACTCCTTGCAATACCCGGATGCAGAGGTATAAAGCACCAAGCAGGATAGCGGAGATGAAGACGTATTGTGGGATACCGACAGCAGCACCGGTGATCTGCATATAGACCATTTTAGCCAGCAGAGCTGTCATCATCATAAAGAGGAATACCAGATAGATCGGGGCAAATAGATAGCCCCAGGGGCTCTTCTTGAGGAGCAGATACCCGGATAAAAAGGCAAAAGGTAAGAAGTACGCCAGATCCAAGCCCTGAACTATCAAGGTAGTAAAATGGTACAATTCAGGTGGGTAGTGCCCTCTGACCCAAGGCGGGATGATCATTGCCAGCCACATACCCGCAACCATGATCGCATCGAGGATCAAGAACCATCCGGCAGTCTTTCTGGGAATATAATCCGTGAACGCAGCTTTGACCTTCTTGGGGGGTAAATGCAGCATGACCAGCAAAAAGGCAGTCATGGAAAGCCCGGCAAGGATCACATAGACCGGATACAGGTCGTTAAAAGTGCACATCGTGAGCCAGAACATGTAGGTGATCATGAAGTAGGCAAGAGTCCCCGCCAGCAAAAGCCTGGAGCGGATAGTCTCATCCTGAGCCCGGATCAGGGCAAAAAGCAAAAAAGGAATTCCCAGAAAAAGCGTGACGTAGTCCTGAGCAATTCCTTGAGGCGCGACATCAGCCGGCATATCCTTGTAGATCCCCGTCCCGTATAGCTCGACAGTCGTATTTCGATAAGTCCTGATCTCTTTGCGACCGGGTCCGCCAAGGGAAAAGATCCCGAGGATTGCGGCGAATTCACCCAGCAACACCAGAATCAACGATATAGTAAGAATAGTCTTGTATTGAGGCACATGTCTCTCCTGCACATGAAATGGATCAGCCGGGTTTGCACCCGGCTGACGTAGGTAGTATCTATTTGATACTGATCACTTTCTTGAATGTCTGATAGCCATCCGACTCGGCTTTGAGGAAATAGATCCCGCTGGGCAGATCGCTGTGCCAGTCATAGATGGCATTAGGCGCGATGACTGTACTGTGCACCATCTGTCCGCGAGTATTGAAAATTTGAAGGTTAACCGGGGTCGCCGTCTTTGAGGTCGGTACTATCTTGAGGTCTCCCTTGAAAGGCTGAGGATAAACCTTCAGAGTCAAAGGCGCGATCGCCGGTGCGGCAGGATCACTTGTAGAAGTATAGGTGTCCCAGGTATTGGTCTGACGCTGGTCATAGACCCAGGCGCGAACCCCCTGTTCCCAGTAGGAAGTGGTGATCTGCCAAAGGTTGCCGTTATTGTCCCAGCTATACTCGAGGAACTCGCTGTTCTCCCATTCGCCCATGTTCATGTATTCATAGAGCTTGGAGATGAGCTTGTCGGTCGCGTTGTATTCATAGGTGTCGCGGTTATCGGGGATCCAGGCATTGTCCCAGTAGTAGCTTGTCAATTGGCTTTCCATACCCGGGAAGGCAAAGTCATCCTCGAGCGTGACCATCAAAGGCAAGTACTTTGAGATGTACTCGATGAAGTAGCCTCCGGTAGTCGTGTCATGCGGATGCCAGATCCGCTCGCTGCGATTGCTGTTTACCCAGGTGACCGAATCGACAGAAGCCTGCTCGTTCTCCGTGATGATCCTGCCTTGAGCATCCCACTCGAAATTCGTGCGGTGATAGGCAGGAACTCCTTCCTCGTCTGGCATATCCCATGAGCATACGTAGTAATCCGTATTGGAATTATACACGATGTGCATCCGGTTCATAGGCATCCATTCTTTGGCACCAAAAGGCTGAGCGTACATATTGTAATGGATGAGACGATCCTGATCGTCGTAATATGCCTGGGTCATGAACATCGGAAAGAACATCCCCATGTAGCTGAACCCCATCAGCATGTTATCCACGTAGGTTCCTCCCGGTTTGTAGGTGATGATCGCCGTCATCTGCTCTGTCCATTCCATAGTTTCAGTGTCATAGGCGAAGGTCTTCAGGGAATCCACCTGAGTGGGACGAACGCTATTGTAATAATAGATCGTGCGTTCGGAATCGCTCCAGGAGTTGTCCATATAGTACGCCACAGTTTTCTGGGCAATACGGTATGCACGTGTCAAGTCCAGAGGCATATCCAGCTTTATCTTGCTAAGAGGATTATGAAATGCCCGGGGGCTTGCCGTCAACAGCAAGGGGACGATAACCAGTAGCAAAATAAACAGTCGTTTCATTCTTACTCCTTATAAATATACCGGATGCCCGACGTCCGGGCATCCGGTGGTTTGTGAAATTCTACTTTTTGGGAAGGGTGCGGGGATCCACCTTGGAGTGGGTGTTGATCGGCTTTAGGCTCCAGCCTTTTGCCTGATCGTAGTGGATCGTCGTCACGTTCCAGATGTCCCCTGTATCACTGAGACTTCCGTAGTAGGTGACGGGAGGATCGTTTGAAAGCTCATTCTGCCGCACGACAACCACGCAATTTGAAGGGATGGCGATGGAGCTGTTGTGGTCACTGTAATAATGCACCTGAACCAAATAGTCACCGGGGATGATATTCGTCGTGGTGATGTTTTCCGGGCCATAACCGTCCATATCGTCAAAGTCCAGGGTAAGACCGCTGGCGGTCACGTCGTTTGCATAATAGCATTTCTCGCCGTTGGGGTCGGTGATCCAGAAATCAACGTCGGTGCCATTGGTATCCCAGGTAAGGGTCGCTCTGAGCGCGACAGGCGGAACGTCCGAGGTGAAGTTCATCGTGTCGGTAGCGGTCAGACCACCGGACACGGCTATCACCTTCACGACGTGGCTGACGGGATCAGCAGTTCCCGTAAGGGCGATATCTTGATTGAACTCTCCACCTTCGAGATTGAGGTCAAAGGTCTGGTCGGGATCGTTGTCAATGGTCATGACCGCGGTCTGAAGCAGCGGATTTGCCACTTTGCCGGAGATGGTCAAGACACGATCTTCGACGGGGCTTTCGACTTCATCGATCAGGACATAGAAATCGATCGGGAAGGTGTATGGCAGGGTCACAGTGACCGGGATCTGCGATTGGTTCAGAGTAGTAAAGACGTAGTTTATCGTCCCTTCTTCCTCAGAGAAGTTTGCCGGAATGGAGATCGGGATCGTCACCATCTGAGTTTGCCCGGCAGGGAAGCTGATCGGTCCGGCACTCAAACTGGTGGTGATCCCACCCAGTCCGGATGCGGATTGGTTTCCGGAGAAATTCACTTCGCCGGTGTTGGTGATCGCCAGAGTCAGGTTTGCCGTTTCACCCGGATTGAGCTTGCCATCCGTAAATGATTCTCCGCTGAGGGTCATATCATCCACGACGAGTGTCCCGCCAAGGGTCGTCACGGCAATGCTCTGAGATTTACTCGCTCCGGCAGTATCGGTGATAGTGACGGTGATCGTATATTCCTTTTCCTCGGTAGGCTTGAAGGACATGTCCACACCGTTCTGAGAAAGATTGGTATAGTTCCCACCGGTGATCGACCAGGCAAAATCCAGGCTTCTGCCAAGGGTGCTAACGCAACTGACGTGGGCGTGGATCGTCTGACCGACGGTGATGGAGTTTTCTTCGACACTCAGCCCCTCGATCACGATCGGGTTTTCCGAGAGCTTTAACAGGGTAGCCATAACAGAGCTGACCTGGTTCTGAACGATGTGCAGGTTTTCCTTTACTTCGCGGATGAAGCCATCGGCGATCACGATGATATTGTAGTCACCGGTCGGAAGAGGTTGGACATGCGCTTGAGGAGCGTTCATGATCACAGTGATCCTGGGATCGGACGCGGGAGTATTAGCTTTGGAGATGATGATCGTCTTTCCGGTGGTGATTGGGGGATTACCGTTCCCGGATTGGTTGACGGTCATGTTGCAATTGCCTGCGTCATTGGCATTCTGACCTTCAGCCATGTGCTGCAGCAGAACTTCGTTAGTCCATTCACCGACACCACCGCCATAGGCATCACCGACGGCTTTGACCCCGGTCTCACCCAGCTCTTTGGCTGTCGCAGCGGTTCTTGCCCGCTCCGCTTCGTCCCAATACATCACATCACGACGCGTATTCATCTTGATGGGGTCGTCATCGCTGAGGTTCAGATAGCTGTTCAGCTTTTCCTGAGGAGTATTGCCGGGAAGCTGATCCAAGGGAACCATCCCTTGTTCTGAGTTATTTGCCAAGATGGCGGCACGGATCGATTCGTCCCGATCGGCATTATGCTTCTGCATAGTCTCGGCAAAGGAGGAAACGATCGGGATCCCGGATTCGGGATCGTTCAGAACCTGACGCAAGGTCTTCTTGCCGCTCAGAACTCTCCAACCGCTGCGAACCATGCGTCCGCTGGAGATGACGGTATCCGCGGCTTTGTTGTAGATCCCCTTGGCAAGGCTGGAAAGCAGACCTTTGGACTGACCGTAAGGAACGATCGCTGCTTCAGCATCGCTGAGTTTTTCAAACTTGTCGGCTACGACTTCGCTTTGAGTCACGTAGGTAGCTACATAATCATCGATATCGGATATGGCATCTCTGCCGGATTTGGCGTCAAGAGCCCTAATAGCATCCGCGATGCTCTTCATGGTTCCTTCACGATTCTCCAGCCCGGTAGTCATATCCGTCTGATATTGCCAGTATTCGGCAAAAGCCTGCTGGGTCGTTATCTCCTCCGGCGTCTCGTCACAAGCCGTGACAAAGAGGAAGATTAACGCGAAGATAATAATAAGTTTGGGCGCGATCTTCATATTGAACTCCTTTGATAATATCAATTAGCCTGATTATAGGCTTGCTTGATCGATGTCAAGGGAAATTTCGACATTTGCCTTATGCAGACAGGGATCGTGTGGCAAATTGGGGAAAAGGACTCCCGAGATATGCCTTCTTTATGCGCGGATCAACCGCGGGGAACTTCGAAGCATTTGCCTGGCGAGAGATAGTCCTTGTGGCTGATGATCTCTTGTTTGAACTGCTCCAGATAGTCCGGGGCATTCTTCTTTATCTGGTCATAGAAGCATGCGAACATCAGGAACCGACGATAACGCAGGAAGATCGGAACTGTCGCCTTATCCTCAGGGGATAGGATGTTTTCGCTCTCGTATCCTTCCATGAAAGGAAGCAGGAATAGCTCTTCCAGTTCGCTGTTCCGATGAGCAAAGCCGGAGTGGAAGTTCACCCGGGAATACTCGCTATAGACGCAGATCGCTATGTCCAGGGCAAACCAGAGATAGTTCGCCACGTCAAAGTCGATCAGGATAAGCTTGCCGTTGTCCCCCAGGATGTTATGCGGATGGGCATCATTGTGGATAAAGCCGTAGTTATCCCGTTTTTTCGGGAGTGCGTCGAGCTCCGCATTGAGCTCTGTCCATGCCTTGCGTACGTCTTCGTCCTGTAGCCAATTGTAGAAGATCTCCCATTCCCGCTGCCTGCTTATCAAAGGGACCCCCTCGGCATCGGTGCAGGCGGAATGCTGCCAGTCCGGAAGATCCTTTGCCAGCGCGTGCATCCTTCCCAGCATCCTCCCCCAGGCAATATAGTAGTCCCGGCAATCACGGGGATCACCGAGTTCCAGATGGGTTCCGGGAACCATCTCCCAAGTATAGACCATGTATTCCTGGTCTTCGTAGGACATGCGTTCCACGAGCTCTCCACGGCAAGACCGCAGCGGCTTCGTCGTCGCCACTCCGTGGAGATTGAGGTATTCCATGAAGTGCTGCCTCTCACGCACCGCAGGATAGGGGTGCTCCGAACCGGGCTTCATCACCTTGAGGAGATACGTCTTCCCCTCCCGCTGATAGCGGTAAAGGGTTCCGTCCGACCAGTCATGCCCGCCGGCGAAGTATTCCGGCTGGCTCTCCCAGCCGTAAAGCGGCTTCAGGTGAGCCAGGATCGCTTCATTCATCTTCGGGGAGCAGCGGACCCTTACCAAAGGTTATCTTACCGGTGAAATAGCGCTTACGCATCTCCGGGAGCTTCTCGATATATGCTTCCGCCCCGTGTGCTTTCATATAACACTGGGCAAACATCTTGAGATTGTGGGGTAGCGCATTTGCCCTGTCAGCAGCGGGATGAAGCTTGTTGCAGGGAAACTCGTCACATTCATAGCAATAGCGGATCCCCTTATCCATGGAACAGAGATACTGCTCACACTGCCCGTCGAGATGCTTGCAGTTGCCGTCCACGGCTCTGCATCCCGGACAGGGAAGGTCTTCCTCTTTGAACCCATGCCCCATAAGCATGGTCTTGAGCTGGGGATCGTCCTTTGCCAGATACATGCTGCATCCCCCGCACCAGATCCCGCATGGCGCGATAAGTTCAACTCGGGTTAGTTCTTTCACGTTGCATACCTCGCTCGTATATTTATTGACGTTCGTCTATTATGAGGCTGAAATTCGTCAAGAAAAAGAGAGCCAGAGCTGCGATTTCTCCGTTCTTACCTGGTAATAGTGATCTTGATCCCGGTGGTGAAGGATCCGGCAACGATCCGGCAGAGATAGACCCCGTTCGGGATCTCGGAGATATCCAGCTGCCTGAGGGTCATCCCGCTGAGCATACCGAGCTCTTTGCGCAGGACTCTCTGTCCCTTGAGGTTATAGAGATCCAATGTACCGGCTACTTGGTTACCGTCGAATGGAGCGGTGATCCGCAGGACGATCTGACCATCCGGGCTGCGCATCGGATTGGGAGTCAGGGAGATCCTGAGCTTACCCTCGAGGCGTTGACGTGTCGTTGTCGGCGGTGGATTTGAGATCCCCGCAACGAAAAGATCAGGATCAAGGACCATATAATGATCAGGCTTGGCATTGCGGGAAAAGACAACCAGTTCACGAGGCTTGAGCTGGATATCTGCCTCGGCGGGAGCCTGGGTCCTCACGGCATAGTAGGCGTCTTCGAATATGCGATATGAAAGCTTGTAGTGCGAGTTAGTCCCCGTCCAGGGTGAGCTCCGAAAAGCATATAGCTTGATCCCGTCTGACATGATGAAGTTATAAACCCCGGTGCGTGAATCCTCCAGATAATCGGCGATCCCTCTTAGGGCATTGACGATCCCCGGAAGAGGATCAGAAGAACCGCTGGCTTCGATGTGGCTCATTATATAGTGGAATAGCACCTCTGTATCGACCCAAGACTGCGGATCGGTCTCTCCGAAGTAGTTGCTCGGATGCGCCACAAACCAGTTCAGCTCCGGGTTCATGTCGTTGATCCTGCCGATCATAAAAGCCCTGCCAGCATTGGCAAAGCCATTGTGCATAAACGAGAAGGTGCGTCCCGGATACTCAAAGGTAAAGGGATGGTTGCCCAAGGTCGGCCCGGTTGCATTACGAGCATGACAGAGCACGATCGCTGGACGGTCTCCCCCGTTCATGATCGTTCTTAGAGCTTCGTCGAAGGTATCTCTCCCCTGGATGTCGCTTTGGTCGTTGTAGCGGAAATAAGGCCCTGTGTAATACATATAGCCGAAGTCTGCGAGACTCAGAACCCTCTTGTGCCATATTCTTCGGCTGTTCAGGGACGGATCGTTCTCATGGTAGGCTACGATCCCATACCCGTCTGAATTGAGATAGGGCACCGAGGTGGACATCACGAACCCGAGATAGTCATAGGGATCGTCAAAATCCCAAAAGTCTGAAGCGTTCCCGACAGGGCGGTAATCCGAGATGAGCCTCCCTTCCTTGGTGATCAGCGCGCTCATGGCGCAGGCACCTAAGGGGCCGAGATTCAAGCTCAGCAGGACGCACAGGACCAGAGCCACCGGCTTTGCAGCCCTTGCCCTAAATCCTCCGAGAGCGCTGAAGAACAAGCTCATACGTGATATCTCCCTTTATTATCATTTAGGTGAGACCACCGAGCTTGTCAAGAGAAATGATCATTCCCCCGGTTGGTAGAGCTCCCCCGGAAGTCGTATCGGGCATTTCCTACATATCCGATGCCTTTATCGGGCAAGAATCCACCTGTTTGAATGCGGAAGCCCGGCAAAAATGGCTTGACGAAAACGTGCCTTTCAAAAAGAGTGGTACTCTAAGTAAAATAGTATTGAAATACAAGGAGACATAATGGTCAAGCTGAGACTGAGACGTATGGGCGCCATCAACCAGCCCTTTTACCGTATAGTTGCCGTTGATTCCCGCGTGAAGCGCGATGGCAAGTATATCGAGTGTGTGGGTTGGTATGACCCTAAGCCTGCGGATCTGAAGCTCAATATCGAGACTGACCGCGCCATCTACTGGTTAAGTGTTGGTGCCCAGCCTTCCGATACTGTGCGTTCACTCCTTCGCAGAGCCGGTGTCCTGCAGATATGGCACGAACAGAAAGTTGCCCAGAAAAAAGCCCAAAACGAGGCATAGAAAGCTGATAACTCAAATACTGAGAGGTGAAACATGAAAGATCTTATTGAATTCATGGTCAAAGCTTTGGTCGATGACCCCAGTGAAGTGAACATCACTGAGATCGCCGGAGACAAGATCACCCTTTATGAACTTCGAGTAGCAAAGAGCGACATCGGAAAAGTTATCGGGAAACGCGGCAGAACTGCCGGCGCGATCCGCACGATCATCAATGCGGTGAGCACGAAGCAAGGAAAGCGAGCCGAACTAGAAATCATCGAGTAGATGAAAGACCGAGACCTTATCGGAATTGGCAGGCTTGGTGGTCTAAACCCTGAAGGTTTGTTTCATATATTGATCAAGCCGGAGTTTAGAGCTATGCTCCAGGAAGGGGTCAAGGTCTATCTGATCTTTAACAGTGATAGAGTGTTTTACGTAACGATCAGCGAAGTAAAAGAAACTGAGAAGAAAACCTGGATTCGCTTCGCTGAAGATGGCGTGACCCAAGAACGTCCTCTGCACAAGGAGGTCATCGTCGCGGTCGATCCCGAAGAGGAGACCGAGGACGACGACGAACTGGACGAGCTGATCGATGCTCCGGTATATTACCGTGACGTCCTGATCGGCAGGCTGGACTCATATTTCTACAACAACGCGCAGTATGTGCTCGAAGTTGAGACGGAGCCCGGTATCCGGTTGCTTGTTCCTTATGTGGACTTTTTCGTCCAGATCCAAGCGGCTTCCCCGGCAGGGATCTACCTGCAGAACGCGGACAGCCTCCTGGAATCTTGTGGACTGGGTATAGAGGCAGGAACGATCCGGCTCTTACATGCGGATTGACGTTCTGACCCTCTTTCCCGGCATGTTCGAGGGTTTTGCCTCCACGAGCATGGTTGCCAGAGCTCAGAAACACAAAGCTCTGCGTCTCAGCTATGTGGACATACGCCGCTTTAGCGACAACAAACATCATAAGGTTGACGACTACCCTTACGGCGGGTTCCCCGGAATGGTCATGCAAGCCAAACCGGTCTATGCGGCGATCGCATCCCGCATCCGCCGAAAACCTGCGCCCGTGATCTATTTTACCCCTCAGGGGCGAGTCCTGACGCAGGATATCCTGCGCCACTACTCTGAAATGGAGCACGTTATCCTGCTCTGCGGGCACTACAAGGACGTTGACCAACGCGTTCGCGATCTCGCCGTCTCGGATGAGATCTCGATCGGCGATTATGTTTTATCCGGTGGTGAATTGGCTGCCATGGTCTTTATCGACGGAGTTTCCCGGCTCTTGCCCGGAGTGCTCTCGGACATAGGATCTGCCGAAAGCGATTCCCACAGCAACGGCAAGCTGGGCTTCCCCTGCTACAGCCGTCCGGAAAGCTTCCTGGGGATATCCGTCCCCGAAGTTCTCAGACAAGGCGATCCTCGCAAGATCGACGCTTGGGCGGAAGCGGAAGCCGACAGGCTGACCCGCACCCGTCGCCGAGACCTGATCCAGAAATGAACAGACTATATCTGGGGCTCGTTCATTACCCGGTAATGAACAAGCTCGGAGAGCGTATCGTGACCTCGGTCACCAATCTCGACATTCACGATATCGCCCGTCTGGCGACCACCTTCGGTTGCCCCGGATATTACCTGATCACCCCGGACAAGGCTCAACAAGACTTGATCGAAAGGATCCGCGATCACTGGAAAACAAACCAAGGTTTAATGTATAACCCCGATCGTTCTCTGGCATTGGACAGAGTGCGCACCGGAGACAATATAGAATCGGTCATTGATCTGATTACAACTCAGGAAGGGCTGCGGCCCATAGTAGTTACGACAACCGCACGGAATCTCCCGGCTCAGATCTCCTTCGGGAATCTGCAGCTTATTACAAAAGGTTCCTCTCCCGTATTGCTATTGTTTGGTACGGGATATGGACTATGTGATGATATTCATGAAATGGCAGATTATATCCTCTCCCCCATCAAAGGGCAGGGAGGCTACCGACATCTTTCAGTTCGCAGTGCAGTTGCTATCGTCCTCGACCGCATTTCTTCCGACAATATAAATGGGAGGAACCATGGATATTCTGCAACAAGTTGGCAGAGACCAAATCAGAACCGACTTTCCCGATTATCGCGTAGGCGATACGGTCAAGGTCCATTATAAAATAAAAGAAGGCAATAAGGAACGTATCCAGATATTCCAAGGCATCGTGATCCAGAAACGTGGTGCCGGCATTTCCAAGACCTTCACAGTTCGCAAGGTTTCAAATGGTATCGGCGTGGAGAGAATTTTCCCCAGCCACTCACCGAACATCGACAAGCTTGAGATCGTCCGTCATGGTCAGGTGCGTCGTGCCAAACTCTTCTACCTTCGCAGCGCGAAAGGTAAAGCCGGTCGTATCAAAGAACGCCGGAGATTCACTGCGTAACGTAAAACACCTTACAAGCCCCTACCCTCACGGGATCAGGGGCTTGTTTTTTAGCTACACCATATTTCCACCAAATAAGGTCAGCCCATGTACTATCAACACAATGAGATATATCTAAACATCCTCACGGATGACAAAGCCCTCACCCGGATAGAATTCTGCCCAAAAACCGCTCCAACACCCCCAGCCTCAAAGCTTGAAGAGCAGATCAAGGCTGAGTTGGACGCTTACTTCAGCGGAACCCTCAAAGCCTTTACTATCCCCTATACCCTCTCCGGGACGGATTTTCAAAAGCGCTGTTGGCAAGCTTTAACGACCATCCCCTATGGCGAGACCATCTCCTACGCTGAGCTGGCAAGCCGAGTCGGGAGCCCCAAGGCATTCCGAGCCGTAGGCAATGCCAATCACCACAACCCCCTGCCCATCATCATCCCCTGCCACAGAGTCATCGGCTCCGGAGGCGAACTCCGCGGCTTTGCCGGAGGACTGGGGATCAAGCAAGCTCTTCTGGACATCGAACGCTCATGATCTTCGGCATCGGTACCGATATCATCGCCATCTCGCGCATGGAACGCTCTTTGGAGTCCCATCCCCGTTTTGCGGAGCGCATCTTTACTCCCGGCGAGATCAGCTATTGCGAGTCCAAGGCAAACAAAGCCCAGTCCTATGCCGCACGATTTGCCGCTAAGGAAGCCCTGATGAAGGCGATCGGCACCGGCTGGGACGGCTCTATTAACTGGATCGACATCGAAGTGGTCAATAACGAACAGGGTAATCCCGCTTTCATCACCCACGGCAAGACCAAAGCCTTTCTGGAGTCGATCGGCATGACCAGGCTCCACCTCTCCCTCACTCACGAAAAAGAATTTGCCGTCGCATACGCCATCATTGAATGCGACCCCCAATAAGGACATGACATGACAAAACGCGCTTTCCTGCTCCTCTCTTTCTGTCTCATTATCGGATCTTCCTTTGCCGCTTGGCTGGATAATATGCCAATGACCATGACCCAGCCGGATGGCTCCAAGCTGGAGTGCCTCGCCAGCGGCGATGAATATCATAACTGGCTCCACGATGCAGATGGCTACACTATCATGCGCAATCCCCAAACCGGTTGGTGGGTCTATGCAACAGGTACCCGCGGTTCACTCACAGCCAGTGCATTCATCCCCGGTCAGTCCGATCCCAAAGCCATGGGTCTGACCCCACGCCTGAATATTTCTGAAGCCGAATACAAGGAGATGCGCCGAAGCAAGTTCCCCATGCCTGCCGAACGTGATGCGCCGACCTCCGGGACGATCAATAACCTCGTGATATTTATCCGCTTTGCCGATGAGAGCGAGTTTACCGATAATCTCAGCACCTACACCGGCTGGTTCAATACCGGCACCAGCAGCCAAAAGGGCTATTTCCTCGAGGCATCCTACAATCAGCTCACCGTGAACACCAGCTTTTACCCCACAACCGCATCCAGCACCGTCTTATCCTGGCAGGACAGCCACAACCGCGCCTACTTCCAGCCCTACGACGCGACAACGAATCCTACCGGCTACAACGGCGATACCGAAAGACGTTCCCGCGAGTTCACCCTGCTCCAGAACGCCACTGCCGGAGTCGCTTCGCAGATCCCTTCCAGCCTGACCATAGACTCGGACGGAGACGGACGCGTCGATAACGTCGTCTTCGTGATCAAAGGTTCCGCCGGAGCCTGGAGCAGCCTGCTCTGGCCTCATCGCTGGTCTCTCTATGACCGCTACGTCTATATCAACGGCAAGCGTGTCTATGACTTTAACCTCCAGCTACAGACCTTCCTCGCCGGCTCGAACGTCGGAGTTATCTGTCATGAATTCTTCCATACCCTCGGAGCTCCGGATCTCTATCACTATACCGATAACGGGATCACCCCCGCCGGTTCCTGGGACTTGATGGAGTCAAACGGCAATCCCCCGCATCACATGCTCGCCTTTATGAAATACAAGTACGGAGACTGGATCAGTTCCATCCCCACGATCAGCGCCAGCGGGCAATACACCCTGAACGCCCTCACTTCCTCGACCAATAACTGCTACCGGATAAACTCGCCCAATAGCTCCACGGAGTACTTCATCGTCGAATATCGTCGGGACATGGGGACTTATGAGAGCAGCATCCCCGGTTCCGGCTTACTGGTCTATCGGATCAATACTTCCGCCGGCGACGGCAATGCCGATGGTCCTCCGGACGAAGTCTATATCTACCGTCCGGGCGGAACAACGACCGTGGACGGAACGATCAGCTCTGCCAACTACAGCCAGGAGACCGGACGAACCCGCATCAATGCCGAGACGAACCCGACTCCCTTCCTGTCCGACGGCAGTGCCGGAGGTCTCTCGATCTACAACATCGGCTCTGCTGCCGGTGAAACGATCACCTTCAACCTCGGCATCCCTCCGGTCATCACCATAGATTTTACTACCAATCCCACTATCGAGAGCTTTGACGGAACCCTGTTCCCTCCGGATGGCTGGAACAGCGTGACGCTCAGCGGTTCCTATAACTGGCAACGCTATACAAGCGGAACCAACCCCACCTGTTCACCTCAAAGCGGTGCGGGAATGCTCGGTTACAATAGCTACAATGCCAGCGCCGGCAGCGCGGTCTATCTCGCCAGCCCCAAGATCGCCGTGACCCAGGTTAGCGGTGCACTATACACCTTTAGCTTCTCCATCTTCCGCGATGGCGGATATGCGAACAACCTCGATCGCGTCGAGATCTACACCAATTCCACCGCCAATCTGGACGGCACTCCGACCCTTCTGGGCACGATCCACCGTTCCATCACCCAAAGCCCGATCGTTAGCAGCAATGCCTGGTACACCTACACTTATTCCTTGCCCTTCTCCACCACCGGGTATTACTACGTCATCGTCAAAGCCATCAGCGCCTACGGGAACCGCACTTATCTGGATAACTTCAGCTTTTACAAGGAAGTGATCCCGCTGACCGCCTCGACCTTTTCTCCGGCAGACCTCTCGCTGGAACAAGCATTTAGCACTCTGCTCTCCTGGAGCGGAGCCTCCGGCGTCATCTCCGGATACAGGCTCAATTTTGGCACGAATAACCCCCCGACGAATATCTACAACGGACTTCAGCTCGGTAACGTCAGTTCATACCAGGTGACGGGGCTGGCTCCCTTGACGGATTACTATTGGCAGGTGGTTCCCTATAACAATGCCGGAGATGCGCTGTCCTGCCCGGTCAAGTCCTTCAAGACGACCCTTGCTGCGGATCAGATCCGGCTGGGGACAGGAACCCTGCTCAATACCGACACCGGCTATCCTGCGCCTTATGGGAACTGGTATTGGGGCGCTAAGCACCAGATGCTGATCCCGGTCGCAGAGCTGAACGCCGTGGGAATCGTCGGACCCGGATACATCAATTCCCTCGCCTTTGATGTCGAGACTATCAAAGGCACTCCCCTGCAAAGCTTTACGATCAAGCTCGGACACTTGAGCACCCCTGCGCTGACGACCTGGCAGACCGATCTGACCACTGTCTATGGTCCGCAGACCTTTACCGAGACCCGCTCCTGGAACATTCACACTTTCACGACCCCCTTCCTCTGGAATGGCGTCTCCGATCTGGTGATCGAGACCTGCTTCCAAAACAGCAGCTATACCCGCAACGCAATCATGCGCCAAACCGCGACCGGATACGTCTCCACCATCCTTTATCGCGCCGATGCGGCAAACGTCGGATCTGCGACGCAGATCACCAGCTCGCTCTTGCAACGCCCGAACATGGCATTCACCTTCATCCCCAGACCTCAGACCGTCACCAACTTGCAGGTGACCCACACCGGGACGCAGGTAAGCCTGAGCTGGACTCCCGTCCCCGGCGCCACGTCCTACCTGATCTACGCTTCTGACACGCCAAACCCTGCCGATTGGGGCAGCCCCATCGCCGAAGTCCTGACCCCATCTTTCCCGGACACACCCCAGACCAGGAGATTTTACCGGATCGTCACCAAGAAGCAGTAAGACCCTTAGAAATAAGAATTAAGAATTAAGAAAGAAGAAAGAAGAAAGAGCTGACGCACGTGTGTCGGGGCCGAGTTATGTTGTAGCATTGGCGTGCTACACTACGGGGAATCAGCGAAGCAACCGCATCCTCAGCCTATGCGCCAGCAACTATTCACTCTTCACTATTCACTGGCGAAGCATCTTTCTTCTTTCTTAATTCTTCTTTCTTAATTCTTCTTTCTTAATTAGTCTTCCCCCTCTTTCCCTTCTTTACTCTGTTTTAATAAAAAATCCCTTCCCTCCCCCTCTCTTCGTCTCTGTGTCTCTGTGTCTCTGCGTCTCTGCGTCTCTGCGTCTCTGCGTCTCTGCGTTACTGATACTCCCTGTTGATCCTCAAGTACTCCGCTTGTACTCATCTTGTACTCAACTTGTACTCAACTTGTATGAGGTTCAAGAAAAGTACTTGATGACTAACTATGAATATCAGGTCTGAGCAGGGCTGCCACAAGGATGTGGTGAGCCCCGGCGGTGGTGTTGATCGGCACTTTGTAATCCTTATGATGAGAGTCAATTGTAGTATCCGCGGATGACGTGGACTGCGTCTGCTCCGGAAGGTAACAGAATCCTTGACAATAATGATATTACCACAAAGACTGCTCATACTGAGGTAAAATGTTATGAATGCTATAGTATTTTTAGGTATTCAAGGCAGTGGAAAGGGAACTCAAGCGAAGTTACTTGCCGAACGCCTGCACTACCAACACGTGAATATCGGTGATCTGTTCCGGATGCACACCGCCGGACAGACTGAGCTCGGGCTCAAGGTGAAATCCGTCATAGAACGGGGTGAGCTGGTATCGGACGAGCTGGTCTTTGAAGTGATCACCGGCTCGATCACGCCCGATGCTTTGGGAATAGTCTTTGACGGCTTTCCCCGCACCGCCTGTCAGGCGGAATACCTCGTTCAGCACTACAATGTGACGGACGTGATCTATCTGGATCTGAGTGAGGAAAATGCCCTGCGCCGGATGACCTCCCGCTGGCATTGCCCGGCTTGCAAATCAACCTATAACACGATCAGCCAACCTCCCCTCCAAGCCGGGATCTGCGACCACTGCGGAACGGCACTGGTGCAAAGAGCGGATGATACTCCGGAGGCTATCAGCCAAAGGTTCAAAGAGTTCTTTGCCCAGACTTACGGTCTGATCGACCTCTTCACTTCAGCCGGGATCCTGAGAAGGGTTTCCGCCGAAGGGGAGATCGAGTCCATCGCCGCATCCATCAATGAGATATTGAAGCATAACTAAGGATAAATGAGCAAAACCATCTATACCAAAGCGATCAAGACCCTGGAGTTCTTTGCCTACATACTGGCATTCTGGAGCTTTGGCGTCCTCTTCCTCGAGCCGATCATAGCCTATTATATGAACACGACGCTCGTGGAGAACCTCACCGCTTTGGCAAATATCCTCCTTTTGATCCTGACCATCATCGGGAGGCTGCTCCAGCACGATATGATGCGTCAAAAGAAGATCATCCTCTTCGACGTGGTCATCCTGATCATGGGGTCTCTGCTCTTTTTTTATCAGGCAAAGTTCGTCATATTCTTCTTGCTGATCCGGCAGACCTACTTTATCCTGACTTTCCTGATCTTCCGGGCTTTTGAAGGGAGATTCTATCGCTTTTTGACGGCGAATCCGCCTGTTTCCCTGATGCTGAGCTTTATCGCCGTGATCACTGTCGGAGCTATCCTGCTAATGCTGCCCGCTTCATCGAATAATGGGACTGTGACTCCGTTCGTGGACGCTCTCTTCACTTCGACAAGCGCGACCTGCGTGACGGGATTGACCGTCGTCGATACCCCCACACACTTTTCTATCTTTGGACAGATAGTGATCCTGCTGCTCATCCAGATCGGTGGATTGGGGATAATGACGATCTCGACAGCCTTTGCGCTGCTCATGGGTCAACGCCTGACCCTCAAGCTGGAAAACGTGATGCACTCCGTGGTCGGCGAGACCCAGACCGTGAACCTCTTTGAGCTTCTGAAGAATATCATCTTCGTGACCCTGAGCATCGAGGCGATCGGAGCGGCAGTGCTCTTCCTCAGTTTTTCCCGGACACTCGAGCCTCTGCGAGCTTTCTACTTTGCTGTGTTCCACTCCGTATCAGCGTTTTGTAATGCCGGGTTTGCCTTATATACGGACAACATGATGGCATTTGTCGATAACGTGAACGTGAACCTGGGGATCACCTTCCTGATCATCCTGGGCGGTATCGGGTTTACCGTGATCATAGACTTGGTGCATTACCTGACCGGTAAAGAAAAAGGAAAGCATCTGTCTCTGCATTCGAAGATGGTGCTGATGACCACCGCGGGGCTTATCCTGGGTGGTTTCGTAGCCTATTTTATCGCTGAGTATTATGCTTCCATGAAGGGTTTTACAGTATCAAGACGCCTTCTTGCTTCTTGGTTCCAAAGTGTCACGACCCGCACTGCCGGATTCAATACCATAGACAACTCCCAATTGAGCTCTGCCTCGGTATTGATCTCGCTGATCCTGATGTTCGTGGGAGCATCGCCGGGATCGACCGGTGGCGGTATCAAGACGACGACCTTCGCAGTCTTGTTGATGTCCGTGACCTCGATGCTGACAGGTAAGCGGGATCTGACGATCTTTAACCGCAAAATATCTCAGGCAAATACAAGGGAAGCAACCAGTTTGATCACCCTCGCCGGGGGGATCCTGCTCTTTATCCTCTTCTTCCTGCTCCTGACGCAGCCTTTTGCGATGCACAAGATAGTCTTTGAAGCAGTTTCCGCCTTTGGCACGGTCGGTCTGAGCATGGGGATCACCGGGCAACTGACGGTATTGGGGAAGCTCCTGATCACGCTTTTGATGTATATCGGACGCATAGGTCCGCTAACTCTGATCTACGCCCTTTCACTCTATAAACGGCAAGGCAACGTCGAATTTGCCGAAGAAAAAATAGCCATAGGCTAAGGAGATATAATATGGCGCGTTATGCAGTCATAGGTATCGGAAGATTTGGATGGACGGTGGCAACCATACTCGCCGAGAATGGTATGGACGTCATCGCTATCGATAAAAGACAAGAATTGATCGACGAGATCGCTCCGCGGGTCACAGCGGCTGTCTGCATGGACTCGACCGATGAAGCGGCGATCCGCTCCCAGAATCTCAATGAGGTCGATGCCGTGATCATCGGTATCGGCTCCAATATCGAGGAGTGTATCCTGACCGCCGCGATCCTGAAGAAGATCGGGGTCGGAATGATCTATGCCAAGGTCGAAAATCAGCTACATGGGCGGATCCTGGAGCTGATCGGAGTCCAGCACGTCCTCCTTCCCGAGGAAATGGTCGGCAATCAGCTTGCCAAGACCCTCATCTCCAAGAACATCCTGGAATATGTGAACCTCTCGTCGGGTCATATCGTCGTCGAGATGGTCGCTCCGAAGGACTTCGTGGGCAAGACTCTGCAAGAGCTTGCTTTGCCGTCCCAGAGAAAGATAAACGTGATCGCGATCAAATATAACTATCTCTCGGTCACCGAGGATGGCAAGAACATCATCGAAAAGAAGCTGAACGATATGCCCGGCGCTAATGACGTCCTCGAAGAAGGCGACGTCCTGATCCTTCTCGGCACCAAGGGAAATATCGACAAGCTGATATATGACACATCGGTAAAGAGGGATATATGAAACGCTCTTTCAAGTATAAATACCACCTGCTGCTGATCGTCCTCTTTGGGATCATCGCGTTGGAATCCCTGCTGCTGCTTGTTTCGCTGAACCGGACAGAAGCAGTCTCAAACCTGATCACGGATATGCAATCGATCATCATCATCTTCGTCTTTATCATCTTTGTGTATATGATCATCATGTACAACTACATCCCCTTCAGGATGCACAAGGCGATCAAGGAGATCCGGTCTGTGATAGAGGAGATCTCGAACGGGAATTACTACATCGATATCGATTCATCGATGTATGATCAGGACAAAGACATCCAGGAAGTGATCCTGGCGATCCAAAAGATGCTGGGGATCATCATCCGCTTTGACCAGGTCAAAGCGGAGAAGATCTTTGAACACCATCAGCGGATCCAGCAACTCATCAATATCATCAAACAAGGTATCCTCATCACCTCGACCAACGGTGACGTGATATATTGCAACGATGTATTCAGAGAACACTATCCGACGATCTCGGAAATGAATAATATCAACGAACTGATCTTTAAGGAAGAGTTCAATGCCAAGCTCTTTGACACACTGGCAGAGGCTCTTCGCTACGGTAACAATCTCTACGATATCCCCGTAAAAGATTCCGTCTCACCCAGATCCGTGGTGATCAACGGATCGATCGTCCGTAACCGCAAAGGTAATTCTTCCGGAGCTGTATTCGTTCTGGAATTCGATAAGCATGATGCATAAGATAAAGGTCATCTACGACAAAGAAGATCCATCCCGTCTGGACAAGCACTTGGTCGATCTCAGGATCCAGGAGCTGTACAGCCGGACTTTTATCGAGAAGCTGATCGCTGAAGACCGGATCCTCGTGAACAATATCCCCGTCAAAAAGAGCTATCAGCTCAATCTTGGGGATGAGATATCCCTCAGCCTGCCTCCGCCGGAGCCTTGCGAGATCATTCCGCAGGACATCCCTCTGCACATCATCTATGAGGATGAAGACCTTGCGGTGATCAATAAACCCGCAGGGCTGATCGTGCATCCCGGGTTTGGGAACCCGGATCAGACCTTGGTTAACGCCATCGTCTATCACTTTGGCAATAACCTCTCCAGCGGAAAAGAGCTCAATCGTCCGGGCATTGTGCACCGGCTCGATCGGGGCACTTCCGGGCTCATGATCATCACCAAAAATGATCATACACAGGCGCAGATCAGCGAGATGTTTGCCCGGAGAGAGGTCAAAAAGACTTATCTGGCGATAACCAGCGGGATCCCAGACCCCCTTGAAGACGCGATCGAGACCTGCATAACCCGCAGTATATCCAACCCCCGCAAGATGTGCGTCGCGGATGAGGGAAAGTGGTCTCTGACCTACTACAAGACGATCAAGCTGTTCCACTATTTCTCCATGGTCAAGGTCAAGCTGGAGACCGGGAGAATGCATCAGATAAGGGTGCATTTTGCCGACCGCAATATCCCGATCCTGGGCGATCTGCTCTATAATACCAGACGTTACGTCCACAGCATCGTCCCGGAAAACATGAAGCGCAAGGTGACGGAACTGCTCACCACTCATCTCCTGCGCCAGGCTCTGCATGCCTGGAGGCTGGAATTTACCCATCCCATCAGCGGAAAGGAACTGGATATCAAGGCTCCTCTCCCGGAAGATATCGTTTATACTATCTCATGGCTGGACAGGAACTTTGGTCTGGATGACACGGAAACGAACCTGAACACCTTACTTGACAATAATGAAAACTGGTAATAGAAATGAAGGAAAGTATCTTTAGCACAATCGAAGAAGCGATCGAGACGATCAAAAAAGGCGAGATGCTCATCGTCGTTGATGATGAGAATCGTGAAAATGAGGGCGATCTGCTCATGGCAGCAGAACTCGTCACTCCCGCCAAAGTGAACTTTATGATCACCCATGGCAAGGGACTCCTCTGCGTGCCAATGGAAGAGGAAAAGCTGGAAAAGCTGGAGATCCCCTTGATGACCTCGGAAAACACAGATCGGCACGGAACAAAGTTTACCATCTCGGTGGATGCCGTCGAGGGAACAACCACCGGTATATCCGCAGCAGAACGAGCTCTGACGATCAAAGCTCTGGCATCGGATAAGGCAAGACCGGATGAATTTATGCGTCCGGGACACATTTTCCCCTTAAGAGCCGAGAAAGGCGGAGTCCTCAAGCGTGCGGGGCACACCGAAGCGGCAGTAGATCTCGCCAGAATGGCGGGGCTAAGCCCGATCGGCGCGATCTGCGAGATCATCCGGGAAGACGGAGAGATGGCAAGACTTGACGATCTGATCGATTTTGCCGCCAAACATGGGCTCAGGATCATCTCTATAGCCGATCTGATCGACTATCGCCGTCATAAGGAACGCCTTGTCCGGCAAGTTTCCAAAGCCAAGCTCCCGACCCAATATGGCGAGTTTGAGATAATGACCTACGTCAGCACAGTTTCGGACGAGTATCACGTCGCTTTGAGCATGGGCGAGATCTCACGGGAAGAGCCGACCTTGGTCCGGGTTCACTCAGAATGCCTCACCGGAGATGCGCTGCATTCGCTGCGTTGCGATTGCGGGGAGCAGCTCAAACGGAGCTTTGAGATGATCTCCAGGGAAGGCAAGGGGGTTATCCTCTATATGCGCCAGGAAGGACGCGGGATCGGGCTCTTGAACAAGATAAAAGCATATCACTTGCAAGATAAAGGGCTGGATACTGTTCAGGCAAATATCGACCTCGGTTTTGCCCCCGACCTTCGTGATTACGGCATAGGAGCGCAGATCTTGAAAGATATCGGACTGCGAAAGATCCGCCTCATGACCAATAACCCAAAGAAGATAATCGGTCTGCAGGGATATGGATTGGAGATCACCGAACGAGTGCCGATCGAGATCCATCCGTCGGACTCAAACCAGTTTTATCTGCAAACCAAGAAAGACAAGATGGGGCATATATTACATGACATCTAAACGCATAGTCCTCCTGCTCTTCCTGATCGCCTCGCTCGCAAGCCTCTTTGCCGCGAAAGATCTGAAGTTCCCGGAACCGGTGGGCTTCGTCAATGACGTTGCCGGGCTTCTCTCAACTGAGACCCGGAACAAGATCAATGACTGGGCTATCGAGCTCAAGGAAAAGACCGATGTGGAGTTTGCCATAGCGATCATGCCGGACCTTCAGGGCTTGGATGAGCGCGAATATGCGGTCAAGCTCTGGGAAGCCTGGAAGATCGGGAACAAGAAGGACGAGGGTGTCCTCATCGTTTTGGGGCTGGCAGAACGCCGGATCAAGATCGAGGTGGGCTATGGCTCCGAGGGATACGTGACGGACACACAGGCAGGTGATGCGTATGAGGCGATGAAAGCGCAGCTTCCCAAGGGCAACGAAAACTGGGATCAGGCATTTACCCAAGGTAGCCTGATGATCCTAAATCTCATTGCCAAGGAGAAGGGCGTAGTCCTCTCAGGGATGCCGAGCTATACCCGTAAAGCAGATTCTCAGCAAGCAAGACAGAATCGCATGGGCGGGATAGTCGGGATCCTATTCTTCATCTTTTTGATGATAGTGACCAGAGGTCGGATCCTTACGTGGTTGCTCTGGGCTTCCATCCTGAATGGTGGTGGTCGCGGACGGGGCAGTGGCGGAGGTTTCGGCGGTTTTGGCGGTGGATCCGGCAGTAGCGGAGGCTTTGGCGGATTCGGTGGATTTGGTGGTTTTGGCGGAGGTCACTCTGGTGGTGGCGGAGCAGGTGGAGGTTTTTGATGATCATATTCTTAAAGTCACTCACGTTCATAGTATGGAACATAGCGCTGGGGCTGTCGATCGTATATGCCCTCAAGGTATTCTTGTTCAATTCCAAACCTCGTTTCATCTTTGGCAAGAAGATCCCCTTTACCCCCGGGTTCTTCGTCCAGAAGCGGGATTGGATCTTCAGCAAGGCAAGAGACATCCTGCATGATTACCTGGAGCAAGCAGAGGATGTCGCAAGGCGAAACGGCTATCTCGCCAAGTGGGAAGCTCTCGTCCGCGAAACCGTATGGGAAAAGACCAGCTTTATCGATGAGCTAAAGCTCCTCCCCCAAAGCATCAAGGACAAGATCCATGAGAAGCTCTCTGATTTGGCAAAGACGCTGGCTTCCTCGATCCTGCGCAAGGCAATTCCCCGGTTGATCGAACAGCTCAGGATCGAGCATCGCATCGATGAATTCGATTTCCGCTTTAGCGTCGAGTTCTTTTATGGCTACTTCCGTAAGTACGTCTATAAGCCCTTGCTGTACTTCTTCCTGGCGATAAACTTGCTGATCGGGATCATGAACATGATCCTCTTCCTCATCGTCGCACCCCTGTAATGAAACTCTTTCCGGGCAGAAAACGCAGGCGCAACAAGCTCGCAAGCGGGATCTTCGGAGCTCTGTCCTCCGAGAACCGCAGGCTGGTTTTGCGCTTCGTCTATGTCTGCCTGATCATTTTTACCCTCCTGCTCCTCTGCGCTTATCTGGTGTGGATCTTCGAAGCCGAGAAAGACAGCAATCTGGCAATTCGGAGCTTTTGGGATGGAATCTGGTGGGCAGTCGTTACTATCGCTACAGTCGGTTACGGAGACAAAGTCCCCTTAACTCCCCAGGGCAGGGTCGTCGGCATCCTTCTAATCGGTGCCGGATTTACCCTCCTATCGGTATTCACCGGTTTGATCGCTTCCCTCTTTGTGGAAGACAAAATCAGAGGTAATAAAGGTTTGAAACAGCTACATACTCATGATCATATCGTGATCTGCGGTTGGAACAACACCGCGGTCTCCCTGCTTCAGGCATTGGTAGAAAAAGGAATGAAGTCTCTGGAGATCGTGCTTATCACAAACCAGAGTCAGGAGTTCTTTGAGTATCTCGAAACGCAATACAGCTCCCTGGAACTCCGCTTCGTACGCGGAGAAGCGACTCAGGAAGATGTGTTGAAGCGTGCTTCGATAACGACGGCAGCTCAAGTCATCATCCTCGCCGATCAAAGCCTGGATCGGCAGACTGCTGACGACAGAAGCATCATTATTGCCAATACGATACATTACATGGTCTCCAAGGACAAGATCACCGTTCAGTTGATCAACCGGGATAACCGTAATCTCCTCCTGAGGATCGGGATCTCGAACATCATCATCTATGACGACCTCGGCGGTTATCTCCTTGCCAATAATATTGATGAGAACTGCAGTATCTCGCTCATCAGCAACCTTCTGAAGTCGCCTTTAAGCGGGCTGAGAACGATAGCCATACCTCAGGAATTGATAGGCAAGACCTTTGGCGAGCTTTACGATAGGGTATATCAGACTTCGCAGACTCCCGTCATCGGCTTGATGACCAAAGAGCAGGAGCTTGAGCTGGATTCGATCTTCTCGGACAATGCCTCTGCGATCGACCAGTTCATCAAAACGACCCTGGCAAAGTCCCGCCGACTGAAGACCGAAGACAGGCTGAACATCCGCTGGAACCCTCCGCGTGAGACGATGATCCAGGACAACGACTCGGCGATTATCATCGGAGGTGACATATGAGCATCCCGATCCAGACTTTGATGAAGGTGAGGATCTTCACCGGCTTGAACGACGATGAACTCGTAGTAGTGCAAAGCTTGCTCAAGGCATGCTCATTTAAGAAAGGGGACTATGTCTTGCGCGATGAAAGCCTTGGGGATGAGCTGTATCTCCTGATCGAGGGGAATGTCCGCGTGACCAAAGAACTCGTCAAGGGAGTCGACAATTCCGGAGCCGGGGAAAAAGTCATCGCATCGCTGGATGGAAGCATGCTGCCGACCTTCGGAGAGAATGGCATCCTGGGACATGCTCCCAGAACCGCAAACGTCATCGCTCAGACGGATTGCGTTCTCTATTCTTTGAACAAGCATGATTTTGAAAGTCTGGCAAAGGGCAACGTCCATGCTGCATACCTGATCACGATGAACATCGCACAGGTCTTATCTGATCGGCTACATACGACAGACGACAATCTCGTCAAGCTCGCTACAGCACTATATATAGCAGTTCAGCAATAGCCTCGTCTATCTCCCACAGACCATCTGATACGCCGTGATGGCAAATGCCACCCCGACATTTAGGGAGTTCTTCCACCCCAATACAGGAATACTGACGCAATCATCACAGAGCGCAACGACCTCCGGAGAAATACCCAGGCTTTCGTTGCCGATCACTAAGGCAATAGGCAATGTGAACCCTCCGGCGAAAATTGACCGCGCATGCTCTGCAGTCTCCAAAGCGAGGACATTATAGCCTGAAAGCCTGCATTGGCTGATCGCTTCGACCGTATCCACCATGTATGACCAGTGGACGAGATCACAGGTTCCCATCGCGGTCTTGTTCATGTTCGGATGCTCCGGGGTTGGCGTCGTTCCGCACAGGATCAGGCTGTTCAGAGACAGGCACTCCGCAGTTCTGAAGATCGAGCCGATGTTGAAGACCGAACGGAGATTATCCAGGATTACAATGACCTTAGTCCCGCGTTCAATTAGCTCAGGATCGGCAATGCGACCACCGTCTCCGGTAATTATCGGGATCTGGTGATCCTTGTATGTTCTCCCTCTGAGGGCAAAATAGGCGTTGATCTCCTTGACGCAAGTCCTGAAGCTCTGCCCGGACCCGAGGTTTTCCCGGATCAGGGAGAATGGACGGGCTTCTTCAGCCGACATCAGGGACAGACACTTGAGTATCTCTTGGCTTAGTTCCGCTTGTTCCTCAGCGGATGAAAATGCCATCTCATAAGCCTCGAGAAGCTTCTCGGTCGCACGGCAGCGCGCTGCGACAGACAGAGACAGGAACTTCTTCTCGCTATAGCGATTGAGAGCTTTGATCCCTTCCTCCGGTTCGTTCAGCCGTTGACGAGTTCATATAGGAGGTAGCCGTTTAACATATACAAGACCTTATCGAAGTCCCTATCTCCGGGAATGATGATATCGGCGTTCTTCTTTGTCGGTTCGATAAAGGCATCGTGAGAGGGCTTGACGGTGTCCAGGTACTTATCCAGAACTCCTTCGACGTCATAACCGCGATCCCGGATATCCCGCGCCATGCGTCTGGTCAGGCGGATATCTGCATCGGTATCGACGAAGATCCTGAGATCGCTCATTTCCAACAGTTCCGGATAATACAGAGCGAAAATACCCTCAAGGATGACAACATCAGCAAAAGCCACGCACAGCGTCCCCTCGGTTCGCTGGTGGGTGATGAAGTTATAGTCGGGAACGTTAACTGCTTCTCCCTCCAACATGGCTTTGATGTCCCGGATGAGATAGGCTGTGTCGATCGCATCCGGATGGTCAAAGTTATAGAACTTCGCCGTGTCAGCATCCATGGAGCTGAGGTCATGGTAATAGTTGTCATGCGATACGATAACGGTCTTTAGGTCGTGGATCCGCTTACCGATCGCTTTGGCAATGGTGGTCTTACCGGAGCAAGTCCCGCCACCAATCAGGATAAGTCTTGAGTTATTCGTCATACGTCCTGTCTGTATTTTTGTCGCTTATAATATCGGAACCGATATCCTGTTTGGGCACCTTCAGCAAGAGGCTGTACAGGTATTCGAGATCAACGGGCTTGGAGATGTAATCATCCATTCCGGCAGCGATAAAGCGCTCCCTGTCACCCGCCATGACTGCGGCGGTGAAGGCATAGATGATCGTGTGCCGGTTCTGCTCCATTCCTATCTTGCGGATGTTTATCGTCGCTGTGACTCCGTCCATTATCGGCATCTGGATATCCATCAGGATGCAGTCAAAGTCTTGGTCACGGTATATATCCACCGCTTCAGAGCCGTTATTGGCAACTGTCACGCTCAGGTTCCAGTTTTCCAATTGCTTCTGAGCTACCGACTGGTTCACGGGATCATCCTCGACCAAGAGGACCTTGAGGTTCGGCAGGAGACTCTTGACGAACTGCTGATCTCCGGGGGCTTCGTAGGGGGCTGCCTGGACGTCGGTATGGTGTTTGAAGGGGAGAATAAAGAAGAAGCTGCTTCCCTTCCCCGGTTCACTCTCCACCCAGATGAATCCGCCCATCAACTCGACTAGGCGTTTGACGATCGAGAGCCCCAGCCCTGTACCACCATACTTTCTGGTGATGCGGTTGTCCAGCTGGGAGAAGTTATCGAAGATATCCTTTTGCTTCATCGGATCGATACCGATGCCGGTATCCGTGACGCTAAACAGGACTCTCAGGTCATGATCGTTGCGGTTATATACCTCCGCCCCAATCTCAATGTACCCGTCGTCCGTGAACTTCATGGCATTCTGCATCAGGTTGATGAATATCTGCCTCAGGCGCATCATATCGCCATGCAGGATGCCCGGAATGTTCTCGTTGATGCGGGTACGGATATCGACCCCCGGCTTCTCCCGCTGATATGCAAAGCCTTTCACGACATCTTCAATGAGGAAGACCGGATTAAAGTCGTTCAGGATCAGGTCCATCTTACCGCTTTCGATCTTGGAGACGTCCAGAACGTCGTTGATGATCTTGAGCAAGCTCTGCCCGGAGCTGTATATGATATCATAGTATTCACGTTGTTCGGATGAGCATTCCATCTGCATCAGGACTTGGATGAATCCCAATATCCCATTCAGAGGAGTTCGGATCTCATGGCTCATACTGGCGAGGAAATGCCCCTTGGCAACGTTAGCTGATTCAGCCTTCTCTTTCGCCTCCAGTAGCTCTGCTTCGAGGTTCTTCTGAGACGTGATATCCATCAGGAAACCATGGATGCTGCCTTTACCATCCGAATCACGGATCATCATGTCATAATCCATGACCCAGCGGATCTCCCCGGACTTGGTCAAGACCCGGTATTGCTTCACATCGGAGACAATCCCGTCCTTGAGCTGCTCTTCAAACCTCTGCCTTACCCAGCTTCTGTCTTCGGAAAATACTATATCATAGTTCCCTTGTTGATCGACAATAGCTTCTTCCTGCGTATATCCCCAGGATTCTATTCCCTTGGAGATGTAGGTTGCCTGGGGAGGATCGATCTGATATGAATAGGCGATCAGGGGGCCATTCTCGATGATGGCGAATTCATCCTTGAGCTCGTTATATTGCTCGCTCCGTTTCTTGAGCACAAGTGCCAGTTCTCTTGAACGGTTCCTGCTGCTTCTCAGCTTCAATAAAAGGCGGACGATGAAAAAGATCAAGATAGCGAAAAAGAGGCTGTGCACAATGATGATCTTGCGGTTGTTCAGCCGTTCGCGGATAAAATCTGGATTGTAGCTGCGGAACCACTTTCGCTGCAATTCCCCGAGCCTCCCATCTTCCTGGATCCTGATCAGTGCCTGATTTACCAGCTTGATGAGCGCAGGGTCTTTGGAGGCATAGCAGTAATATTTTGGCAGGATCTCCTGATCGATCGCTTTAACGTTCTTGAGCTTGTGTGTCTTGATCAGAAAGCTTCCGTGCATGTAATTGATCAGAGCACCATCACCATTACCTGAAGAAAGGAGCTCTAGCGCGCTTTCCTGACTGGGTACTTCGATGACTTTGCCCTCAAACCAACCACCGGCAAAGAAGTCCGCAGCGATATCTCCCTGCTGAATGATGATGCTGCCGTGCTTCAAGTCCTTCAAGCTCTGAACTTTGCTGTTCTTGCGCACAAAGAGTGATCTCCAGGTCTTGAAGTGAGGTTCTGAGAAGCTCAAGCTCTTGGCGCGTTCGACAGAGAACGCCATGCCCTGGACCAGATCCAGCTCTCCGCTGTCCAGTTCTTCTCGGATGCGAGACCACTTTTTCAAGTCGATCTCGACGTTCATCCCCAGCTCCTTACCGAGTTCACGGCTCAGATCAACGTTGTAGCCTTTGGGCTGATTCTGTTCGTCGAGATACTCATAGGGAGGATAGCTTGCATCTCCCCCAATGACGAGGGTTTCTGCAGACAAGACCCCTATTTCTACCACCCCAAAAAGTACCGCGATCAAGATAACAAGATATAGTCTTCTGTTCATCTGCTTCCCTTTGTCGTTTTGTGTGATCCTTGTCTCACACATCCTGAGAATTCCCCAATTCAGCGACTCTTCGCAGATAGCTGCGCATGTCAAACTTTCGTAACAGCCCGGCGGAGTTCATGTAACGTACACTTCCAAATATCGGTCGTTCCTGCCAGGGACGATCGTGCAAACCAAAGCACCAGCCAACCCCGACATACGCGTTTGCATCTCTGCCATCCAGTTCATACTTATTGTTCAAATAAAGTAGCGTATAAAAAGCCTGCTCAGGGTCAGAGGTCCATTCGATGACCTTCTTCCCCCAATACATCCGCATGTAGTTATGCATTTTCCCGGTGATGAACATCTCGCTCTGAGCAGCGTTCCAATAAGGATCATGAGTCTGACCGCTCTCCAGTTCTTCGATGGAATAGATGTATGGGCGGGGATCTAGTCTGTGAGATTCGAGGCTTTTTCGTGCCCATGCGGGAAGGAGATCATAGCTCATATATTCTCTCTGATAGAGACAATAGTTCATACTGAGTTCCCGCCTGATGATCAGCTCTTCCGCATAATCCGCAATAGAGCCCAGATGACCGGATAGCTCGCTTTTCCTTTTGATGTATTCTGGGATCCGTTCGGTAGCAACATCAAAAGCCTCTGTGATCCTTAGAATTATCTCCAGAGCCGAGATCTGCCCAAAATGGAGATACGGGCTCAACCCACTTTGTCTGTCAGCTGCCGGATCGCTATGTGCATCACGATAATCGGCAAGGTCTTGGGAGATAAACCGATCCAGCTTTCTGATGGCTTCCGCATGACCACCTATCTGGGTGGTTACCGGAGGAAGATATTCAATCTCTGACGTATAGGCAATATGTGGCTCCTCCAGCTCATCCGTAGTATGGTCGAAACGCAGCAATTCAAAGCTCGGTTTCTTGGAAATATCTTTTGCCAGCGCATCTGCTGATCGTTGATAATGGGGTTCAGCATCGGGCTGATGATCAAGAAAATCAGCAAGGTGCCGGATGATCTTGGGACGGATCGTTGCAGCGGAATACTCTATTTTGGAGGATGTCAACCGCACGGGAACAACAGCCTCAGTTTCGATCTCCGTCATGGGGATCGGGATATCCTGCACTCTCTTCCGGGTAAGCTTTTGCCAGTCAAGATACCCACTGTCCATGACCAGTTCACTGCACATCTCAGCCAAGTCCCTGATGGCTTCATGATCCATTTGCCGCGAGATGATCACCGGGATGCCACGCGCTCCAAGCCTTTTCCCGGTCTCGATCAATCCCTGGAACATAAAGTGATAATGGCGCATATTCGCTCTGGGCAGTGTGTAATCGATACAGAAGAGCACCAAGAGGGGTAGTTTGTGGAGATTTGCCAGTTCGATCGCTCTGTCCAGCGCAGGGTTAAAGCGATCTCTTTGAGCAGCTTGCATCCAATAAAGGATCATCTTCCCGCGGGGCTGGTTCCCCTGCTTGGAAAATACGATCCTTTCATCGGTATGCATATAGTGACTCCTTAATTCGTGCTACGGGTTATTTTCTGTCCTCCGCGATTATCGTCAAGGACATTTACCTGCATTCAGGCATTACTGAATGTATCTCAGTGTTGATTGTGCAACTAATGCCGGTATGGCAGTCTCTGGAGATGCGAATCTCGCTGATCAGTCTGCCGCAATAGCGCTGATCCGGTAATATCGTATCCTGACGATCGGTCTGATATCGATAAAGGAAGTTTCATTCGTCTGCGCGATCAGAGCCTCATCCGAATGGTCAAATTCGTGGTAGCAATAAACCCTGTATCCGCTGATATCGATCTCTTCTCCAAGCGTCCCCATTGTCACCGGAGACCAGGACAGTTCTATACCTGTACCCTGCCGAGAGATAATGATGCCTTCCGGAGCCATCGGCACTGGTGTAGGTGCTGTCTGCAGATATCCCAGGAAAACGTCGTAGTAACCGGAACTCAGGTTTAGAGAGCCATAGCTGGCATTGTCGTTTGCTATCCCGGTCACGTATATACCCCTGTCTCCTCTGCATGCCACGGCGATCCCGGCATCGGGAGAAGTGCCTCCGGATCGCTCGCACCAAAGGATCTCCCCGGTTTCACCAAGCTCCAGAACGTACATGTCTCTTTGGGAGTTTAAGGAAGAGAGCTGCTGTGTTCCAAAACTCACCGTCCCTTGAAACTGCCCCACGCACCAGATCCTTCCTTCCGGAGATATCGCGATGTCATTACAGGCATTGGTGGCAAACGCTCCCGCTCCAAAAGACTTTACCGATCCCCAAAGCCCATCAGGATTTATCTTTGCGACAAAACTTCCGCTTCCACTTATGGGAGTGCTAAGAATAGTTCCCCCAAAGTTCGCTCCATTAGCGTGATTCCCCGCGACCAGGATAGAGCCGTCGGGGTGCAGAGCTATCGCTCTCCCGGTATCGGAACCGCTTCCTCCGCCTCGTACGAGCCAAACTACACTACACGAGCTATCGAGCTTGCTGATAAAAACATCATCACTACCTGCTGATGAGACCGAAAAAGTGCCCCAGCTACTCGTTCCGGAGAAGGAACCAGTCATATAAACAGCCCCATCGGAGCTGATCTTCAGGTCTTCGCATTGTTCCGTTCCTGATCCACCGAATCTCTTTGCCGAGACCCAATTCCCGTCTTCATCCATCTTTGCGATGAATACGTCCCGGGTTGAGGCGATCAGGGTTTGAGTGCCAAACCCCGTATTGGAGCTTATGTATCCTGAGACTACAGGTTGATCGTCCGATCCAACTGCGATAGCGAGTGCCTGTTCCCCGGCGCTTCCTCCGGCGGCTTTTGCCCAGAGGCGATCACCTGTTGAAGTATATTTGCAGACAAAGATATCCGAGCTTCCGTTTGCTCCGGGATTATTCAGGATGTAGCCAGAAACGTTGATCGAGGCAGTGAAGTAGCCACAAACGAGGACGTTGTTTTCTGAATCAAGAGCTATCGCGTATCCCACGGTTGCCGATCCGGCTCCCCCGGCAGTTCTGAGCCATTCTAAAGACCCGGTGGAGGAGTACTTGGCTATGAAGAGGTCGCTGTTCCCTACTGCAGTCTGGCTGAGCCCATCAAAGCTCACGCTTCCCCGGAATGTTCCCGTGATATAGACACAGCCTTGAGCGTCCGCGACCAGATCATAGGAGCTGTCCACTTGCGAGCCGCCAAAGCTCCTTACCCATGCCCAATCCGGCAGGCAGTACAACCCCGACAGGCTTACAAGAAGGCAGCCGAGTAAGAGTATCTTCCTAAGCATTGATCAACGGTATTGATAGACCATCCAGCCATCTTTCCCCAGTCCGAGGAAGATATAGTCCGCATCCAGGGCAATGTCATAGACGGTAGCGGGAAGGGTGATCGTAGTCAGGTCATTGATCCGCAGAGGATTGGCGATGTCCATGATCTTCATACCACCCGTTCCAAGAGCGAGATACATGCGGTTATCCTTGATCTCGATATCGAGGATCTCACTGGCAAGGCGGTACTGGGTCAAAAACCCCGGTTGCCGGATATTCCGCACGTTGATCGCGATCAGGTTCTTGCCCGCTCCGATCCAGAGAGTATCACCATTCTTGGCTATAACCTTGGCATTGACCAGCTCATAGTTCGTATCCATAGAGGTAGGAAACTGGAGATCGGTGATATCGACCGCAACCAGACCAAAGTCGTTCAAAGCATACAGGTACGGATATTCAGCGATGAAGTCCAGCACTCCCCACTTTTCGGAAAAGGTGGATTTGATATCCTGAGACCCGCCATTGCCGATATCGATGATATCGATCCCCCGAAAGCGGTCTGCCACGTACATAGTGGAGCCTTCGCGAGTGATCTTGTCTCCGGGGATGGTATGGGTAAAGTAGATCTTACCGTAGGTCTGAACGCTGTCAACAGGCAGAATGGTATTGGTGATGTCCCGCGAACTGATAAAGATATGCTTGTCCCCGACTACGTTCATATCCTCGATGGGAAAGACGGAGTAGAATCCGGCTTCCAACCGCGGTTGCCATGCGTTAAATGTAGAATAGACGAAGATGTTGTTCGTATTGCGGATGAAGACCTGCTGGTTTCCCGCATCGATCGCATAGGCGGCAACGCCTTTGATCTGAGCAAGCTGATGCAGATATCGGTCATCGATCCCGAAGCACAGCGAACTGAGCAAGAGAAGCGGGATCAGGAGTATCAGTGCTTTTTTCATGATTGCTCCAAAAGGGTCTTTATGATGTCATGCGAGCTGATCCCTTCGGCTTCGGCGGCAAATGATACGAGGATGCGGTGCCCGAGAACGATGTAGGCAACTGCATCGACATCTTCTTCCGAAGGGCTGAGACGACCATTTAACGCAGCTCGGGTCTTGGCTGCCATGATCAGATACTGCGAAGCTCGCGGACCTGCTCCCCAAGAAACCCACTTGTTGACTTCGGGATGTGCATCGGTGGTTCCCGGGCGGGTCTTACGGGTCAGTTTGACCGCGTGTTGCATGACATGCTGACTGACCGGAAGACCGCGGATCAGTTCCTGATACGCGATGATCTCTCCCGGCGTGAAGCTGGGGACAGGCTCTTCCCGGCTTGTTCCCGTCGTGCTTTCGACGATGCCGATCTCCTCTTCATAAGAGGGATAATCGATCTTGATGTAAAACATGAAGCGATCCAATTGCGCCTCAGGAAGAGGGTAAGTCCCTTCCTGCTCGATCGGATTTTGGGTCGCCATAACGATAAAAGGCAGATCCAGCTTCCAGGTCTTGTTCCCGGAAGTGACGGTATTCTCCTGCATCGCCTGAAGCAAAGCTGCTTGCGTCTTGGGCGGAGTACGGTTTATCTCATCGGCGAGGATGATATTGGCGAAGACCGGACCCTTGATGTATTGAAACTCTTTTGTCTCCCCCGAGACCGAGTTTACCAGAATGTCACTGCCGGTAATATCCGAAGGCATCAGATCCGGGGTGAATTGGATACGGCTAAAGGAAAGGTTCAGGGCTTTGGCGATCGTTGAGATCAAAAGAGTCTTTGCCAGCCCAGGGACACCTTCGATCAAGATATGTCCACAGGAGAAAAGCCCTATCAGGACTTGGTCGATGACCCTGTCCTGTCCCACGATAACCTTGGCAACTTCTGCGCGAAGCTTGCTCTTTGCCTGTGCGAGTTGATCTATCATCTGTACGGGATTAAGTTCCGTCATATCTGTTATCTTCCTTATATACAGCTTTTAGCACGTCATAGCCGCTGATCGCGAAGGACATCAGTCCCAGTGTGGTCATGATCAAAGCGGTCAATACATGCGCAAAGATCATGATCGCCGAAGCGCTGTCTTTCGTCAATCCAAATCCTACCGAGAAGATTATTATCATCATCCATTCGTTACTCCCAAGCTGTGCCGGAGGTTGCGGCAGAGCATAGGACAGGTTGATCAGCGTATAGCCAAAAAGAACCAGGACAAAGGGGTAGTTGATCGAGAAAGCTTTGAAGAGGAGCCAGAAATATGCTCCATCCAAAGCAATTCCCGCTGCGGTCAGACCAATTGAAAGCAAGAGCACCGACCAATGATGTTCGAGGATATTCAACCCCCGGACAAAGATCTCCATGTAGGTCGTGAGTTTGGTTCCGATCTTATGCGGTAATCTGGCAAACACAGCCGTGAATATCCGGATCACCTTGTCCTGCCGATATGCGGCGACGAGGATCAGGATCAGAGACAGAATGAAGACTACAAAGAGGATACCGAGCAGGATCAGCATGGGAGTATTCAGCTTGATCGCCAGAAAAGGCATGGTGATCAGCACGAAGAAGATCCCGATAGTATCAAAGGACTTATCGATAAAGATCGAAGGCAGGGTCTTCATGATCGGGAGCTTGTGGTTGCGGCGGATGAACCACGCTTTGACCAGTTCACCGATCCGGATGGGGATCATATAGTTCACGAAGTTCCCACCGTTTGAATATAGCCAGCTCCGCCAGACCGAGACCTTTGCTTCCGGAGGGATCAGCATATTCCAGCGCAGAGAACGGATAAAGTACGCGCTGATATAGATCAGGGAAGCGATCAAGACCAGATCCGGGCGAACTCCCTTGATCAGGGAAACTACGTTTGAAAACTCCGTATAGCTGAGCCAGATCGCGATAAGCACCAATCCGGCGACCAAACCGAAGATCAGGCTATATAGTCGTTTGCGAGGCATGGGGTGTAAAAACCATGAAGTAGTGATGAGCCCACATTCGCTTGAACCAGACCGGAGCGACCTTCTCCAGGAAGTAGAACCGCATCATCCGGGCTTCAAAATCAGGGGTCTCACCCGTGAAGTAATCCATGATCGTTAGCGGTCTGACCTGATCAGGATCTTGTGACTCTTCCGGTTCCTTTTTTGCGAGCTTGATCCCGAGGGTCTTTTCCAGGAAGTCTTCCTTGCTCATCCCGATATCCGGCCAGGGGGGACAGTCGAAATATCCATGCCGTACCTCATCCCAGCCTGCTTTTCGCATCAAAAGCCGGATCGTCCCGGGGTCGATATAGCCCGGCTCAAGCTCCGGATACTTTTCCCGGTCATAATCCTTCATTTGCATCTTAAAGCCTATCCCATCCCGATTCGGAACCGAGATCATGATCACCTTGGAGGTGACGCGGGTCAGCTCAGCGATAAAGGCGCGGATATCGCGGACAAACCACATAGCCGAGAAGTTGTATGCCATATCGAATGACGCATCCGGATAATGAAGCTCGCAGTAGTCTTCGTTCAGATTTGCCTTGAGGCTATAGCCGGCACCTTCCCAGATCTGACGGATCTGTCTCAGCCGTTCCGGATCGTGATCCTCGAGAGTGATCTCCCGACCCTCCATGGCTTCGTTCATCAGGTTTATCCCGCTCAAGCCGGTAAAGCCAAAAGAAGGTGTTTCCAGAATGGAGCTGACCTGGTACTTTTCGACCAGAGCCCGGATCACCCGGTTGATGACTACGCGTTCGTAAGAGGAACCAAGCCCCTCGTCCGGATCAGTAAAGTATTTTTCCCAGTCATGGATGATAGGAATAGCCATCTATCTGCCTTGATAATCCTTGATCGTGACCCGGATATCCGGGATCGTGAAACGTTCTTTGAGCCCCATGATCTGATACGCATCTCGCACATCATAGATCCAGCTCTTGGAGATGAGTTGAAACCGACTGAGCCAGAGCTCATTGCGGATCTTCCCCGAGATCAGTTCGCCCAACGCGAAAAGATGCCGGTCAAAGGTCATCCACTCCGGATAATTGCGGTTCTTGAGCTGACGGCTGATGAAGTTCACCAGGTCTTTGAGCTGAACCGGTTCCCTGTCCGCTATGTTCAATGCCATCGCATTAGGATACTCATTCCCGAGCAACCAGATAAAGGCGTCCGAGATCGTCTCTATATTGCAGAGATGCACCCAGATACGCTTGTTGATCATGGGAAAGATGCGTTTATCGACCAGCTTGACAAGCTGATAGGGAAAGCCCATGTCCCCAGTCCCATAAGTGATGGACGGGCGGAGAATGGCACAGCGGAGTCCCGCCAAAGCCAGACGATTGATGATCTTTTCTGCCTGGATCTTGGTATAATGATAGTAGTTATCCGGGTTCATATCCGTCTGATTATTCGCCGGTTGCTCTTCCGGGATCGCCCCGAAAACTCCGACCGAGGAGCAGAACAACAGCTCCGCATTATTCTTCAGGCAATGCTCGGCGAGCAGCTCGGTCGCCATGACGTTTGCCCGGTAATATGTCTGTTTGTCAAACTTACGTCCCCCACGAACCGCTCCGATATGCAAGACAGTATCAAAAGTGTTCTCTGCCAGGAACTTGTTCATCCCGGCAATATCTGTCAAGTCCAGAGGAACGATCTCGACCTGTGAGTTGAATTCCTGAAACCGCGAGAGCGAAGTGAGCGGACGCACCAACGCGGTGATGCGATATGCCTCCGGAGTCGCCAGCATCTTGCGCAGAACGGCTTTGCCGATCAGACCGGTGATCCCTGTGATCAATACTCTTTTCATCCGTTACTCAGCAGCTTTTGCCAGAAAGTGCGTTTGCGATGGCTGTGCTTGGGCTTGATCACGCTCACATAGCTGTAAGGGATCTTTCCGCCTTCGCTGATCATCTCCGGATAATCGTGAGTCAAGAGTGACGCTGTGTAGGAATCGATATTCTCCTCGATCCAGCTACGCGCCATAAAATAGACGTGATAGTCGTTGCGCACGTGATCGTCGGAGGCTATGAAATGCACCCAACCTTCTTCGATGAGCTTGATCGCGGTTTCCCGAACTTTCTCGCCATACAGCCCCATCAGGCTTCCGGCATTCACTTGGATATAGATGTTCTGTCCCATATATTTCTGCGCTTCGGAAGGATCCTTCATGATGCTGACGTATCTTTCGGCGTGAGCAAGGATCGGGCGAAAGCCTTTGCGAAGGATGGGATAGACGTTCTCGTAGAAGTCCGGGGGCAGCCCGTTCAGCTCGGATTCGATCAGGACGTAGCGAGAATCACCCAGGCAGAGATTGTGCTCGATGATATCTTCGACTATCCCGGGCTGGACGAAGACCTCAAAGCCGGGCAAGAGCTCCATGTTTGGCAGATACGGCTTGATATAGCCTTTGAAAGCTTCCAGCTTGGCGTCGTATTCTGCCCTTGAATACTGGTAATGTCCACGGAAGTAGTGAGAGGTGAGATATACGCGTCTGATCTTCCCCTCAGCCATGACCTGCAGTTGTTCAAGCGACTTTTGCGGATCCTGAGACCCGTCATCGATATTGGGTAATATATGGCAATGTATGTCTATCATCGGATTTGGGTTATGGCAGCTTCTCCTGGATCATCTGGATGAACTCGACCAATACGTCGTTGTGCGCGAAAGGCTTGATCATCCTTTCCGATTCGTCGAGCATCTTCTCGACCGTCTTGCGGGCTTTGTCAAAGCCCAATAGACCGGTGTAGCTGGCACGGGATACAGGAACGAATTCCTCGTCTCCATCCAGCCCTTCCCCACCACGGTTGTAGTCCGCGGCGATATCGTCGATCATCTGATGCGCCAATGCCAGGTTCAAGGCATAGGTATTCATTATCTGGCGGGTATTCTCATCTGCCTCTGCCATAACGCAGGCGATGTCCGCCGCAGCCTGGAGCAATGCTCCGGTCTTTTTGGAATCTATGTAGCGCAGGGTATTGATCTTCATGACCTTGCGCTTGTTAATCAAAGCTACTGCCTGACCACCGATCAGCCCATAGGACATCGTGTAATTGGAGAGAATGCGAACCGCTTGCACCGCTTTCCGCGGATCCTTAATATCGGCAAGAACGCCAAAGGCATGGGTGTAAAGCGCATCTCCGGCAAGGATCGCGATAGTATTATCATACTGCATGTGCAGCGCAGGACTGTTCCGCCGCTCCTTGCGATTCATCACGCACGGCATATCGTCGTGCACCAATGCGGCATTATGCATGATCTCCACAGCGCATCCGGCAGCGATCACACTGTCCAGAAGCTTGGATTTCTTCATGCCGATGAGCATTTCATAGATCGATACGAGCAATAGCGGACGCCAGCGTTTCCCACCTGAGAAAACGGCATTCTGCATTGCGGCTTTCAAATCCTTGGCGTGCGGTTCATCGAAAGTGAGATAACCCTTCAAAGCCGTCTCAATCATTTCAAGCCGGGTTTCAAAGTACTTTTGTAATAGCAAGCGAACTCCCTTGTAATGATATCCTATTTCATTTTTAGTCACTATACCTATCTGAAATAAACGCTGTTTTGTCAAGTTTTTTATCGTATCTTGAGCCTTATGAGGCTACGCTCAATACGTTTATCACCTGAAATGCGATGTTATCAGCTTACAATACATGCGTTTACTGTGCGCTATCCCCCGCTTAGTTCGCTCTGCCTACTCGCCTACTCTGATGCTGTAGTCAACAGCAGAAATTCTCGGGATCATCTTGTACTTCATTCAAGTTGAGTACAAGATGAGTACAAGAAGAGTACAAGCGGAGTACTTGGGGATCGACACGGAGAATCAGCAACGTAGAGAGGGAGAGGGAGAACACAGAGAAACAGAGACTCAGAGACGCAGAGACACAGAGGGGGAGGGAGAACACAGAGAAGCAGAGACACGGAGACTCAGAGAGGGGGAGAGATATAAGAGTTATATTCTAAAACAGAGTGAAGAAGCAAAAGAGGGGAATCCTTGAATTAAGAAAGAAGAACTAAGAAAGAAGAAAGATGCTGACGCATGTGGTTCGGGTCTGGTGTAGCACTGACTTTCGTCGGTCGTAGCGCTGGCTTCAGCCGGCGCGTCCCGATCATCATTAATCTGCTAATCAGTTAATCATTCACTTCTCTTCGTAGTGTAGCATGCCAATGCTACAACATTACCCAGCCCCGGCTCGTCCTCCATTAACCTACTAACCTATTAACCTGCTAACCGCGCAGCCAGCGCTGGCTTCAGCCGGCGCGTCCCGATCATCATTAATCTGCTAATCAGTTAATCATTCACTTCTCTTCGTAGTGTAGCATGCCAATGCTACAACATAACCCAGCCCCAGCTCGTCCTCCACTAACCTGTTAACACGTTAACCTATTAACCGCGCAGCGCAATTCGTCATTCCAGTGAAGACTGGAATCCAGCAGATCACTCCCCTTTAGGGGAATCCGCTTTGACCAGTAAAGAGTTAGAAAGTGAATAGTAGCGCATAGGCTGAGGATACGATTGCCATACATCACCACTTTCCAGCGAAGCACAAGTGCACTCAGCCTGCGCCAGAATCTTTCTTCTTTCTTCTTTCTTCATTGGCGAAGCAGCGCCAGCCACTCTGCACTCTTCACTAAAAAAAAGCCCGGCACTTTCGCGCCGGGCATGGACTATTCTGAGTATAGTGGTTATTTGACGATAACCATCTTGCGAGTCTGGACTAAGGACGGGCTGGTCAGTTTGTAGAAGTAAACTCCGCTGGCGCAAAGCTTGCTGTTGACGTCACGTCCATCCCAATCGATGGTATGGTTACCGGCAGTGAGGCTATAGGATCTGACAGCCTGACCGCTGATGTTGTAGATAGTAAGGGTGGCATTTTCGCCTTCCTTGACGGAGACTCCAATGCTGGTGTTTGCCTTGAAGGGGTTGGGATAGGCATTACCGAGCACGGTGGTCTGAGGCAGAGGAGGGGTGACGTTGCCAAGCACGGTGACAGTGACGGGACCATGCATGGTGTTGTCGCCGCCCATATCCACGGTCTGGAGCCAGTAGTAATAGGTGCTGTTGATCTCGACATCGGTATCGGTCATGGTGTAGATGTGTTCCGTCGAGCTGTTCGTGGAAGGTTCAAAGCCCATATGGGTCGCCGCATTGATGTCGTTCGTATCGGCGCGGAAGACGTTATATCCGCTCATTCCTGTCTCCGAAGCAGTCACCCAGGTGAGCCTGACAAAGTTCTCGGAAGTAGTGATCGCCGAGAAGCTGGCAAGTTCGACGGGGGTAGGACCACCATAGGTGATCACATACAGCGGATCATTGGTCGTGAAGTTGACGTTGTTCCAAGTCCAGTACGGCGCTCCGCCAAACTCCCAGATACCGTCGATCAAGGCAACCGCGTGGCATTCACCGGGAATCGGGTCGATCTTGATATTATGGATCCCGCTCCATTCAACGGTGTAGGCATGATATACAGCGTGATTATCCGGACCGGGGCAGGTGACCGGATATCCGCCGGGTAGGGAACTCTCGGGTATCGGAGTGATGACAGGATCGGAATCGAGAATGATCGGTACGTCAAACTTCGCCCCGAAAGGTACATTTGAAAATACGATGCTACCGGGTCCGGTGACAGGATTCACATCCGCAGGATGCCAGACACCACCCCAATACGCCCAACCGTACCAGATGCCGGGACCTACAGGGATAGTCACCGTCTGATTTCCGACTATAGGGTACGTCGCCAAGAAGGCATCGAGATTGGGATTCAGGGGATCGACACCCTCAGGGGCTCCCCCACTCAGGACGATCTCGGGTGTGGAGGGGATGATCAGCATCGTTCCGCCTGCCACGAAGGTATTGAAGTAGAAGATCTTACCATCCAGCCAATCGACTCCGTCGTTCAGATCGAACGGTCCGTCATAGGCAGAGCCGGCTTGGTCAAATCTACCGACTTGAGCATAGAGATCATCGGCACCCTTGTTGATACCGACCGTTGCAGCCGTACCACCAAGTCCGCCTGTTCCACCGGAAGCGCTACCAGTCGTCCAAGCCATGTCTTCATAGCTGAAGCAAACGGTATTGCCAATACCCACCAGGGGATCGGTTCCATCGGTGATGATCGCTTCAAAGGTGTTGATCTTGTCTGTTGCTGTGTTGTAATACCCGACGTGATCCCAGATAACTGTCATCCGGTTCGCCTCTATCTTGTAATAGACGTTCCCCGCACCACGGGTATCGACATCGGCAAAAAAGGGAGCGACCATCGGATAGCCGGCGATCGGAAATCCCCAGGGAGTATAGGAGGAATATCCGCCGTCAAAGGACAGGTTACCGTTGTTGTTTATCCAACAAGAGGTATAGACCGTCCCATAGAGGGTGAAATTGAAGGGGAATGGTATCGGACCGACGTATCCATCGTCATTGGGAGACATAGCAACCGTGAAAGTCCCATCCAGAGGGATCAACAGGGCAATGTCTTTGGACGGGGAAGTCTGGGTTTGATACGACATTGAGGGTTGGGTTGGAACCACTGTTGTCTCAGGGACGTAGGGTTGATTTTGCTTGTAAGTGTCATAAAGATTGGAATCCGGGCTGATCGCCGGTTGTCCGGCCCATAGAAGCAAGCACGCGAAGGTAAAGATAAGGGCAACGACGAGTTTGTGTTTCATTGTTTAACTCCTTTTAAGAGTTACGTTGACAATTGTCAACAGCAGTGACCGAGTTCATGCGAAAATGAGCAAAAACCCAAGGGTTCACACAAAACACATGAGCCTCGATCGTCAATACCGTGAAATCCATAACTAATGGCAAAGAGCCACAAACACGGGTTGGTGCTTGATTCCCAGCCTTCCCGGAAGTGGATGATCACCGTCATACACACTTTTCTTCTACTAAATATCCTGATCCATGTCAAGATGTTTCTATAAAAAGCTACAATAAAACAAAAACACGATAGGGATCGTTTGAGGAAATATTACACCGGTCTGAGCTCGATCTGCATCCCACCCCGGTTAAGCACTGACAGCACCGGAGGGATGCAACTTTGTATTGACACGAAAACGCTTATTTTATCGTTTGGAGCCAAAGAACACTAAAAACGAGGAATACATGCTCAGGCAAAAGCTTTTATCGAAGATCCACCGTGCGACGGTCACCGAATGTGACCTGAACTATGAAGGAAGCATCAGCATCGATCCGGATCTGCTGGATGCGACAGGGATGCAGGTATTTGAACGGGTGGAGATCTTTAATATAAATAACGGTGCCAGGTTTTCGACCTATATCATCCTGGGTAGACGCGGAAGCGGGGAGATCGGGATCAACGGAGCCGCCGCCCGCCTTGCTCACAAGGGTGATAAAGTCATTATTGTGAATTATGGGATGCTGGACGAGGCGGAATTCGCCGCGCATCAGCCCAAGGTCGTGATCGTCGATGATCACAACCGTCCCAAGAATAGCTGAGGAAGCCATGCGCTTGCCCTCTTTAGAGATCCGCATTGTCGATACTACCCGGGAGATGCGCGAGATCCGGGATGGCTTCTGCAAAAGCCTGAAGATCGGCTTTGTCCCGACCATGGGCTATCTGCATGAGGGTCACCTTTCGCTCGTGGAAGCTTCGAACCGGGACTGCGACATCACCATCGTCTCGATCTTCGTCAATCCCACCCAGTTCGGTCCGGGAGAGGATCTCGAAACCTACCCGCGGGACCTTGAGCGGGACATCTCGCTCCTATCCCAGTATAAGGTTGATTACCTCTTCTTCCCACCGGCTCATGAGATGTATCCCGCAGGATACTGCACCTCTGTCACAGTCACCGGATTATCGGAGATCCTTTGTGGTGCAAGCCGTCCGGGGCACTTTTCCGGAGTCGCGACCGTCGTCCTCAAGCTCGTCAACATCACGCGTCCGCATCTGATGTTCATGGGAAGCAAGGACTTTCAACAAGTGGTCGTGCTTCAGACAATGCTGCGTGACTTGAACCTTGGCACAGAGATCGTCTCATGCCCCATCGTCCGAGAACCGGATGGACTGGCGATGTCCTCCCGCAATACCTACCTTAGCCCGGTACAGAGACAGCAGGCTCTCTGCCTGAGTCAAGCGATCAGGATCATCTCGGATATGTATCGGGATGGAGCCAGAAGCACAAGGGAGATGCTTGCGGAAGCGGAAAGTCATATCCGCCAAAGCGGCGGCAGAATAGACTATTTGACCATCGCCGATCCCCGGAGCCTGAGCCCGGTCGAGACTGCGGACGAGGACTCACGCATCCTGATGGCAGTATATATAGGGAAAACCAGACTGATAGACAATTCAGCAATCAAGGCTTGACAAGAGACCACAATCCAAATAGTTGGTAATGAAATACCCTCTTTCTCAAGGGGGTTATAGGTATAGTGTGCGAAAGTGGCGGAACTGGCAGACGCGCTGGACTTAGGATCCAGTAGGGAAACCTGTAGGGGTTCGACTCCCCTCTTTCGCACCACACTGATGAGTTATAGAAAAACCAAGGAGAATATAGTGCAAGTAGAAATCACACCTATTAATGCATCCAGCAAGGCGGTGAACCTTACCGTCGAACCGGAACGTGTGGACAAGTATTACCACAAATATCTGCAGAAAGCAGCCAAAGAAGTAGTCATCCCGGGATTTCGCAAGGGCAAAGCCCCTCTGGCAATGGTCGAGAGAATGTACGCCGACAGGATCGAAGATTACTTTATGAAAGACGTCGTCGATGACGTTTTCAACGAAGCCGCTGAAGAGCATAACATCCACTATCTTCTCTATCCCGAAGTCAAGGACATCCAGTGGCAAAAAGGCACCGAAATGGTGATCAAGATAGAGATCGAAGTCGAGCCGGAAGTAGAATTCACCCAGCTCGAAGGCCTTAATACACCTTATCATCCCGCATTACTCGAAGACGAGGTCGCTCGATATCTCGAAGAGATCCGCAAGGAAAACGCGGTCATGGTCGATGTCGCTGTCGCCGGTGAAGATGATACCGTCGAATGCGAAGCTACTTTTGAGATCGGTGGCGAAGAACACGTTCGCACTATATCTCTCACTGCAGGATCGGCTACCCCCCTGCGCTCCGTTCCGGAGCTTATCGGCAAAGCCACGGGGGACAAGCTTGAGGTCAGCCTTTCGGGAAGACTCCTCCGCTTTAGCGTCAAGGAAGATCTGGGATTCGATTATGAGACCGATTACCCGGTCAAGCTCATGGTCAATTCCATCCTGCATTCGCAAGTCCCTGAGCTGGACGACGAATTTGCCAAGGATATGGAGTTTGACTCTCTCGAAGCGATGAAGACCAAGATCGCCGACGATATGCGCCTGAAGAACGAGCACGTCAACATCAATATCCGCAATTCCGCCATCATCACAAAGCTATTTGCGGATAACAACTTCCCACTCCCAATGAAGACCCTGGAGCATATCGCCCAGCAACAGGTCCAGAGCATCAGCGATCCCCAGTGGAAAGACTATTATCTCTACCAGGTAAGGATGCAGCTTGCTCAGGAAATGATCAGCCTGTATATTATGAACAACCTGAAACGCCTGATGCCCGTCGAACTGACGGACACAGATATCGAAAACTATATCACTCATCAGGCGATCATCGAAGATAAAACAGTCGAGGCTTTCAAGGAAGCTAACAAGAAGGATATCGAATCCGACGACTTCAAAGAGACCGTAAAGAACTACGTCCTGCTTTGCCGCCTTGCGGATACAGCGACCTTCTTCGTTCCCGATCCTGAGACCCCTGCTGAACCGGAGAACGCCGAAGTCGCTACCGAAGAAAAACCTGCGGCGGAAGCTAAACCAAAGCGTACCAGGAGTAAGAAAGAATGAACTATATCCCCTTTGTCGTGGAACAGGTAGGACGCGGAGAACGCTCCTACGACATCTATTCCAGACTGCTCAAGGATAGGATAGTCTTTTTAGGCGGAGCTATCGACGATAACCTCGCCAATTCGATCGTGGCTCAGTTGCTGCACCTCGAGGGTGAAGATCAGGAACGAGATATATTTATGTATATCAACAGCCCCGGTGGGGTCATCTCCTCCGGTCTCGCCATCTACGATACTATGCAGTATATCAAGCCCAAAGTGAGTACTATATGCATAGGCATGGCTGCATCGATGGCTGCGGTCTTGCTCGCTGCCGGTGCAGAGGGAAAACGCACTGCTCTTCCCAATAGCCGGATCATGATCCACCAGCCTCTGGGCGGAACCCAGGGACAGGCTTCGGATATCGAGATCATGGCAAAGGAGATCCTGTATCTGCGTGACCGCATGAACGATATCCTGCACCAGCATACGAACCGTCCGCTCGAACAGATCCTGGTCGATACCGACCGAAACTATTACATGAGCGCGGCGGAAGCCCTCGAATACGGGATCATCGACGAAGTGATCAGCAACCGTAAGTAACCAATAAGAGAAGTCTGGAGGATTTCTTGGATAAATACAAGAATCTTAGCTGTTCCTTCTGCGGCAAAGCCGAGACGGAAGTGGACAAGCTGATCCGCGGAATCGCGGGCAACATCTGTGATGAGTGCATCCAGATGTGCCATAATATAATAGAATCATCTGCTCCGCCCGAGACTCAGGAGGAGTTTGAGCTGCCCAATCCCAGCGAGATCAAGAACTATCTCGACCAGTATGTCATCGGGCAGACGCACGCCAAGGAGATCATCGCAGTAGCGGTGTATAACCACTACAAGCGTATCTTCCGGCAATCAGCCAATGACGAGATAGACCTTGAGAAGAGCAACATCCTGATGCTCGGTCCTACCGGTAGCGGGAAGACTCTCATCGCTCAGACCCTCGCTCGTTTTCTCAAAGTGCCTTTTGCCATCTCGGATGCTACTACCCTTACAGAAGCCGGATACGTCGGTGAAGACGTCGAGAACATCCTCGTCCGTCTCCTGCAGAACGCGGAATACGATGTAGAACGAGCCGAGAAGGGCATCGTCTATATCGACGAGATAGACAAGATCTCCCGCAAGAGCGAGACTCCTTCGATCACCCGCGACGTCAGCGGTGAAGGCGTCCAGCAGGCTCTGCTGAAGATCCTCGAAGGCACCAAGGTCAACGTTCCCCCCAAAGGCGGGAGAAAGCACCCGCAACAGGACTTCATCGAGATGGATACGCGTAATATCCTGTTCATCGCCGGTGGCGCATTCTTTGGTCTGGACAAGATCATCAAGGAGCGCATGGACAAGAAGGCGATCGGCTTTGACGTCAAGCTCGGTGTCAAGGCGGATGAAGCCAACATCTTTGAGAATACCAATTCCCACGACCTATTGAAGTATGGGCTTATCCCGGAACTCATCGGGAGACTCCCGGTGATCTGCACTCTGCATGAGCTCTCTGAGGATGCCCTTGTCGATATCCTGACCCAGCCAAAGAACTCCATCTGCAAGCAATACAAGAAGCTCTTCGAGCTCGATGGTGTGGAGCTTGGCTTTGACGAGGCTGCGCTCAAGGAGATCGCCCGCATCGCCCTCAAACAGCAGACCGGGGCACGTGGGCTCAGAGCCATCATGGAGAAGTTCATGCTTAAGATCATGTATGAGATCCCCGATCGCAAAGAGATCGAGACCTGCATGATCACCCCCGAAGTTATCACCGGTGACGCGGATCCCGTCTATACCTTCGCTCCCGCAGTCACCACCAAAAGAAAAGTGGCAAACTAACCTCAGACCCCTTTAAGGAGTTGCTTATGTTCAGACCTGTGCTTTTCTTGACGCTGCTCGCTGTTGCTCTGTTACTTTGTTCCTGTGTCACGCAGGGCGAGCTGAGAGTCCGCAACCGCAGTACTACGGATATTAACGTGTCTCTCGACGGAGACAATGAGATCATCCCTCCGACAGGGCAGGTCTCACGCTTCTATACACAAGCGACGACCGTGCACGTCGAATATGACGGCTTATACATCTTCAGCGGATATTCAGATCGCTTTGTCGATGTCGGTGACCTGGATATCATGAACATCACCTCCGATGGTGGTGCGATCCAGATCATCAACAACAGCCCTCATACGATCAACCACGTCTATCTGGCTCTCTCCTCTTCGACGACTTGGGGACCGGACGATCTGACCGGAACGATACCTCCCGGCGGCAGCACCATCTGGACGGCTACCACCGGCAATTGGGACATCCGGATCGTCAATAACCTGGACGAAGAGTATTACTCCTACAATCACCAAGTGACGATGGATCACACCACGTCCGTGAACTTCGACGAGAACAAAGCCTCCCGTCTTGCCAACAAAGCTCTCAGCTCTATTGAAGACCCCACTGCAAGATCGGAACAAAAAGAACAAGGACTCCAGCAATGATCAGTGATATCACCGGCAACCGCAGAAAACGCCTGAACCAATACATGAACGACCGTGAAGCGGTCATCCTCTTCGCTAACAAGGAAGGCAACCTGGAGAAATTCTCTCAGGACAATAACTTCCTCTATCTCACCGGACTCATGGTCCCCGACGCGATCTTTGTCCTCGTAAAGAGCGGCGAGACCCTCTCCGAGCATCTCTTCATTGAAAGAGGGATCCCTGAACGCGAGGTCTGGGACGGCAAAAAGATGACTCCCGATGAAGCTTCGGAGATCTCCGGCATCGCCAAAGTGCATTTCCTGGACGAGTTCTATGACTACCTGGGAAGCTTCGCCCTGTCCGTGACCAAGATCTACGCCAATATCGGGACTCCGAGCCTGATGGCTCCTCCTTCCCTTCCGATGTTCAAGCTCCAGCCTCTGAGAGAGAGATTCCCGCAGATCGTCATCGAGAACGTGAACAACCTCCTGACCCCGCTTCGCAAGGTCAAGGACGAGTGGGAGATCATGCAGCTTCAGCGTGCGATCGACATCACCGGCAAAGGCATCCTGGACATCATGGAGTCAGCCCGTGTCGGCATGATGGAGTATGAGCTGGAAGCTATCCTCTTTTACCGGATGCAGCGCTCCGGGGCGAAGAACTGGGGCTTTTCCCCGATCATCGCTTCCGGCGTGAACGCTGCGACCCTTCATTACAAAAAGAACGAGTGCCGGATCGAGAACAATGAGGTCGTCCTCCTCGATGTCGGTGCTTCATACATGAACTATAGCGCTGATATTACGCGTTGTTTCCCGATCGGGATGTCCTTCACCGAACGCCAGAAGGCGGTCTATAACGCCGTCCTGAACGTCCAGAAGCAGATCATCGCCATGATCAAGCCCGGTGTCGCTCTTTCCCATCTGCAGATCACCACCCGTGAACTGATCACGGAAGCACTGATCGCCCTCGGACTGATCGAGGATCCTGACCAATTCTTCAAATACTATATGCACGGCGTGAGCCATTTCCTCGGCATGGATACACACGATCTCGGCGGCAGGGAAGCGATCCTTGAGCCCGGAAACGTGATCACTGTCGAGCCCGGGATATACATCCCCGAAGAACGTCTCGGCATCCGGATCGAGGACGACGTCCTGGTCACTGAGGATGGCTATTGCGTCCTTTCCCAGAACATCCCCAAGGAAACTGACGAGATCGAAGCGATTCGCCAGACCGCACTGAACGAACAATGAGACGTGCGCTATACCCGGGAACTTTCGACCCCCTGACCCGTGGTCACCTGAATATCGTCGAAAAGGCTTCCCGTCTTTACGACGAAGTGATCGTCGGACTTGCCTCGTTCACCGGCAAGGACAGCCTCTTTAGTCTCGAAGAACGCTTCGAGATGGTCCGGGAATCCTGTGCCGGGTTTGACAACGTTCGCGTCATGACCTTTGACGGCATGGTCGTCCGTTTTGCCCGGGATATGGAGTGCTGCGTCATGATCCGCGGGATGCGAGCCGTCTCGGACTTTGAGTATGAGCTGTCGCTGGCAATGACCAATAACAAGCTGGACTCCGGGATAGAGACCGTCTTTATGGTCCCGGCTCTCAAATACATGTATCTTTCCTCTTCCATGGTGCGGCAGATCGCCGAACTGGGCGGAGAATTGATCGACTTCGTGACCCCAAACGTTGTCGAAGCCTTAAACCAGAAGCTTCACTCTCCGGCAAAGGGGATTTAGATGCCCCGCAAAAAGGACGAGAAGAACCTCGAAAACGTGAAGATCTCAGACCGGGCTTTACCCTCGGATGTCAATGCCGAAGCGGCGATCCTCTCTGCGATGCTGATCGACCCCGATGTCGTCAGCAAAGCGATCGAGAAGGTCAAAGAAGAATACTTTTACCGCAACGCGAACAAAGCCATCTTCCGCACCATGCAGGAGCTCTTTAACGAGAGCGTCGAGATCGATACCCTGACCCTGATCGACAGGCTGGAACGAAACAACCTCCTGGAAAAGGTCGGCGGGATCCCCTACATCAACGATATCGTCGATACAGTAGTATCCTCCGCAAACTTCGATTACCACCTAAAGATCGTGACCGATCAGGCTCTGCTGCGCTTGCTGATCGTCGCCGCCAACGGGATCATCGAGTCCTGCTATGGTTCCGCGCTCCCTGCCAAAAGCATCGTGGACGACGCCGAGCAAGCCATCTTCAATATTGCCGAGTTTCAGCAGAAGCAGGGATTCCTGCGCATCGACGAAGTCAGCAAGGAAGTCCTCGATACGATCGATCAGATCGCCTCGACGAAGAAACCCGTCGTCGGTGTCGGAACCGGTTACTATGATCTCGATCACCTCGTGGGTGGCTTCCGTCCCGGTCAATTTATCATCGTTGCTGCTCGTCCGGCAATGGGTAAAACGGCTTTTGCCCTCAATATCGCGACCCACGCTGCGGTCAATCTTGGCAAAAAAGTAGCGATCTTCACTATGGAAATGGCAGCCGACGAGGTCATCATGCGTATGTTCGCCTCGACCTCCGAAGTGAACATGGAATCCATGATGAAAGGCTTTGGGATGAACGAAGAACGGCTGATCCGCATTATGCAGGCATCCGAGATCCTCTCGACCCGTCCTATCTACATCGACGAATCAGGCACCAATACTCCCCTGGAGATACGCGCCAAGACCAGGCGTCTTGCCGCTGAAGTCGGTGGTCTGGACCTGATCATCATCGACTACCTCCAGCTTATGTCCCTCACCCGGGAACGCGATAACCGCCAACAGGAAATCTCCGAGATCTCCCGTGCCCTCAAGATCCTCGCCAAAGACATGAAGATCCCTGTGGTCGCCCTGTCTCAGCTAAACCGCTCGGTCGAAACCCGCGACGACAAGCGTCCCAGGCTTGCCGACCTGCGTGAATCCGGAGCTATCGAACAGGACGCCGACCTCGTCATGTTCATTTACCGCGACGAATACTATTACCCGGACAAAACGGAGAAACCCGGTATCGCGGAGATCATCGTCAGCAAGAACAGACATGGTTCCACCGGATCCGTAGATCTGGGCTTCACCCGCGAGATCACCCTCTTCCGCAATATCGACACAACCCATGAAAATTAACCCCCTCGCCGGTCTCGGCGAGTATGTCCTCTTCACCGGTAAGACCCTTGCCTCGCTTCCCCGGCTATACAAACGCCGGAGAGAGTTTTTGATCCAAGTCCAGCACATCAGCTTTGATTCCCTGCTCTTGGTGACCCTCACCGCCGGCTTCACCGGGATGGTGACGGCTCTGCAGGCTGTATATCAATCCAAGGGATACATGCCGGTGCACCTGCTCAGCGTCTTGATCGGTAAATCCACGATGATCGAGCTTGCCCCGGTGCTGACCGCTCTGGTGATGACCGGAAAGGTCGGCGCGACTATGGCAGCGGAGATCGGCACGATGAAGGTCAGCGAACAGCTCGATGCGCTGGAAAGCATGAGCATTCGCCCTTCGGAGTTTCTCTACATGCCCCGCGTGATCGCCGGGATCCTTGCCTTTCCTATCCTGACCATCTTTGCCAATATCATCAGCATCGTCGCTGCCTGGTATTTTTCCTGGATGCGGTACGGTATCCATTACCACACCTTCTTCGTCAATATGCGCAGCTATTTCAGCCCCTCGGATCTCTGGGGCGGGCTGGTCAAATCCCTCGTCTTCGGCTTTATCATCACTTCCCTGAGTTGCTATTTTGGCGACCGCACCACAGGCGGTGCCGAGGGAGTCGGTAAAGCCACGACACAGACGGTCGTCTATTCTTCAGTCATGATCCTGGTGATGGATTTCCTCGTCGCCTGGGTACTCTTCGGTGGTTTTTGATGAAACGCTTTCTCTATGCCTCTCTTATCTTTATGCTTCTCTTTCCTGCCTGCGGGAAAAAGAAACAGGCTCCCCCTGCAAAGGAACCTCAGAAGCGTCCCCTGACCTCGATAACTATCTACAGCACGGATCGGTTTCGTACTTCCGGCTTGGAGAAGATCCTCGCGGATGACTTCTTCAAACGCACCAACTGCCGGATCAAGACCGTCATCTGCGGTGAGACGGGTGACCTGCTAAACACGATGATCACCCTCCCGGATTCCGAAGATATCGACATCGTGCTGGGGCTGACCAATAGCTTTGCCTATGGCGACTCGATCTTTGATGAGTTCCTTCCCGTCCGCGAACCGGCGGTTAAAAGCATTGCCAAAGACGCGATCTTTGACCCCAAAAACCGCCTTCTCCCCTATGGATACAGCCATCTGACCCTGATCTACAACACGCGTCAGGTATCTGAACCTCCCACGTCCTTTGGCACTATGCAGGGAAGCGAATACATCAGCCAGATGGCGATCTGTGACCCGAACACCAATGGTCTGGGAAGAGCGACCCTCCTCTGGACCCGCGCTCAGTTCGGAGAGAACGGCTATCGCGCACTATGGAGCACCCTGCGTAAGAGCGTAGGCAAGACATTCAGCAACCTCGACGAAGCGATCACCGCCTTCAAGGATGGTCGCTACTCGATGCTCCTCGCCTATCAGAGTCTCCCGGCTTGGCTGATCGAGCAGGATAACAAGAATGACTACTTCAAATCCCAGATCCTCGGCGAAGGCAGCTATCGTTACATCGAGAGCATCGGGATCCATCGCCGGAGCAAAAAGGCAAACCTCGCCAAGGAATTTATCGACTACATGCTCAGTCCCGCAGCCCAGCAGATGGTCATGTACAAGCTCGGTTTATTCCCCGCCAATTCCAAGACTCCAATGCCCATGAGCTTTGCCAGAACCCCGGTCTATGCCTATTCCGTCGATGACAGGTTGCGTCCCGAGGTCGTGATCTCGGACTCGAAATCCTGGCTGGACTACTGGAACAGCCTTTTCAACCTGCGTTATCTGCACTGATGCGCCTGCTGGCTCCTGCTGACTTCCACATCGTTCTCTATCAACCGGAGATCCCGCAGAACACCGGTAACATCGGTCGTCTCTGCGTCGGCACCGGCGCCACCCTGCATCTGATCCGCCCTCTGCGTTTTATGCTGGACGAGAAGTCCCTGCGCCGGGCTGGGCTGGACTATTGGAACGAACTCCGGCTCGTTGTTCATGACGATATCAGAGAGATATATGCGGAGTTCCCCGCATCCCGCATCTTCCTCTGCACGACCAAGACCGAGCGTGACTATACGCAGGTCAGCTACCAACCCGGAGACGTTTTCGTCTTTGGTCCCGAGTCCCGCGGACTGCCTGAATCCCTTTTGAACCAGCATCCCGCCCAATGCATCACCATCCCTATGACCTCGGAGATCCGCTCCCTGAACCTGGCAAATTCCGTCGGGATCGTGCTCTACGAAGCAGTGAGGCAGCTGCGCGGTTAATGGGTTAATAGGTTAATGGAGGACGAGGTAGGGCTGGGTAATGTTGTAGCATTAGCATGCTACACTACGAAGAGAAGTGAATGATTAACTGATTAGCAGATTAATGATGATCGGGACGCACCGGCTGAAGCCAGTGCTACGACCGACTAAAGTCAGTGTTACGACAGACCCGCACCACATGCGTCAGCATCTTTCTTCTTTCTTAATTCTTCTTTCTTAGTTCAAGGATTCCCCTCTTTTACTCTTTGACTCTGTTTTAATACTATTTTCTCTCCCTTTCTCTGCATCTCTGCGTCTCTGCGTCTCTGTGTCTCTGCGTTTGACAACTCTCGATCCTCTCTGAGTCTCCAAGTACTTTTCTTGTACTTCATTCAAGTTGAGTACAAGATGAGTACAAGATGAGTACAAGCGGAATACAAATGTCAAAGAGGCGATGAGGGGCTAGCCGGCTGAGGTCAGTAAAAGTCTCAGTACAGGCCGTCATTCCAGCGAAGGCTGGTATCCAGAAAGGGTATGAACCTGGGACATAGGTTACACATTAGACCTGGGACATCGGTAAAACTTTAAATAAGTGTGAGGCATTCAGTTCGAGTATATTAATTCTAAAGGAATCCCCTTTCGGGGAGTAATCTGCTGGATTCCGGCCTTCGCCGGAATGACGGACGCTTCGCGGTTAGTAGGTTAGTGGGTTAGTAGGTTAATGGAGAACGAGCAAGGCAGGGTGATGTTGTAGCATTGGCATGCTACACTACGGGGAACGAGCGAAGCATCGCATCCTCAGCCTGTGCGCCAGCCACTCTTCACTATTCACTCTTCACTATTCACTGGCAAAGCCGCTTTCTTCTTTCTTAATTCTGATCTCGCCCGCTTACTCCGCAGTCCGCACCACTCTGAACCCAGTATAGTTGTTTGCTTTGAAGGGTTTGGCGAATTGGCGGTTCGTGCTCCGCATCTCGGAAGAGGGATGGAACCAGCTTCCCCCACGGATCACGCGGTCGGTGCCTTTCTCAGGACCGATGAAGGGATTGGGGATCTTGTAGCTGTATGGCGCGTACCATGACCAGGTCCACTCAAAGACGTTCCCGCTCATGTCGAAGAGGTCAAAGTAGTTCGAGGCTTTTTGTCCGCCTTCGTGGACTTCAGCTCCGGAATTCTGCGCAGACCAGCCGACCTCGTCCGCGTTGTTCCCACCGGAGAACTTGGTAAAGCGGTCTTGTCCGTTGGTTTTGGCGGCATATTCCCATTCTGCTTCGGTCGGCAGGCGATAACCATTGGCGCTGAAATCGCAGACGACGTCATTCTCAAAGTATTCATAGCATGGACGATAGCCGTCCTTGATGCTTTTTTCGTTGCACCAGTCTATCGCATCGTAAAAACTGACGTTGGTGACCGGGAGATCATCGTCCTTGGTCATGGAAGGGTTGTCCGAATAGACCATCTTCCATTCTTTCTGGGTGATCTCCAGCGGACTGATATAGAAGCTGGGAACGACTACACGGATCAGGGGGAATTCGTCGCTGTCCGCGTCAGGTTCGATCGACCCCATGCTCAGGGTATCACCGACGATCTTCTGCAGCGAGAGCTTCACGTTCTGGATCATCGCGGACTTGTCCTTACCGGATGCCTTCTGCTCCTCGGTGATGGTCTTGAAATGCGGTTCACGCCGATTCAGCATGTGCTTGACGATCACAAAAAGCACGATCGTGAGCGAGATCAGAAGCAGATAGGTAAAGAGCTTTCGAGTCGGATAATTCGTCCGCTCTTCCGGTTCTTCCGGCTCAACGACGGGAACCGGATCAGGCGGAGTTCGCCGCGGCGGAGCACTCCAGACCGGAGGTTCGGTTTTGGGTGGTTCCGGTTTGGGCGGAGGGATTATCTCAGGCTCAGGCTCAGGCTCAGGCTCTGGCTCAGGCTCTGGCTCAGGTTCCGGTTCAGGCTCTGGTTCAGGCACAGGCTCTGGCTCTGGCTCTGGCTCTGGTTCAGGCTCTGGTTCAGGCTCTGGTTCAGGTTCAGGTTCAGGTTCAGGTTCAAGCTCCGGTTCAGGCTCAAGCTCCGGTTCAGGTTCAGGTTCAAGCTCAGGTTCGGGAGGCAGTGGGTCAGCAGTAGGGATCACGCTGGGAAGTTTGGTCAGTACCGACTGGTAGCGAAGCTCTGTCTCGGCATTGACCGCGTTCAGCATATCGGTCGCCGAGGCGAAACGCAGCCTCGGATCGAGCATCAGGGCAGTGTTGATGATGGTAAAGAGCCAGTGCGGCATCCTGATCCCCAGCATATCGGGATCGAGAACGGGTCTGGCGAAGCTCTGTTCCTTCTGTTCCAGAGCTGTAAAGGTTTTGTTCGTATTCCAGGGCAAGAGCCCGGAAAAGACTTGATAGGCGATGACCCCGAGCGAATAGAGGTCGCAGGAGGCACCCGTCCTTTCCCCGCGATACAGCTCCGGTGCCACGTAATATACGGGATGGAAGCCGATGGGATCGAGATCGGGACGCAGCCAACCGAGCTTGGGCTTGCCAAAGCCAAAGAGCTTGATCTCGCCTGTGTCGGCAATCAGGATATTCGAGGGATTCAGGTTCAGATGTGCCATACCCATGCCGTGAGCATAGTCCAGCGCTTGCAGGAGTCCCTTGATCAGCTCGACTGCCTGAGCATAGTCCAGCCTTCCGCGCAGATCGTGAAGCTTTTGTTCCAGGGTCTTGCCCTCGACGTATTCGCAGACGTAATAAAGGTTTCCGTCCTCTTCAAACACGCTTAAGGTTTCGCGGATATTGGGATGTTTGAGGGGCTTGCCCACAGCAGCTTCGTGGCTGAGAACATCCTTTAGCTCATACTTATCGGGGTTTTTGGGGTCGATGGTCTTGATGACGACCTTTTGCCCGCTAAAGTAGTTCTTTGCCAGATAGACGATGTACTGCCTGCTCCGGTGCAGTGTATCGAGGATGACAAAGGCGTTTGAACCGGTGCTATCCGCCATATTTCGTTGCGTCTCTGTGGATCACCCTGCCACGCTTGAGGACGTAGCGCAGGTGTGAGCTGCCAAAGTGGTAAGGGATGAAGTCCACGGATGGGATCTCCCAGAGGGTGATGTCCGCGAGTTTCCCGGGTTTGAGAGAACCGATGCTGTCCTGCCGACCGAGAGCCAGAGCGGCGTTATAGGTCGCGGCGGAGAGAGCTTCGATCGGGCTCATGCCCATCTGGAGACAAGCCAGGGTCATGGTCATCGGCATGCTGTCACAATTACAGCTCCCGGGGTTGTAGTCCGAAGCGATCGCGACCGGCAACCCGGCTTCGATCATGGTTCTTGCCCGGGCGTAGGACTTTGCCCTGAGTGAGAAGAGAGTTGCGGGCAATAGGGTCGGGATCACTCCGGCTTGAGCCATCACCAGGATCCCGGCATCGCTCGCCGCACCGAGATGATCCGCGGAGATGCAGCCCATCTCGGCAGCCAGTTCGGCTCCTCCGATCGGCTCGATCTCGTCCGCGTGCATCTTGAGCTTCAGACCGTGGTCTTTGGCAGCGCGCAGGACACGTCTGCTTTCGGCGATGCTATAGACGTGGGCTTCGGTAAAGATATCGCAAAACTCGGCGATCCCCTGTTCAGCTACAGCGGGGATCATCTCCTCACAGAGGATGCGCAGGTATGCTTCGTGGTCATTCTTATACTCGGCGGGATACTCATGAGCACCCATAAAGGTCGGAATTATATCCAGGGGTAGGTCGGCATCCAGACGTCTGATCACCCGGAGCTGGGTCAGCTCGGACTCCGTCGTCAGCCCATATCCGCTTTTGGCTTCGAGCGTCGTAGTGCCCTGACTGATCATTCTGCCGATGCGAACCTTGGCAAGAGCATAGAGAGTCTCCTCGTCCGCTTCTCGGGTCGTTGCCAGAGTGCTCCTGATCCCGCCTCCGCTTTGGGCGATCTCTACGTAGCTCTTGCCCGCGAGACGCATAGCGAATTCGGTTTCCCGGGTGTGAACGAAGACCGGATGCGTGTGGGAATCGACAAAACCGGGTAAAGCGATCAGTCCGGAAGCATCCAGAACCTCGTCAGCAGTGTGATCCCGCAGGATATCCTGAGTATTGCCAAGCGCGACGATCAGCCCATCCTTGATGGCGATCGCTCCATTGGCGATCGAGCCCGCTCCCCGCATCGGAGAACCGCTGATCCGCTCCTCCATGGTCACGAGTTCACGGCAGTTCGTAATAAGCTTATCTACTCTCACCTTTTCCCCTTTGGTAGTCTTTGACCTTTGCTATCCGGGATAGAGATTTTCGTCAAGAAAATAGTTATCCTGCGCGAGAGATCCTGCTCACGGGGGGCTGCCGTTACGGAAGGGAGAAAGAGCTTGACCGTTTACGCTGAGTCCGCAGGCTGTGTTTTGATGCACTATTTTTAGCTCCGGTCTTTACCGACCATAAGGATAGGTAAGTATTATGAAGCATTGCCTGTTGCTCGCATTTGTCCTCCTGATGCTGGGGATCAGCTCATGTATCTTTGATCCGGAACCGCCGGAACCGCTTCCGGCTCCCGAGATCCATCCGCAATCCGGGACATATACCCTGGAAGATGTGATCTACATCGACTGCCCCAGAGAAGACGTCACCATTCGCTACACCACGGACAATACCTACCCGGAAGAGAACTCTCCCCGCTATACAACACCCTTCACTATCGGTGATGCCTTAGATCCCTGGACGAACCGCATGTTCATCCGTGCGGTAGCTTTTAGACATGGGAGGATCCCAAGCATGCAGGCGGTATCCGTCTTCTACGTTGACTATGCGGATTCAGTCGCTGCGGTCGATGTCTCGCTTCCCTCCGGGGAGATAGACTTCGGGAGCTTGATCAGCCTCTCCTGCCCCACTCCCGGGGCAAGGATCCACTATACGCTGGACGGTTCTGAGCCGGACATCAACTCCACACGCTACACCACGCCTTTCAGGATCAACACTGCCGGAGAGATCACGCTTCAGGCAAGAGCCTTCCTCCCGGCTACGAACCCCTCTCCGATCAGTCTCAGAGATTATCACGTGGTACTTGAGGCTCCGGGGATGGTCAACGTCGAGGGCGGAAGCTTTTCCAACGGGAGCTCTACCGTCACCGTATCAAGCTTCATGATGGATGCGCGCGAGGTTTCTCAGGAGCATTACAACACGGTGATGAGCTCTTGGGTATTTTGGCAAAAGGGTGACTATCCTGCGTATTACGTGAGCTGGTTCGATGCGGTCGCCTACTGCAATCTGAGGAGCATACTGGAAGGACTGGAGCCTTGCTACAGCTTCGGATGCGAATACAAGGATCCCCAAGCTTGGGTGCGGGATGGGGCACATCATGAGTTTGACGAGAACTTGGTGTATTGCAATTGGACAGCGTCGGGCTACAGACTGCCGACTGAGATGGAATGGGAATTCGCAGCCCGGGGCGGGAACCTCTCACATGGCTATGAGTATAGCGGAGCAGATAGCCTCGGCTGGGTAGGATGGTATTCAGCGAATTCGGGGAGCACGGTGCACAGACAGGGTCAGCTCCTCCCCAATGAGCTCGGTCTCTATGATATGAGCGGGAATCTTTGGGAGTGGTGCTGGGACTTCTACGGCAGCTATCCCGCTACTGCTCAGACTGATCCGCATGGACCGAGCGATGGGCAGAAACGCGTCCTGAGGGGCGGTAGCTGGTATAGCCAGGAAGGGGACTGCTCTGTCAGCTCACGCTATTCGATGCTTCCTTATGGGAACGGGAGCTTGACGGTCGGATTCCGCTGTTGCCGGAGGATCGAGGGGAAAAAGTAAACCCCACACGCCGGACCACGCACTGCATGCTCTTGCGAATGGGGCTTTAGGGATTCTATCCTTACGGGGATTAGTTCTCGGTTTCTTCTTCGTCTTCGAAGGCACCGGCAAAGAGCTTTTCAAACTCAGCCGCGATGTCTTCGTAGGTCTTGTCGTCTTCAATGTAGTTCAGTTCGACAGAGTCACCGTCTTCGGTCATCTCGAGGATGTCATATTCCATGCTGCCGACTTCTGAGAGCGCGATGTATTTCTTGCCGTCGAATTCGACCATATCGAGGATGGTGAATTCCTTCTGGGTGCCGTCTTCCATGTCGAGGAGGATGGTGTTTGAGCCGCAATCGCAGTCGTCACCGCATTCGCAATCGTGGTCGTGTCCTTCATGAAGGCCTTGGTCTTTCATTTCTTTATCTGTCATGATAATCTCCCTTGCTTTTTGTATGTCCATCTTTTATCGGGGCGGGAATTTGGCAAGGTAAATCTCCGCAAAACCCCAAAGTTTGGGAGATAATCTCATTGACAAAAGTGAGCCTTGCCCCAGACTTGCCAAAAAGAAAAACTAAGACAATAAGGAGATGTCATGTCCTATCGCGTATTAGCAATCAATCCCGGCTCTACCTCCACCAAGATAGCCGTCTATGAAGACCTAACGCCTCTCTTTGAGAAGACTCTGCGGCACGACCCGGCAGAGCTGGATCCCTTTGGCGGGATCATAGAACAGTATGATTTCCGCAAGAAGCTGGTGATCGAAGCAATGGAAGAACACCAGGTCAGTCCCTCTTCTCTCAATGCCGTCGTCGGCAGAGGCGGGCTCCTGCGTTCCGTTCCCGGTGGAACGTGGACGATCTGCGACAATATGCTCCGCGACCTCAAAGACCCGGCTCTCTGGGGCAGGATCCATGCGTCCAACCTCGGCGCCTTCATCGCCAAGGCGATCGGAGACGAGCTTGCCATCCCGAGCTTCATCGTCGATCCCGTCGTGGTCGATGAGTTCGATGACATTGCCCGCATCTCCGGCATCCCGGAGATCGAGAGGAAGTCTCTCTTTCACGCTTTGAACATCCGATATCTCGTGCGTCTGGAAGCCAAAGCCATGAACAAGGATTGGCAGGAAGCGAACATGATCGGGGTGCACATGGGAGGCGGGATCTCCGTCGCAGCGATCAAAGGCGGACGCGTCGTGGACGTGAACAACGCCCTCTTGGGGATGGGCCCCTTCTCGCCTCAGCGCGCTGGTGCCTTACCGATCGGCGACCTTCTGGACATGGCATACTCGGGTCAATGGGACAAGAAACAGCTTACCAGCTACCTGACCAAGACCGCGGGACTGATGGCATACCTGGGGACCGACAGCGGGATCGAAGTCAACAAGCGGATCCGCGAAGGCGACGAATATGCTGCCAAGATCCTTGACGCGATGTGCTATCAGGTCTCCAAGGAGATCGGCGCTTGCGCCGCAGTCCTCAATGGCAAGGTCGATTCGATCTTCCTTTCCGGCGGACTCGTATATAACGACTTCATCGTCGATAAGATCCGCGATCGCGTCGGCTTCATTGCTCCCCTGCATCTCTATCCCGGTGAAAAAGAGATGGAAGCCCTTGCCCAAGGCGGTATCCGGGTGATCTCCGGGCTCGAGGAAGCTCAGGAATATCCTTATTAGACACGGCGTTAACGCCTTGATACAAACGATGCGCCGGAGTGAGAGCAAGACCAGGATCAGTTTCGATGAGCTCATCAGGAACAGCCCGGTTTGGTTCTCACTCCTTTTCTTTGCCTGCCTAAGCCTCTCTACCCTTGCCGGTGAGAGCTGGAATATCCTTATCTACATGGCTGCGGATAACAACCTCTATTCCAATGCCGTGCAGGACTTTGACTCGATGGAGCGCGCGATCCTTCCGGATGGCGTAAAGGTCTATCTCCAGACGGATTTCCCAGCAAACTCGGACTATCCCGGCGGACGCAGATGGCGTTTGACCCGCGATCCAAGCCCCGGACTCGGCTCTAATGAGCTTGCCGATCTCGGACAGATCAGCAGTGGCGATCCGCAGACCCTCAACGACTTTGTTAATTGGGGGCTTGACCGCTACGACGCAGACCGCACCATGCTGGTGATCTGGTCGCACGGGGATAGCTGGTACAAGGACTCCAGCACCAAGTGGATCTGCCCCGACGACGATACGCAGGAGGTTTTAAGCGTCAGTAACGGCGATCTGAAAACCGCTCTAAGCGGACTTCCCAAGCTGGACATCCTGCTCTTTGACGCATGCAGCATGCAGACCATTGAAGTCCTGACCGAGGTCATAGGCGTTGCGGACTACGTGATTGGTTCCGAAGACCTCGTGCCTGACACCGGTTTTCCCTACGAGGAGTTGCTTCCCCTCTTCTCCGGCTCATTGCCCGAGATCCTCAGCGCGATTCCCGAAGTATATACCGCATCCTACGCCGCGAACGGCTCCCAAAACCCATACTCCACCGGGCTCAAGACCACCTGCAGCGTCATCCGCACCGGCGGTGTCTCACACTTTAACTACCTTTTCCAAAACTACTGCTATAACTTCGTCGAGACCGCCCCGATCCTGTTGTCCCTGCTGGAGACCAGCTACGGGATGAATACCGGGTTTTGCGAGTTTGACCTGCGCGAACTGCTGAGCAAAGCCGTCAATGCCCCTGTCGGAGGCAGCGCGCGGTTCTACTTGGAAGAGCTCCGGGATGCCTGGGAAAGCGCTATGGTGAGTTCATCCGCGATCATGTATGATGCAGAGATCGGTACCGCGGTGATCTGGTTCCCCTGGCAGAGACAAGCTTTGGACAATGCCTGGAGGTTCTATCACAATCTGGATTTCCGCCTGACGGGTTGGCTTGCCATGCTAAACCGTTCCTGGGGTGATGATGTGACGCCTCCCGATGCTCCCACTGATCTGACCACCGCCGTGGTTCACTCCAGCCTGCTGATCAGCTTCCCTCCCGTCAAAGACTTCGATTTTCTCTTCTACGAGCTTGTGATCACCGGTCAGAATGCACCGATCTCGGTCTGGCTACCGGAAATGGCAGACGGACGGAACGTCAGTTTCCGCGTCAGGATAGACCGTGCCGGAGCATACTCGCTCTACGCTCATGATGATTCCGGGAACAGATCACTTGCCACGACAGGAAGCTTCGGCGATCCCGTCCCGGCTGTCTCGCTGACCCTTGCCCCAAACCCGGTCTTTGACCGTTCCAAAGCCGTGCTTTACTGGACTCCCCCCAGCCCGACCCCTGAGTCCGGGATGATCAGCCTCTTCAATCTCCGCGGACAATTGGTCACCCAAACGACCCTCATTTCCACCCAGGTCGCTTACGGTTCATTTAGCTTGAGCGATCTGCCCGAGCTCTCCGCTTTACCCTCCGGACCATACATCCTAAAACTGCGGTTTTCCGGCAGGGATTACACCGCAAAACTGCTCCTGAAGTGATATGAACGCCTCTCAGCCTCTGTTGTGGATAACTTGTGGATAAGTGTGCAAGGCATTGTGAATAAGTTCGTATCCTCTCCATATTCCAACCACTTAGAAAAAGGGGCTTATCCACCGTTTTTGTGGATAAGTTCGTAGCTATAGCTTTTACAACGAGTTCCGGGAGACCCATTTCATGACCGAATATATCAGCAAAGAACACAGCAAAAATCTGGCGCTTTTGCAGCAGAAAAAACACCGCTTCGCCGAGGGGAAAGTGGTCGTCGAAGGCGAGAACCTGATCACCCAATTGACCGAAAACGGGATCCTCCCCCTTGAAGTGTATCATGACGAGCGGAGTTCTGTCCCGCCTCAGCTTACTGGGATCCCCGGCTTCCTATGTCGGGAGTCGGACATGGAACGCATCTGCGAGTCGAAAACCCCGCCCGGTCTCGCTGCTTTGTACGCTGTCCCGGCGGAAAAGACCGTCCCCTACCGCGCTGCGCTGTATCTGGATGGGATCTCAGATCCCGGCAACCTCGGGACGATCTTCCGTGCCTGTGCCTCGTTTGGGATCAGCACCATCCTGCTCTCGCCCGACTGTGCCGAAGTCTCTTCCCCAAAGACGATCCGCGCTTCGTTGGGCAGTGTCTTTTGGGTTCCGTTCCGGGTCATGGATCACGCGGACTTGCTGCGCCAAAAAGCAAACCGCTACAGCCTGATCATGGATGGAGAGACCGCTTTGGACGGTTTCACGCCACCCAGTGACTCTGCCATCTACGTGATCGGATCCGAAGCTCACGGCATCTCCGTAGAACTCTTGCCCAAGATGACCGGTTCACTGCGCATCCGTATGGCGGCAGGTATGGAGTCCCTCAATGCCGCGATTGCGACCGGGATCCTGACGCATCATCTATACACGCATAACGGAATATAATTGACAAAAATCGCCAGTTCCCAAGCTGGTAAAACTTAAGTAAATGTCCTCGGGAGAATAGATTTGAATATTATTACCCATAAAACCGGCTGGATCGAAGTGATCTGCGGGAGTATGTTCAGCGGCAAAACGGAAGAGCTCATTCGCCGCATCCGTCGTGCCGAATACGCCAAGCAAAAGGTGATCGTCTTCAAACCCGTCATCGACGATCGCTATGATGCCACCAACATCGTTTCTCATTCTCAAATGAAAGCGCCTTCGATCCCGATCAGCAACCCCAGCGAGATCTATGAATACCTCGAGGATGATATCCAGATCGTCGCCGTGGACGAGGCTCAGTTCTTCGATGCCTCGATCGTCTCCATCTGCAACGACCTTGCCGACCGGGGATTACGAGTGATCGTCGCGGGCTTGGATCAAGACTACAAGGGTGAGCCGTTTGGCTCGATGCCGGAGCTTTTGGCGATTGCCGAATACGTGACGAAGAACCTCGCGATCTGCGTCGTCTGCGGCAATCCCGCCAACCGCACTCAGCGAACCGTCCACAAAGGCGAGCAGATCCTCGTGGGCTCGACGGATTCCTACGAAGCCCGTTGCCGCAATTGCCACGAGATCCTTGACTGATCATGATCACCGGTCTTATCATCAAAACTCTGATCTCTCTGCTCAGGATATATAACTATCTGATCCTCGGCAGAGTTCTGCTCTCCTGGTTCAGATCGGAATCCCTGATCAAGATCTACATCTTTTTTCATAATATCACGGAGCCCGTTTTGGGTCCCATCCGCAGGATCATGCCCGATACCGGCGGTTGGGATTTCTCTCCGGTGATCGCCTTTATCCTGATCGACATCCTGATCAGGTTCCTTAGCAGTATTTTATAAAGATATTCGGGAGGATATATGCCTTTGACCCCACTTGATATCCGTCATCAGGAATTCAGCAGCGGAATGCTCGGCTACAGCAAGAAGGAAGTTCGCGCTTTCCTCGAGCAGATCGCCGATGAGATGGACAGCGTTCTGCAAAAGCAGGAATTGGAGCTCCACCGCGCGCAGCAGATCCAATATGAGGTAAAGCAGGAAGCCGTTCAGGCGAGCAATGCCGTCGAAGACCTCAAACGCCGGGAAGAGCTGATCAGCCGCACTCTCGTCTTTGCCGAAAAGACCAAGGCGGACATCATCGCCAACGCCCGCAAGGAAGCCGAGAACATCATTCACGAAGCCGAGCTTAAAGCCAAGCGCGCCATCCAGGAAGCCAAGCAATACCTGAACGTTCTCGAGCATCAATACATGCATATCAAGGAACAAAAACGCCAGTTCCTGATGCAGTTTCGCGTCGAGCTTCAGACCTTTATGGACAGGATCGGCAAGGATCCTCTGCTGACCAAAGATGCCGAACAGCTCTTGGACAGCGAGTTCCGCCAGATCAAAGAAGAGATCCAGCCCAAACCCGAAACACCCCAGGACAAACCCCAAAATTGAGGATACATGGCTTATAACAAAACCGCAAACTGGCTCAGAGAGCGTCTGCCCGTCATCCCTGAGACCGCGATCATCCTTGGGACGGGGCTTTCCGACCTGACCGATCATTACCCCGTCACCTTCAAGCTCCCCTATGGCGAGATCCCCGGCTTCATGATCAGCACCGCACCCTCGCATCGGGGCAACCTGCTCATCTGCGAGATCGGCGGAAAGTCCGTTCTCGTTCTGCAAGGCAGATTCCACTTTTACGAAGGCTACCCCATGCGGGATGTGGTCTTCCCCACTCGCGTCCTGGCAAAGCTCGGGGTCAAAAACCTGATCGTCACCAATGCCGCAGGCTCACTCCGCAAAGAGCTCGAACCGGGTGCCATCGTGCAGATCACGGATCATATAAACTTCATGGGCACCAATCCCTTGATCGGCGCGAACGACGAGGAACTGGGAGAGCGCTTCCCCTCGATGAACCAGCAGTATGATCCCGATTTCATCGATATCTGCGCCGGGATCGCCCGGGAAAAGCAGATCGAGATCAAACGCGGCGTCTATATAGCCGTCACCGGACCCAGCCTCGAGACCAAGGCAGAATGCGCTTTCTTCGCCATGATCGGTGCCGATCTCGTCGGAATGTCCACCGTTCCGGAGGTCATCACCGCGCGACATTGCGGGATCAGAGTTCTCGCCTTCTCCATCGTCACAAACTACAGCAATCTCTTTCACGATCTCGCCCACTCTCAGGAAGAGATCCGCGAACATGCCGGGAAAGCAGCCGCCGACCTCCGCACCCTCGTGGAGACCTTTATCGCCAGAGTCTAAGCCCGGCTAAGAACAAACCGAAGTTCATGCAGTCATCTGCGCCATCATCGCGTAGGTGACTGCTTCTTTTTTCCCTCTCGAATGCTTGGGGTTTGCTTGGAGTCTTCTTGTACTCATCTTGTACTTTACTTGAATGAAGTTCAAGAAAACTACGGGGAGACTCAGAGGGGAGTGAGAGGTTTGAAACACAGAGACGCGGAGACACGGAGACACGGAGATTGGGGAGGAACACAGAGATACAGAGGATCAGAGACACAGAGAAGGGGAGGGAAAAGATCTTCTAAAACAGAGTCAAGAAGTAAAAGAGAGGGGATAACTAATTATGAAAGAAGAATTAAGAAAGAAGAAAGAACCGTCATTCCGGCGGAGGCCGGAATCCAGCAGATCACTATCCCCGCAGGGGATTCCTTATAGACAATGACAACCTCGATAATGGTACTCTGGATTCCAGCCTTCGCTGGAATGACGGACATGATCCCCGCAGGGGATTCCTTATAGACAATGACAACCTCGATAATGGCACTCTGGATTCCAGCCTTCGCTGGAATGACGGAATGTACTACCGATGTGCCTTTCACAACTGTGACAGCGATGACATCAGCCATTCCCACAAAAGCAGCAAAGCCGAGCATCGCTCGGCTTTGCCATTCATCACTAATCTGTTAATTCGTTAATCCCCTGATCCGTTCCTCAGCTTGCCTTTGCCGGTGTTGCGGGGGTCGGAGCAGGTTTCCACTGATCCATGAGGACCTGTTTATCCTTGTTCAGCAGACGGGATCTGGGTTCGCTGTCCTTGTCCGTGTATTGGTATTTCACGGTGGAGATCAGCCCCAGCAGCCCGTTATATAGCTTGCCTTCGGTATCGTAGAGGTTACGCTCGATCAGGCGTTCATCGTTATCATAAAGATTGATCGTCTTGGCAGTCTTGACGTAGCCGTTGTCGTAGAATGTCGGCTTGCCCTGAGCGTCAAAATAGCTTTCTTCCGAGATCAGACCCAGTTCGTTGTACGCATAGCGGTAAATAGCGACGGAGAGAGTATCGGTGATCGGCTTGTCGCTCGTGCCAAAGAGGCTTTTCTCGATCGGGTTGCGATGGACGTCGTATTTGATCCGGGTGATACAGATGCTGTCCGCAGAGGCAACTCTGGTCTTGCCGTCGATCCCGAGGCTCTCGGTCTCGATGCGGTTGCCATCGGCATCATAGGTGAGCTTGGTGACCGCGGCATTCGTATGCGTATCGATCACGGGCTTTTCATCCACGCCATAGGAACTCAGGAGGATAGCATTGCCGTGTTTGTCGTATTCGCCCTTGATCATGGCGACTTTGCTTTCGTCTTTGGTCTTGCGTTTGTCATCGGTGCCAAAGAAAGCCGTCTCGATCAGGGAACCTGTCGCATCATGCTTGTAACGGTAGATCGCGATGCCGACCTCGTCCTGAACCCGCTTGCCATCCACGCCGTAGAAGCTGCGTTCCTCGTTCTTTCCCTCTTTGTTATAGGCATACTTGGTGACGCAGATACCGACGCTGTCAGCAAGGAGCTTGCCGTCCTTGCCATAGTTGGTCGCTTCGATCATGTTCCCTGCCTGGTCATATTTCCAGCGGGTCTGATAGTTGCCCATTTCGTCGATGATCGGGTCTTTGGTCTCGGCATAGCGCAGGCAGGTTTCCTTGCGACCTTCCTTGTCCGCCGTCCACTCATAGCGGATCACGCCAAAGCTGTCCATCGCGGGCTCATTCTGCTTGTCAAAGTTGGTCTCGGAAACGGGAACCTTGTCCTTGTTCAGGGAGATCACGGTCTTATAGACACCGCTGTCGTTCGCCGAAGGATTGCCATAGATGTCAAAATAGCTGTAGCTGACGGAATCATCGGCATATTCGACCTTGACCCTGGCAACACGTTCCCCGAAGAGCGAAGCATTGGAGAGCTTGCCGTTCTGCAGGGATTCGACCTCGCTCAGGATCCCCTTTTTGCCGTAGATGAAGTGATAGCAGGTGGATTCTTTACCCATGGAAGCCTTGAGCGGGTAGATCCCGACTATCTCGTTCTTACCATTGATGTTGAAGGAGCGGAAATAGGCGGTTGGTTTGTGCATCACGCGGGTATAGACGAAGTATCCGGCGATCACGATCAGAAGCAGTATCAGTATCCAAATAATAGCTTTACGAGCTTTCATTGAACCTCCAGGTAGTCATATTTGGGATAGTCGATATTTGCTAAGGCTTTAGGATTCGTCAAGATATTTGTGAGGCTTGGCTTTAAATATCCGCCGGTGGCTGTGGAAGGATATCCCAAAGCACTTTTCCGAGGTGTTTTGTCATGGATACTGCGGAGGCAAGAACAAAGGGTCGAAGAGGCGTTTTTTTTATTGACAACAAGGGCAATCAAATAATACTTGCAGAAAGTGTAAAATAGGACTGTTTTGAGGAGCTATAATGGCCACAAAGAAGATGTCAGAGGAAAAGCTCAAGCATTATGAAGAGCTTATCCGTCAGGAACTTAAAGATAGCGTCGCCTACATCGAAAAGATAAATAGGGACCAAAGCATTGGCGCGCGTGAGAGCAGCGGTGATTTGTCCTCTTATGCCTTTCATCAGGCGGATCAGGGTTCGGACACCAATCTCATGGAACAGACCGTTATGATGATGGAGCAGGAACGGGAGAAGATCCGCCAGCTCAACGACGCATTACGCCGCATTTTTGACGGTGTCTTCGGCGAATGTGAGATGTGCGGAGAGCTCATCCAGGAAAGCCGTCTGGACGTCATTCCCTACGCTCGCAACTGCTTCCAGTGCACCGAGAAGATGGAAGAAAAGAAACGGAAACAGAGAAGATAGTGAGTCAAGCCCGATTATCCACCAAACCCGCGATCCTGATCACCCTGATCGTTCTGGTGCTGGATCAGCTTACCAAGCTCTTGGTTCGCACGAGCATGGAGATATTTGAGTCTATCCCTATTCTCAAGAGCATTTTTGGGGATACGTTCATGTTCACCTACGTGCAAAACAGCGGAGCATCCTTTAGCCTTTCCCCTTTCAGCCCGGCAGGAAACCGGATCTTTTTCGTAATTGTGGGATTTATCGCGATTGGCTTTATCATATACCTGATGCGCAGAGCTGAACACCGCATCCAGATCATCGCCTTTGGCTTGGTCATCGGCGGAGCTTTGGGCAATATGATAGACAGGATCATGATCGGCAGCGTCACAGACTTTGTCGATGTCGATTTCCCGGATCTTATCATGCAGCGCTTTCCGATCTTCAATGTCGCCGACAGCGCGATATTCATCGCGATGGTGCTGATCATCATAGATATGTTTTTTATCAAGAGTAATGAAGTAAGCCCGGCAGAGATCCCCGTGGAACTCGAGCCGGAAGAAACGGATTCAACCAACAAGGAGATATAGATGAAGCGAATTCTTCTTTTAATACTTGCGGTTTTCATCTTAGGAGTGGTCTTTGGGCAGACAAAAACCTGCTATGACATCCAATATACTACCGCAGCCAATGGAGATTCTCCATATAACGCCCAAACGGTCACGGTCCAAGGGATCGTCGTCGCCCCTATCTTTTACACCGGAACCAGCACCACGAACTATGGGTTCGTGATCTCCGACCCCGAAGGCGGTGCCTGGAGAGGTTTGCTGGTTTTTACCAACCGCTATTTCCCTGAGCTTGGGGATATGGTTTCCGTCACCGGTGTCGTCTCTGAATACTACAACTTTACGGAATTGACCAGCCTTTCCTCCTACTCGGTGCTGAGCCAGGGCAACCCCCTGCCTCCCATCTCCACGGTCACGACCGGTACGCTTGCCAACGCAGCTACCGCCGAACAGTGGGAAAGCTGTCTCGTCCGCGTGCAGAACGTGCAGATCACGTCTCTGCCCAGCAGCTATAACGAATTCAACGTGAACGACGGCTCCGGTGCCGCACAGGTCGATGACCAGTGCTTCCCCCGCTCCGGATTCACCTGGCCTGCAATGACCGTCGGACAGACCTGGGCTTCCATCGTCGGTGTCATCGACTACTCGTTCAACTATTATGGGATCAATCCCCGCGCTTTGACCGATATCGTTCAGGTCGATAGCGTCGCCAACGCCAGCCTGAGAGTTCAGACTACGACCGCGGAGCTGCATCAGCTGATCTCCGTCCCCGTCCTGACCTCCAGACTCAAGCCGGCTTGGGGGATCTCCTCCTATACCAGCGTTGTGGGCATCGACCCCAGTAAGCTGGAATTCGTCGGACTGGACATCACCGAATGCGTGACCAGTCAGATGCCTCCTGCGCCGGTCGTCTCCCCTGACGGCACTGAGATCACCATCGTCTATACCTCCCAGGAACCGATCGTCTCATCGACGGATGACCTGCCTCTCTTTAAGCTGATCTTCAAGCCGATAGAATACGGCGAATCGACCGTCGATCTGATCTCGTTCATGTATGATACGACAACTATCAACAGCCTCACTGACGGCAAGGTTAAAGTCCCGATCCGTGAGAGCATTGCCTGGTTGAACCTCGGGACATCCACTTCGACGAAGAACGTGTTTGACCCTGCTCTGAACCAGAAGCTCATCATCGAATACGGTGCCAAGACCGCCAATTCAGGGATCAACGCCCGCGTTATCGTCCGTATCTATGACTCCAAGGGAGTCCTCGTCGCTACCCCGGTCAACAAGGTGCTGACCAATGCGCTGGGTATCGAAACTTATCAGTATGACGGCAGAGACAGCAACATGAAGCTGCTCCCCGTCGGTGTATATTATTGTTCGCTTGAGATCGTCGATCGCGAGACCGGGAGAAAGGAAAAGACCGTTCAACCCATCGTGATCCGCACCACAATGAATTGAGCAGAGAGGTTAGAGAAATGAAAAAGATATTAATTATCGCGATCCTCGCCGGACTGGGCATCCTCAACGCCGGCGTCTTCGAAGACTATCAGCCTTCTGCTCGGGCACGCGGAATGGGCGGAGCGTTCACCGGTGTTGCCGATGACGTCAATGCGCTGTTCTTCAACCCCGCGGGGCTTACCCAGACCAAATACGGGTTCTCCGCCGGTATCGCCAATATCCAGAATCAGGAATTCACCGAGTTCAAGACCATCGCAGCGGGTTATGCCCTTCCTAAGGGACTGGGAACCGTCGCCATCGGTGGCAGACTCATGGACGTCGAGTTTGAAGACGAGAACCTCATGGCAGAACAGACCTGGAGCATCGGACATGGCTTTACGCTCCTGAACGATGTCCACTCGCAGATATTCTTCGGCTATAGCGGAAACCTCTATCGTCTGAGCTTTGAGGGTGAAGACCCTTCCAATGCCTTCGGCTTTGACGTCGGCGGTATGGCTATCCTGCATCAGAGAACCAGACTGGGCTTTAGCGTGCAAAACATCAACCAACCCAAGATGGGCGACCAGAACCAGGTCGAGCTCCCGATGAAGCTCGCCATGGGCGTGTCCTATATCCCTTACGAAGGCGTCAACACCACTATTGAGCTGCGTAAGGACTTCGCCGCCGAGACTGAGTTCATGGCCGGTGCCGAATACCAGATGTTCGAACCCTTGGCGATCCGTGCCGGGGTGCACTTGAACGAGCCGGTCTCCTGGAACGCAGGAGCCACCTTCTCCGTCCGCAAGTTCTGCGTGGACTATTCCTTCTCATCCCACGCCGTCCTTGCAGGAACTCACTACATCAACCTTGGCTACAAATTCTAAGGAGCAATACATGGGAGCGACCGGATTAAAGAAACTCGTCCCTGCCTTCATTCCGCTGGTCTATGAAATATTCCGGCACATGAAGCGCGATACAGACCACAATAGCAATATCCGCAAGACAGACAAGACAGCGGAGAAGATAGCAACCGTCGAACACCTCTTGGTTCGCCTTGAAAAGAAAGTCCAACAGAACCGGGAAGTCTATCAGAAGTTCGCCAGAACGGTCTTACTGTGGTTAAGCGTCAATTCCGTCGTTCTGATCCTTATCGCCCTGAAGCTCTTTGGAGTGCTATAGGATCGGATGCTCCTCGCATATAAAAAACCCCGGCGCTGATGCCGGGGTTTTTTGTTATCGGGTAAAAGAACGCTTAATATTTGAGGATGCGGCGTTGCTTGTCGCCTACCTGCAGGATATAGACACCGCTGTCCAAGCCTCGCAGGTCTATGTTCCCTTCCTGAGAGCGCAGCGGAGCTTGATGCACCAGCTGACCTTTGAGGTTATAGAGACGGACATCACCATCTGCAGGGCTGCCTGAGAAGCGATAGGAAAGCTGCTCCCGGACTGGATTGGGGTAAAGGCTCAGGCTTGCGGGAGGCAAGAGCGGATCGGCAGTACCGCTGGGATTGTCAAAGGTTTGGCTGAAGCTCTGGTTGCCTACGGTGTAAGAAACTGTTGCCTGCGTCCAGCCTGAAGGAACGCTGATCGGCTCACCGATGAAGAGAACAGGCACGTCAAATCCGGTCGTGATAACCGGGCGCATGACGCTCGCCTCGCTCCCATCCACCGACCAACTAACGCTCGAGGGGAAGTTCCCGTCCGCATCAAAGTAGTTCACCGAGAAGCTCAAGCTTCCCTCGCTGTACGTAAAGACAGGATCGGATAGCGAAGCAGGCTCGGTATCCTGCCAGTCCAGACGTTTGGGAAGAAGCACGACGTTACCCCCGGCTGTCTGGTCAGAGGTCTGAACTCCACTCGTGAGGTTGATCCGTGAGGTCATGGAGACGACCCCGATCACCGGATAGGTGGGGTCGAACCACGAAGCAAAGTCAGGATCAGCCAGCAAGTCGCTCAGATTACAGGACATGAACAGAGTTCCGTTTGCTGCGTCAACGCTGGTTTCTATGTCCCCGATCCTGGTCTGATCACTCAAGCCTGTCCCTGTGATCTTGTAGAGACCGGGACTGATAACCCCGGCAACGTCCACAGTGTACATCAAGCCATAGACGGTAGGATCGGTCTCGGGATCCGCCTCCGGATCAGCAATAACGCACATATAGGCAAAGAAGTTTATCCCGGAGCTGACCGGGAAGCTTGTCGAATTATTATGGATGGCAAAATAGAGCTTTGACTCGCTGAAACCCACCTTGTTCGAGAGGATGTCGAGATAGGCACTCCCAAGCAGATGGTCGCCGACGGGGTCTTCTTCGAGGAGGATCAGCTTCTGATGTGTGGGGCTGGTTCCCGCATCTGGGTAGAAGATAGGGTTGACGAGCAAGTTCCGCGTCTCACGCTTAGCCAAGCCATCCCTAAAGGGGACGTAGTAAAAGCCCTGATAGCCGATGTATTCATGTGCCGGTGTCTCAGGGATCACGGACTGCGCCCAGTCACCTTCGAGGGTGTACATGGTGGAATTCACTTGGCTCAGACCTCCCATGCTGTTGACATACCAAAGGTCGAGATATGCGCCTCCATTGGTGAGAGTCGCGATCCCGGCTGTCGTGGGCGAGAAAGGACTGCAGTAGAAGGATGACAGATCCTGCCCGGAGAGTAAACCGAGAGACAGCATCAAAATGAGAACCCCAATGACGAGGTGCTTATTGTATATTCGCATACATACTCCTAAAGGATATTGCGTATTAAAAACCGTCAGAGCTGATCCCTGACGCAGGATAAAATAAACCGGACTGCGTGGCTATGCTATCAGAACCTTACGCCCAGCATAAGGGAGTAGGTCTGATTCCGCAGCTCCACGGGGTCTGAAAGGCTAAAGGTCGGCAGGCTCTGATAGTCCCAACCCAAGGTAAAGCGGAACTCCGCGCTGATATCCGGCTTCCCGCGATAATAGACCGCTGCTCCATAGACGAAGCTATAGTCAAACTGATTGACCCCGCTGAGTGAAGACTCTTCGCTGATCGGGATCGCCGAGAAGTCATCCCCGTCCGGGAGATAGACCGTCCCATCCAGTTCATGATGTCCATGCACCTTGAGGCTCATTGCGGTTCCGGTGACAGCTTCGATATCCAGCTTTGAAGTGGCATAAGTGCGCAGGCGGAGCATGATCGGCAGTTCCAGATAATCCAGGTCATACTTGACGTCCATGACCGCGGGCCTGGCAAGCTCCTCACCTTCCATACTGAGGATGGTGATCTTCTCACGTGAGCCTTTCTGGGTATAAAGCAGCTCATAACCCAAGCGCAGGTCATAGAGGATCGCGTAGTTCATGAAGACACCGGCGCTGACTCCCGGGCGCATCCCTGCTTTGACCCGATACTCGGATTCATCGACCTTCGTTCCATAATGCTGCGCCAGGTTAAACCCAAGCTTCGCGCCATATTCGGTCGGGATACCCCGGGCAAAGAGCCCTGTCCCGATAAACGCAAACAAACACAATATTGACAGATATTTCATTAACTCTCCGTGATATAAATTAGTCCTGAGCCTGCATTTTCCGCAGCTCAGCTTCGATCTGGTCGTGCAGATATTCCGGCAACTTCGCCTTGTCATGATAGACCGGGTCATCCGGATAGACCGGCGGAAGGACGGAAACCTTGACCTTGCGCGGATGAATATCCTTGTCTATCTCATAGATGCGCCAGGTACCGCTGACGGCGACAGGAAGGATAGTCGCGTTTGCCATGAGCGGAAGCTTCAGGCTCCCCGCTTTGAATGTCCCGATCTCGTCACACTTGGAACGTGTGCCTTCGGGGAAGATAACGATCGGGTTCCCGGCTTTGATGACCTCCGCGCTTTCTTGAAATGAGCGGATCGCATCCCGGGCGTTCGAACGGTCGATGAATACGCTCGGCAGGTGCTGGATCCATTGGCTGAGGATAGGGATCTTCTTCAGCTCACGCTTGGCGATGAACCCGGCATGTACTCCTGTCCATCCGAGCATCGCCGGGATATCGAAAAAGCTCTGATGATTGGCTATGATGCAGAGCTGACGCGTATCCGGGACGTTCTCCAATCCAGTGACCTCGACCTTCGAACCCGTTGATAAGACGGAGACCCTTGCCCAGATCCGCACGACAGTGACGATGTATCTCCGTCGCGCTTTCTTAGTGAGCAAAGGCGAGATGATCCAATACACGATCAGCGTCAACATACAGAGGATCATGAACAAGACGTAAAAGACCTTCCACAGGAACGATAGCAGCTTCATTTCGACCTCAATAGCTCAGATTTACCCATTCATCATAGATGTTGTGCAGGGATGTGACCCATCCTTTCTTCTTCAGTGCATAATCCAGCGTCTTCCAGAAGAGATGTCCCCAGCCGGGATAATCGACCGGATCGAAGGTCGTGTTATGCCACAGCAACGAGAGGTGGGACTGATACTTCTCCGCCATATCGATCAAACGCTTCAAGGTTCTCAGCGCGCTGATATAGGAGAGGTTCATCGCTCTCTTGGAAAACAGCGTCGTATCCATCACGATCAAAGGGATCTCCAGCACGCGGAAGGGGCGGTTCTCCTCGATATTGAAGGGGAAGAAGGGGAAGGATATCCCGGCGCGGAAGCCGACGTTTTCCCAATACCCCAGCGTGGAGTCATACTTGATCCCGGCTTGTTCCAGCAGTGAAAAGCTCTTTTGATAGTCAAAGTGCAGATAATGCGTGCGATATCCGGTGGGATCGAAGCCCATGCTCCGGAGGTTTGCCAGCTCCTCTTCCAGCTTGGCGGGATCGAAAGCCGATTCGGGGGAACCATGCAAGCCGATCTCCTGCTGCCCGAGGATATCGATGATCTGTTCGCGTGCCACGACGCTAAAGAGATAGTTTTGCCGCGCATCCTCAAAGTCGCTCCGGGCAAGGAGGAACCACGTAGCTCGAACGTCCTTCTCGACCTCATCCCGGGCGATGTTCTTTACTATCCGCCAGGGATTGTGGATCAGGTTCTTGTGGATGCTGTGGGCGAAGATCTTGTACAGGGCGGAGACCGGACGCTTGATCAGGGTATTTAAGTTATACTTGAGGTTCTCGACTCGCTGATGCTTGTCCCAGAAATCCCAATAGTCGATATCATGCGAGAGTGAGACGACGAAGCGCTTGTCCTTTGCCCAGTTTGTATCGCGGACGAATTGCGGACAAAACTTCCCCATCGCATAGAGCAAGATCTGGACATAGACATCGACAACCGGAACCTCGGTAAAGTCCCAGCGGTAGCCGAGCGACTGGCGGTAATCCACCCGACCGCTCTTGACCCCGTGAAAGCTCATGATATATTCGTGCCAGCAGGAGAGAAAATAGAATCCTCCTGCGATGATGTCCTTGCGGATGATGCAGTGATCCGCCGCCAGCGCAAAGATCGCTCCCCCCTTGGAAAAGAGGAAAGGTATATGCTCCCCGCGAAACTTGCAGAAGTTCACTCCGTCCAGGGGGTAAAGGTCCCGACGTGCAAAAAACTCCTCAGTCTCAGGATCGAGGTAGATCTTGATCGGGACATCCAGATCCGTCTCCGGTCCGTAATAGATGCTGATCCCTTCGTGATATCCGCCATAGACGAACTTCGGGTTCAGGCGCAGGATATAGCAGAACGTGCGCAGGACGAACTCAGCCTTGGGGATGTATTCCCGCTTCAGGTTCAGCAGGATGTTTATTGTCGGATATTTATCCATTCTCTGCCTGTTTAGCCGCTTCGGACTTTGCTTTGGATGCTTTGGCGGGAACGAGGACGAGGTCAAGCACCTCTTCGATCCTCTTGACAAAGCGGATGTCCATTCCCTCGAGGATGTCCTTCGGGAAGTCCGAAAGCGATTCCTGATTCTCTTCCGGGAGAACGAGCTTGGTGATCCCGGCACGTTTGGCAGCGAGGATCTTCTCTTTGAGACCGCCGATCGGTAAGACCTTGCCCAAAAGGGTGATCTCCCCGGTCATGGCGATATCATGACGAACCGGTCTGCCCGTGAACAGCGAAGCCAAAGTCGTCGCTAATGCCACACCGGCAGATGGCCCATCCTTTGGCACTGCTCCGGACGGGAAGTGCACGTGGATATCCCAGAGAGAAAAGTCCTTCGCCGGGATCTTGAAAGCCTGATGTCTGGACTTCAGATAGCTGATCGCGATACGAGCCGATTCCTTCATCACTTCACCGAGAAGTCCGGTGAGTTGGATCGCACCTTTGCCGGGCATCTTGATCGCCTCGCACATGAGGATCTCTCCTCCGTAAGCCGTCCAGGCAAGCCCAGTCGTCACGCCGATCTCCGGCTTACGATTGGCAAGCTCCAGCGAGTATTTGCGCGGACCAAGAAAGTCCTTGATCTGCTCCGCCTTGAGGTTGTAGTTTACCTCATTGCCGGAAGCAATCTCTCTGGCTATCTTGCGGAAGATCGCCCCGATACGGCGTTGCAGGGTTCGCACTCCGGCTTCCCGCACGTAGTAGCGGATGATCTCCTGTAATGCCGATTTCTGCAGCTTGATCTTGGCATCCTTGAGCCCGTTGTTGTCCAGTTCCTTGGGGATCAGGTAGTGCTTGGCGATCTCGATCTTGTCGTTCTCCAGATAGCTGGTGAACTCGATGATCTCCATCCTGTCCCGCAAGGGAGCAGGGATCGTCTCCAGTGAGTTCGCAGTCGTGATGAAGAGCACTTCCGAGAGATCGAAAGGCAGGTTGATATAGTTATCGACAAAGCTGTTGTTCTGTTCCGGATCCAGCACTTCGAGCAACGCGGAAGCGGGATCGCCCCGGAAGTCGCGTCCGAGCTTATCTATCTCATCCAGCATAAAGACCGGATTGGCAGTCCCTTGCCGCTTGATCTCGGAGATGATCTTCCCCGGCATCGCCCCGATATAGGTGCGGCGATGACCGCGGATCTCCGCCTCGTCATGGATCCCCCCCAGGGACATGCGGATGAACTTGCGGTTCAAAGCATCGGCGACGGATTTCCCGATCGAGGTCTTCCCCGTTCCGGGAGGTCCCACGAAGCAGAGGATCGGACCCTTGAGGTGTCCTTTGAGCTTCTTGACCGCGATGAACTCCATGATCCGTTCCTTAGGCTTTTTCAAGCCATAGTGATCATTGGCGAGGACACGCTCGATCTTCTTCAGATCCATCCTGTCCTTGCTCATCGTCGTCCAGGGGATATTGACGATCCACTCCAGATAGTTGCGGATCACCGCATATTCACTCGCCGCGGGTTGCATCGAGGAAAGACGCTCCAGTTCCTCCAGGGCGACTTCTTTGACGTAGTCCGGCAGGTTGTTCTTCTCGATCAGATCACGCCATTTGAGCATCTCTTTGGAGACTTCATCCGTCTCCCCAAGCTCCCGACGGATCGCATCCATCTGTTCCCGCAGGTAATAGCGGCGCTGATCCTCGTTCATCTCGAGCTGAATGTTGTTGCGGATATGGTTTTCCACCCGCATCTGCTTGATCAGCTCAGCGAGGCAGTTATTCAAATACATGTAACGCTTATGTATATCTATGAGTTCGAGCAGTTTCTGGCGATCTTCGATCGGGAGTTCGATGTTCCCGGCGATGATATCGGCGACTCTGCCGGCTTGCTTGATGTTGCTGAGTCCGCTGACCATCTCTTTATTGAGCAGAGTGCTCTCCGAGGCGATCTTCTCCAGCAGCTCCAGCGCGATATTGCGCATAGCGTGGATCTCGGTATCCTCGACGTTCACTTCGGTGATGGATTCGACATCGACCATCGTGAACGGCTCGACTTGCACGACCTTCTGCAGCCTGATCCGGGAGCTTCCCTGCAAGAGCAGGCTGATCGAACCATCCTGATTGCGGAGCATCCGCAGGATCGTCACCGCCGTCCCGATCTCATAAAATCCTGTATCCGTCGGTTTGTCTTTGTCCTTATCCAAAAAGAACGCCATCGTCTTATCGCTGGCTAAGGCGTGATCTATCACGAGCTTGGACTCTTCGTCCGAGACTACCAGCGGCATCAGCAGGAAAGGAAACATGACCACATTCTGCATGTGCAGAACAGGTAAGGTTCTGGGAATTCTGCTGGTTGGGTCTTCCATTTTGCGCTCCTGTCTTCTATTCATTTCTAAGTGATAATATACTGGATCCCCCTTGGTTTGTAAAGGAGAATAAGGCTTCAAAGTCCTTTAGCTGTGTTTTTTGGCAAGAAGAATCTTCGCCGGACGCCGGTTCAAACCCCTCAGGAGAATAAGTCCCCCCCTATCCGGTGCCTTTCAGCCCCTCTTGATCGACAAGGGATCATCTGGTAGTCATCTTGTATTTCATTCAAGTTGAGTACAAGATGAGTACAAGTTGAGTACAAGAAGACTCCAAGCATTGGGAAGGGAAGGATCGGGACAGCCCCGCGTTTGGGAATACTACAGCTCAGATTGCGGTAGCGAGGGTAAAACGTCCTCCAACAGCATTAGATTGAACTTATCCCGCTCTTCGGTATTGGGGAGATGAGCGCTGTTTTCAAACCATATGAGCTTTTTTCGCGGAGCCTTCAACGCTTCGAAATACTGAGCAGAGAGAACTGATGGAACCTCATAATCGTGCCGACCCTCGGCGAACCACACCGGCACCTTTAGCTCCGGAGCATGTTCAAAGAGATCGACCCGGAGCAGTTCGGGAAATAGCAGCCTCACGGATCCAAAGATCCCCCGGAAGAAATTGATCCTGTCCATCAGTGTATATTCCGTAGAGAAGAACCAATTATACAGCACGGGACCGAAGGCACCTGTCCTGCTTCCCCAGTATTCGCCACCATATTTGCCCAAGAGCTGCCGTTGAGCCATAAACTTCTTCTGCCAGTCGCCTTCATAGGGAGGGTGCCCAATACGATTCAACTTGGCTACCGCACTGTGATCTTTGGCTTTGATCGCTTGCTGCAGGGTCCATTCATAGGAGATCGCCTCACTCTGTCGCATGTTCGAGACTTGCCCGATCCCGATGTATGCTGAATATAGCTCGGGTCTTTCCGCAACGGCAAGAACGGAGATCGCACTGCCCCAGGAGTGCCCCACAAGGATTATCTTGGGGCGCTTGAAGCGTTCTATAAGGTATAAACTAACTTCGTGAATGTCGGAGACGAATTGGCGCAGATGCATACGTGTGAGATCAGAGATCGCGGAATACGATTTTCCCGCGCCACGTTGATCCCAGTTCACCACCACAAAGCCCTTCTCAAGATCACGCGTATTCCTGCGCATGATCGTGAGCTGGGATGTCCCCGGACCGCCATGCACAAAGAGAATGACCGGCTTGGTCAAATCTTCACCCCGGATCATCAGCCATTGCTCCGTTGCACCGATCTTTACTTTGCGTAGTTCGGCGATCGAACTAACGCCACGTTTCCGTATTGGTGGAGTAAAGCCCGGTATGATCATCCCAAGGATCACCAAGCCGATGGTCAGGCAGAATACGATCGTCAATACCATGCGAGTCTTATCCTCATATATAAAAAATACCTCAACAGAGTGTGGTAGTTACAGTTCTGAGATCGATGGTTCTGTCAAGGAGATAAATCCTACGAAGACTGCGTCTGATCCCTGATGCGAGTGATCCGGCAACGCTTGACAAGATCAGCAGGCTGGCGGTAGTATGACCCGAGAATAAAAAGAACAAGGGAGAGACCAGATGAGCAGATACGCAGCCTATTGCGGTCTATACTGCGGAGCCTGTTGCAGCATGATCCGTCAGGAACAGGAGAAGGGAGAGCCCTCGGCACTGGAGATGAAGGTCGATCTGGAGGAAAGCTCTTGCCAAGGGTGTAATGCGGATAGCCAGGACACTTGTGAATTCGTGCAGTGCAACAAAGAACATGGCACGGAGAGCTGTGCCTTTTGCCCGGAATACCCCTGTGCCATGATCGAGAAATTCAGCACCGAGGAATGGGAGCATCATCAGGTGGTGCTGGATAACCTGAATCGGATCAGAGAGATAGGGATAGACGTCTGGCTTGCCGAACAAAAAGTCAGATGGACATGCCAAGCTTGCGGAAAGCGGACTCAGTGGTACGAATCCGTGTGCGCTAAGTGTGGGGCTAATACAATGTGTCACCCAAAGTTTCAAATGCGTATCAATTGTCACAGTGGTGATAAGGCTTTGATTGGTGGCGAGATAGATAGGACTGGCTTTGGAAATTGTCACAGTGCTTTTTGGACGTTTCTGGACGTCTTTGTATCACCTTTATTTCAAATTTGCGCTGTTTTTAGACTGGTTTCAGATCATCAGATTTTTGGGAGGGGTCATCAGATTTTGTGGACTCGCAACTGGAGTGCAAGGGGGCCGACCATGGTTAGCGAGTCAGTCTGATCTGAGTCTATAATAAGAACCCGAAAGTCTTTATTGAGCGGTTGGAGGATAACTCCCTTGCGAGCCGGATCGTACTGTATCCTTTTCAGGGTAATGCCTCCCTCGAATCTGACCGCACAGATTCTACCATCCGTGTTCTCCCAATCATACTGCTTTTTGATCAGCACAATATCCTCATGGATGATCTGCGGTTCCATACTGGCACCATTAACCCGGAAGGCAATGTAGGAGTCCGTACCATAAGGAAGGTAACGAGTGGGAACTTCGACAGAATCCGCAGGAACATAGTCGTCTCTCACTTCCATAGGTTCTCCAGCGGATATTTCCGCCACGATCGGGAACATCGAAGTGCGCACGTAAGTTCTATCAAAATCATTGACTAAGGTGGGCTTGCCATCGATGACCTGCACCTTCTTGGTAGTCCGGACATCGGGTCCGAGCTCCCAGGGAGCCTGGATGAACATACTGCCTTCTGCTCTTAGTAGCCAGTTAACATTGATCCCGTTCTCGACCAGTTTTGCCAAGAATTCTGGGTCGGGGTAACGGGTATTACTCTTGTATCTAGCCATCGAATTGGTAGAGATACCAAACTTTTTTTCAAACTCATAATTCTTCAGATTCAATGCTTTTACCAGCATTCCGAGCCTTGTGCCGATGTCTTCTGCCTTCATTTCTCCCCCTTCAGGGCATATTTTCGCTTGACTCTTGCCCTATGGGTATTATAGTGTATCTGTGAACAATGTAAATACCCATAAGGTTCACGTCAAGAACTAATTTTTATAGAGTGTTTCAGCGGCGGATTAATCCGGCGGTCTCAGAAGTTTTTCAAGTAGTGCCGGTTTCGGCAGAAAGGACTTCCCAAGTTATTGCAAGTCAGTTATGTAGAGACCAACAATAATATGAGGGAGGCGCTTATGAAAGCGACCACTTACGAGACCGGAGGCAGGGGTCGAATGGATGACCACTGTGACAATAAGAGCACTGTGACAATTGTCACAGTGCTTTCCAATCGGGCAGATTTGCCGCAAATGCTGACTACAAGACGCTTTGAACGGTGTGACAATAAAACCGGGCAGAAAATTGTCACAGTGGTACCCCGCAACCCGACCACTGTGACAATTATAAAACCGGTAATTGTCACAGTGCTCATAGCGGTAACTGAGTTTTATTCGAAGAGGCTGAGAATGAGCAAACGTAAGATCAAGACGGTGTGGCTGACCGTCGAGCGGACGGCAGAACTGATGAACTGCTCCACCCGAACCGTATGGAGATACGTAACCAGCCACCAGATGAAGGTATATAAGCAACAGGTACAGATCGGCAGCACGAAGGTAAGCAAGTCCTTCCTGCTGACAGAGCCGGACATCCTGCAACTGGAGATGAGCGACTGCGAAAAGCGGGGTATCCTGCCCGGCAAGTTCGTGGAAGTGGTTATCGATGTGGATGGCAAGCTGATGAATAGTGCCTTGATCTACCAGTATGTCAAAGTTGAGGATCAGAAGGGTGGATATTATGAAGCCCTATGACTTCAGTATAGAGGAGTACCGGGAGTTCTTGGATGAGCAACTGCCTAATAGGGGCAGGATGCCACTCTTGAACGAGCTGCATATCCGCAGAGGCAGGAAGCCTAAGCAGGAGTCAGTCCCGGTTACCCGAATGGAGCATCCTGATCCCAGTCCTATATATAATGAAGAGATCGATGGCTCAGATAGCACTGAAAGTGTTGATTGTATCGAATCACAGACTCTCCCGGCAGTAGATAGCCAACCCGATCGGCAAGAAGCCCATATCGACTTCAGTCCGGATGATCAGATCTTCAGCAAGTATGGTGGCGAGGCGAAGCTGTATGGACACTTCTGCAATGTGGTGCTCAACCGCCTGGCAGACTGCGAGTCCAAGGTAGCCGAGTGGGAGATGATCGCATCCGAATACAATAATGGCACTCTGGCACCTGAGCTATACAGACTAAGGGGTAAACGCACCGAGCGGGCACTGCGGCTCTGGATAGAACGCTATCAGGAAGCTCAGCAGAATATGTATGCCCTGATCCATAAGAGCCGTAACAAAGAGCATAAACGCAAGGTTACCGATCAGGAGAGCGCTCTGCTGCTGCAGGTTCTGCTGCATCCTAACCAGGTAACGATCGGTTCAGCTATCTCGGCACTCAAGACCAAAGCCAGGATGGGTTGGATCGAGTCTCCCTCCAGTGTCCCGACCTTGAGACGCTGGTGCACTGAGTGGGCAGAGGATAATCCTGCCATCTGGAATCAAACCCGGAAGGGCAGTAAGTTCGTAGCCGAGCATATCATCAAGACGATCATCAGGGACAATATCCTGGATGTGGGAGAAGTATGGGTAGCCGATGGTCATACTCTGGCTTTCGATATCTACAATCCCAAGACCGGGAAAGCTCAACGCATGACCATGATCATGGTGCTGGACTGGGCAAGTCGCTATCCGGTGGGTGCCTCACTCGCCTTTACCGAGGACAGCCAGCATATCCAGATCGCCTTTAGAAACGGCTTCCTTAACTGGGGAGCGCTGCCTAAGTATGTCTATCTCGATAATGGCAAAGCCTTCAAGAGCAAACTCTTTCATGAAGCCTGGGAAGCACACGATCTGGAGATCGAGATGGGTGGCATCTTCCCCAAGCTCAACATCGGAGCCCAGTTCGCAGCCAGCTACAATGCCAAAGCCAAAGTGATCGAACGCTTCTTCAAGACCTTCCAGGAGCAGTTCGAGAGGTTCATCTCCAGCTTCCGGGGCTCATGCATCGATAACAAACCTGCTCCCCTGATGCGTAACGAGAAATGGGCTCAGAAGCTGTATAAGTCTGTACCTCCCACTATCGAGGAAGCGATGCAGATGATCGGCTTCTATGTCAGATACGTATATGGCGAAACACCGCATGGTAGTTTAGGAGGCAAGACACCTTGGCAGGTCTTCAGTTCTGCCCCTCTGCCAGAGGACAGACTGGTGCAACCCGGCAAACTGAACTTCATGATGCTGAGTGCCGAACGCAAGGCAGTCCGTAATGACGGTATCGTCTTCAACAAGCTTCGCTACTGGCATCCTGCCTTGATCGACCTGGTCGGCAAGCCGGTGATCTTCCGCTACGATCTGGCTGAAGCGAGGTGGATACTGGTCTATGATACCAAAGATGTATTCATCTGCCAGGCAGAACTGAGGCAGACCCAGCATCCCTTCATCAAGCTGGCAATGGATCAGCCCATGGCGCATAAAGCTCTCAAGCAGGAATACACCTATATCAAGAAGCTGCAGCGAAACACTGAGCAACGCTCCAAGATCCTCGTTCAGAAAAACCAGGAGACGGTGGATGCTCTGCTTGAGCCGTATCGCAAAGCCATAGCTGCCAGTGATAACCCTACCTTTATCCAACCGCCTGCTCTGGAAGCACCAGAGCCCGGACCCGAGCAGTTCATCGCCAACCTGGAACAGCAGGTGACCAATCTTTTGGAAGACAGAGTTGAACCGCAGGTACCGGAACATAGCGATAACCCCGATACGGATGGGCTGGGAGATGAAGATCGACCCTTCGATCCCAGTATCATCTTCAATGACAGTTTCTCGGAGATGCTCGACCGCATCGGCATCAACCGGGCAAGTAAATGATAACGACTAAAGATAAGGAGATAAGATGAAACAAGGTCAACTGATCAAAACCAGCAACGTCCTCAAAGCCGATGCCACGATCAAGTTCCTGCTCAACCGACCTAAGCTGGAGATGGTAGGACTGGGACTGATCTATGGCAAACCCGGACTCGGCAAGACCACCTATGCCAACCGTATGGCCTTCAGTAACGGGTATATCTATATCCGGCTGGAGGCAACCACCACACCCAAGTCCTTCGCAGTGCAACTGCTGACCTCACTCTACCGACGTTACCACCTAGGCGAGTACATCCCGGTGGGCACAGCCAACAACCTCTTCAAAGCCTGCCTGCAGGTCTTGGAAGACCATGAAGACACCATCATCGTAATCGATGAGATCGACTATGCCTTCCGGCTGCCCCAGTTACTGGGTGCTATACGTGATATCGTGGATGAGACCCTGACAGTGGTGATCCTGGTCGGGATGCAGAATGCCAAGGATAAGCTGAACATGATCAATGAGTATTACTTTGATCGCTGCAACAGCTTCTGCGAGTTCGGTTCCCTGACCAAGGCAGATATCAAAGCCATCGCCACCTCGGTGATGGAGGTCAAGGTCAGTCCGGAGATGGCAGAGGTTATCTACCACCGCTGTGCAGGCAACCTGCGTAAGGCGATCAAGATCATGCACATGCTGGAGACAGCGATCATCAAGCAACCCAATATCCCCCTCTCCCAGATCGACTTCCGGGTAGCGCTATGAACACTCTACAGTTAGTGGAGAACTTCATCGACCACTATAACAAGCCCTTCTCGACAGAGACGGTGGCAAGCATGATCCAGAAAACACCTGAAGCGATACAGACTGTCCTGGAGTCACTGTTAGCGGATAAGCGCATTAAACTGATCAGCCAGTCGGAACGTATCTATGCCCGGGCTAACCGCTATAATGCTCAGATCGGTTATCAGCACTATAAGGGCTGGACCTTTGACCAGGGTGCAGCCCATCAACTGCTCGATGTCCTGGAGCAGGGCAAGTACAAGTCCATCCGGGACATCGCACAAGCAGTCGACAGATCAAGACAATGGGTCTATATCTACCTGGAAGCCCTGGCATCTATTGAAGTAGTCGATTTGAGGAACTTTGTCTATGTGGTTATCTCCCGCAAGAACGTCCCCAAGATCGGCAGAAAAGTCAACAAAGGCATCCTGAGCATGCTCCGTAACCTGAACAAGGTGCACGGGCACAGGATAATCACTTAACCACCAAACCCAACCAAACGAGGGTATTACTATGACGAAAGAACAGAGAGAACGCTACCTCCGGCAAGACATCCATGCCATGCGGGTCAAGAAGTTCAAGTGGTCGGAAGAGGACCTGAAAGGACTACTCAAGTACTTAGGGCTGGGCGACTCGCTTACCGCATTGGATGAACTGACCCTGACCGAACTCAAGTTGGTGTTGATGCGGGTTCGCCTCACTAACAAGCCTGATGAATACACCTATGACAAGCAGGGCATGTATATGCATTCCCTGATGATCAAAGCCAAATGGGATGAGTACAAGCTCAGAACCTTTATGATCACTCATTATCGCAAAAGCCACTGGAACCTGCTATCCAAAGACGAACGCAAAGCCGTAATCGCCATGTTGCAGAACTACATCAAGAAAACACAAACTGATCAAAACGAAAACAACTCAAATGCAAATAGAAACGATAACAACTACAAGGAGACATCTAATGGAAACCCCCAAGACCCCCAAGCCTAAGAAGACTGCCGACCGCACCAAGATCGATGCCAACGGACAGAGCATCCCCATCTCGATTATCAAACCGGAAATCCTCAAGCAGGATGCCATCGTCAACAAGACCATCGAACGAGCCAAGAAGTTACAAGAACGCATCATCAGAGATAAAGCCAAGCTCTTTGAAGAAGTGGAACTCTACCTGGAAGAGGTAGCAGAGAAGAACGGACTTCAGTGGAAGGGCAATGCCATCCTCAACAGCTTTGATGGAGAGAACAGGGTGGAGATCAGGTTCAAGGAACGCATCCAGTTCGGCATCGAACTCCAGCTTGCCAAGCAGAAGATCGATGAGTGCCTGAAAGAGTGGTCTGCCGACTCCAATGCCAACCTCAGAGCTATCATCGGTGAAGCCTTCCAGGTGGATAAGAAAGGCGAGATCGCCAAGTACCGTATCCTGCGTCTGCGCAGATACAACATCAAAGACACTGTCTGGAAAGAAGCTATGGAACTGATCGACCAGGCGATCCAGGTAGTATCCACCAAGCAGTATATCACCTTCTATGAGAAGGATGAGTCCGGACAACAGCGTCAGATCGTGCTCAACTTCAGCACCCTGTAAAAGAATGATTGGTATCCTAATGCAAGTGGATTTGAACTAAATACGGGAGAATGAATAATGACATCCATGAATACCAATACCGCAGAGGAGATAAAACCGATGAGCGTCTTCAATGATGAACGCAACTACCGCACGGATGAGATTGCTGATATCCTCCGGGTCGACCGCTCCAGTGTTTACCGCTGGATACGGGACATAGAGAACCCTCTGCCTGCTTTCCGCACCAAAGAGAATGGTCAATTGCGCTGCAAGGGCAAAGACCTGAATGCCTACTTAGACAAATACAAGGTAAGACCTGAGTATGAGTAATGCACTCGAGTTCCGTATCAAGCGGGACAACTGCAAGGAAGCCTATCTGAACGGTAAGACTGATCCCACTGAGCTGGCGGTGATCTTCGGAGTATCCGATATCACCGTCCGCAAGTGGATCAAGTCCGGAAAGTGGGATGAGCTATTCAAGGAAGAGCGTAAGCTTGACCATGAGATTAGCTTAGCCCGCAAGAGGGCACTCATCCAGGCACTGCGTGAATATGCTAAGAATCCTGCGGACACCGCTCTGCAGAGCCTGGTAAGCTTAATCAAACAGAACCAGAAAGACTCTGAGCCTGCCAAGGAACTGAACGACTACATTGTGCGCTTCCTGGATCAGGTAACCGACTTTATGATCGAGAAAGGGCATGAGACAATGCTCAAACAGTTCCAGGGCATCGTCCTTGACCTTGCTGAGTACTTAAGAGTTAGAAATGGATAATATTACAGCCACGGACATGGTTGCCTCCAAGCCTACAGACCTGCCTACCCTCCAAACCCAAACCTGCCAAGCGGAGCCGTCGCCTCCGGCTCCGCACTTTCATGGTTACCCTCCTACCACTGGTTATGTCTAAGAAGTTCATTCAGCGGCATAACAAGGCACTGGCGGAGATCGCTTCAAAAACGATCTCCGTCTTGCCTTTTATAGACGATAATCCCGAAGCTAAGACCGACAGGATTAGGAGAACCACCGCAGAGGGATGGGATGCCTTCTCATTCTTCTGCCATACCTATTTCCCGCATATCTTCCCACTACCTTTTTGCCCAGCACATGAGACTATGTTCGATGAGACTGATAAGGGCTCAGGCATCATTGGAATCACAGGTTTTCGTGGGCTGGGCAAAACGGTACTCATGGGAGTGGTCTATC